>CAVTQD010000042.1:0-312775 GCA_963736745.1 uncultured Verrucomicrobiae bacterium | reverse complement strand
ATCAAATAGTAAATTGAAACTTTTCGCCGGGACCATCGTTCAACATGGCCCAGAGCCGACCGCCATGACTTTCGACAATAGAACGACTGATCGATAATCCCATGCCCATGCCGGTCGCTTTGGTAGTATGAAAGGCATTAAAGATTCGTTCAGCATTCTGCGGATCAAAGCCAATTCCTGAGTCTTGCACCGTGACCCGGACCTGACGCGCTTCATCCGGTTGCGTCCTAAGGAGCAGAACCCGATCCTCCACCGAGGCCATAGCTTCAATCGCGTTAAGGATCAGGTTAACGAGCACCTGCTGTAGTTGTACTCTGTCTCCCAACACTGGTGGAAGCTCAGCGGCCAGTTCCTTCAGCAATACGACCTTGTTTCTGCGCGCTTCACTTTCTGTCAGGATGATAACTTCTTCAATCGCCTGGTTTATATCCAGCCGTTCCTTCGTCGTGCTCGCTTTCTTAAAGAGGGCACGCACCCGTGAGATCACCTCGCCAGCCCGATTTCCATCGCGAATAATGCGGCGAATCGCTTCGCAGGCTTCGCCGAGGTCAGGCGAATCCCGAGACAGCCAGCGCAGGCTGGCGTTGGCATTAGTAACTACTGCGGCCAGCGGCTGATTGATTTCGTGAGCAATAGAGGCGGTCAGCTCTCCCACCGTGGCCACCCGCGTGACGTGGGCCAGCTCCGCCTGTGCTCCGCCTTGTCTGTCAACTGCTTCTTCAGCCCGCTTTTGTTCGCTCAAATCGAGCACGAAAGCGACACCCTCGTCCTTACTTCCTTCGAAGATCGCAGCGCCGACCAGCACCGGCACACGGCTGCCGTCCTTCCGGAAGTACTCCTTCTCGTTCGGTTGGACGGTTCCAGTCGCCTTGATCTCTTCCACAGCCCGTTGGTTGCGGTCACGCCATTCCGCCGGTGTCAGATCCGTCCAACGCAGGCGACCCGAGACGAGATCTTCACGGCTGTATCCCAGCAGGTGGAGAAACGCTTCATTGGCCTCAATAATCTCACCTTCGAGGTTCCAGATGAAGATCCCGACAATGTTGGCCTCGACCAGCCGACGGATCTTTGCTTCGCGCTCTTCCAGATCGCGGTAAAGACGGGTATTCTCCAGGGAGATCGCCGCCTGCGACGCAAGCAGTTTCAGCACCGCGATCCGCGTCGGAGTGAAAACGTTGGGGGTCAAGTTATTTTCGAGGTACAGCAGACCGATAAGTTTGGCTTGATTAATCAACGGCAAGCAGAGAATGGAACGGGCATGCTGCTGACAGACATACGTATCTGACAGAAAATGGGTTTTCGGTTGAGGCGTCCGCGAGAAGCACGGTCTCCAGGGTGCGCACGACATAATGTACGATCGACTCTGGCAGCGCAGCCTCGGCCACGGATGCTTCTCCCAAACGCACGATAATTGTGTCCCCGCTGGTCGTGGCTTCTGCCTCTATCCGCTGCTCCACACCTCGCGTGAAAAATCAACAGACCTCGCTCAGCACCTGCATGCTCAATCGCAGTACGCATCAGCGTGTCGATCAGCTTTTCCAGGACGATCTCGCCCGACACGGCTTGCGACACTTTGATATCGTCGCGAGGTCAAGGTGTTCGACCGGTGCGCCGATCGTGCCGGCCGGAGCAGGTGTTCGGCTCTTCCTCCCGGAGCTGCGGATATAACTCGTCGAGTTGCCGCACCTTGCCATCGGCTCCCCAACGGAGATAGCCGTACCGGGCGTCCCGCAGGTAGCATTGCGCGATCTTTTCGAAACCACGTGCCGCGTAGAAGCGCGCGGCCAGTTCGTTGGCGAGCGCCTCATTGTGGACAAAACCATTTGCGCGGGCGGAGCGGATGGCCTGTTCGTAAAGGTCCATGGCATCGAGTTCGCGGCCTTCGATGCGGGCGATCTCCGCACCGACCAGCGCGGCGCGGTTCTCGAAATTCTCCGGACAATTTGCTGCCCATACTTCCAGTTGTCCGTGGTGCGCGGCTATCAGCTCTAAATGCTGCTGTTGTTGGTCGGCCGCTGCGGAGTCGGAGGATGCGGCGCGGGACAGCGCGCCGTAAAAGTGATATTCCGCCGTTTCAAAACTAGACGGGGATGTCCAGAGCAGTGGTTGCGCCCTTTAGGCTGCGTCGACGGCCGCAACATAGTTTCCGGCAAAGAATCTTGCCTGCAGCTTTCGGGTCCAATACCAGCACGCGGGCACCGTCCTGTCCGGTAGTTGGTCTGCAACGTGGCGTTCGAGCTGCGCCTCACTGTGCTGTCCGTCGTCTAGATGGCCAAACTCTTCATTTACACCTCGGAGAGTCCGAATAAATCCTAGCTGTCCCCTAATGAGATCGCTGCCGAAACCGGAACGAGTTCGGCCAGAGAACACGATTCCCTCCTCCGCTTGGCGTTGTGCCTCAATAAGAGGATCCCCCGCTGCCAGAAGATTCGTGATCAGCATATCAAAGCTGTAAGAAGCCGTGGTTATCTCACCGGATTTGGTGGCACTTTCGAACGCCCAGCGGATTAGCTCACGGCAACTCCGGATGTGATTTGTCAATGGAGCAATATTTTGTGCAAACCACAGGTAAGTCTGCGCTTGAAACCGCTTCAAATTGCGTTTCTCGATGAGTTCCTGGCTGAGTTGTCCAAATCGCACACCGGCCTGGTAATTGCCAAAGTACGCTCCGGCTATCTTGCCTAGCCATACATAAGCGAGGCACGAGGCATCGCTGTTGCCCCTTTCCAGACTGAGGTTAACTGCATAACACACAGTCCAGGAAAGAAGATTCGCGTCTGAGAAAACCGCGGGGACATAAATCTTCGTCAGAACATCCAGAGTTCCGAAAGAGGCTGGATCCGCCATTAAAGGCAGATCAACGAGCTCCTCGATCGTCCGGATTCCCAGCTGCGACCATATTCGCTGGTACTCGCCCTGGCCCTCCTCCTCCGTGGGATGACGGGACCATTCAACACCGAGGTGCCGGAAGTAGTCGAGAAAAACGTCAACCGCGCGTGCAGTTTGATCAAGCGCCGTGTAATGATCTATCCGTAGGCACGTGACTGCCGCTAATTCGACCGTATCGATAGCCCGGGACGAAAGCATTATCAGACGTTCATTTGCTTCCCTCGTCTGGCCAGTGAGGAATTCACATTCGGCCCGCGGCAATTCCAGAGCGAAGACCAGATCATGACGGCGGTTCCAAGCGCTGTCGTCTAAAAGACTCGCACCTGCTGCCAGGTAATTGAGTGCTGAAGAAAAGGCGGTAGAGGCCTTTGCGCGCTTACCTGCTATAAGATTTAACTCGGCCAGTTGCTCGCGTTCGTCTTGCGAGCAAATCAAGACCGCCCCGCGGTTCAGTTGATTAACGATTTCGAAGACAGACCCTTCGCGCCTCTCAGGCGTCGTGTGGCCAAAAAGCCCACGCCCTATCTGCAGATGAGCCTTGGCGCGTGATTCTTCCGGGATCAGCGAATAGGCCGCCTCTTGGACTGGATCATGAACAAATTTATAGGAGCCCTCCGAACGCACAATGAACTCGAGGCGCAGAGCCTCCCACAAGTCCGAGTGCAGCTTTTCTTCTGATGTTCCTCCTTCGTTATCCCGCCGTTGCTCCGCTATAGCGCGGCTTTGTTCTTGCGGGCGCGCCGTACCTTGAAAAGCGGAGGAGGCCTGGCTTCGAAGGTCAGGCTCTTCGTCGCCGTCCTGGCTATTGAAGACACGCCCGTGAATGATGGCGAGTGTGCTGATCTCGACACTGTTGCCAAGACAGGCAAACGCTTTTAGTGCCTTTTGAGTCTTTACAGGCAGGCGGTTCAATTTCCCTACCATCAGGTCCACCACATTGTCGGCATAGCCCTTGGATCAATTCGGTTCACGTCCCAAATCCAACTTCTGCTGGCATGATCAAAGCTGAAGCAATTCCTCTTCGGCCAGGGCCGTTAATAAACTGAATCGCAAAGAAGGGATTGCCGGCGGTCCGTTGATGCACCAGCTGTGCAAGTGGAGCGGCCCGGATCGGTTCGCAATGAAGAGAATCTGCAATTAGCTTCCCAGGTCTTCACAGCTCAGGGGCGCAAGTACGATGTGCTGTACTATCGCTCCCATTTGGCGCATCTCTTCCAGCCTGCGCATCAGCGGATGAGTGGAATTTACTTCGTTGTCTCGATAGGCGCCGATCAACAGCAAATGGTGTATGTCCGGTCCGCGTCAGCAGGTCCTCGATCAAATCCAGGGTTGCCGCGTCCAGCCATTGTAAATCATCGAGGAACAGAGCAAGCGGATGTTCTTGTCGCGCGAATACGCCGATAAATCGACGGAACACCAGCTGAAATCGTGCTTGTGAGTCCTGCGGCGGAAGCTCAGTAACCGGTGGCTGCTCCCCGATGATGAACTTCAATTCGGGGACCAGATCCACAATGAGCCGTCCGTTTGGACCTAGCGCCTCGCCGAAGGGCGTCGCCGCCATTTGCTCAGCTCCGTTTCGCTGTTACTCAGAAGTGGGCGGATTAGGCTCTGAAATGCCTGCGCTAGGGTGGCATAAGGTATGTCGCGTTTGTACTGGTCGAACTTGCCCGATGCAAAGAGGCCGCGCGGGGTGAACCAGCGGTTTATGCAGCTCATTGACGACAGCGGATTTGCCGATGCCGGAATATCCGGAAACAAGCACCAACTCCGGCCTGCCGCCGGCTACGATGCGGTCGAATGAGGCAAGCAAGGTCCCGATCTCACGCGCTCGTCCGTACAATTTCTCGGGGATCAATAGCCGGTCAGGAGTGTCGTGTTCGCCCAGCGGGAATTTCCGTTCGATAGGATGGCCCTGCTCGTCGTTTCCCATTCAGCCAGGCAGCGCCGAAGATCGCTCTCGACGCCGGCCGCCGTCTGGTAGCGTTCTTCCGCAGTCTTGGCGAGCAGCTTCATGATGATTGCAGAGACGGGCGGCGGAATTGTTTCAAGCTGCTCGGTGGGCGGCACCGGCTGTCTCGCGATGTGACAGTGGACCCATTCCATCGGATCGGAGGCCGTGAAAGGAAGACTCCCGGTCAGCATTTCGTAAAGGGTGACGCCGAGGGCGTAGAGATCGCTCCGGCGAGTCAACACAGCGATTCATACGGCCAGTCTGCTCGGGCGCCATGTAGGCAAGCGTCCCTGCGAGAAACTCGGGAGGTTCGGACGGCTGACGCTCGCGCGGAAGCCTCGAAGCGATACCAAACCCCCTTAGCCAGCATCGGCCGGTTACGGGATCCACGAGAACATTTGCTGGCTTGATGTCCTTATGGATGATTCCGTGCTCATGCAAGTGGTCGATCGCAGCCGAAAGGCTGACCGCCAGACGCAAGAAAAGCGCCAACTCCAATGGGTTTCCGAGCAACTGATCGAGAGGCACACCGCCCGGATCCTCGAACTCAAGTACGATGCGGTCCGAATCCCGAGCTAGCGCGATCGGGCGGGCGGACCATGCAGGATCCAGCGCTCCTCTAAAAGAGCATTCGTGTTCCAGCCGCTTCAGACACTCTGACGTCGGATGTTCCGCAACAGGCGAAAGCACGAGGATCGGACACCCGTCGCCCTGACTCCGTCCGCGATAAAGGACGAAGTCTTCATCTTTTCGTAGCACCTCTAAGGCGTATGTTGATAGCTCGATCACAGCCGGGCCCCAGCAAACCGGCAATTTACCAAGTTCCACTAACCGCGCGAGTTTAAATGCTGCTGGAATGTCCCAGTTGGCCTTTTCTTTATCGTGCCCCTTGCCGACCTGGTCGAAAACCGTCGCCTAATAACCTATATGCTCACGTGCGCAAGCCTGTGCGCTACGGGTGTGATTCTGGCTCCAAATGCCTACGTGTTGTTTCCTCTACTCTTTGTCCTTGGAGCATCCTGCACGGTCATTCAAATCTTGATGCCAACGACTGCCGCCATGACTGAGCCAGCGCAGCGAGGCCGTGTCCTGGGCGATATGATTAGCGGCTTGATGATAGGTATCCTTCTGTCTCGGCCGGCGGCGAGTTTTCTCGCAGGAGTCTGGAGCTGGAAAGGGTTTTTCGTGACCAGTGCATTTTGCAGCGCGTTGCTTTGCGCGACGCTTGCCATTCGCCTTCCTGAACGCCGTCCCGCCACCAATCTTACTTATGGAGCGCTGATTGGATCGTCGTTTGAACTTATCCGTGATGAACCCGTGCTCCGCAAACGGGCAATCATGGCTGCCTTCGTTATGGCAGCATTCAACATCTTCTGGACGTCAATCGTCTATGTGCTTGGCGCAACTCCCTTCCATCTTGGACAGCAAGGCGTAGCCATTTTCGCCTTGGTTGGCGCTGGCGGTGCCGTTGTTACCCCATTTGTGGGTAGAATGGCTGACAAGGGCTTGGGACAACGGGCGACAAACATTGCCCATATCGTCTTGATTCTCGGGTTCGGAGCGGCGGCGATCGGCGGGCTTGTCTTTTCATTGCCCATTTACCTTCTTCTGACCTTGCTCGGCCTGAGCGCAGTTACGCTCGATGTGGGCGTACTGGGGAACCAGACCGTGGGCCGGCAAATGATCAACCTACTGCGTCCGGAGGCCAGAGGTCGCATTAATGCGCTCTTCGTGGGTGTCTTTTTCCTTGGAGGCGCAATTGGCTCGACCGCTGACAGCATGCTCTGGGCAACCGGCGGATGGGCTGCGGTTTGTTCGGGCGGCGCGATGTGCGGCCTCCTCTCTTTCATCGCGGATTGCATGTTCCGGCCAGGAAGTCCGGTGGGCAATTTAACGGAGATCACCCGCGCTCCAAACCTAAGACAGATGCGGAATAAGTAACAACAAAGATAGCCATAAAACCGTCGGCATTCGATTAGACCACACTATTTAACGCAAAATACGAGAGTGCTTGGTGGCTCTCTCGACTGAAATCAAAGAAAGGAAATACATTTATGTCCGATTTAGCGAAGCAGTTTCACGATCTCCACTCCTCTTCTGAGTTGCTCATTTTACCTAATGCGTGGGAGGCGGGTAGCTCGCGGCTATTCGAGGATGCCGGCGCCAAAGCCATTGCTACAACAAGTGCCGGGGTTGGTTGGGCCCTCGGATATCCCGACGGTAACACTCTTCCAGTGGCGAAGCTCGCCGCGTTAGTCGATGGAATCACGGACGCCATAAGCGTACCCCTCACGGTTGATGTTGAGGCAGGATACACAGACGATCCGAAAAAGATCTCACACAACCTGAAACCAATAATCGAAGCGGGAGCGGTTGGCATTAATATTGAAGACGGCGAAGGTGCACCGGAATTGCTGGCGCGAAAAATCGAGCGAGTTCGGAAGACCGCTGACAGCGCCGGGGTGAAGTTGTTTATCAATGCTCGGACCGACGTTTATCTGAACCAAGCCGGGCAACCCGAAAGCTGGATCGAGGAAACCATTGCTCGAGCGACACTTTATCAAGCCGCTGGAGCCGACGGACTATTTGTTCCCGGTATAACAGCGGTATTGGCTATCAAAGGGGTAGCAGATGGAATCAAAATGCCATTGAATGTGATGGCCCGGCCAGGTCTGCCAGTAGCCAAAGAGTTATCAAAGCTGGGTGTACGTCGTCTAAGTGCCGGAGGAGCTATTTCGCAGGTGGTATGGAATCATGCCTACGATTTGGCAAAATTATTCCTCCAGTCCGGAGATTCGCACGTTGTGGTTACAAACGGCATGCCCTACTCGAAGCTCCAAGAGCTGTTCGTTCGGTGACCGACCTTCAGCTGGACAAATCTACATCTTAAACTGAATGCCTTCCCTCTTTGGCCAAACGAAGAGGGAGTAGTACAGAAGGAGTAAAGTTTATGTTAGAGATGTAAGCTTGTCGTCCACGGCGATTCATGATTGGCGAAACGCTGCGCCACTTCAAAGTTAACGCTGTTCTTCAGCCTAGGCAGAAATGCCGAACTTAACGGTCCATTTCCATCGGCTGAACTATTTGCCGCTTGGCGCGTCGCCCAAAGGTCGGGCATCATTCGATCTCCTGGATCGAGACCTCCGACCTTCGGCACGGCTTGGAGAAGCTCCCACACTGACTTGCGCTCCCCAGGCTGCATAACCGATTGACGCAACGCTGCCTTGTTGCGCGTGTAGACATGCATCATGACGCGAGCTCGCGACAGGCTCACGTACCAGCCTTTCGCGTCAGCGCCGTCCGGCAACGCAACCACCTGATCGTCGTGAGACTTCCTGTAGGCTTTGCATAAATAGATCAATCGACTCGCTGTCTACGAGGCGAACTCCAGGCAAAGCGCTATCGTGCCCCTTCAGGCAGATCGTATCCTGCTGGATTTCTGTAGTTAGCATGAACCTAAGATAACAAATTCGTGGAGCCCATTTTTCGCAAATTTTGAAACCGTAGTGAACCATTATGCGCCATCGTGCGCCTCTGTGTGCTGCCGATCGCGGCGGAAAATAGGTGAGATGGATGTCAAATGAAAAAATGCAGCTAGCTTTGCACTCTTTAGAAAATTTGAGGAGTACTACATGAGCGCGAACGACAACTCAATCACGCCCGTCCCACAGCAACCAAAATGGTTCATTGAATTGAAGGGGTTTGCGTTGGGTCTTCGCCGGTGAAATCACGGCTGGCCTGCTGGGAGACGGCCAGGATCGCCAGCTTGATGAAGAGGTCGTCCCTCCCTTAGGCTCGGCACATGCGGAGAAACGACGAGATGGTTGTCCCTGGACGAATTGAAAGCGCGATTGCGCCAGTTTTGCGAAAAGCATCGCATCCAGCGCCTGGACGTCTTCGGTTCCGCCGCCCGAGGGGAGGCTGGCCCTGGCAGTGATGTGGACTTGCTGGTGACGCTGGACGAATCGTCATCCGTCTCGGTCGCGGAGCTTCTGGAGATGGCTGGAGAGGCCGAGGAAGTCGTGGGCCGCCCGGTGGATTTCGTCCTGCGTCCTTCACTCGAGAAATCGCCGAACCGTTCTGCACGCGAGCATATTCTCTCTACTGCGATCTGCGTCTATGGAGGCTGATCAACTCGGCCGGCTGCGCGACATCCTGCAAGCGTCGCGCCTCATTGCGTCGTATATGAAGGACACCTCAGAGGCGCAATTCCGGGCCGAGGCTACGGAGCGATCGATTCCGGCCGAAGATGCACTTCGGCTTGTGTGATTCGATCCATGAAAATCAACAAATACCGGTTTAAAGAGCGTTAGCTTCGCCTTGCCCTTTTGCCGCTTCTTTCCGCGAATCGCTGTGAATTAGCGACGAATTCGCGATTCTCTAAGATTTTGTGATTTGTTAGGCGAACCGGTATTCTAGCCTTTTTCCCCTCGTGGAAAAGCGACACCGGCTGGTGCTGGCACGAACCAAGCTATCGCCGCTCCATTGCACCCGGAACTCGCCTACGAAAGCGAAAGGTGCTCCGAACAAACGTTATGGATACCGGAATAGAAACCGCAGATTTCGCAAATAACAGAAGATGAACACAATGAATGCGACGCAAAAGCTCCACGGTCTGGGCCAAAGCCTTTGGCTTGACAACATCACACGAAGCTTACTGCAAGGCGGGTTGCTCCGCCGCTACATCGACGAGCTGTCAGTCACTGGGTTAACGTCGAATCCCACAATTTTTGATCACGCCATCAAAAACAGCTCCGACTACGATGACGCTATCCGCGAGAAACTTGAGGAGGGCAAATCGGGGGAACAACTCTTTTTCGAACTCGCATTGGAAGACTTGACCCAAGCCGCGGACCTTTTCCGTCCAATCTACGATCGGACCTGCGGCGTGGATGGCTGGGTTTCGCTGGAAGTCTCCCCCTTACTAGCTCATGACCCTAAAACCACGCTCGCGGAGGCCAAGGATCTGCACTCCCGGGCGGCGCGTCCCAACCTCTTTATCAAGATTCCTGGCACCAAAGAAGGCCTGCCCGCTATCGAAGAGGCTATCTTTGCCGGTGTACCGGTCAACGTGACGCTGTTATTCTCCCGTGAGCAATATTTGGCGGCAGCCGAGGCTTACCTGCGTGGAGTCGAGCGGCGTATCGCGGCAGGGTTGAAACCCGATATCGGTTCGGTCGCCTCGCTGTTCATCAGCCGTTGGGACTCTGCGGTCATGGGCAAGACGTCTGACACGCTCAACGACCAGCTCGGTATCGCCATTGGAAAACGCGCCTACAAAGCCTACTGCGACTTGATCGGTTCGCCGCGTTGGAAACGTGTCTTCAATGCCGGCGCTCGCCCGCAACGGCTCTTGTTTGCCAGCACGGGAACCAAAGATCCCAAGGCCTCGGACGTCCTTTACATCAAGGGGCTGGCCGCGCCACTGACGGTTGACACAATGCCGGAGGCCACCTTGAAAGCCTTCGCCGATCACGGCGAAGTCAACGGCATCCTGCCGGCCGATGGCGGTGATTGCGAAGCGGTCTTGGCTCAGTTCGGCAAGGCCGGCATCGACCTCAACGCCTTGGCCACCAGACTCCAGGATGAAGGGGCTGCTTCGTTCGTCAAATCCTGGAACGAACTCCTGGCGGTGATTGCATCCAAAAGTGCCGCCCTGCAAGAGGCCAGCTCTCGATAACCAGAAAGAAAGGAATACCAAAAATGACGACACTTCTCCGATCAGTCGCTTCACGCCCGGTTTGGAAGGCACTCGAAGCCCATCACCGGAATATGCGAGAATTGCACCTCCGAAAGCTCTTTACCGATGATCCAAAACGTAGCGAGCGCTTCGCGATCGAGGCAGCAGGTCTTTGTCTAGATTATTCGAAAAACCGGATCACCGACGAGACTCTTAAGCTTCTCCTTCAACTGGCGGAGGAATGCGGCCTGCGAGCGCGGATCGATGCCACGTTTCGAGGCGAGAAGATAAATATCACGGAGAACCGAGCCGTCTTGCACGTAGCTCTCCGGGCGCCAAAAGGTGCATCGATCGTTGTAGATGGCGAGAACGTGGTACCCCAGGTCCACGCGGTGGTCGACAAGATGGCCGAATTCTCCAATCGGGTCCGGAGCGGCGCATGGACGGGTCATACGGGCAAACGGATTCGCAATGTTATCAACATCGGCATCGGGGGCTCCGACCTCGGACCAGTGATGGCGTACGAAGCACTCAAGCACTACAGCAATCGCGGGATGACGTTCCGGTTCGTTTCCAACATCGATGGGACCGACTTCGCCGAAGCGGTCCATGATCTCGATCCAGGCGAGACACTCTTTGTGGTCTCCTCAAAGACTTTCACGACTTTAGAAACAATGACCAACGCTCGCACGGCGCGTGACTGGTCGCTCAAAGGACTCGGCGGCGATGTCAGAGCTGTGGCCAAACACTTCGTCGCCGTCTCGACCAATGCGGCCAGGGTGTCTGAGTTTGGCATCGACACGGCCAACATGTTCGAGTTCTGGGATTGGGTCGGTGGACGCTATTCCATGGACTCGGCGATCGGGCTTTCGACGATGCTAGCCATTGGACCGGATAATTTCCGAGCCATGCTCGACGGTTTTCACGAAATGGATGAGCACTTTCGCACTGCGCCATTTGAGCGCAACCTGCCCGTTCTCATGGGCCTTCTGGCGGTGTGGTACAACGATTTCTTCGGCGCCGAAACTGTTGCGGTTCTGCCTTACGAGCAGTACCTCAAGCGGTTCCCGGCCTATCTGCAGCAGTTGACCATGGAGAGCAACGGCAAGCACGTTACGCTCGATGGCACCCAAGTTAACTATCCCACTGGGCCTATCTATTGGGGCGAGCCGGGAACGAACGGCCAGCACTCATTCTATCAGTTGATTCATCAGGGGACACGGCTTATCCCGTGTGACTTCATCGCGTTCGCCAAGACGCTCAATCCTCTGAGCCGGCACCACGATATACTGCTGGCGAACGTCTTTGCCCAGACCGAAGCACTTGCCTTCGGTAAAACGCCGGAGGAAGTCAAAGCTGAAGGCACGGCCGATCCGCTCGTTCCACACCGTGTTTTCGAAGGTAACCGCCCGTCGAACACGATTCTGGTCGAGAAGCTCACACCAAATACCCTGGGCAAGCTCGTTGCGCTTTATGAGCATAGTGTCTTCACCCAGGGCGTGATCTGGAACATAGACTCGTTTGACCAATGGGGCGTTGAGCTCGGCAAGGTGTTAGCGCAGCGCATTATCCCGGAATTGGAAACCGAAGCAGAGCCCGAGCTTAAACATGACAGCTCGACAAACTCTCTGATCCATCGCTATCGCCGGCTCAAAACAGAAGACGTTATCAGGCCTTAGTGGATATCTTTGAGAAAGCCTGCGCCTAACGGCGAGCAAAGAACAAAAAGAAAGGAAGTTATTATGCAACTAGGAATGATTGGACTTGGCAGAATGGGAGCCAACATGGTGAGACGGCTTTTGAAGGCGGGCCATGATGGCGTCGTCTTCGACATGTCGTCGAAAGCGGTCGCGGAGTTGGTCGCGGAGAAAGCGATCGGCTCCTCCTCGCTCGCAGATTTCGTCAAGAAGCTCACGAAACCACGGGCCGTTTGGTTAATGGTTCCGGCCGGCGTCGTAGACAAAACCATCGCCGATCTGGTGCCCTTAATGGAGCCCGGCGACATCCTCATTGATGGTGGGAATTCGTACTACATCGATGATATCCGGCGCGCCAAGGAACTCGCGACGAAGGAAATTCACTACGTCGACGTGGGAACGAGCGGCGGTGTCTGGGGTCTAGAGCGCGGGTATTGCATGATGATTGGCGGCGAAGTTGCGGTCGTAAAACATTTGGATCCGATCTTCGCCACGCTGGCACCGGGCATAGGGGACATTCCACGCACTCCGGAGCGCGAGAAGTTCGGACTCGCAGACACATCGGAGTTCGGCTACCTGCACTGCGGTCCCAATGGCGCCGGCCACTTCGTCAAGATGGTTCACAATGGAATCGAATACGGAATCATGGCCGCCTACGCTGAGGGGCTGGGCGTGCTTCGTGACGCAAATATTGGCAAGCGGCAGCAAGCAATCGATGCCGAGACAACACCGTTGCGCGATCCCGAGCACTATCAATACGATCTCAATCTTGGAGCCATCGCGGAGGTCTGGCGGCGCGGCAGTGTGATCGCCTCCTGGTTACTGGACCTGACAGCAGCTGCTCTGCTCAAAGATCCCGTTCTCGCGAAATTCGCCGGCCGAGTCTCAGACTCAGGAGAGGGGCGATGGACGATCAAGGCGGCCATCGACGAAGGCGTGCCGGTACCGGTGCTGACCACCGCCCTTTACGAGCGCTTCAGTTCGCGCGGCGAAGCGGATTTCCAGGACAAACTGCTCTCGGCCATGCGCTTCGAGTTCGGCGGCCATCTGGAAAAAGCTAGCGAAATAGAAGGAGAATCATGACTAGTCCTTCCATTCGGATGCATTGGTGTTTTTCGGCGCCACCGGAGATCTGGCTTACAAGAAGATCTTTCCGGCGCTGCAGGCGATGGTCAAACGCGGCCATCTCAACGTGCCGGTCATCGGCGTGGCCAAGGCCGGCTGGAACCTCGACCAACTCAAGGCGAGGGCGCGAGACAGCATCGAGAAGCATGGAGGACTCGATTCCGCGGCTTTTGAGAAACTTGTCCGGTCTGCTGCGCTATGTGGACGGCGACTACAAAGACCCAGCGACCTTTCAGGCCATCCGCAAGGAACTCGGGCTCGGCGCGAACGGCCGGCGCACTACCTCGCCATTCCGCCCGTCTTGTTCGGCCTGGTCGTGGAACAGCTGGCCAAGTCGGGCTGCACCAATGGCGCGCGGGTCATCGTCGAAAAGCCCTTTGGCCGAGACCTCGCTTCGGCCCAGGAACTCAACCGGATTCTGCTCGGCACCTTCGATGAGAAGCGCGATCTTCCGCATCGACCATTACCTTGGGAAGCGGCCGGTGCATAATATGCTCTTCTTCCGCTTTGCGAACGCGTTCCTGGAGCCGTTCTGGAACCGCAACCATGTCGAGAGCGTGCAGATCACGATGGCGGAAGACTTCGGAGTCCAGGGCCGCGGGCGCTTTCTACGATGAAACGGCGCGATCCGCGACGTGATTCAGAATCATCTGTTTCAGGTCCTGGCCAACCTGGCCATGGAGCCTCCCGTCCGAACCGATAGCGAGTCGATCCGGGATGAAAAGGTCAAAGTCCTTAAGGCGATCCCGCCGCTCGAAAGTAAGAACGTTGTTCGCGGGCAGTTCCGTGGCTACCGAAACGAGAAAGGGCGTCGCGCCAGACTCTCAGATGGAAACCTTTGCGGCGCTGCAATTGGAGATCGATTCCTGGCGCTGGAAAGGCGTTCCGTTCTATATCCGGGCGGGAAAATGCCTTCCCGTGACCTGCGCGGAAATCCTTGTCCGGCTCCAGCAGCCGCCGACGATGTATCGAGAGCTTCAATCTGATGCGCGAACCATTTCCGGTTTCGGATCAGTCCCGATGTCACGCTCGCCTTCGGCCTGAATGTGATCGCTCCGGGACAAGGATACGCTCAGCCAATCGACGGAGATGGTAGCGAGCCATCACCCTCGTGCAGAGGAGATGGACGCGTACGAACGGGTGCTGGGCGACGCTATGGCGGGAGACGCGACCCTGTTCGCCCGCGAAGACTATGTCGAAGAGGCGTGGCGAATCGTCGATCCGGTGCTGAAAGCGCGCACCCCAGTCTATGAATACGAGCCGAACACCTGGGGACCGAGTGAAGTCGATCAGAGACTCTCGCCCGGCAGGGGCTGGCATAACCCGATAGTAGTAGATCAGCCGTGAATACTCCCGTGAAGAAATCGCAGTTACTTGCAAATGCTGACGCAGTGGCCCGAACGCTATCTGCGTCGGTTGGGAAAGTAAACTCTTCTGGAATCAGAGAAGGCAAACTGCTGCTTAACGTTGCCAAGCAAAGTGAACGATATGACCGACCAGCAATTAGATCAATTGTCGATCAACACGATTCGCACGCTCTCGATCGACGCGGTGCAACAAGCCAAGTCCGGGCATCCCGGCACGCCGATGGCGCTCGCGCCGTTGGTCTATACGATCTGGAACCGCGTCATGCAGTTTGATCCGGAGGACCCGATCTGGCCCAACCGCGACCGGTTCGTGCTGTCGAACGGGCACGCCTCGATGCTGCTCTGGTCCGTGCTTCACCTCACCGGGACCAAGGCGGTGAACGCCGATTACGAGCGCTTGGGCCAACCCTCGGTTTCGCTGGACGACATCCGCCGTTTCCGCCAGCTCGACAGCAAGGCGCCGGGACATCCCGAGTACCATTGGGTCTCCGGCGTCGAGACCACCACCGGCCCGCTCGGGCAGGGCGTCGCCACCAGCGTCGGCATGGCCATCGCCCAGAAGTGGCTCGCCAGCCGCTACAACCAGCCGGGCTTCGACATCTTCGACTACCACATCTATGCCGTTTGCGGGGATGGCTGCATGATGGAAGGCGTTGCCTCGGAAGCGGCGTCACTCGCCGGCCATCTCGGCCTGGATAACCTCTGCTGGGTCTACGACAACAACCACATCACCATCGAGGGAAACACGCGCATCACCTTCACGGAGGATATCGCGGCCCGGTTTCTGGCTTATGGCTGGAATGTCCTGCGGGTCGGCGATGCCAACGACATCGATCGAATCGAGCACGCTCTGGAGGTCTTCCGGCAGACGAAGGGCCGTCCTACCTTTATCATCCTGGACAGCCACATCGGCTACGGTTCGCCACACAAGCAAGACACCGCCGAAGCCCATGGCGAGCCGCTCGGCGACGATGAGATCCGCCTCACCAAACGCAGCTACGGATGGCCCGAAGACGCGAAGTTCCTCGTGCCTGATGGCGTCCGCGAGCACTTCGCGGCCGGCATCGGCGCAGCGCGGCGCGAAGGCCCGTCGACCAATGGACGGAACTCTTCGCTGCCTACCGCGCCAAGTATCCAGATCTCGCGACCCGAGATTGACCAGATGCAGCGGCGCGAGCTCCCGCCGGACTGGGACCGCAATCTCCCGGTTTTCCCGGCCGATCCGAAGGGCATCGCCGGCCGGGAAGCCTCGGGCAAGGTGCTGAACGTGCTGGCGCAGAACATCCCCTGGTTCCTCGGCGGCTCGGCGGATCTCGGCCCATCGAACAAAACCACTCTGAAATATGAAGGCGCAGGAGATTTCCAAGCCGACAATCCCAGGCGGAAAGAACCTGCATTTCGGCATTCGCGAGCACGCGATGGCGGCGATTGTGAACGGGCTGTCGCTCTCCAAGCTCCGGCCCTTCGGCGCGACTTTCTTCATCTTCAGCGATTACGCGCGGCCCGCCATCCGGCTCTCGGCCCTGATGGAGTTGCCCACGATTTTTGTCTTCACTCACGACGCCATGGGCGACGGAGAAGACGGCCCGACGCACCAGCCCGTGGAGCAACTGGCCTCGTTACGCGCGATCCCCGGGCTGGTCACGCTGCGGCCCGGCGACGCTAATGAGGTCGTCGAGGCCTACCGCTACATCATGCAATTGCGCCACAACCGGCGGTGCTGGCGCTTGTCTCGCCAGCCTTTGCCGACTCTGGATCGGAGCAAATATGCATCGGCCACCGGCGTCGCGCGCGGCGCTTATGTGCTCGCCGACGCGCCGGGTGGAAATCCCGAAATGATCCTCATCGCCACGGGCAGCGAAGTCAGTCTCGCGGTGGAGGCGCACGAGAAGCTGCTCGCCGAGGGCATCCGCTCGCGGGTGGTCTCGATGCCGTCCTGGGACATCTTCGAACACCAAACGCAGGAATATCGGGACAGCGTGCTGCCGCCGAACGTGAAGGCCCGCGTCGCCGTCGAGCAGGCCTCGACCTTCGGATGGGAGCGATATGTCGGCGCGAAGGGCCGCGTCATCGGCATGAACACTTTCGGGGCCTCGGCGCCGCTCAAGGAGTTGCAAAAGAAATTCGGCTTTGAGCCCGATCAAGTTGTCGCGGTGGCGAAGGAACTTTTGGCAGCCCAAATAGACTATCAGTTGGGAAACCGTTGGAAATGAAACCTTACAAAAATCAAGACCCATTCGGCTGGTTGTAGCCGACGTCGATGGAACTCTCGTAACCCAGGAGAAAGTGCTGACCGCAAAGACGAAAGAAGCAGTGAGTCAGTTGACGGCCGCTGGAATCGCCTTTGCTATTACTAGCGGCCGGCCGCCGCGCGGCATGCAAACGGTTATCAAAGATGTCAACCTTTCAAGCGTGGTCGCAGGCTTCAACGGAGGGGTCTACACGACTGCCAAGCTGGATCCGATTGTGATGCGCGACCTGCCCAGGGATGCCGCCGCCCGTTCGATCGAACTCATTGAAGAACACGATTTGGTAGCCTGGCTCTACACCGATACCGTCTGGTATGTCCAAGATCCCCAAAGGACCGCATGTCGATCGGGAAAGTAGAACCGTTGGATTCGGGCCTGAGGTAACTTCAGATTACTCAGCCTACGTTGCACAGACGGCCAAGATTGTCGGTGTGAGCGACGATCTGGAGGCCGTGGCAGCATGTGAGAAAAAGGTCCAGCAAGAGTTAGGCGATCACGTCTCCGCGGCTCGGTCGCAGCCATACTACCTGGATATTACCCATCCGGCGGCGAACAAGGGGAGCGTGGTCGATTTCCTATCGGCCGTTTACCTCATACCGAGTAGCAGCATCGTTACTCTCGGCGATATGCCCAATGATGTCCTGATGTTCAAAAAGAGCGGTATGAGTATCGCTATGGGCAATGCCAGTAAGGAAGTACAAGCGGAGGCTAACTTTGTTACTGCTTCAAATGAAGAGGAAGGGTTCGCTCAGGCGATTGAGCGTTTTGTCTTGAATCAACCAGCATTTCGGCGTCTCATCTTCTGCTTAGCGTCCCGTTCCAAGTCTATCGAAGTATAGAAAGCATCTCGGCCAAGAAGCCTTGGGTTTGCCGATTTGATTAGCCGAGGCCGTTGCGACCGGTAGGGACGCGCTCCCATAAGCGCCAACTTAGCCAAGCGATAATCTGCAGCGCCAAAGGCGCGACCGGATTAAAGCCTGGGGTGGAGCGAAGCGGAACCCCAGGAACCGATTTAAGAGCGGACGAGCGCTGAAGGCGCGAGAAGATATGCTGTGCAAAGGGCGACCCCGAACCTAATCTCAGCCGCGCCTTCAGCGCTTGCTCGCATACCATGCCCTTTCCTGGGGTTCCGCTGTGCTCCACCCCAGGCTTTAATCATCTCGCGCCTTCGGCGCTCAGGTCCGGAGCCGTTTAAGTTAATGCTTATGGGACGCGCTCCCGCGCGATCCGGCGTGGCACGTTCAAAGATAGTGCAAATGTAAAGCAAGACAGAAAGCTGACGGAAAAGAGCCTCAGCTCCGATAGCGCAAGAGCGCGTTCGCAGAAGCAGCAAAAAGAAGCGTCGAGACGTGCAGCGCCGGACGCGCGGGATGTATGAGCTCAATAGATCGTTGATAGGAAGACTCAATAGATCGTTGACGTGAAAACTCAATAGATTGTTGACAGAAGATGGGGCGCATGCCCTGGAGAACAAGCAATGAAGAGCAACAGCGAAGGAAATTCTGTGAAGCGGCGCTAAGCCAAAAAGGGAGCTTTGAGCAGCTATGTAAAAGTTATGGGATCCGACGCCAGACCGGACATAAATGGCTAAAACGACTAAAAGAGGAGGGTTACAAAGGATTAAAAAATCGGAGTCGACGACCGCACCGGCTGCGAGGTGCTCAGCGCCAACAAGAATGGAAAGAACGAGTCATCGTACTGAAGCGGCGACACTGGACCTGGGGGCCCAAAAAGCTGCGCAAGGTGCTTGGTCAGCTCTATGGCAGCCCAGATGTACCCAGCGTAGCGAGTCTTGGACGGTGGCTGGCAAAGCAAGGTTTAACGCGTCGACAAGCACGAAGGAAACCGGGACCACAACAGCTACGAACTCGGCGGATTGCTCCCCAGCGATGCAATGATGTGTGGGCCATTGATTTCAAGGGTCAGTTTCAAACTCCAAAAGATCGCCGTCCCAATTATCCACTGACAGTAAGCGATCTAAAGAGCCGCTACTTGATCGGCTGTGATAATCTTTTGCGGCCGGGCGCCAAGAGCGTCATCGGGCACCTAAAGGGCTACTTTAAAGAGTATGGTCTACCGAAGGCTATTCGCTGCGACAACGGAGGACCTTTTGGTTCCAGCGGAGCCTTGGGACTGAGCAAAATCACTGCCTGGATAACAAAAATCGGCATCATCGTAGACTTTATCGATCCAGGTAAACCGCAACAAAATGGCATCCACGAGAGGATCCATCGCACCTTCAAAGCCGAAGCTGCAACCCCCCCGGCTCAGAGCTGGTCAGCTCAGCAGCGACGATGCCGCAAGTGGCAGAAACACTACAACCAGGAGCGACCCCATGAAAGCCTGGGACAGAAAACGCCTGCCGAAGTCTATCGTAAATCTCGGCGAAAGTATCAGGCAGAACGACCCCTTCGCTATCCGACAGCCGACTTCGTTCGCAAGGTGCGATTAAAGGGTGAAATCAGTTTCGAGGGTAGAAGACGCTACATTGGTGAAGCCTTCAGCGCACACAAGATCGGTCTATACAAAATCGAAGCAAATCGTTACGAAGTGCGCTTCGCAAATCTGGTACTGGGACACCTGCTTGACACCGATCTCGGCGGCTTGCGACCGACGGTATTGATCGCCAAAATCGCTGAACCCAAAGCGCAAACGTCAACGATGTATTGAGTTCTTATGTCAACGATCTATTGAGTCAATTGGTAAACGATGTATCGAACCGCACCGGGAGCGCATCCCTACCGGCGCCGGTGGAGCGGCTCGGTCCTATCATTTCTACGGTGCATACCAACGATTCAACTCTAACCATTGACACCGCCGGCGGGGAGCTCCGCGCTCGAGCCTTCGCCTGCTTGGCCGAGACCATTTTCTCAGCGCCGATTCTTTCCGCGAGTCGCTGTGAATTAGTGACGAATTCGCGATGCTCTAAGATGTTGTGACTTGCTAGGCAAACAAATGTTTTAAGTTTTTCCCCTCGTGGAAGAGCAATACGGAATGGTCCTGGCATGAACCAAGCTAAGGCTGCTTCCATGCACTCGGAACTCGAACTAACTAGGGAGAGAAAATATGCTATGCCTGAGAGCGTCCCTTGTGTGGTGATTGTAGGCGGCGGCTTTGCTGGCTTAGCAGCCGCCAGGGCCCTCAAAAAGGCTGCGGTGCGAATCATCTTGATTGACCGCACGAATCACCACCTGTTTCAGCCTCTGCTCTATCAAGTGGCGACAGCAGTGCTTGCGCCTGGACAAATCAGTTCCCCAATCCGGGAGATTCTGCGAAGGCAGAAGAATACCACCGTGATCATGGGCGAGGTCACTGGCGTGGACAAGGACCAGCGGTGCGTCTTCGTAAAATCTCCCGATCGGGAGAATGTCCCGGTTAAGTATGATTACCTGATCCTGGCAACAGGGGTACGGCACAGTTATTTCGGGCACGATCAATTCGAGAAGTTCGCGCCCGGATTGAAAAGCCTGGCCAACGCTGTCGAGATACGAAACAAAGTCCTCCGAGCCTTTGAACAGGCGGAGGCTGAGGAAGATGTCAGTCGTCATCGGGATTTGCTGACATTTGTGCTTATTGGAGGTGGGCCGACTGGAGTGGAGATGGCCGCCGCAATTGCCGTACTCGTACGCAACTCGCTGCGCTCGGAATTCCGGCGCATCGATCCGACGTCCGCGCGTATTGTCTTGCTCGACGCAGCACCGCGACTTCTCGGCAGCTTTTCGGAGAGCCTTTCACAGGCAGCGAAGAAGCGGCTTGAGCGCTTAGGTGTTGAGGTTCGCCCGGGACATGCCGCGGATCAGATCGATGAGAAGGGCGTGATCGTTGCGGGTGAACGCATCGCGAGCAAAACAGTGATATGGACTGCAGGTGTGGCGCCTTCGCCAGCCGGGAAGTGGCTTGATGCCGAGACCGATCGTGCGGGGCGAGTCCGAGTCCAAAGAGATCTTAGGGTCCCAGGCAATCCCGAAATCTTCGTGATTGGCGACACTGCATCGCTCGATCAGGATGGCAAGCCGTTACCTGGCGTCGCTCAAGTCGCGATGCAACAGGGACGTTATGTTGGTAAGCTGATTCGCCGGCGGATTGCCGGCAAGAACGGTCAGCGTCCGTTTCGTTACTTTGACAAAGGTAACATGGCTGTGGTGGGGAAGGGCTTTGCGGTTATGCAAAGTGGCAAACTCAAAATGAGCGGTTTCCTGGCCTGGCTCGCTTGGGCGGCGGTGCATCTCGAGTTCCTCGCTCAACCCGGCCTGCGGATAAGCGTGTTTGTGCAATGGATTTGGACTTTTGTGACCGGGCAACGCGGCTCCCGATTGATTGTGGATCACACCGGACCAGGGTCGGCGAAGTCAATACCGGCGATGGCAGCTTCAACTGCAGCAGAATCTCAGCCACCCGTCACGGCCGTGGTTTCGAGCAAATGAACTCTCAACACGAGATATTCTCCGTTCTTGAAGGCAAGATCGAATTCCACTGCGAGGATCAGGTCGAGACGGTCGGTCCCGGCGATTAGTCATCCGTTTCGGACAACGATTGCGGCAGCTGGGACAAATGAACGTCTGTTTCCAAAATGGCGGATTTTAGTACGCCCAACAAAATGCGTGCAATCAGACCATCCGGTCAATGCTTAGGAGAGCTTACATTTATGAAACTGGGTTTTATTTGTTTAAATCTGCCGGGTCACCTCAATCCGATGACGGCACTGGCGCGTCAACTGCAGGGGCGCAACCATGAGGTTGTCTTCCTTTATTCTTCGAGCGCTAACGGTTTGCCGTGTGTTCCTGGTCACGATAGAGATCCCATGAATGAAAACCGGTCCCGAGTGAGCAAACTGCAAGGAGACGACGCTTTAGGATTTGCCGTCGGCCTACTGGTGCAGCGGACAGAGGCGATGTTAAAATCAATGCCCGCTATGCTCGAGGCGACCGCCGTCGATGCCCTCATCATCGATCCGATCCAATTTTATGCCGAACTGGCGCCGATGAACTTTGGCATACCCTATATCCATGTGGCGGTGGCAATTCATTGTGACTATTCTGGTTACACACCCCTCTGTATCTATGGTGATCGTCACCAGACAACCCCTGAAGCGATAGCCAGAAACCGGAAAGGTGTGGCCAAGTTTGCTAAAATGCTTGGTAACGACGGGGTAAAAGCCTATGCCAGGAGCGCCGGCTTCGAAATCGACTGGGAGGACCCCGGTTTCACCTTATCCAAAATCGCGTGGCTTACCCAAACTCCCAGGGAGTTCGATTTTGCAAATTCTCATTGGCCATCGCAGTTTCATCATACCGGGCCGTTCCATGATGGCAAAGGCCGGGAGGAGGTGAACTTCCCTTGGGAGCGACTTAACGGAGAGCCGCTGATCTACGCTTCAATGGGGACAATACTAAATGGTCAACCGGAGGTCTTCCAGACCATTGCGGCCGGTGTCGCGAAGCATAAGGGCGTGCAGTTAGTTCTTTCCATTGGCGATCAACTCGAGCCGGAGCAGATCGGGCCGGTCCCTAGTAATGCGATCATTGTCAAGCGGGCACCTCAATTGGAGCTATTAAAGCTGGCCTCGGTTTGTATCACGCATTCTGGGGTGAACACGGTGCTAGAGTCTCTTGCGCAGGGTGTCCCTCAAGTGGCTATCCCCGTAACCTTTGATCAGCCTGGCATTGCCGCCAGAATAGCCTACCACAAAACCGGTGTCGCTACTTCGCTAGATAAGTTAAGCGCTGCCCATCTCTCGACCCTTCTAGGTGAGGTGCTGAGCGACCCTACTTACCGTCAAAATGCTTGCCGGATCCAAAAAGCGATTGTTAAGGCCAACGGGCTCTCCGTGGCAGCCGATCTGATAGAACATTCCTTGGGAGTTCCCTCGAAAACTCGGCCGCGCCGCCAGATGGAGTTGGTCTAAGGCATACATTTGAACTTTCAACACGTCATAATTTCGCATCTTGGCCAGCTGGGCAAAGGTTATCTGTGGCTGGGCGCGCAGCGTTTCGGCGAAGTGGTTTGGATGCTGTGCCTGCCATATTTTCTGGCGCTAAAGGCTGAAGCATTGCACCTCCGGATCGTACCTCCGAAGCTCTTGCGGCAATAAGTGAGGCGCAAGCGATAGTCAGAAATATCTGAAGAACGATGGTGGTGCCGAACTGCACAGGCTCCCCGGTGTGTTTCTCCCGACTATTGGTGCTGAGGAGACCCAAATTGAGAGCTAGTTCTTGCACAGCCATAACAACCGCGGAGTAGCAGAAATCGATCTCACTGGCGACACGGGCAGAAGCAACCTACGCAGAATACCGCCGGCACAAGCCGAACGCTTCAGGAGGACCTGGATTCCAACTGCCTGTTGGCAAGAAATCTCCGTGTCTCCGCCCTATGCGATGAACGGGTCGAGCAAATCGTTCGTCCCCGGAATCTTGACGTAGTGAATCCCGTGCTCCGCGCTGATCTCCACGATCCGGGCCAGGTCGGCGGTGCCGGGCTTGGCGAATTCCTCGGCGCAGCGCGCGAAGAAAACCTCGAAGCCGGCGGGCACAACGGTCGTGAACACGCGCGCCGGCGCGTCACCCACGTTCTTGAGCGAGTGTACTGACATCTTCGGAGCGAAAACGGTCGAGCCCTCCGGCACCTCCTGCCACGTCCCGTCGACCAGGAACGCCATGCGCCCCTCCTGCACGAAGAAAATCTCGTCCTCGCGCTCGTGGCAATGTGGCGGCGGGCCGGGATTGTGCGGCGGGACGATGCTTGTAGCAACCGCGCTGCGCCCGGCGGTCTGTTTCCCGGTGAGGTGAAAGACCATCTCGGTGCCGAAGGCGTGCACCGATTCGCCGCCGCCGGACGGAACGATGATCAGCGGCGCGGGCGTGGGAGGGTTGCTCATGGGCGGCACGCTATCCATTCAGGCCGCGTACGGCAAGCAGCGTTTTGCGCACATCCGCCGCCGCGCGCACACCGGGCTGCGCGTCTTTTGGCCGGCTGCTTTGTCGCTCATCGGTCAAAGACCACAGCGGATATCCTCCTTCTTCGCTTCGCGCATCCAGCCAAAATACGCAGCAGCGCCACTACACCAGTCACCGACTTGGTGCACTAGTTTTAATGCCCACGCCTCGCGGACTGATCTTGCGTCCGTCGCAAAGGGTGTTAGAGGTAGTCGATTTTCCTCCTGGAAATTTTCCTGCTCTATGACCGACGTGGACAGAAGGTTTTGCTCGAGGATTTGGAGAGGATTCGGTATTGACTTGTGCCAAGAAGAGTTATCGAGGTATGAATCGAGCGGTTCAAAGCGTGTTAGCAGGAATTGGTGCCGGAGTTCTTGTGTTAAAATGAACAATCTAATACTAACACTGACGGCCTTCGCCAGCGTGGTAGTGCCCATAATAGGCGGTGAACCGATTGGGCCAGTCTTGGCGAATCCAACGACTTCGGACCAGGACGCTCTGATTCTCCGGATTCTCAAGGCGGTAGAGACCCACGACTACCGCACGTTAATAATCTACACGCTGGATAAAGAAACCGATTATTTCGGCCACAAAAATTCGTCCAGTGCCTTCATCCAACAAGATATGAGGCAAGACGCTCGATCTTATAAGTGGTGCAGGTTTGTTCCAGATTTATCCACTTTTCAGACTTCGCTCGGGCATGACTCAATTGAATATGATTCTGATGCGCTCGATGTTCGAGGCAAAGAGCACAAGGCGCGATGTCGTCTTGACATTTATTACACGCCTACGACTTTACCCCGACTGCAAGCGCTGTCCTTAAAAGTTTTGCCCAATCAACTGAAATCCGGCGATTCGGGGTCCACAGTCACCGGTCCTGCCTCGGGGCAAGATGACGAGAGCGGTCTTAAGAACGCCGTCGCACAATGCTCGGAGATCATAGAGACAAAGATCATTCCCCGTTACGAAACAAAGGATGGCTTCACCGCGAAACCGTTGGACATCAAATATCAGGACGATCCAGCGATCGCAAAATGGCTCGATGAATATGGGTCAATCTGGAAACAACTGGACCCTGTCGTCGCCGACGCCTACACCGGCTTTCAGCGGAAGGTAAACGACCGAAACAAGCCTGAAGCCAACGAATACCGCGCACTCTTGGCGAATGCTTTTAATCAGGCGGTTGAACTGCGCGGCGGCGGCTCTGCATCGGTGCAATTCAACACCTTCGCGCCAGCGCACGAGGAATGGATCATCGCCCACTTCGGCACCAAATCCGACAATGTGCCGGATGAGGAATTTGTGTTCCGGCTGACCAAGGATCTTACCGTCGGGGCCAGCCCTGAACTCCACGAGGTCCGGTCCGTGCTCGCTAAGTTGAAGGCAGTCGAGCGGTTTCTTAACAAGGACGATGCGGCATTTCTGAGAGCGGAGTTCCTCTCTTACTTTGAGAGCTAGCCCGCGCCCGGCGCGAACTACAGCTATATGAACATGCCCCAGCGTCTGCCATAGAGTCCTATCGGTAAATCTGCTCACCCTGGCGATTGGGTTCACCGCCATGACCAGTCTTCAACCAATCCGGACGGGGAGCACTGCGCCCAATGTGGACACGCAGGTCTCTGGTGGCAAGATCCGATTTAGGCGACAAAACTGGGACCTCCTG
The DNA here is from genome assembly GCA_963736745.1 of uncultured Verrucomicrobiae bacterium. Lineage (GTDB taxonomy): Bacteria > Verrucomicrobiota > Verrucomicrobiia > Chthoniobacterales > JAFAMB01 > JAFAMB01. Next base: position 287,222 of record CAVTQD010000042.1, on the reverse strand, counting down.
GTTGTGCCGCACTTCCGGCTTTGAAGAGGAACTTAATTGAGGCAAAATTTTTCTTGAAAAGAAATCTACCTTGAACAAAGCGTCAATGGCGATCCTCGACAGAACTCTTTGTCCTGACCGCTAGCCGGGAAAGGGCGACGTCGTCGGTATCCTGCGGGTTATTTTGGCCTAAATGTATTGCATGTGGTCGCAGCATCCCACCAGTTACCTCGAGGATGTCGTGCGACGGAGGTGGAGCTCCGTATTGGGTCTTTCGTGCCATATACGGACATCGATGGATGCTTTACGGATAAGCCCATGCAAAAAAATCTCTCGAAATTAGTCAGACAACTTAACCGGTAAAGCCTCCCTTCGGTGAAGGGCATTGTGGAGATTGACCACGAGGCGAACCATTGGCTCTGGGTGTCACCGCAAATGCACTACAAGACGACCGATCACCAACCTGCTGATGAAACTCCAAAACTTCAAGGAGCGTTCGGAAAGCCTTCACTCAAAAATAATGACTGACTATGTTTCGCACTTATTGGAAACGGACACCGCGAAGAGGAGGCTGGCCCGGCTATTCGAATCAGAAACACTTGGCGCGTCCGAGTCAACGGCGATCGCCGCTCGTGAGCGAAATCCGTCCAGTCCGGAAAACCGCACAAAAGAAGGCGACACCTTTCCAGAACGCCGTCGCACGCACAGGCCAGTAGGTGATCGGACAAGAACCACGACCCCTATGATAGGATCAGGCCAAATCAAAAAAGAACTAACGGTGTCCAGTTTCGTGTTCTCGCTTGTGTTAGCAGGCGCAATTCTGGCGGCGCATACCGACAAGCCGATTTTCTGGCTTCTAATCGGACCCGCACCTGTTGCGATTCTACACACCACAATGACGTTGCTGCGACAGGTGCTGAGGCGGCGAGCGGGATTACTCGAGTTCTGCGAACGGAATCGATGATCACTGGGCCTTTCGTTCCATTTACGACCATCAGCGCATGCCCTACGGATAACCTTATGCAAAGGTATCTTTCGGATCCAGGGGGAGAATTCAACGGACTAAGCGATAGCTTTTTATTATCGCTAAATCATCAAAACCATAGCCGGAAACGGTCTGCGAACCTCACAGTAGACAATTATGAGTGACGGGCCGACAGCGAGCGACAGCCTCGGTTTAATTGGTGTCGAGCTTTACAGACTTCATGCGGGGCCTGCATCGGTAATCAATCTGGTTTTCGCGGCCGTACAAACCGACTGGAAATGGATTGCGTGGTACTCGTTCTTTGATGATGCGAGTTCAAACGATGACTTTCAATCGCGTTGGAATGGGGAAGGCACGCATGCGGCGGACATCTATGGAAGCGGTTTTGGCAAGACAAAGCACGAATTTCGTCGGGTGTTTTTACATACGACTAGAGCCATACGTGTTGACGGTCTGACCGGAGATGACAAGGAAAAAGCGCCCGCAGTAATGTTTGCCCGTAACTCCCTCAGAAAAGGTAGCGTGCTTGTGGACATTGATATTGACCGAACTGATGGATTCCTGCAGCTTCGCCGCTTGCATATGGAGGGCAATATTCCCAAGGAATTTGACGCCAAGAGTACCCGGGGGACTCTCTACAGGTGGACTACGGCACACATATTCCAAAAAAAGGAGTTAGCCAATCCGCCCAATGGTTCGGAGTTGCAGTTGGGGTAGCGAACTTGGCAATTCTGAGAATTTCCATTCACAATCGAGCAGATAAACATCTTCTTTTTGCGTCGCTATACAGAATAATCGTTTGTTAGATGGAGTAGTCCTGAATTGGAGCGGCTAACGCAAGCCGTATAAGCACATCTCGGGCGACAAGCCCACGGGTTTGTCGCTTTGATTAGGAGATGACGTGGCGATTGTTAGGCGCGCGCTCCCGCGCGATCCGACGCCCCTCGTCTTGAGATGGTGCAATAACGGACAGCCAAAAAGAAGCGTCGAGACGCGGCTCGGTCTTATCATTTCTCCGGTGCCTACCAAAGGACTAAAAATTAACCAGAAACAAAAGCCTTCCTACCAGGCCTTTTTTAGAAGGCGAAACATTGGTGCAGTTGACTTAAGGGCCGTGGGGACAATCGCAGTGGGTCTTTGGTTCCATTTACGATCAACATTGGATGCTATATGGATAGGCCAATGCAAAATAAACTTGGTTCCTAAAATTAGGTTTGGCACACAGCCGCGCATCGGCACCAGATAAACCGCCGGTCGCTGCCGCCGCTCCTAAAGGAGCCTGAAAAACAAAAGGATAAAACACACTATGGCAGTAGACATGTTCATTAAGATCGATACGGTTGATGGCGAAGCGCAAGATTCGAAACATAAGAAGGAGATTGACGTCCTCTCTTGGTCGTGGGGTATGAGTAACTCCGGCTCGGCTCATGCCGGCAGCGGCGCAGGAGCTGGTAAGGTAAATGTTCAAGACCTCACTTTCACGAAATGGGTCGATAGCGCTTCGCCGAAGCTGCTTCTGGCATGCTGTTCCGGAAAGCATTTTAAGGATGCCACGATAGTCGTTCGCAAAGCTGGTGACAAACCGGTTGAGTACCTCAAGATAAAAATGGATGGGGTTTTTATCGCTTCCGTTTCGACTGGGGGCTCCGGTGGTGAGGACCGACTAACAGAAAACGTTACACTTAACTTTTCAAAAGTGAGCCTTGATTACGTTCCGCAAGACGACAAGGGCGCACCCGGCACAGCGATACCGATGACTTGGGACATCGCCACGAACGCAAACAATTGATAATTTGCGCGAGTCGATCGATCAGACGTCGTACTAGAAGTCTGATGCTGATCTGTGACAGGCAGTTTCAGAAGGCGAGCGGTGATGCTGAACCCAGGCGTGCCGCTTTGCCAGCTATTGGGTAATCCGCCTGTCCGCAAAAAAGAAGGTACCGGCCGGCTCCGGTAGGGACGCGCTTCCGCGCGTCCGGTGCCGCACGTCTCGACGCTTCTTTTTGTTCCTCGAACGTGCTTTTGCCTTTTTGCCTATTAGCTTCAGCTGTTTTTACATTTGCTCCTTCTCCGGACGCGCGGCGCCGGTCGCGCGGAGCGCGACCCTACCGATCTCCTAGTCAAAATCGTCAGACCCAGGAGCGGCCTCTGCGTCGGCACGGAGCGCAGGGATGACGTCTTACCCGTTTGGGCTCCGCCTAACGCTTTACTGCGGGATTGCCCAATCGCCCGCAGCCCTGGACTCTGGGCCGAATATAGGCAACCTCAGAATCACTGACGTACCTTCACCCAGTTTGCTATGCACTTTGATTTTGCCGCCATGCAGATCGAGGCAGCGCTTCACAATGACCAGACCGAGACCGGTGCCTGGACGGTCACCGACGTTACACCCGCGATGAAAGGCATTAAAGAGCCATTCTTGGTCAGGTTCTGGAATTCCGATGCCCTGGTCACGGATGGTGCAAACAATTTCTGCGCCTGCACGCACGATTTCGAATTGCACCACCCCGCCTGCGTCAGAATATTTGACCGCGTTGGTTAGCACATTGGTGAAAATGTGCCGCAGCAAGCGCTCATCGGCCTGCACCTTTCGGGGCATTTCAGCAATCAATAATTCAATCGGACATCGCCGCTTAGTGGCCGACGCGACTTCGTCCAGGAGCCTTCGCACAAATGTTAGCAATTCCAGCGCCGCGGGCTTGAATTGCATCCTGCCGGCGTCGAAACTTCCGATGAGCAACACCTCCTCCATCAGCCCGGCCATACGCCGCGTGTTTTTGCGGATGGATTGCAGGTGGTCTTTGCGCTCGGCCGGCTCCAACTGATGGAGGTAGTCGTCCATGATTTCCGCGGAGGATTGGATGATGGCCAATGGCGTGCGGAACTCGTGTGATACCATCGACACAAACTTGCTCCGCAACTGCCCTAGCTCCTTTTCTCGCGCCAGTGTCCGAAGCAATTCGGCCTCGGCCTGCTTGCGTTGTGTGATGTCCAGGCCAAAAACGAGCATATGCGGCTCGCGATTGATTTCAATGACGTCAGCCGATTGCAGGATCGTGTGGACGGTGCCCCGACGACTGCGAAGCTGGCACTCGACCTCGCGTAGCGAACCGTTGCGCCGAAGATTAGCCAGGAACCTCTCACGATCCTGGAGATTCACCCATATGCCCAGCTCCTGTGAGTCGTGACCGACTATTCTGTCACGGCCCAGACCAAACCAACGTACGAACGCGTCGTTTGCCTCGATAAACTTTGCATCGCTCAACCGCAGGATCGTAATGTTCAACGGGCTGGCGCTAAAGGCCGTGCTGAAGCGCGCCTCACTCTCTCGCAGCCGCGCCTCACTCTGCCGCAATTCCTCTTCGGCACGCTTGCGCACGGTGATGTCGTTGCAGACGGCTTGAATAAGCTGTCGGCCCCCGAGTTGAATGGGCGTAATAAACACTTCAATCGGTAGTTCAGTACCGTCACTGCGTAACACGATCCATTCAAAACGCTCACTTCCGTTGGCTAGCGCGTTGGCGATGTACTTTCTTTCCAGCGCTTTAGCGCTTTCCCCGCCAGGCTGGATCGGTGCGGAGAGTTCGGCGGGGTGTTTGCCGATCACATCTTCCAATCTGGAATAGCCCAGAAGCCGGAGCCAACTTGGATTCGCCTCGAAAACTCCATTTTCGTCATGCAGAACTACCGCCTGACTGGTGCCTTCAAACAGCGCGCGAAACTTTTCTTCGGACTCGCGCAACAGATGTTCCGATCGCACGCGATTTGATTCTTCCAGCGCGAGCGAAACCATGGAGGCGAGCGCTGAAACAAAGTCAATTTCCTCCGCCGACCAGTCGCGAGGCGATCCGATATGCTCATGACAAAGAACGCCGACGACCTCGCCGCACATCCAGACGGGTGCGTCGAGCATGGAAGAAATGCCAAGTGGCTTGAGGTAATTTTCCGCCAAGCCGCTCGTGGCCGGGTGCGTTAATACGCGGTCGGCAACGATGGGCCGGTTGGCGGCCAAGGCCGCAAAATAGGGAGGACAATCAGAGAAGCCTAGCCGAGCGCCTTTGAACTGTTCATCACAGCGGTTGGCGTCGCGCAGATAGAGGACTTCACAAGCAATGGCAGAGTCATTTTCCTGCAGTGACCAGTAACTGACGCGCGCCACCTCAAGTGTTGCGGCCGATAAAGAACAAATTTTCTGCAGAGCTTTTTCGAGATCCGATTTGTCGGAGCGCGCCAGTTCAAGCAGCACGTCGCGGTGTTTCTGCACCTGATCGCCGTGTTTGCGCAACTGTTCTTCAGCGCGCTTAAGTTGGTCGTTGGATTGCACGAGTTCGATCGTGCGCGCGGCCACTCGCTTCTCAAGCGAAGCGTTGAGCTGACGAATTTCGTTCTCGGCCCGCTTGCGTTCCTCGCGCGTGCGGAGCGCCATCACTCCATACGCCAAGTTGTTCGCTAAATCCGTGTATTGCTCAATCGCACTCTGAGTGAAGGCATCGGGCTCTTCGGCGTAGAGAGCGAGCGCGCCGAACGCTTCGCCGTGAGAAATCAGGGGAAGGGCAATGGATGATGCGTAGCTGCGCTTGATCGCCTCGGCCCGCCAGGGAGCCATATTCGGATCAGTCAGTATGTCGCTGTTCCAGGACGCGATACCTGTCCGAATAGCTGTGCCCGTGGGTCCGCGTCCCCTCTCAGTGTCCCCCCAGGTAATTTTGACTCGCTCCAGGTATCCGGCCTCGTAGCCGGCTTGGGCTACTGGCTGCACTGTTTTCTCTTGGTCGAATTCGCGGTAGCCGACCCATGCCATCCGAAGGCCGCCGACGTCGACGAGGATTCTGCAGACGGACCGCAACAGCTCGTACTCCTCGGTCGCTCGTACCAAGGCCTGGTTACACTGGTAGAGCGTTTGCAGCGTGCGGTTCAGTCGGGCCAGCTTCTCCTCCGCCCGCTTGCGCTCGATCCCTTGTGCGATACCGTCAGCCACCACCTCGAGCGCCTCGATAGTGTCCTGACCCAGAAATTTACGCGCGAACATCGCCAGGACACCAACCAGACGCCCCTCGACCATCAGAGGGTAGCCGGCAAAGGCAATGATGCCTTCTCGTTTTGCCCATTCAGGGTTGCTGACCCGTTTGTCGTTCTGCACGTCGTTCGTCAAATGCGGTTTGCGCTCCTGAGCGATGAGACCAATTTTGAGGTTGCCAACTGGCACGCGGGCGTGTTCTCCGTCCAAGCGGGTGTAAAGACCTGCACTGGCCTGCAACTCCAGCACGTTTTGTCGATCATTGAGCGTCCAAATGCGCGCGAAAACTCCGTTGAGGTGACGCACAATAGCCTCAGCGCTGCCCTGTAACATTGTTTGCAAAGCATTTTCGGTCCCGACAGAGAACGCTGCATGAATATCTGCACGCAACGCCGCTTGGCGCGCGCGTCTAGCCTGTAGTTCTTCTGCCCTTTTAAATTCTGTGATATCTGTCGCGATGCCACAAACCGCGTACGGCTTCGCTGTGCCATCCCGGAGCAGAAATTTAACGACGACGTATTGTCGCTCGCCCTCTGCCATCGGAACAACTTCCTCAAATTGGATGGGCGTGCCCGCTTCGATCACATGCCGATCGTTCGCCCGCAGCCTTTCCGCAACATCATGAGGAAAAATGTCAAAGTCGGTCTTCCCGCGGATCTGGTCGCGCTGGACCTGATGGCGGCGTTCATATTCGCGGTTCACTAGAAGGTAGCGAAGCTCAAGATCCTTAACGAACACGACGGCAGTGGTATTGTCCAAAATATCCTGCAACCGCTGTTCGCTCTTGCGAAGCGCCTCTTCTGCCAGCCCGCGTTCACCACTCTCAGCCAGTAACGCGTCGCTTATATTCTGATGCTCTGCATCCCGCTTTTTCACTCTTGGCAACTGGTAAAACCGTCGGCGTTGACGTCCAAAATTGACGGCCAATCTAGACACATCAATGGAGACCCAGTCAAGCCCTGTTCCCCGCGGTTCAATTGTCTAACTAATATCGAGAGATTTAGGTGCATGGACTTATCCGTAAAGCATCCACCGATCATCGCAAATGGAACGAAAGACCCACTACGGAGCTTCTCCGTCTTGTGTCAACGTCGCACTTGCATTCCGACTCCCCGGTAGGGACGCGCTCCCGCTCCCGCTCCGCGTCCAGAGAAGGTGCAAAAACAGAAAAAGCAAAAACAGAAGAGCAAGAAGCGTCGAGACGCGGAGCGCCGGACGCGCGGGAGCGCGTCCCTACCGGCGGCTAGTTGTCAAACGGTTATTAGTCTTAAGACGTTTGTGCTAGTTCGGTAATTGCTGTCTATCATCATATGATCGCAGCATCCCACCCTTTACTCCGGGGATGCCGTTGACGCAGGCGAAGAATGTTTCGTATTGGATCTTTCGTTCCATTTACGGACATCGGTAGATGCTTTACTTGTTAGCCCATGCAAGCAAATCTATCGCGCCTAGTTATACGCCGCCACCGATGAAAGCGTATGAACTTCTAAAATCGCCCGAGGCTTGGTGCCAGGAATCTCCAGCAGAAGATGGGCAAGGCAACAAACTTGAGGCGCTCGACCCAAGGGCAGAAAAATGGTGCGTTCTCGGCGCTATCCAGAAATCGTATCCTCCCTCGCAATGGGGGGAAGCGATGGACCGCCTATTGCGCACGCTCAGCGTTTCTGAACAGGGACTCGCTCAGATGTCCAAATCTGATAAGGCCTGCTGCTTAATGGAGTGGAATGATGATTGTCAAAACTCATTTCTGGAGGTTAGTAAAATTCTTTTGTGCGCTGATATCTGAGGAACGACCTAAATAGGAAAAGCCAGATATTGCGAGATCGATAGATTCTTTTGGTCGCCCGTAATCTGCACTTCCGATTAACTAATGAAAAACATTTGCAAAACCACCATCCCCGGTAAAAACCCGCCTTTGGATATTCGAGGTTGCGACGAAGCCGAGTCACTCGAAAGCTTTTCCGGTGCCAGGTACAAGGTTCTCTATCTCTCGACCTGGAGATTTTCCAGGCGCGAGACTAGTGAGCAACTAATCGCTTACGGTCTCAAACAGACCCGTTGCAGGGTCAAACCTTTCAGTCCCCGAATGCATAGTCTGTCCAGGCGATTCTTGACACTGCAATTGTACTTCGCCGGTTTGTTAGCAGCCGGATATTTCACGTTTGTTCCGTTAACCCTGGCCCATGGCAATACTTTCGCCGGCCACATGTCCGCGGTGGGCCGCCACGGGAACGGAGAGCATAATGAACATTGTCGCTACTCGAACCCCTTTTGGGATTCAGCGTTCTCCTATCATGTTGGCATCTACGATTCGAACTATTCGTACACGCCAACCGCGGAACAGCAGGTAGCGGCGAGGCAACAAGTCGAGGCCTACCTGCTCGCAGTAAATAAGCGCCGAAAGCATGCGGCTACTCATCGCTATATTTCAGTAGAAACTCTCAGGCCAACGAAAAAACAACTCGAAGACTTTACCAGGAATCAACCGCCGGCGCGCCGCGTGGAGCCTGCACAACTGCGCTGTTTGATGGTATTTGATACTCAGACCAGGGAATTCGTCGGGTCCGGTTGTTACGTTGTCAGCAGCGAACCGTCCGCGGGTGAGGTCGCGCAATTCGAGAGCGTCAACGCTGAGTTCGTCGGTCACGAAAGGTTATAAGGGATGGTTTGGCGCAACAAAGACGCCTTACTGCGCCGTCCAACCGCCATCGATCAGAATATCCGTTCCGGTGATGAAGGCGGCATCTTCGGAACACAAGTACCGGGCGAGATGGCCAATTTCTTCTACACGCCCCCAACGGCCGACCGGGATTTTAGAAAGGAATTGCTGGTTGAGCTCGGGATTCTGGATCAACGCAGTATTCATCTCTGTCGCGAACGGGCCTGGGCTGATGCCATTAACAGTGATGCCGTCGGCAGCGAGTTCCAGTGCAAGCGCGCGCGTTAATCCAAGCAATGCAGTCTTGCTGGCGGAATAGGCCGAGCGACCGGCCAGGGAAACGTGACTCATCGTCGATGTCATATTGATAATTCGCCCATAGCCCCTGCCTTTCATCTGAGGTACGAACCACCGGCACATGAGGAAGACGCTCGTCAGGTTGGTATCGAGAACGCGGTGCCATTCTTCCAGCGTGAATTCGATCAACTGCTTTCGAAGATTGATACCTGCATTGTTGATCAAGATGTGGACACCGTTAAACGCTCCCATGACATCGCGTTCGAGTTGGCGAACCTGCTCCTCCTGCGACACATCAGCCTGAAAGACCTCTGCCTTGCCACCCCCAACCTCCACTGCTTGCTTCACTGCGTTCAACTGCTCTATGTCTCGGGAGACCAGCGCAATGTTTGCGCCAGCAGAACTCAGCGCCAAGGCCATCGCCTTGCCCAGTCCTTTGCTGGCACCGGTTATGACCGCCACCTTGCCATTCAGTTTTTTTTCTTCCATTCGCGTTTTCCAAAGACGAGGTTCACGAATACTGCCCCATTCAACTGATGCGCCCGACCAAGCTGGCACAAACCGTCAATAGCTCGGATGGCTCAACCGGCTTGGAGACATGAAGCTGATATCCAGCCAACAACGCGCGTTGACGGTCTTCGGATCGGGCGAAGGCGGTAAGGGCGACTGCCGGTACCCGACCGCAAGCATCCGCTGGCAAGGCTCGCACTTTGCGAAGTAAATCGTATCCGTCTTCGCCGGGCATTCCGATGTCGCTGATCAATAGATCGGGCTTTGATTTCCTCACTATCTCCAGGGCTTCTGCGGCCGATGAAGCCTTGATCACGGACGCTTTGCCGTCGCGGAGGATTCGGGCTATCACCTCGCGAGCATCAGGATCGTCATCGACAACCAGAACCCTGACGCCAGCCAAGTTTGGCGGCTCATCGAGTATCGGCGCGCCCTGGGCAACCCGAGGGTGTTGCCTCGCCTCAACTTCGTCGATTTTGAGCGGATGTGTTGTTGGAGCTAAGGGCAACGCCAGTATGAAGGTGCTTCCCTTACCTTTTCCAGGACTCTTGACCCGAACGGACCCGCCGTGAAGTTCGACGAGATGTTTAACGATACTGAGGCCCAGCCCTAAGCCCCGATGGTGGCGAGTTGTTGACGCGTCAGCTTGGCGAAACCGCTCGAAGATATGAGGAAGAAATTCCGGTTCGATGCCTTCGCCGGTATCTGTAACGTTCAACTCGAGGTGGGAGTTGACCCGCTCCAATACAACCTGCACACGCCCGCCGCGCGGAGTAAATTTGATCGCGTTGGTAAGCAGATTCCAGACGACCTGCTGAAGCCGGCCAGCGTCGCCGGCAACAGGCCCCGCGTTCGGGTCAATCACGGTAATAAGTCGAACGCCTTTTACCTCCGCCGAAGGTCGAACCGACTGTACGGCCTGCGAAACGACGTCGGCCAGCACCAGGCGATGCACGTCCAGCCTGACTTTTCCGGTACTGATCCGACTCATATCCAGGAGGTCCTCGATCATTCGCGCCAGAGCTCGAGTGTTGCGCTCGATTGCTTGCAGGCCCTGTCTGGCATCATCCGAATCTTGCGGATCGCGAGTCAAGATTTGTGACCACCCGAGAATAGCGTTGAGCGGGGTGCGGAGCTCGTGGCTAAGAGTTGCGAGAAACTCGTCCTTCATCCGGATGACGCGCTCTGCTTCTTCGCGTGCCGCCCGTTCTGTTGCCAGCATCATTTCGCGGCGTTGCTCGATCGTTTTGAGCGCCGTCACATCGAGCGTGACTCCATCAAAGCGGGTAGGCGCGCCTGTCGCGTCGAAATAAGCACGCCCTTTGGCTCGAACCCAGCGAATCCGACCATCTGGCGCCACGGTCCGGTAGACGATGTCGTACGGTTCATGGTGAAACACGGCCCGCTCGACTGCCAATCGGGTTCGATCGCGGTCTTCTTCGTGAAGAATCGAGTAGAAGCGGTCGAAATCTACCGGTGCATCAGCTGGCAGCCAAAAATGCTCTTTGCACTTCGCGTTCCAAATGATCAATCCAAGAGGCATCGGACAGTAGAACGTGCCCAACTCTGCAGCCTCGACTGAAAATGCGAGCCGCTCCTCGCTAGCCAGCAAAGCGCGCGTCAGCCGAGCGCGTTCAATCGATTCCCAGCACCGGCTGGCAACGAGCACTACCGCCTCAACTTCATCTGCCCGCCAATTGCGCGGTGTCGCCGAATTGACAAAAAACATCGCGACTAACCTTCCACTCTTAAATAACGGCGCCGCAATCCAGGCCCCGAATTGCAAAGCCGCGTAGCGTTCCCGTTCCTCGGGAGAAAGATCATCACGCTGAGCATTGTGCTCAACGTAAGGACGATTGGCGCGAACCGACGCGACGTACGCGTCACCGTAATCGGAGAGGCGGTAAGTCCCTGCGACGCTTGGGAGACATGGGGTGTACTCTCCGATGACGGTGCAGTGATCCTGATCGGGTTTCATTTCTGCATAAAATGCTCGGTCGCAGCGCAGTTGCTCGGCAAGCACGCGGGCCGCCGTTCGCGACACTTCGTCTGCGTCGATGATCGTCCGAAGCGCGTCATCGAGACGGACAATGAATCGCGCTCGGTCTTCACTTTGTTTCAGCTCGATCTCGGCCTTCTTCCGTTCGGTGACATCCAGGACTAAGCTGACCATTCGCGTCTGTCCCGTGAACGGATCTTTGACGGGATAGCTGCGTTCCTCCAGCCATGCTATGCGGCTGTCTTGAGGCCGGACTATTCGAAAATCGCTTTGAAAACTTTCGCCAGCTTCGGCCGCTGCCTGGACTGTCAAGAGGTATCGGTCCAGGTCGTCAGGATACACTAAAGCGAATATTGACGACCTACTGCTGAGCGGGTGCCTTGGAGAAATGCCGAAGACATCAGGGACAGTGCCAACCGTGGCGATCGTGTCAGTCGCCGGGTCCCATTCCAAAACGGCCATCTTGGCAGCGGCCAGCGCGGCCTGCAGACGCTGCTCTGCAGCCGCGAGCTGCCTTTCAAAGAGTTTGCGCTGAATTTGAGCTTCCACGCGCACGACTAGTTCTCGAGCACTGAAGGGCTTGATCAGGTATTCGTCCGCCCCAGCCCGAATGCCCTCCAGGATTGCCTCCTCTCCAGCCCGCGCCGAAAGCAGCACAACGGGCACCGCCGCAAGCGATGCATCCGAACGCACGGCCTGTAAGAGTCCAAACCCGTCCAGATTTGGCATCATGACGTCCGACAAAATCAAGACTGGAACCGATTCCCGGGCCGCCAGCAATGCCTCTCGTCCATCGCAAACGGCCACCACATCGTACCGATCCGCCAAGAGCCGTCGAAGATAGTCACGCATGTCGGCGTTGTCGTCGGCGATTACGACCCGCTGCCGTTGAGCGCTGCGCTCAGTTTCGTTAATGTATTCGCGATCGGCAGACGAGACAGGTTTTCTGCCAAGTCCGCGGAGTAATGCACTCTCAGTGTCGAGTTCCGAAACTGCGGTTTTGATTCCGGCATCTTTCTCATCCGTATCCGGGAGCCACCGCATCGCCTCTTCCACGAAGGAGTTGTAATCTACGGCGGTAGAGGTAAGTGCGTTCTCTCCTCCGATACATTCTTCCGGCAGGTGCTCTTTGCCGACCGGGATCATCACCGTAAACGTACTTCCTCGGCCCACCTCGCTTTCAACACTGACCGTTCCCCCGTGAATCTTGACCAGTTCCTGCACTAGCGCCAAGCCGATGCCGGTACCCTCGTGCGTACGACCTTTGGTGCCCTCGACTCGATGAAAGCGCTCAAATAGGCGAGGGAGCTCTTCAGGCGGAATGCCGATACCGGTATCCTGCACGGCTAGCCGAACTTGCCGGCTATCCTTGCTTAAAGACACCATAATTCCGCCGACCAACGTGAATTTAAAAGCATTAGAGACCAAGTTGAGTACCACCTTCTCCCACATGTCGCGGTCGACATATGTCGGTACATCCAAGGTAGGCGCATTGATTGTCAAGCTGAGGTTAGCCTTCTCTACCGCCGAGCGGAAAACGCTCGCTAGTTCAGCGGTAAATGACGCCAGATCGGTGAGCACGAATGAAGCCTGAACGCGGCCGGCCTCAATTCTCGAAAAGTCCAACAACGTATTTACTAGCTTGAGCAACCGCAGGCCGTTGCGGTGGACGACTGTCAACTCGTTGGCTACGCGTGGCGGCAGAGGTCCGTTCTGTTCGGCCAACGTGTCCAGCAAGGGGCCCAGCATCAACGTAAGCGGTGTGCGGAATTCGTGACTGACATTGCTAAAGAAGGTTGTTTTTGTCCGATCGATCTCGGCCAGTGCCTCGGCCCGCTTTCGTTCTGCATCATAGGCGCGTGCATTACTCAACCCGGCGGTCAGTTGACCGACAAATAAATTGGTGAAACTGTGATAGGCCTCGTCGAACCTAAGGAAAGGATTGAGACCCGCTACGAAAACCCCTGTCGGCCTTCCTTGACCAGCTTGGATCAAGGGCAGCATGATCGCGCGTTGCGGCGCCTTGGGCCACGGACCACTTGGTGCCCCGCCGAAACGAGTTTCCAATTCTTCCACGAGGATCGATCCACCCTTTTCGAACGACCTTGTTATCGGCCACCCTTCGTGTTCCGATCCCCAGTCGATAGTCTTCGGCGCCAGCGATGAGCCGGCCGTAGTTCCCGAACAGGCCGCCAGCTGGCATGTCGAACCGTCAGTTGGACAGAGATAAACGGCTGTGAACGGAAAATCGTGCTGCGCCTTTGCAAGGCAACGCTCGGCAGCGGAGAACACCTCCGCTTCGCTATTTGATTTGGATAACTCGGCGGCGAAGTCGCGGAGCGCAGCCAAACGTCGTTCGCCGATCACGCGCTTCGTCTCCTCGGTCACCACACACAACATTCCTGAGATATTGCCGGCGTCGTCCCATAGAGGGCTATAGGAGAACGTGTGGTACGTTTCCTCCGAATAGCCGCTGCGTTCTAAAAATAGCAACAAAGCCTCGTCCCAGGTGGCCTCTCCAGTCGCAAGTACATGAGCGATCCTGGGACCGATATCCGGCCAAATCTCCTCCCATACCTTGCGCGCGGTCGTACCCAGCGCCCAAGACTCTTTAACGCCTAACGTCGGCAGGTACGCGTCATTGCAGAAGAACGTCAAATCTGGGCCCCATGCCATCCACATGGCATATCGCGAAGTAAGCATCACGCGGACAATCGCGCGGAGACTTTGAGGCCACGAAGACGGCGAGCCAAGAGGAGTCCCGGCCCATTCCTTCGCTGCCATGCGGGTCGCCATGTCCCCGCCGGCCTGAAACAGAGTATCACTGTCAGATTTCATTCGTTGTCTCCAATGCCATCCGTAGACATTGGGCGTATTATCTCAAGGTATCAAATCGATCAAGTAGCCAAGGCGGAATAGCCAGACACTAGTGCATCGTCTCATATGTAGCTGGCATATGGTTGCGTTCAAAATGGGCCGCCGGCAAGGCGTGAGGAGGGCGCATATCTGGATCGATACGTAACCGACGAGCAACGTAGCCGCCGGCCCATTTTCAACGCAACCCTCCGGGCCGCGGCCGGTTGGCTGTTTTTCCGCGTTGCTCGCTCCTTACGTATCAATCTAGATATGCTCGTCGCTCGCGCCTTGAAAAACAGCCAACTGACCTGCGGCCATATGCCAGCTACATATGAGACGATGCACTAGGTTGTTGCTTTGAACACCGCGACCGTTTTGAGCCGTTTGTAGTGTGCTTCGCACTCAGCTTCGCGCCCTGGGACGATGCGCCGGCCGGATAACGAGCCAAACTGCGAGGTCATAACCGTGTAGCGGTAATCTTTGGTGCTGTCGTCGCAGAATACAATTACCCAGTCACGTGTCTTGGAGAGTTCATGCGCTCGCGCAGTGTTTGAAAACATGGCGGTGTAATGGCGCTCCTGGCGCAGTGTGTGGAGGATTGGAAGCCAAGCCTCATGCATGGGGTTGAACCGACGCGGTGCAATTTTCTTCAGTGTGCCAGCCGCTGCTTTCTGTCGGTACTCGCGGTCGACGTCGAGTAACTCGGAGACGGCAGGCTCACTCAGGGGCTCTGGCGTATCGACCTCTTTGTAGACCCGACGGAGCCGCTGGGCGAGCGAATCACGAATGCCCGCGAGACGTTTGGTGCCGATACCGGGGAAGTTTTCCAGGCGACCGTCGTGGGCTGCTGTTTCGAGTTCTTCGAGTGTGTCGATGTCCAAGTCTTCATGAAGCCGGGACGCCAATAATTTGCCGATCCCAGGTACAGACGCTAATGCCGCGACTGGTTCGCTCTCGCCACGTAGGCGTTCGAGCATCGCTAACCGCCCGTGCAGCAGGATGTCCTGGATTGAGCGCGCAATACTCACGCCAATGCCGGCAATTTCCTTTAGGCCGTCGATTCCCCGCTCGGAAAAAACGTCGGAAATCGAATAAGGCAGATTGCGCAACACATTTGCGGCATGATGGTACGCTTGAATGCGGAAGCGGTTTGCACCCTGTTCGGTGAGGATCTGCGCCACCTCGTCAAGTCGCCCGGCGATATCGGCATTGAGACCTAAAGTCATGCCCATTCCCTCTGGTCGCGATTTGCAAACGGGTTCACAAGCAATCAGGTTCACTTGATTGTACATTTGGAGCTCGACCCATAACTCTCTTTACAAAGCAAAGTTACGTTCAACTCCTCAAGACGCATAGCCGGGCTTTGCAAATCGTTCACCGCAGATTGACCTTGGTGGCGATGAATGATCTCTTTTTGAGATCGAGCTGTGCTGCCAAATGACCTTGGACTTTCAATCCTGAATTCGACCCTGAGCTTTATACACAATACAATAGTCGGGGGAGGCAATAGTCGGGTGGAAGCGCTCGCAAGCCCGGCGGCCCAGTTCTGCCTTTCTAGAAAGCATCGCTCGGTGCGAACAAATACAGGCTGGAAGCCTATGCTACTTTGCGCCGTGGCTCGGTCACTGTGGGTACGCGGACATCCTTGCAGAGCGCTTTCGCTCCCTGGCCCCAACTGTCCGGAAAGCAACGTAGCAAAGGCTTCCAGCCTGTATCGACTGTTCACTGCCGGTGGACTCGAACATCCTCAACGACTTCCCACGCCGCTTCGACCGGCCCGCTCAAGGCGAGCAAAATACAGGCTGGAAGCCTATGCTACTTTGCGCCGTGGCTCGGCCAAGTGGGTACGCGGACATCCTTGCAGAGCGCTTTCGCTCCTTGGCCCCAACCGTCCGGAGAGCAATGTAGCATAGGCTTCCAGCCTGTATCGACTGTTCACTGCCGGTGGACTCGAACATCCTCAACGACTTCCCACGCCGCTTCGACCGGCCCGCTCAACGCGAGCAAAATACAGGCTGGAAGCCTATGCTACTTTGCGCCGTGGCTCGGTCACTGTGGGTACGCGGACATCCTTGCAGAGGGCTTTCGCTCCTTGGCCCCAACTGTCCGGAGAGCAACGTAGCAAAGGCTTCCAGCCTGTATCGACTGTTCACTGCCGGTGGACTCGAACATCCTCAACGACTTCCCACCCCGCTTCGACCGGCCCGCTCAAGGCGAGCAAAATACAGGCTGGAAGCCTACTTTGCTCTCCAGAGTGTCGAGCGATATCTCAAGGGCAACCCGCCGGTGCCTCCGCGAACCCACAGCGCGACGCGACGGCGTAACGTATTAAACCATCCCAAAATCTCCCTTAACTTAGATGACATGCACGTCTGATCCCTGAGTGTTTCCTTATGGTCCCCCCAGGGTTGCGCAATACATGGCGGAAGAGGATGATGAGCCTATGGAACAATCGATTCGCAACGAAATACCCGGCACCGTGAAGGAGATAATTTCGGACAAGGTGTTGAGTGAGATCATAATAGAGACCGCAGTCGGTGACGTTGCCGCAATCATCACCACCCGCTCGGTGCGCGATATGGGGCTTAAGGTAGGCGACCGCGTCGCGGCATTGGTCAAGGCGACCAATGTCTCCGTGCGTCACCAAGGTTAAGAGTTCTTGCCCCCGCACCCACATTTTTCCGTACAAAATCTTTGTTTTTGAGGGAATAAGGGAGGTTTTTCGCGAACTTGTCACTGGCCGACGCAGCTGTTTCGGGCTACAGATCGTTGAACGGCTGGCCCAATTGTCTTGCAGCCGTGCGGTTCTACAGGGCTAAATCTATCGCGACGACAAGATGACAGCGAACAAGAGCACCTGGTTACGCGCGACTAAGGTCTCGAAGCGCTTTGGGGCGGTCCTCGCGCTTGAGGCGGTCGACGTAAGCATCCAGCTGGGCGAGGTCCTCGCATTGGTCGGTGACAACGGGGCGGGGAAGTCGACGCTGGTGAAGTTATTGTCCGGTGCGCATTCACCGTCGGCTGGCGAAATAGCCGTCGCTGACCAATCTGTTACGATCGAAAACCCCGGCAAGGCACGGCAAATAGGCATCGCGACAATTTTCCAAGAGCTTGCGTTGGTCGAAAATCTCACTGTCTACGAAAACATCTTCCTCGGCAGAGAGATTGTCCGCCCGATCTTCGGGTTGCCTATTCTCGACAAGAAGAGAATGCGCGACCGTGTCGTGCAGTTAATTGATGAACTTGGTTCCCACATCCCATCGCCGTCCGCCTTGGTTTCGGACTTGTCAGGCGGTCAACGTCAGGCGGTGGCCATTGCGCGTGCGATCGATCTGGAAACAAAATTGGTCATCATGGATGAACCGACTGCGGCACTCGCCGTGGCCGAAACTCGAAAGGTCCTAAGGTTGATCGAGCAGCTGCGCGAGAACGGCAGAGCAGTGCTGCTTGTCAGCCATAATCTGAACGATGTTTTCGAAGTCGCAGATCGAATCATAGTGCTGCGACGCGGCCGGAAAGTGGCCGAATGTCGGAGGTCAGAGACGGATCTCGAAGAAGTTGTCAGTTGGATTACAGGAGCGAAACCCGGTCCGCAATTAAATGCGCCGGACTACATAATACCCCGTAGCGGGAATCAACATTAAGAAAGGTAAGATGCGCAGACAAAATCAATTGTTAGCCTGCCTAGCCGCGGGCCTCACGCTGTTTACTGCAGAGTTCGGACTGGCCCAGAGTAAGCCGAAAGTTGCGTTCGTACCGCAGATCGTCGGCATACCTTATTTCAACGCAATGGAAGAAGGAGGCAAAGATGCCGCCCAGAAGTTTGGCGTTGAATTCGTTTATACTGGACCGACCGACACAAATCCAGCCGAACAACTTCGGATCGTGAATGGACTTATCGATCAAGGAACTTCGGCCGTTTCTCTTTCGGTCCTCGACGCAAGTTCAATTGACCCGATCATCAAGAAGGCGAAGGAAAAAGGCGTCAAAATCTTCACGTCAGATTCTGATGCGCCGAAGAGCGAACGGGAAGTGTACGTTGCGCAGGCTCTGGATCAGGACCTCGGGTTCACTATCATTGATGAGCTTGCAAAACGGATCGGCGAGCAAGGGGCGATAGGCATCGTGTCGGGCGAAGCAACGGCGACAAACCTGAACACGTGGATCGGCTTTATGCAGCAGCGCGTAAAGGAAAAGTATCCGAAGATAAGTTTGTTGCCGCCGCAGTTCGCCGGAGGTACTGCTCAACGTGCGTTTCAGCTCGCGACAGATCTCATGACCGCACACCCCGATTTAAAGGGTCTGATCGCGGTCGCTTCGACCACTTGCCCAGGCGTCGCTCAGGCCATTGAATCGGACGGAAAGATTGGCCAGGTTATCGGCACGGGGTATGGTTCGCCCAATACGGTTCGCTCCTACCTGAAGAGCGGTGCGTTCGGCTTCAGTGTCCTTTGGAATCCGCGTGACCTCGGTTATCTGACGGTCTGGGCCGGCAAACAATTGATCGACGGAAAACCATTCGCGGAAAGCAACGAAGTGCCAGGACTGTCGCAGCCAGTCAAATACGATTCCGCAACCAAGGTTTTGTTACTCGGACCTCCTACAGTGTTTACTAAAGACAACGTCGATCAATTCAAATTCTGAGCAGGCTGCCGAATCCGACAATCCAAATTCCGAATTGGAAAAACCGCAGATTTGCCGGTTTCGCAGATTTGAGGAGAAGGGCCGAAGGTCTCTGGTCTTACGATTTTGTTCCGGATGAAATCTTGCGCCGGATAACGCTAAGCTCCTTGGCTTCAGTCATCTATGAAATCTGCGGAATCTGCAATTACCCCTTCTCTTCGGTTTTTTGGGCTGAAATGAGCTGGAAACAATGGGTACTCGGCCGACGCGAGGTAACGCTGGCGCTGGCTTGCGTTGCCGTCGCGATCCTTTTCCGGTTCTTGTCGCCCTATTTCTTTACCGTGCAAAATCTGGTTACAATCCTCCGAAACAGCGTTGAATTATTGCTCGTCAGCCTGGGGATCACGTTCATCCTGGCCACCGCCGGCATCGATATCGCGGTGGGAGGTGCCCTTGGTATCTGCGCGATATTCATCGGCTGGAGTATCCAGGGCGGCTGGCCTTTAGCGGCAGTGTTGTTCATCGGGCCCATCATCGGGACAACCCTCGGGCTAGTCTCAGCGGCGCTGATTGTCTGGGGCAAGATACCTCCCATCGTCGCTACCCTAGGGCTATTCGGCGTCTACAGAGCAGCCATTTTCCTTCTCTTGGGTGGGAGTTGGATTTCCGGGTTACCCGACATTCTTGGGCCAGCGGTAAACCGAACAATCGGTGGGTTTCCAGCTGTGGGCATTTACGTTTTGTTCTTTTATTCAGTGGGTTGGCTGGTCATACGATGGGTACCGCTTGGGGTAGCGATCCTCGCGACGGGCGGCAACGAGCGAGCAGCCAGGCTTTCAGGTGTGGCAATCGGGAAAACCAAGTTTTTCGTCTATGGTTTTACCGGGCTGCTGGTTGGATTCGCGGCTTTACTATATGTTGCGAGGTATCGAAACGTCGAGACTTCGACGGGCGGTCTTGTGGCCTTAGATGCAATTGTTGCGTCGGTCTTGGGCGGTGCTTCGGTCCTGGGCGGGAAAGCGAACCTTCTCGGCACGATGTGCGGCGTAATTCTGGTTCGTCTCCTGCAGAACGGCTTTGTTCTGGTTGGAGTTCCGTCGCTTTGGGAACAGGTTATTACCGGCGTTCTTCTGATTTCGGTGTTGATCCTGGACGCATTGGCAGGCGGTCGGACCGCGGGGATCCGCCAGCCGGCTACGAATCCATGATAACTGAACTAAAACGGATCCGGTGCGGCGGGCTTGTTGTGCTCTGGTTATTCGCGCTTGGGATTTTTGCCTTCCGAGCGCCTGCTTTCTTCAGTCTGGCCAACTTCACTTCGATTCTGCAGTTCTCGACTTTGTTGGCACTTGTAACCATTGGCCAGACTTTCGTAATTCTCACGGGGGGTGGGGGCATCGATCTCTCCGTCGGCGGGATCGTAAGTCTATCCGGACTGTCGATTGCTTTTCTGATGAAACAAGGCTCGCCGGCTCTCGTCGCAGGCATCGCCGGAATTCTATTAGGCGGGATATTAGGAAGCATCAACGGCCTGATCATTACCCGATTGAGATTGTTACCGTTGATCGTAACGTTGGGCACATACTACGCCTATAATGGTCTCGCGCTCGCTCTGACCGGTGGCGCGCCTATTACGGGACTGCCGTCGTCCTTTGGTATACTCGGACAAAGCGCAGTATTCGCCGTTCCCTTACACACGCTGGTGTTTGTCTTGCCCATTTCCGTCGTGATGATGTTCATTCTCACCCAAATGCCGTTGGGACGATGGATCTATGCGATTGGAAGTAATGAAAGAGCCTCCCGCCTTGTTGGTCTGCCGGTAAATGCGATTCGGCTGGGAGTTTATATACTCAGCGGGATTCTGGCGGCGCTGGCAGGTCTGGTGGCTGACTCCTGGCTGCTGAGTGCCCGTCCGAACATCGGTGATAACCTTGAATTGTTATCTCTTACCGCTACTCTTCTGGGCGGAACGAGCATCTTCGGCGGATCGGGTGGATTGGCAGGCTCGCTCGTCGCTGTCCTGTTCTTCACTTCACTTCAAGTTGGGCTCCAGATGCTAAACATTAATAACATCTGGCAACTCGGAGTAGTCGGGCTCTTCCTCATTGGCACTGTTCTTTTGGACCGAACCCTTCGAACCGCAGAGATAAAATGAAACAAGAACTTGAAAGACGAATCCTTGATGCCGTTAACAACAGCCGGGAACGTATTGCGCAAACGTTGCAAGAATTGATTGGCTTCGAGAGTATCGTGATGGCCGACCCGGCAAAGGCGGGTCCGGGCGAGCGAGAATGTCAAAAATACCTGGAGCGCAGGCTTGCCGCCGCTGGATTCGAAACGGATCTTTGGGAGCCGGACGCCGACGCGCTTTTGGAAAAGTACCGGGGCAAACCAGGAGCACAGTTGGGCCGGAATTTCCGGGGCCGTCCTAATCTCGCGGGAACGCTCCGCGGGTCCGGCGGCGGCAGATCGATTCTTCTAACTGGGCACATTGACGTGGTTCCGGCCGGTGAACCCGGGCATTGGCGATACGAACCGTTCGCAGGCGTAAGGGAAGGGGAGAGCATTCACGGCAGAGGCGCCGTGGACATGAAGGGTGGAGTCGCATCCATGCTGTCGGCTGCAGAGATTCTTCGGGAACTGAATGTTCCTCTTTGCGGAGATATAATTTTCGCGACAGTTGTGGATGAAGAGATCGGCGGGATGGGAGCATTGGCGATGGCGGATCGCGGTTACAGGGCGGACGCAGGAATTCTGACCGAACCAACTGGCAACCGGGTATCACCGCTTTGTCATGGAATTCTCTGGGGCAAAATCATACTCGACGGCATCGGGGGTCATGCGGAGTTGAAGGCACGACATTGGGATGCCGGCGGACCCGTCGACGCCATCCATTTGATGAGATTCGTCTTAGATGGGATCGACATCTTGAACGAGCGGTGGCGAACTGACCCACAAAAAAATCACCCGCTGATGGAGCTCTCCAACCAGATCACCG
The DNA here is from genome assembly GCA_963736745.1 of uncultured Verrucomicrobiae bacterium. GTDB lineage: Bacteria > Verrucomicrobiota > Verrucomicrobiia > Chthoniobacterales > JAFAMB01 > JAFAMB01. The sequence continues at coordinate 265,299 of CAVTQD010000042.1, read as the reverse complement.
TCACCCAGGTGCGGGCCGGTGAACATCCAAGTTCCACGGCGGGACGAGCGGAAATCATCATCGATGTACAGTATCTTCCCTCGGAGAAAGACAAGAACGGGGTCGGAGGTGCGGTGAAGCGTGAAGTCGAAGCATATCTTTCCACATTGGCGCAGGTCGATCCGTGGCTAGTTCAGCGTCCCCCGCGAGTCGAGTGGATTCTTGATGCCGATTGTGCAGAGGTGAAACGGGATCATCCTATCATTGATGCCTTTGCGGAAGCGTGCGCCGCAGCGACCCACCCGTTTAAGCTCTGGGGCATCGGAGCACACACCGACATGGGTATTCCGACCGAACTGGCGAAAACCCCAACGATAAACTTCGGACCAGGCGATCCGAGCCAGGCGCATCAGCCCAATGAAAATGTATCGATCGATGATCTTTTGATCTGCACGAAAGTCATAGCGCTGGTTGTCGCGCGCTGGTGCAGTTGATAAATCTCCTATCTTCTATGGAAACAAAAGTATTACTAGTCGGAGAAAGTTGGGTCAGTACCTCGACCCATTTGAAAGGATTCGATTTCTTTTCTTCAACTTATTACGCAACCGGTGGCGACTTCTTAATTGCGGCACTTCGTTCGGCGGGCGTTCAGGTCGCGCATCAGCCAAGCCACGAGGCGGCAAAATCGTTCCCCTTCGAACTCGGTAAACTGCAGGAATATAATGTAGTGATCCTCAGCGATATCGGGGCGAACACGTTGTTGCTTTCGCCGGAAGTCTTTCTGGAAGGCAAACGTGTTCCCAATCGTCTCGAGTTGATCAAGGAATACGTGGCGCAGGGCGGGGGATTGGTCATGGCCGGCGGTTACCTCAGCTATCAAGGAATCTATGGTTCGGCCCGCTTCCATCGAACGCCAATCGAAGAGGTGTTACCGGTTTCGATGCTGGCGATCGATGACCGGATCGAGAAACCTGAGGGCATCCATCCAAGCGTGTGCAGGAAGGATCACCCCATCACCGCAGGTCTCGATGCAACTTGGCCATATCTTCTTGGATTCAACGAAGTGAAACCGAAGGAAAGCGCGGATGTCTTGGCACTGGTCGGAGAACACCCGCTCTTAGTCACTGGCTCCTTTAACAAAGGCCGCTCTGTTGCCTGGACATCTGACGTCGGACCGCACTGGTGCCCGAAAGACTTCATCGATTGGCCAGGTTACGGACAACTTTGGCAACAGATCATCGCCTGGGCAGCTTCTATCGTCTGATAAGGGATGGTGAGTGTTGACGTATTAAATTTTGCCAGCGTATCATCCCACGTACGGCACAAATCATCAGGGCCATCATCAGGGTCAGATCTAATCCTTCAATATGAACCCCATCGGAATACATTACGGATATTGGACTCAAAACTGGAGTTCGGATCCCATCCAATTTGTCGCACGAGCTCAAAAGTGCGGCTTTGACGTTCTTGAGATCAACGCTCCAAAAATCACCCACATGAGTGATAAGGAGCGGGACGTGCTCAAAGGCGCCGCTGAAAATGCGGGCCTCAGCTTGACGTACAGCATTGGCCTGAAAGACGACATGGACCTGGCCGCCGAAGACGCCGCGACCCGAAAAAAGGGCATCGCCTTTCTGCAAGATGTCTCGCGAGCCATGAAATATTTGGGGGGGACCGTTATGGCGGGCATCAACTACAGCTCCTGGCCCAGAAAATTGGCACCCAACGAAGATAAACGGGTTCTTACTGACCGTGCGGTTGAAGGTGTGCGCGAAGCGATCAAAACTGCAGAAGACTGCGGTGTCATCTTTTGCGTCGAGGTGGTCAATCGCTTCGAGCAGTTCATCATGAACACCGCCGCGGAAGGGATCGCCTTTGCCGAACGGGTTGACAGTCCGAACTGCAAACTCCTCTTGGACACTTTCCACATGAACATCGAGGAAGACAGTCTAAGGGGTTGTCTCGTCGAAGCTGGAACGTGGCTGGGTCATTTCCACTTGGGCGAAACTAATCGCCGGCCTCCTGGACGCGGCCGGATGCCGTGGCCGGAGATTTTTGGCGCGCTGAGCGAAATCAATTATCAGGGAGCGGTTGTCATGGAACCCTTCCTTATTCCCGGCGGTGAAGTTGGCCGCGATATTTCTGTTTATCGCGACCTTCTAGGCAACGGCGACCTCGACGAAGAAGCCTCTCTCTCAGTCCAATTCGTCCGATCTCAACTGAAAAGTCATCACGTCTAAGCTGCGTAGCCGCGGGTAGCGTGGACCCGATGGTGCGTCATGTGTTCCTATGAGCGGGAGCGAGGAATTCATTCACAAGTTTGTTCCTGGCACGTCAGCGCAAACGTTGATTCTACTGCATGGTACAGGCGGGACGGAATCCGATCTGCTTGGCCTCGGGCACGCTCTTGACCCTGATGCAGCGTTGCTGAGCCCTCGCGGAAAGGTGCTCGAGAATGGGATGCCTCGTTTCTTTCGTAGACTCGCGGAGGGTGTTTTTGATGAGGAAGACCTGATTTATCGCACACACGAGCTGGCCGATTTCATCCGAGTCGCTGCCGAGCGCTACGGCTTCGACCGGAATAAATCGATTGCGGTTGGTTATTCCAACGGAGCGAACATCGCAGGGAGCATTTTACTGTTGCGACCTGACACGTTTCGGGGAGCGGCATTATTACGGCCGATGGTGCCGCTGATTCCCGCTAATCTGCCCGAGCTTAAAGGCGCGCCAGTCCTGGTAGCGGCGGGTAACTATGACCCGATTATTCCCGTGGAAAATGCACGCGAACTCGTGTCGTTGCTCCGGCGATCGGGAGCCGAGGTGACCGTTTTTTTCGAGAACGCCAATCACGGCCTGACTGAGGCGACCGTCACGACCACCAAACGCTGGCTTGAAGATTGGGGTCACGGCTAAGCGATCACCGTTCAAGTTCAATGGTTTGTCGGCCATTCGGCGTTCGTGGCCTGCCAAAATCCGAATGCCGAACGATATCTACTCCTTTAGGAGAAATTCCTGAAGCTGATCGGCTCGAACCGTCCCGTGAATGGTGGTGGGCCGCCGTCGGTCTCGGTAGGCTAGGGCCCCCACGTAACCAGGAGCAAGTTCGAGATGATGAAGTGTCCAGTCGCTGGCGGTTCCCAGGCGGCTGGCCATCTGGACAAATCGGGCCGGGGCATCCGGGAGAAGCGTTACCTGGAAACTGTCGAGAGGGATCTCCAGACCCTCTCCAATCGCTTTGACGTACGCCTCTTTTCGAGTCCAGCAGCGGAAAAATGCCAGACCTCTTTCGTCCGGTTTCAGAGAGAGCAATTCGGATGCTTCGGCGTTAGAAAAAAAGCGCGCTGCGATCGATTCTGGATCATCCAGATCCCGAAGCTGCTCTACGTCTACTCCAAGTTCACAATCGAGTGTGAACGCGTAGAGCGCCATCTGTCCCGAATGCGAAGTGTTAAATTGGATCCGGGACGAGTCTCGAAGTGCCGGTTTGCCCTTCGGCCCACAAATGAGCTCTATCTCGTTCGGCGGACAGCCGAGATAATGTGCAAGCAAGATCCGCAGCCCCGCCCGAGAAAGGGCGTAAGAACGCTTCAGTTTTTCTAAGCTGAACCGCTGGGCGCGTTGACGCTCTTCCATAGTAAGTGTTGATCCAAGGCAGGCGAATGCCGCCTCGGAGGCAGTCAACCAAATGCCCCAGATTTGCACTTCCCTCGGGCCTAATCGGATTGGTCGGGCGTCACAAGTGCCAGTTTTATCCAAAGAGTCTTCTCCAGGCGGAAATTATTGAGTTCATCGAGTCGAACGTGATCGCAGCGCCGCGAGGGCCGTCCGAGAGGCCTCCGACGTCTCGCCGGGTTCGCTGACACTCATCTGAAGGTCGCGCAGGAGGCCGTCGTTCACTGAATAGACCCAACCGAGAACGGAAAGTCTTTGGCCACGTTCCCATGCCTCCTGGACCACTGTAGACTGGCACACGTTCACTACTTGTTCGATCACGTTCAGCTCACAGAGGGTATCAGGGCGGCGCTGCTCGGGCAACGAGTCAAGCAGGGCGGCGTGCTTCTGGCGGATGTCCTGGATGTGACGCAACCAATTGTCGATGAGACCGAGGCGTCGATTGAGCAATGCCGCCTGGACGCCGCCACATCCATGGTGACCCACGACAAGGACATGGGTCACTCGCAGCACGTCTACAGCGTACTGGAGAACCGACAGGCAGTTTAGGTCGGTATGGACCACAACATTGGCGACATTGCGGTGCACGAAGACTTCACCGGGCTTTAGCCCAACGATTTGGTTTGCCGGCACGCGGCTGTCGGAGCAGCCGATCCAAAGATATTCCGGCGACTGCTGGTGCTCCAGTGCGGCAAAGAAGCCTGGCTCGCGCGTCTCCATTTGTGCGGCCCAGGCCCGGTTCTGTTCAAATAGTTGGCGAATATCCGGCATAGAAAAAGTGATCAGCCCCGGAATTGAAATCTACGTTCACTCGGGACTCAAAGAAAAAAGACCGGAAAAGAGTCGGGTCAACGATTGAAAAGCAGCGAATTTTGACCCGTCCCCGTTGCCAAACTGTGTCCCCGTTGCCAACTGTTTGCGCAAATTGCTTCTATGGTTTGGAGTGACAGGGCGACAGAGATAGCCATGCGAAGCCTGGAAAAGCATCCGGACCCGCGAATCGGACGCGCCTTGTGACTGGGTCTCGGCCTTTTCGATCGGGGAAGAAACCAGGAATCAGACCTTATCAGCGGTGCGGCGCCTGTGCTTGAGATCTTAATTGCTGGTCCAACTCGAGCAACTGAGGGTACCCATACTCTCGCCAATCGATATTTTTGCCGTACTGCTGGTTGATCTCGACAGCAATTCGGATCCGGTTCTCGATGTCACACAATTCGATGAAACTGTGCTCACGATAATCGAGGTCTACTCCGTAATTCTGGGAGATGCTATCCGCTTTATCCAGCCGGTTCTTAATATCAAAAAGTTCGGCTATTGGAAGGGAGGGACTGACAAGGGATCCGTAAGTTTGATTGATCTCGTCGGCGAGGGAGGCTCTTGCTGCGGCGTCATAGGGTGCCTGCGCCAAGCTTTCGTGCATGGCCAGCACGAGAGTCACACCAATCGCCGGGATCATCGCGTTTCGTCTGAAAATAGTGCGCAGGGTTGACATGAAGTTCCCTTGGGTTAACGGACTTGGGTGGCAATACTTTAGCACTGGTTGACGCTAATCTCCAAAAATGACCACTCTCAACGGCGGCCGAGGTCGAATTTTGCGTTCTTTTAACCGACAAATCGGAACGATCTTGCGATGCTTTTGTTGCTTGCTTTGATTAGTGCCGGCTCTTAAATTGCCACCTGAAATAAGTTCCCCCTTTCAAGGTTTTTGCGTCCGAAAATGCAATTAGTCACTTTTTGGAGTTGATCTATGCCCAAGTATCTGGCGGTAGCTTCCTATACATCTGAGGGAATCAAGGGCTTGACGAAAGCGGGAGGAGTATCGCGACGGGTTGTGGTTGAGAAGCTGCTGAAGAGCCTTGGAGGTCATCTTGAGGCTTTTTATTTCGCGTTCGGAGAAAACGACGCCTATCTGATACTCGATGTGCCGGACAATCTGACGGCCGCGGCCATCTCACTTGCAGTCGCCGGAGCTGGGGCGACGCGGATGAAAACAATTGAACTTCTGACGCCGGAAGAAATTGACCGGGCAATGGAAAAGCATGTCGATTACGCGCCGCCCGCGTAGCTATCACCAGTCCGCGGGACAACCCGGATCCCGACGCAGAGGATCGCTGATGGAACAGGGTCGGGTTTGATTTAAGCTCTATGCTCTTGAGGCATGCGATTGCACTTTCGAAGACGACCGAGACTTGTCTGGGTTGAATATTCTAACCGACCGCGGCCCGGATGCGGATGCTGCGGATGTTTGCTGGCGCCGGTACTGATCTTATCCATTGTGTTGCTGCGGTGCGCCCAGCGGATGGCCAGAATCCTTTTGTCCCGCCTTTAGAGCTGTGGAGAGTCGAACCTGGATTCAGCAGTCGACCGATCGTAAACGTGCTCACAGAGCTTGTTTCCAGCGCAGAATCTGCTTCGTTGAAAAGCCGATCCCTATGTTCGATTCTGCGCGGTTCTTACTGTTATCAACCCTCGTTGCAAGCATCTCTATCGGAGCCCCATCAGACGTTAGGCAGTCCGGTGACCCTGGAAAAGAGAAGCCCGTTGCCCAAGAGGAGAAAGCGGAGAGGGGCGAATATCAGCCTCCTCCGCCGGTAGTGACGGAACACAATGTGACGTTGCCCGGCGGTAAAACGCTCAATTACAAGGCGATCACGGGCTACCTCCTTATTCGAGAAACCAAGCAGGGGCCGCAAGCGGAGAAGGATCCCGGCAAGGAATCGGCTAGAGAGAGCGTGCAAGATCAGCTTGATCCGACCAAAGGAAAGCCCAAGGCTCAAATCTTCTTCGTCGCGTATTTGCTCGACGGGGTCGATGACACCGCGACGAGACCAGTGATGTTTGCATTTAATGGCGGTCCCGGCTCTGCCTCTGTCTGGCTGCATATGGGAGGCATTGGACCGCGACGTGTTGTCTTGTCCGATCGTGGCGAGGCTTTGCCTCCGCCTGCCAAAATCACAGATAACGAATCTACCTGGCTGGAGAAGACCGATCTTGTCTTTATCGATCCTGTCTCGACGGGCTTCAGCCGTCCGGTGCGCGGCGAGGATCCCAAACAATTTTATGGGTACAAACAGGATCTTGCCAGCGTCGGGGATTTTATTCGACTCTGGACGACCCGCTATTCTCGATGGTCTTCCCCTAAGATTATTGCGGGTGAGAGCTACGGAACGACCCGCGCGGCGGGGCTGAGCCAGTATCTGCAGGACCGGTACGGTATGTATATGAACGGAATCGTACTGATCAGTTCGGTGTTGAACTTTCAGACTCTCGAATTTGAGCCAGGGAACGATGTTCCTTACCCGCTCTACCTGCCGACGTACGCTGGGACGGCCTGGTATCACAAACGGCTTCCGCCCGATTTGCAACAATTACCGTTGCGAGATGTCCTAAATCAGAGTGAAACGTTTGCATCCGGCGAGTATCTTCTCGCCCTCGCTCGGGGTGACGCCATTTCCCAACCCGACGCGGATCATTTGGCGAATCAATTGTCCCGGTTTACCGGACTTGATGCCGGCTACATTAAACAAGAAAGCCTGCGCGAACCAATGGAGCGTTTTACTAAAGACCTCTTGAAGAGCCAGAACCGGTCAATTGGACGCTACGATAGTCGATTTACTGGGATCAGGCTTCATCCTGGCACGGATATCGAAGACTTCGATCCAAGTGACGAGGCCGTCAATGGGCCGTTCACTGCCGCCTTCAACGACTACGTCAAGCGGGAATTGAAGTTTGAGACGGACCTGCCCTACGAGACCATTGCGGAAGTGAACCCATGGAACCTCGCCGAGAATAAGTACCTGGATGTGGCCACAAGTTTGAAGGAAGCGATGAGCAGGAATCCTTACTTGAGAATATGGGTCTGCTGCGGCTACTACGATCTGGCGACTCCGTATTTCGCGGCCGAGAGCGTTGTGCGTGGCATGAATCTGGATCCGGCGATTCGGGACAATATCCAGTTCACATTCTACGAGAGCGGTCACATGCTCTACATCGAAAAGGGAGCGCGTGAGAAGCTTAAGGATGACCTGGGACAGTTTTTGAACGGGGCTCTCACCACGAAACCGGTTAGTAACACTGAGAGATAATGCCTGGTCTTTAAATTTTGCAAATCGTCAATCGAGATCCAATCGCCGACAGGGATAATCAACGATAACAACAAAGCACATTACGAACTTGCGGTTGTGAGTTACTGGAGATAATGTATCGTCGATAACTAATCATTGATCATTGAATCCAGTATGAAAACTCTCTCCCCGATTCCAGTTAAGGCCGACAGTGAGATGCCAAAACCAGTCTGTGGTCCTTTGCAGGATCGCAATTTGGTCGATAGGATCACGGCGTTTTTTTGCGCTTTTTTGCGCTGCAATGAAGGGCGTTCGCACTCTGGAAAGAATCTCCGCCACGCGCCCTTCGCGAATCTGTCCTCCGTTACTACACCGAATGGCCTCTGGGTCTATACCGTTGTACCCTGGGAGGATTGATGACTTGGGGTGAAACGCCTCCTGTTCCGAGACCGAAATTCGCGTCGACGGGGCTGCGTGATGATAAGTTGACGAAGAGCAATGAAGAACGAACGGCAATCTCATCCGGTTGGTGGTCGAAAACGAAAAGGAGAGGGGTTGCAACGACGAGCAGAGATTCTGGAAGCAGCCAAGCAGTTGTTTGTTGAGGAAGGGTATGCGGCCACGACAATTCGGCGAATTGCCTCGAAGCTCGGGGTATCGTCTACCGCTCTCTATGTTTATTTTCCGGACAAAGACGCCATTCTTGTCGAGATCTGTGATGCTACGTTCGCAGGGTTGATCGTGAAACTCGACGAGGTTCGGCGCAACGCCAGTGATCCCTTGGACGCGCTAGCGAATTGTCTTGAGCAATATATTCGTTTTGGCCTGGACCATCCAAACGAATACGAGCTGACGTTTGTGACCCGGCACTCGAAGGAACTGCAGAAGCTCAAGCCCGAGCATGAGAAGCTTGGGCTGCAGGCGTTCGGCCGCTTCTATGATTGTGTCGATGCGGTGGTGCGATCCGGCGTGACAAATGATTTGGAAACGCAGCGCCTGACTCAGCAACTCTGGGCGGCGATTCATGGTTTGGTTGTGCTGCTTCTTCTACGATCAGAATTTCCATGGTGCGAATTGAACTCCCTGGTCAGCGGGCATGTGAAAATGCTTTTATGCGGATTGACAAAGAAGGGCCGATGAACGGCAGCTGGTTTCGCGGCGATCACTATGCAATTTCCAGATCTCCGAGGACGTGTCGCGGTTGTTACGGGTGCCGGCCGCCCGCAAGGCATCGGCGCCGCGATTTGTCGCGCGTTTGCCGACCAGGGTTGCAGCATCTTTTTTACGACTTATTCGTCTTATGATAGGGAAGTGTATCCGGAAGATCGGGGCTTTTATGGCGCGAAACAGCTTGCCGAGGAGCTGCAGCAACGAGGTGTTTTGGCGGGATACATGGAAGCGGATCTCGCGCAACCGGATTGCGCGGAATATATTCTGAACTGTGTCGAAGAGCGGATTGGCGAGCCTACGATTCTCGTCAATAATGCTGCTCACTGCTCAAGGGACGGGTTCGAATCGCTCGACGCCCGAGGACTTGACGCCCATTACGCGGTGAATGTTCGAGGTGCGGCGCTCTTGTCGGTCGAGTTCGCTAAAAGATTCTCCGGCGAAATCGGGGGCCGCATCGTCTATCTGACTTCCGGGCAGGACCTTGGTCCCATGACCGGCGAACTGGCTTACGCCGCGTCGAAAGGAGCGATCTGTGCGTTCATGCGTTCACTGGCCAAGGAGATTGGCAGTAAAGGCATTACTGTGAATGCTGTCGACCCAGGGCCAACGGATACGGGTTGGATGTCGGAAGATGTGAAGGCGTCTCTCATTCGGCAAAGTGCGGTCGGGAGACTTGGACATCCGGAAGACGCCGCCCGAATGGTCGTATTCCTGGCAAGTGCCGCAGCCCAATGGATTAGCGGGGAGGTAATCCATGCGCGCGGGATCTAAGTTCTGCGGCTCAAGAGACCGGGCAAAATCAAGATCTCGAGTCAAAGGAAGTTACCTCACGATTTCTGGGTGAGCCGGCTGCCGGGCTTCTCCTTCAGGAGACTCAGGTAATTGTGCACTGTGTTGACTACGGTTCGCAGGTCGGCATCGGTCATGTTTCTGGCGACTCCGTCAAACAGTTCTTCGGTATCATCCCCAAGATCCTGGTTCACTTTGCAAATCTGCACGATTTCATTCAAGGAACTCTCCTGGACAGCCTGATCTTTCGTGACGAGTGCGCGCGCCAGGAAGAGTCTGATCTGAGAGCGCAAGCCGTCACGATTGGAGGCGGCTAATTCCTGGGCTAAGGATCCTAGATAATCCGCGACATCTTTATCAGATGTTTTGCTGGATCGTTCCTTGACGGCTTCGCATAGAATTGGAATGGCTTTTTCAATGATGTCTGGATTGTTGAGTCGGATCGGTTCAGATAGCAGTATATCGATGGACGCCTGAGGATTGCTGATATCCTGTGAAAGCGACAGAAGTTTCGAGGCGGCTTCATACTTCAGAACTTTGTCTGCAGAATATTGCTCAATCTTGTGAAGATTTATCTGTCTCCAGTATTGAGCAGGGGTTAAGGCGGCCTGCAGACAGTAGACCTCCAGCTGGTCGTACTTATCAAATCGTGCGAAGTTAAAGGAACTCACCTCCAACAGGTTTTCGATGGCCTCATAGGCCTCGCTACGGAGCTTCTCGTCCTGGCCGTTTCTCGCTACGGATCCAAAGATGCTGAGGGCGAAGCTAGGGGAGATTTTATTGAGCTTGGCCAAATAACTAACAAGTCGGACAGCAGTCCGCTCCTTGACCGCATCGTTGCTCACTGCCGATTCAACCAAAGATTGGAGTTGTTCAGTTGCCTGGGTCTCCGCCTGGTGCGCGAAAGTCATGTAGGCAAGAACGGTTCCAGCGGCCGAGAGGACCAATGGGCCAGAGAGAGAGGTGAAAACCTCCCACCAATTTTTGTCTTTCGTGCGGGAATCACTATTGCCGCATTGTGGGCAGCACCGGGCGTTCTCGGAAATCGCCGCGGAACATTCTTTGCATTTTATGAGAGCCATAGCTCGATCCGTCTGAAACAGGTTGTTGGTCATCGATTCCGCTGAATAGGCTCCTCTGGAGGGGAGATGGTCTTCAACTTGGGTCTGCAAAGCCGCCGCCCAGTTCTCTGGTTCTTGAAGGCTTCACAGCAGAATCAATCGTTACGAGTAGATACCTAAGCATTCAGGATGCCAAGGAAGTCAGCCTTTTGTAATTGGCTATCATACAGATGATTACGCGCTAGGTGCCTTGGATTGCACGCGCACAAGACTCGATTGACACTCGTTTTCGGGAGGAATCATTCTCGATTGTGGGATCGGGCGGCCATACAAACTAACTTCTCTCTCGAGCTCTCTCAAGTGCTCTGGCCATTGCACTGCAAAACGACCGGATTTCGAGACGATTTAATAGCTTCCGGCGGTCCCTCTTCGACAATTCTTCCCTGATCAAGAATGGCTATCCAGGTGGCGACACGAAAGGCGCTGGGAAGGTCGTGGGTCACCACCAGGATAGTCACGGCCGCAGTTCGGTTAAGATGAGCGATCAACTCGGAGATTTGATGGGCGGCAACCGAATCGAGACCCGTGGTCGGCTCATCAAAGAGAATCAAATCAGGGTTAAGGACGAGCGCGCGAGCCACGGCGACACGCTTCTTCATTCCACCGCTAAGTTGAGATGGCCTCAAGTCTTTTGCCGTCTCAAGGCCTACAAAATGCAGTTTTTCCTGAATAATCGCTGCAATCTCCTTTTCGCCTTTGTTCGTCAATTCTCTTAGCGGCAGGGCAAGATTTTCGGACACAGACAAAGAGCTGATTAATGCCGAGGACTGAAAGACCATTCCGATACGAGTTCGTATTTGGTTGAGCTGTTCACGGGCCAGATGAGTCAACTCGATCCCGTCAAAATATATCGAGCCGCGTTCCGGGCGGAGCGTCTCTAGTAGCAGGCGGAGCAAAGTGCTTTTGCCGATTCCGCTTGGACCAAGAAGCACCATGCACTCGCCCGATGGGATAGCCAGATTGAGATCCTCGAAAATTGTCTTGTCGCCGAAATGCAGAGTTATGCCCTTAAATTCCACCAGACAGTTGTTCTCTTTCTGCTTCGCACGAACCGGATCTATTTGCGCGAGACTGACGAAAGCTTGACTTCTGCGTTCCTCAGTGGGTTCTCTTACAAAATCGCGTCGGAGGACTTCAATTTCTTCCATAGCGTTAGCCTCTTCTGGCTCGAAGTTTGCGGGGAGCGCGGCTTAGTGCATCTCACCCCGACTAAGATTAGGGTGCGGTTTCCGTTTCAACTCCACGGGAATTGGCAACAGCAACACGCCGGTTGCTGCCAACGAATTGCGTTAAGCAGAGAGTCGGACTACGGCATCAATGGTATCCCGCGACGCCGCAGTCCCGGGCCTATTTTTAATTGTTCGTTGCCGCCAAGTTAGATTGCAGCGAGAATCTGCATCCAGGAGAAGTCAATCCAGTGAAGACCTGTGTTTTCTTTTGCGCTCTTTTAGTGGCGTTGCAAGCCTGCTTCGGCGCGGACCCGTCCGGTGAATTTGTCGAATTACACACCTGCGACCTCTATACCGGTGGATGTACGGCTTCATCCGAATCGACACTTCTTGGACGCCAACTGTTTCGAGCATGGTCGATTAGCCAGGGGGCATGGGATAATCAAAATCTTGCGGGGCTGAAAGTCGCACTCTTAGAGCTTGGGTCGGTCAACCTGGCAGAAAAAGGGGCGTTGGCAGAGAAGGCTGAAATATTCGTTCCACAAGGTTTGGCGCCTGCGCAGAAGGAGGCGCTGCTCTCATGGGTGACTTCCCAGGGAATTACGGCCGTCTCAACACGGGTAACGGAAGCCGAGATCACCTATCAACGGTCTGGACGTGCGGCGAACGTGACCATTGGTGATTCCATTTCACTTTCGACCATGGCAATTGGCAAGTGCAGCTCAGGCGCTTGTGGTCAGGCTCTTTGGTACGAGCCCCAGGTGAAACATTCCTCTTTTGAGGTTGTGGCTTCCCGGGTTTCGAAAATCCGAGATTCTTCCCTGAAATTTCTGTGGACTGACCATGACAGGCCAAACGTTTTTTTGGCGAGTTTCGGCCCAAATGGGAGCGATGCTTTGCTCGCTGACTCGACCTGTAATTGAGAATCTGATCCAGGAACCATGGACGAACAGCTCTCACGTAGAAACTTTCTCCGGGGTGTCGGTGCGTCGGCGATGGCCGGCGCCATGGCGAAAGTTGCGGCTGCTGCTCAGTCGGTTGAGTCTTTGGACGACCAGAAACCTAGTCGGACCCGGGCCGGCTAAAACTGGTCTTGCAGGTCAACGGCAAGAGGCATGAAATGGAAGTTGAACCTCGCAGTCACCCTTCTTGATGTGCTGAGAAATCGGCTTCAGCTCACTGGCACAAAGGAAGTCTGCGATCGCGCGACCTGCGGTGCGTGCACGGTGCTTGTGAATGGTCAACCGGTTTACTCTTGCATGAAGCTGGCGTTCGAGATGCAAGCTCATGAGATCACCACTATTGAGGGCCTCGGCGGCTCAAACAATCTGACGCCAATCCAGCAAGCATTTGTCGAGTGCGACGCGTTGATGTGCGGATATTGCACACCCGGTTTTGTTATGTCGTTGACCGCACTCTTTCGCGCTGAAGAGAATCCCACACTCGAAGAGATCAAGAAAGCATGCTCAGGAAATATCTGCCGATGCGGGACCTATCCTCAGGTCTTCAAGGCTGCGCAAAGACTGGCGGAATCCGGATCGACAAAGACGTAGTGGAGAAATCCGATGTCTGGATGGCCAAAAAATCCGAAACAACTGGGTAAGGAACACCTGAGGTATGATGGGCCGGTCAAAGTCAGCGGCAGCGCCAGGTTTGCCTCCGACATGCAGCCTGTTGGCTGGCTCTATGGAATGATTTTGAGGTCGCCTTGGCCGGCTGCGCGAATTCGTGCGATCGACCTGCGCCCGGTTTAGGCCTCCCGGGGATCCGCGCGGCTGTGACTGCGAACGAGCCGCCATTCACGGTTCGGTACTGCGGAGAGGAACTGGCGGCAGTGGCGGGTCTCTCAAAGGAGGCATGTCTGGACGCCTTAAGTGTAATCAAAGTGGAGGCTGACGTTCTCCCGTTCGTTGTGAAAGAAGAAGTCCGCCCTGCGCGATACTTCACCTCGAGTCTTTCGAAAATCAACCAAACGCTGGTGAGCCTCGAGAAATGCAAACCGGAGAGGTCGACGCTGCATTTGGAACCGCGGACAAAATAGTGGAAGGATTCTTTCAAACGCAGGTGCAGTTGCACCATTGCCTCGAGACGCATGGGAACACCGTTCAGGTTACTCCAGATGAAATTACGTGCTGGGCCTCTACCCAGGGAATCTCCAGCGTAAAAGACGGCTTGGCGGACAACATTTCCATGCCGTTGGACAAGGTTCATGTCATGTCGGAATTTCATGGGAGGCGGCTTTGGTTCCAAATACGGCCCTGGAATAGAAGGAGGACTCGCGGCACGGTTGTCGAAGGAGGCGGGCGGCCTTCCGGTGCGCTCTGATGCTCACGCGCTTCGACGAGGCTTTGGCGGTCGGAAACAGACCTTCGTCGTTTCAGAAGGTGCGATTGGGCGCGAAGAATGATGGAACCCTTGTCGCGTACGAATTGGAGACGTTTGGCACTGCTGGATACGCCAGCGGCGGCGCCACGGCGGGCGGAGGCGGAGGCGCAGGATTTCCGGCGCCCTACATCTATCGGATTCCGAGTACTCGGGTTCGACAAACCACGGTAGCCATTAACGCGGGTTCAGCGCGGGCAATGCGAGCACCGGGTCATCCCCAGGCGTCGTTCGGGATGGAATCTATCCTGGATGAAATGGCGCTCGCTCTGGGGATGGATCCTGTTGCAGCTTCGGATTAAGAACGATCCATCGGAGATCCGGCGCCACCAGTATGAAATTGCTGCTGAACGTTTCGGTTGGAATGCCAAGTATCATTCTCCGGATCTTCGCAGGGTCCTGTGAAATCCGGGATTGGCTGTGCCGGTGCTACCTGGGGTGGCGCCGGGCGAGGTTCTGAAGCCGAGGTGCGGATCAATCCCGATGGACTGTGGAGGTCCGGTGCGGGACACAGGACCTTGGAACAGGAACAAAGACTTTGATCGCGATCGTGGCTGCAGAAATGTTCGCCCTCGAACCAGATGCGATCTCGGTAAGGATCGGCGACACGACATTTCCGCCATCGGGTGGAAGTGGCGGAAGTACGACAGCAGCCTCGGTCGCACCGGCGGTGTTCGATGCCTGCCAGAACGCGCTTTCCGACCTCGCGTTGGCTTCGGGAATGTCGGATCCAACGGGATCAAATTGGCGCTCCGCTACTGCGCGCCTGCGGATAAATCCGATAGTCGCTCGTGGCCGCTGGAAAGAGGGACTCTCTGGCCGCGGAGTCGGGGGTGTGCAAATGGCGGAAGTGGAAGTGGACACCGAAACCGGATTCGTCCGAGTTAAACGGATTGTATGTGTGCAAGACGGCGGTCTGATCGTTAATCGGCTCGCCAGCATAAGCCAGATAAACGGAGGGATCATCATGGGTATCGGCTTCGCTCTATACGAAGAACGAATTCTTGATAGTCAGACAGGAGTAGTCCTCAATCCTAACTTCGAGACCTACAAGTTGCCCGGTGCCGCTGATGTCCCGGAACTTGACGTGATTCTTCAGGATATGCCGGAGCGAGGTGTCATTGGAATCGGGGAACCCGTGACCATACCGACTGCTGTCAGCGATCGCCAACGCTGTTTCCAATGCAATCGGAAAAAGGGTTACCAGCCTGCCAATTACGCCGTCACAGATTCTCGGCTTGCTGGAGAAATTGCCCGACATTCGATCCAGAAATCTGGAACAAGTTGACACCTGAGCGGAGATTGCCATGCAGAACTTCGAATACGCTATAGCCCGCTCAGTGGATGGAGCAATCGAGTTGTCGACTCCGGAAAGTCGGTTCCTCGCCGGCGGCATCGACCTGCTCGG
The DNA here is from genome assembly GCA_963736745.1 of uncultured Verrucomicrobiae bacterium. GTDB lineage: Bacteria > Verrucomicrobiota > Verrucomicrobiia > Chthoniobacterales > JAFAMB01 > JAFAMB01. The sequence continues at coordinate 249,545 of CAVTQD010000042.1, read as the reverse complement.
CGAAATGAAGGAGTATATTACCAGCCCGAAGCGGGTCATTGATCTGAAGCTGATTCCCGATCTCGACCGTATCGATACCTCTACCAGCACGTGGAAGATTGGCGCGAACGTCACGATTGCCGAGATCGCAAGAAACGAGCGTATTCGTGCAACCCTGCCGGGACTAGCTGAAGCAGCTTCGGAAGTGGGCTCGCCTCAGATTCGCAACGTCGCAACCCTCGGAGGCAATCTAGCGCAGCATTCGAGATGCTGGTATTACCGCCATCGTGACTTGCGTTGTCTGAAGCGGGGCGGCAGTACCTGCTATGCTCGAGAGGGGGAGAACAAGTACCACAGTCTCTTTTCTGGCAACCCCTGTATCAGCCCGATCGTTTCAAATCTGGCCATTATTTTGGCAGCGCTTAGATGCGAGGGTCAAAGTGCGACGGGGCGACAAAGACGTGACTCTCACGATTGGAGAACTTTATTCCGATGCTTGGAACAACCCGCTGGATCACACCTCGCTGCTGCCGGGCGATCTGATCGTTCATGTGGAAATCCCGACACAAAAGAATCGCAGCACCTATTTGCAGATCAGTGAAAAGGGTGATTTTGATTGGGCGCTTGTGAGTTGTGCAGCCGCTGGAAGAAATTCCGAAGATCAAATTGCTGATGTCTCTGTTTTTCTAGGGGCGGTTGCACCGATACCGTATCGGGTGGAATCTCCGCTGCTCGAAAGCGGCAGAGTTGTCGCGGGAAGCCATAGAATCCATAGCGGGGAGCATCGCCTCCAAGGCTACACCCCTGGCACATAACGGTTACAAGGTTCCGATTGCCCAGGCTTTAGTCCGCCGTGCTCTCACAAGATTGGTCAGCTAAACTATGTCTTTCCAGCCGTGCAGATATTTGCGTTACAAGGAGTTGTTCTCCCAGGAGTTGGTTGACGTGGACGAAAATGACAATTCGATTCCCGACTGTGGCTCACGCGCTGGTGCAATCTAACATTGAAAGAGGTTGGGCGAGATGATTGCCCGGTCTCGATGAGTGCCTGCTCTCGACATGGCCGGATTTGTTATTGTTCCTATCTTAAAAAGGAACACCTCAGTTAAATCCCTGATTTCAGGAATCCAAGAATCGCCTCTTGTTCCTCCGGGCTAAGATCCGCCTCCTCCCGCATGTGGCGTATGATAGTGTCCGATTTCGACGGGCTGAAGCTGCTCCGCGGTTTGACTTCATGGCACATAGCTACAATTTTCCGCCCAAAGCTGGGCGCCACTTTTCAACGCAGACTCTTATTTGAGAGTCCGCGTCATCCGCGCTGTTTGAACAGACCAAAGCTCATCAAGCCGAGCATGGCCAGGGTCGGCAAAATTGCAGTCGCAAGAACCTTTTTATTATCCACGCGCTTCTAGTGCATCAAGTCATTGACTGGTGTAGTGGCGTTGTGATCAAAATGGGCCGCCGGCAAGGCGGTCCGAGTGGACCGGCCTAGGAAGGAGCATATCTGAATCGATACGTGACCGAGGAGCAACTCGGCCGCCAGCCCATTTTCATCGCAACTCGGGCTGCGCGTCTTTTGGCCGGCTGCTTTGCCGCTCATCGGTCAAAGACCACAGCGGGTATTCTCCCTCTTCGCTTCGCGCATCCAGCCAAAATACGCAGCAGCGCCACTACACCAGTGACTGACTTGGCGCACTAGTCGCGACCGTGGCCTCGACCTCGCGGGCACTATCCATGCCATCGGCATTGATTGACCCAATCCTTGCTAAGCAAGATGGTAGATGTCCGGCTTGTCAACCACTCCTGCTTTCTCCATTGCGGCGCTTAAATCCGATGCATCGACAAACTCTCGTGCCTTTTGGAGGTCTTTTACCTCGAATAGAATCAGCACCTCGTCTGGATCGTCAATATTGCGCAGGAGATGCTCCTGTTTGAGACCCGCTTTTTCACGGGCGTCTAAATGGGCATCATAGGCCGATTTCCATTGATCGAATTCGGCAACTCTATGGCGTACGAGAAGATATCTCATTTTCTTGCATTTCCTCAGTCGAGCTAAAGCGAAGGGCTTTACCGCATCGCTAGCCACCCTGTTATGGCTAACAAATCTGGCGCAGGAGGACTAGCTTTTTTTGTTGCCGGCCTGGACGCAAAGCGAGGAGGCCTCGCCTAAAAACCGAGTTCGGAGAGACCAGGATGATCATCGGGACGACGACCGAGCGGCCAAAAAAGTTTCCGATCTTCCTCGCGGATTGGCAGATCGTTAATGCTCGCGATGCGTCGGGTCATCAATCCATTCTCATCGAATTCCCAATTTTCGTTTCCATAGGATCGGAACCAGTTACCGCTGTCATCGTGCCATTCGTAAGAGAACCTAACGGAGATGCGATTCTCCCGGTAAGCCCAAATCTCCTTTATGAGCCTGTAATCTAATTCTTTTGCCCATTTGCGTGTGAGAAATTGGACGATTGATTCGCGGCCGCTAAGAAACTCCGAGCGATTGCGCCACACGCTGTTCACCGCATAGGCGACGGACACTTTTTCCGGATTTCGACTGTTCCACGCATCTTCTGCCAGTCGCACTTTCTTAACCGCAGCGTCATGGTCAAAAGGTGGAACTGGAGGCCGAAAATTTTCCTTCGGTTCGTCGTGAGCGATTGATTTCATAGATTTTCTCTTCAGCGAAATTAGCTTACCGTTTTCATCAGGGACTCGATGTCCAAGCGCATTTCATGTTATCGGATTTCACTTCCAGAAGCCTGATCTTTTCTTGAACCGACTGCAAATTGTGAGCTTGGTCTTTAGTACGACGAAGGAATGTGCACTGGCCTACTGTTCTTGATTTAACTCACGCTGCAGTATAGGCGAGCCACATTCGCCAAATGGCTTCGCCCCCCGGTTGGCCGAGCGGAGCGGAGGGAAAGCTACGGCGGGGCAGTGGGCCCGCCTGGAATCGGGAAACCGACTAGTGGCGATCCAAGAGGGACGAGCATCCTTGATTAGTGACGAAAATTATTGAAATTATTCTATTTTATGGAAAATAGGAGACCATGAGCACTTAATGACGATGTAACCTGCTCTGACGGGGGTGAATCCCTCGGTCGCCACTGCGGTGTGGCGTGCGCTCTTTTGAATGAGTGAAAGGTTTGACCGCACCGCGCGAACCCTAGAGAGCAGTCACGTAATACGCTGAAATCCGCTGCAATTAGACCCTATTTTGCCAATAGATTCCATTATTTCAAGAAAATCATTTGCCATAAGGCCGATCAATGGAATAACTATTTTTTTCGAAAAACGAGCCTATGAATGTTCTGATCGCAGACGACAACAACAGCAGTTGCAGACTCTTGCGCGCAGTTCTCGAAACCGAAGGCTACGAGGTAATCGTTGCTGCGGATGGCCACGAAGCGCTCAAGCTCTTGGAGCGCAATCCAGTGGATGCGATTATTTCCGACCTGCTAATGCCCAATTTGGACGGCTACAGGCTTTGCCGAGAGATCCGCCAGGACAGACGCTGGCGGGACATCCCATTTATCTGCTATACAGCGATTTACGGCGCTCTGCACGATGAGAAGCTGGCGTTCGATCTCGGGGCGGATGCCTATCTGCGCAAGCCCTCCAGCAACGCCACCATTCTCGGAACCCTGCGTGCGTCGATGGACGGGGGCCGCGTCGGGCCCAAACGGTCCAAAGCGCTTCATGCGGAATTAGACGTTGTGAACACGTACAGCCAGCCCCTGGTGGGCAATCTGGAGAATAAGTACTTTGAGCTGAGCGAGAAGAGTCGGCTAGCGGAGTTGGCGGGCGAGGTGGGCGTGGCATTGATGCGCAGGACTGAGTTGGGCGAAATCCTGCAAATATGCTCCGAGTCGATGGTGAAACATCTGGATGCGGCTGTGGCCCGTATCTGGGTGCATGACGAAATGAGATTTGCCTTAGAGCTGATGGCCAGTGCCGCGACAGATAAGCTCCCAGACGGAATTAAACTTGGCCAAACCATCGTTGAGCGCATTGCGCGGGAACGAAGGTCTTATCGAACGAACGCGTTTTTGGGTGAGCTGACAATGCCCGAGCAGCATTGGGCTCGACGGGAAGGTGTGGCGGCAATCGCGGGGTACCCGTTGATCGCCGAAAACCGGCTGGTGGGTGTTTTGGCGGTTTTTACCCGCAAGGAGCTGCCCGAGGCGACGACAACGACGCTGGGAACCATTGCCAACGCCCTTGCGCTCGGCATCCAAGGCAAATTGGCAGAAAGGGTCCTGCGCGAAAGCGAAGAGCGTTTCCAGCAGCTGGCGGCAAGCGTCAGCGAGGTCTTCTGGATGATTGACTCAGAAAAAAGGGAGGTGCTTTTCGTCAGCCCTGCCTATGAAAAGATATGGGGCCGCACTTGCAAGAGTCTGTTGGATCGGCCTAACTCCTTTTTCGATGCCATTCATCCGGACGATCGTTCGCGGGTTGTCGATGCGCTTCAGGTTTGGTCGAGCGCTCCCTTTGAACTCGAGTACCGCGTCGTTCGCCCCGATAGTTCTGTACGTTGGATTCGCGACAGGGCGTTTCCTGTACGCGATTCTGCGGGCTTGGTGATTCGCATTGCCCGCGTGGCGGAGGACGTGACCGAAAAGCGCGAGTGGGAAATGCAACTGCACCAAGCGCAAAAGATGCAGGCTATCGGCCGGTTGGCAGGAGGGGTGGCCCACGATTTTAACAACCTGTTAGCGGTCATCTGTGGCCACAGCGCACTACTCGCCGCGTCTTCCCCGTCACAACAACGGCTGCGGGACTCGGTTGCTGAGATCAACCGTGCCGCCGAGCGAGCGGCTGGCTTGACCAGGCAATTGCTCGCCTTTGGCCGCCGGCAAATGGTGGAACCGAGGGTATTGGACCTGGGTTCGGTATTGTTCGAATCGCAGGACCCTTTACGGCGGCTTATCGGTGAACAGGTGCGCTTGAATATGGTTTTGCCGCCTGTCCTGAGCCGAGTGAACATCGATCTCGGCCAAATTAACCAGGTTTTGATGAACCTGGCCATGAACGCTCGGGACGCCATGCCCAAAGGCGGCGAGCTAACGGTCGAAACACGCGATGTTAACTTCGACGCGGTTTCCGCACCTGGACACCCAGAAATGTCGCCAGGCCGCTACGTGCTGGTAGCCTTTACGGATACCGGCTGTGGCATGACTCCTGAAGTACAGACGCGCATTTTTGAGCCGTTTTTCAGCACGAAAAGTGGCAGCACCGGACTTGGCCTTTCGGTGGTCGACGGTATCGTCAAGCAAAACGGGGGGCATGTCACCGTGGAAAGCTGCCCGACGCTGGGAACTACTTTCAGGATTTACCTGCCCGCGGTTGAAGATCCGCTGGACGAATCAGCCCAGTACATTCATTCTAAACCGGTTTCGGGCAACGAAACAATCCTGTTGGTCGAAGACGAAGACTCCGTTCGTGAGGTGACGGCCTTGCTGTTAGAATCTTTGGGCTACCACGTATTGCAGGTCCCCGGCGCCGATGAGGCCCTGAAACTCGTCAAGAACAAACGCACGAAGATCGATCTGTTGCTAACCGATGTGATAATGCCTGGCATGAGCGGTTGGGACTTGGCCGAGGCGTTCCGAGTCCATGACCCGGATATCAAGATTCTATTTCAGAGCGGCCATACAGACGATATGGTGCTTCGCCACGGCATTTTGAACGCCGAAGTGGCGTTTCTGCAGAAACCCTTCAGGATCGACGACCTGGCGAAAAAGGTTCGCAAAATTCTCAATCAGAAATAGAAAGCCGGCCCCGCAGGAGAAAAGGGTGGCACGCAGGAACGGTGTGCACGGAGTGGTTGACGTATCGTCGTGGATGGAAAATGGTGCCCAGGTGATTGGGATTCATTTGAATAACTTCTTTTTCATAAGTGTGGATTGGGTTGACCGGCAGGAGATAAAGAAATGCGTGAGAAAATTATCAGGCTCAACCAGGAAATATCGGAATGACTTCCAAGCTATTCTCTGAGCTTGGCCTTTCTCCTGCCTTACTAAAGGCCATTGACCGTCTGGGGTATGAAAAAGCCGCTCCGATACAATCGGAAGCGATTCCGATGATCATGGCCGGGAATGACGTCATTGGCCAATCGCAGACTGGATCAGGTAAAACGGCGGCTTTCGGAATTCCAGCTGTGGAATTCGTTGTGGCCGAAACGCGAGCAGTTCAGGTTATCATACTTTGTCCCACAAGAGAGTTGGCTGTTCAGGTCGCCGAGGAGATCTTTCGGCTGTCAGCCTTTAAGCCGGGAATACACTCTGTTCCGATTTACGGCGGTCAATCGTACGATCGGCAAATTCGCGCCCTGCAGCAGGGCGCTCAGATTGTCGTCGGAACTCCTGGCAGAATCCTCGATCACCTTGACCGTGGAACGCTGAAGCTCGACAGGGTCAAAATGGTGGTGCTGGATGAGGCCGATGAGATGCTGGACATGGGGTTCCGCGATGATATCGAGAAGATTCTTAAGAGCATCCCTTCAGAACGCCAGTTCATTTGTTTTTGCGCTACGATGGCCAAGCCCATTCTGGAGCTGATTCATCGATACGCGCGCGATCCGAAGAGCATTCGGATCGAACATAAAGTTCTATCTGTCCCCGCGATCGAACAAGCTTTTTATGAAATTCGCGGTCGGTCGAAGACTGAGGCTTTAACCCGGCTGATCGATCTGCATGACCTGAAGCTGGGCATTATTTTTTGCAATACAAAACGGATGGTTGACGACTTGACCGATGAACTGGTTGCGCGGGGTTATTCGGCCGATCGGATTCATGGGGACATGAGTCAGGTGCAGCGCGACAGGGTCATGACAAAGTTTCGCAGCGGTGGGCTCGAGTTTCTTGTTGCGACAGACGTAGCAGCTCGCGGAATCGACGTGGATAACATCGAAGTCGTCTTTAACTTCGATCTTCCATGGGACGAGGAGGATTATGTGCATCGCATCGGTCGCACGGGCAGAGCAGGGAAGTCGGGTCGCGCATTCTCACTGATCGCCGGCCGGGAAATTTACAAGCTGGAGAGCATTGAACGTTATACGCGGACAAAAATTGCGCGCCAACAAGTCCCTTCTCTTGATGAAGTCGAGGAGAAACGGACCAATCTGTTCTTTGAAAGAATCCGGTCGGCGCTGCAAAGCGGCGCATTCGAGAAAGAATCGCGAATCGTGGATCGATTGCTCGAGCAAGGCTTCTCCTCGACCGATATTGCCTGCGCAGTGATTCATGAGCTTCGAGGAGAGGCTTCAAGGTCAGCCGAAACTCCTCAGCCAGAATTGCCGTCGAGGCCTCATCGCGACGAAAATGCGTTTCATAAGCGGCCAAAAAATCGAAGGCAGCACCAGGGTGGCGTTCGGGAAGGCAAAAGTCGCGAGCACCGAGGCTAATTTGCGCTGACAGGGCACTGATCAAAAGCTTAAAGATGATCCCGTCCGGATTGCGCGGCGAATAGCCATCGGATAGCTGCCAATTGCCGCGTACTCTCCCTTGATGCTGACCGTACCAGAGGTGGCGCCGTTTGCGCACGGCAGCGTCATGTTTCCTATGAGGATGAATCCGCCGTCGAATCCTTGATCCGCCATGGTTCCGACCACAACCTTGGCGTCTTTCACGATTGATAGTCCGACGGTTCCAAACGCTGAGCGAGCCGCCCCGGGATTCAGACGAAGCGCTGCAGATGCAAGTGCCGGAGGCAGCACCGCCAGGCTTCGCATCGCTAGATAGCTTCTGGTGCGCCGTTTTCTTGCATCGAGGATCAGTTGGTTGAAGTCGCGCAAGTAAGCCGCGAACCCGCGTTGGCCTCGGTAATCGCCGGGACATATTGGAACGAGATCGACCGCCCGTTCCTTATTTTCATTGGCCGGCACGTCCACTGCGTTCGCGAATTTGACGCCCTCAAATTCGGGCTGGTGTGCGAGGCACCATAGAAATAAGGCACTCATGGGCACGGCTTTGATCCCGCCCTTGGCGAAACGAAACTTCAGATCGTCTCGTAATCGAAAAAGGGGTGAAAAATCGACAAAATCCGTGATGAGGTGGAGGTGGCGTTCCTTGTCCGAAGCAAAGCAAGGGACAATCCTCAACGGATGGCCTTTATCCATCGGGAAAAGCATTCCCGTCTCTGTGCCCCACAGACTCTCCATGCGATTGAGAAACTCCTGCATAGGCAATCCGTCCCCGCCAGTATGGTGAACTTGCATCCAGATATCCACCTTGCCGGTCGATGCTCTTCGACAAACCAGGTTCAAAAAGCCCGCTCCAATTATCCGCCGAATCCGAAAATCAGGAGGCTCAAAGCGCTTGAAGGGGTTCGTGGTGGCGGTCTCGAAAGAGACGCAACAACTGTTCAGAATGCGTTCGCCATAGGCCGCTTCGCGCCCGCGCATCGAAACAGCTTTTGTCGCGCTGCACCACCGCTTCTTCACGCTGCGAACCAAAGTTCTGACCCGCACAAATTCCGGTAAGTGGCGCGTATAATTATATTCCTCGACGATTGAGCGCTCGATCTCACGGCGCTCGGACGATGTGAGTGTCACCGGATGGTTATCATCAAGCATTGGCGAGATGGAACGGAGTTCTCCCCATGGCGAGAAATCCGCCAACGTCGCATCCGCGAACGGGCTGGCCACGCGATAACAACAGAAAGAGTCGTGCTGGAGCGCAAACCGGGTAGATGGTTCCGCCTGGAGAAAGGCGGCGAGACGCCTGATGAAATGTTGCTCCTCCTCTGAAAGCTTTTCACCTTCGAAGGTCGAGAGCACTTGAACCCCGAACGCGCTGAGACCGAACTTGCTTGCTTCCGAGCGAAGTCCTGTACCGACTGTACGCCTCCAAGGGTCAGGTTCGCGACGCAGCCTCAGGTTGATTAACAGTGTGGACACCAGGAAGGAGATTGCACTGACACAGTTCAATAGGAAAAGGGTCAACCATTTCATGGCAGTTTCCTCTCATATCGCGATTTGGAGACTACCGTTTAGCGGTCGCCGTGCATAGTAGACTCCTTTTCCAGACCCTTGTGCTCACCGCTTTCAGAAATCGCATCAGGCTTGTAAAATCGAGTATAAAATTCTGGGTCCAGTCGGTGGGCCTGGTAAGCGAGCAGAGTGCGGAACGGTCCGCCGTTCATCGGAAACCGGCCGTATTGTTCAAACACGTATTTGCAGAACTGGACCGTGGCATCGATGGCCTCGTCCGAGTAACGCGGGATCTCTGATTGCACTGCAGCTCCGTCGCGCCAAGCGGTGGATTCGCCTCCGTCACGAAAGGTTCCGCAGCCGGCGGCGTACTTATAGTCCACAAAGGCAAGTACCGCTTCTTCCATGTCGCGATAGTAGGGCGGACAGAAAGGTCGAATCAGAACCTTGCCCTCGCGTTCCAAGCCGACCGGTGTCGGTACGGGGAAATCTCCGGGAAGTCCTGTTGGCGCGCCGACCAGCTTGTTGAACGACACGTTCTCCATCCGAAATCCAAGCGCCAGGGGCCAAATGAACGGATGTGCGGCAAAATGTGGAAATCCGCCCAGACCAAGCGCAGAGCTCATCAATCCTAGATTTTGATGCATTGCTCCTTGTTCTATGGCGGCAAATTCACACACCCACGTTTCGATGAAACTGATGGTCACCACACGACCGCTCCCGGGATCATTTTTCAGGTGTCCTCCCGCGGACCGTGCAAATCGCGCAATTCCAGCCGGTTGATATCCGTGATGGTCATCCACGAGAAAAAAAGCGAACTCATGATCGAAAGCTGAGAGTAAAACGTTGATGTAAAGTGCGCTTAACTCCGCGATCGGCAGGAAATAGGTCGTACCGGGCGCGTTAGCGGACCATTTGTTAAAAGGAGCGACAAACGGTACATCCTTCGGCACCTCAACGCGTTTATCGGCGACTTTGACGCGTGCCTGGCGATAAATATCGATCAACCGATGTGCGCGCGCGTCGCTTACCAACTGGGAAATCAATTCCCGCGAGTAGTCTTGCGGGCGCTTTAGGAACCACGCGCCGTCGTCATTGATAACGAATACCGTGCAATTATGCATCGCATCGCCACTGGCCACGGTACGACCGATAAAGTGAGTCATGATATTTCCCCCGCCTGACTCTTTTTCTTCGCCGGCACGATAGGGCAATTCAGCGAGCGCATGGCCGGTGACCCCGCAGGCCGCGAAAGCGAGGGCGGCTTCTTCCTCATCGCTTAATGGTTGTGGCGCAAGCTTGCTTCGATAGGACAACGGCCCGCCGTCCAGGTTCATCCCGGGAGCAAACCGACGCGACCGCCGGTTGATCATCGCGTTCAGCAACGCGGAAGTTTCAAACCCATTTAGCTGGTTCATTCTTGAAGACTAGTCTCCACGTTGGAAGCGGAAAGCTTTTCATGCATAGTGCGCGATTCGCCAGTAATCGGATGCAGAAAATGCGCGATAGCCAGAGATCATAAATAAAGTGAGCATGAAGGGCGCGGAGAGGATAATTTTTACCACAAAGACAGGGAGAACTCCGAGGGCTAAGACTAAGACGAACGTTTGAAATTGTTTTCTGCGTGTCGTGCGTGTCCTTTTATAAATATCATTCATCTGCGCACTTCATTCCCCTTCTCAGTGTGTGGGCCGCGCCGCCATGTTTGCCTCGCCGTGCTTGCACTGCTGACATCCTGCGCAATGCCGTCGGAAAGAGCTGCGTTTATTACCGTCGCCACTCAGCCGGCCAACGTGGGCGATGCCAAGATCGCAGCGCTCGCCTACTACAACTCCGGGGCGTACCTCCGCGACTTGGCGGTTGTCGCTGAACGGGCCGGTGATTGGATTTCCAAGCGTGCGGCCAATGTAAACCGGCCTGCTCTGGTGCTGGACGTCGATGAAACGGCGCTCTCGAACTGGGAGATTATCAAGTTGGATGATTTCGGCAGGCCAATTGCCGGCCCGTGCGACCCTGCTTCCGGGGCTCCGTGCGGATGGGCCGCCTGGGACCAGCTCGGATGCGATCCTGCAATCGAGCCGACGCTGCAAGTATTCCGCGCGGCACGCGCCACGAATGTCACCGTATTCTTTATCACCGGCCGGCCGGAAAACCAACGTGCGGCGACGGAGCGCAATCTTCGCAAAGTAGGTTTCAGCGGCTATGCACGGCTTTTCATGGTGCCGAACGGCGCGCACTTCGCTTCCGCCTCGGTTTTCAAGACGCAAATACGAGCGGAAATTGAGCGTCTTGGCTATACTATCATCGCCAATATGGGCGATCAGCCCTCGGATTTGATTGGCGGTCACGCGGAGAAGCAATATCTTCTGCCCGATCCGTTCTACCGGGTGCCATGAGGCGTCGGGATTCTTATTTGATTCATCATTGCGAAGACTCGGTGCCCGACTAAGAATTGCTATAGCAACTCCAATGTATTTTGTTTTTTTAGTGGCTCTATGGAGCACTGTTTCATGGGTATGTCGCCGGGATTCGGAGTTGAGATAGCATAAGACGCACAGATCGACCGAGTTTAGCCAAGACTGGCGATGATTGAACTCCGAGATGGGTTCCAACTCCGTGTTGCGCGACGATTCGAATTCACCGATATGCGACTATGAACGCACCCCAGGCGCGACTTGCGCCGCCTGACCTGACGGCCGCTGAACTGGCAGCGGAAGAGACCCGGCAGCAATCCGAAATACTCCAAAATGATGCGTCGGCTGTGGAGGATGCCAAACAGAATGTGGATGGAGGAGTAATGGCGGTTTATATTAAGGTTCCGCCGGCGGAGGCTTGGAACGTGATGAGCATACGGGTGAGGCCTGCAACATGATAACTAAAATATGTTTGGTTATGTTTGTCGCTACGTCGCTACCCGTCTTCGCGGACACGCTCGTTAGCGGTTCAGTCTATTTCGATTCGCAAATAACGCTCGAGGAGGTGGTTCAGTTATCGGCCAAGAAAGACAACGAAAGTATTCTCAAACTAATTAAGAACGGGCATGTCAGCCAGCAAATCGATCCGGATAAAGATATCGTGGTGTTAACGACCGGACTTACTCCGGAAAGTCCCGCCGAATTCCGTTTTTTAAGCGGGCCGACGACTTATTGGACCTTGACGAAATTCATCGCCAAGTCAGTCGAGGCGACTCCAGCCCCGACACCAACACCCGAACGATTGCCGTCGCCGGCCGCTAAACAGACACCTACGGAATCGGAAAGTGACGCGCCTTTGGACGACGACAATGGTCACCGCATTTGGCATAAGGTTGACGGTAAGTGGAAATGGCACCCGGCAAATAAACACCACCTACCGGTTAAGAGAGCAGTACCTCCGGAATAGCATTTGCCGACTCGGTGCGATCATTTGGTTCTCGACTGGGTCCGGCGCGCAGGCGACGGTGTCCTCGGAACAGCTCTTATGAAAGGGCGATTTCTCAAACGGGTTGCCCTTGACAACCGAGCGGCGTTCGCCTTTTCTGGAGTTAGTTGAAAGTATAACGATTAGCGCATATTTATTCACCCAGATTGTAATTCATCTGCATATTCATACCGCACACTTAATTTGGATCCTCTAGCAGAGCGACCTCTTCCACTAATCTGGGAGAGGCGTCTTGAAAGGAGACCTTTATGGAAGTCATTCTTGCGCTGGACGCCGGGACCACCAACGTAAAGGCGATATTGGTTGATCGCCGGGCTAACGTGCTGGCCCGAAGTTCGGTGCCCTTGACAATCGACTTTCCCAAAAGCGGCTGGGTTGAACAGTCGGCCCAAGAGGTTTGGCATGCCGCGCGACAAGCCTTGGAAGGCTGCTTAGCCCAGGGCGGCGAACATGAGGTCATTGCGCTGGGGATTTCCAACCAGAGGGAAACCCTCGTGGCGTGGAACCGAAGGACGGGCGAGCCCGTAGCCCCATGCATAGTCTGGCAGTGTCGCCGCAGCGCGGAAATCTGCCAGGCGCTTCGCCAAAAAGGCTTAGAGGAAACGATTCGAGTCAAAACCGGCCTGCAGGTTGATCCACTTTTTCCCGCAAGCAAGATTCAGTGGCTATTGGAAAATCGTCCCGACGTCCGAAAGCTTGCGGAGACGGGCAGCCTTTGCCTGGGCACCGTGGATGCGTGGCTGGTGTGGAACCTCACCGGGGGTAAGCGGTTTGTGACCGACTTCAGCAATGCTTCCCGAACGCAGCTCTTTAATCTTGCCAAGGGCGCGTGGGACCCCGAGTTGCTCTCGCTTTTTGGGGTGCCGACGTCCGCCCTCCCGGAAGTCGTTGCCTCCAACGAGCCGCTGGGCGACGCCACCTCGGGTGGGGGCAAAGCGATCCCGATCTGTGGCATTTTGGGCGATTCCCACGCCGCGTTGCTAGGTCACGGCGTGCTCGAGCGAGGCAAGGTAAAGTCTACCTACGGCACCGGTTCATCGCTAATGACTCTCTGTGACAGCCCCCTAGGCGGCGAAAAGGGTATCTCGAGCACCATCGCTTGGAAATTTGACCGGATTCAATATGCCTACGAAGGCAATATCACCGTGACCGGCTCCGGGCTTTCCTGGGCCTTGGCGCTCACTGGCCTCAAGGATTTAGAGACCGCGGTTAAACTCGCGACGGAACTGGACGGCAACGGCGACGTCTATTTTGTGCCCGCCCTGGCCGGCTTGGGCGCGCCCCACTGGGACGAAAGGGCGCGCGGAGCGATCGTTGGTTTATCATTTGGCGCGCGAAAGGAACATGTGGTGCGCGCCGCCCTGGAGGCAATCGCTTTTCAGGTAAAGGACGTGTTTGACGCGATGCAGCAGGCGGCCGGCGCGCGGCTGGAAGCGCTTCTGGCCGATGGCGGGGCAAGCAAAAACGATTGGCTGATGCAATTTCAAGCCGACGTGCTTGACCGGCCAGTCTTGCGCAGCCGAACGGCGGAGCTCTCGGGGCTGGGGGCAGCCTTTGCCGCAGGGCTTGGTTGCGGGTTTTGGTCCTCGACCGAGGAAGTCGCAAAGGTGGTCGCCCCGCACGACGCATTTAGCCCAGGGTTTGAGGAGAGCGATCGAAAGCGGCTCGTTCGCCGTTGGAATGGCGCGGTGGCTTCGGTCAAGTCGTACGGGCAAGCTCTATAAATGAGACGAGAACCATTCGTCAAATCGATCAACATTCCCCCACTATGATAAAACGTTTTGAAGAAAAGAGCGTACTGATTACGGGTGCCAGTCGTGGCATCGGCAAGGGCATTGCCAAGCGGTTCGCGGAGGAAGGTGCCGACCTTATCCTCGCGGCCAATGAGGAGAGCATTCATATGGTGGCCGAAGAACTCAAGACCTTGGGAGTAAATGCCGTTTCGTTTGTGTGTGATGTGACGCAAAAGGCTGAGGTCGAACATTTGTACGATCGAGCGCTCGCGGAGTTTGGAAAAGTGGACGTGTCGATTCAAAACGCTGGTGTCATCACCATCGCGCGCATCGAGGAATTGTCGGAGAGCGAATGGGACCGCGTCATGGCGGTTAACACGAAAGGCGTCTTTTTGTGTTGCCAAGCGGCCGCGATCCGGATGAAGCCGCGCCGGTTTGGGCGCATCATCAACACCGCTTCCGGTCAGGCGCGCCAGGGCTTCATCTACACCCCCCACTACGCGGCGAGCAAATTCGGAGTAGTGGGATCACGCAAAGCCTCGCCAAAGAGCTTGCCGCGGACGGAATCACCGTGAACGCTTTTTGTCCCGGGATTATCGAAACAGACATGTGGGCCTATAACGACGCGGTCTGGGGAAAGCTGCTGGGGAATTACCAGCCGGGTGAGTTAATGAAAGAATGGGTCAACAACATCCCGATGAAACGGGCGGGCAAGCGGAGGATGTGGCGGGGCTAGTGGCCTTTCTGGCCTCGGAGGACGCCGCGTACATCACGGGCCAAACGATCAACGTTGATGGCGGGCTGATCATGTCGTGAGAGGCTGGCGTTTGGCCGGATAACTTCGAACAAAAGCGGTGGAGGGATCGAAAGATTCAAAGTTTTTTTAAGTTTGTTGAGCGACCTGCTTGACAAAAAACCATACCAGCTCTACGTTAGACTGAATAACACTTATATGAATTTTTATTCAAGGTAATTCTTATTCAGTTTGCCGCGACTCGACTACCCCCCAAAAAAATGCTGACCGAACGCGACCTTCAGCGGAAGTCCGTCCAATACCGCAAAGCCCTGCTGCGGCTTATAAAGCCTGCGGGACTGGCCACACCGGCGGCGATCTGTCCTGCATGGACATCCTCAATGTGCTTTATAATCGCATTCTGCGGGTGAGCCCGGAGACCTTTCACAGCCCCGACCGCGACTACTACATCCAGAGCAAAGGCCACTGCGCCGAGGCGCTTTTTGTGGTCCTGGCCGATCGGGGTTTTTTTCCCGAAAAAGACCTGGAAACCTTAAACCGCTACCGCTCGCACTATATCGGCCACCCCACGCGCGATGTAAACGGCGTTGAACAAAATACCGGCGCGCTTGGTCATGGGCTGGCAGTGGCTGTGGGGATTGCGCTGGCTGGCAAAATGAACCGCAAAGATTATCGAGTGTTCACTTTGCTAGGCGACGGCGAATTGGCTGAAGGTTCCAACTGGGAGGCGGCTATGACAGCGGCCCATTATCGATTGGATAACCTCGTGGCCATTGTTGACCGTAACGGGCTGCAGATTACTGGTTCGACGGAAGACGTCTGCCAATTGTCGCCGCTCGATGAAAAGTTTAAAGCTTTTGGTTTCTCGGTACAGCGGTGCGATGGCAACGACGTCGGGGAGTTGGTGAGCGCGCTGGAATCAGTGCCCTTTCGGCCGGGCAAACCGAGCTTGGTGTTGGCCAAAACCCGCAAAGGCAAAGGCGTCAGTTTCATGGAGAACGTGGCCAAGTGGCATCACGGGGTGCCCAATGACGATGAATTTAGCCGGGCAATGGCCGAACTGGAGGCAGCGGAAGCCGCTGTGGCATGATGGAACAATCGCAAGCAAATTTAGAGGTCTTTGCGGCCACGCTCTTAGAACTGGCGCGCGAGGATTCCGACCTTTTGGTAGTGACGAGTGATTCGCGGGGTTCGGCCAAATTAGCGCCGTTCGCCAAAGCTGCGCCGGGGCAGATCGTGGAAGTCGGTATTGCCGAGCAAAACCTCGTCGGAGTAGCGGCTGGATTGGCCGCAGCCGGAAAAAAAGTCTTTGCGGTCTCTCCAGCTTGTTTTCTAACCGCGCGTGCGCTGGAGCAGATCAAAAACGATCTGTGCTACTCGGATCGACCCGTTAACGCGGTTGGAATCAGCGCGGGCGTCAGTTATGGGGCCCTTGGAACCACTCACCATTCCCTGCACGATTATCGCCGCCCTGCGGGCCATTCACAACATCACGATCGTTGCGCCAGCGGACAACTTTGAAACCAGGGAAGCGGTGCGAGCGGCCGCCCAATTACCGAAGCCGGTTTACCTGCGCTTTGGTAAGAAGCGGATGCCGCACTTGCCGCGGGTAGGACCGGGCTTTGAACTCGGCAAAGCCTCGCTCATCCGTGAAGGCACCGACTTGAGTTTTTTGGCCTGCGGCGAGACGGTGGCGCCCGCCTGTGCGGCGGCAGAACTACTGGCCAAAGAAGGTATCCAGTGCCGGGTCTTAAGCGTGCACACGATCAAACCATTGGATCAAGCCGCGGTGCGGAAAGCCGCCACCGAAACGGGCGGGGTAATCACGGTGGAGGAACACAGCGTCAACGGCGGCTTAGGCGAGGCCTGCGCCGGGTTGCTGCTCCAAGAAGGCATCCACGCAAGGTTCAAAATCGTGGGGTTCCCGGACGATCACACCGTGACCGGAAGCCAGGAGGAAATATTCAGGCACTATGGCATCGATGGCCCGGGGCTAGCGGTTACTGCTCGTGACCTATTGGCAAAACGTTAACGCAGAAGAATTCGATATGGCCACTCCCCAAGCAAACGAAGGCGCCGCTGCAAAGGCGACAGCGGTCGCCCCGGTCGCGCGACGTGAGGCCTCATGGGCTACTAAGCTCATTGGCGTGCAGGGTCCCCTCATTGGGCTGGTGGTGCTTTGCATCGTATTTTCTTTTGCGACCAGTGCGTTTCTTTCGTTTCGGAACCTGCTGAACGTCTTGGACCAGGGCACGGTGCTGGGGATCCTGTCGATCGGCATGACTGCGGTGATCATTATAGGTGGCATCGACCTGTCTGTAGGATCGATCCTGGCGTTCTCCATGATGATCCTGGGCTGGCTGAGTCACGACTTGAATCTCCCGCTGCCCTTGGCGATCGTGGTCGCCCTTTTGGTGGGCGCTCTTTGCGGCTGGGCTAATGGTCTGCTCGTGACAAGAGCCAAGCTGCCGGCCTTCATTGCCACCTTAAGCATGATGACCATCGCCCGCGGTCTGGCCAACATCATTACCGACGGACGCCAGATCGTCGGGTACCCGGCTTGGTTCGACAGCTTTGCGACGGTCCGTTATTTTGGGTTTTTCGCCCTGACGGTGGCACTGGCCATCGTGCTGGTCATCGTCAGTTGGATTTTTCTGCGCTACCGCGCATCGGGGCGTGGGCTTTACGCCATCGGTGGCAGCGCCGAAGTCGCGCGTATGGCCGGTCTACGCGTCAAACAGATGACCACATGGGTCTACGTGGCGTCTGGGCTCCTATCGGCCCTTGCCGGTATCGTGCTGGCCAGTCGGCTGGATTCTTCCCAGCCTAGCGCCGGCCTGGGTTACGAGCTTGACGCCATTGCAGCCGTAGTAATCGGAGGTGCCAGTTTAAGCGGCGGCATTGGCGGTATTGGCGGCACAATGGTGGGCGTCCTGATCATTGGCGTGCTGCACAACGGGCTGAACCTCACGGGCGTTTCCCCCTTCATCCAGCAAGTCGTCATCGGCGTGGTGATCGCGCTGGCGGTCAGTTCCGACACGCTGCGCCGTCGAGGAACCTAATTCGACAAAACGAAATTCGCGCGCTCCTGGCCTACACGTCACCCACATTCAACCGAATCAAACTTCAACCGAATCAAACCTGAACCCAACCCACATCCCTAACCCCTGAATTCCATTATGTTTCTTCGCAATTTTTCCTTTACCATCGCCTTAACCGCTCTGAGCGTGCTCCTCGGTCCTTCACCCAGCTCAGCGGAGCAGAAAAAACTGGTCGGCTTGGCCGTCGCCAACCTGCAGGCGGATTTTTTCAATCAAATCAAGCAATCCGTCGATGCCGAATCTAAGGCCAAAGGAGTTGACCTGATTGTGGCCGATGCCAAAGGCGACGCGGCGACGCAAGTCGACCAGATTCAAGACCTCATTACCCGCGGAGTTAAGGCGATCATCTATATCCCGGCGGGCGCCACGGCCGCGGGGGTCCCGGTCAAGGCGGCCAAAAATGCCAATATTCCTGTCGTCAACGTGGACCGAAACGCGCCCGACGCCCCCGGAGATACTTTTATTGCGACTGACAGCGTCGGGGCAGCCAAGACGCTAGGGGAGTACATTTGCAAGGTTACCGGCGGAAAGGCCAACATCGCCATTATTCAAGGGCAATTGGGGACTACACCCGAACAGGACCGCGATAAGGGCTTCAACGAAGCAGTTTCGAACTGCCCTGGGATCAAGGTGGTGGCCAAGCAGCCAAGCAAGATGTGGATGCAGGACGAGGGGTTCGCAATCGCTCAGGACATGCTGCAGCGTTTCCCGAACATCAACGCCTTTTTCGGTCGGGCGGACGCGCTGGCTTTGGGGGCGGCTCATGCCGTGAAGGTGGCCAACGTGGGCAGCAAGGTCTGGATCTTCGGCTTTGACGGTGACGTGGCTGGTCTCAAAGCGGTTAAGGATGGAGTTCTTGACGCGACCATGACCCAGAAAACCCAATACATGGGCAAGCTGGCCCTGGATTCGGCCCTGGACCTGATCGACGGCAAGCAGTTGCCAAAAGAACAGCTGCAAGAAGCGGTCCTGACGACCAAGGAAAACGTGGGCCCCTTCATCGATAAGCACCCCTAGCAACAACTAAATCGACGCCGGATGAGCTCACGTAATGCCAGTTCTATCCCGAACGCTCCGCGTGACCCTTTTAGAGGTGGGACTGTGCCGAGGCTATCCCTGCGCGGGATCGAAAAAAGCTTCGATACAAACGTGGTCCTGTCCGGCATCGACCTGGACGTCTATGAAGGGGAGGTTGTTGCCTTGCTGGGAGAAAATGGGGCCGGCAAGTCCACGATGTCGTCGATCATTGCGGGGATTTATCCCCCTTCTGCGGGCACGATGATGTGGGAAGGCCGGCCTTACGCGCCGAGTCGGCCAGGAGAGGCCATCGAAGCCGGCATCGGGCTGATCCACCAGGAGATGAGGCTCTTGCGAGACTTGTCGATCGCCGAAAACGTTTTCGTCGGCCGCCTCTTAATGAAGGGTGGCAGGCTTGACCGCCAGACCATGAATCAGCGCGCGGCCGAGCAACTCCGCCGGCTAGGCCTGGACGTCCCGCCCACGACGCTGGTTCGCACCCTGCGAGTGGCCGCTCAGCAACAGGTTGAAATCGCCAAAGCCCTCACGTTCAAAGCCAGGCTCTTAATTCTGGATGAGCCGACCGCGGCCCTGGGTGGCGAGGAAACCGAGCGGCTTTTTGTGCAGATCGGCCAACTGCGCAAACAAGGAGTGAGCTTCATCTACATCAGCCACCGCCTGGAGGAGATCGCGCGCATCGCCAACCGCGTCGTGGTGTTGCGCGACGGCCAGCTGGTGGCCACGCATCCTTCGGCGCAGGTGCCGGTGAATGTCTTGCTCGAGAACATGGTAGGACGACGGGTAGACCGGATTTTCCCCGAGCGTCGGGAGATTACCGGCAAGGAAGTCTTGCGGGTGGAGGGGCTGACGGGAGCCAACGGCGCGTTTCGGGACGTCAGCTTTTCTGTGCGTGCCGGCGAGGTATTCGGCATTGCCGGCATCGTCGGTGCAGGCCGAACGGAGCTGGTTCGGGCCATCGCAGGGGTTGATCGGATCGCGTCTGGGTCGGTAGCGATTGATGGACGCCCCGTTCATTTCAAGGGGCCGAGCGAAGCGATCGAGGCGGGAGTCGTCCTTGTCCCGGAAGATCGAAAAGGACAAGGAGTCGTGCTGGATCATTCGGTGGCCTTCAACCTGGCGCTCGGAAACTTTGATTTAGTGGCTCCCAACGGATGGCTTTTGCCGAAAAATATCCTGTCCTTTGCGACCGACGCCATCCAGCGCCTCAAGGTCAAGGGGCGAGCCAATCAATTGATGCGTTTCCTTTCTGGCGGCAATCAACAGAAAGCGATCATCGCTCGATGGATTTCCCGTTCTCCTAAGGTCTTCATGCTGGATGAACCCACCCGGGGCATCGATATGGGCGCGCGCGCCGAAATCTACAAGACGATCGCTCTGCTCGCCCTGGAAGGGATGGCCGTCGTTGTGGTCAGTTCCGATCTTGAGGAGGTTCTAGGTCTGTCGCATCGAGTGTTGGTGCTGGCTCGTGGCCGGCAGCAGGGCATTTTGCCACGAACTGAGGCAAGCAACGTCGCCATTATGAAATTGGCCACTGCCTAAAAGAGTTCCGCACCGCCCAATGGTTTAAATTAGACCCAATCATTTTTATAAACATCATGAATCTATTTAGCCTTGAAGCAAAAATTGCCTTTGTGACCGGCGCAGGCAGCGGCATCGGTCAACGGATCGCCGCAGGCTTGGCCGAAGCCGGCGCATCCGTCGGGTGTTTCGACCTGGCATCGAGCAAAGGGCTGAACGAAACGGTCGAACAGGTCAAAGCACTTGGCCATCAAGCCCTCGCATTGCGGGGCGACGTCACGCAAGCCTCCGATCTGCGCCAAGCCGTTGACGCCGTGGAAAAGGAAATGGGACCGCTTTCGGTTGCAGTGAATTGTGCGGGCATCGCCAACGCCACTGCGGCCGAGGAAATGCCGCTGGAACAATGGCAGCGGGTGCTCGACATTAACCTCACCGGCATCTTCCTTTCGTGTCAGGCTGAGGGAAGAGTTATGCTGTCACGCAAACAGGGGTCAATCGTCAACATCGCCTCAATGTCCGGCATTATTGTGAACCGTGGGCTCCTGCAAGTGCATTACAACGCTTCGAAAGCCGGTGTCATCCACTTGTCCAAAAGCTTGGCTATGGAATGGAGCAATCGCGGTGTGCGCGTTAACTCCATTAGCCCTGGCTACACGGCAACGCCGATGAACCTGCGCCCGGAAGTAGCGGAGCAAGTCAAACAGTTTGAGGCCGACACGCCGCTGGGCCGAATGGCGACCGTCGACGAGTTGGTCGGGCCGGCCGTCTTCTTGTCGAGTCAAGCAGCGTCCTTCTGCACCGGAATTGATCTGGTCGTCGACGGCGGCTTCGTCTGCTGGTGAAGTCCTCGCCATTGGTGCCTGATTTCCCGCAAAATGTGGGGAAGTCCTGGAAGGCGCAGTCCCTCCGACGAACCTTCTGGACCCGCAGTCATTTAGCCTGGATTTCGAGTTTGGGACCACAGATTCCGCAGATATTCCCAAAGCGCTCGCGGCGATTGGGCAGCAATTGCTCCAATCCAAAAAGCTACGAACGGGCAAACGATGCTGCCTTTTCGATCAGTTCTGCAGCCGGACGAACACCGGTGTAAAGCACAAACTGTTCAACGGCTTGAAGCACGCCCACTTCGGCGCCCGTAATGGTAATCTTCCCCAGCGAATTCGCCAATCGAATCAGCGATGTCTCTGCTGGAAGAGCAACCACATCGAATACAAACTGAGCCGAGCGAACCAGTCCCTCCGAGAAAGGAAGCTGATCGGCTTCGGCACCTCCAGCCATACCGATCGGAGTCACATTGATCAGCAATTCCGGGTTTTCACTAGTAAGTTCCTTATGCCACCGAAAACCGCATTGATGGGCGAGTGCCGTTCCCTTCGCTTCATTCCTGGCCACGATCATACCATTCGAGAATCCTGCATCCCTGAGCGCGGTAGCAACAGCCTTCGCCATGCCGCCGCTGCCTAGTAGGGCAAAACCGGCACTGGACGGGATTCCGCTGGATCGAAGGAGCTTAAAGACCGCCGTATAATCGGTGTTATATGCCTTCATATATCCATCGGTATTGACGATTGTATTCACGGACATGATCCTCTTTGCGGAGCCGTCCAGTTCATCCAGGTACTCGATACACGCTTCCTTGAATGGCATCGAAATGGCGCATCCGCGAATTCCAAGTGCACGGATTCCACGAATTGCCGAGCCGATATCTCGAGTCGTAAAGGCCTTATAAATAAAATTCAGGCCGAGCTCGCGGAATAAGAAGTTATGGAAACGGGTTCCAAAATTTCCGGGACGGGCCGCGAGCGACATGCAAAGCTGCGTGTCTTTATTTATATTCGATTGCATAGGTTGGTTTAAGGGAGTCACTTTCTAACTTGTGAATAAGGGAACCGTTGGGTTTCAAAAAAACCAGGTGAGGGTTTTGTCGTCGATTGAACTAAGAAATCTCAAGGCAAGTTTCCATTGTTGACGACACCTGCGTGCCGATGAAGGCGCCCTCAATGGGGGCGGCCCCCTCCGGCTGCCGACAGGCCGCGACAGCAACATGTGTGTCCGCCACGGCCATGGCGTGTGTCGGATCGTACCCACGCCAGCCGCCGCCGGGTAAATAGACCTCCGCCCAAGCATGCATATAACGTCTATTCGGGTTCAGACCATAGCGTTGATAGCCGCTGACAAAACGGGCGCCGATGTTAAATACGCGACAGACGTCCATGAATAAAACGGCCAAGTCGCGGCAGGAACCGCGCCGCTGCCTCAACGTCACCGCCGGAGGTTTCGGCTGGCCTTCTTCGCGAATGACCCTTGTGCAGGCTTTCTTCAGCTGGACGCCGAGGGTCTCCAGAAAATCAAGCGTGCGCCCACCCGTCATATCTGCGATGTGACGGGCAAATTCGGCGACATCTTCGTTGTCGATTTCCCGCCAGCAATAAGGTGCGACGCGACTTTCAAGATCTTTGGAGTAGCGCAAAGGCAGCGTTTGTGCGGAGGGTTCTAGCAAATAGTCGAAAGCGTTCGCACGCAGTGTTTCGATTTCGAAGTTGCTCGTAATATCGAGTCGGTTCGTGGGTCCATCGAACCAGGCGTGGCCCACGCAATTTCCCTCGAGGTCGAGGCACTGCGAAAATCGGGCGGGTGGCGGTTCGATACGGAGCGCAAACTGAAGCAGGCGCAGTGCACTATCCGCGCGCGGCCGGAGCCGAAAAACGTGTGGCTGTAGCCGAACCGCGTTGCTGTACCTGTAAATCGTGGAATGGGTAACGCCAAACCTCATTCAGTTATAACCCGTCTCTTTATCGCGGCAACACTTGACCAAACTTTACTACTTTTGGCGAAAACTCACAAATCAGTCGTTAGCTAAAAACCAGCTCCCAGAGTTGATCTACGAGCTATGTGCCGCCGGCAATCGAACCCCGGCTTCAGGTTTAGGCGACCTCATACCGCTACAGAGACGTTCGCGGGAAATATCCGTGTGGGTCCTTTTTCCGGAGTTCTGGCTTGCTACCTACGGGTATTGGCAATCGCTCTTTGTGCCAAATCAACGCCTCACGGTCGCCGAATGTACGTCATCTTCGATGTCCACACCCCGGCCGAATGCACATAAAGCGTCATTGTCTGTGCCTTCAACGCGCCGACATGCGAGTCTGCAATCACCCAAGTCCGTCGGTTCCAAATGGATAAATCTGCAGAATCGCTTCGCCATCTGGCCTGGAGACAGGGTAGGGACAGGTCAAATGATTGCGGTATGGACTGTGCGGGCAGGGACAGGTGAAATGGGTGCGAGTAGAGGCAGGTCAAAAATAAAAATATTGGAGGAGTCGTATCGTTTTAACTACTCTTTTATTATGTGTTCTGTATAGTGTATCTCACACCCATGAGGTTCCCGCGCGTCAAGGCTCAGGGTCAGAGTTTTTACCACTGCGTTTCCAGGGTGGTCGATCGTCGATTCATTTTCGGGACTTCCGGCCACGGTTCAGCTGAGGCCGAACTATTTGTGCTGTTAATGCGACGGTTGGAAGCCTTTAGCGGTGTACGGGTTTTGACCTATACTCTGATGTCCAATCATTTCCATCTTCTGTGCCAAGTTCCCGAGCCTAAGGCGCTTTCCGAGCTCGAGCTACTCGAACGCATTGAAGCCGGCTACGGCCCGGCGCGTCGCCAAGCCCTCGAACGGGAGGTGGTGCAGCTGCGTCAAGAGCCGGATGGGGCCGGTGGGATCCAACGACTCCTGGAGCCCTATCGCAGACGTATGTACGACATCTCGATCTTCATCAAGGAGCTCAAAGGTCGCTTCGCCCAATGGTACAACCGCCGTCATGGTCGCTACGGGGTGCTGTGGGCCGATCGCTTTAAGAGCGTTCTGCTCGAAGGGGGCGAGGCTCTGGCCGCGGTTGCTGCTTATATCGAACTTAATCCGGTCCGCGCCCGTCTGTGTGCCGATCCTAAAGATTATCGCTATTGCGGCTATGGCGAGGCGCTCGGGCAGGGTGCCTCCCTGGCCCGCCAGGGAATCAGAACAGTGCTGGGTCAGCCGGAGACAGTCTCCTGGAAAGAAGTCAGCCGCCAGTATCGCAAGTACCTCTTTGTGCGGGGGAGCCTGAATACCAGAGGCAAGCATCCGGTCTTTGACCTGCCAAGCGCTCAGACTGTAGTTGACGAACAAAACGGGGAACTCTCCCTACCCGAACGATTGCGCTGCCGGATTCGCTACTTTACGGATGGCGTGATCCTGGGTAGTCAGTCCTTTGTTGAATCGCACTTCTACAATCTCAAAGAGAAACTTGGCTACAAACGTCGGTGCCCTGCCACACGACTTACAGGGCTGGGCTGTTCTGAGAGGCTCTGGGTCTTCCGCGATCTGCGAGCCCGACCGATCGGCTGAGATCATCCCACTCAGAAGCTGAGTTATCCTTACCAGCGGGTGTTCCTGCCTTTGTTTGGCCAAAACTTTCGTGGCTTCGCGTCCTCCTGTTTGTTTCGCCGTCTACTCGCTCCCCTTAAACCTTCGCCTGCGTCCGAACTCGAAGGTTTGCACCCGCGATGCCCATTCTAGCGCGCTTTCCTTTGCTTTCTCGCTTATCTGACCTGTCACTCGTTTCCTTTGGGCAAAACTTTCGGGTGCAGTAGAGGTCAAATAGGGACAGGTCAAATAACAAAATAAAAATAATAAAAATAGCAGTTATTCGTCGGATTTACCGTTATCCAATCTATGCACTTTTAGGCAATGAGCGCCTTCTCCAGAGCAGGTAAATCACAGGATAAATTAACAATTCGAGAATTGCAGAAGTCATCATGCCGCCGATCATTGGCGTGGCGATTCGTTTCATCACATCTGCTCCTGCCTGCGTGGCCGGCGACCACATGATGGGAAGCAGGCCAAAGAGTATGGCACTGACTGTCATGATCTTCGGCCGTATTCGCTGCACTGCTCCTTCTTTTATGGCTTCGTACAAATCCGACAGGGATTTCATCCTGCCTTGGATGACAAACTTTTCCCACGCCTGGTCCAGATAGAGCAACATGATCACGCCCGTTTCAGCGTCGAGTCCCGCAAGGGCAATCAAACCAACCCACACTGCGACGCTCATGTTGTAATGCAGCAGGTACAACATCCAAAAAGCGCCTACGAGCGAAAAGGGAACCGCCAGCATCACGATAAATGTTTTGATGACAGATCTTGTGTTGATGTAAATTAGGACAAAGACGATCAACAGAGTAAAGGGGATCACCACTGCCAGCCTCTGTTCAGCTTCTTTCAGATACTGAAATTGGCCCGCCCACTGAATGTAATAACCCTGCGGAAATTTTACCTGCTCGCTTATGCGCTGGGCAGCGGCACGAACATAGCCGTCTATGTCGCTGCTCGTGACGTCGACAAAAACAAAACCCACCAACTGGCCATCTTCGCTGCGGATCAGAGGCGGACCCATTTTGTATCCGATATTTGCAACCAACGAGATCGGTATATGCGGCACGAGGCCCATCGGTGGACCTGACTCGTCAGAGATTGCCACCGCCCCGTCTAAAGTCGCCGCGAGCGCAGGCGCCGGTACGAGTACTCGCTTCAAAGCATCAAGATCATTTCGAAAATCGCGAGCGTAACGGACACTGATCGGGTAACGCTCGCGGCCTTCAACGGTTGTGGCGATCGTTTGTCCACCGATCGCGGTTTGGATCACCTCGTTGATATCGTCAACTCGCAACCCATACCTGGCCGCAGCTTGGCGATCGACAGTGAAATCTAGAAAATATCCGCCTGTTGTCCGTTCGGCGAATACACTGCGGGTGCCTGGAAAGTCGGCTAGCGTGCGCTCGATCTGAATCGAGACGTTTTGGATTTGACTTAGATCTTTGCCAAAAACTTTGATGCCAAGTTGCGATCTAAAGCCGGTGGTTAACATTTCGGTCCGAGTCTGGATTGGCATCCAGAATATATTAGCCATTCCCGGAGTCTTAATATTGGCATTCAACTCAGCGATGAGCTTGTCCCAGGTCATGCCGGCGCGCCATTTATTGGAAGGCTTCAGTTGCACGACCGTCTCAAACATGGAGAGAGGAGCGGGATCAGTTGAACTTTCTGCTTGCCCTGCTTTGCCGAATACGGTTTCCACCTCGGGCAGCTTCCGAAGCATGCGGTCTTGAATTTGTAAGGCCTGAGTTGCCTCGGTCACCGACATGCCAGGCACGGCGGTTGGCATATAAAGGATGTCACCTTCGTTTAACGGTGGCATGAACTCCTTACCGAGCTGCAGAAATGGGAAGGCTGTCGCGACCAAAATAGCAAAGGCAAAGGCGAGGGTGAGTTTTCGGTGCCGGAGAACGAAGTTTACACATGGCTGATAGGTCCAGATCAGAAAGCGATTGACCGGATTTTTAGCCTCGGGCGTAATCTTACCGCGGATTAGCCAGAGCATGAGCACGGGGACCAGGGTAATGCCTAGAAAAGATGCGAACAACATCGCGAATGTCTTGGTAAACGCCAGAGGCCGGAAGAGTCGCCCTTCCTGAGCCGTCAACGAAAAAACGGGAATGAAACTCACTGTAATGACTAGCAGTGAGAAGAAAAGCGGCCGGCCCACGGATTTTGCCGCACCGATAAGGAGTTCTGTGCGCTCGCCAAGATCCGGATCGCGTTTGTGCTCCTCGCGAAAATGCGCCAGTGATTTGTGACCGTTTTCAACCATGATAATGGCCGCATCAATCATGGCGCCGATCGCGATCGCAATACCTCCAAGGGACATGATGTTCGAGGTCTGCCCAAGCAGAAACAGCGGAACAAACGACAAGATAATCGCAATCGGCAGTGTGATGATCGCGACCAGCGCGGATCGCCCATGCCAGAGAAAAACAATACATACCAGCGCTACAACGATGCTTTCTTCGATGAGCTTCTCCCGAAGGGTCGCGATGGCTCTCTTGATGATCCCGCTGCGGTCGTAGGTCGGAATGATTTGGACCCCAGTGGGCAATGAGGACTTAAGTTCTTCCAGCTTTTTCTTGACGCCAGAAATGACGTTGAGGGCGTTTTCGCCGTATCGCATCACGACAATTCCGCCCACCACTTCCCCTTTGCCATCGAGTTCCGCGACACCTCTACGAAGATCTCCGCCCAGATGCACCCTGGCGATGTTCTTGATGTATACCGGTGTCCCATTCTGAACTTTGAGGACAACATCTTCGATGTCCGCCGGAGTTCGAATATAGCCGTGGCCTCGAACGAAATATTCCGTAGTCGCAACCTCAGAGGTTTTACCGCCAACGTCACTGTTGCTTGCCTGGATCGCGCTCGCGATGTCTTTAACGGAAAGATTGTAGGCAACAAGAGCGTTGGGATCGAGATCGACCTGGTATTGCTTCACGAAGCCACCAACGGATGCGACTTCGGAGACACCTTTTACTGACTCCAATGCGTAGCGCAGGGTCCAATCCTGAAACGAGCGCAGATCTGCGAGAGAGTGATTCCCGGATTTATCGATCAACGCATACTCGTAAACCCAACCCACCCCGGTAGCGTCGGGGCCGATGACTGGATTTACATTCGACGGCAATGAGCCTCGAGCAGAATTCAGATACTCGAGAACCCTCGATCTAGCCCAATAGATGTCCGTGCCATCTTCGAAAATGACGTAGACAAAAGATTTTCCAAACATGGATTCGCCACGGACAAATTTAACCTTAGGAGCGGAAATGAAACGGGCCGAGATCGGATAGGTTATCTGATCTTCAACAAGATCCGGTGATCGACCTTCCCAATCGGTGTAGATAATTACCTGAACGTCGGAGAGGTCCGGGATGGCATCCAGGGATGTGTGGAGTAGCCCATAGATCCCTGCAGCCACCGCAAATACGGTGAATATGATGATGAGGAACTTATTGCGCGCACTGGCACCTATTATCCGCTCCACCAGTGTCTCTTGCTTAATGTGGTTGGAATGGATCATCGGGCCGATTTCAAGTTCATTGTCCCGATCGAGCCGATCGTTTGTCCGCAAGTGGGCATTGCGGCTCCTAGGAACGGGTTGTGGACCTCCTGATCGGTTTGAAGCCATCGGGCCGGCGATTTACCCCACACCGGACACATCATCACCTTCCACTCCTGAGTTAGAACTGGACGATAGTCAGAAAGAAGTGTGATAAGCGCAGCGCTTATCTTGCCGAATTGGATTCGCGCCGTTTCCAAGTCACTAGCCTGAAAGGCAGGTTCGGTGACTTCATCCAGTTCTTTCAGATCTTCCATGAACTGGGACTGCCGATTTCCTAGCTGGAAATCGGTTCCCGATACTACGTGAATATTACTATCAAAGTCATTGATCGTCTCTTTGAGACGGTCTGTTTTGTCTTGGGCAAGCTGCTGCTGAACCGCGTAGTAATCCTTAAGCAGTGAATCGAAAGGCTCCTTTGAATTGTTGCCCAAGCTACTCTGATGGCCTGTTTCGTCAGGAGATGGTGTCGGTGTTTCTTCCTCAAGACCTTGTAGTGCCCCCTGAACTTGCGATTCCGCATCGATGAGGAAATTAGCGCTCGCGACAATTCGATCGCCCTCTTTCAATCCACTCAAAATCTGGTAGGCGTCTCCAACTTGGCTGCCTAGCTGAACAATCCGCGGTTGTAGTTCTCCATTCCCTTTATCTAAGAAGACAAT
This sequence comes from uncultured Verrucomicrobiae bacterium, assembly GCA_963736745.1. Classification (GTDB taxonomy): domain Bacteria; phylum Verrucomicrobiota; class Verrucomicrobiia; order Chthoniobacterales; family JAFAMB01; genus JAFAMB01. Next base: position 220,432 of record CAVTQD010000042.1, on the reverse strand, counting down.
ATTCCTGCTGCCGGTCGGTACGACCGCATTAATGGGAATGGTTATTCCTTCTCCGAGATCAACAGAAAGATCAGCGTTAACGTACATCCCGGGCCGTAGCTCTAGGTCGGGGTTCGGCAGATCAATTCGAACTTTTGTGGTTCGTTGCGTCTGTGAGACGAACGGATTAACTATAGCGACCACGCCCGAAAGCGATTTGTCGGAGCCGTAGGTGATCGAGACCGCTTGGCCGACATTGATTAATCGAATCTCGTTCTGGTAGAACTCAGCCCAAACCCACACCTGCGACAAGTCGGCTACGCTGATCAGTTTCTGACCCATTGAGAATCTAGCTCCCTGGTCAACCGGGACATCCTCGACGACGCCTCGAAATGGGGAGACCAATGTCAAATATTCTGAAGAAGTTCGTTTCTTTTCCAGCTCTTCGATTTGTTGATCCGTGAGATTCCATTGGCGCAAGCGCCGTTTCGCAGACAGGATCCATTGGTCGATGTCACGGGACGCAGGATGATCACGGCTATCCAGAAGCTTGATGAGCTCTTGTTCGGACGTCGCAAGGTCCGGACTGTAAACTTGCAAAAGATCCTGACCCTTCTCAACGACTTGACCCGGCGAGGTAATGTAAAGCTTTTGAACGTAGCCGTCAGTGCGAGCTACGTACCTCCATTGGCGCCCCTTGTCAGCAGTCACCAAACCGACTGTGCGGACGGTGTGCACAAGCGGTTGCCGTTTAGCTTGAGCGTAACTGACACCGAACTGTTGCTGGCGCTCGATTGGGACGTCGAAATCGTGTGATTCCGGTTGTGCGCTCAGCTTCGAGCTAATGCCAGGTATCGGACTCCCTTTACTCGGTTGACCCGCCTGGTCACGCTGAGACTTGTTTTTGAGGACAGGCACCAGATCCATTGCGCATACTGGACATTTGCCTGGCTTTTTAGAATGCACCCACGGATGCATTGTGCAGGTGTAGTAATCGACATCAATCTCGACAGAAACGATTCGTCCAGGCTTCGAACATGCTCCAAGCAGGAACATCGCTAACAAGATTGGAAAAATAGGGAGACGGTTAATCATTTTGATAGCTCTTCTAGAAAGAGAGCTCGTATCGGCAAATAGGGGCGGGCGGAGCCAATGCCGTTACCCGCAGAGAAGTCCTGATGGGAAGGCAATGAACGCGAAATGGATGATTTACAGATCTGAGGAAATAATCCGGATGAAAGATTGCGGATTTATTGTGGCCGGGCTCTCGCCGCGAACGGCGATGCCAAGACACAGTTGTCCTGTGGCTACAGAACGCTCAGATCAATCGAACGCAGCTAGTGGCCAGCACGGGCTGAGCGTATCTTGGCGCATCGCTCGGCTCCACTGACTCGGTTGGCATGGGCAGAACAAAGACCAGCCGGGTAAACGAGAGGGCACAACCAAAGCAATCCAGACTAACCAGTCTAGGGCCGCTGGAGTGGATGGGCGTCGCTTCTTTTGTACGCTGCGTCTTACAGCAGGCCGGATTCTCGCAGCAGGCCTTTTGACAGCCAGTATCGTTTACGTCGGAATAAGCCACCGACGCTCCACAAGAGAATGGTTCTACTCGGGCTTGGCCCAGAAAGGTCAAACTCAGCAGCAGAAGAGAGATTGTGAAGATACGCTGCATGGCACAAGCTCATCACTTTCTACGTCACTCTTTACCAGTCTGCAAGCTGTCAAGATGTTTCCGCCGCAATCCTGCTGTGTCCAGCCGCCGCGGGGGCTGTCTGAAGCTCACCACGTGGCGATAGTGAATCATGACGGTGTTCGGTTCGTAAAGACGCGAGGCAAGAGCTCCGCTGGAAGCGCGAGTTTAGTCTCGGCTCCGAGTCAGGCATCGGTTACGGTCCAGCTGACTACACCAGATATGTTGATCATTGGGCGAGCTTCACTGACACGATAAAGGAAAGTAAATTGTACGGGGCGCCATCTGATCGAAATCATCCTGCATTTTCCTAGGATTCTTAGGTCACAATTCCATGTCTGTTTACAAGATTTTTGTTTCTTCGCCCGGTGACGTGGGCCGAGAACGACATCTTGCCGAGCAAGTGATCCGCCGAGTCGCGGCGGATTTTCAAGACCGGGTCGAGGTCCAGCCGTACTTCTGGGAATATGAACCGATGGAGTCGACCCGTGACTACCATGAGAATATCCCACTTACTTCGAACTTCGACTTGGTGATATGCATCTTGTGGAAGCGGTTGGGCAACCCATTGAGTGTTAAGCACGAGCGTCCCGGCGGAGGTCGCTGGCGTTCCGGAAGCGAGTTCGAATTGGTCACCGCCGTCGAGTCAAAGAAAGCGCGTGGCGTACCAGATATTTTCATTTTTAAAAACGACACGAAACCCACATTTGAAGCCGACGAAGAGGGCGAGGGAGCGAAGACTGAGGCCGACTTGGCACAATGGAAGGCGCTGATCGCATTTATCAAAGAATGGTGCGAGCGGGAGCAGGACGGCCAGCGGGTTTTTACCGCCGCGCTAAACAGGTATCAGGCACTGGACCAATTCGAGCAGGTTCTGGAAAAGCTGCTGGTTGGCAAGTTGAATGAGCGCTTTCCGCCAGTGGCTGACCGGTCAGGCCCCGAACTTAGAACTTTTAGACCACCCGCTCCGACCTGGACGAAAGGATCGCCCTTTCGGGGTCTGGAAGCATTCCAATTTATGCATGCACCGGTCTTCTGCGGGCGTACCCGTGCCATCGGTGAAGTCTTGGATCGTTTGCGACCCAAAGCAGCGCAGGGACGTCCCTTCGTCCTGATTTTGGGGCGAGCGGAAGCGGCAAGTCTTCGCTTGCCATGGCGGGAGTTGCTTCCTCTTTTGGTTAAGCCGAGTACGATCGAAGGGGTCGGTCTCTGGCGCCATGTCGTTTTCCGGCCAGGAGGTCAAACAGAGGCCGGTGATTTATTCGATCGGCTAGCCGCTGCGTTGGTGCGACAGCAGCGGGACGGCGAAGGTTTACCGGAACTGATTGGCAGCAGTTCCACCGTCGAGCAGCTCGCTATGGACCTGCGCGCTGATCCAAAAGCAGCTGCTCTCCTCATCAGGAGCGCGCTCAACCAGGTTTCAGTTCTTTGCCGTGAGGACGAAGCCCAGAAACTACGGGGCTGGATTGCGGAAAGCCAAAAGGAAAACCGAACGGCTGATGTTGAACGTTACGGACTGTTGTTGGCAGATCTCACACCACGAGAAGCATGCCTGGCGCTCGTCATCGATCAGGCAGAGGAATTGTTTACTTCGGATGACCTTAACCGCCGCCCGGAACTGCGAAAAGGCTTTGCCCTCACGCTGGATGCACTTGCCGCAAGTGGAGTCGTGTTTGTGCTGATGACACTGCGAACTGATTTTTATTCTCAGATCCAACAGCTGCCCGTGTTTGTTGATTTAAAAGAAGCCGATGGACAATTCGATCTCTTGCCGACGGAGCCTGCTGAAATTGGGCAAATAATTCGCCAGCCTGCTATAGCGGCCGGACTAAGGTTCGAGAAAGATCCGGTAACGCAGGAAGGTCTTGACGAAGTTCTGGCTGACCAGGTGAAAGCCGAGCCGCGGCTTTTGCCGCTCCTGGAATTCGCTCTTGACGAGCTGTACAAGCAGCGGAGCGCAGATGGCCTGCTCACTTTTGAAGCTTATCGAGTGCATCTTGACGGTAGTATCGTGCGGGCACTCGCAAAACGGGCGGATGCGACCTTGGAGGACCTGCCTGAACTGCCGCAGGAGGCGTTCCGGTCCGTGATGCGGCGTCTGGCGACGACATTGGACGGTCCGGCCGCTGAAATAGCCGAAAGGTCCGAACTGGATGTCATCGAGAAGGGGCCAAGCGGCACGGCATTCCAACGTCAGCGGGTTCCTTACGACCAATTGACGGCTTATCCGCCTGGAGCCAAAGCATTGGTCGACGCGTTTGTGGCCGCTCGTCTACTGGTTGTTGAGACCGGTAAGGCGGACGATCAGAAAGCCGAGGTCACAGTCGCGCACGAGGCGTTGTTCGAACACTGGACAACGCTGAAGAATCTTTTGCTGGCAGAGCGCGATGATTTGATCCTACCCCGTGCGAGAGTTGCCGCTTCCCACGAACGCTGGCGTGCGGAAAACAGGACTCCGCGATTTTCTGTTGCCGCCTGGCAAACAATTGAGTGAAGCGGAACAACTCATTGCGGAGTATGGGGAGGAACTGACGCCGGATTTGAAGGCCTACGTCGCTGCTTCGATGGCTCAGGCCCATGCTCAGCAAAGGCGTCGTCAGCGGCTCCTGGTTAGTGCGTTGATTGTGTTTGCATTCTTAACCGTGTTGGCCAGCGCGGCCGCCATCTTTGGTTATTGGCAGAAAGTCGAGACCGAAAAGCAGAAGCAAGCCGCAGTTGCCGCCAACGCCAACCTCGAGGCGAAGAACCGCGAACTCGGGTCAATGTTGGAGGAGGCCGCCCGCTCGGATTGGCTCGTAGCCGAGGAAAAGTTTGGGCGCGGGGAGGATGGCGATGCACTAGCGTATCTGGCCCGTGCGAGCCGCTACACGCCGCGATCCTCACTCCCGGCAGAAGCCTCAATAGCTTCCCTGCTCTCTGCGCCCATTGCGCACTCGCCGACCAGCTTCCAGGGCCACACCGGCTCAGTTAATAGCGCGGTTTTCAGTTCGGACGGGCAGCGCGTGCTCACCGCCTCCGGGGACAATACCGCGCGACTCTGGGAGGCTGAAAGCGGCAAGCTCCTGACCACTTTCCAAAGCCATGCCGGCGAGGTTGTGATGGCGGTCTTTAGCCCGGACGGCCGGCGTGTGCTGACCGCCTCGGAGGACAATACCGCGCGGCTCTGGGAGGCTGAAAGCGGCAAGCTCCTGGTCACTTACCAAGGCCACACCAACAGAGTATATAGCGCGGTTTTTAGTCGGGACGGACGGCGTGTGCTTACCGCCTCCGAGGACAGGACCGCGCGGCTCTGGGAGACTGAGAGCGGCTTGCTCTTGACCACTTTCCAACACGGCGACGCAGTTAATAGCGCGGTTTTTAGCCGGGACGGACGGCGTGTGCTCACTGCCTCAAGGGACAGGACCGCGCGGCTCTGGGAGACTGAAAGCGGTAAGTTGTTGACCGCATTCGCATTCCATGCGGGCGGTGTTGTGAGCGCGGTCTTTAGTCCGGACGAGCGGCGCGTACTTACCGCCTCAGCGGGCACGACCGAGCTCTGGGAAACTGAAAGCGGCAAACGCCTGGCCACGTTCGAAGGCCACAGTGGCGGAGTTTGGAGCGCAGTCCTCAGCCCGGACGGGCGGCGGGTACTCATTGCCTATGAGGACACGACCGCGCGGCTCTGGGAGGCTGAAAGCGGCAAGCTCCTGGTCACTTTCCAGGGCCACTCCAACAGGGTATATCGAGCGGTTTTCAGCCCAGACGGGCGGCGTGTGCTCACCGCCTCCGGGGACACGACCGCGCGGCTCTGGGAGACTGAAAGCGGCAGGCCCCTGGCCATTTTCCAAGGCCACTCCCGCGAGGTTGCGAGCGCGGTCTTTAGCCCGGACGGGCGGCGCGTACTCACCGCTTCCAGGGACAAGACCGCGCGACTCTGGCAGGCTGAAAGCCGCAAGCTCCTGGCCACCTTCGCAGGCCATACCGGCGAGGTTGCGAGCGCGGTCTTCAGCCCGGACGGTCGGCGTGTGCTTACTGCCTCAGGGGATACTACCGCCCGGCTCTGGGAAACTGAGAGCGGCAAGCTCCTGGCCGCTTTCCGAGGCCACGACAAATCGGTTTACAGTGCAGTTTTCAGTCCAGACGGGCGGCGTGTGCTGACCGCCTCGGGAGACAAGACCGCGCGGCTCTGGGAAGCTGAGAGTGGCAAGGCCGTAGCCATTTTCCAAGGCCACACCGCGTCAGTTAATAGTGCGGTTTTCAGTTCAGACGGGCAGCGTGTGCTCACTGCCTCAAGCGATCAGACCGCGCGGCTCTGGGAAGCTGAGAGCGGCAAGCTCTTGAGCACTTTCCGTGGCCACACCAGCTATGTTCGGAGCGCGGTTTTCAGCCCGGACGGGCGGCGCGTGCTTACCGCCTCAAGCGATCAGACCGCGCGGCTCTGGGAAGCTGAGAGCGGCAAGCTACTGAGCCACTTTTCGTGGCCACACGGATTCGGTTAATAGCGCGGTTTTTAGCCCGGACGGTCGACGTGTGCTCACCGCCTCAGGCGAAAGCGACAGGACCGCGCGGCTCTGGGAGGCTGAGAGTGGCAAACGCCTGGCCACTTTCCAAGGGCACACCGGTTACGTTTCCAGCGCGGTTTTTAGCCCCGACGGACGGCATGTGCTCACCGCTTCGGAGGACACGACCGCACGGCTCTGGGATGCTTCGACCGGCGGTCCCCTTGCCACTTTCCAGGCCCATAGCGGCTATCTTTCCAGCGCGATCTTCAGCCCGGACGGGAGGCGGGTTCTCACCGCTTCAGGGGACGCGACCGCGCGGCTCTGGGAGGCTGAGAACGGCAAGCTCCTGGCCACCTTCCGAGGTCACACTGGCTTGGTTAATAGCGCGGTCTTTAGCCCGGACGGCCGCCAGGTTCTCACCGCCTCGGACGACAATACCGCGCGAATCTGGCCCTTGTCGCCGGCGCATGTTTCTCCACCGGATTGGTGGAGTGACTTTCTCGTTTGGCTCGAAGGCAAACGAATCGCCCCGGCCGGCCAGATCGAGACTCTTTTTGCAGACGAATTACTGAAACTCGAAGGTCGGCTTCGTCCGCACATGAACGAGGATACCGATTACGCCCGGCTACTGCGCTGGAGTCTGTCAGCGGTGGAAGAGCGACCGGTCGATCCTTACGGCACAACCACGCAGGAGCGAGGCGGCTGATCTGATCATTCGACCCGACATGAACGGGAACGAAGCCCGTCACGCCTATGATCTGGATCCGTGGCACCCGCTTATCCATCTGGCACAAGCCGGCTTCGAAGAAGATCTGATCGGCGCGGATTTTCTGCGGCGCTATTCCCTCGATCGGCTGCCGGACGATTCGAAACTCCGCCAACGAGCGGCCGATTTCCTGCGTAGGCAGGGAAAGGAAGATTTGGCGCGGGAAGTAGAAACCCGGGGCAATAGGTAGGCGTCAGTCATCGGTGAAATCTGTTGTTACATTCTTGTCTTCGGGTTTTTGGTTCGCAGGGCAGTCGTGGGAGGAAATCAACGGCCAGCATGGTTCCGGTGTTTTGGCGGCGAATCGCGTGGCGGCGGCCTGGAGGGAATCAGGGAGGCCCGGCCGCGTTGGAGAGATTGCTACATCACGAACCGAGCTCTGTCATTGGTTATCAAGAAATTGCGCATCTCGTCAAAGGACGCTCTCTCCATTTCCTGCATGACCTTGACCTTTTCGGCCTGCGTTCGTGCATTGTCGAACCGTTCGAGGATGGCCCGAACAGCCGAAAGGTACTGCTGGTACCGCTCGATTTCGCGCTCTGGCTGTAAGCCCTGTTCGATCGCACGAACTCCGAGCGCCACGATCGCGAACCAGATGACGATGACGCTAGGGAGTTCCGAGGTCCTGAACGCCGACCAAAATGATTCACCGGGCGCGATAACGCTGATCAAGACACCAACGTGGATGGCGCAAAGTAAAATGATACAAATGAAGGCGACAGCTGAAAGCACAGCGGCCTGCCGGCGTGGAGCCTTGGAAAGAATCTTGTGATCATCCTTCAATTTATAATTCGCATATCCGATCTGATGCATGATCCTCAGCTCTCGATAGGCCAGAAAGATAGGATCAATTTCTTTCCCCTCTCGGATTTCGCCCAGCTCTCGCTGGCCTTCGTGCAACCAAATGTCTGTCCCTGTCTCGTCACTGATCGTCCCATTAAATTCTGCCGCCAGTTTGCCATCAAAACGTGTCTTGAAGTTCTCAAACCATACTTTTCGGTCCAATCTGAATGTCTCTTTAGCCTGATCATCCTTCAAAGAGGCTAGAATCTCCGGCAGTCGAGACACGAAAGCTTGGAAATGGAATTGCCGAATGCGCTCCGTCATGAATCGCAGGTGGAGCCACTCTCGCTTCTTGCCTGCAAACAAGACGCCCATCCCCCCAATGATGACACTCAATATTCCCGCTAAAGCCGAGACCACCACTAAAAAGGTCGGCAGCATTCCCCCGTCGTTTTTGACCAGGTGTTCAGCCGCCGCAACCATCAGCGCAGCGCCAGCCAGAACAATGGCGATAAAGCCGGCGGTTCGACTGGAACGCTTCGCACGGTTAGCCGGGGAATCAAATGTGGCGAAGTAATTCCGCACTTCAGGATTGTCGAGAACATGCAGGATGGTCGGATATCGACGAGCCGCCACCTCTCGATCGGTCTGGCCCAAGAGGAGGTCGTCATTAAATTTCTGCTTGTCGAAGTCTGCCGCCATTAAACGTCCCCCATTGTCAAGTTCTGCCAAATATATCGAGACGTCTGCCTGACCGACGAAATCTGGGTGAGGCCCACGTTCCGGCTTTCTCGCAGGGCTTCGCCGTACCTGAGACGGAATCAGGAAGAACTATCGTGCAGTTTCCGCAGGAATTTGTCGAGATTCTCTTAAAACATCGCATTGCATTTTTAGCATCATATTTGGATATTCGCATCATGCGGATAACGGTGATGATTGAGGACGATGTTTATGCCATGGCCAAGCAGATTGCGGAGAACTCCGGTCGGACTCTTGGAGAGGTTATTTCTCAACTCGCTCGAAAAGGCCTCGCGTGGGAACCATCGTTTGACATTAAAAATGGCGTACCTGTATTCCGAATTGGGATTTCTGCAGAAAAGATTCCTGGAAATCGGGCAGCAGAAATCCTCGATGAGGAAGATTGATGGCCAAATACCTGCTCGATACCAATGTGCTCTTAGCCCTCGCTTGGCCAAGCCATGAATTCCACGAAGCGGCTCACAGCTGGTGGACTCACTCGAGGAAGAGATGGGCAACATGTGCCTTAACCGAGCTGGCTTTTGTTCGACTTTCGTCCAACCCGGCGTTTACACGGGACGCAGTCACTCCCTACGAAGCGGCCACGCTTTTAGAGCGCCTCATTGCCCTAGAACAACACGAATACTGGAGTGGTCTCCCTCATTTGAGGCGAGACTTCAGAAACCTGAGCGGCCACAAGCAGCTTACGGATTTCTATCTCACGAAGCTGGCTGCAGTACACGAAGCAAAATTAGCCACCTTTGACTCCCGGATTCATGCCATTACAAGATCAGAAACTTTGGAGCTGATAGCACGCTGTGGAGTGTAGTAAGAAATCGCGGGTGCCGAGTTGAAACTGCTGCAATCGCGGGGAGACGGTCGAGTGTGAAGCAAGTGGTCCCTGATAAAAAGAGGTGCCACAATTGAGCTCGTGACGGGGGCGCCGCTAAATCACTGGTGGCATCCGGCTGTGCCAATCGGTCTCCAATTGGAAGCGGTGACCGACTTGAAGCAATGTCAACTCATCGAAGTTACGTCCGATGAGCTGCATGCTGATCGGCAACCCTCCTTCAGTGAACCCGCACGGAATACATAGCGCGGGAGATCCTGTGAGGTTTGCGGGATAAGTGTTCCGCCAAATCGCGCTCAAGACGGATATCTTTTGGCCGGCGATGTGCACGTCCGACTGGTCGATGCGCGGTGCCGGGATCGGTATTGTAGGCGTTGCAAGAACATCAACCTTCTGGAACGCTGCGCGGAATTCCTCGGCAATAATCCGCCTGACCCGTTGCCCCAGAAGGTAATCCGTCGCAAGAAGCACCATCCCCGAATCGAGCTCCTTGCGAATGTCGCTCGACACGTCATCGGCGTGGACGCGCATCATCTCACGGTGATAGGACGACGACTCGGCGCCAATGATTGCCAGCTCGGCACCAAGCGCGTAACGCAGGTTTGGTATCGATACCTCCTCAATTCTCCAGCCGAAACCCTCGAGAGTTCGCAACGATGTGTCGAACGCCTCGCGGACCTCCCCGTCGACCAAATCCAGGAAATGCTCGCGTGGAATACCCACTCGCAATGACACGGGCGCCTGCCTCACCCCGGCGACATAGTCAGGTATCGGCACTTCGATGGACCCGGGGTCCAGTGCATCAAAGCCCGCCATCACCTGAAGCATGAACGCCGCGTCGTCGACGGTGCGCGTGATTGGGCCCGCATGATCGAGCGACCAGCTGAGCGAAAAGATGCCTCGCCGACTGACTAGCCCATAGGTCGGCTTCAGCCCCGTGACACCGCAAAACGCACTTGGATGCCGGATCGAGCCGCCAGTGTCGCTTCCGGTAGCGCCGAGGCACATACCGGTTGCAACTGCGATCGCAGAACCGCCGCTCGATCCGCCTGGCACGTGGTCCGGATTCCAAGGGTTGCGTGACGGGCCCGCAAATTCGTTTACCGTAGTTGGGCCGTAGGCAAACTCGTGAGTTTGTACCTTGCCAACGATGAGAGCGCCCGACTGTCTCAGCTTTGTCACCGTGAATGCGTCCTCGTTGGTCCGGTGTTCAGCGAGAACTTTCGAGCTTGCCGTGGTCGGTAGGTCGCTCGTGAAGTAAATGTCCTTAAGAGCGATCGGGATTCCCGCAAGGGGCCCGAGTTCAATGCCCGCCTTGCGCCGCCTGTCGACGTCCGCAGCCTGCTGGAGGAGAACCTCGCGGTCCACCCGCGTCACAAACACATTAAGCTTGTTGTCGAGCCTGTCAGCGGCATCCAGACAGGCCTCCATCAATTCAACGGCGTTCAGCGCACCGGAACGGATTCCGTCCATTGCTTCGCGAATGGTAAGAGAGACCGCGCCATTCATACCAGTGGCCGAAAGGTTGTCATGGGTTCGGAGGCGCTGACATCAACCTCGTCCATCGCGCGGATAGCCGACAGAATCTCTCGGATTAATGGTAGAGCAGCGTTGAGGCGGTCAGGTGTGATTGGATATCCCCCGATTTCCCGGAGAACGGCATCACACGCTACGAGCAGCGTATCTGAGTTCAAATCGCGGTTTGCCATCGTCTTAAACCTCCATATATCGACATCAAGGCTGAACGGCGCTGTCGGCTTTGACAGTGGGCGTCTGGCCTCGGCTTATGGAGGCCCGGCCAAGCCTAGAATAGCGGCGCCCCCCGATTGCCAGAACCACGAGCAGGGTAGCCCCCCAGGCGAATTCTTTGAGGAAGTTGCTGCCACTCGACTGGAAAACCAGGTTGAGACCGGTGGACAGGAACTGCAGGATCAAAACGGCGAGGACCACGCCAATGATTCGGCCTGCTCCTCCCGAGGCAGAGATGCCGCCCAAGACCGAGATCAGAATTGCGAGAAGAACATAGGAGGAACCAAAATCGACATTGGCTGAGTTGGTTACGCCGAGATTGATCAGACCGGCAACAGCCGACAGTATTCCGCTGACAGCATAAACGCTGAGGAGCAGCCGGTGCTCATTGATCCCCGAGAACCTTGCCGCCGATTCATTCGCACCATAAAGGTATACATAAAAACCGAATCGTCTCGCTTCGAGTACGAGTGACAGCACAAGTGCTGCCAACAAGAAGATGATTGCAGGTAGTGGTATGCCGAGAACAGAACCGCGGCCGACTGTAGCAAAAGCGCTGATGCCGAAGAGCGTGTTACCGCCCGTCAGGACCGTTCCGATGCCAATGAAAAGCGTCATCGTACTGAGCGTCGCCAATATCGGCGAGTAGCCTAAAATGGCGATGAGGAACCCATTGAAAAGACCGCAACCAAAGCCGACCAGGAGTCCAACGACGAGAGCAAGGGCAGTGATCGCGAGCGTAACATTGCCGCCCTCCGCTGGGACCATCTTGGACAACAGTATTGCGACAACGATCGAGCTAAGATTGGCGATCGCGTTGATCGAAAGGTCGATACCGCCCGTCAGCATCGTGACCGCAACCGCAAGCGATAACATTCCGATGACGCTGCTTTGCAGCAACATCGAATTTATGTTCAGGGGGCTAAGGAATGTGTCCGGCCTGACTAAGCCGAGTGTTCCCGCGATCAGGATCGCAGCAAGCGAGAGGGTAGCCAAGCGGGAATCGATGGATTGCAGTACTCTCATCGCGATGCCCCTCCCACTTTGACCAGGCCGCCTCCTGTCCGAAGCTGCGAAGCCGTTAAACCGCCGCGCGCCGAGCAATGGCATGCCAATCGCGACAAGGAGGAGGAGTCCGATTGCCACCTTCTGCCACGCGGCCGGAATTCCGAGGACGATCAGACTGTCGTTCGTGATCACGATGAGCAGTACGCCGAGGAATACGCCAATGACGCTACCCTTGCCTCCGGTGATCGCTGCCCCGCCAAGAACGGCGGCAGCAATTACGTCGAGTTCGGAGCCCGTAAGCGTCTGGGGATTGGCGAGACGAAGCATCACCGCCGAGAGGAATCCTGCTATCCCAGCAAGTGTCCCTGCCATGCAATAGGCGAGCGTCTCGACGGCTTCGACATTGATCCCCATGCGCCGCGCTGCCACCGGGTTGCCGCCAACTGCGTAGAGGCTGCGGCCGAGGGTTGTGTAACGGAGTACCAGGAACACGATCGCCACAACCGCCAGAAAGATAGCGACGGAAATGTGCAGTCCCACCTGAGCGCCGTTCTGAGCAGTCATCACAAGAATGTTGAATCGATTGAACTCGATCATAGCGCTTGGCACCTGCCGTATCCAGTTGGTGCCAATGAAGTAGAGAAGAAAGCCGCGGTAGAGGCTCATTGTGCCAAGAGTGACGATCAAAGAGGGTGCCCGGAGCCGCGTTACCAACAGTCCGTTGATGAGTCCCAACGTGGCGCCGATCAGCGCTGTGACAACTAAGAGGATGACCAGCGGTGCATCGGGATAGAATGCAAGCGCAAGCTTCACCGTGCCATACATGGCGACGACTCCGATGGAGGTGAATGAAACATCGAGACCTCCCACTACCAGGACGAGAAAGAATCCGATCGCGAAAAGACCGACTACCGTGCTGTTCTTCAGCAGGGAGAAGACATTATAGAACGAAAAGAACCCCGGATTGATCGTTCCGACCACAATCGCAAGCAGGATCACGGTGACGAGCACGATCCCCTCGTGGCGCGGGAAGTTCCTCGGAAGGGTCATGGGGCGCTTTCGGTCACGATTTGCGTGATCTCCTGCTCCGAACTCTCACTAACATTTCTCTCCGCCACGATTGCCCCGCCCCGCATTACGATAACCCGATCGCAGATGATCATGAGTTCCGGCAGATCGTCGGACACGACAATGACACCGACCTTTCTCGCGGCAAGCTCCATGACGATCTGGTGGATGCCCGGTTTTGAGCCGACGTCGATGCCAGTCGTGGGACGATTCAGGATGAGTACACGCGGATTAGCGGCCATCCATTTAGCAAGAACGACCCGCTGCTGGTTGCCGCCAGAAAGGCTACTGACTGGCAGACGAGTTGAAGGCGTCTTAATCGAAAGCCGGTCAACCCAGAGAGCGGCTTCTTTGGCCTTGCGCGGGCCCGAAATCCAGCCGGTCTTGCTGATGAGGCGTTCCATTGCTCGCACAGCGATGTTGTCGTCGATGCTGAAGTCCAGAAACAGCCCTTCACTGAGCCGATCCTCAGGTACATACGCCAGACCCGCCCTGACCGCATCACTGACATTGCGGATGACGATGCGCCTGCCATCGATCTCGATAGTCCCGAGATCCGCCGGAGGGAGGCCGAAAAGCCCTTTAACAACCGCCGTGCGTCCCGCTCCCATGAGGCCGGCGAGTCCGAGCACCTCACCGGCAGCGAGCGTGAAGGTAATGTCGTGATATTCGCCATCGCGGGTAAAACCACGGACCGCGAGGAGGGGAACCGTGCTCGAGTTCGGCTGAGTTCGTCGATAATGCCCAGGACCGATCTCTCGCCCGGTCATGGCAAGTGCAATCTGAGCTTTGCTCAAATCCTTCATTGGCGCATCAAGCGTCTTCGATCCATTTCGAAGAACGACGACCCGGTCACAAATCTGGGCGATCTCCTGAAGCTTGTGGCTGACGAAAATGAAGCTCTTACCGCGTGCTGCCAGGCGCCGAATGATCTCGAAGAGATGCTGGACCTCCCGGTGAGTGAGCGCGGTGGTCGGCTCATCCATGATAAGCAGCCTCGCGTCATGGACAAGCGCCCGCGCGATCGCGACAAGCTGTTTCTGCGAGACCGGCAGGTCGGCAACTGGGCGATCGAGTTCTATTGTAACGCCGACTTCATTGAGCACCGTTGCGCCATCGCCACGCCCGTGGAGCGAGCGACCAGACGCCGGCGTTGATGCAATTGCTGAGGCAGCCAAATGTTCTCTCCCGCAGACAGATTAGGGAAGAGCGCAAAATCCTGATATATGACCTGAATACCCGCCTCGATCCGTTCGATTGGCGAGCGACCGGTCCAGTCGGCGCCCTCGATGAACAGCATCCCTTTGCTGGCGCGCTCGACGCCTGCGATTATCCTGATCAGGGTTGACTTTCCCGAACCATTCTCCCCCGCGAGAGCAAGAATCTCGCCGGTGCCGACCTCGAAGCTAACGCCAGCGAGCGCCGTTACACCGTCATAGTGCTTGCAAATATCGACCGCACGCAGGAGAGAATATTTGGTAAGGGTGCCCTCGACGACCGGCCGGGCGGACGATGCTTCCGTGGTTACTTGGCACCTTCCGCGATCTTGAGCCACCGTTGGCGGTGCGGGGTCTTCCTTTTTCATTTTTTTCAAGGTCGCCCGGCGGTAGCGATGTTGCCCGGATTCACAAATTATATTTGTCCATATTCTCTTTCGTAACGTCGATCCACGCGGCTCCTTTGATTACGTCACCCTTAACAGAAACGTGGTGGTATCCCTCGATCCCGAGATCGTCGCCGTCCTTGATCGTCTGACCGCTGAGCAGCCGAAGCGCGATTTCGCACATCGCCATTCCGGCGAGCTTTGGATCCCAAAAACTGATCAATTTGACTGCACCAGATTTAAGCAGGTTGCCGGTCAAGGAGGGCAGGCTGGTTCCAACCACGACCGTCTTGCCCTGAAGCCCAGCTTCCTCGATCGCCTGTCCGATGCCGACGGGATCGTTTGAGGAGGATCCCTGAAACCCCTTGATATTGGGGTAGGCGACCAGCAGCTCTTGTGCCTTTCGATAGGCAGTCGCGGCATCCTCATTGGTCTCATTTTTGCTGCCGACCATCTTCATCTTTGGGTACTTCTGCTTTTGATACTCGACAGCTGAGTCGACCCATTGGTTATGGGACACGTTGGTCAGCTTGCCGACGAAGACACCGTATTCGCCCTCCTCGCCCATGCGCTTGGCAAGTTCATCCATCAGGTGCCGACCATAGGCGGCATTGTCGAAGGCTTCGACGTCAAAGTCCTTCGTTGGTTGGGTCTCGCCCTCGTGCATCACGACCTTAATACCAGCGGCTCGAGCCTTAGCGATCACGGGCTCGAGTGTCTGCGGCGAAATCGGCACTATTCCGAGTACGTCCGGCTTCTGCGCAATCAGGTCCTCAATGAGCTGAGCTTGCAGCGCACCATCGGAGTGCGAGACGCCCTGCATGAAAATGCGTAGATTCGGGTGAGCTCCATTAAATTCCTTAAGGCCCTCTCCCAATCTGGCCCACCAAGGGTCGCCCGCAACTTTGACGGCGATGGCGATAGTCTTCTGGCCCTGGGCGACGGCTGGTTGCTGGGCTGCCATGATCGCTAAGCCTGCGACACAAAGCAGCTTGATCACGTGAATTCGAATCGATGTATGACATACTGGCTTCATGGTTCTCCTTTATGGTTTTGGGAACGGGTACCTCTCCCTTCCGCGGATTCGTCGAGGAATTTCGGCCTGTCTCGAATCAGCGGCTCCTGCACTTTTGCACCTTCCAACAACTCATTCGGCACCCATTTCAGAATATTGTCCGCAACTGCAACCTGACTACCGTGCTGGTTGGTCACGATGACCGCGCCGTAAGAGCGATCGCGCCCCGGTTCGACTCGCGTGATCTGGTATCGAACTGTGATCGTGTCGCCAATAAAGACCGGAGCGATGAAGCGAACCCGGTCATATCCAAGCGACACGGCCGTGGCCTTCCCGCGCGCGGATCCGCCGAAGGTCTCGATCAGGCGAGTCGACCCTGTTGACATAAATCCAACAAGGAGTGCGCCGTGAGCAACTCGGCGTTTGTACTTCGATCGACTCATCAAGTCTTCGTTCACGTGATTGGGTGAAAAATCGCCGGTAATTCCCGCAAAGAGATAGACATCGGCTTCACCGACGGTCTTCGAAAACTCAACCTCATCGCCAACGCGCACAAAGAAGTCGTTTCTCTCGGCGCTCATCGCGCTCCTTCCGGTTCGAAAACGACCTTATCGCTAATGAGCTCAGTGACCTCCTTAGAAGAAAATCCAGCATCGGCGAGGATCGAGCGAGAGTCCGCCCCCGGAGCGAGCGCAAAGCAGCGAAACGGTGGCACCTTCCCGTCATACCGAACCGGGTGGCTGACGAGGGTCGCGGTCTCGCCGTTGACTTGCACGGTACAGAAGCTGCCGTTGTGCCGAACTTGAGGATTTTCCATCAGATTGTCGTAGTCATCGACGCGTGCATACCAGACGCCTTTGGCATCGAACGCCGGAGCGATGCTCCGCGTAGGTTCGAGTAAAAATCTCGGCGGAGCCTGAAGACGACATCGGCAGCCTCATGACGCTTCAGATCGATCGCCAGGCTGCGAACGTTGCCATTCGCGCAGAGGAAAAATGCGCTTACAGCGCCGACTCTTGCCCGGTACGCTCCTGCCCAATGTCGTTCGAACGCGCCGTTCGGCGGTTTTATCTTTATAACCTCCGCGCCCATGTCGGCCAGGTACTGCATGGCAGCAGGTCCCTGCAGATAGTGACAGAAGCCGACCACCTTCATCCCATCGAGTAGCAAAGTCTTCCCTCCGGACTTTTCTGAAATCGATTTCAAGGCTAAATTTCTTAATTCATCAGCGGGGATCGAGTCAAGGGTTTCTCGCGTCAAAGAGAGTGTCAGATCCAATGCCAAACGAGCTGCTTACCCAAGCCCTAGACCTAATCTCAACCAAGACGGTGGAAGATGATTCGAGCCTCGGGACGTCCTTTCCCTACATTACGGATCCCGATGGCCGTTGGCTTGCAATGCCCGCGTCGGTCTCTGCAGGATACACGTCTTCAGGATGGACGCATGGCAACTGGTTCTGTGGCTTCTGGGTCGGCCTATTGCTTGTCGGATACTTGCACACCAAAGAGCAGAGGTTCCTTGATCTCGCGATCGAGAGAATGCGTCTGGTCGCCCCACGGGCAACCGATCCCAATACTCATGATATAGGTTTCATCTTCTGGAGCAGCGCTGTACCCGCACACCGGATCTGCGGAGAAAAGTGGATTGCTGACCTTGCTCTCGTGGCTGCCGACCATCTCCGCCGGAGACTGGTGCCAACCCAGCGTGGCGCGTATATCGCGGCATGGGGGCCACTTGATGATCCACACGCTCGCAGCAGTTCGGCGATTGATACAATGGCTAACCTTCCTCTCCTTTACTGGGCGGCAGAGCAGGCAAAGGATGGAAGCTTTCTCCACGCGGCAGAAGCGCATGCGGTCATGACGCGTGGCTCTTTTGTCCGTGAGGACTATTCAACGTTTCATGCTGTCGAATATGAACTGCCCCGCGGCACACGCCGACGCGGGTTCACCTTCCAAGGCTGGAGCGACAATTCTACGTGGTCGCGTGGCCAGGCCTGGGCGATCTACGGATATGTCGCAACTGCTGGCGCGACAGGAGTCCATGACTATTTGACGCTCGCTGAACGACTCGCAGACAGATATCTGCAACTCATGGGCAACGACCTCGTCCCTTGGTGGGACTTTGATGATCCGGCGATCCCAAGCACTCCTCGCGACTCCTCGGCGGCCGCGATCGTCTCATCCGCTCTCCTTGATCTTGCCGCACTTCATCCGGACCCGGCAGCGGGAGGGGTCTGGTTAAGACGAGCGCACGCCATGCTGGAATGTCTCTGTCGCGACTACCTCGCGCGAGGCGAGAAGCATCGCGGCATCCTCAAGCAAGGATGCTATTCGAAGCCGCACAATGAGGGGATCGACAGCGCCGTTCTCTTTGGAGACTTCTACTTCGCGGAGGCTCTGTGCAAGTCCGTGCTTCCCGGCCGGCTGCGGGATGTACCAGCCCGAATGTTGATTGCCTGATCCGTTGGGTTGCGTTGGCTCAACATGCGTTCAGTATCCAGCCAACCGATCTTCGAAAGCTGGTCGAGCGTTGGGAGGTGGGAAGAAGCAGAAGATAGCGCTCGGATAGGCTTTCAACAGCTGCGGCAGGCTGCTTCTCCTCGATAAACCCGCCTTTGGCGTCGACGTGCGCTCAAGGACCGAAATCACCGAGCCCGCATTCGGGCGTTCGCCGGCGCAGGCAACGCCATTGTATGGGTTAAATCCGACTTGCGAGAATTGAAGAACGTTGAAAGGCTAAGCAACGAGAGGCGCATTTGTCGATTCCCAAAAGGAAACAGAATAAGCACTGCGGAGCCGGGAGAAAGCCGAAGGCGACGAATAGAGGCCCACGGGGGCGGCCCAAACTGACGGACGTCGCGCGTGCTGCCGGCGTTTCGCCAGCTACCGTATCCCGTGTGCTCAACAATCCGAAGATTGTGCGGCCAACGATTCAGGCAAAGGTGCGACGAGCAATTGTCACACTCGGCTTTACCCCAGATGCGGCAGCAAGAGCCTTGAAGTCGCGAAGGAGCAGGACTATCGGCGTGGTGGTTCCGACGCTGGGTGTTGCGATATTTGCAGATGGAATTGGAGCGTTGCAGGGCCGACTCCGGGAACATGGCTACACCCTCCTCGTCGCGAATTACGAATACGATCCCGAGAAAGAGCTTCAGGAGATCAGCGTTCTCCTCGACCGGGGGGTCGACGGCGTCGTGCTTGTCGGCGACGGTTTTGCTCCTCGTGCAAGGACTCTGGCCAGGCGGCACGATGCATCCTTAGTAACGACCTATGTCTGCGAGTCGCGCCACGGGATTCCGGCGGTAGGAATCGACAATGCCGAGGTCATGTGCAGAATGACCCAATATCTTATTGGGCTTGGTCATCGAGAGTTTGGAATTATTACCGACGCAGCCGAGACAAATGATCGGACCCAGGCGAGATGCAATGGAGTGCTGAAAGCATTGAAGGTGGGCGGAATCCATCTCGGGGAGAGCCGCATCGTCAAAGTGACTTACTCTGTGGCGAATGGTCGAACCGGACTGCGAAAACTGATGGCTAGCGATCCGGCAGTCACAGCGGTCGTCTGTACGTCGGATGCCCTTGCGGTTGGCGCTCTCGCGGAAAGCAAGGCGCTGGGTCTGCTGGTACCAAAGGATCTTTCGATTACCGGCTTCGACGACATTGACATTTCGGCGCATACCGATCCGCCCCTGACGACCGTAAATGTGCCGGCGTTCGATATCGGCCGCCTAGCGGCCGATCACGTCGTGGCATCTATCGCCGGACTGGCTGTGCCGATGAGCAGTACCCTTCCTGCTCGAATGGTGATCCGCACATCCTGCGCCGCACCGCGATCCTTTTAACACAAACTCCGAAATTGAGGACTCGTCCGCGTTCTCGTGGTCGTCCTTCGTCCTCGAGAATCCCGATGTTTGACGCTCAGACTAACTGGACAAAATAATTGCGGGACAATCGGACTCTCTTCGCTGCAGAAAACGCCGACTGATCGAGGACGACCACGACGACGAGCATCCAAACCTCGGAGTTTAGGTTTAAATAGATCGAGGTCCATTGCGTTTTACACTGTCGTGTTGACTCGCAATAGCTTGCTTATGCAGCCAGGTGCCAGCGATCGCCGCTGTGGCTCTATTTCGCGTCCCGCAGTAATTCGAAAAATTCTACCATGTCGTCCGGCGGTTCGATATTGGCCTTAGCAAAATGGCCCTTTAGCTGTTCGATGTCCGTTTTGAGCTTTTCCGTCACCGCTTCACGGTGTCCCATAGACAATTCGTAAAACACCATTCCAGCATGAGCTTGCTTCTCTAACGCGTCCCACCGAGCCAGTAACTCCCGGTGCAGTTTACGCTTTTCGAGCCAATCTAGAATTGGATTAGACATAATAAGCGAATTGTTACCTTGTCCCCGCCGGGAATCGAACCCGGATTTAAGGTTTAGGAAACCTCCGTTCTATCCGTTGAACTACGGAGACAGTTGATTATGAACGATTTACGATAAAAGAGCGTTCAAAAATAGCCAGAGTTCTACCAAAAGTTCTCCTTTGTCTCTTCATGTTCGAAGCCGTCCACAGGCGTTCAAATAGTCTAAAAACTTTTCATCTGCAATTCAGATTGGGGTCTTTTCAGACTCACGGATGACGAGGTAGTGTACATCCGGGACTAAACCAAAAGAGTGGCGCTCGGCGGTCGCCTCCAAAATCGAGCTCCAAAAGAGCTGTAGAGCGATTTATCACACCGGGCTTGAAAGCCAAGATTCGCCCTCGAGAAATACTACCTCCTCGAAGGATAGCTGCCAGAGCATGAACAATTACCGCGCTCGGGTTTCCAGCCTGTTTGGCTACGGGATTAAGCGCGGCTACCTGGAGCGCAACCCGGTCTCCGCAATCGATAAGATGAAGTGCGGTGACCAAGCCCCGAATCTTCACAGTTGACGAGCTGCGCCTGCTACTCGAGAAAGCGCGGGGTGATCTAGTTCCCATGTTTGCGATTGGGGCCTTTGCGGGACTCAGGACTGCCGAACTCGTGCGCCTGGAGTGGAACGACATTGATCTCGCCAGAGGCTTCCTCAACATGCCGGCTGTCAAAAGCAAAACGGCTCGTCGCCGTCTGATCACCATGGCCCCGAACCTGCGGGCGTGGCTTTCTCCGTACGCGAACCATACCGGAAGACTTTGGACGAAACACCGCGAGAACTATCACTTCGTTGTTAAGCGGTAGCCGAAATAAGGCTTTATGATTTTCGTGAGCTGCAGCTTACAATAGCCTATCAGCAACTCCACGAACCATCCAAAATTCAAAGGAAATTGAGCAAAATAAAAAAAATCATTCTTATTCAAGGAGCGAACCTCACCCATCTGGGCAAGAGAGAGCCGGAGATTTATGGCCGTACCACTCCGGATGAACTCAACACGACACTTTTAGACTATGCCGAAAGAAGGAATTTTGAGCTGGAGATTTTCTATACAAATGTGGAAGGCGAGGCAATCAACCGAATTTACCGTTGCGCGGACCAGGGATTCGATGGGTTGGTGATGAATCCAGCAGGCTTCTCCTATTCGGGATATGCATTGAAAGATTGCATCAAGGGCGCGGGGCTCCCTTACGTAGAGATCCATATTTCCAATGTCGCGAAGAGAAATATCCATTGCGTGCTCTCTGAAGTTTCGGTGGGTGTCATTACCGGCTTTGGCATCTATGGCTATCAGCTTGCCCTCGATGCGATGTTGCAGCATCTCAATGGGACGTGATGAAAGTCGGCCTCAAAGATCTCCAGAATTTGACGCAACAGCTATACCTCAAGCTAGAATATCCAGAGGCGCAGATCGAAACAATTTCAGACGTTCTTTCGTATGCTCATCGTCGAGGAAATTTCCAGAGTCTTATCCAAGAGGTGGCGGTTGGTACTCCGCGGTTTAATGCACAACGCGATATTGTCGTGGAGAAAGAGACCTCGCTTTCCTGTCTGATCGATGCCGGAGGTAATATCGGATCTGTGCCCTGCATTTGGCCGCAGACTTACTGGTGAACAAAGCAAGAACGAGCGGTTTTGCCATCGTCTGCATTCATAACAGTTCACCTCCGGGCACGGGGCCAGCCGGCTACTACGTCGAAAGAATCGCGCGGGAAGGTTTCATTGGCATGGTCTTTTGCGGTTCAAGCAAGATGGTTGCGCCAAGCGGGAGCAGCGAACGCGCCTTCGGGAGCATCCGGTCGCCATTGGAATTCCCACTGGCGGCGAAGCTCTAGTTCTGGACATGGCGACCTCCGCGATGCCGATTTTCAAGGTTGCGGAGGCTCTGTTCAAAGGCGAGATGCTACCCCAAAACGTGGGCTTTGACGCTGCAGGCGTCCCAACCCAAGCTCCCAGGGAAATTCTGGTGTCCGGCGCCTTAATGACTTTCGATCGTGGCCCCAAAAGTTCTGGACTCGCTTTGATGGTCGAACTCCTCGCTAACGCGCTTACGGGAGGATGTTGCCCGGTGATCCGGATCACCAGAATTGGGGAAACCTCGCCTTTGCAATCGACCCCGACTTGCTCGTAGGTCGGGAATCCTTTCTCAAGAACGTGGATCGGACGATGGCGCATATCAAAGGTTTGAAGCGGACAGATCCCGCCCGGGACATTCGCCTACCCGGGGAATTGTCTTTCATCAGATCCGAACAAGCCATCGCCACGCAGGAGTTGGAGATCGATGAGGATTTATTCCGGGCCTATCGGGAGCGGATCCTTTCGCGGTTTCTGTAAATCGTAGGGGTAAGGCAATGGGGTGACTTTCCAATTGGTACCCTAGAGTGGCTGTTCACTTGCACGATTATCACAGGCGCGCAAGATCCTCCAGGAACTGGAGGCATCATACGCTGAACGCGAAGGGGTTATATGAAGAGCGACTTTACCAACCTGCGCGGTGAACCTCAAACGCCAGTTATTGCACAAGTCACAGAACCGTAGGTGCTTGTGAACGCTCGCTAGCCAAAGGTCTTTCCGTCGTGGCCCCAGAGAGAGTTTCGCCTCCACGTCAACCATCACCGGAAAAATTCGATCCCTGGCTATACCGCAGAACTCGGCTATCAAGTCGGTCAGCTCCGTGCATTTGAATCGTGGACTCCCTTCGAGAGGGTGTCTACGTGCAGTCCGACATATGCCAGAGCGCATCACCAACCGCGCCCGGCACCCTTTTTCATGTTAACAATTGCCAAGTCCAAAAGAAGCATGTCTTCGATAGGAACCGCATCGATTAGACCAGCAGAAACGGCCGGTGGTTGATCATTCGCGGACGCCATTGATCCGACGGCGGAAATGCCCTTCTTGATGCCTCTTTCGGCTAACTTTCTGGCCCCCTTCTCGACAAGTTTGTCTGCCATGTCTGTTTCCATTACGTTCACACCCTCACGACTAACCACCGAGAACACGCTGAAAGGAATGGGGATCTTCGCAAAAACTGTCTTCACCCAAGAAGCATTGAACAGCGCTTGAGCGCTTCCAGCGCTCGCGATCTTTAGAGCGCCTTTTCCTATTGCTCTTGCAAAAGTGTCCCCGGCTAGAAGGCTTGTTCCCGTTTCAAGAACGCCTTGAACTATGATGAGCGCTGCACCGCTAATCTTGAATACGCCCAGTACCATGGATCCAGCTCCGCATAGCACCGCGGAGCCAGATTTACCTGTGTCTTGATATTTGTAGATACCCTTTAGAGCCGAACTTGTTCCCAAGAGTCCGACTGCAGCACCGCCAGTCGCGATTGTGGCTCCGATTGTAACGACATCAGCGGAAGTGTCGCGAATAAACTGTAAAACGTCGATAATCCCAGTATACTTGTCCTCTACGCGCTGCAGTTCAGTTGTATTTGCAGACTGTACATCTTTAAGGTTATTTGTGAAATTATTCCTATTGACGGAAGTTTGCTTGACTTTCCATTTCACATCCTCCGCAATCCCAGGCATATCCTTCGCTGCATTTTGAGAGTATTTAAACATATCGGAGACACAAGCAGACTGAGCATCATGTCTAACTTTGTCCCAGTCGACTTCAACTGTCGTTAATTCGGGAAGCGTAAGCTTGGATGCGACCATCCTGAAAGGATTCCACGTCGATTCGGACCAAGTGATATTTCGTGAATCATCCAATTGAGATAAGCTTATGTGATAGGACATGCACAACCGCTCGACGATGTCCCAGTCCACTGCGTATTCTGATCTCAGGCATTTAACGAGTGTATATGACATAGTATAACCTCCCGTCCCCTGGTAGCCTTTCTTACCGGATCTTGGCGGATCCTGAGCCTGCTTTGCTCGAATCAAACCGCGGGAGGCGGCTCGGCTTGGGGAACTTTAAACGCGCCAGAATTGGCGTTTATGCGTTGACCTGCTCGGGGATTTTACGATTGCGGAAGGAGCGTTCCCGAAGCACATGGCAACCACTGACGGAGGCACCGCCGGATGCGCTACCACAGACATCACTGCGACAACGATTTGCTGCTGTTTGTGCTTGTCCTGTGGACGCTGGACTCGGACAGAACCAAGCCGAATCAAGGTGGGACGGATAACGCGGTCGGGAATGGCTGCGCGATCGTCCTGGACGTGCCAATGTTAATCGTGCTGGTTATCGGCATATAGTTTATCGTTTGCGATGCAAAGCAGGTTGGTAGGTCGAAGAGGGCCCCCTCCCATGTTATGCCTGCTGTCTACACCTGCGCGGAGCCTACGCCAGACGTGGCGCCGCGTGCGACCTTGACTGAGGTGAGACGCGCCGAACTAATTGCTGTGCTCGTTCGCCGGGCGACGTTAATTAAGTAGATATCCAGCAATTCTCTGGCTAGTTCTTCATCGTTCATTTTGCGTAAGGCTCGGTCGCGTCTTGGCAGCATATTAGCCTGTAGGGGAATACGATTTCTCGGGCGGAAGCTCCCAGCATTCGGTCGCTATCAAACCCGAAAATTAGCGGCTTGAAGTCGGTCTGCTTTTTGGAGCGGCGAAAAGACGTATCTTGTTGTGCCTATCCGTTTTGTGGTTTGGTGGTAAATCGCGTGGCGTTTTACGTACCTTTGTTGGAAAAACCCCTACGAATATGGAAGGGGAGGGGAGACGTTCGAAACATTCGGCCGCAAAACTCGCAAAGTGACACTTTGGGAATTAGCTCAAGCACAAACAAGAATATGTTTGGCTACAAATGAAAGAAAAAGAGACACCGATTGAGTACTGATGCTCTTCTCGCTTCAAACCAGGAGAAGATGCGCTCAAAATGTCACTCTAACGCCGCCGGAGACGTTGTTGGATAGGTAGTTGGTACGCGCGAATTCGCCATCGTAGTAGACGTAGGTGGACACGCGTTCATTCAAAATAACAGTAGCGCCGGCGCCGATCAGCAGACTGTCGCGGCCGATCTGCGGACCGTTAACCGTAAAGCTGTTGCCGGCACCACTGGCGAGGCTCGCAACAACCGAGTATGCGGTGGCGCCGAACTCGTGCTGCCAGGCTGCGCTGACTTGCGGTATATGCGGTGATGTTGCCTATTTTCCAATTCATAGGAGGCTTTTGCCCCGAAAGCGGTGCGCTCGGACTCAGTGTTTTGATTGGGGAATTTCAGGGGCGCCAACGAACCGGTTTCGGTAAAGCCATTGAGACCGACGTAACCATACTGGAAACTGGCTGTGGGACCGATCGTCAGGTCCCCCTTTTTCCAGTCATAGCCTGCTGCGACGAGAACGTCGAGATCGCCGCCGTTGGTGCTGCCGTTGGCGGTGCCCTGGAGTGCCGTCCGGCGCGTGGTATATCCGCTTGGACCGCCACTCACAGCGGTATCCAAGTAGAATCCGTTGCCAAAGACCGTAGCGTACATGCCGATTTTTCCGGCATTGACATCGATGTTGCCGCCGGGGCTGTCGATATCGACGCTGGTGTGGGCGTAGCCGGCGGTCAAACCAATCGCAAAGTTCGGAGTCACGCGATAATCCACGCCGAGGGTAAAGCCTCCGGTATTAACGTCATAGCCGGGTGCATTGGGAGTACTGTCGACGTTGGTGAACTCGCCCAAGCCCGTGACAAAGACACCCCAGCGGTTGCTCGGAGTGGGCGCGAATACGGGTGGGCCGCTCTTACCCTCAGGTCCACTTACCCCGGCAAAGCCCTCTCCGAAACTGGCTGCGCCGCCGTTTATCGCAAAGCCGGCCGAGCTGAAGCCGGTGCTGCCACGCGCGTATGTTGGCCATGCGCCCTTCGAGATTAGACATCTGAACATTTCCGATGGAAACGGCGGTAGCATTGACCGAGCTGATTTGAGTTGGGGCGATCAGGTCGTAGTCGTGCGGCAGATTGGCCACAGGCTGGCTGTTGAGGAAGGCGAACAAGGGCGGCCGCCCGCGGGTCGCCAACCGCGCTGTTCAGCATGTTAGCCACCGCCACTGGTTCGGTGTCAAGTGACTCCCGGTATCTGTGTGAAGGACCCTTGCTGTCCTTCGAGCACAACGGCATTGGCCGAAGTGGTGACAACTCCTTGCACGATGGTGCCGGTGGCGAAGTCGTTCTGGACGGTACCGAAAGCGCCGCTTACACCGTTCTGCGCGGTAAGGAACTTGATCTGATCGCCCACTTGGAGATTGAAGCCTACCAAGGCGGACAAGCTGGAGCGTGCCGCCGAGGCTCACGTGGCCATTTACTGCAAGCAGATCGTGCTGGTTGGCGGCAAGGCCTCCCACCTGAATTCGCAATGTGCCGGTCGCATTCTGGGTGTAGTTGCCAGTGACCGTCAATGTTCCTGGAGAATCTCCCGGGCCACAGTTCCGCTGTTCACGAAATTGCCGCCGATCGAACCGTGCCCGCCAAGAAACGCGCCCGCATTTACCAATGTCTGCGGGCTGGCAATTGATCCATCCACGATCAAGCTTCCAGCATTCACCGTCGTCGTGCCGGTGTAAGTGTTATCGCGAACAAGCACTGTTGTTCCGGTCCCATTCTGTTGAACACTGCCGGTGCCGCTGATTACTCCGCCAAAGGTGAGAACGTTGCTTCGATCAAAGGCCAAGTTCCCATTGTCGGTGACATCCCCGACGATGCTGCCAGTCGTGCCGCCGTTACCTAGCTGGAGAGTTCCTGCCCTGATGGTTGTCCCACCCATGTAGATGTTGTTGCCCGTCAACGTCAAGGTCCCGGTGCCGACTTTCGTGAGGGAACCGAGGGTACCGCCGGCGACACCGCCGTCCTGAATGACACCCGATACCGTGGTGCTCAAGTTGTTGCCACCCACGCTCAGCGTCTTGCTGCCGAGAAAATAATTGCCGCTGCCTTCAATCGATCCGATCCCCATGCCGGCGGTAGTCAATCCGCTAATATCGAAGCTGCCGTTTCCATTTGTGATCGCGCGGGCGGTTCCGCCGTCGGAACTGTCAAAAAACGCCGTCAGCCCGCCGAAGCCGCCCCCCGTTCCGCCGTCGGTGGTGATCGTCGCGTTACCGGCCGTCGAGGTGTTGAGGAATTCCGTGAAGCCGCCGTTCCCACCGCTGACTGCACTGCCGTTGTTGGTGATCGTCGCGTTGCCGGCAGTCGAGGTATTCGAAGAATAGCGGTCACGCCCCTGTCCGCATTGCTGACTACGCCGCCGTTGTTGGTGATCGTCGCGTTGCCGGCAGTCGAGGCGTTCGAAGAATTCCGTCTGCCCCCGCCCCCGCCGCTGACTGCGCCGCCGTTGTTGGTGATCGTCGCGTTGCCGGCAGTCGAGGTGTTCGAGAATAGCGTCACGCCCCCGCCCGCATTGCTGACTAGCGCCGCCGTTGTTGGTGATTGTCGCGTTGCCGGCAGTCGAGGTGACGGCCAATTGCAACTCGTCCACCGCCTGCACCGCTGACTGCGCCGCCGTTGTTGGTGATCGTCGCGTTGCCGGCAGTCGATGTGCTTAAGAAAATCGTCTCGCCCCCGCCCCCGCCGCTGACTGCGCCGCCGTTGTTGGTGATCGTCGCGTTGCCGGCAGTCGATGTGTCGAAGCTGAATTCCGTCACACCGCGGTTCGCACCGCCGCCGCCGTTGTTGGTGATCGTCGCGTTGCCGGCAGTCGATGTGTCGAAGAATATCGTAAGCTGCCGTCTCCGCCGCTAAGTGCACCGCCGTTGTTGGTGATCGTCGCGTTGCCGGCCGTCGAGGTGTTCAAGAATTCGTCTCGCCCCCGCCCCCGCCGCTGACTGTGCCGCCGTTGTTGGTGATCGTCGCGTTGCCGGCAGTCGAGGTGTCCGCGAAATTCCGTGAGGCCGCCGTCCGCCCCGCTGACCGCGCCGCCGTTGTTGGTGATCGTCGCGTTGCCAGCAGTCGATGTGTTGTCGAATAACGTGAGGCCACCGCCCGCCCCGCTGACGGCACCGCCGTTGTTGGTGATCGCCGCGTTACCGGCCGTCGATGTGTCCGAGAAAGACGTCTCGCCCGTCACGACCGCCCTGCCGCCGCTGTTGGTGATCGTCGCGTTGCCGGCAGTTGATGTGTCTTCGAAAAATTGTTTGCCGACGAGCCGTACCGCCGCTGTTGGTGATCGTCGCGTTGCCGGCAGTCGATGTGTTTTCGAAAAATGTGACCGACGAAGTCGGAGCCGCCGACGTTGTCGATCGTCACGTTGCCGGCAGTTGATGTGTTTTCGAAAAGCATTGTACTAACACCCACAACGCCGCCTATGATGATCGTCTGCGTCTTCCCCGAGTTATTTAGTATCCCGGGACCTTGGATAACGAGGTCCTCTCCTGCGGCGCGGATAGTAAAGGCGCTTGCGCCGAGGTCAAAATTGATGCCTGCGGCGATGATCGCGTGAGTGCCGAGCGTGACGTTCCCGCCTTGTGAACCAAGGAAGTGCGCAACGGCCGAGGGACTGTTCGGCCAAGACGAATTCGCGGTCGAAGTTGCTGAGGTGCTCCATTGATCGGTTATTCCGATGTCCCATGTGCCGCTGCCAGCAAAGGCAGGCGTAGCGCCGGTCGCATCCCCCGTCCAGAACAGGTCAATGCTCCACGCTTTCGGCAAGACGCTGAAGGCGAGCAGGGCGGTGATGACAGTGGCAAAAACGCCTGGGAATTTCTTGACGGGGCGGGTAGTGGTCTTGCTACGTTGCATTTTCATGGGCTGTGCCTCTCGCATATTTTGGAAAGCCGTTTGAGAGCACGCGCTTGGGCGTCTGATATGATTGCCTATGGTCAATGCAGCCCTTGCCGAGAAAGCGCGCAACGCTGCCGTCTGCCCACGGGTTATTCGTAGAACTCCATAATCCAAAGGCCCGAGATCCAGTCAACGTCGTCCAAGTGCCGCCGTCGGCGGTGGCAGGAGTTGCAGTATCCTCCCAAAACAGGTCAACACCCCAGGCTTTCGGCAGCAAGTTGAAGAATATCAAGGTGGCGATGAGTACGGCGAGAATGCCTCGGAGATTCTTAATCGATTGGGTGGTGAACCTGACCAGATGTGTTTTCATGGCGATGGCCATCGATGGCTAAGGATTAGTGCGCACGAAAGTGGTTTCGAAATTGGGACTGATGGCAAAAGGGGGAGCGTGCCGACCCTTTCTCCAGGAATGTGGAACGAACGAGAACTAACAACCGCCGGTGATAGACGCACATACAAGCCATTCCAACAATTTCTGGAGCTTATGCCAATCGCTTACCCCGATTGTCAATGAGAATATAAGATTCCAGCTAGAATCCTCGAAAAGCAAAACCACCTATTCATTAATGTTGGAGCTTGCGCGGCAACGCTTGGAATCTGAGTGAAGAGCGTCAAGAGCAACGTAAAAATCTCTCTCGTCAGTACACCAAACTTGGTCGAGCGATGAGTCTGCGTGAGACTCCCCAAGCCATTTACGCCAACCGCCAGCTTGCCGAAGCTGAACTCGACTGGTGGTGTGGCTGGGGCCGCGCGCAGTCGCCTCAGCCCTTTCCGCAATCTGGCCAAGACCGTTCGCCAGCATTGGGATGGAATCCTAGCCTACTTCGACACTCACCTGACCTCCGCGACAATCGAGGCCGTAAACGGTATAATCCAGCTAGCAAAGCGATGCCTCGGGGGTTTAAAAAATTCGTCTACTTCAGAACCGCCGCCTACCACCGAGCCGGCAAGCTCAACCTGGCTGTCCCAACCATGACCTAACTCCGAAACTGGCCACAAAAAACAACGGAGGAGCAGGTTTTTTCTGCATCCGAACCGAACCGTATTAACATCTCGCCGTTGAGTTCAACATTAGGGCATCATTTAACAAGATTGGTGTAGTCCTTACATGCATAACCAATGAAGTTTTTCTGAGAACGACAATGCTTGATGAGGACTGCTACGATCATTATGAAATAGTCAAGCGGACCGACGGGAGGTTGTGGGAATTGGGCCGGGGCGGTTTGAGTATTACTTACAAGGCCTATGACACTCATCTGCACCGCCCAGTCGTTCTAAAGGTCATGAATGCGGTCTGTCTTGGAAACGAGAACGCCCGACACCGTTTTCTGAACGAAGCCCGGGCGGCTGGTGCTTTGCGGCACCAGAACGTCGTGTCGGTGTTCCATCTCGGCATGGACCACGACAAATATTTCTACGTCATGGAGTTTGTCGATGGCCAAACCATCGATGAATACATGAAGGAGAAGGGCACGTTGACGCCGCTGGAAGCGCTCGACATTGCACTGCAGGTCACGTGCTCGCTCGCCGCAGCCGCCGAACAAGGACTCGTTCACCGAGACCTAAAACCGGCCAACCTCATGCTCGTCGACGAGGAAGGCAAAAAGGTGGTCAAGGTTACCGACTTCGGCCTTGCTAACGAGAGTTGAGCGCGAAAGCGAACAATCCAGAAGTTTTCCTATAGGCGGAGGTTCCCTTGTGACTCCTCATTTTGCGAGTCCGGAACAGCTGGAAGAACGCGACATTGACATCAGGTCCAACATCTATTCTCTGGGTGCCACGCTTTATTATTTAGTCACAGGGCGTCCGCCTTTCTCCGGCTCAATTGGCGATTATGGGCCAGCACCTAATTAGACCGGTGCCAACTGAGCGGCTACAAAGTTATCCGTCGGCATTTGTGAACCTGATCCTTTCGATGATGGAAAAGAATCCGGATAAACGGCCACAGAGCGGAACGGAACTGGGAGAAAAAATCCGGAATTGCATTCGAGAGTTGAGCGGAACTGAGATTAATACGTCTGATCCGGGAGTAATCAGCACCTTAAGCCAGGATGATAAGACGCCGACCGTCGTTTTAGCTCCGTTTTCCACAGGAACGGTTGCGGTCGGGTCGGTTTTTCTCGGTAAGTATCGGGTTGATCAGACCCTGCCGGACAAGGACACCGTCGCAGGCAAGTGTTACCGAGGGGTCTACCTCGAGCGCCAACTCGACGTAAGCTTGCTGGTTCTGAGCCGTGAATACCTGGCAAACGTCGAACGCTTCACGACTTTGGAGAAGGCTGTTAACCAAGTTCGCGAGTCTCCGTGCAAAGGGTTACGGCAGATCATTGCCCTCGAAGCGGTGGGTAACCAAATTGTCCTGGTGGAAGAATTCCATAGCGCACCAAGTTTGCGGGAGATCTTGCGGGCGCGCGAAGTGTTGTCTCCGGCCGAGGTGGTCCAGGCGTTAAAAGCGCTCGCGCCCGTCGCCGACCATGCGCGGGAGAAGCAAATTGAGTACGTAGATTTCACACTTGGCGGAATCCAGTTGTCCGATTCACCGGAGGTCAAAAATACATCGTACATCGAAGAACTTATTAGAAAACCACTTACCGAATGGTCTGAATTGACGCCGCTAGTTGCACCGATCGATTTTGCGTTTGGGTGTGATCCGCCTTGGGACGGTACAGCGACCGTGGCGCAGTCTTTTCTTTCATTGTGCCGGCGAAGAGATTCTTACATCCGTCAGCTGAGCTTGCTGGCCTACGGATTGCTGGGCGGCCGACGCAGCAAGCTGGAGATTCAGGGGCATTACATTCCTCTGGCTGCACTGTCGGAAGAGGGCAATCACGTGCTCGGGCACGGTCTGATCGACGAGGTCGCAACCGCGAGCGACTTGGCGCATGCCCTCGCTGCGTGCTTGACCGATCGTTTCGCGGACGACTTCGTCTGCCCGTTCCCGGGCCATGCTTTTCGAAGGTCAATGTGAGGGCCTGGGTCCCACTCAAGCCTTAATTAACAATTTCGCACGAATAGGTGCCTGAGCCCAACAAACACAAAGCCTTCGCCAAATTGTGGTTAGTGATTTTGCACCCTTTCATATCCATACCATTATGGCAATAGGACTCAAACCACAAAACCAAGCAAAGCAGCCTTGGCCGCCGCCAAACAAGGTGCAAGGTAACGACGACTGGGCGAGTGTGGCTGCAGCGCAAGCCTTTATCCCTAACCATAGCCCGCAGTTTTGGAATCATTGGAAGGAAATGGCGGGTTTGTGTCAAGAAATTCCTGGAGTTCCATCCTGTTATGGGAACGTACTGCGCATTACCAAAAACCATTGTTGGGTGATCGGCCCGTATGATTTCCTGAAGGAGGTAGCGAAACGTTTGAAGTGGGATGAGAAGAAGAACGCTTGTGTCGATCCTGATCTCCTGAAAGCACTCACGGATTCTAATACCCGCTATGGACTGCGATCAACCGATATCGCCCCAGGGGCAAGAACTAAGGGCGAACTTCCAGGCCACGTCACGCGCGGGCAGATGGGCGAACGAACGAATCCACAGGGAATTTCTAAAGAAGTCGGCAAGATGATTAAAGACCGAGACAAGACAGGAACGAACCAACCGCGGGATACTGATTATTATCCGCACCTGGCCAAGTACTGGCGCGGCCGCACTTTAGAAGCACATCACATCGTGGAAAAAGGCATTCTGGAAGTTTTAGGTGAGAATAACGGGAAGCTTAAAGACCGTGTGGCTCCCTGCGTTTTGGCATTTGCAGAATTGCACAAGAGGTATTTTACCCCCTATTTTGCACGTAAGGATGGGAATCCGGATGACGTCGATGAGGAAAGCATTCGCCAGCATTTCAAACATGTGTCGTCCGGGAAGGAAGCCTACGCGGAGCTGGTAAAGGTCTACAGAGACCTGTATTCGAGCGAGGCAATGCGCGAACTAAAGACATTTGCGGAGATTATCAGCGGAGAGCTTCAGGATAAGGCCAAGCTCAATAAGTGATCCCCATTCAGCTGAGCGAGTGTCTGCCACGGTCTTGATCTTCCTGCAAATGGAGTGTAACCGGCTAGCAATCCGCATGTAGCTAGTTGCGGATTGCTAGCCGGTTACCGAAGAATGAC
Source organism: uncultured Verrucomicrobiae bacterium (assembly GCA_963736745.1). GTDB lineage: Bacteria > Verrucomicrobiota > Verrucomicrobiia > Chthoniobacterales > JAFAMB01 > JAFAMB01. The sequence continues at coordinate 187,468 of CAVTQD010000042.1, read as the reverse complement.
GATCCGGATCTACTCGTACCGGTCCAGCGAATGAAAGAATATGGCTAGCTTGCCTTCTCTCGCGAAGCCTCCCACCATTACGGACGTTTCGGTGAATCCCGCAGTACTCTGGCCGCCAAATCAAAAAATGGTACATGTTACGCTCAACTACAACGTAACAGCTGGATGCGGTGGCACAACGACCTCTAGCTTGAGCGTAGCCAGCAATGAGCCCGTAAATGGAACCGACTGAATTGTCTCGGGCCCAAATACCGTCGATTTGCGAGCTGTTCGCTCAGGCACAGGTACCGGGCGCATCTAAGGATGGCACTTTTGCGTTCGCCCAGGTAAGGTTTGCGGCGTCTGACGAGCGTATACCCGTATGATAATCGAGCAGGATCATTCCCCGCCATTCATTCTCAGCAACCGCGAGCAGATCCTTCACTTGATCTTTGGAGAATGGCAGCCGCTCCTGGCTCTCCTCGGGAAGCATTTCGACGGCCTCAGCCGGATTGCTTGGACATGGCGGACGGCGCAATGCCAAAATGGCAGGGGTTTTTCGTGCGGACGCTCCCGCTTTCCTCGCGTGGTGGATGGGTTTCTCGTGCCCGCCATGGTGGAGCTGTTGATCGCGTGTATCATCGCTGGTTCGTCAGCGTTTCAGGAACGTGAGATTGACGGGGCCTGGCTACCCCGCCGGGTGCGGCGCGGAGATCGCACAAACAACCAACGCGCAAGGAACTGAAAAAATGCAAAAGCGCAAACTTGGAAACAGCAACTTGGAAGTTTCGGCTATCGGGCTCGGCTGCATGGGCATGAGTTACCATCGTGGCCCCGCCCCCGACAGGAATGCAATGATCGCGCTGATCCGCAAAGCAGTGGAGCTTGGCGTTACCTTTTTCGATACCGCAGAAGTCTACGGCCCGTTCATCAACGAAGAACTTGTGGGCGAAGCACTTTTTCCTTTCCGCAAGGAGGTGGTCATTGCCACGAAGTTCGGGTCCAACATTGAGAACGGAAAGCCGACGGGTCTGAACAGTCGACCGGAGCATATCCGCCAAGTTGCCGAAGAATCTCTCAAACGGCTCAAATCCGAAAGCATCGACCTCTTCTACCAGCACCGCTTTGACCCCAACGTGCCAATCGAGGACGTAGCGGGGACCGTGAAGGATTTAATTCGGCAAGGCAAGGTGAAGTATTTCGGTCTTTGTGAAGTGGACGCACAAACGATCCGCCGCGCCCATGCCGTTCAGCCTCTTGCCGCTGTTCAAAGCGAATATTCCCTGATGTGGAGGCAGCCGGAAGAGGAGGTCCTGCCGACACTCGAAAAACTCGGCATCGGTTTTGTTCCTTACAGCCCGCTCGGCAGAGGTTACCTGGCCGGCGCTTTGAACGAACAGGCGAAATTCGACAGCCGTAATGATAACCGCGCCACCTTGCCCCGCTTCACCGCAGAGGCGATGAAAGCGAACCGGGTTCTGGTGGATCTGCTCAATGAATTTGGTCAACGGATAGAAGCGACCCCGTCTCAGGTCGCGCTCGCTTGGGTGCTTGCTCAAAGTATCCGTCTTACTAACCCCACCTACCATTGCGCGGCGAATTTTGCTTGAGTAGGCGGATGACGGAATCCGAAGAAGTTAAGCCGCGCCGGAGGCGCACCCGGCAGGAGGTCCAGCGGCTTGTGAGTGAGTTTGGAACCAGTGGCCTGCCACGAAGCGAGTTCTGCCGGATGCGCGGAATGACGCTCAGCACGCTGCAGCGAGGACTCAAGCGAGAGCGAATAGCGTCTGAGGGCAGCCAAAGCGATGGCAAACGGCTGGTGAGAGTCAAAGTAATCGGTGGGAATGGCGCAGTGGATCGTGAAGGTCGATGTGGGATGGTAGTGGTATTGGCCAAAGGCCGGCGCATCGAGTTGAGCCGGGACTTCGACGCGGTGCAGTTGCGTCGGGTGGTCGAGGTGCTGGAGGGATTCTAAATTTGTGTTTGGACTTGGGCCGGCGACCAGGATTTACGTGGCTCTTGGAGCTACCGACATGCGCAAGGGCTTCGATGGTCTCTACGGCATAGTGCGAGACCGGCTCGGACTGGAAGTCCGTACCGGGCATTTGTTTTTATTCGCCAATGCCAGAAGGAACAGGCTCAAGATTTTATACTGGGACGGCAGCGGCCTTTGGAGTTGCGCCAAACGGTTGGAGCGTGGGAAATTCAGCTGGCCACTGGCTGGGGATCAATTGGATCGAGTGACTTTGAGCCATGAAGAACTTTCGCTTTTGTTAGGTGGAATAGATCTGAGGGGCACGCGGCGCAAAGACTGGTATCGAAAAACGATATCTGAGGACGAAAAAGGGTAAGAAAAAACTATGAAAGTAACTGCATTTTTGTTAGTTATTTTCATCAGTTGAGCAGCAGTTTTACTCGCATCCAAATCCCCGATTCAGAGCTGGTTAGCCAGCTCAGGGAAGAGCTTCCCCAAGCACTATTTGAAAAGCTCAACAGCTCGTTGTCCATTGTTCAGGACCGACTCAAGTTCGCAGAGTATAAGGTGCGGGTACTGGAAGAAAGACTGCGCCTGGCACGGATCGAGAAGTACGGCCCCGGCAGCGAAAAACTCTCCGACGACCAACTGGAACTCTTGGAGTTGGAGCCTGGGGTCAGCAGCGCCGAAATCCAGACCGAGAGCGAGCGGGAACAATTAAAATTGCCGCTCAAGCCGGCACGCAAGCATCCAGGCAGACAGACCCTGCCGGCGGATCTACCCAGGATCGAACAGATCATCGGCTGCACAGCCGATCAATGCGTCTGCGGCAAGTGTGGCAAAGAGACCGTGCTCATCGGCTACGAGAGTTCTGAACAACTCGATGTCGAGCCGGCTAAATACTTTGTCCGGGTGACCAAACGCGAGAAACGCGCCTGTAAAGCTTGCGAAGAACAAGGAGTACAGTCCGCGCCGCTGCCAACCCGGATCATCGACAAAGGCTTGGCCAGTGATCGGGTGGTGATCGACACGGTGGTAAGCAAATACGCTGACCATGTTCCGCTCTACAGACAAAGCGCGATCCTGGAACGGGAGACCGGGATCGAACTATCCCGAGCGACTTTAGATGGTTGGGTGATGCGGGTGGGCGAATTGCTCCGGCCCATCAGCGGGGCCATGGCCCAAGAGTTGTTGGTTGGAAACTATATCCAAGCCGATGAAACGCCCGTGGGCGTTCAATCCGAGAGGGCACGAGGCAAAAATCACCAAGCTTACCTTTGGCAGTACAGCAGACCGGGCGCAGCGGTGGTCTTCGACTTCCGGATGGGCCGGGAACGGGAAGGTCCGAAACGGTTTTTAGGCAACTTCGAAGGCATCCTCCAGAGTGATGGCTACGCGGCCTACGATCAAGTCGGGGGCCCAAGGATCGTGCACGCGGCGTGCTGGGCACATGCCAGACGCAAGTTTTTCCAGGCCGTGGAGCTCAATCCTCAAGACCAGAGTGCCATCTGCATTGTCGCGCAGATGGATGAACTTTTTGCCATCGATGCCCAGGCGCGCGAACAAGGACTAAGCCGAAAAGATCGTCAGCTTCTACGCTTGGACAAATCCAAGCCGCTGCTTGAGCAGATCAAGTCTCAAATCCAGAGAGCACGCTCTGATGCACTGCCAAAGAGCGTTCTGGCCAAAGCTTGTAACTATACGTTGACGCTTTGGACACGGCTGAACCGTTTCCTGGAACATCCTGAGCTGGAGTTGAGTAACAACATAGCTGAGAACTCCATGCGACCTGTCGCCCTGGGCCGCCGTAACTGGATACACATCGGAAGCGAGCAAGCCGGCCCGCGCGTCGCGGCTATCATCTCGGTCGTCGAAACCTGCCGACGATTAAAAATCCCGATCCGCGACTACCTTGCCTCGGTCTTACCGGGGTTGGAAAACTTCCCAATCAATCGGATCGCCGAGCTCACGCCTGCAGCTTGGCTGGCTCGAAACTGACCGCCAAAGTCCGCCGAGACACCGCCCGGCGCGCCAACGGTGTGTTAGTCGGACGAACACTGCTCAAAAGCCCTGGATCGTTCCCATTCCGGGCACAACCAAGCTGGAGCGTCTGGAAGAGAATCTGAGATCGGTAGACTTGGAATTTGCTCCCGAAGTATGGCGCGGCCTTAATCACGCCGTCTCGAAGATTGAGTTACAGGGGGATCGATATCCCACAGATCAGGAAAAACAAGGCGGACACTGAAAACGTTGCCTCAATGTCAATCGACATCAATCTGCGGCTCGCCGCGGGATCAATCTTATTGAACTTCCCCACGCTCAGCGATACGGACCAAATCGCTGCGTGACAAAAAGGCTCGTTAAAGGGTAGCCACCGGAATCGTTGGTGCCGGTAAAACCGAGCGCGGTATTCACCGGGATCAGCGTGCCGCCGCGGCCATTGACTGACTCACCGAAATTCTCCTCCAAATACAGTGTCAGACTTAATCCGTTCCAAGAAAACGAGAAGTATTTCACCAGCCTGCTGAAAAAATACGATGTGGTGGTCGATGAAAACGTGAAGCCGCTGGTTGGGCAGTTGGGGATGCAGACAAGAAACATTCACAAGGGAAACACCGCGCGGGAATGATGAAACCAGGCGGGACGCGAACTTGGGGTCCAAGACGCTGCGGCAATTGCTCGTTGCAGCGGACGAATGGCTGTGCCCTGCGCCGCGCCGCCTCTCGGCACCGTCGCGATGTTTGGCTAATCCAGCGCGTCGCGGCCTTTTGAAAACTTCGATAAGCAGCGTTCCAATCCCGAAATGGTCCGCAGAGCAAAGGATGAGTCGGGATGGCGCGACGAGAGAGCGGCCGGCTACTCCACGTAGCGGGTTAAGCGGTGGTCAGCACGGAAGAGATAAGCGTATTTCCATGCGGTTCGCAGAACAGCGCAGTCGAATTGCTGAGAGGAGGATCTTATTGCAAATTTGCCAAACATAGCGCTGTGTCTGGCTAATCCCTTAAGTATTGATTGCCGGTCTTTGTAGCTGCCCAATTTGTACTCCCCCTATGGCCGTGGCTCCCGAGGCGTCGCGTTTTAGCGCGACGCCCCCGTTAATTCGCATTCAGGAACAAACAAAAGATGCAGCTCGATTGGATTTCCCCCCCAGTTCTTAACCGCAAGAGCCCCCGATCTCATGCAGCGACGACCCACTCCAATCGAGTCTGCGCTCTTTCATCTATCCTAGTTGGTAGCCGAACGAGTGCTAAGAGAGCACCTCGTGTGCCAGACGATTTTCAGCAATTCACTGCTCGGGGGGCAGCCGTCTGCTCGGACGGCTTTTAGCTGCGGGAAGAGCAAAACTGCCCAAGGACTGGCCAAAAGGCGCCAATATGGTGGCTTTGAACTCGCAGTCTGTCTTTTGCGCTGTCGGTTCTATGGCTATTTTCGTGCACAATTTAATAAATTTAAGGTTTGAATCGTGATTTGATTGCGGAGGGAAATGCAGGCTTCGTAGCGAGAAACATTTCTGCAACGGCACAACGAACCGGGCTTTGCCAAGTCCGGCTCTGGCGCCAAAGAACCGCATTATCGAGGCGGGTCGATTTCTTTACTTCGTAGGCTCGCCTCAAGGATCGTCTGGCGGTAGTTTCGTCTGAATCCGAATAAACCTGCGTTCCATGGAAAGAGTCGAAGAAGCCAAGCGCCGTATTAAAGAATTGAGAACTGAAATCGCCGAGCATGATCGGCGCTATTACCTGGAGGCGGCGCCAATCATCAGCGATCAGGAGTACGACCGTTTGTATCGGGAACTTCGTGAACTAGAGGAACAGTTTCCGGAACTGATGACGCCGGATTCTCCTACCCAACGAGTTGGGGGAGCTCCACTGGAGAGTTTTCTTCAGGTTACGCACCGGACGACGATGCTGAGTCTTGACAACACCTATTCGGAGGAAGAGGTGGCGGATTTTTTCCGGCGACTTCAGCGGTTGATTCCGGGTGAAACGATTGATGCGGTAATTGAGCCCAAAGTCGACGGCGTGGCACTTTCCATTCTCTATCGGCACGGAGTACTCGAATATGCTGCAACACGGGGAAACGGTGTTGTCGGCGATGATGTTACGCGAAATATTCGAACCATCCGGGCAGTGCCACTGCGATTGCGGAGTTCCGCGCCGGAAGAGGTTGAAGTGCGGGGTGAGGTTTTTCTGCCGAAGAAAGTATTTGCGGCATTGAATGCTGAACGGCAGGAATCGGGGGAACCGCTTTTTGCCAATCCGCGCAATACAGCCGCCGGCAGTTTGAAACAACTCGATCCGACCCTGGTGGCGAAGAGGAAGTTGAGCGCGATATTTTATGGTTTCGGACTTTTGACGGGAGACAATGTGGCTACGCATCAGCAGGCGTTGGACCGGTTGAAGAAGTGGGGTCTGCCGACCCACGATAAGATCTGGACAGCACAATCCGTGGAAGCGGTCATAAAAGCGATTCAGGAATTGGGCCGAATCCGCCATGAATTCGAATTCGAAATTGACGGTGCGGTGGTCAAGGTCGACCGCTACGACCTCCGTGAACGGTTGGGTTATACTTCAAAGGCGCCACGCTGGGCGATGGCATTTAAGTATCAGGCAGAGCGCGCGGAGACCCGAGTGCGATCTATTCAGGTCAATGTCGGACGCTCCGGTAAATTGACTCCGGTGGCGAATCTTGATCCTGTCTTTGTGAGCGGGACAACCGTTGCTCGAGCGACGCTCCATAACGGAGAAGAAATCCGGCGGAAGGATGTTCGTGAAGGAGACATTGTTGTCATTGAAAAATCAGGCGAAATCATCCCGGCGGTGGTCGAAGTTTTGAAGGAGCGAAGAACGGGAGACGAAAAGCCGTTTTCGATGCCGGAGAAGTGTCCTAGTTGCGGCGAGCCTGTGGTTCGGCTGCCGGGTCAGGTGGATGTTCGATGCCCGAATGTGGAGTGCCCCGATCAAGTGAAGCGGCGGTTGGAACATTTCGCTCATAAGGGTGCGCTTGATATCGAGGGGTTGGGAGAAATGATGGTCGACCAACTGGTCGAGAAAGGGTTGGTGAAGCGGATCGATCATATCTACGAGCTGGATGAAGAGAAATTGAGCCGGCTTGATCGTATGGGCCAGAAGAGTATTTCGAATCTCCTGGACGGAATTGAAGCGAGCAAGAAACAGCCATTGTGGAGGTTGATATTCGGGTTAGGTATTTTGCACGTGGGTGCAACTGCCGCGCGCGAATTGGCTGTCCATTTCAAAACCTTGGAGTCACTTCAAAGCGCGTCGATAGATCAATTGATTCGTGTTCCCAATACAGGTGAGGTCGTTGGGACGAGCATTCGCGATTGGTTCCAGAACCGTGATAACATCGCGCTGATCAAGGCACTTAAGGAGCATGGGTTAAATTTTGGTGAGGCAGATCGCAATGAAACAGGAGGCCGTGCGCTACGCAGCACTTCGTGGGTAATCACGGGGACATTGACGGAGCCTCGCGAAGTTTTTGATGAATTGATTCGCAGGAACGGCGGACGCGTAACCTCAAGCGTGAGCAAAAAAACTAACTACCTGCTCGCCGGCGAGGACGCTGGAAGCAAGCTGGATAAAGCACGGCGGTTGGGGATCGAGATTGTGGACGAGGGAAAGTTCAGGGAAATGATTGGCTGAACACAATCACTCGAAAGCCTCCGGAAACGGACTGGTTAAACCAAGGATCCCTTTCGCATTCTTCCTCGTGTGGAGGTTGGGCAAATACGAGCCGCGACTGCTGTGCCAAGAATTCTTTTTCGTGGCCTCCGTGTGATAAAGAATCCGATTTTCGGAGGGGTCTTGCACGGAGGCCACGGCGTTCACAGAGGAGGCTCGCACTCTTGATTTCTCCTCTGCTCGCCCTTTCTCGCCTTCTGCAAAGAAGCTAATCCGAAGTGAGTATAGGCGAATCGTACAGATACAGTTAGAGTTTTCAGCAACCTCGGAAGCTGAACTTTCGAGGGCTCAAGGAAATGGCGAAACAGTCATCCGTTTGTTTATGAATACTAGTTATGGATACCAGGAGATCAGCGTGAAGGACCTGTTCGATGCTGCCGGTTCAGTTACAGGAAGTCTGCGAGCGGTTCCGACAGAGATGTGGATGTGGTCTTCGATGCGGGTGAAGGATCCTATTTTTGAGGTCGTTGCCAACCTTCGCGGAAGAGGCATTTGTTATCCTGCGGTCAAGAACGGCAAGTCAACCGTCGAAGGTATATTGCTGACCACTGCACCGATTGAGCGCGTCGTGGAGAAGATACGATCGGTTTGCGAAGAACACTTTCTAAGTTACGAAATCGAGAGGTGCGGGACACATCTCTGCATCGTCGTCGGCGGTGAGGAGAACTTTCAACCGAAACGCGAACTCTTTCTGTTTACCAGCAGGTTTGGTGATTTCGCGGGGATCAAGTTTTCGATCGAGGTTAAGGAACGCTGGAGATGGCAGTCGAAACCGATGGTTGAAACGTTGTACGAATTGCGGGATCTGGGCCATGAGATGGTCGACTATAAGGAAATTCAGCTCGATGGTCGGCGTTCGTGTGTGATTCGGTTGACTGAGGCGGCGCCACGGCAAGAGGCGTTGTTGAAGATTCACAAATTGCTGGACCGTACCGGCTGGAAGTCGGTACAAGGCATCGAATCCGTACCCCAGCGTGCGAGCACGGGTAATTTCGTTTTCCGAAAAGACCGATACCTCGCCTCTGTTCGGATCCAGGACAACGATTCGAATGAGGATGAACTCATCGTCCTCTGCCAGGTTTCAGAGGATAGGTGAGGAACGTGTGGGGATCGAACAGAAGAAAACAAAGAGGGTTTGAACAGAAGGTAGCGAAGGAAGCAAAGACTTGAGAATTGGTTGAGGCTTAGGTTCGGTCCGGATTCGCGATGGCGACCAAGTCCGGCTCAATGGAGTCGGACCAGCTGAACGCCACGCTGGCGGCAGGATATTAGCGAATAGTCATTCTCGCAAACCCAATACCTAAGCCATCTTTGCTTTCTTTGCTGCCTTCTGTTCAAATTCTCTTCCGTGCTTATGTTGTCGGCTGTCCTGATTCGCGATTTGATCGTGGTGGCGACCAAGTCGGCTCAATGGAGTCGGACTACTGAACGCCACGCTGGCGGCAGGATATCAGCGAATAGTCATTCTCGGAAACCCAATACCTAAGTCGTCTTTGCTTTCTTTGCTGCCTTCTGTTCAAATTCTCTTCCGTGCTTATGTTGTCGGCTGTCCTGATTCGCGATTTGATCGTGGTGGCGACCAAGTCGGCTCAATGGAGTCGGACCGTTGAACGCCACGCTGGCGGCAGGACATCAGCGAATAGTCATTCTCGGAAACCCAATACCTAAGTCGTCTTTGCTTTCTTTGCTGCCTTCTGTTCAAATTCTCTTCCGTGCTTATGTTGTCGGCTGTCCTGATTCGCGATTTGATCACGGTGGCGACCAAGTCGGCTCAATGGAGTCGGACCAGCTGAACGGCACGCTGGCGGCAGGACATTAGCGAATAGTCATTCTCGGAAACCCAATACCTAATCCATCTTTGCTTTCTTTGCTGCCTTCTGTTCAAATTCTCTTCCGTGCTTATGTTGTCGGCTGTCCTGATTCGCGATTTGATCACGGTGGCGACCAAGTCGGCTCAATGGAGTCGGGCCGGTTGAACGCCGCGCTGGCGGCAGGACATCAGCGAATAGTCATTCTCGGAAAGCCAATACCTAATCCGTCTTTGCTTTCTTTGCTGCCTTCTGTTCAAATTCTCTTCCGTGCTTATGTTGTCGGCTGACTGCGCCCTGTGCCCTGCGTCGCCGAAGGTTGAACGTTGAAGGCCCGGCGTGCAATCTCTTGACTTCCGCGGGTGTCTCGCCTAAGGCCTAGTGAATTTTTCATGGCCAATCTTGAATCGGCAGGCGGGCAGCCAAAATATCGGCGGATCGTGCTCAAATTGAGCGGCGAGGCGCTTCGTGAGGCTGGGAGTTATGAGGCGATCTCGCCTGTGATTGTGAACGATATTGCAAAACAGATCCTGCAGGTGCGGGATCTTGGGGTGGAAATCGCGATTGTCATTGGAGGTGGCAACATTTGGAGAGGACTCACTGCCAGTCATCGCGGGATGAATCGAACAACCGCCGATTACATGGGGATGTTGGCAACAGTAATCAACGGGATGGCGCTCCAAAGTGCTTTGGAACAAATCGGTGTGGTTACCCGTCTGCAAACGGCAATCGAGATGGCCAATGTTGCCGAGCCATTCATTTTGCGGCGGGCGATTCGTCACCTCGAGTTGGGCCGTGTCGTGATATTCGGCGCCGGAACCGGGAATCCGTTCTTCTCCACCGATACCACAGCGGCGCTGCGAGCGAGTGAAATCCGGGCGGAGGTGATTCTGAAAGCGACAAAAGTCGATGGTATCTACGACAGCGATCCGAAGACAAATCCGAATGCGGTACGCTACGAGACGATCACCTATGGTGAAGCCTTGGTGAAGCGGCTCAAGATCATGGATTCAACGGCGTTCAGTCTTTGCATGGACAATCGGGTTCCCATTATCGTGTTTGATATGGCAGCGCCGCAGAATGTTAAAAGGGTAGTCTGCGGCGAGAAAGTGGGTACTCTAGTAACGGCGGAGTGAACAAAGCGTTCGGCGTTCGCCGTTTGGCGCTCGGCGTTCGGCCGGAGCGTCTCAACGATGAGCGAATCGAACCGTGAATTGAGAACGTTTCTTTATGACACCTGACGAGATTTTACTCGAGACGGAAGCAACAATGGAGAAAGGGGTGGAGTATATGCTCCACGAGTTTGCTGCGGTGCGAACGGGGAAGGCATCGCCTGCCCTTGTCGAAAACTTAGACGTCAACGCCTACGGCACCTCAATGAAGCTGAAGCAACTGGCGTTGATCTCCACGCCGGAGCCGCGTTTGCTGTTGATCCAACCTTTTGACGCCTCGGTTACGAAGGATATAGAAAAGGCGTTGAAAGAGTCGAAGATCGGGATTACTCCGGCAGTAGATGGCAAGCTAATCCGATTGCCGATTCCGGAACTTTCGGAGGAGCGTAGAAGAGAACTGGTCAAGACGGTACGCCACATGGCTGAAGAAGCGCGAGTCCGTATCAGAAGCAGTCGCCGAACCGGGATCGACGAAATCAAGAGAATCGAAAGGGCGGGGGAGATCACCGAAGACGAACGGCATGATCTGGAGGAAGAGGTTCAGAAAATAACGGATAAATATGTGAGAGAAGTGGACTCTCATGCGGAAACCAAGGAAGTGGACATCATGAAGGTATGAATCGCCTTTGGATTTGTTTGCTTGCTGCCGGATCTTGTTGGTTCTCGCTGAGCGCCGAAGGCCAGACACCGAAATCGCAAGCGGCTGGTCGCATTCCTTCGGTTCCGCGGCCGGCGCCCGATTTTCTGTGGAGCGGGGTGAACGGCAAAGTACGCAGGCTGCGTGACGTACGCGGCCACCCTGTGGTGCTCATTTTTGCCGAGAATCCGAGTCAGAGACTGTTCATTAAACAGATCAAAGAACTGAATCGTCGTTCAAAACAGTTGGCTATCCAGTACACCTTATTCTTTGTCGCGTTTACCCGAGAGACCGGGTTGGTCACGCGCACCGATATTCCGTTCGTGATCCTGCCTGATCCTGGTTCCGTAGCCGATGCATATCGCGTTGGCGACTTTGGCATTGCCGTGATCAGTACCGATGGGAATGTCGATTACGCGACCGATCATGTAATCACTGGTCAAAAAATCCTCGATGTGATTGTGAACAGTTATGCGGCGCAGGTTCATTCGCGTAGGCTCTAAGGGGACATGTGTCGGCGGGTCGGCGTATCGGCCTACGGGCGTCTTGGGAAGGAAGATCGCTTTTCGCAAAGAAAATGCCATGGATGCGGTCCGATATAGGAAGATTGTTTTATTTCAGAATCCCGCCAGCGGCGCGCCGAATCCAGAGTTGCGTCTGCGGATCCGGGAGCGCTTGGAAGCGATCAGCGATTCGTTGATTGAAGTCGTTGTCGATCGCGACCTGAATTTGGCGGAACGAGCAGCTGAAACTGCGCATGAGAAGGCTGATCTGGTCGTAGTTGCAGGCGGCGACGGGACGGTTCGAGAGGTGGCCGGAGCTCTCGTGAGCACCGATATTACTCTCGCGATTATTCCGCTTGGAACCTTCAACAATCTGGCACTCAGCCTGAAGCTTCCGGGCGATCCCGACGGAATTTGCAACCTGATAGAAGCAGGTGTCACGCGACGTATCGACGTCGGAATGGCGGACGGGCAGCACGCATTTTTTGAGGTCGCCGGAGTTGGCGTTGACGCCGATCTATTCCCGATCGGGGAAGAAGTGAAAAGCAGGCGATTCCACGGCATTGGACACGCGATCCGCTTAGCTCTTCTGCACAGGCAGGCGTCCGTCGAACTGCGATTCGATCGTTCGGTGTTCACAGCCTATCAGAATTCATTCCGGGGAACTGAACCTCTGAAACATCGGCGCCGGCGCTTTCGGCGCCCAAAGAGTGCGGTGCGATTGAGGTGTTCGTTTGTGGCGATTGGAAACGGGCCTTACTACGGAGGAAACTTCAACGTCTGCCCGGGAGCGGTCCTGGACGATGGACTCTTTTCGATCGGCGTTTATCGGGACTTTAGCAAGCTGGAATTGCTACTTCACTTCTGGTCGATCAGCGGTGGTCGTCGTCATTACAATCCAAAAATGGAGATGTTCACGGCGAAAAGAGTGGAGATCTGGTCAGGAAGGCGCTTATCCGTGCACGTCGATGGCAACTTGATCGGGACCACCCCGGTACGCTTTGAGGTACTTCCTGGAGCGCTGAAAGTCATCACGCCGCGAGCCCAAACTGAAGACAAGGTGAACACGGATTTCATAACGCGCTGAAGCCGCGCGATGGCAGAGGAGGTGGTATCGGCGTATCGGCGAGTGTACCCGCCAGGCAGGGCCGGTTTACCCTTTTCATCCAATCTGCGAAATGCTCCCTACTGGGGATTGAGTACCCGAAGGGCGGTGCGGGCCGCGCCGGTTCGTGTTTCGACGCCAAGCTTGGTAAATAGGTTGTTAGCGTGCTTTTTTACAGTATTAACGGAGGAGTCCAGAATAATCGCGATTTCCGGGTTCGTCTTTCCTTCGGTGATCCAGTAGAGAACCTCTGCCTCGCGAGCTGTCAGGCCGAGGGCAAGCAACGCCTGCGGCCCCTTATCTCCGTTGCGATGTTCGATCCGCATCAACGAGAGGTTGCCGGAGGCTGAAAGCGCGAAATGATCTATTTCGATTTCGCCGCGTTTCTTAACTTCCACTTTCAACGGCCTGTGATTGTCTGGCCCGGTCAGCCAAGTCAGCAGTTCGGGGGGCAATCGATGTTTCGGACCGGATGAAAAGAATGTCTCAAGTAATAGTTGCGCCTGGCGTGTTGCAAAAAGGACTTCACCCTGACGGTTAGAGATCAACAAGGCCTGTTCGAGGGATGTTTCCAGCTGTTTCTCGGCGTCGAGTCGAAGTTCGATTTCCTCTGCAAGTTCCTGGTTTTTCTGCGTCAGGCTTCGATTCATCGTTTCCAGCTGCGCTTGCAATTCTCTGATGTGCAGATGGGTCCGCACGCGAGCCAGCACTTCCTCCGGCTGGATAGGCTTAGTCAGGAAATCAACTGCGCCAGCTTCAAACGCAGCGAGCTTCTTAGAAAGTTCGTCTGCGGCAGTCATCATGACTATCGGGATATGTTTCCATGCGTCTCGCGCCTTGATTTGGAGACACGTCTCGATGCCATCCATCCCCGGCATCATCAGATCAAGAAGAATAAGATCCGGGATCTCCAGTTGCAGCTGTTCGATCCCCCGAAAACCGCTGTCCGCAACCAAGACCCGGTAACCCGATTCGTATAACAACCCGAGTACCACATCGACATTTGCCGGGACATCATCGACTACCATTACGGTTTTCATCAGGCTTTTTATTTTCTGCCGCAGACCACGGTATGATCACCCTTGTCGGCTGCTCGCATAAGGATGGTTTGCACGGCGCCCATTCGAAACTCCGCAACGACGAGCTTTAGCCGCTGGCAGAAAATCCGGTACGCAACATGAGAAGTACCAAGAGCGTCTATTTGACTGCGCAAAGCCATCACATCTCCGCGCTGCGCAAAAAGTATAAGTTGCTGAATTTCTTCCGGAGTGGGCACCGGTTCTGAAATAGGCTTATCTATTGCTTCCTGAGTATTTGCAAAGCAGTGCTCTGTATCTCCTTCGGCGTAGGTTGTCTCTGGTTTTCGGATCCAGCGCAAATTAAGGTGTGAGGCCAAAGCAGACAAGAGATCACCTTCCCGGACAGGCTTCGGCACAAAATCGTCGAAACCTGAAGAGATTGCGTTGTGCCTGTCATCCTCGTAGACGCTGGCGGACGAGGCGATTAGGATGAGACCGCGGAGGTTCATGTCGGTGCGGATTTCGCGGCACATCGAATTGCCGTCCGTATCGGACATCCGAATGTCCGAGATCAGGGCGTCAAAGCGTTCTCGATGTACCAAATCCAGCGCTGCCCTGCCTGACAAAGCTTCGGTCACTTTGAATCCAATGTTTTCAAGAAGTTCTTTGAGAAACTTTCGGCTCGCATCCTCATCGTCGACGACCAGGAGTTTTCGCCGAGGGCCCTCGTAGTCGCAAATCCGGCCGGAGTGAGGGTTGGCATGGGGAACGAAGACTTCACAGATCGGGCAGATCAAACCAGAATGTGCTGCCTGATGCGATCGAAGTCTTAAGGCTTAACTCGCCCCCAAGGAGGCCGATGATTCTTTTGCTAATATAGAGCCCGAGTCCGACGCCTTGCGAGGCTCTATCGTTGTTGGACGCCTGGTAAAATGGCTTGAACAGATTTGGAAGGTCCTGTTCCGGGATCCCTCTTCCTGTATCCCTGACTTCGAATCGGATTTGATTGCTTATTCGCCGGACGCGCAGTGAGACCTCGCCTGAGTCGGTAAATTTGATGGCGTTGCCGATCAGATTATCGAGTACTTGCCTAAGTCGGACCGGGTCTGTTCCGATTCCGCTTGGGATTGTGCCATCCAAAGAATGCGTAAAGCCGAGCTGCTTTTGACTGGCGCGAAGTTGGAACTCGTCCACCAGCGACCTAAGGAAGGGGCGGAGGTGTAACGGATGCGCACTAACCGTCGCCGTGCCCGCCTCGATCTTGGAGAGATCGAGCACTTCATTGATCATTTCGAGAAGATGCTCTCCGCTCGAAAGAACGGTTTTGAGCTTCAGACGTTGATCTTCGGTTTGTCCGGTGCTCCTTAACAGAAGCTGAGTATAGCCCAGAATACTGTTCAGCGGCGTGCGCAGCTCGTGGCTCATATTTGCGAGGAAAGCGCTTTTAGCGCGATTGGCAGCCTCTGCGGCGTTCTTGGCTTCGACCAGCCGCTCCTGGCTTTCCCGCAATTCCGCGGTCCGTGTCTCGACCGTTGAGATTAGTTCGGTTTCGCGTTTTTCAAGATGCCAGAATCTCCAGCGAACCAAACCTGCAATGGCCAGGAGGGCGCCGAAAGAGTAGAGACAATACATCCACATCGTCCGATACCAAGGCGGCAGGACGCCGATGGAAACCACGAACTCCGGGCTGTCCGTGCCGTCGCTGTCCCTGGCGATCATATGCAGCCGGTAATGGCCTACGTCCAATGCCCCGGACTGCCAGACCGGCTCCACAAAAAACCTTGTCCAATTCGTATCGACGCCTTCCAATCTAGATCGAAATCGAACTTGGTCTGGACCGGCGAATGCGTCGGTTCCGAATCGGATTCGAATATTTCGCTCGGAATAGGGAATTTGGAGGGCGCCCCCGTTAGTCGGTGGAAGGACGACTGCACCGTTGTTTGTCGTTGCTTCCTGCGCGTAAAGACTGAATGCGAATGGCCCCGGGAGATTTTCAGGATTCTCGATACGGGCAATCCCATAGGTCCCTGCAATCCAGAGCACCGGGCCTTGCGCGCCGATTTCATCATAGAATTTTTCGATGTGTCCAATGAAGTCTGCGACTGAGAACGGGATCGATTTCACTTTGCCATTCGCGTAAATGATCGAGAGACGTTTGCCAAAAAACGATGAATTGTCGCTCCCGCCGGTAAGCAGGCAAATGTGGGGAGAACCAATGCTGCTAGCCCATAGTGCTTCCAGCTTCTGGTTATTCCTGGCCTTTGTCAGGAACTCGGGCTCGAAAAATCTGTTGTTTCGATCGTCGTAGAGGTAGGCGCCCTCATCTGTCTTAAACAGTAGCTGATTTCCCCATGGAACCAGGTGGGTAACTCCCTTGGTCGAGGGACAACCTTGCGCGTCGGAGAGAGACTTCCAAGTGGCTCCATCAAAGATCGAGCGTGCGTCAGGCTGCAGCTTCACTTGGTAGAATCCGGAGCTGAGCGTTGAAAAGTAGAGATCACCGTCTGCTTCTTCCACTACCGAACGGACTTCGCCGATGAAATCAACCAAAGTCCCTTCATCGATCCAATTTCCGTCTGCGTATCTGATCGATGCCAGGCCCTTGGTTGTGGCCAGGAAGAAACGATCCTCGTTCCTCTTCGAGTGAGTCAATTCCATGACCATGCCGGCGGTTTTATAAATTTGTCTGGCGATTCTTCCCTCCGTGACCAGGATGACGCCTCCATCGCCGGCCAAAAGCAATCCCTGAGTATGGACCGCTGCCGCCTGAAGTAGTGCGTCTATTCCGTCGACTCTTTGAAATTGCGGTGCTCGAGCTGCGTCTCCAGCCGCTACCAATCTGAAGAGGCCGTCTCTAGCGACTGCGTAGAACGATCCTTTGTCCCGAACCAGGTCAACGAGTGAGCTTCGTCCCAGACCTGTCAGGGCGTCGTAGACTGAAATCTGCCATGACGGCGAAATATGCGTTATGCCGCTGTCGCCGCAGATCCAGATTCCTCCAGACCGGTCTATTCCCAGGTCGAGAACCGTCGGCTCCGGCAAGCCGTTCTCCTCGTACAACGTTCCGTGGAGATGCCCGCTGGCGTCCAAGACGACAAGACCGCGCCGTTGCAGAGCCACAACGAACAGGCCATTTGGCAAGAGCTTTCCGTTCCAAATCGAATGGTTCTTTAAAACGGCGTCCGCTTCCGTTGGAAACTGTTCGATCGCGCGATCGTGCAATTTAAATATTCCGTGATCCTTAGTGAGCAGGAGCACCTCTCCCGGGACCGGTTCCAGGACCTGCTCCACCTTCGAACCGTCTAAGAGCTTAGCATCGATTGCCGGGACGAAATGATCGTCAACAATTTGATATAAAGGCTGGCCGCGAGCGTGAGCGAGAACTTTGTCTGAACTGGCGAAAAGCAGCCACGAATATCCAGTGTCCGTGGGCCAAGCGACAGGGGTGATCAAACCGTTGCTCAGCACCAATAACGCCTTGTTAGTCGATATATAAATTCTGTCCCCGCGCGCGATAGCGCCCCAGCAGTCTCCGAATGACTTCACCGAATCAGGAATCAAATAAGCCATCGACTTGAATTCGTAAGCGTTGCCCTTGAGCACGAGCTGGCCGAGGCAGTCAACTCCGCCGACCCAGATCGTTCCTGCTTGATCGATTACAAGTGCCCGGATGAAAACTCCGCCGGGAATCGGGATCTTTTGCCAAATGTAACCGTCGTACGCCAAAACGCAGTCTCGGTTGCCAAATAACATCCGACCTTGTCTATCCTGAATGGCGACCCAGTTTTGGTCTGACGCTCCACAATCTCGCATCGTGAAGTAATGGAAAATCGGTCGGCCAAATTCGAAGGCGGATTCAACTGTCTCTGCTTGAGCGTGGGCGATGGATACCAGCAACGGCCAAAGTGGAAGCCAAATGAGCGAACGCGACATAAACTGCAAAAGGTTACTGAATGTGCCGAAACGGTACGTATCGGTCAGTAACCCGTTGGTATTAGATTTCATCATTCTTTGGAAAGAACGCCGACCGGTCCAGGTATCAGAAAGTGCATCGTTGTCATTCCCACTTATGAGACGACGCATTATCGGCAAACTCACCCGAAAGTGTACCCTGAGTTTGATTGCGTGATCTTGCAGGCTAAAGAGGCGCCCGGTAGTTGTTACGACTATGCCCAACGAAACCAACAAACGCGCGAAGGAAGTCAAAACCGAGATGCAAAGAAAAAGATGAACGAACAGTCCGGATAAATTGCCCGGCTGCGCACCGATAAGGGTGCCACAAATCGCTGATCGGCCAGGCCGTCAAGGCTGGGGACCTGTGGGTATTTCCAGTTGATTTACCGGCTATCCGGATCGACTTTTGGTTCCCTTATGACGCTGACCGAGAAAATTTTAGCCCGAGCAAGCGGGCGAGGCCGAGTTGCTGCTGGAGATAACGTTTGGGTCAATGCAGATATACTTCTTACCCACGATGTTTGCGGTCCTGGCAGCATCGGGGTATTCAAGCGAGAGTTTGGTCAGAACGCCAAGGTTTGGGATCCAACGAAGATAGTAATCATTCCTGATCATTATATATTCACGACAGACCGGCTCTCGAATCGGAATGTGGATGTATTGCGGGAGTTCGCGAAAGAGCAGGGCCTACCCTATTTCTATGATGTGATCGATGACCCAGACGGGCATTGGGCGTTTAATGCGGCTCGTGGTCAGATCGGGCGGCAACACGGCGCAAGGTACCAGGGGGTATGTCATGCCGCACTTCCGCAGCGCGGTCACACCCGGCCCGGGGAAGTACTTTTCGGGACCGACTCGCACACCTGTATGGCGGGCGCGTTCGGTGAATTTGCGACCGGGATCGGGAACACGGACGCCGGTTTTATCCTGGGTACTGGTAAACTCTTGATGAAGGTGCCGGAGACGATGCGCTTCTACCTTGAAGGCGAGTTGCCGAAGGGTGTAATGGCCAAGGATGTGATTCTTAACGTGATTGGCGATATTGGCTTCGACGGGGCGACTTACAGGGCAATGCAGTGGGAGGGACCCGGCGCATCTGCATTGAACATTGATGACCGGATGACCATCGCAAATATGGCAATCGAGGCTGGGGGCAAAAACGGAATTTTCCCGGCGGATCAAAAAACGTTTGCTTACGTCGATGCGCGCGCGCGTGAGAACGGTACGAAGGCTGAGTATGAGCCGGCCGAACTCGATAGAGAGCAATCGTTCGTGTTCGACAGGGTTTACGATCTTTCCAGGCTGGAGCCAACTGTTGCGATGCATCCAAACCCTGGCAATAGATCGCTGGCCAAGGAACTTGGACATGTCCGACTGGATCGAGCATACATCGGGTCGTGTACTGGTGGCAAAACGAGTGATTTTGTGGCTTTTGCTGAGGTCGTTAACGGAAAACGGGTGCAGGTTGAGACGTATGGTGTCCCCGCGACTTCCGAAGTCGTCAGAGACCTGAAGCAAGAACGCACGGGAGGAACGAGTGTCTGGGATGTATTGGTGGACGCGGGCGTAAGGATGACTGAAAACGCATCATGCGCAGCTTGTCTGGGCGGACCGCAAGATACCTTTGGCCGCCTGAATTCACCCCTCACCTGTATCAGTGCGACAAATCGAAATTTTCCGGGCCGGATGGGTAGCAAGGAGTCGAAGGTTTACCTTGCTAGTCCTTACACTGTCGCGGCTTCTGCGTTAACCGGCCATGTGACCGATCCGCGTGAATTCCTGAGTTGAAACGGCACCTTGCGCGTCAAGCTCAACCGTCATTTAGCCGGCGCGTTGGGAAAGGGGCTGGTAAAGACGGGTAACACGGGAGACCGTGGCGAAATAAGTATTCAACGAATTTTTGGTGCCAACTTAAAGACCGCATCGAACCAATAGAAGAGAAAACTTATGCCGAAAAAGCTCACAAGTCCCGTTTATGTGGTCGAAGACAATATCGATACCGATCAGATAATTCCGGCGCAATATCTGACCCTGGTGCCGACCATACCGGATGAATATGAAAAACTCGGTTCCTATGCGATGGTCGGTCTACCGGATGACCTTTACCCGATTGAATTCATCAAAAAAGGCACAACCAAAACCGACTACAAGATTATAGTCGCCGGTAAGAATTTTGGGTGCGGCAGTTCGCGTGAGCACGCTCCTATTTCCCTTGGAGCCGCGGGGGTGGATGCAATCGTGGCCGAATCGTACGCGCGAATTTTCTTCCGCAACAGCGTCGCTACGGGAGAACTCTATCCGTACGAGGCACGGGAGCGCTTGATCGATGTTGCGAAGACCGGCGATATCGCTACGGTCGATTTCGACAATGATACAATCGAGATCAACGGGAAGGTGTATCAGATGAAGCCGATGGGCGATGTGCGCCCGGTGATCGAGGCCGGCGGGTTGTTCAATTACGCGAGGCAATCCGGGATGATTCCCAAAGCCTGACCAGGAGTTACAGGAGGTAGGGCGAAGCTCCGCCTGAGCCGGAAATGAAGCGACGAGCCCGGTTCGGTCGGAGTCTCGCGCTACCACCCACTGCCGTCTTTCGCGCTTAGCATGAAGATTTCGATCATTACCGCCTCTCTCAATCGAAAAGAATTCATCAGGGCGGCGATCGAAAGTGTTTTGGCTCAAAATTATCCTGATTTTGAGCACTGGATCATCGATGGCGGATCGTCTGATGGAACGCTTGAGTTTTTGAAGCGGTATCCGCATCTGAAAGTGCTCTCGGAGCCCGATCTGGGTGTTTACGACGCCTGGAACAAAGGAATCGATCGGGCGAGCGGCGATGTAATCGCCTTTCTCAATAGCGACGATGTTTATGCTCCAGCCGTCTTTCAGTTTATTCGAGAGAGATACAATAGTGAGACCGAAATCGTGACCGGCGCCTGTGAAATATTCAGACGGCTAAGTTCAGGGCCCGAAGTCATCATGCATCGCTACTTAGACTCGAATCGCTATCGCTTGAGCGTTGCGAGTGTGACGCTCGGTGTTCCCAACATCAATGCCCGTTTTTTCCGGCGCAGTGTGTTCGACAAAATCGGAGATTTCTCGCTCGAATACAAGATGGCTGCCGATCGCGATTTTCTTTTGCGTTCGGCCCTGGCCGGAATTTCAGATGACCCTATAGAAAGACTTTTTTACCGTTATCAGTGGCACGCGGGATCATTGACGATGAATTCGGGGAACTTGACGCTGCTAAGAGCGATTGAAGAGGGCGTCAAGATAGCGGACCAATATCGAGACCTTCTTTCCCTAAGCTCTCACGATCGTTCTGTTTTGGAGGCGTGGCGGCGTGAACTGCAAGCAACTATGGTAATGATTCACGCAGTGCAAGGCAACCCTGGAGCCGCGTTCGATAATGCCGCAGCGGCATTGAGAGAAGAACCGCGATGGATCTTCGATCTGCTTCGGTGTGGCACGCGTTCGATTGGGCGCCGGGCAAGAACATTGTTCCGAAGTGTGTTGGCGAATACGCAGAGGTAGTTTTCTATGGCGTGTGGCGATGCCGGAAGACACGAATGGCACGAAGTTAAGGAGGGTTTGAGGCGTTTTATGCCCCGGAGGAGGGGCTACATGATTCAAGCCCAGGGTTTCAAACCCTGGGAAACATCCAACCAAAACGGGTCGCCCTGAATGGGCGAAAACTCACGTGTGCCAAACTAACGTATATTGCTCCCTAATGAAGGAGTGAGGCGGCCGTACAACAGAGCTCCAAACTCTGGTCGGAGAGGATATCATTGGACCAAGGCAATGGCGAGCGATGAGATTGCTACAATGAATATGTGTGTTATTACGGCGCCCCCCCTTTCAGGGCGCATCATCGTGGGGGTGGCGGTTCCCTGGGTTGAAACCCAGGGCTGAGTCATATCGCCCCTTCTTCGGGGCATTAAACCATCCCAAACGCCGCTTATCTTCGTGCCATTACCGGAAGACACCGTAGCCGCCGCTGCCTACGGTTTTACAGACTTCAACGTTTAAGCACTTTTGGAAGAGGACAAGAATGAAGCCGCCCGCCAAGATTCGCGTTCTGCATCTGATCGATAACCTTGATTTAGGAGGAGCTCAAACAGCAATTTTTTCATTTCTGGAGGAATTTGATCGAGATCGATTCGACGTCGTTCTCGCCTCAATTCACGCGAATCGAAGAAGTCTTTTCTTTGCGCGCGCTTCGGAACTCGGCATTGAGGTAGTTTCGCTCTCCCCGAAACGTTGGCTCCCTTTATACCTATTCACCTTACCCCTAATTATCCTGCGCGGACGGTTCCAGGTCGTTCATTGTCACTTGTACGTCTCCAATTGGTTCGGTAAGCCGCTCGCTAAGCTGTTTCGCGTGCCAGTCATAATTTCACATGACCAGTGCTACGACCGATTCCGATTTGATATTCCATGGATCGCAGCGCTTGACGCATGGGCGAATGGTTTTGCGAATCGCATTCTTGTGATCGCAAATTCAATTCGGCGCGATCTCATTGCAGTCGAGCGAGTCCCTGCCAAAAAGATTGTCATTATGCGGAACGGGCTTGCGGTTAAAAAGGTACTGCCGCGACCGCGCAGGCTCCGCAAAACGATCGGTGGAGCTGGAAGATTTGTTCAATGGAAGAGGTTTGATCGGTTCTTAAAAATCGCGAAGCGATTGGTCCGCATCGATTCCACCTACCGGTTTCTCATAGCAGGCGGCGGCCCCGAAGAGGAATCGCTTCGGCGGTTTGCTCAGGAATCGGGCCTCGCTGACAACGTTATCTGGATGGGTCAATTGCCTGCGTTGGAAGAATTCTTTGATGAAGTCGATCTCTTCATTCTGACTTCGGAACTCGAGGATCTCCCGATGATCTTAATGGAATCGATGTACCAGGGAGTGCCGACTGCGACTATCGCGGTCAATGAAGCAAGAGCAAGCCTTTCCGGAGACATACTCGGATTGAATCCGAATCAGTCCGAAGAAGAATGGGCGGAACAGATCGACCAATATTTCCGGAATCCCGAACGCCTTTGGGAGCTGGGGCAGAAGGGTCGGATACGCATCGAAAATGAATTCATGGCGACGCAGCGAATCCGCAGAATTGAGCAGATATATCTTGAGGAGCTCGCGGTGAGCCGATAGGGGCGGAGTGCGCTTACTTCCTCAGTGTCTATCAATCCGATGCAATTCCTGGCGCAGTTTCAAGATGCTGTTCTCCGGTAAAACACCGCCAAAGTGGGTGAGCGGATAGACCAAGGAATTGCGACCAATAATGGAACCCGGACTGATGACCGTGTTGCAACCGATCTCTGTTCGATCGCCGACGATAGCACCAAATTTGCGGAGTCCGGTTGGAATGAAATGAGATTCTGTCTTTACGCTGATCTCTTTGCGATCCAATCGAACATTGGAAAGGATGACACCGGCACCAAGATGGACCTGATAACCTAAAACGGAATCGCCGACATAACTGAAGTGAGGTATCTCGGCGTCGTTAAAGACGATGCAATTCTTGAATTCGCACGAATTGCCGAGCACGACGCCGTCGCCGATAATCACGTTCTCGCGTATATAACAGCCGCTCCGTATTTCGCAGTTGTTTCCGATCCAGGCAGGTCCTTTAATAGTCGCCCCGTTCTCGATTAATGTTCCACTGCCGACGTAAACATTCTCACTTATAAACGGTCTGCCCATGACGCGGCCATAGACAGCCGGTTTAAGGCGGAACTGCAGATAGCTGCCGATTTGCTTCAGGACATCCCATACCTGTGCGCTGTTATCAAAAATAGTCCGATGCTCTGTCTGTTCGAGATTGAGAAAATTCGATGGCGCAAACATAAGGAGGAAAGAAGGGTGAATCGTACTCGTGGGAGCGAAATTCGAGACCATTGATCTGGAAGCTGGAATAATTTTTGGCCGTGAAACACCAAGGAAGACAAGCCCGGAGACTAAGCTCTATCCCGATTTTTTTGTGAGTTTCTGACCGTCTCTTGTGTCTTTGACAAACCATCCGAGCGATTCAATTTCGGCGCGCAGTGCATCGCCTAGCGACCAGTTTCTATCTGCGCGAGCTTGGGCCCTTTGTTCAAGGAGTGCGGTCACATTCGGAGGAATTGGTTCATCCGCTTCCTGGAGTTGCAACACCTGATTGATGCGTTCCCACCAATCCAGAAGTGCTGCGGCCTGCCCCGCCGCTAATTCGTTTCGATCAATCGAACCGTTTGTTTCTCGGATCTGATCGAACACTTCGGCGAGCGCGGCAGAGATGTTCAAATCGTCATCCAAAGCTTCGAAGAATTTGTCGGATTTTGCTGCTGCAAACTGGAAATCCGGAGCAGCGCCGCCTGCAATATCGTGCAGGCGCCGTATCCATTCGTCGATCCGAAGCAAAGATTGCCGTGCTTCGCGGAGCCCATCGAATGTGAAGTTCAGGGGCAACCTGTAATTGACCCGAATGAGCGCATAGCGGAGTTCGCGTCCGGAAAAACCTTTATCGAGCAGATCGCGCAACGTAAAAAAATTACCGAGTGATTTCGACATTTTTTGTCCCTCGACAAGAAGATGTGCGTTATGGAGCCAGTACCGGACAAATTTTTTCCGGTTCACGCACTCGGATTGTGCAATCTCGGCCTCGTGATGCGGAAAAACATTGTCGACGCCGCCGCAATGAATATCAAGTTCCGGTCCGAGGATTCGGGTCGCCATCGCGCTGCATTCGATGTGCCAGCCAGGCCGTCCTTTGCCCCATGGAGTCTCCCAACCAACTGAACCATCCTTTTCGTCCCAGGCCTTCCACAAGGCAAAGTCGCCAATATTCTCTTTCTCGTATTCGTCATTCTGAATTCGGCCGGTTGGCCGCAGCTCCGCGAGATTGAGATGCGCCAATTTGCCATAATCCGGGTATTTGCTAATTCGAAAATAGATTGAGCGGTCTTCGGCCTGATAGGCAATTTCTTGCCGCAGGAGCTGGTCGATCATCTCAATCATCTTCGCGAGATTCTCCGGTTCGGTCGCCTCCGGAAAATGGGTTGCCTGCTGGATTCGCAGCGATTGAATATCTTCAAAGAAGCTCTTTTTAAATTTCGCCGTAAACTCTGGTAACGAGATGCCAGCTTCCCGGCTGCCGCGGATCGTCTTATCATCAACGTCGGTGAGGTTCATCACTCGCTCAACCTCAAATCCTCTAGCTTCCAGGTGGCGCTGCAAGAGATCCTCGAAAACGTACGCTCGGAAATTTCCAATGTGTGCGAACGAGTAAACGGTCGGACCACACGTATAAAGTTTCACCTTGGGCGGTGCGATTGGTTCGAATACTTCTATCTGGCGGCTGTAAGTGTCGAAGAACCTAATTGGCATCGGAACTATTATTGTCGGGCGTTTCTCGAACGGACTATTGACCGAAATAGGTTATCAGTATGAGCGTATCAAGCTGCGAGCAACGAGAAATAAAAATGCCGATGGGCCTAAGCGATCCAAGCCAATCGAGCCGTGTTCGAAAACCGACCTCGAATCATGGATTATTTTAAACGAGCCTGTCTCCCGATTCCGGAGGGAATCGCGATTCAATCTGCTGGATAGAGGCAACTGCCATTGCAGCGATGCCCTCCCCTCTGCCAATAAAACCGAGACCTTCGTTGGTTGTGGCCTTAACGCCGATTCGCTGGGGTGGGATATGCAATGTTTCCGACAACCGCTTTTTCATCGCTTGCAGATGCAGGCTGACCTTAGGTGCCTCGGCGATCAGTGAACAGTCGATGTTCACGATGGCCAGCTGCCGAACGGTGAGGATCGCTTGGACTCGCCGCAGAATTTCCTGGCTGTCGATTCCTTTGATCGAAGGATCCGTGTTTGGAAAATGGTGCCCGATATCCTTTTCTCCAGCCGCACCGAGGAGCGCATCTGCGATCGCGTGTGTCAAAACATCTGCATCGGAATGACCTTCCAGTCCGCGGTCGTGCGGAATCTCGACGCCGCCAAGGATTAACTTCCGACCTTCTATCAGGCGATGCACATCGTAACCGATTCCAACAAAGCTCATGGATAAATCTTGGTGAGTTGATCGCGGTCGAACTTTCCGTTCCACGCGATCACAGAGAGTTTCCCCTTTTGAACTGCGCTCGGAGCGATGGCCAACCGTCCACCTGCACAATTCACCAAAAGCACACCCGCTGCAATATCCCACCAATTTACGCTTCGTTCGATGTAGGCATCGAATCGTCCGGTTGCGACGTAGGCGAGGTCGAGTGCGGCGCTGCCCATCATCCGACATTTTCTGGCCCGGCTGAGCAGATCCTGAAAGATTTTAAGCCCGACCTCGAGTTCTGCCATCGTCTTGGACATACCGACGGAGACGACGGAGTGTGAAATTTCCGTGGATTGGCTCACCTCGATCGGCTTGTCGTTCAGATAAGCCTTTCCGCCAAGTTCGGCATGCCATAGCTCCTCTCGCATTGGATCGTAAATTACGCCGACAATGATCTCGCCCTTTTCTCGCAGCGCGATGGAGATGCAGAAGTGAGGGATGCCGTAGTAGTAATTGACCGTTCCATCAATTGGATCGATCACCCATTCAAAGTCGGTGGAGGCATTCTCGGCGTTGCCTTCTTCGCCGATGATCGCGTGGTCGGGAAACTTTTCCAGGATCAAATTCGTAATGAGCGCCTGAGAGCGGACATCAAGCTCCAGCTTGATGTCGTGAGCTTCTTCGGCGTTCACTTTGAGCGGCCGGCCGAAGTTTTCGCGAACCAGTGCGCCGGCTGCGCGAGCCGCCTTGATTGCGGCGTCGAGATATTGATTCATAACTGGGTCACTATCGGCAGGCCTTCGTCGATGTCGAGTTTTAAGGCAATTCGATCGCGCATGTATTTTATCGAATTACCTAAAAATTTAACGATGTAACAAATTCTCATTGACGATCTAACGATTGTTCGTTAGTCAAGCGAATCGGAATGACACTAATTTCTTATCCTCCGCAACTGCGGAATGAAAGGGGGGATAACTGATGCCAGCTGCAAAAAAAGCTTCTGCTAAGCCAGCAGCCAAGAAACCGGCTCCCGCTAAGAAAGCGCCTGCCAAGAAGGCTCCGGCTAAGAAGGTAGCGAAAAAGGCTGCTTCGCCGGTGAAGAAGAGCGCCGTTAAGAAGTAGAACGCTACATAATTCGAATCAGTCGTTTGCTGAAATAGGAGGAGATTGATCTCTCCTCCTATTTTTTTGTTTCGGTGCACGCGCGGATGTCAGCGCTTCTTGTATTCAAGCGCTTTGGCGACGATCTCGTCGACTGGCCAGAGACGCCCGATTCCTTCGTAGCCGCACGCTAACAGGCCCTCTTCCGGGCCGATGAAAGTGGCGCCGCGTTGTCTGAGTATTTCGACGTTTGCAACCGTCGCTGGGTGCAGCCACATCTTGCCGTTCATTGCAGGGGCAAGCAGCAGCGGTGCTTCAGTGGCGAGGACGATGGAGGTCAAGGCGTCATCGGCGAGACCGTGAGCAAGCTTGGCTAAGATGTCTGCGGTGGCCGGCGCTATCAGAACGAGATCGGCGTTATCCGCCAGTTCGATATGCCCCGGATGCCAACTCATCTTTTCGTCGAAAATGTCGGTGGTGACCGGATGGCGAGACAGGGTTTGCAAAGTGAGCGGAGTAATAAACTGGTTCGCCCGCGCCGTCATTACGACGTGCACGGACCAATCATGCTTCGTCAATTTGCTGGCTATATCAGCAGCTTTGAACGCCGCGATCGAAGCTGTCACTCCGAGGATGATGTTCATGGGAGCGGACCTTTCATTCCACATTCTGAACTTGTTCGCGGATCTTTTCCAACTCGGCTTTGCACAGGACGACGAGTTGGGAAATCTCGGCGTCGTTTGCTTTAGCGCTGAGCGTATTCAACTCACGGCCAAGTTCCTGGCTGATGAACTCAAGCGTCCGTCCGATGGCTTCCTGCTTGTTGGTCGTCTCGAGGAATTGATCCAGATGCGATTCCAGCCGACTCAATTCCTCTGAGAAATCTGAGCGCTCGGCGAAAAACGTCACCTCTTTTGTTAGGCGATCGTCATCGAGGGTGATCTCCAGACCGATCTTCTGGACACGTTCTAAAAGGAGCGCGCGATAACGTTTCGCGACGCGCGGTTGTAGCTTGCGAATTTTTGAGAGAGCGTGGCCGATGGATCTGGTCCGGCGAAGCAACTCCCGGTGGAGATTGGAACCTTCTTTGGCGCGCATCTGGAGAAGCTGTTCGAGAGCAAGGTCCAACGCTGCATCGACCGCGGATCGAGTGGAAGAATCGAGGACCGCCTGCTCAGAAACAGAGACAACTCCTGGCGACCGCAGAATAGTTTCGATCGTTATCTCGCCGGGCAGCGCGAGGTTTTTCTGGAGCTGTTTGAACTGCGCGAGATAGAGCTTCGCCAAATCGGAATCGACGACCGGTTGATGGTGCGCCGCGGGACCGGAGGCGGAAATGGTAACAATGATCCGGCCGCGATGTAACGTACGGTCGATTTTCGCGCGAAGCTCGTTTTCCAGCGCCGCCAGCGCAGCGGGAAGGTTG
Source organism: uncultured Verrucomicrobiae bacterium (assembly GCA_963736745.1). GTDB lineage: Bacteria > Verrucomicrobiota > Verrucomicrobiia > Chthoniobacterales > JAFAMB01 > JAFAMB01. The sequence goes on along the minus strand of CAVTQD010000042.1, from coordinate 159,054 downwards.
ACCAATATTTCTGTCTGACGTTTGTTGACCGACTGAATCTCGGCTGTGACTTTAGCGCCCTGACTCATCCCTTGTCCGCGCCCGTAACCTGTCATGCTGTGCATGGGAGTCAGTGTTAAGTGTTCAGTGGGTAGTGGTCGATTGATCGGCCGTGAAAATTTCTATGCTCAGAGCCTCAGGAGCTAAGATGGTATTCCTGGAGGGACTTTACCGTCAGTCCCTTGGTTTGGATGGAACGAATTGCCCAGATGCTTGCTTCTACGCCACTGATTGTGGTGAGGATCGGGATACGGCGCCCAACGGCGGTGCTGCGAATTTTGACTTCGTCCTTCCTTGGAGTCTTGCCACTGGGAGTATTGATGATGAGATCAATCTTGTCGTTTTTGATCATATCGATGACGTGCGGTCGTCCTTCGCTCAATTTGAAAAGTCGGTTCACGGTTAAACCGGCAGAAGCAAGCGCGGCGGCGGTTCCACTTGTGGCATAAATGTTGAAGCCGAGATCAACGAGTTCTTTCGCGAGTTTGACGATGCTAAGTTTATCCGCGTCCTTGACGCTTAAAAAAACGTTACCTCCGATTGGCAGTGGCGGTTGTGCGGCCATCTGGGATTTCGCGTAAGCCAGACCGAGATCCTGAGCGATCCCCATGACCTCTCCTGTCGCTTTCATTTCGGGACCGAGTGTTATGTCGATCCCCGGGAAACGAATGAAAGGGAAGACCGCTTCCTTAACGGAATAGTGTGCAGGTATAACCTCTCGCGTGTAGCCAAGTTCCGACAACGTTTTGCCAGCCATTACTTTCGCTGCGAGTTTGGCCAGCGGCACGCCGATCGCTTTGCTAACGAAAGGCACGGTGCGCGATGCTCGAGGGTTCACTTCCAAAACGTAAACCTCTTCATCCTTGATAGCGAACTGGACGTTCATCAGTCCTCGAACTTCGAGCTCGCGCGTCATGGCCTTGGTGGCAGATGCAATCTCGCTCAATACCTTGGCGGAAAGAGAAAATGCCGGGATCACACAAGCGCTGTCTCCGCTGTGAATGCCCGCCTCTTCAATATGCTGCATGATCCCGCCGATCACTGAAGTTTCTCCGTCGGAGATACAGTCTACATCCACCTCGATAGCGTCCTCCAGGAATCGATCAACCAGAACGGGTCGTTCCGGACTTGCCTCGACAGCCGTTCGGATGTAACGCCGCAAGTCATCTTCCTGATAGACGATTTCCATTGCGCGCCCTCCTAGAACAAATGATGGCCGAACCAGGACCGGGTAACCAATCGCGCTGGCGACGTCCACGGCCTCTTGTTCGTTGGTGGCAGTGCCGTTCGGTGGTTGATTGAGTCCGAGGCGATTTAACAGTGCGGAAAAATGCTTTCGGTCTTCTGCCATTTCAATGCTCTTTGGCTGAGTGCCGATGATGTGAACGCCATTGGCCTGAAGAGCGTTTGCAAGATTGAGAGGTGTCTGCCCTCCAAACTGTACAATGGCCGCCCAACATTTTTCATGTTCATAGATATTGAGGACATCTTCGAGTGTCAGCGGCTCGAAATAAAGTTTGTCGCTGGTGTCGTAGTCAGTCGAAACCGTTTCCGGATTCGAATTGACCATGATCGTCTCGAACCCTTCCTCTTTCAGTGCAAACGCGGCGTGTACACAACAGTAGTCGAACTCAATTCCTTGGCCGATCCGATTGGGGCCGCCGCCGAGTATCATGACCTTCCGGCGGTCGCCCAGGGAGGTTTCATCTTCGTCTCCGTAGGTCGAATAATAGTAGGGTGTGTAGGCCTCAAATTCCGCTGCGCAGGTGTCAACGAGTCGATAAGTCGGGAGTACGCCTTCCCGCATTCGCTTCGTGCGCACATCGCTTTCGGTCGATTTGGTTAGATAAGCTAGCTGGCGATCTGAAAAACCGAATTGTTTTGCTCGCCGCAGATTGTACGACCCATTGGCAATGTTTTGTTCTTGGTCAATGATTTGCCGGATGTTTTCCAAAAACCACGGATCGATACTGGTGAGTTCGTGGAGTCTGCTGATCGTGAACCCGGCCAATAGCGCGTACCGGATATAGAAGATTCGATCCCACGAGGCGTTCACCAGCTTGCGCTGGATTTCTTCGATATCCCATCCGCCGGCATTGTTACGTGGCTCACGATCCTGACCGTCCGCACCGAGGCCGAAGCGACCAATTTCAAGTGAGCGAAGCGCTTTCTGCAACGCTTCCTTGAAGGTTCGGCCGATCGCCATTGCCTCCCCGACACTTTTCATCTGGGTTGTGAGAGTCTGGTCAGCCTGGGGAAATTTCTCAAAAGTGAAACGAGGAATTTTAACCACGCAATAGTCGATGACAGGTTCAAAACTGGCAGGAGTTTCGCGGGTGATGTCGTTGCGAATTTCGTCCAGAGTATATCCAACGGCTAGCTTGGCAGCGATCTTTGCGATTGGAAATCCGGTCGCTTTGGAGGCCAGAGCGGAAGATCTTGAGACTCTCGGGTTCATCTCAATCACAACCATGCGTCCGTTTTGAGGATTAACGGCAAACTGAATATTTGATCCCCCGGTTTCGACGCCGATTTCGCGAATTACGGCAAACGAGGCATCGCGCATAATCTGGAACTCGCGGTCCGTGAGTGTTTGCGTAGGAGCAACCGTGATCGAATCTCCGGTATGAATTCCCATCGGATCGAAGTTTTCGATTGAGCAGATCACGACACAGTTGTCCGCCCGATCGCGCATGACCTCCATCTCGAACTCTTTCCATCCGAGAAGAGACTCTTCGATCAGCACTTCCTGGACCGGTGATTGATCGAGTCCGCGACGAACAATTTCTTCGAATTCCTGACGGTTATATGCAATCCCTCCTCCGGCACCGCCGAGAGTAAAAGCCGGCCGAATGATAAGGGGAAAAGATCCAATGACGGCCGCAATTTCTCTCGCATCTGCGAGGCTGTGCGCGGTGCCGGATTTCGCAACGTCCAGGCCAATCCGCAGCATGGCCTCCTTGAATAGTTGGCGATCCTCACCTTTGGAAATCGCTTCCGCATTTGCGCCGATCAATCGGACTTGGTGCCTTTCGAGAATCCCTGCGCGATAGAGTTCCATCGCGCTGTTAAGAGCAGTCTGGCCGCCCAGCGTGGGCAGGAGTGCATCCGGCTTTTCGCGTTCGATTATTTTTTCAAGGATCTCAACCGTAATCGGCTCAATGTAAGTCCGCGAGGCGAATTCGGGATCCGTCATGATAGTCGCCGGATTGGAATTGACCAATACCACTTCGTATCCCTCTTCCTTCAGAGCCTTGCAGGCCTGAACTCCAGAGTAATCAAACTCGCACCCCTGGCCGATGATGATTGGGCCGGAGCCAACTAGCAGGATCTTGTGGAGATCTGTGTACTTAGGCATGGGCGTTGGCAGATTAGCGGACGATGTGCAAAGGTCAAACGCGGAAGAGAGGCAGGAGTCAGAAGGCAGAAGTCAGGACAACGGTACTATCCACCTTTTGTGTGAGCCGGTTTTCCTCTTGATCACTTTGCCGGTTCCCGTCGAACCCAGGCAGCGCTTGTCAACGACTGAGATATCCGCCCCGTTCGCACATCGAACCGGGCTGCCGCAAAGCATAGGCTTTCAGCCCGGGTCGGGCCGATCACACGTGTCTAATTCTGCAACTTCTGACTTCTTCACTAGCAACAGCAGGAGCCCGTTCAGCCCTAATCATGCGAGACGCCGATGGCTTTGCGTACTCTGGTCATCGTGTTCTGCGCTATTTCCTGCGCTCGCGATGCACCTTCTGCCAGGACATGATCGATATAGCCGGCATCGGCCTCGAGTTCCTCCCGGCGCCGTCTCATTGGAGTAAAGATCTCCCAGATGACTTCAAACAGCCTTTTCTTGAATTCTCCGTACCCGATCCCTCCCGCTCGGAAATCGCCCTCCATTGACGTCACCATGTCCGGCGTCGCAAACAACCTGTAGAGGGAAATAATCGCCGAGTTGGCCGGATCCTTTGGCGCTTCAACCGGCGTCGAATCCGTGACGATACTCATTATTTTCCTTCGGAGCGTCTTTTCAGGAAGAAACAACTCGATTGTATTGCCATAGCTTTTGCTCATCTTCTGACCGTCCAGACCGAGAATCGTAGCGACTTCGTCCCGGATACTCGGCTCAGGCAACTTGAAGACTTGGCCGTACAACTCGTTAAATTTGGTCGCAATATCGCGAGTGATTTCAAGGTGCTGCTTTTGATCCTTTCCGACCGGCACCACATCGCTGTCGTAGAGGAGAATATCGGCCGCCATGAGGACCGGGTAAGCAAACAGCGCGTGAGACGGTGTGATACCGTGCGATAATTTATCTTTGTACGAGTGGCTACGCTCCAAGAGCCCCATTGGTGTAACGTTGCTGAGGATCCAGGCCAGCTCCGTGACCGCCGGGACATCGGATTGCCGAAAAAAACAAGCCTTCTCGGGATCAAGTCCGCAGGCAAGGGAATCGATCGCGACTCCGCGAACGTATTCTCTTAGGACGGCAGGATTCCGAACCGAGGTGAGAGCATGATAATCAGCTATGAAATAGAACGCCTCTCCCTTTTCCTGAAGCTCGATTGCAGGCCGTAATGCTCCGAAATAGTTTCCGATATGCAAAGCGCCGGTCGGCTGGAATCCGGTGAGATAACGAACCATCCGGAACCCTGGCGAAACCCGGCCCTCTGTCAAGAACGGATCGGCGTAAGGCGCGATGGAGCCCACACGCTCTTCAAAGTCCCCATCGCTCGATTTGGCGCTGTTCTTCGACGACAAGCTTGTCCCAGATTTTCCGGTGGTCCGGCTCGTAACGATTATCCTGGAGCTCGGCCATTTGACGGCGAATGTCGATCAAGTCGTCCAATTGGGGTATAAGGCTCACGTAAAGTTCCCGGAGAAATCGGGTTGCCGCCGCGTCGCGCTCCCAGATCGCTCCGAAGGAATCGACAAATTCCATGGCATAATTGTAATCACCACGCTGGCTATGCTGCCAAAGCTCCGGTGAAGGCTCGGGCAGATCGAGTAGCAGCGGCGCCAGATAAAGGTTCTGCAATATCCCACGTTTGTAACATTCGAGTGCGCTCGATTCTTCATCAAATTCGAACAGGGTGAGAGCCCATCCGAAAAAGAACCCCGGGTCCTCGAGATCATCTGGGTATGACTGGCGATACCAGGTAAAAAACTCATTCGCAGCTTCGAACTGGCTGAGTGAAAGCTGCAACAGCGGTACGAGAAAACGCACGCCGGAATGATCTGCCGGATCGACGAAAAGCAATTCTTCTCCGATGGCGACGGCTTCATTCAATTCACCCTTTTGCCAGGAAACCAACAAACGGCCGTGCTGCGCCCTCAGGAAGTAACTTGGTTGTCCCTGGACATGAAATGGAGCAGCGGCATCGGTGGCTTTTGCAAAGCCTTCAGCGGCTTCGTCGAGATTACCTTCCTGCAGATCAAGATCCGCTAGTTCGACGAGCGCCTCCGGCAGGTTTTCGGAGAGATCAAGGGCCTTGGCTAACAGCGACCGCTGCTTATCCCGGGATCGCGTATGTTTCACGGCCTTGACCAGACCTTGAGCGACAAATTGAGCTCCGTGGCTAGCCAAGAGACTTTCGGCGGGTCCTGCGATCAAATTACTGAGCTGAGATTCGATGCCCTCCTCCTCACCTGCTTCGACTTCGTTCGATTCAACGTCAACGAGATTGATCTGACATTGGTACTCCTTTGAGAAGCCCTGCCATACTGTTTCGTCCCACTCGTCCATATCGGGTACCAGCAACTCGTCGGGCGCACCCTTTTCCTGAAACGCGCGATGAAGGAAAAGTTCTACTCGGCGCTGGTCTAACTCTCTGACGAATTCGTGCCCGAGCAGCATGCGCGTGTGCCTGTGAACAACGTAGAGGCAGGTGGGCAAGATGAACATCGATCCGAATTGGATTGGCACGTCCAGGTCGAACCAATCGAACGCCCAGACTTCTTTTGTTGAGCGTAGAGGCAAAATCATGTGATAAACCTGTGGAGCTTTGTTTCAGTGTCGACGCCAGATCAGGAAATTCAAGAAAACGCGACGTTTTCCGCTTCACCATTTTATTCCGACCCGTTGCTTACGGCTGAATTTGTCGCTGTAGAAAAGCTCGCGATGCTCGACGCCATGTTCGTGAACGAGTTTCGTAACTTTTACGTCAAAACAACAATATTCAGCAATTTCCATGACACGCCTTTCACGCCACCACTTGATTGCGTCGACTCCGTCAGCTGTCTTGCCCACGCCGAGGGTCGCTTGAGCAATGTTATCCAATTTAGGTTTGTTCCCTGCTGCCTTCTCAATCTCCACGAGCAGGTCCAGAGTCCGCAGTTGGTGAGGAAGATCAAGGATTGTGTACCCCATCAGGACTTCATAGTCGAAGTTCACGATGTTAAAACCGACAATAAGATCGGCGCGCAGCAATTGTTGAATCAAATCGTTGACGCGTTTCTCCCGATAGATCCGATACTCATTTAGATTGGTGCTGTAGGTGACTCCAAGCGACATGCCCATGTCTCTCTTCTTGTCCCATCCGCCGACGTCATTTGCAGTGCGCTGAGTTTCGAGATCGAAGTAGACGATGTTCATCCTGACCTGAATGGTTTATCCGTTACAAACTTTGAGTGATGCAAAGGTGCGGCAGCGATCCTCGTTTTGATTCGCAGCTTTTTGACAACGCTTAATCGAATCACAGATTTGAAGACACTCAGTCAAATGAGCCCGCTTCGAACCGGAATAGATTCTCAAGGCTGGTCAGATGGTATTCCTCCACAACTGTTCCGTCGGAGGTGTAGACTCGCACGCCATTTGCGCCATCGGAGGTGCACCGAGTTTGCCTGATGTTTTTTGTTCCGCAGACTTGGAACAAAGGGAGACCGTCCACACTCGCAACCCAGGCGCCGGCATCATCTGTCACAATAGTTAGCTGGAACAACGCTTGCCTGGTATTTTCCATCGGATTGTTAGCCGGTTTCACGAGGACTGGAGGAGAATCGATCTTCGCATCTGCCGGGACGACCTTGCCATCCTTAAGGTCGAAGAATTTGAAAGAGGTTAATATTCGCTCAAACCATTTCTCCCAGATCGACTTTCCCTGAACTGCCGCCTGGAAGCGAATTCCAGTGACTCGTTGAGTAGTACCGTCCTCAGAGCTCAATAACAGAGAATCCTCGTTTCGTGACGCTCCGAGCCGTGTTACGGATTGTAAGTCCGGAGGTAATTCGATCTCTCTTTGGATCTTTCCGGATGGATCAATCTGCTTTAAGACGGTTGCTGTGTCTGTCTTGACCAGGAGCCAGACGCTGTCCGAGGCGCCGGCACTCATGTCAAGAAGTTCGCCGGTTCCTCCCGCATCAACCGCCGTGAAATCCTGCCCGTCGAGCTTCCATACGTTCGCTTGTTTTGATGCAACCACGATTGAGGAGTCCAGTACCGCGCATCGGTAAAGTTCTCCACCAGGCGCTTTAAGATCCTGGGGCGTAGCATTGATCTGGTAATTAATTTGATTTCCGCTAAGTACGACGATTCGATTTCCCAAAGCGTCCGCATCTCGGACGTCGGAAAGATGCTGTCGCAAAACCTCGGCACCCGAAGTCGGATCGATCAACATCACCTGGGTTCTATCAAAAAGCAGAAGGTTAGGTCCGGCTGCCTTGATCGTAAGTGGGTTGAACGCCAGCGAAATTGTGCTGGATCGGTTGCCGTTGCTTTCAAGCACCACCACTTCTGGTTGTGATGCATCGGCCAGCACTGCGGGACGTTGCGCGTCCAACAGAGTCGCCGAAAGAATCTTTCGAATCCTGGGGTCATCCGAGGAGTCAATCCAGTCATTCAGATGAAAGGCAACACCTTCGACTTTGACGTCACCGACCAACACCCCGCGGGCAAAATATTTTCCGTTTGGAACCTGCTTGCCGCGGAAATCATTTCGATCCCAGTCGATAACAAGCCCGTCCGAAGCGGATTTAAAGCTGTCAATTTCAGCGGCCCGTTTCAGGACCCGCACAAGTTTACCTCTGCTATCGTAGGCTCCAAGGCTGATCACTCCTTCGACAGGAGGTGGGACAAACAGTAGCTGGTTGGAATTCGGTTCCTCATCCTGGGCGTTCAGCGCTTGGAGCGAAACGAACGAGAGCAACAGCGCGAGCCCGGAGAACCACCGGGGACGATCAAACATAATACTTCCAGTTCACATCCGGGAAGATATTGTCTCGCCACTCACAATTCGAAAGGAATTCTTCGTCGATCACGCCACCCTTTTGCTGGTCGTAGAGTCGGGTAAATCGCAAAATGTGATCCTTCGTTCTTTTTGTCGCATAATCGCGAGCCGTTCCGGTTTTCATGAGGAAAGCCCAATCACTCGACTGCGCCAGCAAGAGTTCGCGCGCCATTTGTCTGAGCGCGCCCTCTTTCCATTGAGCCGGTGCTTTCTGGCAGGCGCGCGCTGCCTCAGTCATGCGTCGGGCGGCTGCGTGAAGGTGCGGATAGATCCAGGAATTGGACTCATCCAACCAAACCTCCCAGAAACCTTTATGGCCCCAGCTCGATGGACACGGAGCAATTATCTGAAGCGTGTCGTGGCTCTCAAGATAGGCGCTTGGGGTGGTCAATTCGAACACCTTTTGGTCGTAGACCGCCTTGCGAATAAACAAATTCAAGAACCTCGGTCCTTCGTACCACCAGTGTCCGAATAATTCCGCGTCAAACGGGCTCAACACGATGGGCTCGATATTGGTCGCTTCGACGAGATGCTCGATCTGCTTTAGTCGACTGACCATGAAATCGCCTGCGTGATGGTCGGCAGCTCCTTCGGCCCATCCCGGGACATAGATCTGCTTGTTTGGTGTGCGGCCTGTAATCCGGTAGTACTTGATGCCAGTGAATTTTCGTGCGCCGTTGGCGTGCAGGAATGGTCGAAGATAGTCGAGATCCAAATCGTGACCGATGTCCCGGTAGAAGTCCCGATAGGCCGGGTCGCCGGGATAACCTTCTTGCGCACTCCAGACTTGTTTGCTCGATTCCCGGTCCCGTCCGAAAGCGGCGGGACCCGCTGCCGTGAAGCAGGGGGTGAAGATGGCATATCGCGGTCTTGGATTCCCAAACATCAAGCCATGTGCATCAAGGGAAAACCAGCGCAGCTCAGCTTCTTGCAGATAGTTCTCCAACCCGGAAAAATAGGCGCATTCAGGGAGCCAGATTCCCCTCGGTTTCCGCCCGAAGTTACTTTGATAATCATCGCGAGCGATCTGAATCTGGGCGCGGACCGCTTGAGGATGTTCCTCCATTAAGGGAAGGAATCCGTGGGTGGCAGCGCACGTGACGATCTCCAGGAACCCCCCATCTTGAAAGCGCTTGAACGCGCCGACGAGGTCGCAATGCAATCGATCGACATAAATTTCGCGACACTCCAGAAAGCGGTAGTGATAAATTCTTGCCAGGTGGTTGATTTCCGGTTGTGACTGCGTCCGGTCGATTTCTCGCTTCGAGAGCGCGATCGCGCGATCAAGATACACCAGATATCGTTCGCGCAGCAGATCATCATTGAGCATCGCGCACAGCGGTGGGGTAAGCGACATGGTTAGCCGGAATGGAACACCATCGCGGATCAATCCCTCAAATACCTGCCAAAGGGGCAAATACGTTTCCGTAATCGCCTCGAACAACCAATCTTCTTCCAGAAAGTCTGGGTACTCGGGATGCCGAACGAACGGCAAATGGGCGTGAAGGACAAGAGCTAGGTAGCCTTTTCGCATGCTGGAAAGCCGGGGGTGTGGTTAGGTAAGTAAACAGGGGCCAACCCCCTTCCGTAGCAAGAAAAAAAGGCAAATTTCGTCGAGAAGTCAGAACTTGCAGGAGTGCAGGAGGTTCAAGAGTTCAGGAGGCAGATATCAATTGCCGGGAACAAGTACTGGCTTCGAATCGAGTGGTGGCCGAGTCATCCGATTCTGCAACACCTGGGCACCTGCAACTCCTGAACTTCTACGAAAAAAAGGCGCCCGGAAGCCCCCCGAGCGCCAGTTTTTGCACAGATGTATACGATCGATCCTCTTACAGGTCGAAATACATGAAAAATTCGTACGGATGCGGGCGGAGGCGCAGCGCATCGTACTCCTTTTTCTTCAGTTCGACCCAGTTATCGAGGAAATCTTTGGTGAAGACATCCCCCTTGAGGAGGAATTCGTGATCTTTTTCGAGTGCTTCGATCGCTCCGAGGAGTGAATCTGGGACCGTCGGAACCTTGGCGAGTTCTTCCGGTGGCAGTTCGTACAGATTCTTGTCGAGTGGATCTCCCGGATCAATCCGATTCTGGATGCCATCGAGGCCGGCCAGCAACAAGGCCGCGAATGCCAGGTACGGATTTGCAGCCGGGTCTGGCGTGCGGTACTCAACGCGTTTAGCCTTGGGACTCGGCGAATAGGTCGGAATTCGAATCGAAGCCGATCGATTCCGGGCGGAATATGCCAGATTAACCGGCGCTTCGAATCCCGGCACGAGGCGCTTGTAGCTGTTGGTTGTCGGATTGCAGATCGCGGTGAGCGCAGGGGCGTGTTTCAAGATACCACCGATGTAAAACAGAGCCAGCTCGCTCAGGCCCGCGTACTTGTCGCCAGCAAAGAGCGGTTTGCCATCTTTCCAGAGCGAAGAGTGAGTATGCATTCCGGAACCGTTATCACCGAAAAGCGGCTTTGGCATGAACGTGACCACCTTGTTGTACTTTTTCGCCACGTTCTTCAGGATGTATTTGTAATACATCATCATGTCGCCCATGACTCGAAGCGCAGAAAAACGGATGTCGATTTCTGCCTGACCGGCAGTGGCGACTTCATGGTGCTGTCGCTCAATCGGAACGCCGGCCTTCTCTAATTCTAGACACATTTCATTTCTCAGATCTTGGAGAGTATCCGACGGCGCGACAGGGAAGTACCCTTCCTTGTGGCGGATCTTGTACCCAAGATTGGGAAACTCCTCGCGGCCGGTGTTCCAGATTCCCTCCGAACTATCGACGCTGTGGAATGAACTGTTGGAGGTATAATCGTAACGGACATCATCGAAGATAAAGAATTCCGCTTCCGGCCCGAAGTACGCCGTGTCGGCAATGCCTGTGCTCTTGAGATAAGCTTCAGCCTTTTCGGCCACGCCGCGAGGATCGCGATCGTACGGTTCCCGCGTGATCGGATCCTGGATCGTACAGATAAAACTCAGCGTCGGCTCGGTATTGAACACGTCGATCCAGGCTGTGGCCGGATCCGGGATAACAAGCATATCGCTTGCGTGAATTGCTCTCCAACCACGGATGCTGGAGCCGTCAAAACCCAAGCCATCCGTGAAGATGTCCTCGTCGTATTCATTGAGCGTTGTGGTGAAGTGCTGCCAAGTACCGAGAAGATCGGCGAACTTGAAATCAATCAGTTTAATTCCCTTGTCTTTGATGAATGAGGTTACTTCGGCTGGGGTCATAAGTAGTTCAATGTTGGATGGGTTAAGGTTAGCGGTTCGGACTGGATATTTGGTTTGGACAGGGTGAGTCAAGGGCGATTTATTTGGCGCAGTTAGAGAGCCCGATCCCCGCGTTCTTCCGTTCTGATCCGGATAACCTCCAGGAGATCCTGTACAAAGATTTTGCCATCGCCTCGTGTTCCGGTCCGCGCGCTTTGCTTTATTGCAGCTACGGCAGAACCTAGCAATTCGTTTCTAACGATGAGCTCGACTTTTAATTTTGGGATGAACGGAACCCGGCTGGGGCAATAGGGCGGACGACCGGATTGAGCGGGGTTCCCGTAGCCTTTGACCTCGCTAACTGTCATTCCTTCGATCCCGAGCTCAGCAAGACCCGACTTCACTTCCTCTAACTTAAAGGGTTTGATGATCGCCTCGATTTTTTTCATGTCACGGAACCACCCGCCATTCCTCCCACTGGACGGGACTTCTGCTCCGCCTTTTTCCGACCGGTGAAAATGTTGCGAGGAAGTACGACTCCCTCCAAGTCGACTTCCTCGCAAGGTGCTCGCGCACATGGTCTACACTTGACCCACTAACCCTCCTTGCCCTTTTACAGGTCAACCCCCCATCGTGACCGTGCTACGCGAATTAACATTCGGACCTCCCCCGAATGAAGCCACTTGCCTAATAAGCAACTGGTATGCCAGCTGCCGCTTTTCGACAGCAGCCCAAGGTAATCGAGTTTGCGCCACTCGGAAACATTGGACTCGATGTTCACAAAGCGACAATTGCCCCGTCGTCTTTGGTCTCGGGTGTTGCATTTTATCCAGAACATACGGTCGGGAAGCGAACTCCCCGGATCAGGCGAGTTGCAGGTCATGAGTTTTGGATTTTGCTTCGTTGCAATTGAAGGTTTACCCTTCTGAGCGGGGAGTAACGCGAAATTCAAAGCAGGACACTAATTGAGCTCAGATGGTCAATCTGATCATCCCAGATAAGTGGCAGCAGGACGCCGTCAATCTGCTGCGCGAGGGAAAAGATGTCGTGGTCCAAGCGCCGACAGGCGCCGGTAAAACGTACATTTTTGAGCTGATCCATGAGTCGCTCAGAGGACAGGCCGTGTATACGGTGCCGACCCGGGCATTAGCAAATGATAAACTTGCTGAGTGGAGAGCCAAGGGGTGGGATGTCGGTATCTCGACAGGCGACTTAGCCGAAAATCTGGCAGCGCGTGTTGTGGTCGCGACTTTGGAGACTCAAAAAGGCCGCTTCTTACGCCGGGATGGCCCGAGATTGCTGGTTGTCGATGAGTATCAACTCCTGGCCGATCCGGTTCGTGGAATGAATTATGAGTTGATCCTTTCTCTCGCGCCGCCGGAAACCCAGATTCTTCTTTTGAGCGGAAGTGTGGCAAATCCGGAGGACGTCGTGTCCTGGCTGCAGCGGATTGGCCGAAGCGCGGTGCTTGTCGCGCACCAGGAACGCCCGGTACATCTCGAGGAGGTGATGCTGAGTGACATTCCGGTGCAGGCGCCGAGCGTTGTTAGCGGTTATTGGCCGAGACTGATTTCCCGGGCATTGCTTGCTGATCTTGGGCCTTTACTGATCTTCGCTCCTCGGCGCAATACAGCTGAGGAGTTGGCGAAATCTCTTGCAGGGGCGCTTGCGATTGAAGAACCGATGCCCGTCAGCCAGGAGCAGGCGGCAATGGCCGGGGAGCCATTGGCCAAGCTGTTGAGACATCGGGTCGCCTATCACCATAGTGGTCTTAGCTATGCCGTCCGTGCCGGAATCATCGAACCGTTGGCTAAGCGAGGTCAGCTGCGCGTCGTAGTTGCAACGATGGGGCTTGCTGCCGGAATCAACTTCTCCATGCGATCGGTTCTTGTGACCGGTACTCACTACATGGCAGGGAATTTTCAACGCCATGTTCGCCCAGACGAATTGTTGCAGATGTTCGGCAGAGCCGGAAGACGCGGACTCGACGAATCCGGATACGCCCTCGTGACCCCTGAAGTTCCGAGATTGCATGAAGCTTTTCCGCTGAAGCTGAAGAGGCCGGAACCGATCGACTGGCCCTCCTTTCTGGCGGTGATGAATGTTGCCGCTTCTCGCGGTCAAGAACCGTTTCTGGGCGCGCTCGAACTTTCTCGGCGATTATTTTCCACAAGGACGCTGAGCATCGGAATAGAACGATTTTACGACGGCGGCGCGAGACCGTGCGGACTTCGCGTCGATGGAGAAAGAGGTAGGTTTGTGCGGCGGCATCAGGTCGAAATGCAAAATTCGCGCGGGCTCTGGCAGAAACAGCCCTCCCCGGCCGAGACGACTCTCGGTAAGCTCTTGGTACAGACGGAGCGAAATCGATGGAGCCCGGCTCTGACCCTTGCCTCGACCTTGGAAGACATAGGGTTTGGCAACATTTGCAAGATTCAAACGGAACGCCGCCATTTTGTCTATGGCCGCGAAGTACCGGTTGCGGCCGTATCGGAGAGAGAGTGGCGGCCGGTTAAGTGGCTACGGAAATTGCTGCGGCAACAGTATCCGCTGGTTGGCGTGAAGCGGAGTCTCACGTCGACGGATTTTGAGCGCGAGGTGCTGCCTATAGTCCTTCGGAAAATGGGGGGCAAGCTATGGGAACTGATTCATCGCGAAAACCTGGTGGTGGCGCGATTTCGTTTCGACGATTTAAACGCGCAGGGATATCTCGATGAGTTCGAACATTGGCTTGCCGATCCACAGACGAAGAGGGACTATCCGGAGGTTTGTCGTGGTTGCGAGTTTCGGCCCGAGTGCGAAGGAATAGAGCTGGGCGTGACACCTGCATTGGCATGGCGACAGCTCGGACTGATCGACGAATCCGGCACGCCGACGCGCCGAGGCATTCTCTTCAGTTTTTTTAATCAGGGGGAGGGCCTGGCAATCGCATCGGCGCTCGAGAATGCGGATTATCCGGTGGAAGACCTGGTGTTCGACCTGGGGAATCTTCGTGCCGGACATCGCTTCGCGTTGGATGAATCTCAATTTGGAGGGCGGCTAGGTTTAGTCTGCCAGCAAACGTTCAATCGGGCCGATTTTGCGGGTTACCTGGAAATGGGCGCACCGCCTGCGTATGGAGCAGGCGCCGCCGAGGTAATCCGAGACATCGTTGAAAACCGGACGTCACGGCACAAGCTTGTCAATGAAATCCTGCGCCACGGAGACATCGAACGTGCGATCACTGAATGGCGGAGTTTGCTTCGTCAAATCGTTCACGCACCCGACTATGAATGGGATCGGTGGCGGGCCCTCAAACGGATTTCGGAACAGTTCGTTAACTCAACCCGAAGTACCGCTCTTCAGCCATTGCCAATTTTGCTTCCTGCACAGTTGAAACGGTATCAGCCGCGCTTTTCCCTCGTGCAAAAGCGTTAACCTCGGCCCAGCCGCTTTTTCCGGACCCAAGAACCGACAGAAAGGTTGATCCACAGATTTCCAGATTGCGCAGATTTGAGGAGAAGGGCAGACAGCCTATGTCACTCAAAATTATATTCAGCAGGATAAACTCTTGTGTCGGATAGTGCTAAACTCTCTGGCTTCGGTCATTCGTGGAATCTGTGGTTACCTTTAATCTTCGGAAATCTAATTATTAATCAACGGACCCGAGTTTCAGTTTAAATGAACCAAGAGGCTTTCGAACAATCGCACTCCGATAGATGGGCGTATGGACTTATGGGAGGATTCGTTTTGCTGATGTTCGTTGTTGCCGTGACCGTGTGGTTCGATTGTCAGAACCGGCCCAATCTGGAAAAAATAACGGAACCGACCGCCGTTGGAGATCAGCTTATGCTCGATTTCGATCC
Organism: uncultured Verrucomicrobiae bacterium; assembly: GCA_963736745.1. Classification (GTDB taxonomy): domain Bacteria; phylum Verrucomicrobiota; class Verrucomicrobiia; order Chthoniobacterales; family JAFAMB01; genus JAFAMB01. The sequence goes on along the minus strand of CAVTQD010000042.1, from coordinate 143,736 downwards.
GAGAGATAATCCCGGTCGTGAAGTGTTGCATTGGAAGGGGCAACCCTATTTTCTGCAAACCAACGAGCCGGTAAAGCTCCCGGAGTTTGAAGCGCTTAAGGTCGGTAAAGATGACAAGGGGAAGATCGAGCTGTACCAAGTCAAAAAGCAAAATGATTTGAGGGTAGTTCTGGTGAAGATCGGGCCGAACGAATTCCTGCGTTTGACGCCACGATGACCTGGGGAGAGCGTGATCAGAGAGGCGAACGAATGTCCTCTGATCAAAGGGCTTGCTCCTCAGTCGTCGCTGGCTCGATTTGCGATGTATTGGCGTCTGGCGTTCCAAAGGAACGCCGCGCCGACAAGAAACATGAAGAGCGAAAGAAACTGGCCTCTGGTGAACGGGCCGGTCAATGGCGCATCCGGTTCTCTAAAGAATTCCCCGACGATGCGCATGACAGGATAGAGAATGAAGAAGCATCCGGTCGTCACGCCGTCTGGTTTTTTCACTTTCAGACGGACTAATAGCAGGAAGATGAAAAGCAAAATGCCTTCCAAAAAGGCCTCATAGAGCTGGCTCGGGTGACGTGGAGTGAGGACTCCTGCGAGGATTTCACGGACCTGTGCGCTGTGCCGGGCGGCCGCGATAATCTCCGGAACGTTATTCAGAGTCGGGTCAGTTTTACTTGTCTGTTGAATCACCTGCGCCGCTTCATCCGGATGATCAAGCAACTCCGCCGGAAACTGTATCGCCCAGGGTACGGTCGTGATCCTGCCGTACAGTTCGCCATTGATAAAATTCGCTACGCGGCCGAAAAAGAGACCGATTGGTGCTACCGTCACCAGATTGTCGCCAATCCCGGTCCAGGAAATCCGGTGCCGGCGCGCGTAGATCGCGCTGAACACAACAAGACCAAGAATTCCTCCGTGGCTTGCCATGCCGCCATCCCAGACACGAAAAACTCCAAGCGGATCCTCGGTCAAGATGGATGGCCGATAAAAAAGAACGTACCCGAGGCGTCCCCCGATGAGAACGCCGAACAGTGCCGCGTAGAAGACGAAATCGGCCACCTGATTTTCCGGCAATGATCCGTATCCCTTTCGGGCCAGCCATTTCATCAGGTAAAACGCGCCGATAAAACCGGCAATGTAAGCGAGACCGTACCATCGTATCCCGACTTGTTCGTTGAACTGTATCAGGAACGGACTCAGGTGATGGACGTAGAAGGCGAGAAACATGGATGTAGTCAGGGCGTTGGGACTTTAGAAGATTAGAACAGAAAGCCGCGGAAGGGTGGGGGAAACTTGTCGGCGAGTCGGCGTGTGGGCGGGTCGGGGTTTGCAAAGCGTCATGAACTTCGTTGAGACCTCCTGTTTATGTTTATTACAGCCGTGTCAAAAAGCTGCCTTACTTTCCCACACGTCGACCCGTCGACCCGTTTTCCCATCCGGCGGTGGCAACAAAAAACATGCTATTTCGGGACCAGAACACTACAGTCGACTCGATGCAGGAGATCGGGAAACTTGTCGTAATTGTCGGGATTCTTCTGGTTGTCGCGGGAGTGATTCTTTGGCGGTTCCCGAGTCTTTTTGGCTGGGTGGGCAAACTCCCTGGGGACATTTCAGTGCAAAAGGGAAATTTCTCTTTCTATTTTCCGGTCGTCACCTGCATTCTTGTTAGCATCGTTCTCACGCTTCTCAGCTGGTTGTTCAGGCGCTGATCCAGGTCCCCCTGTCTTTGGGGTGTTTTTGATCAACACACCGGACTGGTAACTGTTTTGGTCATTCCTGCTGAATTCCTTCCGGGGAAAGTTTCACGTTAGGAATAGAATCGATCCAGCGTGAACCTTCCGGTGCCGCCCAATATACGGCATTTCGAATGACGGTTTTTACTTCCGGTTGACGATAGGTTGGGAAGGACTCGTGACCCGGACGAAAATAAAAGATCTTGCCGTTGCCTCGTTTCCAGCAGCAGCCGGACCGGATGACTTCGCCTCCCTCGAACCAGGAAATAAATACGGTCTCGTCCGGAGCTGGAATGGCGAACGGTTCGCCGTACATCTCTTCGTGTGGGATTTCGAAGTACGCATTGATACCCTGGACAATCGGATGGCCGGGGTTGCATACCCAAAGCCGTTCCTTTTCTCCGGCTTCGCGCCAGATCAAGGAGCAGGTTGTGCCCATCAACCGTTTAAAGACTTTTGAATAGTGTCCGGAATGAAGCACAATCAGCCCCATCCCTTCGAGAACGCGCTTTTGGACGCGGTGGACGACCTCATCCGCCACCTCTGCATGGGCGATGTGCCCCCACCAGATCAGGACGTCCGTCTCCGACAGCCGGGCTTCCGGCAAACCATGTTCCGGACTCTGGAGCGTGGCTGTCCCTACTTCGAGAACACCATCGTCGGACAAGCCATTCGCGATGCATTGGTGCATGCCCTCTGGATATACCTTCCGAATCGCTTCGGACTTCTGTTCATGGACATTTTCGCCCCAGACGACGACTCGAATTTTGTTCATAAGAGATCCAAACCACGATTCGGTCAACGAGGCAAATGGGTAAGAAAGAAAGCATTCAAGGAATAAAGTAAGCCCGCTTGAATCCTTTCCCGACCACCTTATTTTCCCTCCACCGCAATGCGCACTCATCGGCAGCCTTATCAAGACTTGGAACGAATCATTGAGTTTGACTTTCTCAGGGCCACCGAAGCGGCGGCCCTTAACACACTGCCCTGGATCGGCAGAGGCGAAAAAGAGAAAGCTGATGCTGCCGCATGCGACGCGATCCGCGGAATGTTCGATCTGGTGAACATTTGCGGAGAGGTGGTCATCGGTGAAGGAATCAAGGATGACGCTCCCGGGATTTTCAAAGGAGAACATCTTGGCACCTGGACGCCGGGCAGCCATAAATTTGATCTGGCTTTGGACCCGATCGATGGGACGACGAACGTCGCAAAGGGTTTGCCCGGTTCGATATGCTGTCTGGCAGCTGCGTCCCCGGAAGCGAGCTCCGATGCTTCACTCAAAGATATTCCAACCTTTTACATGATGAAGCTGGCGTATGGAGGAAAGGTCGTCGGGTACATGCAAAGAACCGGGATTGATATAGTGTCAATCCGCAATCCGATCGAAGAGATTATTCCCATTGTTGCCAAGGCGCTACGTAAGCGGATCCAGGATCTGGCCGTGGTTGTGCTCGATCGTCCGCGACACGCGCGGCTCATCGAGGCGATCCGATCTTCGAACGCCATGGTCAGGATGATCTCCGACGGGGATATCACTGCCGCGATCGCACCTTCGATTCCAGGGAGCGGTGTCGACCTGTACGCGGGCATAGGGGGAGCGCCTGAAGCTGTGCTGGCGGCAGCCGCTATTCGATGTCTTGGCGGCGATCTCCAGACGATGATGTGGCCTCGAGACGAGGAAGAAAAAAAGCAGATGATCGAGCAAGGATTCTTGCAGGACTTGCAGCGAGTTTACTATGCGGCGGATCTTGCCAGAGGAAACAACATCATTTTTTGCGCGACGGGCGTTAGTGACACGCCTCTTCTGCGGGGTGTGCGCATAGGCGGCCACACCGCGGTCACGCATTCCGTCCTGATGCGCGCCCAGTAGCAGAACGGTGCGGATGATTGAAGCCTACCATGATCTTGCCCACAAGACCATCCGCCTGAGGTCGACGAAACGAGAAACTCCGATCTGACGTCAATCGCACTGGCCGGGAAATCCGAGACAAAAAGAATAGACCGGTTCATTTTTAGAGGGCGCTGTGGAATTTCAAGCGACAAATTTTGATGCGACATGCGCTGGTTGCGTAGAGCGACTTTTGAAAACGCAACCGGGAGTTCTGAACAGCGTCGTTGACTGTCAACTGCGCTCTTTCTCGATAGACTATGATTCGCGGATCATTTCAGACGAACGTATCGCCCATGTTGCGCATCGATTTGCGCCACAATTGCTTACGCAGTCTCAGAGGTGTTCGGGCCGGTTGAATCAGGGGACTTGTGAATCGTGTATTCTGCGAGTCGAAAGAGCGCCTTTTCTGGTACCCGGGATACGACGCGCCACGGCCAGTTTTCGTGATCGAATTCTGGAACTGAGTTTCAGCGGTGCATCCACTGCGCCGGCTGAAACCGCCGGCTTTGGGTCGGTGCTAGACGTTTCCGGTGTTTTCGCGCCGAGTGTACAGGCGGGGAGCGGTTGCGAAAACTTCGCCGGTCCAGCGACCGAAAGTGAGCAAGGCTTTCTAAGCCGTCTGGAAGCAATTTTTGTCGCTGCGACGTTCTTCCTGTTGATCACAGGGCTGTTAGTCGATCGATACCATGGCAGAGGGGTCTTGTGGATTACGCTCTTTGCGGGGGCATATTTCTTCGGGGGCTATTTTGGGGTATTGAGTGGAATTGAGTCGATCAAACAGCGCAAGATCGACGTTGATATCCTGATGGTCCTGGCGGCGCTTGGCGCCGCGTATGTCGGTGCACCGTTTGAAGGAGCCATGTTGCTCTTTCTTTTTTCATTCTCGAACCTTCTCCAGGACCTGGCAATCAGCCGGACACGGAAAGCGATCCGATCGCTTATGAAACTACGTCCGACGGAGGCGCTATGCCTGAAAGATGGCGAACTCCGCAGGATGCTCCTCGAAGATCTTCAGATTGGAGACATTGTTTTGATCCGGCCAGGCGAAGCAATCCCGCTCGATAGCGTTATAACTGAGGGAGAAAGCAGCTTAGATGAGTCTACCCTGACCGGCGAATGGATTCCTGTAGTGAAGGGAGCCAGGTGACTCAGTGTTTGCAGGAACTATAAATCAGACGGGCGGTCTCACGGTTCGGGTTAGCAGGCTCGCCCGTGACTCGACGATTGCGAAACTCATCCGGATGGTTGAGGAAGCGCAGGCCGAGAAGGCAAACACCCAGCGCTTTCTGGAAAAGGCAGAGCAAACCTATGCTGCGGGTGTGGTGCTGTCCACGGCCGCCCTGATTCTAATTCCATGGCTACTTTTCGGGAAACCCTTCCATGAGGTATTTTACCGAGCAATAACCGTGATGGTTGTAGCGTCGCCGTGCGCACTGATCATAAGCACGCCTGCGTCTATTCTTTCGGCCATTGGCTGCGGCGCACGACGGGGCGTCCTTTTCAAGGGGGGCGTCTACCTGGAGCAGTTGGCGCGTGTCGACACGATTGCGTTCGACAAAACTGGGACCCTGACGGTTGGGAAGCCGCAGGTAACGGATGTAATTCCTATTGCCGGTCCGTGGCCCCTCGGTCCCGCCGGAAAGGGCTTTCAGGGCGGAGCTGAAGATGCGCTCCTGCGACTTGCGGCCTCTGTAGAAGCTCGGTCGGAGCACCCTCTGGCGAAAGCGGTCGTTGACTTCGCCAAATCCAGAGGTCTCACTCTGGATGAGTGCAAAGGATTTTGCTCTTACACGGGGCGTGGAGTGATTGGGAAGCTGGGCCGGCGGGCGATTGCAGTGGGAAATATTAGATTATTCGAGGAGAATGCGGCAGAAAACCTCGAATTTGTTCGCACCGAAATTTCTCGATTACACGATGAGGGCAAAACGGTCATGGTAATTGGCGAACTGCCGGCGGTTGACCTGGATACGGATTGCGGTTCCAGCGACAATGCTGGTCTGGAAAACATCGCCGACAACGGTCGCGCAATGGTCCTGGGTCTCGTCGCAGTCGCGGACATGCTAAGGCCCGATGTCGTCGAAGTGGTGCAAAAACTCAGATCGATCGGAGTGAAAAAGATCGTAATGTTGACTGGCGATCATGACCGTGTCGCGCAGACAATCGGTCGCCGGGCCGGAATCGACGAAGTATTTTCCCAATTGTTGCCTGAGGAGAAAGTGGAGGCGATTCGAAGCCTCAAGAAATCCGGCCGGGTTGCAATGGTCGGAGATGGGATAAATGATGCGCCGGCGCTGGCCACTGCAGACGTTGGGATCGCTATGGGCGCGGCAGGCACCGACGTCGCGATGGAGACCGCCGATGTCGTTCTGATGAGCGATAACCTCAAAAACATTCCATTCGCGCTACAGCTCAGCCGCAGGTCGCAGCGCATCATCTTTCAAAACCTCGCATTCTCTCTTGCGGTCATTGTGGTGCTGGTTGGGTCTGCGTTTGGGTTTCATCTGCCTCTGCCAATCGGGGTCGTCGGGCATGAAGGAAGCACGGTGCTGGTCTGCTTGAACGGTTTAAGGCTGTTGGCCTTTCGGGGGTGATGGGGGAAACGTGTCGGAGTGTCGGGGTCCGAGGAAGAAAGATCGCTTTTCGAAACCTGAAATGACACGAGGTTTCGACAAAGTTGATGTCGCTTTCCAGGCGCAGAGACGCTCTTCACTCCGCGCGGTAGGCCATGGCAAGAAGCGTCACGGGGTGTAAAACCTGAATTTTTGCACCCGTGGCTTTGGCACCGTTTTCAATTTGCAGGTGGCAGCCAGGGTTTGCCGTGGCTACAATCGCGGCGCCTGTCTTTACAATGTGGCCCAATTTCCTGGAGAGCAACTGCTGCGACATTGCTGGTTGGATGATGTTGTAAATGCCGGCACTTCCGCAGCACCATGTCGATTCGCCGAGCTCCGTAAGCTTCGTCCCGGGGATGGATTTCAATATCTGGCGAGGTTGAGCCGTGATCTTTTGTCCGTGACACAAATGACACGCCTCGTGATATGTCAGTTTGTCGATCGGGAGATTGGCAGGTGGAGCTGTCGGGGCCCGGAAGCCGATCTGGACCAGAAACTCGCTGACGTCTTTACATTTGCGTGACCAGACCGCCGCACGTTCTGCATATCGTTTATCCTCGGCCAGTAGCCGGTCGTAGCTCTTCAAATGCGAGCCGCATCCGGCCGCGTTGGTGATGATCGCGTCCAATCCTTCGACATCGAATTGATCCAGGTTGCGCCGGGCAAGTGCCCGCGAAGTCTCTGATTCACCGTTGTGCCCATGGAGCGATCCGCAACAGAATTGAACTGGCGGCGTGTGCACCTCGCAACCGTTTGCAAGAAGCACGTCCGCCGTATCTCGATTGATGTTCGAAAACACCAAATCCTGAACGCAGCCCGTGAGTAAGCCGACGCGATACCGGATTTTCCCGCTGCGAGGTCTTTCGATCGGAGCAATAAGCTGATGAGAGAACTTCGATTGGATAGTCGGAGTCTGCGGTTCGAGTTGTTGAATACGGCTCGGGAGTAGTTTTATAAGGTCGAGGTGCCGAAAAAGTTCCTGAAGTCCCGTTGTTTGGTAAAGATAGAGAAGCCGGCCAATCAGTCGGAGCAATCTGGGCTTCGTAAACAGGCCTTTGAGCAGCAATCTCCTTGTCCAATTACGTGTCGGATTGCTCAGTATCGCCGACTGTTCAACCATGGCACGGGAGGTTTCGAACAGTTGTGAATACTCGACTCCAGCAGGGCATGCGGTCATGCACGCCAAGCAGCCGAGACAAAAATACATTTCATCCGCAAACGTCCGAGTGAGTTCCATCCTCTCATCAGCGATGGCGCGCATCAGCGCGATGCGACCGCGCGGACTGTTCCGTTCGAGGTGGGTGGCGTCATAGGTGGGGCAAGTCGGCAGGCAAAAGCCACAATGCATGCACTGCTGAATGATCGGGTAGTCGAGCGTTCGGAGCGAATCGTGGGAGGAGCTCATAGAGCCGGAGGAAGGAATCAGTTCGCTGCCGGACGGTCCTCGGAAAGTTGTTTATCGAAAATTTTTCCGGGGTTGAGAATTCCTTGTGGATCAAGCACCCGCTTTAGCTCACGTAATACCCGAACATTGACTTCGCCAATGGCGCTGGGCAGAAAACTTTTTTTGGTCAATCCAATGCCGTGCTCACCGCTGATCGTACCGCCAAGCTCAACGGCGTACGCAAAGATCTCTGTCACCGCTTGGTGGACTCTGTGAATCTCATCCGGGTTCCGTTCGTTGGCGAGGAATGTAGGATGCAGATTGCCATCTCCGAAGTGGCCGAATGTTCCAACAGTCAATTTGTACTTCTCGGCAATTTTTTGTACGAAGCGGACCATCTCGGGGAGTTTCGAACGCGGGACGGTAGCATCCTCGAGGATGGTCGTCGGAGCCACCCGGGCCATCGCTGGAATGGCCATTCGCCGTGCGGTCATTAGTTTGGTTGCTTCTTCGGCATTCTTCGCTAAAGAGACTGACCGCGCGCCATGTTCCCGCGCGATTTGCTCCATGCGTTCCGCCTCCTCGTCAACCGCTGCGGGATGCCCATCGCTCTCGAGTAGCAAGATCGCGTCACAATCGAGTGGAAGACCAACCTTGCTGTAGTTTTCGATGCACCGAATCGTCGTTCGATCGAGAAATTCCATCGTGCAGGGAATAATCCTGGCCGCGATAATCGCAGAGACCGTTGACGCCGCCTCATCCATCTGTTCGTATACGGCGAGTAAGGTTTTTCGCGCTACCGGTTTTGGGATCAGCTTGAGAAGGATCTTTGTTACCACACCGAGTGTTCCCTCCGAACCAATAAAAATGTCCTTGAGTGAATAGCCAGCCACGTCTTTCACGCACTTATTTCCGGTGAAAAAGGTTTCGCCGGTTGCGAGCACTACTTCCAGTCCCATGACGTAATCGCGTGTGACCCCGTATTTCAAGCCGCGCAAGCCACCCGAGTTTTCGCTTACGTTGCCGCCGATGGTTGAGACCTTCATCGATCCAGGATCGGGTGGATAGAACAGGCCAACCGCTTCCGCCCTCATCGCTACTTCGTTATTGATCACACCCGGTTCGACCATGATAGTCAGATTGTCCGTATCGAGCTCGAGGATTCGGTTCATCCGTGGCGGTGCAGAGCACGATGCTGCCCTCCACCGGGACGCTTCCCCCAGCTCAATCCAGTTCCTGAACCTCTTGTGACCACCGGCGTGCCGTACTTCGCGGCCAGCGTCAGGAGCGTTGCCACTTCTTCGCGGGAGCTAACCAGAACCACGGCTCTTGGGCAACTGTTGCAAAATTGGAGTGCCGTCATACGAATAGGCGAGCAGATCCTCATTTTGAGTGATGACGGCCTCCGGCGGGAAGCGGGCAGAAAGCTCTGAAACAATTTCGGTAGTCATCGCGGGGAAGAACAATGGGCTGTGTCCTTCTACCGGAGCGGGATTTAATCCGGCCGCTGGCAACGCGTTACAACCAAAACTAATCCAATGGCCTTGTTTCCGCCAATACAATGAAGTCTTTGTCACGCTGACTCAGTGGAGTCGCCCCACATTCCCCAAAGCAACGACGGGTGGATGAGAATATTACGACAAGACCGGCCAAAAAGAATATAGTCCTAAGGGAGCGACGTGACGCGCCGAATAGGTAAGGAAACCATACACTGGTGGAATCCGCGATTTTGAAAGTGCCAAAAACATGTTTTCTGAATCTGTGAATCCATTTCCTACGATCCTCATCGTAGACGATGAGGAATTCCTTTTGCAGTATGTGCGTCTCGTTTTGGCACGCGCTGGGTATTCCGTTCTGACCGCCCAAAATGGAGCGGAGGCCTGGAAACTGATTGTAGATAGCCAGCACGACATCCGGCTGGTATTAACCGACATCGTTATGCCCGGCTCTTTCGATGGATTCGAGTTGGCTGAGCGAGTTCGCAAGCACCAACCGGGTTTACCTGTCCTCTTGATGACGGGTGCCCCGCTGCACACTCATCGTTCTACGGACGGGCTTTCCTGGCAAAGGGCGCTGTTGCGCAAACCTTTTTCTCCTGATCAGCTTTTGACGATTGTGAGGGAGAATATCGAAGCTGCCAACTGGTCAGTGTAGCGAGTGGTTTTAGATTTTTTAGGGTAGGGTGCAGGGTTTTTGCCAGGAATCTGAGCGACTTCGGGGTGAAAACAACCTCAAAACTACCTGAGGTCCTTCAAGCGATTTGACATTGCAGATGGAAGGTGGTGAGATCTGTGTGATTCGCAGTGTTTAGCTGGCATGCGTATGTCTTCTACCGACTTAAATAACGAAGACTACTTCTCGGACCACCCAAAACGGGTGCCGTCTTTTGACGACCTGTTTCGGGCTCAAGCGCAACTTACTCCGGAGCGGTTTTTTCGAAACCTGGAGCAACAGTGCGGTGAGTCTCATTGCAGCCAGGACGATTTCCAGAGAGCGGTATTCTTGTTCCGGCGACTCCAATCGGCGCGGCGGACGATTTCTCGGTTAATACTCTTTCTTGTTGCTTTCTCGGTTGTGCCGTTTGTTTGTCTGGCGCTTCCCGAAGATTGGCGACTAGCAGTATTCGCAACAGGCATATTGTCGGAATTTCTCGCAGGCGCCTGCCTTTTTTATGAGCATTCGCGGTGGCAGACCAGGCGGAAAGACTATTGTCATTGGCTTAGGCTGGTTCACCGGCGATTGAACGACTTATAGGGATAGAAGGGGTTCGCGATAGCCAAATTCGTCGCCCAACGCCAGGCAGGCGCTGATATTTTCCACGCTGCCCGAAGTACTTGGGTGGCGTAGCGACGCAGCAGCAGTACAGACACCATAAACCAGACAATCTTTCATCGTAAGCTCGTCGTGGTATCCCAGCAAAAATCCTGCAGCGAACGCATCGCCCGCTCCAACCGCGCCGGCAATCTGGTTCGGCGGCATCTTCAGGCTCGGCTGAAATAGGCGCTGTCCATTGCGTGAGATTGCAAGCGCGCCTTCCGGAAAATGGATAATCACCCAACGACGCACTCCCGCTGCCAAAAGTGTCTCGGCAGACTTCAAAAGCACCGCGACATCAATTTGGTCACCTTGGCGAATCTTCACCGAAAGCGCTTGTCCCGCCTCAAACTCGTTCAGGAAGATGATGTCCAGGTAAGGAAGGGCTGGTAACACGATACGAGCAAACCGGCAGCTCTCTTCGCTCACGACATCTACCGACGTTATGAATCCGAGTTTGGAAGCGTTCTGAAGAAGTTCTGCGGCTCTGGTTCCGAATTCCGGGCTTGGCTGATCCAGTTTGTCCAGGAGCAACAGATAGCCAAGGTGGAAGATTTTGGCATCGCAGTTATCGAGACGAATTGAGTCCACATCGAACAAGGTGTTAGCGCCTCTTTGATGAAAAAATGTTCTTCTCCCTGTGCTTGCGACCGTCATAACGTCGGTGTAAGAAGTTGGCTGGTCGATTGTCCGCCGAATCATTGCGGTACTCACTCCGACATTCTTGCAAGTTTCCAGTATCCAGTCGCCGGGTTCATCCTGGCCGATAATGCCTGCGCCGATCAGCGGAAAATCCGTTCCCAGCTTCGCCAGATCGATCAGGATGTTGCAAGGTGAACCGCCTGTTCCGCGGGACTCCGAAATAATATTTGCTAACGTGTCCTGATTTGGCCAGGCATCGATGAGTTTGACGTGGTCGACAATCCAGTTGCCGGCACCGAGAATTCCTTTGCGGTCGATCATCTTGCGTATTGAACGATGAAACTAACAGTTGAACTCGCCGGTCGCGGACTATCGGCTATTTTAAGAAAGCCGCGGCTTCCTCAGCTTTTGCACCGTTATGTACGATTGCCAAAAGAGCCTTGGTCATTCCAGCCGGGTTGGGGTGTTGAATGATATTTCTGCCGTACACGATCCCGGCGGCACCCTGAGCGATCACTTGTTCCGTGCGCTTAAGCACTTCGAGATCGTTAGCTTTGCCGCCGCCGCGAACCAGCACGGGAACGCGCGCGACTTGAATAACTTTGTGATACTCCTGCGGGTCATCGGTTGGATCGGCCTTGATCACATCCGCTCCCAGTTCGACAGCCTGACGCACCAGAGGAATAATTTTTGTAATGTCTCCATCGACCATATAGCCGCCGCCCTCAGTATTGGGCCGGAAAACGAGCGGTTCGATCATCAGGGGAAAATTGAATCGATCGCATTGAGGCTTCAGACGCAGGATGTTCTGGATGCATTGATCGGTTACCTCGGGCTGGCCCGGGATCCGGAAGAGATTCACGACCACGCAAACGGCGTCCAGGCGAATCGCTTGTTCAACCGGGCATTCGATCATGCGGCTGAAGAGTGATCTCGGCAACTCTTTGCCATAGACGTTTGCGATGTCGGTCCGGAGAACGAGCGCAGGCTTCGATTTTCCTGGAACACGCTGGAGGAGTTCGGCCTGCCCAATCGTCAACTGAATCGCGTCAGGATTGGCCTCAACAAGAACATCGACAGCTTTCGAGAGATCCTCAATGCCGCTCAGAAAGTTCAATTCATTGAAAAATCCATGGTCGACGGCAACGTCGATACAGCGTTTGGAAACCGGATTAAACAGACGATTTAGACGAAAAGTTTTCATAAGGGGTCAGACCTAAATTTCTAACAATACTCGGGTTGCTTTCAACTTCCTCTGGAGCTCGCGATCGATTTTTAATCGCTTCTCAAACCGGCCGATCCGAGCAGCCCAGAGGACGCCACAGCTTCTTTCCAATCGGTTTCCCACTGTCCCAGTGCAGCCATTTCTTCTGAATTTGCGATCCAAGGCGAGGAGAATTTAGATGTGACGCTAAACGCAGGAGTCGCCGTCGAAGGCCGGCCCACCTGCATCCGTGCACTCCGCCATCGGCGCAATCAAAATCCGGGATCAGTTCCTGGGGGCGCTTATCCTCCTTAGGTGCAGGACTCAAGTCGATAAGCATCTCTACGGTTCTTTCTCAACCGCAAGGCGGTTTTTCGCGTGCCGGATATCAATTGCCTCCGCGACGTAGATTATATCCTCTGTGATGCTCTCGACCAGGTAGATAATCTGTTCCAGACTCCGCACCATTATAATTAGGTTCACGAAAAGGCCGGAACGTTCCGGATTCTTCCCCACAGCGTCACTGAATTTTTCCATTAAATCTCGCGCGCTTTCAGCAAGCGGCTCCATCTGGGAGCGAAGCTTTTCCGCCCGGATGTGATCAAATGAAGAGAAAGCCGCCAAAGCCTCGGTGAGGGACTTGTCAACTAGCTCGAATATCGGAGCCAGTCCATCGTCCTCATTCAGCGCGCCGTTCTGAATCAGTGCGCGGGTACGCCGGGCAACGATCACAATCTGATCAGAGATATTCTCCAAGTGTGAGCCTAATTTGATAGTCGCCAGCACGGTGCGGAAGTCCGTGGCAAGTGGCTGAAAGTAGATCAGGACATTGGTTCCACCTCGATCTACCTGTTTTTCCAAAAGGTCTACCTCTTCATCATCGGCAATGACCGCGGAGCAATCATCCTCATCTCGCTGGATGAAGCCCTTCTTGGCATTTTGCAGACTGCGACGCACAAGCTCCGCCATCAAGAGAATGTCTGCCCGAAGCTCCTCGAGCGACTGATCGAAGCCAGGTATCGAATGCTTGCCGCCGAGAGCCATACAGGATCGACAATAGCGACGTCGCTTCGAAACGCAATCATCGGATTGTTTCTAAATTGTGACATCTGAATGCCATTGATGACGACATTGGAAGGAAAGGGAATGGGGAGCCCGCGCCTGTTAAAAGCGTCGCAGTGAAGGGAGTCACCTGTTTGTCTCGCAATTGTAACATTTCGATTTTAGCGATCCCCATGATCAGGTGTTCTCTTGATGTACTTAGAACAATGACCCTGGATCCCCTTCTCTGGGAATCCGGCAGTAGCATTCTTTTATTTTGGTAGATTGACCAAACGGAGAAAAGACTCAGCAATCGAGTCCAAAACAGGCAGTAGAAGAATGTTTATGAAAAAGGAAACTACCATCGACGGCGCCTGCCTGGGAAGCGTGGATGTTAAGGAAGTCCGGCAAGAGCTTGCAGCCATCCGGGCCGATATGGTCGCAGCCCCGGCCATGTCACGTTCACGTCTCGATGAAGTGCACTCGAACTATCAAGACAGCGCCCGGAACCTCTTGCATTATCTTGCCCTCCGTCGCCACGACCTCCGCCCGTTGCAATTCCGGCTGGCCGCGCTGGGGCTTTCTTCCCTCGGTCGGGCCGAGTCGCACGTTCTAGCCACGGTCGATGCGGTTCTGGGAGCCCTGCACCGACTGGTGGATCCTCCTGGCAGCCGCGCTCGCAGGAGGCTGGGGTCGTGATTTCGCCAAGGGGCAGCAACTGCTGGCCGAGCACACCGACGCCCTGTTCGGGCCGGCGCCCACGGGCGGGGGTCCGGATCATGGTCACCATGCCGAGCGAGGCTGCGGATGATTACCACCTCGTTCACGACCTGCTCCAGCAAGGCATGGACTGCATGCGGATCAATTGCGCCCATGACGACGCCGCGGCGTGGTTGCGCATGATCGAACACCTGAGGCGGGCCGAGCGGTCGCTGGGGCGGCCCTGCCGGATCGTGATGGACCTGGCCGGCCCGAAGCTGCGCACCGGGCCGCTGGAAGCCGGGTCCGGCAGTGGTCCGAATTCGCCCTCGCCGCGATGTCTACGGCCGGGTCACCGCCCCTGCGCGGGTTTGGCTGACCGCAGAGACTTCTCCCCATCCGCCCCCCTCGCCGGCAATCGCTTGCCTACAAGTGCCGACGACATGGCTGGCGCGCCTTCGTGCGGGGGAACGCGTGAAATTCACCGATGCCCGTGATTCCAAGCGAGCCTTTAAGGTTGTTGACGTGACCGATGACGGGTGCTGGGCGGAGGCGACCAAGACGGCTTACATCGTCCCCGGCACTGTCCTGCGTCACGAGCGCGGGGTAGCAAAGGGCGACGACCGCGAGGGGCCGGTCGGCGACCTGCCGCCTGGTGAGAACGCCATTCTCTTGAAGCAAGGGGACGTGCTCATCCTGACCCGGGACCTCAAGCCGGGCCGCCCCGCAACCTACGACAGTCGGGGGACAAATACTGACCCCCGCCGTGATCGGCTGCACGATTCCAGAGGTGTTTGAGGATGTCCGGGCGGGGGATTCGATCTGGTTCGATGACGGCAAGATCGGCGGCGTTGTCGAGAAGGTGGAGGACTCGCGGGTTCTTGTTCGGATCACCCAGGCTCCCTTGCAGGGTGAGAAGCTGCGAGGCGACAAAGGTATTAATCTCCCCGAGAGTGCCCTTCGCCTCGCGGCCATGACCGCCAAGGACCTTGAGGACCTGTCCTTTGTTGCCCAGCACGCCGACGTCGTCGAGTTATCATTCGCCAACAAGTCCCGAGACGTGGAGCTGCTCCAGCAGCACCTTGCACGCTTGGGGGGGCGGCAGCCTGCCATCGTGCTGAAAATCGAGACGCGGCGCGGTTTCGAGAACTTACCGGAGATGTTGCTTACGGCCATGCGGGCGCCGTGTTGCGGGGTGATGATCGCCCGCGGCGATCTAGCCGTCGAATGCGGATTCGAGCGCCTAGCCGAAGTTCAGGAAGAGATCCTCTGGATCTGTGAGGCCGCTCATGTACCCGTGATTTGGGCCACCCAAGTCCTGGAAACTCTTGCCAAGGACGGGATGCCGTCGCGCGCCGAGATCACCGATGCAGCGATGGGCGACCGCGCCGAGTGCGTCATGCTCAACAAGGGGCCGCATATCCAGCAGGCCCTCTGCGTTCTCGATGATATTCTTCAGCGCGAGGAAAGCCATCACAGCAAGAAACGCTCTATGCTCCCGCCATCTGGCACTCGCGGACCATTTTCTCGACAAGAGCTAAGGCAATCCTAGCCACCATTTTTGCAGAATCATAACTTCCCGATTCTCCTACCCGGCTTGAACCGTAGGCCAAAGTGATTATGGCTAACTAAGACCGAGGTCGCGCACCGTGCCCAACGTATCAAGATAACCTTCTGGAATTTGGGCAGAATGAAGAAATCATTCTTTCCAGGGCGATTCCGGGGTTCTGGGTTAAGCGAATCTGCCCGGCACCCTAATTGATCAAAGTCGGATCCGCTGCAGCGGTTCACCTCGCGGCAGATCTTCAGGCCCATGATATCGCCTCGTGGAATTTGTATGGCATGACGATCCAAAGCGGGCATCATACCTCTATTTCCACGCCGTCAAACTATCCGCCCCCGCTGGCTATTTACCGACTATCCATGCACCAACGTGCACCAGGCACAACCAATTGGAAGGGAGCCACAATATGCAGCAATTGATTGAGACTGCTGAACAAAAAAGACTCGACGAGGCCCGCTTGCAGAAGATTCCGTGGAGGAGGTGGGGCCCCTACCTGTCGGAGCGCCAGTGGGGGACCGTACGCGAGGATTACAGCGACAATGGCGACGCATGGAGCTACTTCAGCCGTGAGCAGGCGCATTCGCGCGCCTACCATTGGGGCGAGGATGGTTTGGCCGGCTTCTGCGACGAGAAGCAGCAACTCTGTTTCGCGCTTGCCCTATGGAACGGGCGAGATTCGATCATGAAGGAACGGCTCTTTGGACTCGCCAACAGCGAAGGCAACCACGGCGAGGATGTCAAAGAGTACTACTTCTACCTCGATGCGACGCCAACGCATTCGTATATGAAATGGCTCTACAAATATCCGCAGAGAGCGTATCCGTACGCGGATTTGGTAGAAACCAACCACCAGCGTTCCCGTAACGAAGGTGAGTATGAGTTGATAGACACGGGCGTTTTCGACGAAGATCGTTACTTTGACGTCTACGTGGAGTATGCCAAAGATACCCCCGAGGATATTCTGATCCGAATCTCGGTTTCCAATCGTGGGCCTGAACCAGCCGCACTCCATGTGCTACCCACGCTTTGGTTCCGTAATACCTGGGCTTGGTGGCCTGTCACCTCAAAGCCAGTGCTGCGTCAGGTTTCAGCTCCGGCCGGCATGCGCATCATTGCCGCCTCTCACGCGGATTTGGGCAATCGCTGGTTATACATCGACGGGGAGGCGGAGCTTCTGTTTACAGAGAACGAAACCAACAACCTGCGTGTCTTTGAGAGACCAAATCAAAGCCCCTACGTCAAGGACGGCATTAATAACTTCCTTGTCCACGGCCGACCAGGTGCAATCAACGCTGCGCGAATCGGGACTAAAGCGGCGGCACACTATCAAATGAGCGTCGGGGCCGGGCAAACAGAAGCCATGTGGTTGCGGCTATCGGCTGATGAGCATGCACACAAGCGCGATCCTTTTGCTGGCTTCGAACAGACGTTCGAAATGCGTATTCGCGAGGCTGACGAGTTCTACAGGGCAATCACGCCTCCCCGGGTCAGCGAAGATGCAGCCAATGTGATGCGGCAGGCGCTGGCCGGAATGCTCTGGAGCAAGCAGTATTACTTCTTCGAGGCCGACAAGTGGCTCGAGGAGCATGGAGTCTACCCGATGCAGACTGCCACTCGGCAGGTCCGGAACAAAGAATGGTTTCACATGATCAACGACCAGGTCATCTCTATGCCGGACAAGTGGGAGTATCCCTGGTATGCCGCCTGGGATCTGGCGTTCCACGCCATCGCGCTTGCGACAGTGGACATAGATTTCGCCAAGGACCAGCTCGATTTGATGCTCCGTGTGGCTTACCTCCACCCGAGCGGCCAGATCCCGGCTTATGAGTGGAACTTCAGCGACACCAACCCACCGGTACATGCCTGGGCGACGATCTTCCTGCACAGGACAGAGGAGGCTCTGCACGGCAAGGGCGACATCGCCTTTCTCGAGCGGAACTTCAAAAGGCTAATGCTGAACTTCAACTGGTGGGTAAACCGTAAGGACCGCTTCGGCAAGAGCGTTTTTGAAGGCGGGTTTCTCGGCCTGGATAACATCAGCGTGTTTGACCGGAGCGCGCCGCTGCCCACCGGAGGACACCTGGAGCAAGCCGACGGGACCGCCTGGATGGCTCTATTTTGCCACAACATGCTGGAGATCGGCGTCGAATTGGCGGGACACGATTCGGACTACGACGAGTTAGCAGCGAAGTTTGCTGACCATTTCCTCTGGATCGCTCACGCCATGAACAGGCTCGGACCGGATGGCATGTGGGACGAAGAGGATGGGTTCTACTACGACGTCCTGCGCCTCCCGGATGGAAACGCTTCGCGGCTCAAGGTCCGCTCCATGGTGGGCCTGTTGCCCTTGTGCGCAACTACCGTCGTCGAGCCTTGGCAACGGGAGCGCGTCCCGTACACTACCGCACACGTTCTCGCGCGTTTGAGGCGCATGCCGCATCTGCGCCAGGACATCCATCCCACGGGCCCAGGCCATTTTGGCGTTGCGCAACGCGGCATTATCGCTCTGGTGCGGCCGGATAGACTGCGCCGGATCCTTTCCCGAATGCTAAACGAGGACGAATTTCTGAGTCCCTACGGAATCCGAGCGCTATCCCGTTACCATGCCGAGCATCCCTACGTCTTTCGCATCCATGGCGAGGTCTACCGGGTGGATTACCTGCCGGCGGAGTCGGACAGCGGCATGTGTGGCGGCAACTCCAACTGGCGAGGCCCGATCTGGATGCCTATGAATGTTTTGCTGATTCGCGCCCTTCTGCAGTTTTTTCTTTATTACGGCGACAACTTCAAAGTCGAGTGCCCTACTGGTTCAGGGAATCTGATGAACCTGTTTGAGGTCAGTAAGGAGATCTCGACCCGCTTACAGCGCCTCTTCCTGCGTGACGAGAGAGGGCGGCGTCCGGCATACGGGGACATCGAGAAGTTCCAGACCGATCCCCACTGGAGAGATCACCTGCAGTTCCACGAATACTTCCACGGAGACAACGGAGCGGGCTTGGGTGCCAGCCATCAGACCGGCTGGACGGGATTGGTGGCGAAACTCATCCAGCTCTATGGCCACCTCGATCCAAATAAGATCCTTGAAGTTGGACGGGCTGCGGCATTTCTGCACCAGGACCCGGACCCCGCCTGAATCCTTATCGCCCTCCTGCTAATTAACCTAAACTCCGAAATTGAAGACTCGTCCTCGTGCTCGTCTTCGTCCTTCGTCCTCGAGAATCCCGATGTTTGACGCTCAGACGAACTGGACAAAATAATTGCGGGACGATCGGACTCTCTTCGCTGCAGAAAACGCCGACTGATCGAGGACGACCACGACAAGAGCACGAGGATCTAAACTTCGGAGTTTAGGATTAAGTTTCGCGGATCGGTCCGTCCTCGGCTTTACGGCCTTTGGGCATCAGCCGCCACCCGGCGACGAATCGATCCACCTCGTCGACGCTGGTGCTCCCTCCCCAACTCCAACACGTTTAACAGGGGCACCTAAACCGGACGCTTCGAAGCGGTCCAACGGATACTGGTTCCCGGAAAGTTTTCGAATAAGTCGAGGAGATCCTCCAGTTCAAGAGGGTTCAGCAGGTACGCCTCGTGTTTCTCGATTTGCGTGTCATCGGGGACCGGAAATGGTTGCAGACAATGAGTCAATTCGTGCGCCAGCACCGACCTCAACCAGTGCGTATATTGAGCGATCATTCCAGAGTTCCACTCCGTGACATCGTCACAAACAATTCGAACGCACAGCCAAACACGAGTCACACGTTTTGGGTCTGTCTTGGAAAATGAGAGGCCGATCGCACCCTTAATAACGATGTTGTCACTGACCTCTTTCTGACCTTCTGAATGCTTGCATTTGATTTGCAGCGTCAGTTTTGGTGGCAACTGCGGAATCTGCCACTCCGCCGGAACTTCCACCTGCACGCTATAGCAAGTCTCATCCTCAGGACCGATCTCTTTGCTCCAAAACTGATCGCCAATCCGGAGAGTACCACTTTCTTCGCCGGCATCCAGAAACGGCGCTCCATTGCTTTGAACACACCACCTCCACCAGGGTAAGAGGTACCCGTTAAGCAGGTCATCGACCTCACGCGAGGTTGGAAGCTCTCTTAACAGGGGGTGGTCGCTTCCGTCCAGAAAAAAGTCAAGTTGACCGTTTGGAGATGTGCCGTGGAACGATTTGCGTTGCCTGCATTTTAAGGTGCGGAATAGAGCCCAATAATTATCGAGTTCGATCTGAACAGGTGCACGGTGTTGATTGCTCTGTTCAGCGGCAGTAAGGACTTTTGCGGGAACTGGATTCATTTTGTGCCACTTTCTACGTCTGACTTCGCAGGAGATCCGCGGAAGTCGGGGGGCTTGAGTATACTCGCTCCTGTCACCGATGAAGTCGAGCTTATTCGCAAAGCAGAGAATCGCCCTGCACAAGCAACGGGTGTTGTGTCAAGAACACAAGATCTCTTGGTTCGAAGGCTAGAGACGCGAGTGCGGTCGACGCATCGACAATCCAAGCACTTTGCCCTCATCCGGTTTCATATGGTGCCGATCGCGTCGAAATTTGCCGTTTCCCATACTCAAATAAGACGCAGAAATGACAAAGGAGCATGGGAATCAGGTGCATAATCTGTGCGAGAGGCGTGATACTGACAACGGAACAAACGAAAAGACGCCTGAAAAGTTTAGCGAAGTCCTGAAGCGATACCAAAGAGGGTCAAATTAGAGCGAGCGTATACATGGAGCCTAGGGGATTCGAACCCCTGACCTCCTCAATGCCATTGAGGCGCTCTACCAACTGAGCTAAGACCCCGCATTTTTTTTGAGGGAAACGGAAAATAACGCGATTTCATCTGAAGAAAAGAGGAATTTGGGCGGATCCGGAGGGGGAACATGCTGTTTGGAGACTTCCCTTGGAACCTGAAACACTTTACAAGCGAACGGGTACGTTATGTTTGAGATCCCAGACCCACTCCATCCGGCCGTCGTGCATTTCCCGATTGTATTGATTTTTCTCGGAACTTTTCTATCGATTCTGACAATTTTTACGCGGCGTGGGGCGCTGCCGCAATTTGCTGCATTTATCCTGATCCTGGCTGCTGCTGCGGCGCAGCTGGCGGTGAACAGCGGGGGGGACCAGGCGGATGATGTCATTCAGCGAATGCCGGATGCCAAGCCGTTGATCCGGGTGCACGCGGAGTGGGGTGAGCGGATGCGCACGGCGGCAGTCAGTGCTGCTATCGGCGCCGCGGTGGCACTCGCATTTTACCGACTCGCCAAGTTTCGGCGCGTTCTGGCTTTTATCACATCAATCATCGCCGGTGGGGCTTGTTACTGCGCCATCGAGGCAGCCGCACATGGCGGAGCGATGGTGTACCATCACGGCGTGGGCGTGCAAATTACCCCGATCGGATCGCTTCCCGGCGTTGGACCCGCCAGTCCGACCCCCGCGCCGACAGCTCCAGCACCTTCGGGGGGATAAACGGGGGATCGGCGGGTTACGTGAGCTACCAGCCTGCATGGAGTCGCACAGAAGCAAACAAAGAGAATTTGAACAGAAGGAAGCAAAGGAAACGAAGAGGGATCAGGATGGTCATCCGACAACATTCCCGCTCGAGCGCGAGAGCTGTTCAACGGCGTTGACCTTTGACGCGACGATCAAAGAAACCGAGAACTCTGGAGTTCAGGCCGTTGGAAAAGGCCACTTGCAAACAAAGAGAATTTGAACAGAAGGAAGCAAAGGAAACGAAGAGGGACCAGGATGGTCATCCGACAACATTCCCGCTCGAGCGCGAGAGCTGTTCAACGGCGTTGACCTTTGACGCGACGATCAAAGAAACCGAGAACTCTGGGGTTCAGGCCGTTGGAAAAGGCCAGTTGCAAACAAAGAGAATTTGAACAGAAGGAAGCAAAGGAAGCGAAGAGGGATCAGGATGGTCATCCGACAACATTCCCGCTCGAGCGCGAGAGCTGTTCAACGGCGTTGACCTTTGACGCGACGATCAAAGAAACCGAGAACTCTGGGGTTCAGGCCGTTGGAAAAGGCCAGTTGCAAACAAAGAGAATTTGAACAGAAGGAAGCAAAGGAAACGAAGAGGGATCAGGAAATTGTCGGAAATTGTCGAATCTGTCGGGTTTTTTTTGTGTGTCGGTTTTCTTTTGGTTAATAACTGACTCGTCGCTTGGTTGGAACGAACAACAAACTGGCGCCCAGATTTATCCAGAAACGGCCACTTTCGCCGCTGAGCTCAATTTGGACAGTTATCCCCTTCGTTTCCTTTGCTTCCTTCTGTTCAATCTCTCTTTGTTTGCTTCTGTGATTTCGTGATCGTTCGGCCTGAAATGGGGTCTTCTCCCATTCTGCCGCGAATGTGATAATTTTGTTCCTATGAAATCCTCCAGAATCGGTTTTGTCGGCGTGGGGCGTATGGGCGCGAACATGGCTCGGCGTCTGCACGAGATGGACCATCCGGTCGTCGCAATTTTCGATGCAAATGCCGAAAATGCGGCGCAGCTTGCCCAGGAACTCGGCACCAAGTCTGTCGATAAAGTCTCTGATGTGAGTAGGCTTTCCGATGTCATTTTCACAGTCGTGACCGACGACGCGGCCATGAAGGAGATCTTTTTGGGTCCGGACAACCTTTTCGCTGACGCAAAAGGAAAGCTGTTCATCAATTGCGCAACGATCAGTCCCGGCAGTTCACGTTGAGATCGAAAAAAAGGGCAGCGAGTTGGGCGCCGAAGTTCTGGAAGCTCCGATGGCTTCCAGCCTGACTCATGCCCGCGAAGGCAGGCTTTACATGATGCTGGGCGGAAATGAGGAGAGTTTCCGGAGAGCCGAACCACTTCTCAAAGACCTGACCGTTTCACTTCGGTACATCGGCGGCCCGGGTAAAGCGGCGGAACTTAAAGCGCTGGTAAACATGGTAATGAACATCAATACCGCCGGATTGGCGGAAGGCCTGGGATTAGCTGAAGCGCTTGGTCTGGACCTGAAAATTGTGCAAGAGGTCTTTTCGCAAACAGGAGCGAACTCAAGAGTGCTTGAGACTGATGGTCCAGACATGCTTGACCGGGAGCATTCGACTTTTTTTTCTGCTTCGCACGCGGCAAAAGATTCCGGTATTGCTCTTGAACTCGCGAAACAACAGGGTCTGTCTCTTCCGTTACTGGAAGCTTCGAAACGCCAGTACGATCAGATGGTAAAAGTGGGTTTAGGGGAAATTGATAAATCAGGTATCTCGGAACTGACATTCAAGTCACGGAATGCCAACCTCGCGAAACAATAGAAGAAGTCCGCCGAGCGCCTGAATGGGAGGAAGCCAAAGGTGATGTCTGTCTGGCTAATTATTCTTTGATGCCTGCGGTCGGGTTGAATCCTCTCCCGGGTTGGACGATGGCGATGAATTCCAAGGTTGTTGCCGGTGATTGCTATTCCATAGGGACCGTTACTGCGGTGGACGGTCTCTCGCTCTTTTATCGCAAGTGGGATTCGGCAACTGGTGCGGTCGCAAGCGTCGTTATTGTTCATGGTCTTGGCGAACACTCAGGACGTTATGTTCACGTTGGGAAATATTTCGCGGAAGCTGGATTTCGAACGATCGCATTTGACCTGAGAGGGCATGGCCGGAGCTCCGGGGAAACCCGTCTTCGTGAAACGCTACGTGGAACTGGCATCCGACGTCGACTGTGTCGTCAAACATTTCAGTGGAGAGCCTGCCTTCGTTTTTGGCCACAGTTTTGGCGGGCAGTTGGTGCTCTGGACCGCGCAGCATTTCCGACTCATGGTGGAGGGATTAATTGTGAGTTCTCCCTGGTTAGCGCTCGCCTTTGCGCCGCCTCACTGGCAGTTGTTTGTTGCGCAAAAAATGAACCGACTCATTCCCGGTCTTCGCTTTTCGACTGGCATCCATTCGGAAAAATTGTCCCACGATCAGAGCTCATCTCGACTCGCTCGAGGATCTCGATCTGCTGCACAAGTTTTCGACCATCCGGTTTTATCTGGAGGCGGCAAATGCGGCGTTGGAAATTAGGAGCGCACCCGTGATCGATTTCCCAGTCCTGTTCGCCTACGGGGATGCGGATGAGGTCACTTCATGCAAAGCCGCCGAAGACTATTTCATGCGGCTGCAAGCTCCGTCCAAGACGTTCAAGATTTATCCGGGCCTCCTGCATGAGTTGCATAACGAAACTGAACGCAAGCAAGTATTGGCAGATTATGTGGCATGGATGAAATCCATCATTCAAACTGGATGAGCGGGCGGTTCGGACAGCGTCGAAGTCCTCAGCGATGACGCCGGCGGAGGGTGACGGTGAGGATTGAATCTGCATCACTTTGCCTCTGGCAACCCTCCACAAGTGATTACGCCTGAAACGAAATGCGCGGCGCTATGGTTTCAGCCTCTCGATAAACACGGCGACCCCATTGCGTGTCAAAAAATTCGTCGAGAGCGATCGATTCCTGTTTTACAAAACCGGCCGGCAAAAGACCGCGGGCAAACAGCTCGATGACAGCGACGACGCCGGCCGCAGTTGAGAGTTGAAGCGCCGAAAGCGGGCGACCACCCACTGTTCCTGCATAGATCTTTTTCACGAAGCTTCGCTGGAGAAGCCCTCCCTCCTCGTTGCCGACGCTATTCACGTAGACAACGACGACATCGCTAAAAGTGAGAGGCACCTCCTGGTCGAATATCTGCGTCAGCAAATCCTGTTTCTGGCTCAGATTCAAATCGTTCAGCAGAAATTTCATCAGGTCGCGGTGTCCTGGATATCGCAACGTTTTATAATTCAGCTCTCCCACCCGTCCTTCGAATGTTTCGCACATGGTCGCTGCGCCGC
Source organism: uncultured Verrucomicrobiae bacterium (assembly GCA_963736745.1). Classification (GTDB taxonomy): domain Bacteria; phylum Verrucomicrobiota; class Verrucomicrobiia; order Chthoniobacterales; family JAFAMB01; genus JAFAMB01. The sequence continues at coordinate 119,335 of CAVTQD010000042.1, read as the reverse complement.
CGGAGGTGTTGAAGGCCTCGTACTCGACGCCGTCAATCGTCAGGTGTTCCACGCCGTCCAATGGCAATGTTGGTATGCGGCGGCCCTGATAAAGAGCTTCGCCACAGTGGCAATATTCGTTGATAAGGCCGGCTGTGCTCCAACTCAGATAATATTTCATCTGGTTGCTGGCTGAGAGCGGCAAAGCGCCGACGCGCATTTCGATTGACCGAACGACGTTGAAAGAACGGGCGAGACCGCTGGCGATAATGTTGATGGCGCCCGGAGCGAGCCCGCATTGAGGCATGAAGGTCGAGCGGCAGCCTGCCGCCAAGCCGCGGATGAAGTTCGCTGTATCGACATCCTCCGTCAGATCGAAATAGGATCTCCCGAAACGAGCGCAGGCCTGAGCGATCCTTTTGTTCAGGTAATAGGGCGCCGCGCTCACGATCGCGTCACAATCACTAACGAAATCCGCGAGATCCGGCTCCGAGTGGACGTCTAACTTACGAAAACGGACTTTTCGCAGTTCATCCAGATTCTCGACCATTTGAATATCGGCAAGAACGACGGAGTCGACAAAGCGCGCTATATCCAAAAGAGCGGCGATCGCGATGCCGACCTTCCCAGCACCGAGAATACCGATTTTGATCGCCATAATTTTCGGAGTCTTATTTGGGCCTAACAAAGTGACGTTCTTATTCCTTAAGTCGGGTGGATGCTTTGGTGATGCACCACAAGTCCAGCCCGTGTTGGCAAAATGTAGGTCCAACCCGGTTTGGTTCATCTGAAATCCTGATGTGCGTTGGGGCGGCGCCACCTGGGCAAACTTGATTTTTGATTTGGAAGATTAAAAAGAGAAGGGGCTAAAAGCATTAAACTCTACGGACAAGTAGAGATTATTTGCGAAACGCGCTGGTTTGTGTAGTTTCGGCGGTATGTCCTCCACTGAATACGCTCATCCTGAATCATTGGTCAGCACGGAGTGGGTTGCTGAGCACCTGAACGATCCGAAGGTGCGGATCATTGAGAGCAACGAAGACGTGCTCCTTTACGAGACCGGTCACATTCCTGGAGCTGTCCATGTCGATTGGCGGCGGGATCTGAATGACCAGACCGTGCGCGATTATATCGATCCAGAAGGCTTTGCGGAGTTAGCAAGCCGAATTGGAATTACCCCGGAAACCACCGTCGTTTTTTACGGAGATAAATCGAATTGGTGGGCATGCTACGCTTTATGGGTGTTCACTCTTTTCGGGCACAAAGACCTGAGAATCGTGAACGGAGGCAGGGACAAATGGATCGCAGAAAAAAGGGATCTCACTCGAGAAGTGCCGAAGTATGCTCCGACGCGATACCCGGTTCCTCGAGGGCGGGCGGACGACAAGATTCGCGCGTTCTACGAAGAAACATTGGCGCAAAGCAAGGCAGGCAAGCCGCTTATCGATGTACGTTCCCCTGGTGAATTCAAGGGAGAGATTACTCATATGCCGGAATACCCCCAGGAGGGAGTTCTGCGCGGTGGACACGTTCCGTCGGCAAAGAGTGTTCCATGGAAAACCGCGGCCAGAGACGATGGAACCTTCAAACCGGTTGAAGAACTCCGGAAAATTTACGTTGATAATCTTGGCTTCGATCCCTCTGAGCACACCGTCGTTTACTGCCGGATTGGCGAACGATCGAGTCATACGTGGTTTGTTCTGACGAAACTTCTCGGATTCGAGGACGTGAAGAATTACGACGGCTCGTGGACGGAGTGGGGTAACAAGGTGCGGGCACCGATCCAGAAGCCGTAACAAGACGGCAAGAAGTCGGGACGGCGAGAAGTCAGTTGCAGGAGTTCAGGAGTTGCAGAACTCTGTTCACACTAAGTGATATGAAGAACGGAAACTGGAACGCTGAAAGCGAAATTGAATCTGTCTATCCCAAGGGCCTGCAAAAAATTGTCAGTTTGTTTGAATCTTTGCCCGAACAGGAAAAGCGGGATGGGCTGATTTCGTATGCCGACCAAGCCCGCAAATGGGAACCCAAAGAGGGTGAAACTTTTGATCTCGAGGATGTTCGCAAGGATGAAGAGTGCACTGATACCGTCGGCGTTTTTCTCAAGGTCAGTGACGGAGAGCGGGCAACCTTTCGAGTGACTTTGGGTCCCCAGGTGCAGACATTGACCCGCGCGATGACTTCGATCCTTTGCCGCGGATTGGAAGATTCCACGGTGACCGAGATTCTGGAAGTGCCAAGCGACTTTGTGCCTAAGATCAGTCGGCGGAGAATTGATTCGAGCTCGCAGCCAGACCGTGTACTACGTCCTGACGCGGATGAAAGGGATTTGCAAAGTCTATCTCGACCGGCGCCGCGCCGCGGCAGCCCGGTAGTTTCAAATGGATTTGCGCCCACCGAAGTCATGCCAGCATGCTTTCGCCGCGGAACAAGAATTGTTTTGCTGCGGTGCTATTCGCTGCTCTCCTTAAGTCTGCTGCTCAGTTGCTGTCATGAACCGGAACGGTGCAGGAACGTATCGACCTCGGAAGAGACTTCGCCGAACGGACAATTGAAGGCCATCACCTTTCGGCGACTCTGCCCGGAAGAACACTCAATCACAAGCCACGTGTCAGTCATTCGGGCGAGTGAATCGTTGCCGGACGGAAATGGAAATGTGTTTGCTTACGACAACGAAATTGCGATCCGCCTCTCATGGCTGAGTGATTCACGTCTCGCTGTGTATACGTATGCGGATCCTGCCAAAGCGACAAAAGATCGAGCGCGCTGGTAAAGTGTCGATCGAATATTCCCGGATAATTGAGACGGCTCTGGTCACTCCGCCACCGGCTTCCACAGCGGATGGAACGGCAACGCCAGCGGGCACGGCGTCTGGTGCCAATGGTGGGGATCAGTAGCTGGAGCCTGGAATCTTGCGTTAATTTCCTGCGGATGTGCTGCGGATCAGATGTATTTCACTCTGACCAGGTAAAGCCCTCCGGACGGTGCTGTGGAGTTTGTCTTGATTTTTCCGGGGTCGGCCAGCAAGTCGTCAATCCAGCTTAATTTCGCTTGTTGTGACGCAACACGAACGATTGTGCCGGTAAGCATTCTGACCATCCGATACAGAAAGCCATTACCATCGAACTCCAGTGCAACGAGTTCCTTGCGATGCTGAACGCGGATCTTGTGGATGGTGCGTATCGTCGTTTCTGGCGCCTTACCGCGATTTGCCGCAAAAGAAGCAAAATCATGGGTGCCGGTCAGCCGATCAGCGGCTGCGCGCAGGATTTCGAAGTCGAGAGGTTGGGGAACGTGCCAGGATCTCCCAACTTCCAGGGGATGAAAAACCGGGGCATTCCAGATGCGGTAGCGATAGACTTTTCCGACGGCAGCGTATTGGGAATGAAAATTGTCCGTTGCAGGTATGCATCGAATCACGCGAATCTCGGCGGGCAGATGGGCATTGAGGGCTGCTATCCATGTCGCCGGAGGCAATTTTTGGCTCGGCACGTCGACATGCGCTACCTGTCCCAGGGCATGAACTCCCGAATCCGTTCGTCCCGCCCCATGCAATTTCACCGGCGCAGACAAGATCTGGAAGAAAGCGCGCTTTAGATGATCCTGTACCGCGTTCTCGTTTGGCTGACTTTGCCATCCGCTAAAAGGCCGGCCGTCATATGCGACGGTTAGCTTCAGTCGTTCGAGAGGCGGGCCCACTGCAAGGAGTCCAAATAATTCTGTAACAGGATCTGCGCGGCAACCTGGTCGATCATTTTCTTGCTTTGCTTGGCATTTTTACCCGCAGTGTGCAATGCGCGTTGCGCTTCTCGAGTGGTCAGCCGTTCGTCCCAGAATAAGATCTTAGTAGTTGGGATGACCTGGGAGAGCTGTTCGCCGAAAGACTTGGCCTTTGCCGCAGATGCGCCGAGCGTCCCATCCATATTTTTCGGCAACCCGATGACGATCCCGCTGATCCGCTCGCGCTCGACAATCGCGCGGATCTCGTCAGTCAGTTGCGCGCCTGCGCTGCAAGGTGCGGTAGGGATGGGCCAAAGCTCCAAGTTCGTCGGAAATCGCAAGGCCGATTCGGCTGTCTCCATGATCAATACCTAGCAAGCGCGTATTCATTGGAGTTTTTCCGGAACCAGCTGGACCAGGTTTTTGATCTTCTCCACATCGTGACGATGGCAGACCAGTATCGCGTCTGGGGTTTGGACCACGACCAGATCGCTTACTCCGAGGAGGGCGACATGTATTTTCGAATCTGAAAATACGATATTGTTCGAGGCTGCTTCGAGAGTGACGGGGCAGTTGGCAGCATTGTTCCCAGGCAATTGTTCCAGATATTTCGAAAGAGCGGTCCAGCTGCCGACGTCGTCCCAGTCAAAAGTCGCGGGCTTTACCAGCGACGCGGCTGGCTTTCTCCATGATCGCATAGTCGATCGAAGTCTTTCGCAATCTTTCGAATCTATCGCGTAGCACCTTCTTCTTATCGGAAGAATTCCGGATCGCAGACACGAATTCCGCCAAATCCGGGGCGTGCCGGTTAAACTCCGTTAGAATGGAATTGACTGACCAGATAAAAATTCCGGCGTTCCAGTAAAAATTACCGCTTCGCACAAACGATTCTGCGAGGTCTGGATCAGGCTTTTCGCGAAAGCGGACTACCTCAAATGCATTGGAATTCTGGATTTGTCGGCCGCGTTCTATGTAGCCGAAGCCGGGGCAGGCCCAGGTCGGTGTGATGCCGATAGTAATCAGGTCTCCACTTTTTTGCGCGATGGTCGCAGCGCTTTGCAGATCCGCCTGAAATGCGATTTTATTGGAGATGCGGTGATCTGCGGGCAGCACAACCATGGTTGCGGAAGCGTTTCGTGCAGCAATGATCCCCACCCCAAGAGCGATTGCTGCAGCCGTATCCCGTTTTGCAGGTTCGGCCAGAATGTTGTCCTCGGGATGGTCAGGCAATAACTGCCGGATTGCGACTTCCTGCTCTTGGTTGGTTAGTATCAATATGTTCTCCGGAGGAACCAATCCATCCAGCCGGCGCACGGTTTCTTCGACCAGGGATAGAGAGCTGAACAAACGCAACAACTGCTTTGGTGTGGCCTTCCGACTGAGTGGCCAGAACCGTTCACCGCTTCCCCCCGCCAATACGAGTGCATAAAAAACATTCGACATCGCTCGAATATCGCCCAAGATTTTTCTTCGACTAACGATAAAGACCGCCGAAAGTTATAGAGCTTTGCGGCCAACCCCTCAACAGAGTAATACTGTTTTATGTCGAGCGACAATTTTAAGACCATTGTTCTTTCGCTCCCGGCAGCGGCCCTGCTTACGGTCTCCCAGGCAGCGATTGGCTGCGGAATTGGAATACTACTGGCAGACAAAGTTACCGAAAACAGGCGGAACCTGGCCGCAGTCGGGATGCTCTGCCTGGCGATTGCCACGACTGCACCCGCGCTTGTGGGAGTCGTTGCAGACCTGATCAATGGTCCGCAGTCAAAGCTCGGGGTACGCCGCCGGCTGCGCACTATTCGTGAAGATTCCGGACTGCAAGCGGAAGAAGAGGTTCTTTAAATCCTTTCCCGCTATTGCACCTGAATTCCTTGGGCTTCGCTGCTTGGTTGAGCTCAAAATGGGCCGTCTGCGAGGCGGGAGGAGGGAGCAGATCTGTGAATGGATACGTGATTGAAGTGCCACCAGGCAGCCGGGTTCAGTCTGTGATGCCGCATCGAAACTGCAAATGCCGTCTGCACCCGGCCGATCTGTGAGAAAGCCTTGAAGGAGCGCTTTCACAATTCGAATTTTCAAAATGTGAGTGAGCTTGCTCACTCACGCCAGAATTCTCGCACCCTCGGAAGGTTCGGTGAGTATCGGCGAACAAATCGCACCGGTAATTCTGTGATACTCGCTGGATATCGTACGTACTATCTCATCTGCTCGTCCTGTTTCGATGAGTGACACCGTCGATCCTCCGAAACCGCCTCCTGTTAGTCGGGATCCGAATACGCCAGGTGTTTGTTTCGCTAAGTCGACCAGGGTATCCAGATTGGAGGTGCTGTTCTCAAAATTCACCTTGGAACTGAAATGGGAGGCAAACATAAGTTCACCAAACGCCTCAAGCTGATTTGAACGCAAGGCTTGAACGCCCCGAAGTACCCTATTGTTTTCCCCGATGACATGAAGTGCTCTGCGACGGGTCACATCTTCCAGCTCAGAGCTTTCAACCTGCGCCAGGGTCGCATCGCGTAGCGATGCGACACCCATCGATTTGGCAGCGAGCATGCACGCTTTTCGCCGTTCGTTATATTCGCCACCGGTTAGTTCGTGCGGAACTCCGGAATTTAGCAAAAGCAATGAGGCGCTTTCAGGCAGTGAGACAGTCTCGACGGTGATCTTGAGAAAATCCAACAGGATCAGCTGGCGTTTCTTGCCAAAGACGGATGACGCTTGATCCAACAACCCTGATTGCACCCCGACAAACTCGTTCTCGGCCTTTTGGCAAAGCTGAGCAAGTTGCATCTTTTCAATTCCAAGGTCGAATAGCGCCTTGGCGGCCATAGCAGTAGCTACTTCCAATGCGGCTGAGCTAGATAAGCCGGCACCGAGAGGTAGATCACTTGAGATATTCATGTGCATCCCGCCTATTTGGAAACCGGCATCCCTCAGGACCGTGATGACTCCAATTGGATAATTTGCCCAGGCGTCTTCCGGAAGATGCCGAAGACTATTTAACTCTATGCTAACGCTTCTTCCATTGGTCTTCGAACTAAGCTCTAGAATATTCTTGGAAAGGCGCGAGGCCTCGATTGTTACCCCTTGATGGATGGCGGCTGAAAGGACAAATCCTAGATTGTAGTCGGTGTGATTACCGAGAATTTCGACGCGTCCCGGAGCAAACGTAGTGGTGGTATTGGACATTGTTTCAGTGTTATTCCGGAAACACTATAAATCAACTATTGGGCGATGGAGCTAACTAAACCGGATTCAAAATATTCAAACTATCTGAAGTTTCTTGCAAAGTGCGAATCTAAGTATAGCTTGCGCCTGTGAAACTATCTTCCTCCACTCTTAAGAAAGCAGCGGAAATCCAGGCGCGCATCGAGCGATTGCAGGAAGAGCTTGGTAGGATATTGCAGTTTAGTCCAACTCCGGCGGTTGCCGTGACCGCGCCTCGTTCCGTGGCGAGCAGAGGGCGTGGAAAAAAGGCGATCGCAGTGGTACCGTCCGGAAGGAGCAGGGGCCGCCGGTCCACTTCGCCGACGGGTCCTCTGGCCCCGGCTGTAGTCAATGTGCTTAAAGCCAAGGATTCGCCAATGAGCGTTTCTGAGATCTTGGAAGGTCTTATGTCAAACGGCTATAAATTTGCGTCGCCCGAGCCAAAGAAGAATCTGTTTGCGCGAATCTACCGATTGAAAGGCGTTAAACAGGTTGGTCCTGGCAAATTTGCTGCCGAATAATTCTCATAGGTTTTGCAATTTTTTCTCTGTGCGGAACGGCCCGTCCAGATCGGGAGCCGCCATTCCGTTCAACGTTTAGCGAACACAAGTACTCGAGTCGTCTCGGTTTGCGTGGTGTTGAAGAATCAAGCGCAACGGTGCAACGCTGAACGCGTAGCGCGGCGCGCTTCCACGCAAAACTCCTGATTGACACCTCCGCGGCTTCGGAGTTTGATCGCTGTTCATGAGATGTCTGCTCCCTGGGGCATTTCTGGCCATGCTGATCGGGAGCATCATGGTCAGAGCCGAAAATCCGTTGCCGATCGAGAGCGCCAACGTGTTACCGCTGAGCGATCAGTGATGATTTTGAGTTTCGAAAATTCGAAATTTTTCGCAATGCGCCGATTGTCCCGGGAGCGACGCCGATCCCGACGAAAGATCTGATGGTCGATTTCGAGCGGAAACACCGGCTTTGGGGAGCGCTCGATGCTGCCGACTTTTCAGCCAAGACTGGTCAGTATTTCACCTTTTTCTGGCGTGCAAAAAGACGCTGCAAACCTCACCATTCGCTTGGAATATCGGCAAGCCAATCTCAAGAATTATGTGCAGGCCAGGGAATTGTACTATCCGAATGCGAAGGGAAGCCATACGTCCGAATTTGCGATCGTGGGAAACGACTACGAAAATGACGGACCGATAACTTCATGGAGAGCGATTTTGATCGAGAATCGAAAAATTGTGGCGCTTCTTCAGTCTCGAACATGGCAATGAAGTCGCTTGCAAGTCTTCAATTTGACACTTAAACGCCGGGGAAGATATATTTCGGGAGTTTTGTGAATTCGCCACCTTCCATCTTGGTCGGGGTAACGAACCGGGCGGTCCATGTCAAGGTGGAGGGCAAAGGTTCGTTTCAGAACAGCCCTGCTTTGAAGGAATTCTCAAAGCACATGTTGGAGCGGGGTTACCGCAATTTTGTAGTAGATCTGCAAGGCTGTCCGGTAATGGACTCGACATTTATGGGTACGCTGGCCGGAATTGCATTACGCCTGCGAGAGTTTGGGAACGGGTCGCTTCTGGTACGAAATGCAAACGAGCGCAACTCGGATCTGCTCCGGAATTTGGGCTTAAACAACCTGTTCGAGGTTGAGTCGAAGGCGACGGAGTTGACCGGAGACATGGTTGAAGCGGCGCCGTTAGAAGCTGATCAAGCGATCGGGCGTGCTGATCAAGCCGAGTGTATGATTGAGGCGCATGAGGCTCTGGTAGATGCTGATCCGGAAAACCTTGCGCGATTCAAGGATGTTCTCGAGTATTTAAAGCAAGATCTTCGTGCCGGTTCAAAATAGCTTGATTCAATGTGGTCCTTTCTGCTCATAGGACTACTCGCCGCCACTGTCATCGTGCTCGTCGGGGTAAATCTCAGGCAGCGTCGATCGATCGAGGCACTAAGGCGGGCACGAGAAGAATTGCAGGTTGAAGAAAACAGGGTTTTTGATTTTCTCCACGGATTGGGTGAGGCGTTCTCGGATAACCTGCGCTCTTCGGATCTTCACCGGCTCATCGTCGAAGGAGCAACACGGATCACCGATGCGCACGGGGGCGCCCTCTACCTCGTGGATCGGACGCGGAAAGTTGCTGGTTCCGAGCTTTATTTCGAAGGATTGCCCGCCTCTGGTCGAAGTTCCGCGGCACATTTCCCAGCAAAGTCTGACATTCTCCGTTGGCGCTGGAGAGTTATCTTCGGCTCCATACGGTCAAACCCGGCGAGGGTCTGCTTGGCGCAGTTTGGGAGCGAAAAGAGCCGTTGTTCCTCTCGAGCAAGGATGCGGATCCTCGCCTGGAACGCCTCAAGGATTCGTCCCTTGAGATGGATTCGGTAATGATCGGTCCCCTGGTCTATGCCGAACCAGAATCTTGGGGTGCTGGCTGTCGCCAACGGTCCGATGAGTACTCCCTTCTCTCCATCCGATTTTGTGGTGTTTCAATCCATCGTCGAGCAGTCGGCATTTGCCCTCTACAATGCGGTGGTCTATTCGGAGGCAAGCGAGAAAAGAAGGATCGACCGGGATTGGATGTTGCCCGCGACATTCAGCGAATCCTTCTGCCGAACGCCGCACCGGCATTTGAAGGGTTTGAGATTGCTGGGCTCAATATCCCTGCCAGCCGGGTGAGCGGCGACTACTACGACTACATTGCCTTGGACGATCAACGTCTTGGGATAGCCATTGCGGATGTTTCCGGCAAAGGAGTCGCGGCATCCTTGATCATGGCGATGTGTCGCAGTGTATTGCGCTCGGTTGCCCGCTCAAGCGAATCTGCCGCCGCAGTCTTACAGGAAGTCAATCGCCAGCTCTATCCCGACATCAGGGAGGATATGTTCATCAGCATGGCTTACCTGATCGCCCACAAGGCGGATAACGAACTGGTCCTGGCCAGAGCCGGTCACGACGCGCCGTTGCATTACCGGGCGAAAGATACCTCCGTGGTAAAGATCAACCCGCCCGGTATGGCGCTTGGAATTGACAGTGGGGGCGTTTTCAATAGGGTAACGGGCGATTGTCGGGTTCACCTTGAAACCGGTGATTGCCTAATTTTGTACACTGATGGTGTGACCGAAGCGTTAGATGCAAATGGCTTGGAATTTGGGATGTCGAGATTGACCGAGGCCATTCAGGCCAGTGCGGCAGACGGAGCTCCAGCAATCTTAAGTCGGGTGACCGCTGACTTGAAGACCTTCGTAGGCAGCCATCCGCAGAATGACGATATTACGCTGATTGCAATTCGGAAGTTATGAGTGAGGCGAACCCAGAGAAAGAATTTGAAGCGGAAGAGAAGCTGATCGATGACATGCCATCTCCCGAGCCGGCGCTGAAACCTGATGCTGCTCTCGGAAGCGATCTCCGCTGATGCGAAATGCCGAAACAACATCCTCGCTCGAACGAAGAAAAGTTCGGAAACAAAGTCCAAGCCGACAGATGATTCGCAGGATCAACTTGCGGAATTGAAAGCCGAGCTGAACAAATACAAGGATATTGCTCTTCGTTCGGTTGCTGACCTGGATAACTATCGAAAACGGATGGCTCGGGAAAAAGACGACGCAATCCGATACGCCAACGCCAGTTTTCTGGAACGATTGATCCCGATCCTCGATAATTTTGAACTGGGTTTTCAGGCGGCCAAGGCTGGAGGAAGTCAGTCGGCGGTTCATTGACGGAATGATGATGGTCTTCAAGCAGTTCAGGAATTTCTGGCCAGTTGCGGTGTGGAGACGATTGATGCGACCGGGGAACATTTTGATCCGAATTGCACGAGGCGATTGCGCAAGAACAGAACGCGGAAGTCGAAGAGGGCGTTGTTATCCGACAGCTGCGGAAAGGATACAAATTGAAGGATCGATTGATTCGTCCCGCGAACGTGGTGGTTTCAAAGGGAGCGCCCGTTGGCGAGGATTCTGCAAAGCCCGGCGCCGGGACGTGACGAATGGCTACGAAACGAGATTATTACGAAGTTTTGGGAGTTGATCGGAATACAAGCTCCGAGGATATCAAGAAGGCTTATCGCAAGCTTGCCGTAAAATTTCATCCGGACAAAAATCCTGGCGACGGCAGGTGCGGAGGAGAAATTCAAGGAGCTTGGGGAGGCTTACGAGGTTCTGATCGACGAAAATAAGAGAGCTGCTTATGATCGATTTGGGCATGCGGCGTTCGGTGCTGGAGCTGGGGCGGGTGCGAGCCGCGGAGCCGGCGGTTTCCATGATCCGTTCGATCATCTTTCGTGAAGTGTTTCGGGATGGGTGCAGAAGGAGGCGGGGGCATTTTTGACCAGATCTTCGGTTCAGGTGTGGCCTCGCGGGATCGGAGCGGCCGGCAACGCGGTTCCGACCTAAGGTACGATCTGCAGATCACTTTGGAGGAAGCCTCGTTCGGGACCGAGAAAGAGATCGAAATCCTGAAGCACGAAACTTGCACCAGTTGCAGCGGATCGGGAGCGGAAGCCGGCTCTCGCGCAACGTCCTGTCCGACCTGTCAGGGCCGCGGCCAGGTCATTACCTCGCGTGGATTTTTCCAGGTCTCCCAGACCTGCCCGCGTTGTCGCGGAACCGGACAGGTGATCGAGCGTCCTTGCCGTGACTGCGGAGGTGACGGCAGGCTGGAAAAGAGATCGCGAATCAAGCTTAAGATCCCGGCCGGGATCGATGACGGCGCTCGTCTCCGCTCTTCCCGGAACGGTGAGGCCGGAATCCGAGGAGGTCCAACGGGTGATCTTTATGTGGTGATTCATGTTCGTGAGCACGAGATCTTCACGCGGGAAGACGACGATCTGTATTGTGACATTCCAATCTCATTTGCCACGGCGGCTTTGGGCGGCGAGGCGAAAGTGCCGACGATTCAGGGCCAGGCTCTATTGAAAATCCCGGCAGGAACCCAGAGCGGTACCCAGTTCCGCCTGCGCGGTCACGGCGTACAGAACATGGACACGAAGAACAGAGGAGATTTGCGCGTTCGAGTGATCGTTGAGGTGCCGACCAGATTGAACTACTGAACAACGGCGAAAGCTCGAGGAATTTGCGTCCTCGTGCGGCGACGATAACAGCCCGATGCACAAGAACTTTCTTTGAAAAGGCCAAAGATTTTTTCCGTTGATCGGTCAGGTGAGCGCGCATCGGTTCTATATTTCCGCCGGAGCGATGGAGTCTCAAGCCTCTTGGTGCTGGATGATGCAGAGGCGCATCATTGCATTGACGTGCTCCGGCTAGGCGTGCGGCTCCCGGGTCGTGATTTTTAACGGGCGGGGTTCGGAGATCACTGCCGAAATCACGGCTGTTGAAAAGGGAAGAGCGCCATCTGAAAGAGTTGATGTCTGCGAAAATAGAACCTCTTCGCTGCGCCATCACTCTCGCACAAGCGATTCCCAAAGGGAAAAACATGGAACTGATTGTCCAGAAAGCGACGGAACTCGGCGTTGCGAAAATAGTTCCGCTGCTCTCCGATCGGGCGGTCGTGCACCTGGAGCGACGACGAATTGCGGAAGAAACGGGAGAAGTGGCAAGCAGGTCGTGATCGAAGCGGCGAAACAGTCGCGGCCAAAACTGGCTTCCGGAAATTGCAGAGCCGATCACTCCCAAAAAATTTTTTGCGGAGTTTGATCGGTATGAACTCCCTTTGGTCGCTTCTCTTCAGCATGATGCGCGCAGTTTCAAGGAAAGTGTTAGCCAATTTTCGTGAACAACATGGACGAAGTCCGGTTCCGCTCTTATTCTCATCGGGCCGGAAGGCGATTTCACGCCGGCGGAAACGTCATGGGCCAAAAGAGCCGGCTGTATCCCGTCAGCCTTGGACCGATCGTACTGCGAGCCGAAACGGCCGCTATCTATAGTTTAAGTGTGCTGGCATACGAGCTGCAAGGCCAGGAAGCAGTAGAACAAGCGGAATATACATGCCCCGATAAGAGATGCCGCACATCCGCCCTTTTTCCTTGCCAATGATTTGCTCCAGAAGCATTCTCCCAGTCGTGATGCGCGGCGGGTGGGTTTGCGCTGCGGTGCTGTTTTTGTTAGCATGTCAAGCGCTCGCGCTTCGATTGGACGCTCGTTAAGCACGACGGACGCGATTACGTGCCCGATTGAAGACGTGGCGAAGTTCTACAGCTTCACCCAAGCCGACTATTCGAACGACACCATTAATCTTGAGGGTGCGACTCTTCGGATGCAGGGCGCAGTTAACTCGCGCGAGACTTATATCTGAACGGACTCAAGTTCATTCTCAGTTTCCCGATCATTAAGGTGGATAACAAGATCCTCATGTCCAGGATGGATCTAAGCAAGCTCGTGGAACCGGTTCTGCGTCCGGCGAAAATCCAGGCCGCGCCGGTTCATACGGTGGTTCTCGATGCGGGACATGGCGGCTTCGATCAGGGCGCATTCAGCATTTTAGGGAACGAGAAAGACTTTGCGCTCGACGTTGTCGAGCGTGCGCGGGATCTATTGACTAAAGGCAGGGTTCAACGTTCGCCTGACTCGGTCGGCGGATGTATTTGTTCCGCTGGAAGACCGAGCCGCATTTGCAAATCGGCAATCGAACGCGGTTTTCGTGAGTGTGCATTTTAACGCCGGGGCGCGTGAGGATGCGGGCGGGGTGGAGACCTATAGCCTGGCGCCACGCGGAGTGCCGTCCACGAACAACGCGAACCTGAGTTTGGCGGATTTTCAGCCTTGCATCGGCAACATACGTGACCCCGAAAATATCGCTTTGGCAACGGCGATGCACGCGGCGCTGATCACCAGACTGGGAGGTAGTGATCGAGGGATTAAGCGAGCTCGTTTTATAGTCCTGCGCGACTGCAACATCCCGGGAGTGCTCATTGAGGGAGGTTTTTTGACGAATCGCTCAAGACCGTGTTCGGATCGCGACACCGATTTACAGACAGATCCTGGCTCAGGCGATTCTCCAGGGGGTGCTCTCCTACAATCGTGCGGTGCGACGACACGAAGCTCCGGATCAGATGATGGTCAGACGTGGCGATGCCTCTGAGCAGCCGGACGACCGATCCGGGAGTGTCCGTCTGGGACCCACTGAGGCCGAATGTTTATACTCTCCCTGAAGATGCGCGAAAGTGAGTCCATCGCTTCGGCCGATTGGAGTATTTGACTCTGGTACTGGAGGCCTGACCGTCGTTCGCGCGTTGCGCGATCTGCTGCCGCACGAAGACATTTTTTATATCGGTGATACCGCGAGATTGCCTTACGGCGGCAAGAGCAAATCGACGATAGAACGATACAGTATCGAAATCAGCGGCCTGTTGCTGGCCGAGAACGCCAAGATGATCGTCGTTGCGTGTAATACCTCCTCTTCGTTGGCAATCTCAAAGCTTCAGGAATTGTTGAAAGTTCCTGTGGTCGGAGTTATTGCGCCTGGTGCCCGGGCGGCGGTGAAAGAGACTCGGATCGGTCACGTCGGAGTGATCGGGACAAAGTCGACTATCCAGAGTGGGGCTTACGAGAGGGCCATCCATGGCCTTGAATCCTGATGTTCGCGTGACCAGCCAAGCCTGTCCTCTGCTTGTACCGCTGGTGGAAGAGGCCTGGTTGAACGAAGAAGTTACCCGGGAAGTACTGCATCGCTACCTCGATCCTGTGATCGCGGCGGGGATCGACACGCTGGTTTTGGGTTGCACGCATTATCCATTGCTTGCGCCTTTGATCCAGGAGGTTGCCGGCCCCGGAATCCGGTTGGTTGATTCCGCAAAGAACTGTGCGGTCGCAGTGAAACAGACGCTGGCGGAATGGGGTCTGGACAATGTCAAAGAGGAAGCCGGGAAGTTGAACGTGGCTCTGACCGACAGCTCGAACTCGTTCCTGGCCACTGCCAGAGAAGTCCTGCAGCTGGATATCGATTCGGTGGAAACGCGAATTGTTCAGGGAATGACGTTGCTCGAAACGGCTCTAGCCTCGGAAGAGCGTGATCGGTCGAATGTCGCGGATCTGTAGTTGGATTTCGGAGCGCGCGATCCCCGTCGATGCGCGCTGAAATGTAACAATCTCGGTTACACCGGCCGCGTCGAGCATGGCGGCCAGCCTTGCTCGTAGTCATCTGCGACCTGAACGTAGGAATGCGCGTCCGAGGCAGTTGTGATCGGGATCTCGAGTGCGACTGCCAATTTTAAGATCGACGTGTGAGGATATTGTTCGCCGACGGCCTTTCGCCAACCGGCTGTGCTTGCTTCGATTGCCAGACCGGCTCTTTTGGCCAGCTCGAGAATCGGTTGAAATAGCTTGGCCGGGTCATAATTCGCGGGGGAGCAACCCGTGGATCTTCACCAGGTCAAGATGCGAGAGGCAATCGATGTGACCGCGCGATATGAGTTTCTCCAGCTCGCGCACGTATTGATCGAACGCCTCCGCTACGCCACGCGACTCGATCTGTCCAGTTTCACCGGCGCGGTCCAGCATCTCAGTCTCCCCACTGAAGTAGTGAACCGAACCGAGCACAAAATCGAGCCGATCCCAATTTTTCTCCACCCAGCGTACCCCGTCTGTCGAGGTTAGGGGATCATTGTCCAGTTCGATTCCGGCGAGGATTTGGATGTCCGGATTCTGCTCTCGCAGGCGGTCGATGACTGCAAAATCAACGCCGGCGATGTAACGGTCGTGATCGGTGAAAGCGATGCTCTGAATCCCTTTTGCGCGGCACTGGTCAATCCATGGCTGCAGTAGCTCGATGGTATATGGGCGCACATTGTGACCCTGCGGATGCGTGTGGTAATCGCAAGTCGGAAACATAAGTGATTGCTTTCTCTGCTGGACGAATTGCCTCTTTTGAGGCAATTGTTCAACGGTTTTTTGCCAGGACACACAATCCGAAGACGCTATGAATGACGTCTTGAATAAAGCAATGGTTCTCGTATTGAACCGAAATTGGCAGGCGATCGATGTAAAGACGCCCGCGCAGGCCTTTTGCATGATGGCAAACGGCAATGCTACTGCGCTCGACATGTTTGGCACAAGCGACATGCGCCCCGTTCGATGGCAGGATTGGATCGGGCTTCCCGTTCGGGAAGAAGATTATTCGGTCCGAACGGTCCGCGGTTTCGTTAGGGTCCCGACGGTTTTGGTATTGGCCCGTTACAACAAGGTGCCGAAGCGCCGGCCCAAGCTCTCTGCGAAGGGAATTTGGGAAAGGGATGGGGGCCACTGCCAGTATACTGGCAGGAAGCTCGCCCCACATGAAGGCAATATCGATCATGTCGTGCCACGATCGCGCGGTGGCCTGACATCATGGGAAAACTGTGTCCTGGCCGATAAACGGATCAATAGCTTGAAAGGTAACCGTCTTCCTGAAGAGGTGGGCTTACAATTGAAAAAAAGACCTCAAGTTCCCCGCGAGTTGCCTGTGACCTACTTTATCCGAAACGCTCACAATGTCGCCGATTGGGAGCATTTTCTAGTCCATATGAAGTGAGAGCTTCGCGGTTCGGAGGTTGTGCGTCCAGGCGAAGCTGGGTCAAGCCGAGCCGAGAGGCAGCGCGTCGCATTGCCTAGACCCCGCTGCGCCGAACCGCGCAACTCTTAGGTTGCGGAGTCGCGACCTCGGCGTCAAATTCCGCTTCCCATGAGTGCCGAGATTTCGACCGCCTACGAGCCCAAGTCGGTAGAGGAAAAATGGTATCGGATCTGGCTGGAACAGAAATGCTTCCAGGCGAATACGGAGTCGCCCAAGCCAGCTTATTCCATAGTGATTCCTCCGCCGAATGTTACCGGCGTGTTGACGATGGGGCACGTGCTAAATAATACGATCCAGGATATTCTCGCACGGCGTGCGCGGGCATTGGGTAAAGAGGTACTCTGGCTGCCCGGTATGGATCATGCCGGCATCGCGACGCAAAACGTCGTTGAAAAACAGCTCCGGGCGGAGGGCAAGACGAAGCATGACTTCGGTCGTGAGGAGTTTGTTCAAAAGGTCTGGGATTGGAAGGAGAAGTATGGCGGAATCATTATTCAGCAACTCAAGAGATTAGGCTGTTCGTGTGACTGGTCGCGAGAGCGGTTCACAATGGATCCGCAATATATTCGAACGGTGCAGGAAACCTTTGTAGATCTATATCGAAAGGGATTGATCTACCGCGGCAAACGCATGGTGAACTGGGATCCCTTCTATCAGACCGCCTTGTCCGATGAAGAGGTCATTTCCAGGCCGACGAACGGGACGCTGTATTACATGCGATATGAAGTCGTCGAAGAGCCGGGGACCTACCTTGAAATCGCGACCACGCGTCCGGAGACTTTGATGGGCGATACCGGCGTTGCGGTGAATCCGGACGATCCGCGCTACAAGCATTTCATTGGTAAACATTGCTGGCGGCCTTTTCCGCGGGCGAAGATCCCGATCATCGGCAGACGACGCAGATTGATCCCTCATTCGGCACCGGAGTGCTAAAGGTTACGCCCGCGCATGATAAACTCGACTTTGCGATTGGCCAGCGGCATCAGCTGGAAGTAGTCGATGTCTTGAATCCGGACGGAACCTTGAACGCGTTGGCTGGTGAAGATTTCAAGGGGATGGATCGATTTGAGGCCCGCGAGAAAGCCGTCGGAAAGCTAAGTGATCTTGGACTGCTGGTGAGGGAAGAACCATACCAGAACAATGTCGGTTATAGCGAGCGGGGAGGAGTGCCGATCGAGCCGCGACTCAGCGAGCAGTGGTTCTTGAAGTACCCGCGCATTCAGGAAACCCTCGAAGCGGTTTCGACCGGTAAGATCCGATTTCGGCCGGAACGCTGGATCAAGACCTTTGAACATTGGATCGACAACATTCAGGATTGGTGTATAAGCCGACAGCTCTGGTGGGGGCACCGAATACCGGTTTGGTATCACAACGATGATCCCGGCCGAATCCACGTCGACACGGAACCGCCTGCAGATGCAGAGAATTGGCATCAGGACCCCGACGTACTCGATACTTGGTTCTCAGCCTGGCTTTGGCCGTTCGCCACGATGGACGAACCTACCGTGAAAAGGTTCTATCCGACCCAGGACCTGGTGACGGGTCCTGATATCATTTTCTTCTGGGTCGCCCGGATGATTATGGCGGGTTTTGAATACAAGGGGGCGATCCCGTTTGAGAACGTCTTTTTCACAGGCATCATCCGCGATCTCAAGGGACGGAAGATGTCCAAAAGTCTGGGTAACTCTCCGGATCCGCTCGACTTGATCGCAAAGTACGGAGCGGACGGTTTGCGGTTCGGTCTGATGCGGATCGCGCCGCACGGCCAGGACATCCGCTTTGACGAGAAACAGATCGAAGAGGGAAGAAATTTCGCAAACAAGCTCTGGAACGCTTGCCGCTTCCGGCAGTTGCAGGGTCCGCCCACCAACTCGCTTTCGCCGCAGCCTCTGAGTCCTTACTCCGCAGATATCCTCCTCCGTTTGAACGAGACCGTTGACCGCATCGAAAATGCCTACGCCAACTACCTGTTCACGGAGGTCGCTCAATCGCTTTACGAGTTCGTCTGGAGTGATTTTTGCGATTGGTATCTGGAGGCGGCAAAGACCGAATTACAGAGCAAACAGGAGAGTGTCCGCAGTAACTGCCTGAGCGTGGTGGACCATGTTTTGTCCAGTGTCTTGAGACTGCTGCATCCGTTCATGCCGCATATTACTGAGGAGCTTTGGTATCGAATGGGATTCGGGAATTCCAGCATTCAATTCGCCACCGCTGGAGGGTTTACGGGTTGATCGCAGCAGGCTTAATCCCCTCGATATTGCTTTTGCGAGACAGGTGTACGAAGCGACGACTATTGCCCGCAACCTTCGCGCGGAATACCGGATTCCGTCGAACAAAAAGGTGCGAATGATCTTAAAGCCTGCCTTTCCGGCGGATTTCAGCGTGTTTGCGCGATTGATAAACGCAGACCCTTTCGAAGTCGACTCGGACTTTGTTCCAAGTCGGGGTCTTCCCGTCGCGGTGACGCCGCTGGGTCAGGTTTTCATTCCGTTGGAGGGTTTGTTGACCTTTCCGCGGAAAAGGAAAGGCTCGCCAAAGAGATCGGGAAACTCGAAACAGAACTTGAAACGGTTCGAAAAAGCTCTCCAACGAGAGCTTTGTTGCCCGTGCACCCGCAGCGATCGTTGCCGAACATCGGCAAAGAGAATTAGATTTTTTGCGGAAGTTGGAGCAACTCCGGGAACGTGTTGCCGGGCTTCTGAAATTCTCCGGCATGCGATGCTCCAGCTTTTGCCGATCAATCGCACCGCTAAGACAAGCGTCAAAACTGGAGTCATGTAGGACGAAATTTCCCATCTGCAATTCTGATTAACTTCATGTATTCTGCCGTTCTCTGGTAAATGTCGCAGCATCTTGAGAAAATCCTGGCGCACGCCGAGCGCCAATTGACCTCAGAGGGAAGCAGGCGCCTTCGGGAACGCCTGGATTTATATAAGAAATTTCTCAAGATAGAGGAACATCGGCTCCGGTTGAAGCATTACTCCGGAGCCGGTGGGCTTAGAAATCGTTCGGGATCGCGCGGCGCTTTTGGACGTCGTCCTCCGGCATTTATTCGAGGGAGCGGTGGAAGGTTCCGGCTTCGCCGAGCGAATGCCGCCTGTTGCCCTCTTGGCGATCGGGGGTTATGGCCGGGGCGAACTGAACCCCTATAGCGATGTCGATATCTTGTTCTTGCATGATTCCCTCCGGATTGCCGATGAGACCGAGGAAGTTATTGAGCAAGTGTTGTACATGCTCTGGGATGTCGGATTTAAGGTTGGACATTCGACCCGGTCCATCGATGGCGCCATCAAGCTGGCGAATTCGGACGTGATTACCAAAACCTCGCTTTTGGAATCGCGGTTTCTGGCCGGCAATCAGCGGCTGACACTCCAAGTTCAGAAGGGATTTTTTCGAGCGTTGCGTCCGAGGGCAGGTGGAGAGCTACCTGAAGTGGCGTCTGGAAAATCAAGATGAACGCCACCGAAAATATGGCGGCTCGGTTTTCATGCAGGAACCGAACGTAAAGAATGGCTGCGGCGGGCTGCGCGACTACCACAACATGCAATGGATTTGCTATTTCCGCGATGGCGTAATGAGTACCGCGAAGCTAGTCGAACGGAAGTACATCAGCGAGAGCGATCGCCGCGCGATTGATCGCGCATACGATTTCCTCCTGCGGGTTCGCACCGAATTGCACTATCTAAGCAAGCGGCCCTCGGATCTGGTGACCCTTTTCTATCAAGGCCAAATCGCAAATTTCTTCACTATCCACAGAAGAATGTTCTTCGCCGCAGCGAGTCGTTCATGCGGGACTATTACCAAAACGCTCGGACGATCTATCTGACGACAAAGCGTGTCACAGAACGGATTTCTGGTGCCGGCGATCAGCTGAACAAGAGGAAAAGCCGGTGTTTGGCTTTTTGGCAAAGCGGAAACTGAAGACCGAACAGTTTGACGGATTTTACAGTCACGGCAGGCTAATTTATTTCGAGAATCGGGAAGTATTTCACGAAGATCCCTTTCGTTTGATGCGCGTCTTCCTCTACGCACAACAGCGTGAAATGGAACTGAGTCCGGAGCTCCAGCAGCTAATTCGTCGGCGTACCAGGTTGGTCAATCGCACTTTCCAATACGCACGAGCTGCCCGAGAAACTTTCGCGGCCATCTTGTCCAGGAAAGGCCAGGTCGGACACATTCTCCGAATGATGCACGAGGTGGATTTCCTGGGAAGATATATGCCGGAATTCGGCGAATTGACCTGCCTGGTGCAACACGAGTTTTTTCACCGGTACACCGCGGATGAACATACCCTGGTTTGCATTGAGAAGTTGGACTCTCTCATCGATACCGAGGATCCGAAATTGGCAGTCGTATAAATCTCTTTTTCTGAAGATTGAGGATCCCTACGTGCTTTACCTGGCGCTCTTGCTTCATGATACCGGGAAAGCCTCCGGTGCACGCCATCATGCGGAGGCAAGCGCGCTCAATGCTCAGAAGGTCGCCGCCCGGCTCCAGCTTTCTCCGGAACGAAGGCGAAAACTGATACTGCTTGTCGACCATCACATGACCCTCTCAGAGATAGCTCAACGTCGAAATCTGGAGGATTCGGCAACGATCAGCGATTTTGCCGAGATCGTTCGGAGCCCGGAGAACCTCGATGCACTGATGCTGCTGACATTGGCGGATGGGCAAGGAACAGGCGGGCTGAATTGGTCCGACTGGAAGGAAACGCTCGTGTGGCACTTGCATCACGCTACCTCAAGTTATTTACATGATGAACGCGAATTTTTCGCAGAACGGCGAATTGAACGCGAAGACCTGCAACAATTGGTCGCGAAAAAAATGGCGAAAGACTTCGCGGAAGAGATCGAAGTTCATTTTCATTCGATGCCCGATCGCTATTTTCAAAGTCATCACATTAACGAGATCATCGGGCACCTGCGGTTGTTCAGGAGCTTCGTCGAATTGAGATCTGCGCGATCCCGAGTTGGCGCTTGCTTCCGCGGTGAAATGGCACAGTAAGCCGGACCAGGGTCATAGCGAATTCTGGATCTGTACCTGGGATCGAGCCGCGTTGATGGCGAAAATAGCGGGCTCGTTCGCGACGGCTTCGATCAACATCCTTAGTGCGGATGCCTACACTCGTGTCGACAATTTGATGTTAGGGATCTTTCGGGTTTGCGACACTAGTTTTCGGCCGGTCACCGATGAGCGAGACTTGCAGCAAGTGGAATCGGTCCTGCAAGCCTCGCTGGAAAAGATCGATTTCGACTTCGCGCCGCTTCTGGAGAAGGCAAGGAAACGCACCGCATTTCATCTGCCGATTGGACTGGAATTTCCGACGAAACTGGTTATTTCCAATGAGATCCATGCAAACTATACTGTGATCGATCTTCAAACGGCGGATCGCCTTGGCTTGTTGTATGACGTGCTTATCTGCCTTTCGCGTGCGGAGGTGAATATAGCGTTATCTCGTATCGCGACAGAAAAGGGAGCCGCTTTTGACAGCTTTTATGTGACCGACCTGGAAGGAAGAAAGATTACGGACGAAGCCACGCTCAGACGTCTCCAGACTAAGTTGCTTGCTGCCGCCACCGGCGGCGAGTATGGCAAAAAGTAAGTTCGTGGCCTCATTTCGCGTTTTCGATCCAGTCGCGTGATTTCGTATTCGGGATAAGATCGTCCCGATTGTGATACAAAAGTCGTCCTGACTTTGGCCCTCGTGGGGCGGGATCGCCGCGGCTTCCCCGGGACGCGGCAGGAATTGCCGGTTATCTCTCGGCATCCGGATGTGTTGGCATAGCCACTGCTAAACTAGATTCCGAAATAGTCTAGAAACCGCCGATTTCGCAGATTTGAGAAAATGGGCAAACGGTCTCTGCCATTACAATCCAGCCGGGCAAAGCAACTATGAAAACCCGTACCGACTTAGCAGCGAACAAAAGCAGTTTGTTATGAGTGAGAATACAGAGTCGCGTGATGATGAGGGAACAAACGAGGTTGATCCCTGGGTTCAATCACAGCTATCGGCCCATCATCTCCGCTGGCTGGAAAAGCAAAGTGCCGTAGTTGATCCATCGGAGATTCTGAAGTTTGCTCTGGCTGAATGGGTTGTCCGCCATCCAGACGATTGGTTCAGTGACACAAATATCCGAGTCGCCATTCGATCAGCCCTGGACGAATTCATAGCTCGTCATAAGGAAGAATTCATCTCAACAGAATAACTGAGGAAGATAAGGTTTCTGGATCAGCCCCAATTGCCGAATCCGATGTACCGGGCAATGTAAACATCAAATCGTGCAAGCCTCCCGAGCGGTGGGGTGTCCACCGAGATGAATCCGCGGTTGCTCACGAAATGACTCGAACGGATATCAAAGATCATAATCCCGCGCAGCTCAAGATTGCTGTAAGTCTGCTTATCAAGCCCGTGCGAAAAAAAACTGGAAGTCGTCTCAGAGTTGATGAGTTTGGGCCAGAGACCTTGGACCTCATTCGGAAATATTTTGGATGTCTCCACAGCCAGATAAACTGGGTTGGATCCAAATTTGGCGGCATGCTTTTCCCAGTATTTGCGGGCACGCTGTTCGGCCAGTCGGATCTCGTTCGGTGTCGGATAGTAGGTGTCGATTGCAAAATTGCGATTGTCGATCTTCTCGGCGTGAAGCGGTTGCAGGGTTGTGAGTAGCAAAGCGAAAAAAAGTAATCCAAGTTGGGTCATAGAATTCGATCCCTCCTATTGGCAGCATAGCAGAGAGCGCAGCCTGTCTAAAACCAACCCTGGAGTGCGGGGCCACCTAGTCTGTGCCACTTGCGGCGCTGCCGGTACTGTTCTATAGGGAACTCCTCCTGCATGGACGCTATTTATCTCAGATATCCTGACGGCCAGATGACGCAACGGTCTGAGGAAGAGGCTCGTCGACTCTGGAGGGACGGACTGATGCCAAGCGGGACGATTTATTGGCAGGAGGGTATGTCTGACTGGAAACCAGTTACCCAATGGCTTGGAGAATATCCAGTTGCGTCCGAAAAACCCGAGCCGGGCAAGCCGGAGTCTGCGATTTCTTCGTACCATTTTCTCCTGGATCCCTCCGGGCTCACAAAATTTCTGCAACGACTGCTTTGGATCAGTGTGTTGGTCGCCTGCATCGCGCTGGTCGATGATGTGGCAGAATTTGCACAGGTTCAGATTGGCCAGGTAAGCCCTGATCAAGTGGCGGGCAACGATCCGATTCAGGGATTTGTCGGGCTGCTGCAGTCCGGCCTTGGAATCGTGACAGGAATTACTTTTCTGAAGTGGATCTACCGGGCCTACAAGAATATCCAGGGATTCGGAGCGGAAGGTTTACGGTTCTCGCCGGGCTGGGCGGTGGGCTATTATTTCATTCCGATCCTCAGCTTGATTCGCCCGGTGCAGGTTATGAGCGAGATTTGGCGAGCGAGTGACGATCCTAAAGACTGGCGACAAAGACCTGGCTCATGGCTAATTGCGAGTTGGTGGACTCTGTTTCTGATCTACACCGGGGTCACGCAGATCTCGCTGGAGATCGCGCTCCAGGCCTCGACAAACGACCAATGGACGCTGGCCGCGGTGCTGGCAATTCTTGGCGACTTGTTTTCGATACCTTTATCGATCGCAGCGCTGCGGCTCGTAACGGAAGTCTACCGACGGCAGAAGACGCTCGTAGAGGGAGTCACTCCAGACGGCCAATTTGCCTGAGCGGAGGAGAACGACGATTCAGGAACCGCAACGACAACGCGGCGAGGGGCCAGCGCCGCCCCAACCCAAGGGCTGCGCGAATTTTGGCCGGGTGCTTTGTTGCTCGTCGGTCAAAGACCATTAGACAAAGGCAACGACGCCCGAACTGGCGGCTTTCAGGGCGCATCATCGCGGGGGGACGGCGGTTCCGGGTTGAAACCCTGGGCTTCTGAGCCGCCGTGGCCCCTGCGGGGCATTAAACCATCCCAAACTCTGCAGCGGGTTTCTCCCTCCTCGCGTCGCGCACCAAGCCAGAATTCGCATTAGCGCTGCTATACGAGCCTCAGACTTGGTGCATTAGGCGGAATTCAGATGCTGTTTGACGTGCAACGTTCGAAAACGGCGAGGCTGCATGTCAAAGAAACGTCTGAAAACTTTGCGAAAATAATCAGAATCCTCGTAGCCGCAGGCGACTGCGATTTCGTCGACGTTCATGGATGTGAGAAGCAGCAAGTTCTTCGCGTGCTTCATTCTGGCGCGATGAATCCCCTCGGTCGGGTTGCAGCCGTAGGTCTGGCGATAAATGCGGCCAAGGTAGTCCGGGTTGCGATGGAGTTTTCGTGCGATAAGAGAAGTGGAAAGCGGTTCACGAAAGTTTCGCGTGATGAGGGTCTGCGCCTGGATCGCAAGGTTTTGCGATCGCATTTCCGCGGAGAAGTGCGGGCTGTTCTGCAGCGCAATTTCGAGCAACATCAGTTTTACCAAGGTTGAAGCGTAGTCTCTATCCAGCCGGTGACGCTCCTGGTCGTCCAGGAATCGAAGAAATAATTCCGTCAATCGAAGAGGTTCGGGCAGCCGGCAATGCTGCGGAATCGAAGCTCCTTGGTCGGCGGTATCGGACATCTTCGCTCCCAGATAAAAGTGCACCCAGTAAAACGAGGTGTTCGAGGCATACGGTGCGACACCACGATGAACACGGCCCGGCCAGAGGATAAGTGTGTCACCCTGCTCAAGCGCGAAGACCGTAGCCTCCTCACCCAAAACCAAGGTACCGGTTCGGACCAGGATGAGTTCGTAAGAGTCGATTACCCGTTCTCCATGGATTCCTTGAGCGGGCGAAACAAAGAGTCCGGCATTACAAGCTTCAAACTTCGACGCCTCTGAAAGACGCAGGCAGCTGATTCCGTAGAGTTCGTTGCTCATGGGGTGTTAAAAATCGGACGCCTCGCTTTCGTCTCACGGATCCGGAGCGCAACGACCAGCAGTCCGCGTGACGTGCAAAATACTGGCCGGTGTCCGCTGGATTGTGAAATAAATAAAAGCATGCCGAGTAAATTTGCAGCTATCATGGTCGGTTGCGGCGCGATGAGCGCGGAGTGGATTCGAAGCGCAAAGGAGATTGGAATAGAGATCTCCGCGCTGGTCGATTTGAACCTTGAACTCGCACGGGCACGAGCTTCAGAATTTCAGCTGGAGGCCGGTTTGTTTGACAACCTCGATGATGCGATCCGAAACGTGCCAGCTCAGATGCTTTTCGATTGCACCATTCCGGCGGCGCATGTCGAAGTGGATTCGAAGGGATTGCTGAACGGTTTGCACGTGCTCGAAGAGAAGCCGCTTGCGATGAGTCTGATTGACGCTCATCGTCTGATCGATCTTGCAGAGAAGAATAATCTGGTTCATGCGGTCATCCAGAACCGTCGGTTTAATCCGGGCGTACGCAAAATCCGGCGCCTATTGAATCAAGGTCTCATCGGAGAAATCACAACAGTGAATATCGACTTTTTCGTTGGGGCTCATTTTGGCGGGTTTCGCGAGAAAATGGACCATATTCTGTTGACGGACATGGCCATCCATCCGTTTGACACGGTGCGCTATTTGACCGGTGCGAATGCGGATTCGGTCTATTGCGAAGAGTGGAATCCGAAAGGATCCTGGTGGCAGCATGGCGCGTCGGCGCATGCAATCTTCCAAATGAGCGGGGGCATCCGATGCACTTTTCGCGGAAGCTGGTGCTCCGAAGGCTTGCGCACGCCTTGGGATAGTGTCTGGCGGATTGTCGGCACGAAAGGAACGATCTGCTGGGACGGCCTTGACGGTATTCGCGGAGAATACGTGAAGAAAGCGGAAGGATTCTTTTTCGAATGCGAGGGTTTTGTTCCTATCGAAGAGCCCGATCCCGTTGAGACGCGCGGGCACTTTAGCGTTATGTACCAATTTTTGCGGAATATTACGGAGGGAATACCTGCAGAGACGCGCAGTGTCGACAATATCCACAGCCTGGCGATGGTGCTCGGAGCGATAGAAAGCTCGAAGAGGGGTCAGCGAGTAGCGATTACAGTCTGAGAAAACCGAACTGACCTTTAAAGGCTCTAGTCAACCTATGATCGATCAAGGCACCCAGCGCGTGAGTTACTTGCGCAGACTCTTGACAATTGCTCTCACGCTTGGACTTGTCATTGCCACCTTTGATGTACTCAGCAAAGGGGAACATTTTTTTGTTCCGTTGGTGATGGCTGTGCTGGCAGTCTATCTCGTCGATATCCTTAGCCGGTTGATCCGGAAAATTCCAATCGCAGGTCGGTCGGTGCCGAGCGTGATTTCTGTGATCCTTGCCTTCGGGATCATATTCGGGCTTGGTTTTGTGTTAATCGATATCGTCGCGCAGAACGCTCGTCACGTCGCTGCTGCCGCACCGAAATATCAGGCCCGCTTACAGCAATTACAGGGAGAACTTTTTGCCAGGGTGGGAATTGAGGAACCGCCGGAGCTTCGGCAGTTGATCAAAGCAATTGATCTTCGATCGGTGTTCACCGCTGTCGCAAAGCAAGTGGCCGCGTGCTGGAGGACGTTACCCTCATTGTGATTTATGGCCTGTTTATCATGCTTGAACGACGCTTCGTTCCGATAAAGGTTCAGGCGCTGTTTCCAGATCCCGAACGACGGAAAAACGCTATTCGGATTATACGTCGGATCGACCGTGACATTCATACCTATCTTGGAGTGAAAACGGCCGTGAGCTTCACAAGCGCAGTGTTGTCCTATATTTTGATGCGGATAGTCGGATTGGATTTTGCGGAATTCTGGGCACTGCTCATTTTCGTATTGCACTTCATACCGACAATCGGGGTCATCGTCGCGACGCTTCTTCCGACACTTCTTGCAGCAGTGCAATTCGATGATCTCGGCCCGTTTCTGGTCATCGGAATTGGAATTACCGCGATCGCGCAGCTGATGGGAAACATCGTTGAACCAAATGTCATGGGGGAAACACTGAACCTTAGTCCGCTGACTGTGATCGTCTCATTGATCATCTGGGGCTCGATCTGGGGAATTGTTGGGGCGTTTCTCTGCGTCCCGCTCACCGTGATTCTTGTCATTGTCTTGTCGAACTTCCGCGCGACGCGTTGGGTTTCCATCCTGCTGTCAAAGACAGGTGAAATTCGTTCTTTGGAATAGCGGCAGAGACATATCGGCGTGGGGCGCAAATGAGCTTCCAGCTTTCTTCATTGTGCCTTCACGCCGACAGGCCGACAAATTCTACCGGTGCGCCGAAACATTTCTCCTGGATTGCATTCGAGTTTGCATTTATCTTTTCGGTCGTGAGTTTGCCGACAAGGTTTGATCACTGCGTTGTCCACGTCTCGGACTGGGAACGGTCAAACACCTTTTACCGCGATGTTGTCGGCGTCGAGCTGATCTCGAAAAATGGACGTTGGGCTTACCGGTTTGAAAACGCACAGCTCAATCTGCACGGTCCGGGTGTTGAGGCAAAACCGTTGGCAAGGATTCCGGTTCCCGCCGGGCGGAAGTGATCTCTGCTTTGAATGGTCCGGCCCTATCGACGAGCCGTGGACCACCTGAAAATGCATGCCGTCGAGATTGAACTTGGACCGGTCCAACGTTCCGGGGCCCGCGGTGAAGGCGTCTCGATTTATTTCCGGGACCCGGATGGGTCGCTTTTGGAGTTTGTCTCGTATAGCAAGGTCAGAAGATTGGTAACGTGAAGCCGTTTTTCATTGCCCTCGGTTGTTGTCTTGCTCTTGCCGCTTTTGCCTTCGCCGGGGGCGGAGGATTCCGTCTGGTAAGTCCTGCATGGCACGAAGGAGGGAGCGTGCCGCAAGAAAATGTGTTCAATGGCGCCGGATGCGGCGGGGCGAACATTTCTCCCGAGTTTCATTGGTCAGGCGTCCCAATAGGCAGCAAGAGTTTTGCGGTCACCATTGTTGATCCCGATGCTCCGGTTCCCGGAGGATGGTGGCATTGGGTCGTATTTAATATCCCTGGAACAGTTTCGGGACTGCCTGCGGGTGCAGGTAACAAGGGGTCGAAACCTCTGCCTGTGGCAGCATTCAATGTCAGAATGACTATGGTGAACCGGGCTACGGCGGCCCTTGTCCTCCGTCCGGGACGACCCATCGCTACCTGGTCAGGGTTTATGCGCTCGACGTAGCGAAATTGTCGGTTGGTTCTGAATGCGCCGCCAGCAAAATTGGCGAGGCTGATCGAGGAACATTCGATTGGCGTCGCGCAATTGACCGTAAAATTTGGTCGATAAGCGGGTGAAAGCAGCAAATCGGAGTTGAGAGGTAACCGCAGATTCCATAGAGGGCCGAAGCAAGGGAGGTATTAGCTCTTTTTCGTCCGGATTACGATCTCGACGCGGCGATTGAGTTGCTGTTCTTCGACAGACCGATCTGCCGGCACGATCAGGCGAGTCTTGCCGTAACCCTGTGTCTGGACTCGGTCCGGCTCGATGTTCATATTTTCGACCAGCCATGCTTTCACGGTCTCGGCTCGGCGCTGGCTTAGATCCATGTTGTATTGGTCGCCACCGAAGGAGTCCGTGTGACCTTCGACTTTGAAGACTGGCTTGAGGGTTTCGCTGGATCAGACGGCCCAATTTTTGCAGACTTGCGGTCGCTCCAGGGCGAAGATTTGCTGAATCATAGTCAAATAAAAGATCGGTCGGCATCAGGATCGGCGCCGTTCCAATGCCGAGTTGTCCCGAACCGGACAGCAATTCATCGAGGTTGCTGAAACCCGCCGGAACGCCGGCATTTCCCGCGATGGTCGAGTCTGCGACATCTTGATTTTCAGTTTTACCCGGATTTCTCTGCTCCCAGCGGCAATCTTCGGGCGAGAAGGCATATCGGGCTTATCCGAAAGCAGTTGCTGACGCACTTCGCTTAGTTCCTTGTCCATCGCCACGGCACTTTCAGCTTTTGCCTTGGCCGCAGCAATCTGCGCGGATTGCGTATCAACACTGGGCTTTTCCTTGAGCTGGGGGACCTCGGGCGAATTCACTTCGGGCGTCGCACGGAATTCCTGTATATCCTTTTCGAATGAGCCATCAAACTGGGTAAGATTTGTCGATCGTGCCGAAGTCCCCTGCCGGTTTGCCAGGTTTTTCAGCCGGTTTGGAATCAGTTTCCAGCAGTTTCTGGTCAATCTGCAGCGCGGTTGATATGAAATGCCCGGGAACAAGCCGAGGAGTGTCGGAGGGCACGAATCGATCGAGGGTTTTCTCGCTGAAAAGATAAAACAGTCCGCAATGAAACAGAAAAGAGAGAGCGATGGCGGGAAAGATCCAATGCCTGAGAGATACCGAGCTGTCCGCGATTAAGTCCTCTGAATAATACGCCATAAAACAGCCAGAGTATACAACAAGGAGGAGCGAACGACAACGCTTGCAGGAGTTCAGGAATCAGGAGGTAAAGGTCTGCTGGGAGAGATGGATAGCGAACGCATGGGTTCTTTAAGGGCGGAAGTGCGGCGTCCGAAATATGTGGACACGCGCGATCCGTCCTCGATTCTGCAACTCGCTCGACTGTTTTTCGTTGACGTTCGCTGGCGTTCGTTGATTTTCGGTCTCTGCTCTATGGCTCAAGATAAATCCGCTTCTGAACGAATGGAGAAAATTGTCAGCCTGTGCAAACGGCGCGGGTTCATTTTTCAATCGAGTGAAATCTATGGCGGGTTAAACGGATGCTGGGACTACGGACCGCTCGGGACGGAGTTGAAAGCGCAATCTGAAAGATTTCTGGTGGCGGCGGATGGTACGCGAGCGCGACGATGTCGTGGGGATGGACGGTTCGATCCTGATGAATCGGCAGGTCTGGGTGGCGAGCGGCCACGAGGAAACTTTCAGCGACCCGATGGTGGACTGTCGTAACTGTAAGATCCCGGCTGCGGGCAGACCAATTGCCGGAAAAGAACGGGCGGAAACAGTGCGCAGTTTGTGGGAGCGTCGATTTGACCGAACCTCGCGCCTTTAACCTGATGTTCAAAACCTATGTCGGGGCGACGGAAGATGAGTCAGCCGTCACTTATCTCCGTCCGGAAACCGCACAAGCCATTTTTGTTCAGTTCAAAAATATCCTGGAAGTCTCGCGGAAGAAGCTGCCGTTCGGAATTGCGCAGGTGGGGAAGGCATTCCGAAACGAAATCAACCCCCGCAATTTTACTTTTCGTTCCCGCGAATTCGAGCAGATGGAGTTGGAATATTTTTGCCGACCCGACCAAGGACCGCAGCTTCTCGAGTACTGGTTGAAAGAGCGCCTGAAATTTTATTCGGATATCGGTATTTCGTCGGACTTTCTGCATGTTCACAAGATTCCGCCCGAAGAATGCGCCCACTATTCCAAAGGGACATACGATATCGAATTTCGAGTTCCCGTTCGGAGTGCAGGAACTGGAAGGCGTGGCATATCGAACGGACTATGATCTGACACAGCATCAAAATGCCAGTGGCAAATCCCTGGAGTATTTCGATGAAGAGATCCAAACAGCGTTTTATTCCACATGTTGTTGAGCCCAGCGCCGGTGTGGATCGAACGACGTTCTGGCCTTGATCTGCGCGGCGTTTGACGAGGAGCAGGTGACCGACGAAAAAGGCAAAGCGGAGACGCGTACTCTGCTGAGGTTCCATCCGCGGATGGCACCGATCAAATGCGGAGTTTTTCCTTTGCTGAAGAACAATGAACGGCTTGTCCGCCAGGCTCGCGAGATCGTCGATCTGCTCCGGCCGCATATGATGGTTTTTACGATGAGTCGGGTGCGATCGGAAGGCGTTATCGACGCCAGGATGAGGCGGGTACTCCCTATGGCGTGACGGTAGATTTCGATACGATCGGGGAAAACGGGCCTGTGAATGAGGGTACAGTAACAATTCGCGAACGAGACTCGATGAAACAGGAGAGGATCGGGCTGGGAGAAATAAAATCGTTCCTGGTCGAGAGGATTACTTGAAGTGACCGAAAGCGCGCGCGCTTGCGCCTTCGGCGAAACATACCGGCTCGTCCTTACCGAACTGTTTTGCAATCTTGGCCGAGATCGGGTGAAATCGGCTGCCGATGGCGAAGCCCTTTCCACAAGCTTCTGACGGCCCAACTCCGGTGCGCAATGGAGGCAGCGCATCCAAAACGCCGGTGGGTGTTTGGGTGATCGTTGGATTGGCTGTCTTTTTTGTCATCGGCGGATTAGGCATCAGCGCTTTCGTCGTCTGGAAAGCGATTGACCGTAAAAAAGTCGGTCCCGGCGGCGATCGTCGCCGGCGCTGAGAAAGCCAACCCGATCCCGAGAGCCTCCGGTTCGTCCGGGGAGGAAGTCGGAGTAGAACATCCGAGCCCAAATCCAACGATCGAAGATGCCGGTTCGGCGCCGCCGGTGATTAACGATCGAGCCGAGGAAGATCGGACGCGGCAAGAAGTTTTGAAACGGATTGATCTGATGAGAGTCCTCACCGATGCCGATAAGGACAAATTGTATGCGCAAGTCGAGCGTGCCCGAGCTTTCACAAAGATCGCAATAATCCCTTTCACGCAAAACAGGACGATCGCCGGCACGGCTCAGGTAGATGGGTTGATCAAAAAGCTGAACGAGCCGGATCTGCAGAAAATTCTCGCTGATCCAACCGTTGCCCTCATCATGGTCGGGTATGCCGACAAAAAAGGGGAGGAAACGAAAAATTTAGATATTTCCCGAAGCAGGGCAGAGAGCGTGGTGAAAGCACTGAAAGAAAAGACTGGATCTTGTGAACGTGATGCACGCAGTTGGGATGGGCGGCCAGGATCTTTTTGATTCAATCCGATCTCGAAAAAAACCGCCTGGTCGAAGTATGGGCGGTGCAACCGTGATGTCCGGGCGCTTGGTTTGCCGAACAGGAGCGGCAAAATAACAGCAGGATCTGTAAACCTATAGAGCATCGTCTCATATGCCAGCTAGATATGAGACGATGCTCTAGTCCACCAGGGATTCCCTGGCCACTACCGCACGGCAACTGGAATTCAAGGAACGAGCCATCAGATTGACGCGAGAAATATTGCTACGAATCCGTTCGACGTAACTGTTTTTGCCATTCCCGTCATTCAGGATTTTGTAAACGCCCTTCCACTCCTGTTCGAGCATACGCATGACATATCCATTAAAAAATTTTTCGGTTCCCTCCAGGAGATCAAGAAGATTTTTGTGAACGCGCAAAGCTCGTTTTTTGAAATCGGGAGAAGATTGTTGCCTCACGGAATTCGAGATACAATCCGGCCAACCGTTCCGGATAGTCCTCGGCAGCCATCTGTCCGAGCATATCCCCGGTGGCAACGATGCTCCGATCAACCACTCGCGAGATCGCGAAACGGGATGTCCTCCATGCGTGACGGAGATGGCAGTGGCGCAGATTGCGTTCTGGATCTGGCGTAGCTCGTCGCATTGAAACCGAAGGCCGGCAAGAGATCCCAAGCAAAAAAACAACTGCGGCCAACGTGGATCGCAGAATACTTTGCGCCGGAGCCGTCGAGATCATCGCGACGTTTCAAGTAACCTGTGTCATGAAGAATTACGGCGGCGATGAGCCAAGTTCCCAGTCCCGCTGTGAGTGGAGCGAAATAACAGGATTGCTGCCGGTGGGAAGCCAGCAGATTCGGCGACTGCGGCCGTTGCCTGCATCGTATGATCGAAATCATGAAATGCCGTGTCGCATGGCTGGAATCGCGGGTTTCTTCCGTGGATACAGGTCGAAGGAAAATGGGATTAAATCTTTGGCAGGACCTGTTTTTGCTTCGCCGAAAGCTTCTCGGAAATCCGGTGGAGAGTTCTTGGTGGCGAGATAGCTCTGGGGATGGAACATCTTATTGGATGCTGATCACGGTTCATCTAGCGCTGGAAGGAGAGCAACACAAAAGTGCGATTGTCGATCCGATATACAGACCTTGTTGGGGATTATGATTATTTGATCATTCGATGATCAAAATTTGCATTTATTTCGAAAATGGCGCAAAAAATCAGTTGATGAACAGTCAACCGCCGAATATGGTTTTACGACCAGCTCGATTGGCCCCCAGAACGTGTTCCCCCTCTGATCGAGCTGGTTTTTTTTTTTTGGCGATCGGCTGAAAATTAAGGCACTGGCTGGATTTCGGTGCTCTTCGATAAAAATCCGGTGAAAAAAGCGAACGACTTCCTCTAGTTGTTTCTCGTTCGATCAACCAGGTGACCCGGAAAGAGGAGGTGGCGATCCCGCAGCAATGCACATGTAATTCGCGCAATGCTTTCGACCCTTGAAGGACCTGTTCGTGCGATGCGGTAATTCCTGTGCCGATTATGCTGACTGCTCCCGCGGAATCATCCCAACGCACCGGGAGGTCCTCAATTGCACCTCCGAGCTTGGCCGTCTGGTGAAGGTTCTCTTTCGATACCACCATGGAAATCCGTCCTGTTCAGTTCCGACGGTGGTTACGTGGAGTTGCTTCCCGGGAACGCCTGAAATCGTCCATTACGATCAAGTAGCCGATCCACATGCGCGGCTCTGAATCATCAAAATCTCTTTTTCACTCGCTATTCCCACGACAGAACCTGGCATGCGCGGGCCAAACTTGCGTACCACCGTGCCATCTGTCGGACGGATCGTTGCCGGGTAAGGAACCCGCCGCGGACCTGGCATATATCGCTATCCCCCTTTCCTTCGCAAACTCGACCGCCTGTGCGTTTAGAACCTTTGCGCCAGACTCGGCGAGTTCCTGGTCTCCTCGTAAGACAGAACGGGAATCCGCCTGGCCTGCTGAACAACTCGCGGATCCGCCGTATAAATACCATCGACATCTGAGCAAATCTCGCACCATTCCGCACCAAGCGCCGCTGCCATGGCCACTGCGGTGGTATCACTCCCGCCACGGCCAAGAGTCGTGATCTCTCTGCGGTACGAAACACCTTGATAACCTGCGACAACCACGATTTTTCCTCGAGCCAACTCGTCCTGCACGCGGAATGGGCGGACTTCGATGATCCGGGCGTCCACATGGCGGTCATTTGTTATGATCCCCGATTGGCTTCCGGTGAAACTGATAGCGTTTCCGCCAAGTTCTCGGATCGCCATGGACAGGAGTGCCATCGAAATGCGTTCGCCAGCCGAAAGCAACATGTCAAGTTCGCGCCGATCTGGATTTGGCGAAATTGTTTTCGCCAGCGCGAGCAATTCGTCGGTTGTGTCTCCCATTGCCGAAACAACCACAACCACGTTGTGACCGGATGCATCTGGTCTGCATGACGCGCTCGGCGACCCTCTTGAGTTTGTTGGTGTCCGCGACACTGCTGCCGCCATATTTCTGAACGACGATGGACATGGAGTGAGGAGGAGTCGGAGGTCAGGGGTGAGGAGTTACAGGAGTTGCAGGAGAAAGGGGACAGGTTATAACCGGGATCGAGATACTGGCGTCGAATCTATGGCTAGACCAGTCGAAATGTTCGCAGATTTCTTGCTTCTGACCCCTGAATTCTGACTTCTGAACTCTGCAATTCCTACTCCTCTACGCTGCGGAGCAGTTTTCCGCTTCGGAGTACGCGGAAGACTTTCTACGATTTGAAAGCGTCTCGGAACTTTGCACGAATCGATCTTCTGGAGAAGCAATTCGGTAAGTCGTTCTGTCGGGCCGGGCGAGCCCACCACCTCAGCAGAAAGGGTCTGAGATGTCGGAATCGAGGAAAACACGACTTTCCTCAATTCCAGGCAAGGTGTTGAGAATTGTCTCTACTTCTTCGCAGAAAAACTGGATCGCCGTTGATCTAAAGCCTGTTCTTTCCTCGGCCGGCAAGGAAGATGTAGCCGTCCTCATCGATCCGGGCAAAATCGCCGGTTGCGATACCCATATTGCTTCAGAAGCCGGTCCGATCGGACGCCAGGGCTCAAGATAAGCATTCGATCAATCCGGGACCTTTGATCTGCAGTTCGCCGATCTCTCCCTGTTTGATTGGCTTACCGTGCTCTGCCGACCAATGTGACAGTATAGGCGGGCATCGGGAGCCCAACTGACCCGATCTTGTCCGGCTCTGGTATTAATGGTCAGAAGACCGACTTCAATGATACCCAGAGCCGGATTCAGATTTTTGCTGAAACGCTTGGCAAAATCTACGGCAAGCTGGGGCGGGAGAGGGGAAGTCGTGGAGATAGCAAGCCGCACAGAATCGAGCGCGCCGATCTCAGAGTCGGGCCAGCGTCCTGGTAAAAATCCGGAGAACCGTAGATCACTGTAGGGTGATAGCCGTGAGCAATTGCGCGCCAATTTTCATGCTTTGAAATGCCGAGCACTGTGGCGCCGCGGGAAAGATAAAGGAGGATAGAGACAATGAAATGGTCGGCCATCGGCAGCGCAAACCAGATCCTGTCAGTGGAATCGATCTGCAAGATCGGTATTTGCGGCGTCCAAACGATCCATGATCGTCTTGTGCCCTAGAAGAATCCCCTTCCGCCGCCCGGTGGTTCCAGAAGTGAAACGGATATATGCCGGGTCGCATGCACGAAATGCTTCGTCATTTTGACCATCGATCGGCTTGGCAAATGGCAACCGAAACAAACGACTGTCTTCCTGAAACAACCAATGCACCCCGGCCGCCTTGATCACGAAATCCTTTTCTTCCTCGGGCAGGAAAGTCGCGATCGGGACAAGGCAAAGACCCGCTGACAAGATACCCAAAGCCGATACGAGGAAATCGACACCGTCCGCCAAGATCAGACCGCACCGTTCGCCTTTGCGGCATCCGCGTTCACTCAGTCCGGCTGCCACTTTGTCAGCGCGATCAATAAGTTCCCGGAAGGTCACTTGTATCACCTCCGTCGGTCTTTAAGAAGGCCAGTGGATCAGGTTGCGTCTCGGATTGTTGCCGAATAATGGTGAGAATATCCACGCGGTTTCCTTCACTTATCTATCAGCTGGCACTGGCATTCTGGTCAACCCGTGACGATATATACGGGCTTTGTATGTCGGATAAGAGGAAGCGGATTGTTATTAAGTTTGGGACCGGAATCCTTACGAAATCCTCCGGGAACGCGTTGAATCCCAAGCAACTTCGACGTTTGACCAGCGAAGTTGCCGAATTGGTGCGATCCGGTCATCAATGCCTCCTGGTGAGCAGTGGAGCGGTCGGAGCCGGATTGATGTTGATGGGTCTTCCGGAACGCCCGAAAGATCTACCATCTATCCAAGCCTGTGCGGCGATTGGACAATCTCGACTGATGCGGCTTTATGAAACATTGTTTCAACGACACGGACTTCATGTGGCCCAGCTATTGTTAAGCCATCAGGATATCGATAGTCGCACCAGGTACCAGAATGCAAGGAACACCTTGGAGCGTTGCTTCGCTTCCGAAACGTCGTGCCGATCATCAACGAGAACGATTCTGTAGCGGTCGAAGAACTCAGGTTTGGAGATAACGATAGCCTCTCTGCTGAGGTCGCCATCCTTGCGCGATGCGGATTTGCTCCTGATCCTGACCAGCGTCGAGGGTTTGCTGGACGAACAAAATAAACTGATTTCAAAAGTCACCGATATCGACGCGGTGGCGCATTTGGCGAACGGTAACGGTCGGGGTTTACTCAACGGGCGGAATGGTGACGAAGCTGCAGGCCGCGAAGACGGCTTTTCAAGCCGGGATTCCCAGCGTGATCGCGAGCGGGTTCGAGCCTGGGGTCATTTTCGCTGCAGTGGCTGGAAAAGCCGGCAGGCACCCAAATAATTGCACGTAAATGACATTGCGCATTTCAGAAACTGCTTGAACAGATTGGACAGCGGGCCGCTTCGGCCAGCCGTATCCTCGCTCAAGCGACGACAACGAAAAAAAACGAGGCTTTGCTCGCGATTGCCCGCGAATCGAGCAGGGGACGCAAACGATTCTCGCGGCAAACGAGAGCGATTTGCGGGCGGGCTCTGAGAGCGGCTTGAGTTCTGCGATGCTGGACCGGGCCCGCCTGGATCCGAAAAGAATTCAGACGATTGCAAACAGTGTACGTGAAGTCGTTCATCTGACGGATCCGATCGGGGAAGTGTTGAAGGAGTGGTCGCGTCCCAACGGTCTGAAGATCTCGAAGAGACGAGTACCGATCGGAGTCATCGGGATCATTTACGAATCCCGCCCAAATGTAACAAGTGACGCCGCCTCTCTTTGTCTCAAGGCCGGCAATGCCGTGATTTTACGGGGCGGATCTGAGGCAATTCGATCGAACATGGCCATTGCGGAAGCGGTCAGCGCTGGGTGCCAGGATGCCGGCTTACCGGAATATTCGGTCCAGCTTGTTCCCAGCACTGACAGGGCGGCTGTGACGCTGATGGCGCAACTCGATCGATACATTCATCTGATCATTCCGAGGGGCGGCCGATCCTTGATCGAGGCAGTGACATCTGCAGCACGGATGCCGGTCATCAAACATTTCGATGGAATTTGTGCGGTGTACGTGGATCGAGCGGCAGATCTGAGTATGGCGGAACGAAGTTGTGGTCAACGCGAAATGCCAGCGACCAGGCGTCTGCAATGCTATTGAAACCTTGCTGGTTCACGAAGAGATTGCCCGTCAATTTCTTCCAGCGTGCGCCGATGCGCTCTGGGAACGGGGCGTCGAACTACGGGGGGATCCATTGACTCGGGAAATCCTGGGTCCAAAGGTGCGGCCGGCAACGGAGGAAGACTGGAGAACGGAGTATCTCGATCTGTTCCTCGCCGTTAAGAACGGTGCGCAGCCTCGAAGAAGCGATCGATCACATTGGAACTTATGGCTCGCATCATAGCGATGCGATCATCACCGAGGATCAGATCAGCCGCTCACAGATTTTTTGATCAAGTCGATTCTGCGGCGGTTTTCTGGAATGCCTCAACGAGGTTCAATGATGGCGGCGAGTTCGGTTTTGGAGCTGAGATCGGGATCAGCACGGATCGGCTTCATGCTCGCGGCCCGATGGGTTTGGAAGAACTGACCAGCTACAAATATCTCGTGGAAGGTACCGGCCAGGTGCGAGGTTAATTCAGAAGTTCAGGAGTCGCAGGAGTGCAGGAGTTGCAGAATGGGCGGTCGGAGGGTGCCGTGTGACGACGGTTGAGCGCTCTTGCCGGTAACAAAGAGATTCCGTGGATGACGTCCGGATGACGATCGGGAGATCCCCGTATTAGCAACCGTGACTCATCGCAAGAATCTCTTTGTCGAGCTGGATAAGGATGCGGCTCGACTGTCAGCACACGGCACCTTCCGGCCGTCCATTCTGCAACTCCTGAACTGCCGTGACGACCGATCCTGAACTTCTGAATTACGTATACAATTCGCGGTTGACACTTAATCCATCTCGACTATGGGCGCGGTGCGCTGGACGGCCCTCGAGGATTCGGACAAGCAAATATTTACATTCCGGTGCGAATTCTATTGACCGGAATGGGGTCTGGAGGGTAAAAGTGGGCCGTTGTGGAGTAAAATGGTTTGCTAGACCATGGCTTTCCTATGGAATCGCCCCAGAGTGTGCAGTCGATATTTGCCGGAGAATTCCGGCACGCGATGGACGCGAAAAATCGCGTTACCATTCCGTCGCGGTGGCGTCGGGGCGAGATAGACGAGTTCTTTTCCATCCCCAATCCGAAGGGGGGATTTTTGATGGTCATGCCGCCTGGGGAATTTAAGCGGCTGGCTGAAAAAGTTGAGCATGATCGAGAGTTTGAAGCCGAGAAGACCGCTCGAAGTTTTTGCGTCAGTTTTCTTCCAAGGCTCAGCATGTCACCGGAGATAAACAAGGGAGGATCGTGCTTCCAGACGAGCAATGCAAACTGCTGAATCTGCGAGACGAAGTGGTGCTCGTTGGCAACTATTACAGATTCGAGATCTGGATCCCGAGATATGGCAAAAGACGACAGAGGAGGACGAGCCGACCTTCAGCTACCTGCTGGGACGGGTTGGCATTTAGAGGATGCAGCAGATTTACAGACTTTTGTCGAAGGGCAACCGGTCTAACGAAGAGGCAAGATGATCGCGTTAATTGACGAAGAAGTACATGCCAGGAGAAAAACAGAGCGCCGGAAGGTTTTTTCACGTGCCGGTTCTGTTGCGTGAGACTGTTTCGGCGCTTCAACCGGCGGCAGGGCAAGATCTTTCTAGATGCGACAGTTGGAGGAGGTGGCCACGCTTGGAGTTGTTGAAAGCGGGCGTCGTCGGTGATCGCCTGCGATCAGGATCCTGAGGCCTTGGCAGAAGCCTCAAGACGGCTTGTTGGTTTTTCGGGTCGAGTGCGGTTTGTTGAATCGAATTTCGCTGATGTCGCTGATCGGCTGGCAGAGTTTCGGCGTCAACTGAATTTGACGGTGTTCTTCTCGATCTCGGCGTTTCGTCGCATCAGCTTGATACTCCTTCCCGCGGCTTTAGTTTTTTGGGGAGCGGGCCGCTGGACATGCGGATGGGGCCGCATGTCCAGCGGACAGCAGCAGATATAGTGAACCAGGGTTCCCCAGGCGGAGCTTGCACAGAATTTTTTTTGAATTCGGAGAGGAACCGGCGGCGCGGCGATCTGGCGGCGCATCTGGTGAAGGTGCGTGGCGAGGTCCCGATTCAGACGACGCAAGATCTAGTGCGGGCGGTCGATCGGTTATCCCAAAGCGAGGGCCGAAGAATCCCGCCACGAGGGTATTTCAGGCGCTCCGGATTGCGGTTAACGACGGAGCTAAGCGTTCTGGAAACGCGCGCTGCACGACTTAAGCGACTCGGTAAAGCCCGGGGGCCGAATGGCCGTCATTGCCTTTCACTCGTTGGAGGATCAGGATCGTGAAACGTTATTTCAGAGAAGTTAGTCAGGAGTGGATCGACAGGCCGGAGTGGCCGGCGCCGCAGAAAAATCCTGCGCACGCCTTTCGGTTGATCACGTCTCGGCCCATTGAGCCGAGCGAGGAAGAAGTACGACAAAACTCACGCGCTCGCAGTGCGAAACTGCGGGTCATTGAAAGGATCAGTCATGAATCGTAACCGCAGCAACATCACATATTCTATCAAGGTTGCTTCTATCTTTAAGGTAGTTGTCAGCACGATAATCCTGGCGACAGCCGGATTGTCTTATGTCTATTTGAAGAATCAGCTCCAGCAGTATGGAGAGATTCAACGTCGATTGGAGCGCGAACTCACTGAAATCCGAACTGCCAACGAGGCTGTCCGTGTGCAAATTACCCAGCTTAGTTCGCGGGTATTCTTGAAAAGAAGTTGGCCAAAAATTCGCTCGGCCTTGTGCCAATCGCGAGTGATCAAATCGTTCGCCTTAACCAGCGTCACGATGGCATCGGAGATGAGTTGAGAGTCGTCTCCAATCGCGGCTTTAACCAATGATGCGGAATGCGCAAGCGCGCGCCGTCACGGTCTGTTTTGGATTGGTCGGCCTATTCAGTGTCTTCTCGTTCCGGCTGATCGATCTACAGATTGTACAGCACGAGAAGTTCACGACGCTTGCTGCGGAAAAACATAACCATAAACAAATCATCTATGCCAGGCGTGGTATCATCCGAGACGCTCATAACGAGCCTCTTGCCGAAAACATCCCGGTCAAGACCGTCGTTGCAGACGCGTCGCATATTCGGGATCCGGTGGCTGTGGCAGCGGCAATCGCGGATCAGCTTGAAATGGATCCGCGCGACCTCGCATCTAAGCTGAGTCAAAGCGGCAAGGGCAGCAAACACATTGTTCTGAAGGCGGAGATTCCGGAGCAGACGGCCGAAAAGATCAAGGAATCTCTCCGGGTCGCGAACTTGCGCGGAATCTATTTCGACCAGGACTTTGTTCGGGTGTACCCGAATGGGCAGATGCTTTCGCAGGTGATCGGGTTTGTTGATCACGATCACAAGGGAACGATGGGGATCGAGCGCACGATGCAGGATTTTCTGCAAGGCACCGACGGATTTCGTTATATCGAGACGGATAGGACCGGGCAAAGAATTGGTGCCCTATCGTGGTCAGGAAAGTGCGGCCAAAGACGGCTGTGACGTGAAGCTCACCATTGATCTCGAGCCTGCAGAATATTCTCGAATCCGAATTGGATGCGGCATGTGCGGAGTTCAAACCCAAAAATGCTTCACGGCGATCATGATGCGCCCTCAAACCGGAGAAATCCTGGCGATGGCGAGCCGTCCTACGTTTGATCCGAACAAAGCCGGTGAAGCATCACCGGATCAGGAGAAAGAATCGTTCGTTGTGGACATGGTCGAGCCCGGTTCGACTTTCAAGATCGTTACTACTTCGGCTGTGCTGGAAGAGAAACTTGTGTCGCCCGATACCACGGTTTTCTGCGAAAATGGACACTTTCAATATGCGGGCCGAGTGCTGCGGGATGCGCACCCGATGGGGGTTTTGACGGTGCACCAAGTGTTGATGAAGTCCAGCAATATCGGCGTTGCCAAACTAGCTTTGCAGCTCGGCGAGACGAAGTTGTACGAGTATATCCGTCGATTCGGGTTTGGGCAGAAGACTGGGATCACGTTAAGCGGAGAGATCTCGTGGTCTGGTTAATCCGCCTCACCGCTGGAGCAAGCTTGATATCACTCGGATTCCCATGGGCCAGTCGGTGGCAGTCACTCCGTTGCAAATGGTCACAGCGATGTCGTGTATCGCTAACGGAGGCAA
The DNA here is from genome assembly GCA_963736745.1 of uncultured Verrucomicrobiae bacterium. GTDB lineage: Bacteria > Verrucomicrobiota > Verrucomicrobiia > Chthoniobacterales > JAFAMB01 > JAFAMB01. The sequence continues at coordinate 77,358 of CAVTQD010000042.1, read as the reverse complement.
ACTGATGAAGCCGATGATTGTTTCGGAAATCACTGATCAGAATGGGCGGTCAGTGGCCAATTTTACTCCTGAGACGGTGCGTCGACGTCGTTTCCGCAGAAACCGCTCGTCAAGATCGTCTCGGCTTTAAAGGACGTTGTCAGCAAACAAGGCACAGCACAAAAAGCCGAAGTACCGGGATTTCGGGTTGCAGGAAAGACGGGAACCGCACAAAAGGTTGATCCGCGAGGCGGTTATATGGTTGGCCGCTATGTGACTTCATTCGTCGGGTTCATGCCGGCAGACGATCCGAAATTTGCTTTGCTCGTCCTCCTGGACGATCCGACGATGAAGGAGGGAGCAGCATTCGGTGGTACTGTTGCAGGCCCGATTTTCTCGAGAATCGCCGAGAAAGCGGCGCGTTATCTTGATCTCCGGCCCACGGAAGCAGATTCCTTCCCCAGCCGAGTGCGAACGGATCGAAAAAAGTGGCTTTATCCGAAGGAGTCGCGATTAGTCCAAGCATCATGCAACTGGCAGATCTAATTCAGCGGCTAAGACGCGATATCGATTTAGGGGTCCAGTTGATCGAGAGATAACCGGCGTCCGGTACGATTCGCGCCGGATAGGGCCCGGGATCTTTTTGTCGCGGTGCGAGGCGCGTGTTTTGACGGTCATTCATTTCATTGAACAAGCTGTCGACAAAGGAGCCGTTGCGATAGTCGGAGAGCAGGCCGGTCTTTCAAAGCGGGCGACAACGATTGTTGTGCCGAATTCACGTGAAGCGCTGGCCCAATTGGCCGCGACTTATTTCGGCGATCCCGTCCCGCAGGCTGAAAATGATTGGAGTAACGGGCACGAACGGCAAGAGCACGACGACTTTCTTGTCTAAGCATCTGCTTGAACGTGCAAACCAATCCACCGGCCTGATCGGCACGGTCCAATACGAGATTGGCGAACGTGTGCTTACCTGCTCAGCGAACGACGCCGGAGTCGCTTGATCTACAAGAACTTTTGAGCCAGTGCGTCGAGGCGGGTTGCCGGAACGTCGTGATCGAGGTCTCCTCCCATGCGTTAAGTCAAGGGTCGGGCGAGCGAAATTGCATTTGACGTTGGCGCTTTTACGAATCTGACGCAGGACCATCTGGATTTTCATCGCGGGATGAAAGACTACTTCGAAGCAAAAGCGCGCTTGTTCGATAGCGTGCGGGACAAGCCGGAAAAAGGAGAAAGCCGCAGTAATCAACATTGACGATCCGTACGGACAGCAACTAGTCGCGCGATTCGGGAGAGATCTTCCGATTATCACTTACGGAATGGGTGCACGAGCAGAATTTCGCGCGAGCAATTTCAAGGTGGAAATGAATGGGACCTCCTACCAGTTAAACGCGAAAGAGAAGAGTTACCTGGTTCGACTTCCATTGATCGGAAGATTCAATATTTACAATTCTTTGGCTGCGCTGGCGGTAGCGCACGCGATCGGTGCCGGATGTGCGGACATCGGTGTTGGCCCTCGCCAATGCGCCTCAGATTCCCGGGCGCCTCGAGGCTGTGCCGGCAAAACGGCAGTTCCAGGTGTTTGTCGACTATGCGCACACCGACGATGCATTGTTGAATGTCGTCAAGACCTGCCGCGATCTGCATCCAAATCGGCTGATTCTCGTTTTTGGATGCGGCGGAGACAGGGACAGAACAAAGCGTCCGCTGATGGGAGCTGTGGCTGATCAATACGCTGACTACGCGATTCTCACCTCAGACAACCCGCGAAAAGAAGATCCGGAAGCGATCGTTCGCGATGTCGAGGCCGGATTCAAGCGCATAAGAACTACGAGAAGATCGTCGATCGGAAAGAAGCAATTTCGCGGGCTATCGCGATGGCTCAACCGAGGGACATCGTCTTAATCGCAGGGAAGGGTCACGAGAAGTACCAGGAATTCGGCGATCTACACCATCCCCTTTGATGACGTTGAAATAGCTGCGCCGGGCCTTGGAAGAACATCCAGTGGAGTTGTCGAGGCATGGATCCTAGAACGCTGGAACATATCGCAGAGTGGTGGGCGGCAAAGCTCCACGGAATGGGCGCCGGCAACGGTGACAAGAGTGGTCACGGATTCGCGTTCAATCCGCAGCGGGCGAATTTTTTGTGGCCCTGCGCGGCGAGCAATTTGATGGCCACGCTTTCCTGCCGGCAGTCAAGGAGGCGGCGGCAGCCGGTGCGTTGGTGAGTGATGTGAATCTCCGCCTGAACGGACTCACCGCAAATAGAAGTGCCGGACACCCTGTCCGCGCTGCAACGTCTGGCCAGAGAGTATCGAAATCGAGCTTCAGCTCAAGGCGATTGGGGTTACTGGAAGCAGCGGCAAAACCAGCACGAAAGAGATGATCGCCTCGGTGCTCGGAGAAAGATTTTCGGTCGCCAAAACGGTCGGGAACTATAACAACCACATAGGGTTGCCGCTGTCCGTTCTTGGGGCGAGCTGCGCGGACGAATCTGGCGTATTCGAAATGGGCATGAATCACGCCGGCGAACTTGCGCCGCTTTGCGAAATTGCTCGCCCGGACGTTGCGGTGATCACCAACGTCGGCATGGCTCATATCGGTCACCTTGGAACTCGCGAAGCGATCGCGAAGGAGAAAGCGGTCGTTGCTGAAGCAATTCCGGCCGAAGGATTTGTCGTTCTCAATGCGAACGACGAATTTACGGACTGGATAGCGGCCCGCTGTAAAGCGCGGGTGATCCGCGCCGGGCTTGAACCGGGGGATGTCCAGGCGCGAAATATTGAGCACACGTGACAAGGGCGCGAACTTCACATTGACGTATGGCGCGGACTCAAGGCGCGTTTCGCTTGCCGGTGCACGGTGAACACATGGTCACAACGCGTGCCTGGCGGCAGCCGTCGGCGTCGAGCTTGGGCTTGACTCTCGAAGAATGTGCAGCCGGTTTGGCGAAGACCACGATTCCGGGAAATCGTCTTAAGATTCAAAGACTTGGGCGCGTGCTCGTGATTAACGACGCCTACAATGCAAATCCGGATTCGATGGTAGCTGCGCTCAGAACCGCGGCGCATTTTGCAGTTAAAGGCCGGCGCGTAGCGGCGCTTGGCCGGATGGGGGAACTTGGGAAAGAGTCTGAAATCGGCTCATCGACGGTGGGTAGAGCGGTGGCGGAATGCGAATTCGACCATCTTGTTACCGTGGGCGATGAAGCTCGGCTGATGGCAGAAGCTGCCAGACTCGGCGGGCCTGAAATCGCACGAAACGAAGCAAAGACCCACGAGCAAGCGATCGAAGCGCTGCTCGACTACCTGGAACCCGGTGACCTTCTGCTGGTGAAGGGAAGTCTTTCGTCTGCCATGGATCGCGTCGTGGCACGGGCTTGAGGCCGTAAAGAGTCAAGCGAAGTGGAGGTCCGCATGATGTTCTACTTGTATTACCTGAGCCAGGGGCCAAACGCGATCGCCGGCGGATTTAACGTTTTCCAGTATGTCTCATTTCGAGCTGTTTGCGCTGCGATCACGGCGTTCCTGCTTTGTCTTGTTTTTGGGAATTGGGTGATTCGTAAGCTGACATCGCTCAAATTCGGGCAGCCGATCCGTACCGCGGACGAGGTACACCGACTTTACGAACTCCATGGAGCCAAAAAGGGCACGCCAACCATGGGCGGAGTGTTTTTCATGGGCTCGGTCGTCGTTTCCACAATCATCTGGGCGCGGCCGGACAACGGTTTTGTCTGGCTTTGTCTATTCACGATTGTTTTTACCGCCGGACTTGGGCTTGTAGATGACTATCTCAAAGTCACAAAGAAAAAATCGGATGGTATCCCGGGAAAGATCAAGTTGATCTGCCAATTCATTCTTGCGGCAATCGTGACCGCGTTTTTTTTGCTGAATCCATCGCTGGAAGTTCAGGCGAAGGAACTTTACATCCCGTTCTTTCAAAGAGCCGATTATTGCTAATCTGGGTTGGTTCACGCTTTTGTTCTTTGCGATAGTGATCGTGGGCACCTCCAACGCCGTGAATTTGACCGACGGCTTGATGGCCTCGCGACCGGGTGCACTGTGACCGTAGCCTCGACCTACGCAATCCTGGCTTATGCTGCCGGGAACGTGGCTGTCTCAACCTACCTGGATCTGCCTTTTTATCGTGCAGAGCCAGGAACTGACGATTCTTTGCACGGCATTGGCGGGGGCGGGCCTTGGATTTCTATGGTTTAACTGCCATCCGGCTAAGGTCTTCATGGGTGACACCGGATCGCTCTCGATTGGCGGGACTCTGGGTGTCATCGCGATCTGCTGTAAGCAGGAACTCCTCTTGATTGTAATTGGGGGAATTTTTGTGATCGAGGCGCTCTCGGTGATTCTTCAAGTGCTGAGTTTTAAGCTCACCGGCAAACGGATTCTCCTGATGTCGCCGTTGCACCATCACTTCGAACTGAAGGGCTGGAAAGAAAATACGGTTATTGTGCGGTTCTGGATCATGTCGCTGATGTTCGCCTTTTTGGGGCTGGCGACTTTGAAATTGCGATGAATTTCAATTACACACGAGCAGCCGTTCTTGGGTTGGGTGCCAGCGGAGAAGCCGCTGCCAGGTTGCTGCAAGGGCACGGAGCGCGCGTAACAGTTTTTGATAGCGGCAAGCCGGATCGCGCAAAAAATTCAGGGACTCGAAGGATCTTGGTGTTTCGGTGATCACCGGCGAAGCAGCAGATGTTGCTGAGGTCGATTACGATCTGACGGTATTGAGTCCTGGGATAGATCCGGTCGTTCCCCTGGTCCAAAATTTTCTCCGGCAAGGCGCGGACGTTCACCGGTGAACTCGAGTTGGCGTTCCGCTTTTGTAAGCGACCGGTTATCGCGGTCACCGGTACGAACGGCAAAACAACGACGACCCAGTTGATCGAATCGATGTTAAATGGCGCCGGCTTTCGCACAGTCGCTTGCGGAAACATCGGAATGCCGTTTGCCGAAGCAGTTCAACGCCAGGAAGAATTTGATATTTTCACGGTGGAAGTCAGTTCCTTTCAATTGGAGACGATTTCGGACGTTTCGCCCGGACTATGGCGGTTTGGTTGAACCTGACTCCAGATCATCTGGACCGGTACCCGAACATGGCGGAGTACCGCGCGGCGAAACTGCGGATTTTTGAAAATCAACAGATCGAGCGATTTTGCAGTGACGAACTACTGCTGACGATTTGCCGGGTATTGTTGCGCGGCAAATATCGGTTCAGCGCGTATTCGAAAGGAGCCGATCTCACTCTCCAGGGGGAAACGATTCACTTTCGAGGCGAGCCGATCTTGAAGATGAAAGAAACCCACGTCTGCCGGAATTCATAACGCCGAGAATCTTATGGCGGCGTTGGGTACGCGTCAGGCCTTGCAAAGTCCCTTGGGAGAAGGCCAAGATGCGGACTAACAGACTTACCGGCTGCTCCCGCATCGCTGCGAGAACGTCGGAGAGATCGATGGTGTAATCTTTATCAACGACTCGAAGGCAACGAATCTGGATGCTCTTGTCAAGGCCCTGGAATCGCAACCAGAACCGGTCGTCCTGATTGCAGGCGGAAAAGACAAAGGTTTTGGATTCGATGCGATCACCGGTTTGGTCCACGAGAAGGCCAAGCACGCCGTATTAATCGGCGAAATGGCTGATCGGATTTTCAGAGTTGGTCGAAGGTCGTGCCATGTTCAGTTGCGCGGACGCTGAGGCAGGCGGTCGACCAGGCTCGACAACACAGCCTTCCGGGAGAGGTGGTGCTTTTCTCACCGGGAACATCTTCGTTCGACATGTTCAAAAACTATGCCGATCGCGGCAATCAATTCCGCGAGATCATCCAGGAGTTAGCAAGGTGAGACTAATAAGAAAGCCTCTCAAAAGGAACCCAAGGAAAAAGCTCCGGGCGGCTCGGTCAGCGATCCGCAGCGAAATATGCGGAGGAAGACTACTCTTCCGAGGAGCCGAATGTAAAATTATCGCGAGCATTCGTGGTTGTGCTGTTGCTTCACGTTGTCGCGGTGGGAGGGATTTTTGCGTTTAGTGCGCTGAAGGATCATCAAACGGGGAGCCGGCGGCAAAGCGGAACCAGCCAACGAAAAGCTTCCAGCGACTCAAGGCTAATGCGGTGCGAGAATCCAGGGACGTCGGATAAATCCGCCGGCAAAACAGTTTCAGCGGACGTGCAGAAATTAGTGGATTCATCGCACCTTGCAGGGGGCGGCGGTAGGAAGACAGAGTAACGGCATCGCGCAAGAGGGTGCGGGCGAATCCGCGAAATTTTATGTGGTCCAAAAAGGAGACAGTCCCGCCAGGATTGCCAAGAAATTCAAAGTTAGTTACGCGGACCTATTAAGGATGAACAACATAGAAGATCCGAAGAAGTTGCAGATTGGACAGAAGTTAGTGATTCCGTGAATAGTGTATAGCCCTGCAAGGCGACAACGCGGCGAATGCATAAACAAAGCGCATATATTTTGGTTCTAGCTGTTGCTGCATTAGTCACTCTTGGGTTGGTGATGCTGTACAGCACGGGCGCCTTTGCTCCCGACAGTCACGGCGATCAATTCAACTTTCTGAAGAAACAGAGCTTCTGGTTGGGCGTGGGATTTGTCTTCTCCATTGTATTCGCGCTTGGTCGATTACCATTGGCTGCAGCGGTCCTGGTACATTCTTTTCCCTGCCGCCCTGAGGTTGTTAGCTCTCTGCTTCATTCGTCCGATCGGGATGCGCATCAATGGTTCCTGGCGTTGGATACATGTGGGACCAATAACATTTCAAGCATCAGAGCTGGCGAAGCTGGCTTGCGATTATTTTTATTGCGTGGTGGTTCTCGAAATTTGAGGCGAAATGCAAAGGATTCTTGATGGGACTGATCTATCCTGATCGCCGTGATAGTGATGCTTCTCATCCCTGATCGTTGCTTGAGACCGATCTCGGGAACGACGCTGCTGATTGGCGGAGCAGTTTTTCTGATTATGTTCGTCGCAGGAGCCAGCCCGAAATTTTTGGGGCCACTGGTTATCGTCGGTGTCGCTGGGCTCTTGGTCATTGCCTGGCACATCTCCGAACGCCAGGGGCGTCTTCTGGCGTTCCTGCATCCCGATCAATACCAGGAGAAGGAAGGTCATCAGCAGTGGATGGGATTAATCGCTTTCGGTTCGGGCGGAGTTGAAGGTCTGGGTCTGGGCAACGGACGGCAAAAAATGCTCTACCTGCCGTATGCGCACACCGATTTCATTTTTCCGGTGATCGGTGAAGAGCTCGGGTTGCGAGTAACGCTGGTCGATCGTGTTTTGTTACCTTTTGATTGCAACCTCCGGCATTCTGATTTCGCTAAACGCCAAAGACAGATTTGGCATGTTGCTGGGATTTGGTTGCACAGCCATCCTGGGCTTGCAAGCCGCGATCAATATAGGTGTGACGACTTCAATGTTGCCGAATAAAGGGCTGCCGCTGCCGTTTATCAGCTATGGCGGTTCGAATCTCTTTTTCTGCCTCGTTTGCATTGGAATCCTGATCAACATTTACCGGCAAGGAAAAGAGGACAAGACGATTGCAAATACCCAAATGATGGTTCGGGTCAGGCATGTTTCCCGAATTTAGTAGTTCGTTCTGATGAAAGTCGTAATCGCATGTGGAGGAACAGGAGGGCACCTGTTCCCTGGACTGGCCGTTGCCGAGGTTTTGAAAAGCCGCGGGCATGAGGTCCTGCTGCTTGATTTCCGAAAAGCAGATCGATACGACCGCGGTGCGGGAACCGTAACAGAGTTTCGCATTCGAGAAAATCCCTGCTGTTGGTCTGACGACGCTGATTTCGACGCAGTTTTTTTCGTTTGCTAACGAAGTTCATGAATGGATTTGCAGCTTGTCGTCGGATCGTATCGTTCGTTCAGTCCTGACGCGGTTCTCGGCATGGGTGGATTCACATCCACGGGACCGATTCTTAGCCGGTCGGATGGCCGGTCTGCCGACGTTCATTCACGAATCGAACGCTATCCCGGGGAAAGCCAACCGGCTGAATGCGTGGCTTTCGAAAAAGGTGCTGCTGGGTTCGAAGAGTGCGCTCGCTGTTTCCCGAATGTAGCCATTGAAGTGACCGGGACGCCGATCCGCAACAGTTTGAAGAGGCCGGTCGATCGCAGCCAGGCGTTGGACAATCTGCGCTTAAAGAGCGGGCTTGCAGACCGTACTGGTGATGGGCGGGAGCCAGGGAGCGCATGGAATAAACCAAGCGGTAGTGGCGGCTCTTAGCCTCAGTTTGCTAGCGAAGGCAGGTGCAGTTCATCCATCTGACCGGAAAAGAAGATGAGAACTATGTTTACGAATGTTATCAGAAGGAAGGAATCCCCGCTTTCGTTAGTGCTTTCTACCATCGAATGGAGGAAGCCTATACCGTTGCGGACCTCGCCATCGCCAGATCTGGCGCAGCCAGTCTGACCGAGCTCTCCTACTTCGGTTTGCCGACAATCTTGATTCCGTATCCGTTCGCGGCCGAAAATCATCAATTTTTAAATGCAGAAATGTTTGCGAGGCATGGCATTCGCTGAAGTATTAGAGGAGTCGCGTGTCAACGGAGACACGCTTGGCTCATTGATAGATCAATTTTTGAATAACGGAGCGAGGTGCGTCCGGCTGCCGAGCAACCTCGCGCACTTGCACCGGAGACCGCTGCGAACAGGATTGCCGAAATCATCGAGAGCTCGCCGTAAATGACGTTTGATCTGCCAAAAAAACTCACTGCATTTCTTCTGGAAAATCCGAAGCGGATCCATCTGATAGGAGTGGCCGGCTCTGGAATGAGCGGGATCGCCGGTCTATTGCTTGCCCTTGGCCATCGCGTGAGCGGATGCGATCGAGTGAGTACGCTTGAAACGACGGCGGCTTGAGACGCTCGGCTTAAAGTTTTATCTCCCGCAAACAGAGGAGACAGTTCGCGGCGCTGAACTCGTAGTTTATTCTTCTGCGATCAGACGCGGAAATCCGGCATTCGATGAAGCGGTCAGGTTGGAACTCCCGATGGTGCGGCGCGCGGAAGCACTGGCCGCGATGATGCAGATCAAAAAAGGGATTGTGATCGCCGGGATGCATGGCAAGACGACGACCTCTTCGATGACCGCGCATGTTCTTCGAGTTGGCGGGCTGAACCCTTCGCATTATGTGGGTGCTGAGATCCCGATCCTGGGTACGAATGCGCATTGGGAACCAATCGGAGATTATTTTGTTGCGGAAGGAGACGAAAGTGACGGCACACTGCGCATTTATCATCCGGAGCACGCAATTATCCTGAATATCGAGGAGGAACATCTCGACTACTATTCTGACTTGGCTGCGATTGAGCGAGTATTTAATCAGTTCATGGATCAGGTGGCCGGCAATATCATTTATTGCGCCGACGATCCGCATGCCGCGCGACTTTGTTCCAGCTCGTGCCGAATTCCATTTCGTACGGGAAAACCGAAACGGCGCTCTATCAATATCGAAATTTCGCAGGCGCACCGTCTGGATCACGATTTGAAGTCTGGAGAGGAGATCGTCCTGCTCGGAGAATTAACGCTCGGGGTTCCGGGTGCTCACAACGTCAGCAACGCGTTGGGAGTCGTTGCACTCGCGATGGAAATAGGAGTGCCGTTTCGCAAGATCGCGGAAGCGCTTGAGTCTTTCCGAGGAGCCAAGAGAAGATTTGAGATCAAACTGCAAACCGAAGCGATTACACGGTGGTGGACGATTACGGCCATCATCCCACCGAGATTAAAGCTACGCTCGAAACTGCGCGCTCGCTTGAAATGCAAGCGGGTCATCGTGCTGTTTCAGCCGCATCGCTATACTCAGGACAGAGGCGCTGAAGAAGGAGTTTGGATCGGCATTCGATCTGGCAGATCTGGTTTTCGTGACGGATATTTATGCCGCGAGTGAAATGCCAATTCCGGGAGTCTCCGGTCAACACGATCGTGGCCGGCTCATGCGGGATCACGGACCATTCGGCCGCCGTTTATGTGCCCGAAGACGAAACATTCTACACCGGGAAGTCGGACGAATCGTGGAGCCGGGAGACTTGATTTTGAGTCTTGGGGCTGGAGATATCCACGAAGAAGCCACGAAGCTGGTTAAAGATCTCGAGACTGTCTGCACGACTCCGAGAAGTTATGGGTGCAGGAGAGGTAAGATTGTATGAGCCGCTTTCCAAGCATACCACGCTGCGGGTAGGTGGACCGGCGCAATTCTGGATAGAACCGGAGACACGGGGTGGGTTCGCCAACGTTTTGGAATTTTGTGCTGCGAATCGTCTGCCGGTCATGTTCATCGGTCGAGGTTCAAACCTTTTGGTACGGGATGGTGGCATTTCCGGGGTAGTCATCCATTTGACCCGTGGCGATTTTGTTGCAGCTCAGCGTCGAGGAAACCGAGATTCACGTGGGTGCAGGTGTTCGACTCAAGCAAGTCGCTGCTGCCGCGCGCAACGCCGGGATTGGCGGGTCTCGAGTGGATGGAAGGGATTCCGGGAAGTGTTGGCGGCAGCCTCCGCATGAATGCCGGAGCGATGGGGGCTAGAGACATTCGAAAAAGTTGTCAGCGTGCAGGTTGTCAATCTCCGGGGCGAGTTCGAGACGCTGCGACCGAGCGAGATGCAGGTTCAATATCGTAACGTACCAACCTTGCGGGATCGCTACGCTGTTTCCGCCATTTTCCGCGGAGAACGAGCCGGCCTCGATGCGATCGATCGACGACTGATCCGAGTCGAATCACAAAAGAAAAACAACTCAGCCAATCGCTTCCAGCGCCGGCTGTATCTTCAAGAATCCGCGCGAATGCCCTGCAGGAAAACTCGTCGAAGAATTAGGACTGAAGAATCGCCGAATGGGCGCAGCGCGCGTTTCGGAAATTCACGGGAACTTTATCGTGAACGATGGCGGCGCGCGTGCAGCAGGAGATTCTCCAGCTGATCGGTGAAATCCAATTAGCGGCAAAAGAACAGCGGGGAATCGATTTGCAAACTGAAGTTCAGATTGTTGGAGTGGATGATGAATAGCTTTTTGTTCAGAAGAAAATCGCGGTGTTGTGTGGCGGACCGAGCTCGGAACGCGAGGTTTCGCTCCGCTCTGGATCGGCTGTGACGAAGGCCTTACGGCCCTTGGAGCGGACGCGTTACGAGATCGATGTCCAAGACGGCGATTTTCATCTGCCCGACGGAACAGAGCTGGCTTTTAACGCTTTACACGGAACTTTTGGCGAGGATGGCACCGTTCAAGCAATTCTTGAGAACAAAGGAATCCCGTATACGGGCGAAGGCGTTGAAGGCAGCCGCGCTGGCTTTCGATAAGATCGAGAGCAAAAGGCGTTTTATCGAACACGGGGTACCGACGGCTCCATATGTGACCTTGCGGAAAGGAGAAATCCTTAATCTTCGCTGTTCCTTACGTTGTGAAGGTGCCTTGTCAGGGATCCAGTGTTGGCGTCTACATCGTGAAGGAAGCTGACCGAGGGCGAAGCGGCTTTGGAAAAGGCATTTGCGCAAGCCGATACGATTTTGGTTGAGACCTTTGTTAGCGGTCGGGAACTAACGGTTGGAGTTTTGGGTGAAACCGCATTGCCAATCATTGAGATCCGGCCGCGAGGTGGTTTTTACAGTTACGAGAATAAATACACCTGGACCAATCGCGGCGGTGCGGCAGAACACGAATGCCCCGCACGCCTGAGCCATGCGGAGAAGAAGATAGTCGAAGCAGGCCGCTTTAGCGGCTCACCGTGCGCTGGAGTTGGAGATTTACTCCCGGGTGGACGTCATTCTGAATAAAAACCGAGAGCCTCAGGTCTTGGAAGTCAATACGATTCCTGGTATGACTGAGACCAGCTTGTTGCCTGAGGCTGCCGCAGCGGCCGGTATCTCGATGGCCCAGCTCTGTGAACGGGTCGTCCGATTGTCTCTGGAGAGGAGGGTGGCGCGCAAGCGGTGATCATCAAAAAGACAGCACGCAAACAGAACAAACGAGCTTCCAGCACCCGGCAGCGAAAGCATCAGCATCTTCTTGACGTAAAAGTTCGCGCGAAAAATGCTGGCCGCACGGCGCACGCAAAATGTCTTGCTCGACATTGTGCGGCCTCGTCCTGATTGCTTCTGTGCTCGGCGGGATCGCTTTTGGAGCAAAACGAGCGTTAAATGCGCTGTTCTTTGCAAATTCCGATTACGCTTTGAAAACAATCGAGGTGACGTCCGATGGCAATTTGAGTCGCGAAGCGATTTTGCATACGGCAGATGTCGCTGAAGGGAAAAACATTTTTTCGATCGATCTTCCTAAAGTGCAGGAAAAGCTGGGTTCGCTGCCACAGGTCGAGGATAGCCGGATCCAGCGAATTCTTCCGAACAAGCTTGTGATTTCAGTTCAGGAACGGCGGCCCGTTGCCTGGGTAGTTCCGCCTGAAACGAATACCGGATCATTTAACTTTGAAAACGCTTATCTTGTCGATCGGCGCGGGATCCTTTTGAAGACGAAGTCACTTGCACCGGAATATCTTGGATTGCCGCTGATTATCGGCGTCGACACGTCGAATTGCCAAGCGGGCCAACCGTTGGAACAGGACGAAGTGAAGGCGGCGCTCGATCTGATCCGTGCTTCGGCGGAGATTCTTCAGGGTCGTTTGCAGATTCAAAGCATCGACGTATCGAAAGGATACTGCCTGGTCGTCACCGACAAACAGCGGGCGAGTATCACGTTCAGCACGGATGAGATCGAATGGCAGCTGCACCGGCTGGAAACGGTCCTTAGTTACTGCGACAAAAATAACCGTGAACTGCAGACGGTGAATCTGATGGCCCAGCGCAATGTGCCGGTGACGTTTGTGCCGCAGGCTGCTACCGGCGGCACCAAACGCCTCAAGCGCCGGTTCCAACGATGCACTCGGCCACCGAGGCCAAGTCAAAACCGGCGCCGACGCCGAGGGTCGACAACGCCAAGCCAGCCCAAAGGCGCTCCGTCACCGAGGAGCTCGAAATTACAAGATAAGAAAATGCAACAAAAACGGGAGCACGGCAAATTGAAGCCGTTTAAAGAGGGACGAGCTTTGACCCGTCCTCCTGCGGCCAGCGGAAGCGGACGTGACGGAGCCTGCGCCTCTCGTTCGGCGAACAACCCCGGTAGAGACAATTCGATTGAATGGCTAGAGACAACATCTTTGTGGGCCTTGAGATTGGCACTTCAAAAATCTGCGCTGTTGTCGCGGAGGCGCGGCACGATGGAAGCCTCAAAATCATCGGAGTGGGGAACGCTCCGGCACGTGGTGTGCGCAAGGGAGAGATAGTTGATTTTGAGACCGCGAAGCGTTGCGTCCACGATGCGATTGTGGATGCGGAAGAGAAGAGTGACGTTGAAATCAGCGAGGTTTATCTGGGGATCACCGGTAGTCACATTCGGAGTTTCAATAACCGCGGGGTGGTGGTGCTCGAAGAAGGACGAGAAGAAATTGACGAGCAGGATCTCGACGATGTCCGTACCAATGCTCGGGAAGTGAGTTTACCGATGGAGGACTGCATTCTCCACACGATCATCCAGCACTACTACGTGGATGGGCAGGACGGAGTCCTCAATCCGGTCGGTTTGTTGGGGAAGAAACTGGAGGCGGATTTTCACATCGTCTATGGAATCCGCACGCGGATCCAAAATGAGATCCGTTGTGTAAAAGAATTGGAACTCGAGCCGGCCGACGTGATCATCAACTCTTTTGCGACGGCTCAGGCCGTCCTGGAAAAAAACCAAAAACAATTGGGAGCGGTCTTGATCGATATCGGCGGAGGAACTACCGATTTTGTCGTTTATGTTGACGGAGCAGTTAAACAGAGCGGAGTGCTTGCGGTCGGCGGTGACCACATTACGAATGATATCTCGATCGGCCTGAAAATCCCTACCGCACGCGCGGAAAAACTCAAGGTCGATGAAGGAAACGTGACTCTTGGAACAGCCTTTCCAGGCGAAACGATTTTGCTGAAGGACGAAACGGGCTTTGCTGGAAGGGAGATCGAGAGGGAGTCGTTGAACCAGATCATTCATTATCGTCTTCGCGAAACGTTGGAGATCGTGAAGCGGCAGATCGAGGCGGATCAAAATCTCCACTATGTCGGAGCGGGAGTTTTCATTACGGGAGGCTGCAGCCAGATTCGCGGGTTGGAACATCTGGCATCGGATGTTTTTGGGATGCCGGTCACGATGTCGCATGCGTTGCCAATGGCTGGTGTGACATCAGCATTTGAGAACCCCCAGTTTTCTACGGCACTAGGGCTGGTGAAGTACGCTCACCTGGTGCAAATGGACAGGCCCTCCTCCGGCGGGCTCATCCGGAACGCATTTCAGAAACTCAAAGGAATATTTCGTAACTAGTTCAGCAATATGGTGCAGCTAAACCGGCAGTACGATCGAGAGAATAACTCTGGCGAACCGATTCGTGTCAAGGTCATCGGGATCGGCGGTGCAGGATCGAACATCCTGGACCGCGTGATGCTTGACGGCATCGACGAGGCGGATTTGGTGGCGATTAATACGGATGTTCAGTCGCTCACCGCGTCGGTGGCCGCGCACAAAGTGCAACTTGGTCGAAATCTCACGCGCGGCCTTGGCTCTGGTGGGGACCCTGAACTGGGCTACGCGGCGGCTGAGGAAGCAACCGACGAGATCCGATCCGTTCTACAAGGTGGCACAGTGATTTTTCTGAGTGTCGGACTAGGCGGCGGTACCGGGTCCGGGGCCGCTCCTGCTGGTGGCACAAATTGCAAAAGAGGAAAATGCGCTGGTGTTGGCTTTCGCGGCCGTGCCTTTCAGTTTCGAGGGACGCAGGCGCTGCGCGCAAGCCGAAGAGAGTTTGACACGGCTGCGCGCAATTGCTGACGCGGTGGTTTGTTTTGAAAATGACCGGATGGCAGAAATCACTCTCCCGAGGATGGGGATTCACGAAGCCTTTGCTGCTGCCGATCTGACAATTTCGCAAAGCATCCGTTCCGTGGCCGGTCTGCTGCAGCGACCCGGGTTATTGCACATTGGATTTGACGACGTCTGCGCTGTCTTGCGGAACGGAGATGCGCGGGCACTTTTTGGATACGGCGACGCGGAGGGTGAGAACCGCGCGCATGACGCGCTGGCGAAGGCGCTTAAGAATCCGTTGATGAATCGGGGCGCACTGTTGGAGGAGGCTTTTCACGCGATTGTTCACATCTGCGGCGGCGCGAATGTGACTTTAGGTGAAGTTCAAATCATCATGGAGGAGCTCAACCGGCACATTAACGACCAGACACAGCTTTTCATGGGGATCGGGATCGAGCCCCGGATGGGGAATCGCTTGTCTGTTTCGATCTTAAGTTCGTTGAGCAACAGTGCAAAAACCGTTGATCCAAATCCGCCAAAGAACGGTTTATGCCCTCGAACCTGTGCCTCAACGGATGTCAAACCGGAGCCTTCGAAAGCCCGCGGCAGCTTCCGAAGCGCCTCCAATTGCAGCTTTGCCGGAGCGCGGAATTCAAATTGAACGCGCACCGGAACGCTCCGACGAAGAATTGATGCTTCCCCGGACCGAATCCGAGGCGCAAAACCCGGCCCAAGTTCGTGCAGCGTGCCAAACCGGACTCGAAACCTCAGGCGGCGGCAGTGAAAAAGGCTGAAGCGAAACAGGAAACTTTGCAGTTCGAGCCGGTTTCGCGCGGGCGTTTTGAGAAGAGCGAACCCACGATTATCGATGGCCAGGACCTGGATGTCCCGACCTTTTTGCGAAAGAACGTGAAGGTCAGATAGGGGAGAACTGTGTCGGCGGATCGGCGTGCGGGCGGTAAGCGAAGCGTCCTCGCTTCGCCTCTGCAGAACGGTGGTAGGAGGACCCGGTGCCGGCTTAAATTACCAGGAGATCAACACCGATTGTTAGTTAGCTCGCAAACTGTGAACAGATTTACTGGAGGTCAGAGACTATTAGCCTCGGCTTAACATTCTAGTAGATCAGGAGGTTCAAATCGAGGGTTGTTGTTGTGTCAGGCAATGGAACGCTCCGAGACCCCAGATTAATTCGCGACAGTCGATCGGGACGATTCGCCGATCCGGAAAACATTTTTGCAGAATTTCGAAAGCCTGTTTGTCCTTTGGTGAGCAAAAGACCGGCAACAGGACTACTTTGTTCGCGATATAAAAATTCGCATAACTTGCAGGAAGGCGTCGACCTTCCTTATCCACGCGCGGGGGCATCGGCAGCGACGAACATTAAGCGGTCTGCCGTCTTCGGCCTTCATCCTTTTGAGCAACGCGAGGTTCGCCTGAAGCGGTTCGAAGTTTGGATCGTGCGGATCTTCCTCAACTGCGGCCAAGACGGTTCGTGCGGCCGACGAATCGACAGATGTCGTCTATGTGCCCGTCGGTGTCGTCGCCTTCGATTCCGTCACCCAGCCATAGGATGTTCGTGACGCCCAGATAGTCGCTCAGAGCCTGTTCAATTTCGGCTTTTGATTTTCCAGGGTTACGATTGGGGTTAAGGAGACAGGAAGCCGTGGTCAGAAGACTTCCCGCCCCGTTCGGGTCAATTGAGCCGCCTTCCATGACGAGCTTGGATAAAAGACGGCAGCCGAAAATGTTCTCCTATCCTGGTTGGAACGACCTCGTCCAGGTCAAAGGGAGGATATTTGCCGCCCCAGGCATTGTAATCCCAATCGACGACGGCGAGCCGCGGTTCCTGATCACGTTTGATAAATATTGGTCCGTGATCGCGACACCACGGTTCATTGGTCGGGATGTGGAAGAACTCGACGTGACTCTAGTCGATATGCTTCAAGAAAAACCGGACCTGCTGTTCGTGAGCACGATCGATCACATTGATTCGCACTAATTCGGATCCCGGAGAGCGTCAACCATCCGGGCGAAAATCGGCATCACGTCGTCGTATGCGTCCGGGAAACTGATTCCTTCGCGACGCGGCCAGGAGAGCCAGGTCGCTTCGTGCGATCCCCACTCGGCGGGCATGCGATACCCCTGGGCCGAGGGAGAGTTTTCGGTAAACGTCTTCGCCATCGGGCTTTTGAGTTAATCCTGCAAACCGTGCAACCGTCGCAAATTCCGGCCACAATTTCTCGCCTTAGTTAATCCCTTAGTCAATGTAACGCTTGCTGATTTCCGCGTACGCGTCGATTCGGCGATCCCGCAGGAAAGGCCAATGAGTTCGTTGCTGATCCAGAAGTGCGAGATCGATTTCGACCACCAAAACTTCTTCCTCGTCAACGCGGCCTTTGCGACGATCTCTCCCGACGGATCCGCGACGAAACTCTGTCCCCAGAACTCGATGCCATCTCCTCCGGCCCACGCTTCGAGCCCTGTCCGGTTCGGGACCGCGACATAACAGCCGTTGGCGATCGCATGGCCGCGCTGGATTGTTTCCCAAGATGAATGTTGCCGTTTGCCGTACTCTTGCTTTTCACTGGGAAGCCAGCCGATAGCGGTCGGATAGAATAGAATTTCGGCGCCGCTCAAAGCGGTTAGCCGGGCGCCTTCCGGGTACCATTGATCCCAACAAATTAATACGCCGATAGTCGCATACTTGGTTTTCCAGGATTTGAAGCCGAGGTCACCCGGAGCGAAATAGAATTTTTCGTAAAAAAGCGGGTCGTCCGGAATGTGCATTTTCCGATACTTTCCGAGATAGGTCCCGTCTGCGTCGATGATCGCGGCTGTGTTATGGTAGAGGCCCGCTGCGCGTTTCTCGAACAGAGGCGCGATGATTACCACTTCGAGCTCTTTGGCGACCTCGCCCAAACGAGCGGTCGTTGGCCCGGGAATCTCCTCTCCGAACCGAAAATAGCGGTGGTCTTCGACCTGGCAAAAATAGACCGTGGCAAAAATCTCCTGGAGGCAAACGATCTGGGCTCCGTGTGCCGCAGCGTCGCGGATCATTGATTCCGCCTTGTCCACATTTTCTGCGGGATTCATAGAACAGCGCATCTGGACTAAGCCGAGTTTAAGCATGGAACTTACTAGGCTGCATCAACTCCTAACGCAAAGCGCTTTTTGTGAATTCTTTTTCGCTCAGTTTTCCCTTGGATTCGCGGCAGTTGCGACCGAGGGTCAAGTCAAATGCTGACCGATATTCGAATTGTTATTCACACCGCGAAAGGGGACATCGACGCTACGCTGTTCCCGTCCAAGGCTCCCGTGACAGCTGCGAATTTCCTGAACCTGGCATCCCGCAAATTCTATGATGGACTAACGTTTCACCGGGTTGTGCCGCGTTTCGTGATACAGGGTGGAGATCCACTAGGGACCGGAACCGGCGGACCAGGTTATCGATTTGAAAACGAGATTGATGCCTCGTTATCGCATGAAAACGTGGGCGTGCTGGCAATGGCAAATGCCGGTCCAGACACCAATGGAAGCCAATTTTACGTCACGATCGATTCGCTTGGGCCAGAACATGTAAAAATGCTCGATGGCAACTACTCGATTTTCGGACAGGTGACCAAGGGATTCGACGTTACCAAAAAGATTGGGCAAAAAGATAAGATCCAATCAATCGATGTTGTCGACTCGACCGAGGCATTATTCGCGGAGCAAGAAGCACGTCTCAAGGAGTGGAACAAAATCCTGGACAAGAAGTTTGGGAAAAGCCGGCTCGCGCCAGAGTCAGCGTAAGCATGCTTGAGGAGGAGTTCAGGAGAGCGAGAAGCAATCCAGCTTCGATTGAGCGCAAATAACACGAGCTTCGCAACGACCGCAAGGCTGAAATCATCCGAGCCGTTCTGCTTACTCCTGAACTCCGATACTCCCGTTATAGAAAATGAGTCTGCGGACCGCTGATTACGATTATCCGCTTCCCGATGAGCTAATCGCCCACTACCCTGCGGTGCGGCGGGATGGATCGAGAATGATGCTTCTGGATCGTGAGAAGCAGCAGATAACGCATCTTCGTTTTGGTGACTTTGTCGACTTGGTCCAACCAACAGAGTTGGTCGTTCTCAACGACACGAAAGTCATCCCGGCTCGTATACGATTCCCTGATCGTAACGCGGAGATACTGTTGTTGGAGGAAGTCGGCCCGTCGACTTGGCGA
The DNA here is from genome assembly GCA_963736745.1 of uncultured Verrucomicrobiae bacterium. Taxonomy (GTDB): domain Bacteria; phylum Verrucomicrobiota; class Verrucomicrobiia; order Chthoniobacterales; family JAFAMB01; genus JAFAMB01. The sequence continues at coordinate 58,330 of CAVTQD010000042.1, read as the reverse complement.
TGTCTTGTCCGGCCAGGTAAATCGTTTTCCGTGGGGCGGACGTTTTCGATTGAAGGCCAGGTCGGGACGGTCATTCGGATCGTCGATGAAGGCGATCGCTTGATCAGGTTCGATCGCCCAATCGATCTCGACAAAATCGGTGAAATGCCCCTACCGCCCTATATCACACGGGCGCCGGAGGATATCGACCGTGAGCGTTATCAAACCGTTTACGCTGCGCGCACGGGGGCAATCGCTGCACCGACCGCCGGGTTGCATTTCACGCCCGGACATACTGGCACGTTTGCCGCATGAATTTCTCACTCTGCATGTGAGTGTCGGTACTTTTAAACCGGTGAAGGCGGCAGTTATTACCGAGCACCGACTGCACCGCGAAGAATTTGAACTGACAGAGGCCGCCGCCGACAAGATCCAATCGGCCGGCAGGGTTCTAGCAGTGGGTACCACAACAGTAAGAACCCTGGAAACCCTGATGCAGCGATTTAACAAAATACGGCCGGGCAAGGGCGTAACCGATATCTTTATTTATCCGCCATTCCGATTTCGACGGACGAATTCATTGCTGACCAACTTCCATCTTCCGAAATCGACACTCTTGATGTTGGTTGCAGCATTTGCCGGCCGTGAGTTTATCCTGGAAGCGTACCTGGAAGCGGTAAAAGAGCGGTACCGGTTTTTTAGCTACGGGGACTGCATGATGATTCGTTGAGCTCAAAAGCCGCACACCGAACCGCGCTGCCGCAAAGTAGCATAGGCTTCCAGCCTGTATTTTGCTCGCGTTGAGTGGGCCGTCGAAGCGGCGCGGGAAGTCATTGACGATGTTAGAGTCCATCCGCAATGAACGGTCGATACAGGCTGGAAGCCGATGCTACTTTGCTCTTCGGCATCTTACCTCTCCTCGCTTCGCCATCGGCAGAGACCGTCTGCCCTTCACCTCCTATCTGCGAAATCTGTGGGTTAAAACTTCCCCGATCCCAGTTCAATCTCGTTTTGCCCGGAAAAACCGCTGCAAAATTTCGCGACATTCAATTTCTCTCACGCCGCGTGTGATTTCACACTGGTGATTCAACGGGGGCATTTGGAGGAGATTGACCAAGCCGCCAGCCCCGCCGGTCTTCGGATCAGGGCATCCATAAATCACGCGCCGGAGTCTGGCGTGGACGATTGCTCCGGCGCACATCGGGCAGGGTTCTTTGGTTACATAGATATCGCAGTCGTACAACCGCCAGTCGCCAACGGCGCTTTCGGCTTGCGTGATCGCCAGCATCTCGGCGTGCGCAGTGGCGTCCTTCAAGGTTTCAACCTGGTTCCAGGCGCGGGCGATGATTTCTGCATTCCGAACGATTACTGCACCGATCGGCACTTCATCCTGCGATTCGGCTCTACGCGCTTGCCGCAAAGCTTCGCCCATGAAGTAGGTATCGCTCGAAAAATCCAGCAAATCGTCCATGCTAAGGGCTAAAGAGAAGGAAGAATCGATGAACAGCAAACCGATAATCGTTGCTCCCTCAGTACTCGCGTGTGATTTCAACTCAATCTCGGAGCGGAATGCGCACGCATGGAAAAAGCAGGTGCGGATTGGCTGCACCTCGATGTGATGGACGGGCATTTTGTGGATAATATCTCGTTTGGGCCGCCCATTGTCCAATCGGTCGCAAAGGTTGCCACTGTCCCACTGGATACGCACCTTATGGTGGAACGTCCGGACCATTTCTTTCCTCGGTTCATTCCGTACGTCAAGCAATATTACGATCCACGTCGAACCTGATTACGATGTTGGTGACACCCTCAAGGGTATTCGAGCGGCAGGTGCGACATGCGGTCTGGCGATCAGTCCGCCGACTTCGTTCGAAAAAGTGGAGCCGTTCCTTGACCAAATCGATCTGTTGCTGGTGATGACTGTCAATCCTGGCTTCGGTGGACAAGCATTCATGGAGGAAATGATGTTCAAGGTGAAGCGAGCGGCAGCCCTTCGAGCTCAGCTCGGACTCGATTTTCATATCGAAGTCGATGGCGGAATCCACGCAGACACTGCGGCGATCGCGCGCGAATCCGGTGCCAATGTGTTGGTCGCCGGCACAGGTGTTTTCAGGGCGCAGGACGCAGCTCTGGCGATCAAGGAGTTACGCGAGTAATTAGGCAAGCAGCATGCCATTTCTCAGGTTGATTCCCTCATTCAAAAGGTCCATTTGGCCCTTTTGGATGGCCACTGGGATAATCCTTTGCGGCGTTTGCTGTCTGCGGGCGCAAGATGCCACCGATGCACCCGGCGAATCGCCGGGCCGAGTGATCGTCACTGAGCGGGCGATTCGCCACATCGAGGAAAGGCATTGGCCGGACAGCCCGGCAAAGGGCGCGGGAAAATTCTCTCCAGGATTCACTGAAGACTCGCTCCGACAGCTTGTCGGCGAAGCTGTGGCCAACGGGCGGATTCGGCAGAATACGCACGGGCGACCCGGACAGATTTACGAGTATGATTTTGGTCGCCCGATCGGCGTAGGCATTAACGGCAGACCGGCGTACCGGCTTCGGGTCGTGGTGAACCGGTGGAATCAGCTCGTCACCGCGTTCCCATTTTAACTTGGGAACCTCCTGAAAACCTGGGACAGCGACTCAATCTGCGGCTGACACTTGCGAAACTTCTATGCACCTTGACTACAGGCTTTCCGAAGATTGGGACGAGAATTCTACCGATCTAGCAGCTGCGGACGAGACAGATCTCCGTTACTATGCCGCGCCCGGAGATATCATTTTCCGAAAGGATCAGACGGACTTGAGCGCGAGATGGGGCTGGATTCCTCTCATCGATTTTGCGCTGGCTTTGCGGGAGATCACGGAGGCCTTGGCAGTTAGCGGAGGGAGACGAAACGTTTGAATTTACCGAATCAGAAGCGACACTTCAGTTCGCCCGGCGCGGGCAGGAAATGACCGATCAGCGGGAGTTACGCGCCGGGTGAAATCGCCGTTCCTTTCGCGGCATTTGTAGAACAGGTAAGGGATTTTGCGCGAAGGTTGGACACGGAGTTGCTGGCGAAGCGCCCCGAGCTCAGACAGAATCCGGTCTATCAGCATTTCAAGCTTTCCGGATTCAACGCTTGAATGTCCTTCGGGACAAAGAGTCCATCCTTCCGCATCAGCTTGCGATCGAAATAGATTTCGCCGCCGCCGTATTCCGGCCGCTGAATACAGACCAGATCCCAATGAACTTGACTCCGGTTGCCGTTATCCGCGCGTTCGTAGGCTTGGCCGGGAGTGAAATGAAACGAGCCCGCAATCTTTTCGTCGAAAAGAATGTCACGCATCGGCTCCTGGATGTATGGATTGAAGCCGAGCGCGAATTCGCCGATGTAGCGGGCGCCCTCGTCTGAATCGAGAATGGCGTTTAGTCGCCCCGTGTTATTCGCGGAGGCTTCGACGACTTTGCCGTTTTTGAATGCGAGACGCACGGAATCAAATGCGGTCCCCTGGTAAATCGTCGGGGCATTGAATTGAACGTGACCCTCAACGGAATCTCGAACCGGACAGGAAAATACCTCGCCGTCCGGAATATTGTGCTGGCCGCCGCACATAATCGCGGGAATGCCTTTGATGCTAAACGTCAAGTCGGTGCCTGGCCCTGTGATCTGCACCTGATCCGTGCTTTTCCATCAGTGACTTCAGGGCTTTCATACCGGGCTTCATCCTGGAGTAATCGAGCGTGCAGACCTTGAAATAATAGTCTTCAAACGCCTCGGTGCTCATCCCGGCCATTTGCGCCATCGCCGGAGTAGGCCAACGCAAGACGACCCATTTTGTTTTGTTCACCCGTCGCTCGACCAACGGTTGGAGCAATTTCATTGCGACCTGCATCCGCTCGGGCTCGACGTCCGAGAATTCGGTGGCATTATGGCTTCCACGAAGCGCGACGTAAGCGTCCATTACCGTCATCCTCGCCATCTCAAATTCGCGAAGTGTCCGATACTGATCCTCTTCTGCGCCTCTGAAGCAATTCGCGCACGATCGCATTCGATTGAAGATTTACGAACGGAAATGCGCCTTTGGAGCGTCCGCTGCGCGGATCAAAGCGATAACCATTTCCGGGGGTACATCATAAGCATCGATGAGGAACCGTTCTCCTTTTTGAAGCATTGGTTGAGAATCCGATCAATACCTCTGCAAGAACGTCAAGACGCGGATCTAACATGGGAAATGATTAGACTTAGTGGGATAAGCTGCTACTGCAACTCAAAAAAGCGCATGGCTGCGGTGACTAAGATTCTGGATCGAGCCAAGGCTTCTGATGTGCGGGACAAGCACGCAGGGAAAACAATCGTCTTCACGAATGGTTGTTTCGATATCCTGCATGTCGGGCCATGTGCGGTATCTGGCGGCGGCCAAACGACTGGGAGACATCCTGGTTGTCGGTCTGAATAGTGATGCGTCAGTTCGCGAACTCAAGGGGATCGGTCGCCCATTGAATTCGCAAGAGGATCGCGCGGAAGTGATGGCTGCTCTCGAGGCAGTCGATCACGTGATCATCTTCGCTGAAAAACGAGTCAATCATCTTTTGCGGCAGATGCGCCCGCAGGTCTATGCGAAGGGTGGAGATTACACGGTGGATAGTCTTGGACTCGGAAGAAGTCGCGGCGCTGAAGGAAATCGATGCAAGGATCGAAATTTTGCCGTTAGTACCTGGCAAATCGACTTCGAAGCTCGTACAAGCCATTCAGCGAACTATGAGACGCCCGCTTCGCTTGGGAGTGCTCGGATCCGGAAAAGGATCAAATTTCCGGGCGATCATGGAACAGATCAACGATGGTCGATTGGATGCTGAAGTGCGCATCGTCATTTCCGACGTCGAAGATGCCGGCATTTTAAGTCTGGCCCGCGATTTTCAGATTCCCGGGTCTGTATGTTCGCCCGGGCCGGTTTCGGACAAAGCTCGAGCCGGAAATAGAAGAAGATATCGTTCGATTATTGCGCGAAGCGAGCGTGGAACTGGTTATTCTCGCCGGCTTCATGCGGATAGCAAAGCAGTCGTTGCTCGAGGCCTTTCCGCGAAAGATCATTAATATTCACCCTTCGCTTTTGCCGAAGTTTCCTGGATTGGAGGCGTGGAAACAGGCGTTGGCGGCTGGGGAAACAGTGACCGGATGCACGGTGCACTATGTCGAAGCCGGGGTCGACACAGGCGAGATCTTGGGCAAAGAACCGTGCTCGATACTGCCGGATGATACGCCGGAGCGACTGCATGTTCGGATTCAGAAGGCGGAACATGTGCTGTTGCCGGCGGTCGTTGCAGATATTGCGGCCAGATTTCGCGGACCGGAATTATACGTGAAGCGAAGGCTCAACGTTGCCTGCTCGACGCCTCTGCTGCCGCCAGAGGCTGGACGGCTTGCTAGTGCAACTCGGTCCGCGAAATCTGGTCTGTTTCCTTGCGTTTTCACCGCTGGTGTCTCAATCTTGGGCAGTTATGAAGAAAATCGAGGCGATCATTAAACCCTTTAAGATGGAGGACGTTAAGGAGGCCTTGACGGAGATTGGGATTGAGGGGATGACCGTCAGCGAAGTGAAAGGTTTCGGACGTCAAAAAGGTCATACGGAAATCTACCGCGGTAGCGAATACACAGTCGATTTTCTTCCGAAGGTGAAATTTGAAATCGTGGTGCCGGACGACCGGGTTCGGAAGGCCGTCGAAGTTATTGTGGAGGCGGCTCGAACTGGAAAGATTGGTGACGGAAAAGTTTTTGTAGTGGCGATTGAAGAAGCAATTCGAATTCGGACCGAAGAACGGGGTGAGGCCGCGATCTGAGCCGGCCTGGGCCCGATCCGGGACATCGCATGATTCTGACCCGGGACCCTCGAGACGGCGAAAGAGATTGCGATGGAAGCGACAATGTCCTTCCTGATCTCCAAGCATCGATTTTGTGTGAAGATGTTCGGCAGGAAGTTGAACGGTCTTCAGACGCTCGTAGGAGTGATCAACATACTGCCGACTCCTGCACTTCCGGTCGGCCTGCTGAAGCTCTGCCTGTGGACGCGGTGGTGTGGCGGTTTTGGCAAATTTCGCCAGACCTCCCGGATTCTCGGAGTAGAGGAAGTGCAAATCATAGCGGAATCGCACATCGACTTTGAGCTGAAGGAGCTGGAGGGGAACGTGACTAATGTGAACGTGTTCGCGGGCGTTCAATTCCAGCAATTCGGCATACACCATGTTGAGATACTTTTGGATGGCGAGTTGATTCTTCGTTACCCTCTTCCGGTGGTCCGGGTGTGAGTCGCGCCCGACAGTGCAATTACGCCTTTTCTAATCCCCCATTTTAGATAAAGGACTCTAACAACGAACTATTCGTATGCCCCCAATGAGCACCAACATTGAATCGCACCTGATCGAGAATCGGGTCTTTAAACCGGCTAAGATCTTCTCGAAAAAAGCGCACATCTCGAGTTTCGCGCAATACCAGGAGTTATATCGCAAATCGATAAAGAACCCGGAGAAATTCTTTGCGCAACAGGCCGCTGAGCTTCTCGTGTGGCAGAAGAAGTGGAAAACGGTTCTCGAATGGAAAGAGCCGTTCGCAAAGTGGTTTGTCGGCGGCAAACTGAATGTCTCCGAGAACTGCCTTGACCGGCATCTGACTGGCGCGAGGCGGAACAAAGCGGCGCTGATCTGGGAAGGCGAGCCAGGCGAGAAAGTGACGCTTACTTACCAGCAACTCCATCGCGAAGTTTGCAAGTTCGCAAATGTTCTTAAGCGGAATCACATCAAAAAAGGTGACCGGATTATCATCTACATGCCGATGTGTCCGGAGGCGGCTATCGCGATGCTGGCCTGTGCGAGAATCGGGGCGATTCATTCGGTGGTTTTCGGCGGATTTAGTTCTGAATCCATCAAAGATCGAATCAAAGACTGCCAGGCCAGGATGGTGATCACTGCGGATGGGGGATATCGGCGCGGAGCAATTGTACCGCTGAAGAAAAACGTCGATGATGCATTAACAGGACAATGAGCAGATCGAGCGGGTCATCGTTTTTCGTCGGGCTAATAACGAGATTCACATTAAGGAAGGCCGGGATGTGTGGTGGCACAGGGAAATGGAATACGTCGACGCAAATTGCCCACCCGGGCCGATGGATTCTGAGGACCCGCTCTACATCCTTTACACCAGCGGTTCGACCGGCAAACCGAAGGGGATACTGCACACCAGCGCCGGATATTTGTTAGGAACGGCCCTGACCACGAAATACGTTTTCGATCTGAAAGAGGAGGACGTCTATTGGTGCACCGCAGATATTGGTTGGGTCACGGGCCACAGCTATAGCGTGTCTATGGCCCGCTCTGCAACGGTGCAACAGTTTTGATGTATGAAGGCGCTCCGAACTGGCCAGAACCGGATCGTTTCTGGGAGTTGATCGAGGAGTACGGGGTCACACTGTCTCTACACAGCGCCCACGGCGATTCGAGCTTTCATTCGCTGGGGCGACGAGTATCCAAATCGGCATGATCTGTCTTCGCTCCGATTGCTTGGCACAGTGGGAGAACCGATCAACCCCGAGGCATGGATGTGGTATCACACGGTGATCGGGGGCGGTCGCTGCCCGATAGTTGACACATGGTGGCAGACTGAGACGGGAGCGATCATGATTACTCCGTTGCCTGGAGCCACGCCTCTCAAACCGGGTACGGCGACCTTGCCATTTTTCGGAATTGATGCCGCAGTGGTGGATGACCAAGGGGAAGAGGTTCCGCCGAACGTTGGGGGTAAACTGGTCGTACGCAAGCCATGGCCATCGATGTTGCGAACGATCTGGGGCGATAAACAACGTTACAAAAAACAGTACTGGAGTGAGGTTAAAGGATGTTACTTCACTGGCGATGGTGCTCGACAGAGACAAGGATGGTTACTTCTGGATTGTTGGACGGATCGATGACGTTCTGAATGTCGCCGGGCACCGGTTAGGCACTTCGGAAATCGAAAGTGCTTTGGTCAGCCATCCCAGTGTTGCTGAGGCCGCCGTCGTCGGGCGTCCGGACGAGATGAAGGGCCAGGCCGTCGTTGCTTTCGTGACGCTGAAAGAAAATGGAGCATCCCACGCCGGAACTTCGTGAAAAATTGCGACAGCACGTCGCGGCCGCGATCGGAGCGATTGCTAAACCGGACGATATCCGTTTCGCGGAGGCTCTGCCAAAGACTCGAAGCGGGAAAATCATGCGCCGGTTGCTCAAGGAAATTGCAAGCGGAGGCCAGGTCACGGGAGACACGACGACGCTTGAAGATTTCAATGTGCTGGCAAAATTGAAGGGAGTCGAATAGAGAGCGCTCAAGCGGCAAGAACAAGAATTCCTGATTCCTGCAACTCCTGACTCCTTCCCCAATCAAATGCTCGGCTTCACCTTATGCCAATCCGTGCTCTGCTCGTATGCATAGGCGACCTGCAGCACGGTAGATTCATTGAGTTCTCTGCCAAGTATCTGGAGACCGACCGGGAGCTGTTTTCCTTCTTTTTCCAAAAATCCGCACGGAACGCTGATCCCACAGATCCCTGCCATATTTGCGGCCAAGGTGAAATATGTCTGCCAGATACATGCTGAGCGGATCGCTTGTGCGTTCACCGAGTTTGAACGCCGGAGTCGGAGATGTCGGGCAGACAATTGCGTCGACCTGCTCAAAGGCAGTCGCAAAATCCTGTCGGATCAGAGTTCGAACTTTTTGAGCCCGCAGATAATAAGCATCGTAATAGCCCGAACTCAGCACGTAGGTGCCAAGAATGATGCGGCGTTTGACCTCGGGACCGAACCCCTCTTCTCTTGTTCTTGCCGTAGTGGTCAAGCAGACCGCTCATTTCCTTAGCGCGGAAGCCGTACCGCACTCCATCGAATCTGGCGAGGTTCGCAGAGGCTTCGGCGGGAGCGATAATATAGTAGGTGCTCAGAGCAAATTCGGTGTGCGGTAACGAGATCTCGATCACCTCGGCGCCCAGGCCCTTCAAGCTTCTCGACAGCCGCCCGTACGGTTTTTTCCACCTCGGGATCAAGACCTTCGATAAAATATTCCTTTGGGAGACCGAGCTTCAGTCCCTTTGACCCCTTTTTCAAGATCAGCCGTAAAATCCGGTACCGGCATCGTCCAGGGAAGTCGAGTCAAACTTGTCCGCTCCGGCGATAACGTTCATCAGGATCGCCGCGTCCATCACATCTTTAGTGATCGGGCCGATTTGATCGAGAGAAGAAGCAAATGCGACCAGGCCGAACCGCGAGACTCGACCATAAGTTGGTTTTAGCCCGACACGACCGCAAAGTGCAGCCGGTTGACGGATCGAACCGCCCGTGTCCGACCCAAGAGCGGCAAAACCCTCATCGGCAGCGACCACAGCGGCAGAGCCCCCGCTGGAACCGCCCGGAGTGCGCGTGGTATCCCATGGATTTCTGGTCGGTCCGAACGCCGAATTTTCTGTGGAAGATCCCATGGCGAATTCGTCCATGTTAACCCGTCCAAACGGTATGGCACCGGCCGCCCGAAGCTTCGCAATAACCGTCGCATCGTACGGAGAGATGTACCCTTGGAGGATTTTGGAGGCGCAACCGCACGGATGGCCTTTGACGTTGATGACATCTTTAATGGAAATCGGCACACCGCCCAGAGGCAGACGGAGATCGGCCTGTCGGACCTCGGAAATTGCGCGATCGAGATCATATGACAAATAGCCGTGGACCAATGGATCCACCTCTTGATCCGCCGGCCCAATGCCTCGATCACTTCTTTCGGTGAGATTTGTTTGGAGCGAAGCAATGCCCGAGTTTCGTGAACGGTGAGAGAGGTGATTTCCACCGCGTTACTCCACGACTTTCGTTACGATGAACAAACCCTGGGCCTGATGCGGAGCGTTCGAGAGGGCAGCTCGCGATCCAAGCTTTCTCGTGTCTCATCTTCGCGGAAGACGTTGTAAATTGGGAAGCTGTGAGCCATTGGTTCGACCTGCGAGATGTCGACCTCATTCAGTTTCGCCACATGCTCAAGCACCTGCCCTAGTTGAGATTCGAATGTCTTGATCTCCTCCGGTGTCAATTTGATGCGAGCCAGTTCGGCCACATATTCGACGTCAAAATTCTTTAAGCTCATCGATTTCGTCACAGATGGTTGAACATCTGAATCGCGAGGAAGATCACGATCGCGACTAGAGCCAAGACCGCCAAGCAGGAAATCAACAAGCGCATGCGCGCCTGGCGCCGTTGTGCACGTCTCGGCCGGCGCGGGCGCTTCGAAAACAAATCCTCCCCGTGGCGGGAGTCTTGAAGAATATCCGGGGAATCGAATGGACTCCGTCTCGTAGACGCGCGCTCGATCCTCTCCTGGCGTTGGCGTTCCTGCTCGGCCTGAGCCAATTTCGGAGCTTCCTCGATCTTGCGCTGCAATTCTTCCACTTGGCGACGCAGCTCTTCTTCCTGTTTCGCAAGCTCGTCCTGTTTCGCTGATATCGGAGAGTCGTTAAATCGTCTGCGTCCCATCACTCAACAGTATCAGCCATGCATGAAGTAAAAAACTAGCAGCGCGCTCAACCCAAGAATTAAAATAGGGAGCGTAAAGGCAAAACCGCGTTTAAGCCAAAGGACGAAACTGGAATCCTCCGGAGGCGAATAATAGGATTCCTCGACCGTTGAACGTGGATCGATCACCTCTACATCGGATTTCGCGTTAATTTTCGTGAGGGATTTTGTATACTCAGCACGGGCGTCATCCACCGCACTCAATGCTTTGCTCAATTCCTTGTGAAGATCCGAATTGCTCCAACCCTTTGGGTTGATCCTTTCAAGGGAATCGAGGTGCTGCGCAAAGGTCGCGTTGGTGAGCCGCAACTGTTCCACCCGTTTCTCGGCTTCGTAAGTTTCCCGCTCGATCACCACAAGTGATCGGGTTAACTTTTCAATCATGTCGGCGCGACCCTTTTCGAGCTCCTCTTGTTTCCGGCTGAGTTCTTCGAGTTCACGTTTCTGTTTTTCGATCAGTTCCTGCTGGCGCTTTAGCTGCAGAAGCTGTTCTTGCGCCCGCTGGACCTGCGAATCGAGCATTTCAGGTGAGGTAGATCGCTCGTCCGGCAGATCGAGAAACGGTTCTTTCATACTCTCCGACATCAAACTCCATTCTCAGGAAAACGGACGCCGCCGCAACGAAAATCTGTGTTTTGATGACAGTTGTCAGAGGCAGTTGCCAGTAGTCAGTGTCAGTTGCCAGTGGGAAAAAGCGTGTAGCGTTTCAAAACAATCCAAGCTTTTGACCGAAATTGAGCTTAAAGGAGTTGTCAGTGCCAGTTGTCAGTTAAAGAAGGCCAGTCCCGTGTCGGATTGGCGCTCAGTTTCGGTCAAGAGCTTGGTTTTCAAACGCTACATGCTTTTCCCACTGGCAACTGACACTGACTACTGGCAACTGCCTACACTGGCAACTGCCTCGACACTCCTTTAAGCTCTTGACCGAAATTGAGCGGCCTATCCGATACCGGCTTTCTTCAACTGACAACTGACACTGACCACTGACAACTCCTCTTGCACTGGCACTGACAACTCCTTTATCTTCCCGGAAGTACCTGAAGGAGATAACCCTTCAGATACTCGGTCTCGGGAATATGGGGAAGGATCGGGTGGTCGAGCGGCTGCGACAGATATCTCACGATTCGGACGTGACGTTTCGCGTCCACGCTTGCATCAACGATCATCTCCAAAAACATTTCACGGGAAACGTGATGAGAGCAGGAGAATGTTGCCAAAAACCCGTCTGGCGGCAGCAATTGGAGAGCGCGCATATGGATCTCTTTGTAACCTCGCCATGCGCTGTTGAGCGAATCTTTGGATTTGGCGAAGGAAGGCGGGTCTAGGATGATCAAATCGAACTGGACGTTCTCTCGGATTTCTTTCGAAAAATAGTCGAACACATTTGCTTCCTCCGTGGTGATGGTGACTCCATTCAGTTGAGCATTCTCGTTAATCGGCTTCACCAAATCACCGCTGATCTCGACCGCCGTCACCGTGGAAGCCCCGGCTTTGGCGCAGGCAATCGCAAATGCGCCTTGATTGGAAAAACAATCGAGAACCCGCATTCCGTTGGCGAGCTCTGCCACCGCCTCGTAATTGTCCATCTGGTCCAGGTATAGGCCGGTCTTGTGTCCCGTCAGGAGGTCAACGTGAAACTCATACCTTTCGCCTCGAGCACGATGCTGGCCTGTTGCTCCCCACTAAGGAGGCCCGCCACGAGGTCGAGCCCTTCCGCTTTCCGTATTGGAGCGTCATTCCTTTCGATGATCGAGCTAGGCGACAGGAGCTGTTTGATCGGCTCGACGATCAAATCCTTTCGCTGGTCCATTGCCAGTGTCAGAGTCTGCAAGACCAGATGTGATCCGTACCGGTCGATAATCACTCCCGGTAATCCGTCGCTTTCACTCCATACGATGCGGCCAGGGTTTCGCAACGCCCCGAGTTTTTCACGAGAAGCAATCGCCTGGCTGATTCTTCGAACGAAGAAATCGTGGTCCAACTCCTGTTTTCGCCGGGAAAATCGTCTGGCGATGATCTGTGAATTTGGATTGTAGATGGCAGATCCTAACGATCGATCTTGACCATCTTTTAGCGATATAACGTCCCCGGGCTCAGGATCTCCAAACGTCTTGAGAACCTCCGAGGCATAGACCCAATCGTGTCCGTGAAAGATCCGTGCACGCGGTTTGACGACGATCCCGGCCATGGAAGCAGTTACAGCAGTCGGAGGGATTGCCAGTGCCAGTTGCAGAAGATCAGGAGTTCAGGAATTCAGGAGTTGCAGAATGGACAGCGGCTTTCCGCTCTGTGGGTGGTGATTCATCCGCTACCATGCGATGTAGAATCCGACCGGCTGGCCCGCGTCGCCGGCAAATTTGTCCTCAGCCAAAGCATTTGCCTTCTGAACTCCCTGCCACTACGGACTCCTTCAAGAGTACAAAAATTCGTCCACGTATTCGGAGTGATGTCGCGAATACCCAGTCATCTCCAGTTCCGGATATTCGAATATTTTTCCCTCGTAGTTCCGGATCACGATTTTTTCGTGATCATGATAGAGGATGTATCCCGGGTTGATCGGAACTTTACCTCCGCCCCCTGGCGCGTCGATGACGAACTGCGGCACGGCGTAACCGGTCGTGTGACCCCGCAAGACCTTCGATGATCTCAATCCCCTTTGCCACGGAAGTGCGCAGATGGGCCGAGCCATGGATTAGATCGCACTGATAGATGTAATATGGGCGGACGCGGCACATGATCAGTTTGTGCACCAACGCCCTCATGACGGTCAGATCATCATTTACTCCCTTCAGGAGAACGCTCTGGTTTCCGAGTGGTATTCCGTGGTTTACCAGACGTTCAAAAGCTGTCTTTACCTCGGTCGTCAGCTCGCGAGGATGATTGACGTGAACGCTCATCCAGAGTGGATGAAATTCCTGAAGCATCCGGCACAGTCCGGCGTGACCCGTTGAGGCAAGAAAATCGGGACACGCGTCCCGATCCGGACGAACTCGATATGTTCGATAGCGCGCAAACGACGCAAAATCCCGCGGAGCTTATCGTCGGAAAGGAGTAAGGCGTCTCCGCCGGAAAGCAAGACGTCCCGGACCTCCGTGTGAGTTTCCAGGTACCGGTAGGCTTCCTCGAAATCGGTGTGCAACTCTTGTTCACCGACGCCGCTGACGACGCGGCTGCGAGTGCAGTAGCGGCAATACGATGCGCACCGGTCCGTGACCAGAAAGAGCACGCGATCGGGATAACGATGGACAAGACCCGGGACAGGCATGTGGGAATCTTCGCCGCATGGATCGGCCATTTCGAGCGGAGAGCGGTCGGACTTCTTCGACACGCGGGATGACCTGGCGACGAATCGGACAGTTCGGGTCTTCGGGGTCGATGAGATTGAAAAAATGGGGTGTAATGGCGAGCGCAAGCTTGTTTCCGGACAGAATTACCCCGGCGCGTTCTTCGCGGGTAAGTGCGAACTTCTGTTCGAGTTGCTGGAGGTTGGTGACCCGGTTTTTGAGTTGCCATTTCCAGTCGTTCCAGAGCTCGGGAGCAACATTTGGCCAAAAACCAGGGGCGAAAGTAAGGAACCGCTTATCGGCGGTTTCAGCTAAGCTTTGCATGTTTGGTTGACTAGTTGGTTACAATTCTAAGTGCGCACTTCCGATTGTCAATCTGGTCCAGCCCTGACGCTTCACAAGCAATGTTGCGATCGAGGCGCCATCGAGTAAGCGGAGTGAGGTTCCGGTCGACTTGAGAAGATCGACCGGCGGTAAAACTCCATCCCTCCCTTTCTCTCTTACCCTGCTTGCTTCTAGCATTTCTGCTGCCACATTCCCGTATTGAACAGGCGGCAGACCGCTTCGAAAGTTACTTCAATATGAGCGTCATTCATCGTGTTTCGCCCTCGCTGTTGGGGGACTTCTGTTAACTCAAACGCTTTTCGCCGAGGCGCCGGCCTCGAATACGGCGAAGGATATCGCGCATCAGCTGAACGACGCTTATACAGCCGTTTACGAAAAGGTCGCTCCGGCTGTTGTTGTTGTCGATGTCGAAAAGAACGGCCGATCAGGCAATTCCTCCAACCCTATGGATGGGTTTGATTTTTTCTTTCGCGGTCCCAGGGACGAAAGTGAACAACCCGATCAGAGCGAGGGATCCGGGTTCATCGTGCGCCAGGACGGCTACATCATCACGAATAACCATGTGGTCGACGGCGAAGATAAAATCAACGTCAAATTGAAAGACGGGCGAACTTTCGTGCCAAGGTCATCGGATCTGATGACCGAACTGACGTTGCAGTCATTAAAGATCGATGCCGCCGGTCTTCCGTCGATCGATTTCGCCAACAGCGATGAAGTGAAAGTCGGTCAGATCGTCTGTGCAATCGGAACCCCTTACAAATTCGCCTACACCTTCACGACGCGGCGTGGTGAGTGCGAAAGGCCGCAATGAACTGCTGCCGGACAAATATGAGGACTACATCCAGACTGATGCGGCGATCAATCCCGGAAACAGTGGCGGTCCGCTGTGTGATATCGATGGCAGAGTGATCGGGATGAACACCCTGATCCATGGCTTGAACCGCGGGCTTGGTTTTGCGATTTCAAGCAATCTTGCTAAGCAGGTGAGCGAGCAACTCATCGCCTCAGGAAAGATCGTCCGCCCCTGGTTAGGGATTATTATTGAGAGTCTCAACGACCAGAACCGCACAGAAGTGTTCAAAGGTGTAGACAAAGGAGTAGTTGTGCGGACAATTCAGGCTGATACTCCGGCGGCGAAGAGTGATTTGCGGCCTGCCGACGTGATCACTGATGTGGATGGCGTTCCAGGTGAGCAGTGCCCGGGAGCTTCAGAACGAGATTTTGAAGAAGAAGGTTGGGGAGCAAGTTAATTTGGGGGTTTGGCGGAACGGCAGAAAGATTACGGTCACGGTGAAGACGGAAGAACTGCCGGGCGATACGAGCAAGCTGGCAAGCGCTCAGGCCCAGCCTTCGCAAGGCGAAGACTGTTGCCTCCAGCTTTGGCGTACAAGTCCAGGATGTGACCCCTGAGTTAAAGCAGGAGTTGGGACTGAAGTCGGATTCTGGAGTTGTTGTGACCGAGGTTGCGCCGAACAGCCCAGCCGCGGTGGCCGATATTCAAACAGGAGACGTGATCACCGAGGTCGGGCGAAACCAGGTTACCAACACGGAGTCATTTCAGAAGGCGTT
This sequence comes from uncultured Verrucomicrobiae bacterium, assembly GCA_963736745.1. Lineage (GTDB taxonomy): Bacteria > Verrucomicrobiota > Verrucomicrobiia > Chthoniobacterales > JAFAMB01 > JAFAMB01. The sequence goes on along the minus strand of CAVTQD010000042.1, from coordinate 42,607 downwards.
GGCCGAACAGAAAGGTAAGCCGAACCTGTTGCTTTTGCTGGATCGCAAGGGGGTAAAGACCTATTCGATCGTGAAAGTCGGTAAGTAACCTGAGAACTGCGCCCAATTGAGTGCTTAAGGTGGGCTGGTCCGGTAAAGATCGGGCGACCGTTTTCATAGCGAAATCCGATGAAGCGAATAAGTGAAGTTGGCCGCTCGCAAAGGATGCGCATAATTGACACTCTTAAGAAAACCCAGGGACTTTCTGTCAACGAACTTGGCGAGCGGCTGAAGCTCAGTTATATGGGTGTAAAGCAACATTGCGAGGAACTTGAGCGGCAAGGGTACGTCGATACTTGGCGGCGTCCGAAGCCGTCGGACGCCCGGAAATGGTCTATCGGCTGACTCCGAAGGCGCACACTTTTTTTCCGAGCGCAAGCAATGGCGCTACGATCGAAATCCTGAATGCCGCAAACCGGCTCTATGGTCATGCAGCTGCGGAAAAATTGTTGTATTCAGTCTTCACCGCGAAGACCGAGGAATTACATGCGGAGGCTGCGCGGGCAGACTGTTTTGGAACTGGCTGAGATGCTGGCAAAGTTCCGCGATCACGAAGGTTATATGTCCGAAGTTTCGAGTCGTGAACCGACAGTGATCGTGGAGCATCATTCGCCAATTTTGGATTTGCTCGACGCCTTTCCGCTCGTCAGACGTTTCGAACGCGAAATGCTCGAGCGAGTTCTGGGGGTGCGCGTTGAACGAGAAGAACAGAGAGCATCGGGGCTATACCAGTGCAGATTGTATTTCAGATTTGAGTAGGCGTTCAGCTTTGCTTCCGGAGGCGCCGAGCAAAGCGGGACGCTTCGTTCACCCGATCCCGCAGATTCCAGTTGCGAACTAGAATCCTGAGATAGATTGCCGGCTCCTTATGCCAAAACCGATAGCGAGACGCAAAACGAAGAAAGCAGTGGCGAAACGCTTCAAGGTGACGGCGACCGGCAAAGTGCTTGCGTGGCCACGCTGGCCGTCGACACTTGTTCGTGTCGAAAAATGCGAAGCGCAAACGTCAACTCGCTAAGACCGCCGTTCTCGACAAAACTGACGAAGCACGGATAAAAGAAAACCTGCCATTCAACTGAGAAAGCGGCAGATCGTTCTCCGCCTGCCCCGAAATGTTTTCGGGGCTGATGCGACAGGTGAGGTGGGGGGACGAAAATGTGAAACAACAACCTGTGCGTGAGGATCCGGCGGACGCCGGATAAAATATATGCCTAGAGCAACCAACGCGCGTGCCAGCAGAGAGCGCCGTAAAAGAGTTCTCGACAAAGCTAAGGGATATCGCGGGCGTCGATCCAAGCTTTTCCGCTATGCCAAAGACGCCACGATGAAGGCCCAATATTGGGCGTACCGTGACCGGAAGACGCGAAAGCGCAATTTTCGGAACCTCTGGATTCAGCGAATCAATGCAGCTTGCCGCCAATTTGGCACTCCTACAGCCGTTTTATGGAAGGCTTGGCTGCAGGCCAAAATTGAAGTTGATCGTAAGGTATTGGCTGACCTGGCAGTAAGCGATGAAACGACTTTCAAGGCAATTTTGGACAGAGCTGTCGCGGCGTTGGACCAGAAGAAGAACGCAGCTCTAGTGCACGCCCAGTCTCCTGATGGACAATGATCTTCAAAGATTGCAGGAAACGGCGCTTGGTGAAATCCAACAGGCAAACAGCAAAATCGCCCTTGAAAATCTTCGGGTGAAATTTCTGGGGAAAGCCGGCGCAGTTTCTCGGTTGAGCGAAAACATGCGCAACGTGCCGAAAGAGGATCGTCCTCGCATCGGTAAGCTCTTAAATGAGATCCGAAACGGAGTAACGGTTGCCTTGGACAGCCGGCTCGACGCCCTGGAGTCCGAGGGAGAGGCGCAGACATTTGAGCGATGTGGACGAGACGCTCCCGGGAACGCCGTTTCGCGTCGGAGGCATGCATCCGTTGACGCTCCTTCAGGAACGAGCGGTGCAAATTTTGCGGCGGCTGGGGTTTGCGCTGGCTGACGGGCCTGACATTGAAACCGAATGGCACTGTTTCGACGCGTTGAACACGCCGGCGAATCATCCGGCCCGTAACGATTCGGACACATTTTATCTGCCCGACGGAAGACTGTTGCGCACGCATACCTCGACCGTTCAGATCCGGACGATGGTTGCGAATGAACCTCCGGTGCGGGTGATTGGACCCGGAGCAGCTTACCGCCGAGACGAAACCGATGCCACGCACCTGAACCAGTTCAATCAGCTAGAGGGGCTGTATGTCGATTCGCAACGTCAGCGTCGCTGATCTCAAAGGAACTTTGGAATATTTTGTTCGGGAGCTGTTAGGCCAAGAGGTGCAGACCCGGCTGCGACCACATTTCTTTCCTTTTACCGAGCCAAGCTTTGAGCTCGATATCCGATTGCCCGGGATCCAGGATGGCAAATGGATGGAGCTCTTGGGATGTGGAATGGTCAATCCCGCGGTATTCGAAGCGGTCAACGCAAAACGCGGCGACAGCGCTTATGACCCCGAAGAGTGGACTGGATTCGCGTTTGGAATGGGGCTCGAGCGTTTGGCGATGTCCTTGTTCGGTTTGCCCGATATCCGCCTGTTGATCGAGAATGACCAACGATTCTTAGCCCAGTTTGCGACATGAAATTGTCACTGAATTGGCTGAAGGAATTTTTGCCGCTCATTCACTCGGTTCCCGAGATTGTTGAAGCTTTAACCTTTGCGGGAGTTGAGGTTGAGGGTGTCGAACAGCGTGGTGCAGACCTCGATAAAGTGGTCGTGGCGCAAATTGAATCCTTCGAGCCGCATCCTAATGCGGATCGTTTGAGTGTCTGCCGCGTGAACGATGGCTCCAGTCTGCCGCGACAAATGGTTTGCGGCGCGAAGAATTTCCGGGCCGGAGACAAGGTGGCGCTGGCTTTACCCGGAGCTGTTTTGCCGGCGGCCTAAAAATCAAAGCAAGCAAGCTGCGAGGAGTTGAATCCGAGGGAATGCTTTGCAGTCCGCGGGAACTTGAGTCTTGCGGAGGATGCCGCGGCTTCCTGATTTTGCCTGCTGATGCGTCCGATCGGAAGTCCATTGTCCGAGATTTTCCCACCGGATACCGTGATCGAAATCGAGGTGACGCCAAATCGGCCCGATCTATTGAGTCACTATGGAATTGCGCGGGAATTGGCCGCTTTGCTGGATCTTCCTCCAGTGTTGTTTCCGCAGACAAGCGCCGTTTCCGATAACGTTCACGAAGATTCCAGCGTTGTTCGGCTCGAGGCAACGGACGGATGTCCCCTTTATTCCGCTCGTTTGCTCCGGGGTATCCGGGTGGAGCCGAGTCCAGGTTGGCTTCGACAAAAATTGGAGGCGGCCGGATTGCGTTCGATCAACAATGTCGTCGACGTGACGAATTATGTTTTGTTGGAGCTGGGTCAGCCGCTGCACGCGTTCGATCTCGCCAAGCTCAAGGGCGGTATTGTAGTTCGAAAGGCCAATCCTGGCGAGAAATTGCTGGCGCTGGATGAGAAAGAGTATGAGCTGCATCCTAATGATCTCGTGATTGCGGATCATCAGCGGGCGTTAGCGATTGCCGGCGTGATGGGCGGCGAGCAGAGCGGGGTGACAGCAACAACGACCGATATGCTCCTGGAGGCCGCCTATTTCAGTCCCGGTTTTATCCGCCGAACCAGCCGGCGCCTCGGACTGATTTCCGAATCCAGCTTTCGATTTGAGCGGGGCGTCGATCCGGAGGCGGTATTGCTCGCTTCTGCGAGGGCCACCGATCTGCTTTTGAATGTCGCCGGGGGAAAGGCGGACGAAAGCGTGGTGATCGGGGGATCCATTCCGCATTTGCGCCGCGTGGTCGAGATGCGCCAGGAACGTTGCACCAGGCTCTTAGGTATGGAAGTTCCTGATTCCGCCAACCTTCTGGCCCGGCTCGGGCTCAAACATGCAGGTGAAAATCGCTGGGAGATGCCAAGCTACCGCCAGGATCTGATCCGAGAGACGGACCTGATCGAAGAGGTGTGCCGCATGGCCGGAGTCCAGAATATTCCATCGCGCCTCTTCGGATCGGCAACCGAAAGCTCGGCTTCCGATCGCGCTCATGACGATCTGATGCAACTTCGACAAAGACTGGCAGGTCTGGGTCTCTTTGAAGCGCGAAGCCTTACGCTCGTGGACGAGCAGGCTTTGGATTACATGTTGGAGCCGATACCGGACCCTCTGACACTTCGAAATCCCCTGACCGATGATCAGAGAGTTCTCAGACCATCCTTGCTGCCGGGCCTGGTTCGGGCGGCTGAGCGGAACTTCAATCGTGGAGCGAGCAGGGTGGCGCTCTTCGAAATCGGCCGTGTCTTCAAGGCCGCGACGCAGGAGGAATCCGTTTCTCTTTCGCTCCTTGTCTCCGGGGAACGCCAAAGCAAAAGCTGGAACCAGGAAGCCGCTAACTTTGATCTGTTCGATCTGAAAGGCATTCTGAACACAGCTCTTGCCAAGGAGTTGATATTTGTGCGTGAGCAGCCGACCAGTTTCGCTCCCCTCCTGTGCGGAATAACGGATGGGGCAGGACATCCGGTGGGTAAGATCGGACAACTCCGTCCGGGCTTGGCAAAAGAGATTGGAGCGCGCGACCCGGTTTTGGTCGCCCAACTGACTCTGATGCCAGGTGAGACTTTGAAACAGTTCAGTTATAAGGCACTGGACCGCTTTCCTGCCGTCACGCGAGACGTGGCTTTTCTGGCCGGTAGAGAATTGAAATACCAAGCGGTGCTTGATGCGTTTGCTTCTGCCAATGAATCGCTTCTGGTCGAAATTCGATTGTTCGATCTGTTTGTGGATCCCAGCGGTGAAAAGGTGCCTCTGACCAAGAAATCGATGGCCTGCAGTTTGACTTATCGAGCAAGCGATCGAACTTTGACCATGGAAGAAGCGAACGCGGCGCACGGCCGCTTGAAATCGCAGCTCGTCGAGCGTCTTGGTGTGACGTTACGCGAGTAGTTCTTTGGAGAACGGAAAATTTTAGAATTTGCCCTGCGGTGCTCGGGATTTAAGGCTAATGCCCCAGACCCGATAATAACATATCCCAGGAGGCCAGGCTGCGCGTGTGATAATGACAGGCCTTGATTGGAAGTCAAAGTTCACGTCAGCGGTTATCCGCCCTTATTTTGAGGGGAATGGGAGCTTCGCCTAAACGACACTCGTGGGGTAAACTCTCTAGCTTTCATTTGGCTCGCCGACTCTGACCGGGCAGTTCCTTAAGTGAACAGTATTGCGGGCTAGCCGGGCGGCCAGGTTAGCGGGCGTCCTCCAAGAAGGTGAACGTGCAAATGGGGGACCGTCTCCCCGCCGTTCCGTCCACTATTGATGACTAAACGGAAATCCCGTCTGCGATATTCCCAGAGCTTTGGCCATTTCCTGAGCTTTCAGCAGCAGTTTGCCCAAGAGACTTTCGTCCTCTGCCCTTGCTTCGGAGAGACGCGGTATTGGCTTTTTCGGAACCACAAGGACGTGAATTGGCGCCTGCGGATTAATATCGTGGAAAACGATTAAGTCGTCATCTTCCATGATGATCTTTGCAGGAATCTGGCCGGCAACAATTTTTTGGAACAGTGTCATCTGATCGTGAGCAGGATATCCGTTTTCATGTTGGCTCGTTCAAAGTGTGCCCGAAGGAAATCTACAATTTCGTTTCGTAACTGTGAGCATCCGCGACTCCAGGTCTTGACCGATTGCAAATGCCGCACGCACGATTGCAGCCCGTAAATATCAAGATTCGAAGCTGATCAGAGAAAGCAGGCTGAATTCGTTCTTTCAACAGCCGGAAAAACGCCAGCTCGTATCCTGGTCCGGCCTCTTCTGGCCAGTTCGCTCAAAGAAAGTATCGAATGGCGGACTAGTGATGTCCAGTCGCAGCGCAACCTCGGCGTAGCCGATCGATTGCAGGGCGGAAACAACGATGTCGCGGAGTTGTTTCGGCGTAATAACATTGTTCCATACGTTTTAGAGAGATAACACATCACACTCGCCACGACATGTTCCGCAAGCCACCAACGGCTGTAGCCAGCCTTCTCAGCAGCGCGACAGAGGCAAAAACAAAGCCAGTCCTGGCGAATCGCACAATGCTCATTTTCGCTTTGTCGAAGAAGCGGTAGGGAATCGCGTAGGGCTATCACGGGACAAACAGATCAGGTTGTAGGGCGTTGCGTTTGATTTTACGACCGAGAGATTCGATCTCGTTAATAAATTCTCCGATGTCTTGAAATTGCCTGTAAACGGAAGCGTATCGGATGTACGCGACTTCGTCCATCGAGTGCAGCCGTTCCATCACACGAATTCCAATCGCGTTTGTAGGTACCTCGTGGTCGTACGCCTGCTCCAATTCCTGTATTATTTCTTCCACTGCCCGCTCCAGAGCATCGTAGCTGACCGGGCGCTTCTCGCAGGCTTTTACCATTCCGCTCAGAACTTCTGCCGATCGAACGGTTCATGGCGTCCATCTCGCTTGATGACTCGCAAGTCGCGACGCTCGATTTCTTCGTAAGTCGTAAATCGGTGCTGGCATGCCAAGCACTCGCGACGGCGACGAATAGCCGCTCCTGCCTTCGCTGAACGGGAATCGATAACCTTGTCTTCAAGGTTTCCGCATTTTGGGCATCGCATGATTGAAATATGATCGGAGTGCCGACCACAAGATATTGTGGTCGCCTCTAACAAAAATACAAGAAGAGATTCAAGCGGCGTAAAAGCAGGGAATTTTCGAAGAAAGTGGTGCACCAGACATTGCGCCCCGATACAGGCTGGAAGCCTATACTGCATTACGCCGTCGCGCCGCAACTGTGGGTTCGCGGAGTTGCCGGCGGGATGGCCTTGAGGTATCGCTTCAGACGCTGGAGAGCAAAGTAGCGTAGGCTTCCTGCCTGTATTTTGTTCGCACCGAGCGATGCCTTCTAGACAATCGGAACTGGTCGCCGGGCTTGCGAGCGCTCCCCCCGACTATTGTATTGCGGATAAAGCTCAGGGTTGAAACCTGGGTTGAAACCCTGGCTGAATCCTGCCACCCGCTTCGAGCGAAGAAACATCCAAAAGGGTGGACGGTACAGGGAGACGCTTAGTCGTAACATCGCTAATTTTTGTAAGGGAAGCGCCCCTTCTGGCTCCCGACTCCCCGGTCCTCCGCCCCCCCACGCGCCAACACGTGTCTCCCTAAGCGTGCTCGCGAGCGCGAGTTTCGAATCGCGTGTATTTTTTCAGGAATGTCAACGGAACGTCGCCGGTCGGACCATTCCGCTGCTTCGCGATGATTAGCTCTGCTTCGCCGGCTCGTTCCTGCTTTGCTTCATCGTCGGTTTCGTAATACTCCGGTCTGACAAGCAGTCCGACCAAGTCGGCATCCTGTTCGATCGAGCCTGACTCACGCAAATCACTCAAACGGGGACGCCCGCCCTCTTTAGCGCGCGCGTCTGGTTGGCGATTCAATTGGGCGATGACGATGATCGGCAGATTCAGCTCCTTGGCGAGCGCTTTTATTCCCGCCGAGATCTCGGAAATTTCCAATTGCCGATTGTCCTGCGCCCTTCGGCTCATCGAGCGAAGCAACTGAAGGTAATCAATGACGATCAGCTGAATATCGTGTTGCGACTTCATCCGCCGAGCCTTAGCGCGCAGTTCCGTGATCGGTAAGACCTGGCGTGTCGTCAATGAACATTTTCGCAGCAGCGAGTTGCGAGGCCGCAGCCGTCAGATTTGGAAAGTCTCGCTCCGATAGAAATCCATTTCTGACATGCTGCAGATCGACCTTCGCTCGCGAGCAAAGAATTCTCTGGACCAGTTGCTGGCTGCTCATTTCGAGGCTGAACACGGCGACGGCCTTGCCGATGTCCATCGAAACGTGCTCCGCGATATTCATTGCCAATGCGGTCTTCCCCATGCTCGGTCGTGCCGCAATGACGATCATCTCGGCCGGATGAAGCCCGCTTGTCATCCGGTCCAACTCAATAAATCCAGTCGGCAAACCGGTCACCGAACCCCGATTCTCATACAATTTTTCGATCTGTTCGATCGCCTCCATCACGAGATCTTTGGTGGGAACAATCTCCGTTTTGACGTGTTCTCCAGTGATCGCAAAAATCTCTTTCTCTGCGTCGTCCAAAAGCGGCTCGATTTCCCCCTGCTGATCGTAGCACTGAGTGGAAAGCTTGTTGCACGCGAAGATCAACCGACGCAAGACGTACTTCTCGCGGACGATATCAATGTAGTAGCTGGCGTTTGCCGCGGTCGGAACAAAGCTGTAAAGAGCGCTCAGATATTCCGGACCGCCGATCTCTTCCAGTTGATTCCGATCTTTGAGAGCCTGCTTGAGCGAGACGAAATCGATTGGCTTACTCTTATCACCGAACTCAAGGATCAGGCTGTAAATAATTTCGTGGGCCGGAATGTAGAACGCTTCGGACCGAAGGCGCAGAACGCAAATGTCGGCTACGTCGCGGGGAGAAAGGAGCAGAGAACAGAGGACACCTTTTTCACCATCCTCGCTGAATGGCAGGGATCGAGGAACCTCTCGCGCTGTGGATAGGCTGTGAAGATCCTGTGAATAACCTGATCTTCGTGCCCCGGTGCCGTCCCCTCAGTGTTTAAGGGGTTCTCAGCAGGTTTCATCAAACCGTGAGAACCTTTTGCCATCGATCGTCAGGCGCCAGGCTTTGTTTTTCCTTTTTGCTCTTGATTTTGCCTCGGCCGATTCGCTCTCCTCGAGAACAGAATCTGCAGGAGTGAAGATTTGATTTCGATCTTCAATGTCGCCGAAACATCGTGATGAAGCTTTATTGAGATCTCTTTCTCACCAGTCTCTTTGATCGAACGCTCGAGTTCGATCTTGTGGCGGTCGAGCGTGATCCCGAATTCCGCCTGAAGCTTTTCTTCAATATCTTTTGTCGTCACCGAACCAAAAGCTTTTCCGGTCTCGCCGGTATCCAGGGTAAATTCGAGCTTCAATTTTTTAATCTTACGGGCGAATTCCTCGGCTTCATTGAGCTCACGAGCTTCCCGTTCGGCGCGCTTGGTTTTCAGCTGGTTCAGACGCTTCAGATTAGAGGGAGTGACCTCATAGGCCTTGCCGGTCGGAATCAAGTGATTTCGCGCATAGCCCTTACGGACCTTGACGATATCAGCCTCGGCGCCCAGGCCGGGGATATTTTCTTTCAAGAATGATTTCAGCATCAGGCATAGAGAGCCCCTTTGAAAATCGCGGGAGGCCATCACTACATCCCGAGAGAGAGCGTGTCAAGAGTGTTCGCTGTGGACGCGTATGGCCGAGGATTCGAACAAAAGGAAGCAAAGATAGAGCAGAATCGGGTTCCAAAAACCGTTCGGTATCGGGCGTTGTGGAATCTGCTGTCGACGTTGAGCTCACGACCTGACCGAAATTTGCGCGCTCAAAACTCGTAGCAAACTTTCGTTCCCTACCTTCTGTTCAAATCCTCTTCCATCCTAATGTGATCTCGTGACGCTACGCCGATGCTGGCAACTGACACTGACAATCGACTTCCCACCGACCGATCATTCCTCCGTATCGGGCGGGTCAGGAGGCAGTTCCTCGTCTTCAACGGTGAATTTTCGCTTTCGCTTGTTCACGGGAAGCGGTGACATGGTCATATTGATGCTCTTGCCCATTAGCTTCGGTTCCATCTCTACCTGTCCCATCGTTGAGAGGTCGTCTTTCAACCGTCGCATTAACTGGTCACCTAGTTCTTTGTGGCTCATTTCGCGGCCGCGAAACTGGAGCTGAAACTTCACCTTGTTGCCTTTGTCCAGAAATTGCTCAGCGTGCCGCACCTTAATCATGTAATCGTGCGGATCGATATTCACCCGGAACTTGATCTCTTTGAGCTTGGAAGAGGTTGATTTGCGATCCTTCTCCTGTTTGGAAAGGTCGTATCTGTACTTTCCAAAATCGACGATCTTGCAAACCGGGGGATTTGCGGTAGGAGCCACCTCGACCAGATCGAGCCCAAGCGATTGAGCTCTTCGCAAGGCATCCTGCAATTTCATGATTCCCAACTGTTCGTTGGTCGTGCCTAGAATCACCCGCACTTCTCGTGCGCGAATTCGACCGTTGACGCGGATCTGCTGCTGTTGCTGAATAAAACTATCTCCTCAGAGTGCGGCCGGGGCGCCGGAGCGGTGCACTCAATCACGTTGACGTTCTCTGACTTCCATTTGAATTCGTTCCACAAACTCGGACGCACTAACGGCTCCCTCATCACCGTTTTTGCGGCTACGCACGGCGACTTCGCCGGCCTGCTCTTCTCGTGCGCCGAGCACCAACATATATGGGACCTTCTGTAGCTGGGCAAGGCGAATCTTAGCCCCGATCTTGTCGGAACTTTCGTCGATTGAAGCCCTGATGTTGCGATCCAAAAGGCGCTCTAGAGACGGACCTTCCGTATTCGAGATGCTTTTCGGAGATCGGAAGGACACGCACCTGTTCCGGCGCCAGCCAGACAGGAAAACTTCCTGCAAAGTGCTCGATCAAAACGCCGCAGAAACGTTCGAGAGAACCGAATGGCGCCCGATGGATCATCACGGGCCGCGTGCCGAATTGTCCGACGCGACATAACTGAGCCCGAACCGTTCTGGCAAATTGTAGTCGACTTGAACGGTCCCAAGCTGCCATTCCCGGCCAATCACGTCCTTGACGACAAAATCGATCTTTGGACCGTAAAAAGCCGCTTCGCCAATTTCCTCGGAGAAGGGTACGCCGAGGTTTTTGGCGCTCTCGCGAAGGGCATCTTCTGCGCGATCCCATTGTTCGGATGTTCCGACGTATTTGCGACGAGTCGGAATCGCGAAGACCAACCCGGACCCGGTAGGAGTTCATGCCCAGGGTATTCAATATTTTCAGAACCAGCTGAAGGCAGCCCTGGATTTCACCGAGAACCTGTTCTTCAGTGCAAAAGATGTGAGCGTCGTCCTGTGTAAAGCCCCGCACCCTGGTCATGCCGCCGAGTTCGCCCGATTGTTCCCAGCGATAAACCGTTCCGAACTCCGCCAACCGGACCGGGAGGTCTCGATACGAATGCTGACTCGATGCATAGATCTTGATATGCATTGGGCAATTCATCGGCTTTAGCAAGTAACCCTCAATTTCGCCTCTCTTCAGCCGATTCGAAAGCTCCGCGCACGAGCAGCCCTCTTCGGCGAATTTGGCCAAAGTTTCCGGTTCGATGAGCGGCGGGAACTGCGAATCGCGATAATAGGGATAATGGCCGGAGGTACGGAAGAGCGCCAGTTTCCCGATATGGGGCGTGAAGACCTCGGTATACCCCTGTCGTCGCAGCTCTTCGGAAATAAAGGCCTGAAGTTCCTTTGCGAACGATCGCTCCCTTCGGTTTCCAAAGCACTAATCCGGGTCCGACCTCTTCGTCGATATGAAATAATTCAAGTTCGCGACCGAGCTTACGATGGTCGCGTTTCTTGGCCTCCTCGAGCAGCTCAAAGTATTGGTCCAGCTCGGCCCGTGTCTTAAAGGCCGTGCCGTAGACGCGTTGCAGTTGTGGATTGTTCGCATCCCCTTTGTAATAGGCGCTCGCGATTGAGGTGAGTTTGAATGCGCCGATGTTGCCTGTCCGCATGACGTGAGGACCGGCGCAGAGGTCAGTGAAGTCTCCGTTGCGATACAAAGAGATCTCTTCCTCGTCGGGTATACCCTGCAGAATATCGAGCTTGAATTTGCTCGGCATGGCTCTTGGCCCGAGCGCGCCCAATTGCCCTTCATTCGCCAGTCCGAAAGCTTCGTCGCGAGAGACGACGATCCGCTCGAACGGCTGGTTCTCCTTGATGATCTTTTTCATTTCCGCCTCGATCTTTCGAAGTCATCGGTGAAATGTGATGATCCATTTCGAGATCGTAGTAGAAGCCATTCTCGACCGGTGGACCTGCAGCGAATTGTGCTTCGGGCCAGATCCGGAGAATGGCAGTCGCAAGCACATGCGCGCACGAATGCCGCATTCGCTCGATTTCGGTCATCTGCTGTCTCTGCTTCTGGTGATTTCCGGTCTTCTGGCATGGGTTGAAAGGGCTGGAAAATACACGTGCCGAACAGAGCTGACCAGAGGGAAAAACCGAGAAATTCTAAGTTGAGTTTTGAGTTTTGGATTTTACCCTAAGCCCACCAAAAGCTATACTGCGGTTCGAGGTCCTCTGCTGACGAGGCCGCCAACAACCATATGAACAAAGCGAAAGTCGCGATTTTTGGGGCAAGCGGTTATTCAGGCGAAGAACTTGTGAAGCGCTTGGCCGAACATCCTTTGGTCGAGCTTGGCTGTCTCACTTCTCGGCAGTATGCCGGTAAGAAGGCCTCCGAAGTTTTTGGTTGGATCGGCAGGCACTCTCCGCTGGCGAATCTCGAATTCATCGATCCTGACATGCCATCGCTGCACTCTCTCGGCATCGAGTTCGCCTTTCTTGCGCTTCCGCATGGTGTTGCATCCGAGTTTGCCGTGCCGTTGCTGGAGCAGGGATCAAAGTAATCGATCTCAGCGCGGATTTTCGAGTGAAGGATCCGGAAGTCTACAAGTATTTCTACAAGCATGAGCATCCGGCGCCGGCACTATTGAAGGAATCGGTTTACGGGCTTCCTGAAGCCTATCGCGACCAGATCCGAGGACGCCAAGTTAGTGGCGTGTCCCGGTTGTTATCCGACGAGCATTCTTGTTCCGCTGCTGCCGCTCGTACGCGCAAACATGATCCGCTTGTCAAGTATCGTTGTGAACAGCTTAAGCGGAGTGAGCGGCGCGGGCCGGAAAGCGGATGCGGATTTGCTTTTTGTTGAGTGCAATGAGAGCGCGCGACCCTATGGTTTGCCCTCGCACCGGCACTTGTCTGAAATTGAACAGGAACTCTCCAACGCCGCCGGAGAAAAAGTGATCATACAATTCGCGCCACATTTGATCCCGCTCAATCGCGGAATCATAACAACCATTCATGCGGATCCTGTGATGGAGCTGACCACTCGACTCTCTCGAAGAAGTGTACGAGACGGCCTATGGCTCCGAATGGTTCATTCGATTGTTGGGATCGAATCGATACCCGGACATCAAGAACGTTGTCGGTACGAATCGTTTGGAAATCGCCTGGCGGTTCGATCCGAGAACTGGGCGGGTCATTCTGATGTCCGCAGTAGACAATCTTGTCAAGGGGGCGGCCGGCCAGGCCATCCAGTGTTTCAACATCATGAACGGCTGGAACGAAGCGTTGGGACTTGGAATGTAGCGAAATTAGCTCGGCAGAAGTCTCGTCCTGTTGTATCAGGTGAGACCGCTCTTCAAACATGGAATCAACATTTTTTGAAATCGGTGGAGGTATTACCGCCCCAAGCGGTTTTCGTGCCGCTGCGGTTCGATGCGGCATCACGGAGGGAATCGCCAGAAAAGATGCGACCTTGGTTTAATCATTTCGGATTTCCCGGCGGTTGCAGCGGCCACGTTCACTTCGAACAAGATCAAAGCGGCGCCGGTGCGTGTTTCTGCGGCCCATTTGCGAGCTGCTGATACGCGGGCGATCATCGCGAATAGCGGAAATGCGAATGCTTGCACTGGTTCGACCGGCATCCAAAATGCGAAGAAGATGACTCAGGCCGTAGCTCGCCAACTGGGTCTGAAGGAGCGACAGGTCCTGGTCTGTTCAACTGGCCGAATCGGGCGCGATCTGCCAATCGAAAAAATTGAGGGAGCCATGCCGGCGTTGGTGGCGGGATTGAGCGCGAACGGGAGTTAGGTCGCGGCGAAAGCAATCATGACTTCCGACACGTTCCATAAAGAAATCGCCGTAGAACTGCCGCTGGCGGCAAAAGTGTTCGAATCGGAGGTATCGCGAAAGGGGCAGGGATGATTAATCCCGACATGGCGACGATGCTTTGCTTCATCACGACCGACGCCCCGATTTCAAAAAGAGACTTGCAAAAGATGACCTCGGCCAGCGTGGAGCAGTCGTTCAATTGCATCACGATCGATGGCGACATGAGCACCAACGACACTGCCATCTGCCTGGCGAATGGGCAGGCGGGGATCGCCGCCCATCGAGCAGGACAACGAAGAGTACGGTCGATTCGCGGAAGGTCTCAACTTTGTCACCCGGCAATTGGCCCGGATGATCGTTGAAGATGGCGAAGGCGTGACGAAATTTGTCGAAGTGCACGTGAAAGGCGCGGCAACCTATCAGGATGCGAGGAAGGCCGCAGAAGCGGTTGCCAATTCGGCGCTGGTGAAATGCGCATGGTACGGCGAGGACCCGAACTGGGGCCGAGTCATGGATGCCGTCGGATATTCATTGGCAAAAGTGCGGGAAGAGATGATCGATATATTTTTCAACGGAGCGGTCGCCGCCCAGCACGGGATGGCGAGCAGCACTCCGCAGGAAACGCTCAAAGAAGTCCTCGGGAACAAAAAATTTACGGTTACCATTGACCTCCACTTGGGGTCGGCCGAATACAAGGTGTTTACTACCGATCTTACGCCGGAGTACGTGAAATTCAATATGGGCGAGTAACTCGAGAAGAGGGAGAAATAGGAATGCAGAACCAATCCGAGGTCGGAAAAGCAGAGGCGCTTTTGGAGGCGCTTCCCTTTATCCAAAAATTCCGCGGTCAGACGTTTGTCATCAAGTATGGGGGCAGCGCCATGGAGGACGATCACCTGATTGAGCGTCTGCTTCGTGACGTCGTCTTCCTTGAAGCAGTCGGCATCAATCCGGTACTGGTTCACGGCGGCGGCAAAGCAATCACCCAACGTATGCGTGAGGCTGGAAAGACGCCGCGATTCGTCAATGGACTTCGCGTCACCGACCAGGCCGCTATCAAGATCGTCGAGGAGGTCCTGGATACGCGTGATCCGTCCCCGCATTGTCGACACGATGCAGCAATTTGGCGGACACGCGGAAGGGTTTTCCGGACGAGACGTTTTCAAGGCCAAACGTTTGGCGCCTCAGTTCGACGGAAAGAACCTGGTCGATGTTGGGTTTGTGGGCGAAGTCACTTCGCTGGAGCTCAGCGGCGTGAGCGAAGCGATTGATCGGGAAGTGGTGCCGGTGATCTCTCCGATTGCCCAGACCGAAGAGGGAACAATCCTCAATGTCAATGCCGATGTGGCTGCGGGTGCAATGGCCGGCGCGTTAAAAGCAGCGAAAATGATCTATGTCAGTGACGTAATGGGTGTCATGCGAAACGTGAAAGATCCGAACTCGCTGATTCCAACCGTCAATCGAGAAAATGTGGCGCAACTGATCGAAGACGACATCATCGAGGGAGGCATGATTCCGAAAGTTCTTTCGGCGGTCGAGGCACTCAACGAAGGTGTTGGGAAAGTGCACCTGATCGACGGCCGGATTCCGCACGCGCTGCTGCTCGAAGTCTTCACAGCCGGCGGCATCGGTACGGAAATCGTTCCCTAGCTGCCAGTTGTCAGCGGAGCAACTAAGACTGGGATTTGAACAGAAGGTAACAAAGGAAGCAGAGATTTGAGTTTTTGTTGAGCTCCGGTTTGGGCCGTCTCGCAACTTATTCTCGAGACCCAATTCCTAATCCAGCTTTGCTTGTTTTGTTACCTTCTGTTCAAGTTCTCTTCCATCGCCAGGTTTCTCGCCTGCCATCATTGAACTCTGGAAGTCCGTTCACTGACAACTGGCAACTGCACTGACAACTGTTCCTCAGAACTGCGGCAGCCACTGCTTTTGCGCTTCCAGCATTTCGTCCACCATGCTCCGGATCTGGGGCAAGGTGCAAACCGCTGCTGTGAGCGGATCCAGCATGACAGCGTGATAGACGGCTTCCGTGCCGCCGTTCAGAGCAGCCTCGACGATCAACTCCTGGACGTTAATGTTAGTCCGGTTCAGGGCAGCCAGTTGGGGCGGAAGAGAGCCAACCTTTGTTGGTTGGATGCCGTTCCCGTCCACAAGGCAGGGAACCTCGACGCAGCAGCCTTGGGGTAAATTGTCGATCAGATCTGTATTTGGGACGTTTCCGTTAATGCAGATGGCGAGTGCGATTCCATGGCCTCGATGATGTAAGAACCATACTCGTGGCTTCGGGTTGTCGCCGGCTCCTCCGCCAGAATCTCTTCGAATTCCCGCTGGAATTTCTGAATCCGATTCAGGCAATGCCGCAGATATCCGCCGGTCCGTCCGTAATCGAACCACGCATTGACCTTATCAGTGAAATTTCGGAACCAGTTCCTCATTCACCATCGCCGCGCTCTTGCGGAAGTAGGGAACATACTCGCTCGCATGACCGCTGGACTCGGTGACAAAAAATCCGAAGTGTTTCATGAGATCGATGCGGACCGGTTCTTTGGCGTAATTCTCCGGACGCTCGATCGCTTCCCAGATCGATGGGTAGAGATCTTCTTTTCCTCGCCAGAACTCGAGGAAGAACGATTGATGATTGATCCCGGCGCAGAAGAAGGTGACTTCGTTATAGGGGACATCGATCCATTCAGCGAGCATCTCGCTGGTTCCCTGAACGCTGTGGCAAAGCCCGACGTGAGGACGACCGGTTGCGGCGTCTATCGCCCAGCAATTTGCCGCCATCGGGTTGACGTAGTTCAACAGCAGCGCGTCAGGCGCAAAATCGTCAAGTTCGAGGCAAAGATCGACCAGGACCGGGATGGTCCGGAGCGCTCGAAATACACCGCCCGGACCGAGCGTATCGCCGACGCACTGTTCCACGCCGTATTTCTGCGGGATCTCGATATCCAGTCTTGTAAGCCTCCAGGCCGCCCTGTTGAAAAGTGGTGATCACATAGTCGGCATTCCGGATGGCGTTTTTACGGTCAGTCGTCGCTTCGATTTTTGCGGGCAGCTTTCTACGGTCGGCGATTGATTGGACGATCTGGCGGCTCTGTTCAAGGCGCTTGCGGATCGATATCCATCAGGCTGATGGTGCAGTCCTGCAGACTGGGCGCCAGCAAGATATCGCTGCAGAGATTTCGGGTGAATACCAGGCTTCCAGCACCAATGAGGGTAATCTTCGGCATAACTATTTTTATTCGGATTCGGGCGAGATTTAAACTAAATAGAATTCGGAGAAGTCCGAGGTTCAATCAAGCGTTTGCCAGATTTTTGCGCTAGCTCTTAACCGCGCCTGCGGTGAGACCGGAAACCAATCGGCGCTGCACGATCGAAAAGAAAATCACCGTCGGCACGATGGCGAGGACTGTTCCAGCGGTGATCAATCCCCATTGGACCTCCAGACTGCTCATAAAGGTTTGCAAACCTATCGGCAACGTCTGGGTCTCGTTGCTCTGCGACAAAATTGAAACGAACAGGTAATCGCCCCACGAAACCACAAACGCGAAGAACCCGGCGACCACCAGACCCGGAATCGCGACCGGATAAAGGATTCGAAACAGCACACCGAATCGCGAGCATCCGTCGATCAACGCTGCCTGATCAAGCTCCATCGGAATGGCGTTGAAGTATCCGGTCAACATCCAGAGGGCAAACGGGAGCGTGAGCGAGGTGTGCGTCAGGATCAGGCCGACATGGGTGTCGACCAGGTTCAAGTTCGACATGAGAATATAAAACGGGATCAGGACCAGGACGTAAGGAAAGAATTGCGGCAGGAGAGCGGCCATCATGAAGAGCCTTTTACCCTTCAACGCAAACCGGCTCAAGGCGTAGGCGCCGAGGCTGCCCAGGAAAACGGTCAGCACCATGACGCTGAATGCGATCACGAAGGAATTTACCAGGTAAGTGACAAAGTTGCTGATCTGGAAGGTTTGAATGTAATTCCGGAATGTCAGTTCCGACCACGCGGGGAGCAACCGTCCCGATTGAACCGAATCACTATTGCGGAAGCTCGAGAGAACAAGCCACGCGATCGGCAGCAGCAGAAAAAGATAGAAGATTGAGAGCCCGCAGTAGGTGACGAATCGGCGGATTGGAAATGGTTCTTCTCATTGTTCTGACAAGCCTTTAATGAACTTGTTGCAGACCAGCACCAGGACAACGAGGATCACGAGCATGATCACGCCGCCGGCGCTGGCGTATCCCAGCGCATAACCATTCCAGGCCTGCTTGTAGATGTAAGTCGGCAACACTTCCGTTGCGTTTACCGGACCGCCCCCGGTAGAAAGAAAAACAAAGTCGAAGTTGTTGAAGGTGAAGGTGACATGCAGGACGACCATCACCAGAATGATATATCTCAGATTCGGAAGCGTAATGAACCAGAACTGCCGCCAATCGCCTGCTCCATCGATTCGGGCGGCTTCGTACAGATCCGCAGGAATCGCCTGCATGGCCGCCATGAAGGCAATCGCGTAAAATGGCACGTTCCGCCACAGGTGCATGATGAGCACCAAAGGAAAGGCGTAATTCTCGTCGCCAAACCAGTTTCGAGCCAGTTGACCCAGGCCCGTGTCCTTCAAGAGGATGTTCACCAAACCGTAACTTGGCAGCGTCATGAATCGGAACATGACCACCGAGGCGATGATCGGCAGCACCCAAGTGATCATCGCGACGCTTCGAAAAAAGTGGATACCCGGGACTTTCTGGATCAGGAGATGAGCCATTGACCAAACCGAGAAGGACCTGGAGCACGACCGCAAAAAAAGTCAGCTCCAGAGAATGCACCAGTGACACCTGGAAGACTGGGTCCTTCAGGAGCTTGAAATAATTTCGAGTCCGATGTATACGGAATGGCCGGGATCGATGAGGGACTGATTGGTAAAAGAGGTGAGGATTCCCTGAATCGTCGGATAGAGGTTGAGCCCGAGGATCACGAAAAGAGCGGGAAAAATGAGCCAGTAACCGAAGCTCCACCGGCCCAGACTTTGCCAAAGTGTGAGTGAGCTGTTTCCTGACGGAGTGACTGCGCTCATTCGTGGAGTCCGACTGCCAATGGCGCACCTAGCATAGGCCAATATCAGCCTATGCTACTTTGATCAAGCGCGCGGCATAGAATGATTAGCTTGGTGCAGGCTGATGTCGGCCTGATGTTACAAACTCAAATTTCCGAAGCCTTTCAGATAGTTAGAGCTGATTGTCTTTAGCCCGCTGCTCGAGCGTATTGTAAAGCTCCTTGCCGGCGTCTTCCGGGGTTGCCTTCTTGTAAATCGCTTTTTGCAGAGCCTCGGTAATATCGTTGATCACAAGACCCCAGTTGATCGGCGCCAGGGCCACGCCGGTCGGCAACTGCGCGATGAAAGCCTGTTCCCACCAGTCGTTTTTGAACTCGGGCAATTCCGCGACATCTTTTCGGGGCGGATTGACCCCTTCGATCCGGTTCGCCGTCGCGACGAACTCTTTGCTTGTCAGGATCTTGACGAGATCCCAGGCATCTTTCTTATCCTTGCTGAATGCGTTGATCGAGATCGGCTTGACTTCCAGATAAGTCGCCTGGACGCCTCCCGGCGGCAAAGGGAGCGGAGCTACACCCGTTCTCTTCTTCGAGTATCTTCTTCGCAACGTCCCCGCTTGTCCGGTAACTGTAGATCCATGGACCCATCGGTACCATTGCGCTCTTGCCGGATACATAATCAGTGTCTGTGGCTTGGTAATCGTTTCCGCGCGTGTTCTGGTTCGCGGCCGACGGCGTCGCCGCGAAAAAGAAATCGGTGTAAAGCTTCAGGACCTGGGCCAGCTTTTCGGGGGTCGTATTCATCACCCATTTTTTGCCGGCTTCATCGTATTTGTAGGGGTTCTCGCCGTTGTTCACCTCAAAGAAGAACGAGATGAATTCCTGGAACGTTCTGACACTTCCGTTTTTCGTCGTTAACCCGAGACCTGCAACGCCGGATTCCTTTGAGGAAATCGTCGCTCCGTCCTGGAGGAACTCGTCCCAGGTTTTCGGCGGAGTGAGTCCGTATTTCTGAAACAGATCTTTCCGATAAAGCAGGACGCGAACATTTGTGTTGTACGGGACGCCGTAGAGTTTTCCGTTCAGTGTCAGAGCCTTGATGGTGCTCGGAATGAACTGGTCTTTGTCCGGCCATTTATCGAAAAGATCATCAATCGGGGCGAGCAATCCGGCTCTCTGATAAGCGATCATCCCTTCAAGCACGGACTCGATCACGTCCGGTTTACCTTTGCGACCTTGAACGATGAACTTTTGCTGGCCATCCTGATAGATGGGAGGTCCGTAAGTTGTTGTCGACGGTCACCCCGGGGAGCTCCTTGGGCAGGTGTTCTTTCATCCATTTGGTCAAGGGCTCTTTCATGGGCCCTTCGGATGAGAGCGGTGTAAACCAGAGATCGAGCTCTTCGGCGAACCCGGCCGACGCTGTTGCCGCGAGCGCAACTGCGAGCGGCAAAATATGGGGGAACTTGATGCGCATGATCGGTGTAACTCCTTCCAACGCGTGAAGTTTGTGATGTTAACAGATGGTGTTGTGGGGAACGGGTAACAAACTTGATGATTTGATCCAAAACGATCGGTGGCATGTCGAGAACGAACGAGATTCGCAGCCGACTTTCTTTTGAATCGCAACAAAAAAAATGAAGCCCGGGCTTTTATTAGAGCTTGGGCGAACTGGCTGTCAACTTAAAAGCCTGACGCTTGTGCGAACGGCCGGGAAGGGCTATTTTCGGCCTTTTCCCATGACATCACCGAGTCAGATACCCGCAGACTTTTCGATGAATTCGTTGTGCCCAATTACGGCCGGTACGATCTCGTTTTGGTCCGTGGACTCGGTTCCCGCGTGTGGGATGAGGACGGGAAAGAGTATTTGGACTTCGGGGCGGGTATTGCAGTCTCGACGCTCGGGCACGCGCATCCTCGCATGATCGAGGCGCTGGATCGGCAGGCGCGCGAGCTGATTCACACTTCGAATCTCTATTATACGCGACCCCAGGGTGAGCTGGCCCGCCGGCTCGTCGAAATCGTCGGCGCACAAGGGAAAATCTTCTTTTCAAACAGCGGCGCGGAGGCCAATGAAGCCGCTATCAAGCTGGCTCGAAAATTTGGCAATGAGTGCTCCGGACTCTCCCCAACGGTAACCCCAGATTTGGAATCCTGACATTTCACCGGTCGTTTCATGGGCGGACCATGGCAGGAATTTCGGCCACGGGCCAGGAAAAGGTAAAGAAGGATTTGCTCCATTGTTGCCTGGATTTAAGCATCTGCCGTTCAATGACTTAAAGGCCGTGGAAGAGGCGATAACCAGCGAAACTGTGGCCGTCTTGGTCGAACCGGTTCAGGGCGAAGGGGGGTATTTACCCCGCCAGCAGTGAGTTTCTGCTCGGATTGCGACGTATCTGCGATCAGCACGGCTCCTTCTCATGCTGGATGAGATCCAGTGCGGCCTGGGGCGTCTCGGAAACTGGTGCGGATGGAAAGAGATCGTAGAAGAAGATTTGGTTCCGGACACCATCAGCTGGGCCAAAGGGATCGGAGGCGGTTTTCCGTTGGGCGCTACATGGATTCGCAAAAAACCCGTTCACAGTTTGAGGGGCGAATCCAGTTGACCTCTGTGACCTGTTGGAGCCGGGGACGCACGGAACGACCTATGGAGGCACCCCTCTTGCCTGCGCGACCTCGTTGGCGGTTTTGGAGACGATCGAGAAGGAAGGGTTGCTCGCAAAATGCGCGCGACCAGGGTGACTATGCGAAAAGGCAGCTCTCGGCTATTCCAGGAATAAAAGAAGTGCGCGGGATGGGGTTGATGCTCGGAATTGAGCTCGGCGAAGAGTTTGCGCCTTTGGCAGCGGAAGGAAAAGCGCCTTCGCACGTTGTCGTGGTCGCCTCGATGCAGAACGGGCTCCTGAGCGTGCCGGCCGGCCCGTCGGTGATTCGCTGGCTGCCTCCGCTGAACGTCTCTCGAGCAGAAATCGATGAAGCGGTATCCATTCTGGCCAGGACCCTGGATGAAATACATCCTCGCTGATGACGCTTCGCTAGTGCCCTGTCCCCCGAAATAACAGCCCCCCGAAATAACATGTCGTTCGTTGCGATCAATATTTTCCATCCGCAAGGCGCGAGCAGGAGTTCAGGAGTTCAGGGAGTTACAGAAGGGATCTGCTGATTTTCGCCTTGTCGATGATTGCGAGTTTTTAGCATTTTCACTCGATTTGGGCCGTGGATCTTTATTTTCCCGCCCTAAGGCTTTGCCTTTTGCAACTCCCGAACTTCTGCAACTCCCTGAAATCCCTATCCCGCGCCCGTCTGCTTGGCGACGGCCTCACTGATGGTCGCCCGTCCTATGAAGCATTTTCTTTCGATTGAATCGCAAACCGCCGAACGCTTGACGGCTTTGCTGGAGTCGTCGGTTCAGTTTAAAGCGAATCGTGGCAAAGCATCGGAGCCGCCGCTGGCTGGGCAAACGTGGGCCTTGATCTTCAGTAAACCTTCGACCCGGACACGGGTGAGTTTTGAAGTTGGCATTCGTGAACTTGGAGGAAATGTCATATTTCTTTCGCAAAACGATATTCAACTGGGCAGAGGAGAACCGATCATCGATACGGCCCGGGTCCTGGGCCGATTGGTTCACGGCGCAGTAATACGAACGTTTGCTCAAAGTGATGTTGAGCAGTTTGCCGAATACAGCCAGATTCCGACAATTAATGCGCTGACCGACGAGGAGCATCCTTGCCAGATCCTGGCTGATCTTCTCACCATTCTCGAAAAGCGCGGAAGCCTGGCCGATCTCACGGTCTGTTTCATCGGCGATGGCGACAATAATGTTGCGCGCTCATGGATCTGGGCGGCTGAACGGCTTGGATTCGAGCTTCGAATTGCGGCTCCGGAGAACTATCGACCCTGCGGATTCCCTGCTGCAGAAGCTGACGAACCGCAAGATCTTCGTAACGGACGACCCAGCCGCCGGCTGCTGATCAAGCGGACGTTCTCTACACCGATGTCTGGGTCAGCATGGGATTTGAAGAAGAAAGCGCCGAGTCGTCTCACAGAACTTGCGCCATTTCAGGTCAGCGAACAGCTCGTCGCTAGAGCGGCTCCCGAGGCGCTCGTGCTCCACTGTTTACCTGCATACCGCGGAAAAGAGATCACCGAAGAGACCTTGGAAAAGCATGCCGAGACCATCTTCGACCAAGCCGAAAACCGTCTACATGCGCAGAAAGCAATCCTGAATCACGTGAGAAAATGATTGCGTTGCAGGGTGCATTAGTGCAGTTGGTCAGCCACTAATTTCCACTTTCTACGTATCACTTATGATTGTTCCCATTCTTTGCAACTTTCCTTTTGCGTTCTGGTGTTTGGTTGGCGCTCGTGTGCGCGCTGGTGGGTCTGGGCTCCGCGTATTATTTAATTCGATTGGTGATTTCCTGTTCCCCAGGAAATGAGCGAATGCGTCAGATCGCAGGCGCGGTCCAAGAAGGGGCGAAGGCATACTTGAATCGGCAGATCATTTCCGTCGGCCTGATCGCCGCGATTATTTTCGTCATCCTGATCTTTACGAGAGGGATTTTATACTTCGTTTGGTTTCCTGATCGGGGCTGCTTGTTCGATGGCAGCAGGATACATCGGCATGCGTATCGCTGTGCTGTCGAACTCCCGCACCGCGCAAGCAGCCATGAATTCAAAACACGCAGCGCTTCGAGTCGCATTTAACGGAGGAGCTGTAACGGGATTGCTGGTTGTCGGTTTGGCTCTGCTGGCAGTCGGGCTCTATTACAAGCTGGGAGAAGCCATCTTAAGAAACCAGGAACAGGTCGTCAGCAGTTTGGTGGGTTTAGCGCTCGGCGCCAGTTTGATCAGCGTTTTTGCCCGATTGGGAGGAGGCATTTATACCAAGGCCGCAGATGTTGGTGCAGATTTGGTCGGCAAGATTGAAACCCATCTGCAAGAAGATGATCCTCGGAACCCCGCGACGATCGCGGATAACGTGGGTGATAACGTTGGAGATTGCGCCGGTATGGCTGCGGATGTTTTCGAGACGTATGCGGTGAGTATTATCGGAGCGATTCTGGTCGGATTTCTGACTATTCCCAAATCGCCGGAGGCGGTGGTTTTTCCGTTCCTGTTGGGCGGTATTTCGGTAATCGGAGCGATTGCAGGTATCTGGTGGGTGAATTTCCGTAAGACCAATCCAACCCAGGTCCTGGTGGAGGCTGTCGGCATAAACGCGCTCGTGTCGGCGATTCTTTATTGGCCGGCGACGAAACTGCTATTTCCCGGCACAGTTCAAGCCGGTCAACTCAACGTTCACTGCCAATCAGTTGTATCTGGCAGCACTGATCGGACTTGCGATGACAGGAGTCATCGTTGCCATCACGAATTACTACACTTCGATATCGTTCAGACCAGTTCGAAAGATTGCTCTGGCCTCAGAGACAGGCCACGCAACCAATATCATTGCCGGGTTGGCAGTCGGCCAGCAGGCAACTGCGCTGCCGGTGCTCTTTATCTGTCTGGCGATCATCCTGAGTTACACTTGTGCCGGACTCTACGGGATCGCGATTGCAGTCATGAGCATGCTTTCGATGGCCGGAATCATTATTTCACTCGACGCTTTTGGCCCTATCTCAGATAACGCGGGCGGAGTCGCGGTGATGAGCGATTTGCCCGAATCGACCAGGACGGTAACCGACGAACTGGATGCGGTCGGGAACACGATGAAAGCGATCACGAAAGGATACGCCATTGCTTCAGCCGGTTTGGCGGCGCTTGTTCTTTTCGGTTCATATGTCTCTGAATTGAGAGTCCCATTTCTCGTCAATCGGGGGCCGGGAAACGCATTCCTCCGACTATTCGCTGGAACAGCCTCAAGTCATCATCGGACTTTTCATTGGCGGACTTTTGCCGTTCCTTTTCAGCTCATTCAGTATGCAGGCCGTCGGGAAAGCGGCCGGCGCAGTCGTCAAGGAAGTTCGTCGCCAGATCCAGGCTAAACCCGGAATTCTGACGGGAGCCGAAACACCCGAGTATGCGAACTGTGTGGATATCGTGACGAAAGCTGCACTGAAAGAAATGATTATTCCGGCGCTGCTTCCAGTTGTGTTTGTCCTTGTCGCATCGTTTTTCGGGTACGTGGTCTTGGGCGCCGTACTGGTCGGGACAATCGTAACCGGGTTGTTTGTTGCGATTTCCATGACCTCCGGCGGCGCCGCCTGGGACAACGCCAAGAAGTACATCGAGGGAGGAGAACTCGGCGGAAAAGGATCTCCTGCCCACCAGGCTGCTGTCACCGGCGATACGGTCGGCGATCCGTACAAGGATACGGCCGGACCTGCCATCAATCCCATGATCAAGGTTGCGAACGTCCTGGCCATCCTGATCATCCCGATCGTGTTCAAATAGGTACCCTAGCCCGGATTGCCCGAATTCAGGTCTGGCCCTGATTCGGGTGCTGCAGCTGGTGCTTCTCTTCGATCCTTGCCTTCTGGTTGTCTTCTATCCTTAATGCCAGAATGAAAGCCCTCTTTCTAACGAACGAGTATCCCCCGTACATTTATGGGGGCGCAGGTGTTCATGTCGATTACCTGAGTCGCGAACTGGCAAAGATAATGGATGTCGAGGTACGCTGTTTTGGGGATCAGGAGGTCGATCAACCACATTTGACTGTCAGAGGATTCGGGGTCAATACGGCGACTTTCCATTGTCCGAAGAATCTCAACTCGGTGTTTGGAGCGATCCGTCGTTGCACCGACTTCAACACGGTGGGTGTGGATGCAGACGTTGTCCATTGCCATACCTGGTACTCCCATTTCGGCGGCATTTTGGCCAAGCTCAATTACCATCGGCCAATGGTTCTAACGGTTCATTCGCTGGAACCGCTCCGCCCCTGGAAACGTGAACAGTTGGGGTACGGTTACGATTGTTCGGCCTGGCTGGAAAAAACAGCAACCGAAATGGCCGATGCGGTAGTTGCGGTGTCGGAGGAGACACGGCGCGACATACTGCGGCTCTTCAATTTGGACCCCGCGCGAGTTCGTATCATCTATAACGGCATAGATCCGGAAGAATATCACCCCCGCAAATCGCACGATCTGTTGCCAAAGAATGGTATTGATCCGGACAAGCCTTATATTTTGTTTGTCGGTCGAATCGCGCGGCAGAAGGGCATCATTCATCTCGTCAATGCGATCAAATACTTGGACCCAGGATTCCAGGTTGTTCTTTGCGCTGGAGCGCCTGACACGCCTGAAATTGCCGAGGAAATGAAGCGTGCGGTGGCAGAGGCGCAGAATAAAAGAGAGGGGGTCATCTGGATCGAGCAAATGGTGACGAAAGAGGTCGTTTATCAACTTTACTCCCACGCGGCAGTCTTCGTTTGCCCGTCGATCTACGAGCCTTTTGGAATCATCAATCTGGAAGCCATGGCTTGTGAAACTGCGGTTGTAGCGGCAGCGGTTGGGGGGATCAAAGAGGTCGTGGTCGATGGTGAAACCGGTTTTCTCGTGCCCTTGGAGCAGATGCAGACGAGCCCGTTTGAGCCGGTCAATGCGGACAAATTTTCCCGCGACTTGGCCGACAAAATTAATCGGCTGATGGCGGACGAACCATTGCGCACCAGGTTCGGAGAAGCGGGACGCAAGCGAGCCGTCGAAAAGTTCAGCTGGGCGGCTATCGCCGCCGAAACAAAGAAAATGTACGAATCGCTTCTTTAGCGTTCGAGGATCGGCGGTTTACCGTTCGTCGTTCGCCGAGCGGTGATCAGTGAACACCGAGCGGTGAACGCTGAACGGTAAACGCTCAAGTCCCATGTTTGTCGATCGGATCAGAGTCCATGCAAAAGCTGGGGATGGCGGAGACGGGTGCGTCAGTTTTCGGCGGGAAAAATTTGTGCCGCGAGGCGGCCCGAATGGCGGGGATGGCGGAAAGGGAGGCGACATCGTTTTTCGTACCGATGTGCATACCGATAATCTAGTGGCGTTTTACTATCAGCCGCTCTTGAAGGCTTCGCGTGGCGAACATGGCATGGGCAAAAACATGTACGGGAAAGCTGGAAAGGACGTGGTCTACAAAGTGCCCGCCGGCACACTGATCTACCGAATTCCGCCTCAGATTCTCGAACTTCCTCCGACAGAACAAACACTCGATGAGCCGCCGCCGAAGCCGGTCATTTCACTGGCGGATTGTGAATTGGTCGCTGATCTGAAGCAGGAAAATCAGGAGCTGGTTTTGTGCCGGGGTGGATCGGGCGGTAAGGGAAACACTCATTTCAAAAGTTCGACTAATCGGGCGCCACGGCAATTCACCGAGGGTGAGCCGGGCGAAGAAGGCTATTTCCTTTTGGAACTGCGGAAGATTGCGGATGTGGGTTTGGTCGGTTATCCGAATGCAGGCAAATCGACATTGCTGGGCAAAGTCTCGGCTGCGCATCCCAAGGTCGCGCCTTATCCGTTCACGACCTTGAACCCAGTCGTAGGCGTCGTTGAATTCGAAGGATACAAGCGTGCGACTATAGCGGATATTCCAGGCCTGATCGAGGGAGCGCACCAGAACGTCGGACTCGGCCACGATTTTCTCCGGCACATCGTGCGCTGTAAGTTGCTGGTCTTCGTTCTGGACACGGCCGGCAGCGAAGGACGAAATCCGATCGAAGACCTCGGCTCTTTGCGCCGCGAACTTGACCTGTATGATCCAACGCTTAGTCAACGGCCTTGGATTATTGCGGCTAATAAAATGGATTTACCAGGCGCGGAAGAGAATCTTGCAATGATTCGGAACAGGTTCTCGGATAAGGCCGTGGTACCGATGGTTGCGTCGGAGGCCGTCGGGATTGCAGATTTTAAAAGCGCACTGCAGGCGCTCTTGGATTCTTGAGCGTCAGAGTGTGATCCCGGACGAAAGCAGCGCCACATTTCTCGTTCAAAATCCAAGGTGAAACCGCTAGTCGCGAGTTTTTGCACCTATTTTCTCAAGGCGAAGATGCTCCACATCTATCGACAGATCACCTCGTTGCGACGAGTTGAAACCTTTGTGATCGCCAAAATTCGCGAGAATGCTGAGCTCTACCCGCTCCGTGATCTGGAGCTGCTCGAAAGACCAGAAACTAACCTTATCCGCCGCGGGCGATTAAAGTATCTGGCCCAGGCGCCCGCTCTGGTTTACCGGGGCGAATTTGAGGTAATCCGCCGCGTGCTTCTGCGACGGGACCCGGATCTTATGCATGTCTATTTCGGAAGTACCGGCGTCCAATTGCTTCCGCTCATTGAGCGGTGGGATCGCCCCTGCGTCGTTTCTTTTCACGGAATGGATGTTCAGCGCCGGCAAACCGAGCGCGGATATGAATCCAATCTAAGAAAGTTGCTCCGCTTAGTGCCGCTTGTTCTGGTCCGGGATCGATCGATCGCGGAGCGATTGATTGAACTCGATTGCAATCCGCAAAAAATCCGTTTGAACCGTGCGGGAATTTCTTTGGACCAGTTTCCGTATGCGGTCAGGAGCTTTCCGGTAGACGGCGCATGGACCATTGTCCAGGCATGCCGGTTGGTGCCAAAGAATGGCCTTCCCACGGCCCTGCGAGCTTTCGCGAGATTTGCAACGGTATTTCCGAAATCTCGGCTTCTGATCGCGGGCGATGGCCCGATGCGTCAGGAATTGGAAGAATTGGTGCGAGAGTTGAACCTGCAAAAGGAAGCGGTTTTTCTTGGTTTTCTGACTCAACCCGACTTGCGCAAGTTGTATGAAAGGGCGCATGTCTTCATGCATCCGAGTGAGTTGCCACAGGATTCGAATCAGGAATGGGTTCCAAATTCGATGCTTGAAGCGATGGCCAGCGGGTTGCCAGTCGCAGCGACTCGCCATGGCGGGATCCCCGAAGCTGTGACAGAAGGCCTGAACGGGCTGCTGGTTGCCGAACGAGACACCCAAGGATTGGCAGCGTCTCTCTTTAAAATAGTTGAAGATGCGGCACGCTGGAGAGCAATGGGTGCGGCTGCGTCAGAGACCGTAACCAGAGAGTTTTCGCTGCCACGCCAGATCGAATTGCTCGAGTCCGCCTATTTTGAGGCGATCGAGCAGTGGAAAAGGAAGAGCGTCGGAGGATAGAAGGGCACGGAGTGATATTTATTATCGGAGAGGCGAGAGAACACGGAGGAACAGGATTCATTTACCGGTCAAATGTGTTATTGGCCGTAATCCCATTTCCAACGTTTTCTTAACTCCGTGAACTCCGCGCCCTTCTTAATCAGAGATCAGCTGAATCTGCGCTTTGACACAATCCGGCGGCATCTTTACCGCGAAGTCGAACGCCTCAATGCTATCTCGAAATTCGAATGTGCGACTGATCAGAGGCTTGACGTCGATTTTGCCCGAGCCCATCAGCGCCAATGCGCGCGGATAAACGTGAGCGTACCTGAACACAGACTCAATGGAGGCTTCCTTGGCACTCAATGCGACAAAGTCCAGCGTGACCGGCCGGATGGGCAGTCCGATCAGCACGATACGTCCCCCCGGGCATAGCGGTTCATGGACAGCCTGCATGGCGGGAGGAGCTCCGCTTGCTTCGAAGACGATATCAGCGCCCCAGCCGTCGGTCAGAGCGTCAATAACGCTGCGCAAATTCTCTTTCCCAACATTTACCGGCCGAATTGGACCCAGGGCAGCGGCGAGGTCAAGTTTGGGTTGTTGGACATCTGTGAGAACGACTTGGCTGCATCCTCCGGCAAGCGCGGCAAGTGCAGTGACGATACCGATGGGTCCCGCACCCATGACGACCGCGAGGTCACCTGGCTTTATTTTTGCCTTCACTGCTGCATGCATGCCTACGGCCAGCGGCTCAACCATGGCGCCCTCGGCGAAGCTGACGTTCTCTGGAAGCTTGAACGTGTAGGCGTCAGGATGAATGACATATGGTGTAAGACATCCGTGTATCGGCGGCGTTGCCCAGAAGCGGACCGCGGGATCCAAATTGTATATTCCCAACCTGCTGGCGCGACTGTTGGGATCAGGAATTCCAGGTTCCATACAGACGCGGTCACCGGGTTTTAGATTTTTTACCGCCTGACCGACCTCGACCACTGTGCCGGATGCTTCATGGCCGAGGACCATTGGTTCTTTCACGACGAATGGGCCAATAGCACCGTATTCATAGTAATGGACGTCACTGCCACAGATTCCCACAGTATGAATTTTAATCTTAACATCGTGGGGACCCACTTCGGTTGGTAACGCGATTTCCCGAATAGAGAGTTCACCTTTGCGTTCGAGTACTAGAGCTTCCATACATTGACGAAATACCAGGGGTTAAAGTTTCGTTTGAGCCCGCGTCCTTTTGAACAGACAGGTACATGCTTCTAAATAGATTAAGTGACGGATTCAAAGCGCAACACAGAATCGACGACATCACTCTCAGCGAATCGCTTTTCGATCTCAACATAAAACAGGGGTGCCTTCCAATTCCGGCACCGGTAGGGACGCGCTTCCGCGCGTCCGGCGCTGCACGTCTCGACGCCTCTTTCTGCTGCTGTTTTTGCATTTGCATCTTCTCTGGACGTGCAGCGCCGGACGCGCGGAAGCGCGTCCCTACCGGCAACCGTGCCAAAAAACGGAACTAATCATGTTGACCGAACGGCTGATCCTTTGATAAAAGCGAGGTTTACATAAGATACAACGTTATTTAATTACGTTATAGTGATGAAACGCTATACAGTTGGATTGATCACGATCTTGATTCTCGGCGCGCGATCGGTTGAGGCCCAGATTCCCCACTGCGGAAGGGGTTCGAGCTGTCTGGCTCTGGTTCAAAGCACTTGCCGGCTGTTTAGTGCTCTTTCTGGACAGGCTTTCCAAATCTTTGGTGGAACGTTCCAATTCACTCCGCAGGCAGATGGCGGAGGGGACGGGGGAGGTGATGGCGGGGGGGACGGAGGTGATGGGGGAGGGGACGGAGGTGCCGGCGGTGGTGGGACCGGTGATGGAGGCGGAGGTGCTGGCGACGGCAGCGGGACGGGACAAGGGGATGGCGGAGACGGCGGTGGAAATGGCGACGGGTCCAGCGGAGATGCCGGCGACACGGGAGATCCGGGAAACACTGGGGATGCCGAGCGATAACGACGGAATCCGGCTCAGTCCGATCCGACGACGGACCCGGCAAATGAGAACGCTACACTTTCACCAACCGCTCCTACCGCAACATTAGACACGACTAGAGATCCGCGCCGAGCCTTTGGCCCTGGTTCTCCCGGAACTGAGGGTAACGACCCGCCCGGGGTTTCCAGACTCTCAAGGCGGCTTTTTGCAGCGTCAATCGCCAAGCGGGCCTACTGTCGGTGGGGATGGCTCAGACGTGGGAATCAATGCCGTCATCGTGAGTGGAGCTCCGACTCCTTGGGAGGCGATCGGCAAAGGTCACTGGAGTGCGCAATGTTCTCGTGACGGGCGCAATTATCGCCTTGGGCGAAGCCACTCTTGTGAAGCCTCATCTGGGGGTAATGGTTGGTGCCGCAAACGATGCTTCTGCGTGGCTTAAATTTAAACCTGACTTGCGATACTTGAACGGTTCTGTGTTTCCGCCAGTTGTACCTAACGTTATCGATATCCGAACAATTTCCTATACCGAGGAGGCAATTGAGAATCCCGACAAATAGTATATCATCCGGTCAGAGATCGCTATGAAGTGAAGACCTCTTTATTCGTACTTGCTAGCCTGGCGGCAGCATTGATGCAAAACACAAATGCAGGTTCCGCCGTGGCGTGGGACCGCCATGGTCATTTGTTTTACACTCTGCGGCGAGTCCTCAGAGAAAGGCAGAGGAGCACGTCCCTTAGCCTTTGTCGTCGCAAGGGCGGCGAGGATGCAAATTTAATAAGTTCTACCGATGTCGCGGGCTACGGCGCAATCGCCGTTGCGCGCCGAGGAAGCGGTTGCGTCATCGGTATCTCACTAGGTCGCCCATCACCAGCAGACGCGGAAAATCGGGCAATAGAAAAGTGCGTAAAAGCGGGTGGCATCAATCCCAAAGTCAGATGGGGATTCAAAGGATAGTTCTTCCACAGGGATAGGACGACTA
The DNA here is from genome assembly GCA_963736745.1 of uncultured Verrucomicrobiae bacterium. GTDB lineage: Bacteria > Verrucomicrobiota > Verrucomicrobiia > Chthoniobacterales > JAFAMB01 > JAFAMB01. The sequence continues at coordinate 10,696 of CAVTQD010000042.1, read as the reverse complement.
CCACTTCCCGGCGACAATTGAAACCCGGCCGACAGCTAACGGTTAGTCTCTGCTCCGGGTTCCATTCGGAAAATGCTTTCGCCGGGTTTCATGAGGTCCAGCTTATCTCGCGCTAAGAGCTCCGTATAAGCTGGATCATTCTGCAGCAGCGTCAGCTTTTTGCTTTGCTTGTTATAACTGGCTCGCTCCTGCTCCACCTGCTGTTTCAGATTTTGCAAAGCGTGTTGTTGACGCTGCCGTTCTTTGACCAGCGGCAAAAACCAGCAAATAAAAAGAATGAACACCGCCACGAGCACCAGAAGATACAGAATCCGGGTCAGGAGCGAGCGGATCCAGTCATCCCTGGGTTCGTCGTAATTGCCGTATTCGGAGCCACTACTCACTCAGCGCATCTTACCTCCATACTCTGCATTGTCACCTAGTTCTTCTTCGATTCGCAGGAGTTGATTGTATTTTGCGATCCGATCGGTGCGGGAAAGCGATCCGGTCTTGATCTGTCCGGCATTCGTTGCAACCGCGATATCGGCGATGGTTGTGTCTTCTGTTTCGCCCGATCGATGGCTGATTACCGCCGTGTACCGACTTTCTTTGGCGAGTTCGATTGCATCAAGAGTTTCGGTCAGGGAACCGATCTGGTTCACCTTCACCAGGATCGAATTCGCAACGCCTTGATTTATCCCTTTGCGGAGAAAATCAACATTGGTAACGAACAGGTCGTCACCAATTAGTTGAACTTTCGCCCCGAGAGCGTCCGTTAGTTTCTTCCATCCGACCCAGTCATTTTCCGAACAACCATCTTCGATCGAGATGATCGGATATTTCGAGCAAATCTCCTGGTAAAAGGCTATCAGCTCTTCCGCGGATTTCCGTGAGCCGTCGGATTTCTTGAAAACATAAGTGCCCGTGGAGGCTTCGTAGAATTCGCTGGAAGCGGCGTCGAGCGCCAGGAAGATGTCTTCGCCGGGTTTGTAGCCCGCCTTTTCGATAGCCTTTGAAATGGTCTCGAAAGTGTCTTCCACTCCCTTCAGATTTGGAGCGAATCCACCTTCGTCACCGACCGCCGTAGAGAGGCCGCGCGCTTTAAGCACGCTCTTCAGAGCGTGAAAAACCTCCGTACCGTAGCGTAGCGCTTCGGAAAAGGTGGGCGCACCTTTCGGCATGATCAGGAATTCCTGGAAATCGATGGGGGCGTCCGAGTGGGCGCCTCCATTGATGATGTTCATCATGGGAACCGGCAGCACTTTCGCATTTGGGCCACCCAAATAACGAAACAGCGGGAGATCAAGTTGAGCGGATGCGGCGTGCGCGACCGCCAGTGAAACTCCAAGAATCGCGTTCGCGCCCAGTTCCCTCTTGTTGGGGGTGCCATCGAGGGCAATCATCGCGTGATCAATCCCAACCTGATCAAGGGCGTCCATACCGGTAATGGCGTCGGCGATCTTGCTTTCGACGTTGTCGACGGCTTTCAGAACGCCCTTTCCAAGGTATTTGTCTTTGTCGCCATCGCGCAGTTCCCATGCTTCATGTTCCCCGGTGCTTGCTCCGCTCGGAACGATTGCGCGGCCAACTGCGCCGCCTGTTAGTTCTACATCGACCTCGACCGTGGGATTGCCTCGAGAATCGAGGATCTGCCGGGCGCGGACATCAGAAATGATCGTTAGAGACATGCGGAATTCTAGACCGAACAGCTCGTCAGCCGCAAGGCCGGAGAGAATGGGTTCAGAAGGCAAGGAGTCAGGAGTCCGGAGTCAGAAGGCAGGAGTCGGGAGCCGCCATCGAGAAAGCAGGAAATCACTGTCCCATTCTGCAACTCCTGAACTTCTCAAAGACAGCGAAGTCCGCCGAGCAACAGTTTCTTCTGAAATCTTCACGTGCGCTTGCCCGTGTGGGGTGCTCCTGACTCCTGCCTTCTGGCCTTTCTCAGGCCAAAGCTTCGGCGACTTTGTGCGCTTCCACTTCCACGATCTCGACTTGGCGGCTGGTCGTATCGGAGGGCAGCTCGACGATCTGACCGGGTTTCTTTCCGAGCAGCGCCTGCCCGATGACGGTCTGATACGAAACAATATGTTGATCCGGCTCGCTGTCCCAGGCGCCAAGAATGATATACTCGAAGATTTCGCCGGAACTTGTGTCACGCAATGTGACCTTTGTTCCGATGGAAACCTGAGTAAGGTCCGCGTTCTCGAAATTCGATCCCCGTGCCCTCGCCAGCATCTGTTCGAGTTCGGCCTTCCGTCGCATCAGCACGGTTTGCATCTCTTTGGCGGCTTTATACTCAAAATTTTCGCGAAGATCCCCGTAAGAGCGCGCGATGCCAATCTCTCTGGTATTCTCCGGAATTTTTTTCGAAACTAGCTCGTCGTATTCCTCTTTGCGCTTCTCCAGGCTGGACCAGGATACGATCAGCGATCCCTCTTTTTCCTCGGAATCACCGGTCAGCATTGATTGCAATTCCGGATGAGTCCTGATCATCCGGGCCATCAAAGAGCGCTTGTTCAGTTCTTCAAAAGCGGGAGTCAACAACATCCGGCGCATCAAGTCGCGCGCTTGAGGAGCCGGCGCACTGATCAAAAGATCGGAAACAAGATCTCGATCATCGAGCAACAAGTCGTGCAGCTTCGAGCCACGCCGATTTTCGGAAAACTGATCGCGTTCCAGCGCACTGATAATGGATGTCATCAATTCGAAGTCGAGCAGCGCTGCAAAAGAGCCGGCGCCACGCTCTTTGCAAAGCCAGAAGAGCGCCTCTGAGGAGATGGAGTGTTCCTTGATCGCGCGGTTCAATGCCTGGCGGAGTTCCTCGGTTTGCCCTTGTTCGACAAGGATTTTCGCGATCTCTCCAATCACGCGATAACCTGCGGACTGTAGAATTGAAAGCAAACGGGAGGACCAATCGGTTGGAAAAGTTAAAGGGAACTCCGCCAACACGCGCCGTTGTTTGTTCGCCGGCACCTGGGATATGATTTCGCCGAGTTTGTGCTGATGCTCTCTCAATAGGTCTGGAAGTGTGATCGCCCCCTTCTTCAGCTCTGGCAGTTTCGCGCAAAATTCATCGCGGGAAATCAAAAGCTCGATTGCCTGAGACGGGTTCAGGCGCGTGTTTCGGGTTGCGATCTCTTCAATCTGAGAGACAACCGTTTGAAGTTCATTCTCTTTACCGGCAAATGTTTCGAGATTTTTCAGAATCTGGTCGAGATAATTGAGTTGATCTTTCAACTTGCGCGCTTTCTGGAACAAGTTGATCACTTCGTCCTCAAAGGAGGTCGATTCGTCGCGGATAGTGATCGATTCGGTTTTTTTGGCGGGCAAAGAGAAACGACCATCTTTTCGTATGGCTCTCTTGGCGCTTTCCCACCACTTTTTGAAATTGCCCTCAGACACGATTTCCGGCGCAAGAGCTCGTTGCAGTTGGTCCTGGGTCGCTTTGCCACCAAAACTCTCCAGGACGAGCTCGATAAGCTGAGGGACTTTGTTGGCCGCGAGGCCGCGCAAAATCTCTGGCTCGTTGACCTTCCTCACGAAAATGTGCGTGTCGGGCAAAGGCTGCAGAGTCTCAGCTGCGTACTGCAATTGCATGGAATGATTCTTCTTCGTGTCGAAATCGACCACGATCTGGTTGAGGAGGAGATTCCAGCTACTTATCTGACCGAATCCCCAACTTTTGTGGAGGCAAAACGTTTGCGGCTTCAGCTGGTCTAGCGTGGCTGCAGCTTTGACGTTGAGTTTGCCGGCGTTGACCATTGCTTGTAAATCTGCATCCATAGGGCGGGATTGAACATAGGTAAGACGTAGGTGCGCGCCAGCGAAAAACGTTTGGCGTTCGTCGCCCACCGTTCGCTGTTCGGGTTTTTCGTCCGGCGAACAGCAAAGCGTGGCAGGCGAACCGTCTCCCTTTCGCTCGGTTTTTGAAGAAGCAAAGCAGGCCCGCTGAACGGCGAACGGCGGTGCAGGCTCAGGAGGTAGGTAACAGACTAAAAGGCAACCTAAAGGACAAGGCAAGTGTCCGGGGCGCGGCGGCTGGCAGAATCATTTGGTGCGATGAGGCGAGTTTGCTCGAGAATCGAGACGAAGAGTGGGTTCTGAATTTCGCGCGGGAAAATCGTCGTTCCGATGCACTCAGAGAGTTTGTGGCGGCTTTAATCGAGGAATTTCAAGCAGGCCGAGGACTCGTGACCATTGCCCTGATCCACCGGGACAGGAAAGAGTTTGCCGAAGCTCTACCCGCGCGCGTTAAGGGTGAAGGAATGTTTAGACCAGAAGGATCATGAAATCGCCCGGCTGGAGCAGTGCGACCGGTCGGAGTCATCAAAAGCCGGGCATGCGTTTTCCATTTTGGCTTTTAATCGATCCGTCAAGCGGAGGGCGCCAGCGTTCGTCGCGAGCAACAGATTTCTACGGTCAGAAAAAGAGTTAAACATTGAGGCAGAAGGCAGTAAACCAACTGATTTGTTAAGTAACGCGAAGTTTCCAAGGTATGAATGATGGCAATGCCTAACGAATTGGCAAAACTGTAGGTGTAAAACAACAGTATTGTACCCAGAAACCATCCGTAGTTTATTCGAAGAACTGTATTCTTTGCGATGATGACAGCGAAGACAATGGCAAGAAGGATGGAGAGTGTGAATGTTCTGGCAAGGAATCTGTTTATCCAGGAAACGGCTCTTGGCTGGGTTATTTGGTAGCTCGTACTAGTCAGATCGGTTGAATTGCTGATGAATTCCTTCAGTGGTTCGTACTCGGTCCTGAAAAATGACGTCCTTGCTTTAAACAACTCACAGTTGTCGGAGTATGCAGCGCTCAATTGCGTATGGGCTTCTAATTTGTAAGGAGACGCTTGATGGATGTTGTTGTAGAGGATACCGAGTTGTTGCGCGACTTTTTGCAGCATCCGCGTGGGTTGATGAGTCCATGTTCGAAAGAAGTAATAGTAGTAGAATTGAACCCGGCGGCTATCTAATCCCTCAGGCTCAAAAGCGGAGAATTTCCGATCGAACGAGTCGTCCCACATCAGGTAACTGGGATCAAATCCAAGCGATGTATAGCGGCCTGTCTGTTTCGAGACATTTATCTCCTGGTTGAGAAGGTTGTATGTCTTTTCTAAAAATTCAGGCGAGTACGGTGTTTTCGCTTTGGCTTCCAGGTCCAGAGCCATTTGGTCCCGTATAATATTCGCATGGATCGTGAAAAGCGTGGTAGGGAGAAAGGTCTTGCTGCTCGGATCGGTCCTCTTGAGGGCTTCTTCAGGGAGAAACAGAAAAGCGGCGCTGCTTATAACGGCAACGCCGATCAGAAGCAGTTTCCTGCGCAGCGGCTCTTTTGGATCGAGAAGAGAAATCCAGACGGGCGATGTAGCGAAAGCGGTCGCCAGGTAGAAAGCAGGTTTGAGAAAGAATAGCAGGCACGCGTTGAAGACGGTTAATGTACCGTAAAGAAGCGTTCGCCGATTTTCTCTCTGCAGGAATCGGTATCGGATAAACTGAATGTTGAAGAACATGCTAAGAGCGGCAAAGAAAGGAAAGATAGCATCTGGGCGAATCGCGTGTTCGAGTCGGAGGACGCTGGTGTTGAACAGGAAGAGAGCGGCAACAAGCAAGCCAAGAAGCCGGCATATTAGTGCCGGAGTGACTGGTTTTCTTATGAAGCTCAGGCTCCGATTCCAGCAAGCCAGGAGGATGCCTCCTGCTGCGAGCCCCAGAAGATGTTGAACAATGCTGATGGCGCGGAAGTCGCGAAAGGTTCCCAGGATTAAATAGACGAAGCCTGGATAAAAAAAGGTTACTCCTCCTGAATGCTGAAAGCCGTGATCAGTAAGTGCCTGGAGGGCTGGATTGAGATAACCGCCCACGTCCGGATCGATAAGGGGCTCTTGAGGAAGCCTTAATCGGAAAAAACCGGCTGCGCAGATGAGCAGCAGGTCGAGAGTGATGTAACTGATCCGTTGTAAAAGAGATCGACGTGACTTTTCCTTTGCGGCGGTTGTATCCGGCATCGGCTTTTCTATACGCTCAGATTTGATTTTTTCACGAGCTAATCCGAGAAGCCCAAGGGATTTAGGAGAAGGGTGCACCAGTGCACCAAGTCAGTACTGGTGTAGCGGCGCTGCTGCGTATTTTGGCTGGATGCGCGAAGCGAAGAGGGAGCATCGAAACCATGGAGTACTCGATTGTATTTAAATCGGTTTCATCATAGAAATTCGTGCGTGATGCCTGAACCAATCCTGCTGAGTCCTAAAGGGAGGATAAAACGTCTCTCGCATCCGGTTTTCACCCTGTTTGATCGCATCAGCGGTTTCGCCGAACGTGCGGGAGCATGGCGCATCGTCGGGCTCATTCTGTTCGCCTTCCTCTACTACGGCTCCTACGGACTCTCAGGCCTGGAACTCCGTGGGGAAGGCGGGACGATCGCCGTTATCGCTCAACGCATTCTGGAAGGCGAGCGCCCATTGGCCGACACATTTCTCGGTTACAACCTATTTTGGTTCTATCCGATCGTGGCGTTGTTCTCGATCACAGGGCCAAATTTCTTGGATATCCGGCTCTTTTTCTACCTGCTCTCAATTGTTACCGGGGTGCTCGGTTACCGCGCGGTTTGGCGAGTTACCGGTCGGCCGCTACTCAGTCTTTTGGCGGCTGTCATTATTATTCTGATTCCTGGAATGCAGTTCCGAACGTATATGGGTCTGCTTGCCGTCGGGAACTTATACTTATTCCTGGAGGTTTTTGCTCTTGAAAATTCATATCGCTCTCGTCTTCTATGGCTGACCGGATCCGGGCTTTTTCTTGGTCTCTCCTTTTTGGTTCGAATTGATCTCGGAATCCTTTTTTCGACGCTCGCGCTTGGTGCGCTCTTCGTTTACCCACTGATCGACCTTCGAAGTTGGAAACGACGCATCCGGTTCAGCACGCTCGCGCTAGCCTTTTACGCGATTCTGATTGTTCTCGTTCATATCCCTGTCGATCAATTCGCTGCTCAACACAGATTTCGAAACGAGTTCTGGTCTCAGTATATATCCTGGAAAGATAACGTCGAGAAATACATTAACGCGGTTTCCAGCGGTTCGTTAAAGGTGCTTTCGGAACTTACTGGATCAGCTGCACCCAAATCGACGCCAGGCGCAGCAACAGCCCCAGAAAAAGGAGCCGATATCGATTCCAATAGCGATCGCCGCACGCGCCCCAGACCACCTATCAGCGACATGTTTCTGGCCTCGACCTCGGGAGCGAAACATTTGGCATTCTTTGTCTATTATCCGATCGCCGGTAGTTCCATCATGATTCTTCTCTCCGTTCTTCTTTTTGTAAGAGGCTGGAGAACTAATAATCCTAACCTCAACCGAAGGGGCTTTGTTCTCTTGATTGCGACTGGGTCGGCCCTGACGTTATTACCACAATATTTTTTGTTCCGTCCGGATCCGCCGCATGTCAGTGAGATGATGTGTCCTTTTGTCATCGCTGCCGCAATCGCCTACGATGCAGGCTGGTTTGCGCACCGCACCGGCACGCCGATGATTCGTCTCGTCGGCACTCTTTACATGATTCTTGCAGCGATCCATATCGCGTTCTACATCGAGTATGGCATCCAAAGACCGTCTATGGGATCGTACGCGATCAAGAGCCGTTCGGAAGTTTTTTTCAAAGCCGACAACGGAGTGTCCGGTTACATTCCGAGCGCTAAAGCCTCAGAGTATCAAGCGCTTTACCAAATCATAGTCGACCACTCGAATCCCAAAGATTACGTCGTCTGTTTTCCCTACCAGCCGATGGTCAACTTCATGACGAATCGTCGATCCTATCTTTATAACCTTTACGTGGACAACTCATCAGCACCGCCGCAATTCAATGAACAAGCAATCGCTGAGATTGAAAGATACAAGCCCGCTGTAATCCTGATCGATGATGTAGCGATGAACCAAATAACCGCTTCTCGATTCACCGTGTGGGCCGCACCCGTGTGCCAGTACATCAAAGATCACTATGACTTTGCAGGCACCGAGGTTGGCAACCAGATCTATTTGCGGAGAAAGAGTTCTACATACCTGCCAACAAATTTGCCCTTCAACATGGCCTTGGACCCGGCGCAGCCCCGGGGATTCAACGCCTGTGGGTGCTCCTCGGCACTCGATAGTGAACACGCAAGCGACTTAAGCTGTCACATCTGGACCGGCGCTCACCTCACACCCTGCAAAAGCATTTTCAGCTGAGCCACCGTGATCTGGAGTGCAAACTTATGTTCCGCTATTCGACGAGACTCTATCCCGAGGGCTCGAAGCCGTGCTGCATCTTTACACAGTCGTTCGATCGCAAACGCCAACTGTTTCGAATCTTTTTCCGGAACAAGAAGTCCGTTCGTTCCTTCTTCAACGATTTCCGGAATTCCTGCGACCTTTGTCGCCACGATCGGCAAACTGCTCGCTAGCGCCTCAATCAAAACGGTCGGCAGATTGTCGCTATCCCCATGCCGATCCCGAACGGCAGGCAGCACAAACAGCGAGCTTTCCGCTAGCATATCGATAATCTCCGATTGAGAACGTGGACCGATCAAGTGAACCCGCTCGTTAAGACGCAGTTGCTGAATCAAGTGTTGAAGGGCCTCTTCGTCGGGTCCATCTCCGGCAATGCGGCAATCAAAATCGAGTCCGTTATCTCGAAGCAGGGCGCACGCTTCGACGAGATATCTCCATCCTTTTTTTTCGATCAGTCGGCCCACCGAGGCAATTCGAACCGGGTTCGCTTCTGAAACTGCAGCTTTGAATATCGAAAGGTCCAGACCGTTGTAGACCCGAACGATTTTATCCAGTGCATAAGGAAATTCCTGCTTCAACCTATTTGCGCTGTAATTCGTCTCCGTGACGACAAAGGAAGCTTCTCGCACTAGATCGTCCAAACTAATGCGATGCTCTGGTTTCGGGCAAAAAATGTCATTTGCATGTCCCGTAAAACTGTAAGTGATCCCAAACAGCCGCTTTAGCCACCAGGCCGTGTGAGCAGCGATACTGGCGAAATGAGCATGCAAATGCGTGATACCGCCGTTTTGCAGAAGTGGCCCCAGATACACCGCTTCCCTGAATCGTCTTTTATCTCGTCGATCCCCCCCCGTCGCCCAGATCTTTTGCAGGCGCGGCGAAAATAAGTGCGCTTTTGCGATCACCACCGGGTTTTTTGTACTCGGCATATAGTGAACTCGGACCCGATCCAATCCATTGACTTCAGGGATCGCCTCCTTTGGGCGATAGAGCGAAAACACTTGGACAGGCATGGCCTGCCGATAAAGTTCGGCCACTTCGCGAGCGCAAAAGGTTTGAGTGAATCGGGGGAATCGTTCAAACAAATAGCCGACCGACTGAACCATCAGGTAACTCTAACCGCAGTATCTACCGATCGCACAGTTTTCTTAAGGATTGCTCGAAACAAGAAACAAAATGTCGACCGTCAATACGACGTCGCGTTTCGATTCAGGTCAGCCAAAAACGTTCTTCAAAAGCCGATTTCATTTAACCGATCCGCAGTTTAATCGTTTAAATCGTGACCGACAATGATCAAAGCCTTCCGAAAAGCGTTTTGTATGCCACTTCTGCGCGTATCGGCGGCGTGGGGCTTGACGCGGTTGCGCACGAAACGCTCAGAGGTATCCAGCGGGAACTCGGTCTGGCAATTGCTTTTGGGAATCGGGCTCCGGATCTCGCCGCAAGCAAGATTGTAACCCTCCGTTGGCATCCGGTCCGGCTTCTTTCAAATCTCGAGCGTAAATACTATTACAATGCCAAAAAGAAAGTGGTCGACCGAGTCGCGGCGCGGCACTTGCGAAGTTTTGCTTATGATTTATTTCACGGCTGGGCAGGCGATGCGCTTCAATCGCTGAGAACGACAAAAGAACTTGGAATTCCCTCGTTATTGGAAATTCCGACCTGGCACAAACATCAAGGCAGGAGAATTCCTCCACAAGTGGAGGAGGAACGAGCCATGGCCAACGACCCGATCCCGAAACGATGGCTTAACCGCTTGATCGTCACGCGGCAGGATGTCCTGGAAGAATACGAATTGGCCGATCTCATATTAGTCCTATCCCAGAAGGCGGAAGAAACATTTGTCTTTGCCGGTATTCCCAAAGAAAAGCTATTCCGCACGTCGCGAGGTGTTGATGTCGATCGATTCCATCCCGGCGCCAAACCGTCCAAGTTTCGCGCACTTTTCGTGGGGGCGCTGATCCAACGAAAGGGTGTTCATCTCCTATTGCAAGCGTGGAAAAAGCTAAACCTTCCGAATAGTGAACTCCTTCTCGTCGGGCATCCACATCCGGAAATGCATCCTTATCTCCAAGCCTTACCGGAATCGGTAAAATTGCTCGGATTCCATCACCAAGTCGAAGAACTTTACAGGGAATGCAGCGTTTTCCTTTTTCCCTCTGAACTCGAAGGCAGCGCGAAAGTCACCTATGAAGCCGCTGCCTCTGGTCTTGCGCAGATCACCACCAGAGAATCGGGCGACGTCGTTCTTGACGGTTTAAACGGCCTATTGATCCCCCCTCACGATCTCGATTCCCTTTGCAGCGCAATCCTCAAGCTCTATCAAAACCCGGAACTTGTCCGGGCGATGGGCGACGCGGGACGTCGACGTGTGGTCGAGCAATTCACATGGGACCACTTCCGTGGACGGATTCGACGAGCGTACCGAACTGCGATCGCGCTGCGGAATGGCTA
>CAVTQD010000041.1:0-25114 GCA_963736745.1 uncultured Verrucomicrobiae bacterium | reverse complement strand
CATGTTGGACGCGCACCCAATAATTGATCCGCACCATCATCTTTGGGACCTCGGGCGCAATATGTATCCCTGGCTGCAGGACCGCAATTTGGCGCCCCGCCTGGAGGGCGACATCCGGCCCATTGCCACGGATTACCTGCTGGAAGACTATTGGGCGGACACCCGCAACCAGAATATTGTGAAATCCGTGCATGTCGAGTGCGGGTGGGATCCGTCCAACCCGGTGGGCGAGACCGCGTGGTTGCAACGGCTCGCCGATAAGCACGGTTACCCCCATGGGATCGTCGCCCGTGCGACCCTGGATGCGCCAGACGTTGAACAGGTCCTGGAGGGTCACGCCCGCCACAAGAACATTCGTGGCATTCGTCACGCCATCAATTGGCATCCTGACCCTGCCAAAACCTACGTGAACAATCCTGAACTGATTAGGACGCAAGCATGGCGTCATGGTTTTGGCCTGCTCCGACGGTTTGGCTTGTCTTTTGACCTTCAGCTTTATCCCGCTCAGATGGTCGACGCCGCCGCGCTCGCGCGTGCTTACCCGGACATCCTGATCATCCTTAACCACGCTGGAATGCCCGTCGACCGAGACAAGGAAGGCATTCGCCGCTGGCAACGCGGCATGCGGGAACTGGCGGCTGCGCCCAATGTCGTGGTTAAGATCTCCGGGCTGGGGACGGTCGACTGGAACTGGACGGTGGAAAGCATTCGTCCTTTTGTCCTTCAGACGATTGAGGCCTTTGGCATTCCCCGATGCATGTTTGCCAGCAATTTTCCCGTGGACAAACTGTACAGCGACTTCGACACCCTCTACGCGGCTTTTTGCGAGATTAGCAAACATTTTAGCATGGGCGATCGCCAGATGCTCTTTCACGACAACGCGGCGCGTTACTACCGTCTTTGAATGAACAGTGGTTAGTGTCAGTTTGAGAGCACCGCCCCAGTTAACTGGTAGCTCACGTTCTGGGACGGCGAGGCCAAGATTCGAGAAACGATCATTAGGACCAGAACCAGAGCCCAGGGGGCACTCGCGCAAGGACACTAACACTGACACTGAGAACTTCTTCTATGAAATACGCTTCCAGATTGAATTCGTTTGCGTCTTGCCCAGAACGTTGTTGGGGAACCGCCACTTACAAACCCAGCCCGCTGGAGTTGATTAAGCGTGCCAGTGGCGTTCGCGGGCTCTCTGCCGTTGACCTGAATTTTCCAGATCACTTCGCAGGCACCAAACCTGAAGAAATTATCTCCTTCGCTCGCGATCAGGGATTGACAGTAAACGGGATCGCGATGCGCTACTACTCCGACCCTGGGTTTAAATTGGGAGCGTTCACCCATCCGGATTCACGCGTCCGGCAAGCCGCCATCGACCTCACCAAGAGAGCGATGGACGTCTTGAAACAAACGGGTGGGGATTTACTCACGATTTGGCTCGGACAAGACGGTTGGGAGTACCCTTTTCAGTTGGATTACGAAGCCATTTGGGAGGCGGAAACCGACGCCATCCGGGAGGTTGCCAGTCACGACCCACGCGTCCAGATCAGCATTGAATACAAGCCTAGCGAGCCACGCGCTTTCAGCCTTCTATCGAACCTGGCGATGACGCTGCTGGCCATCAAAAAAGTCGACCGTCCAAATCTCGGGGTGACGCTGGACTTCGCTCATGTGCTTTTCGCGGGTGAATCGCCGGCCTTTGCGGCGGCGATGATTCAGCGCGAGAGCCATCTCCTGGGCATCCACCTCAACGATGGGTACGGCCGTCGTGACGACGGATTGATGGTCGGTACAGTCAACCTGATCCAGACGTTGGAGCTGCTGTTCCAACTCGTACGGAAAAGCTTTGATGGCGTCATCTACTTTGACACCTTTCCCGACGTTACCGGTCTGGACCCGGTTCAGGAATGCGAGAATAACATTGCCATGGTGAACGCCCTCTGGGGAGTGGCCAAGCGACTAACGAACCAAAAGGATTTGTTAGAGGCGATTAAGCGCCAGGATGCGGTCGTTAGCCAGAATCTGATCCGACTAGCCATCCTGGGCGCATGATGAGCCCAAGACGACGTTTTGAAGATCACCGTGCCGGTCTGATTGTGCAGGGCCGTTCCGTTACTTCACAAAACTTAGTAAACCTGCCCACTAAATAAGCTAGAAACAAGAAGAGAGTTAGAAAGAAATAATTATGTTATTACAAGATCGAGTCGCCGTCATTTCGGGCGCAGCGACGCAAAAAGGAATTGGACTGGCCACTGCACAGCTTTTCGCTGAATACGGGGCTGCCGTGGCTATTCTGGATTTGGAACGGCAAAATCCGGCGCAAGTCGCTGCCGCGATTGGAAAGGCGCATCGGGGGTACGTGTGCGATGTGACCAATAAAGATCAATGCGAAGGGGTGGCGCGACAAATCATCGAAGATTTTGGCGGAGTGGACATTCTGATTAATAATGCAGGTATCACGCAACCCATCCGCATTATGGGGATTGAACCTCGTCACTACGACGCGGTGTTAGACGTTAACCTGCGAGGGATGTTATACCTATCTCAGGCTTTTATCCCGCACATGATCAGCCGAGGAAAAGGGTCAATCGCGTCGACCTCGTCAGTTTCCGCTCTGACGGGCGGAGGCTTCTTCGGAGGACCCCATTACTCGGCCGCCAAAGCCGGAATGCTAGGACTGACCAAGGACATGGCCCGCGAACTTGGACCCAAAGGGATTCGCGTCAATGCGGTGGCGCCCGGGATGGTGGATACCGACATCCGCGGTGACCTCATGAGCCAGGAGATCTTTGATAAAATCCTGAGCACGATCCCGATGGGGCGCATCGCGAACCCGCGGGAAATCGCTAGCGCGTTTTTATTTTTGGCCTCCGACCTCTCCTCGTTTGTGACCGGAGCGACCATCGACGTCAATGGCGGTATGTATATCCGCTAGGGCTCTTTTGAGGTTTAGCTGCCAGGGCAAATGTCCAATGACGTTGCGGACCCCCGCAAGCGGTCAGCCAACTTAAGCGGAAGGTATGACTATCCAAGACAGTCTCTACGGTGCCGCAGATGAGTCTGAAGAAATGGGGACCTCTGCGCGAGTGGTCGTGCTCGGGAGCCTGCATCTGGATATTCTGGTGCACGCCACCGACCGGCCAAAAAAGGGCGAGACGCTGCCCGGAAGCGCCTGGGGTTACAAGGCGGGTGGGAAAGGGGGAAACCAAGCGGTTGCCGCCGCACAGTTCGGCGCTCGGGCCTCGATGGTCGGCAGGGTGGGCAACGATGATTTTGGCAAACGCCTCTTAAGCCACTTGAGGAACGCCGGAGTAGACGCGGAACACGTCTATACAGATCCCGAAGCAGGCTCGGGGATGAGCGTGGCCATTATCGACGCGGAGGGCGACTATGGTGCAGTCATCGTCTCAGGAGCGAACCTTCGGCTGTCCAACAAAGACCTCGAGGAAGCGCGGGAGATCATTCGCAACGCTCAGGTTCTAGTGCTGCAAAACGAGGTTCTCGAAGCTACCAACGTCGCGGCGGCGCAATTCGCCAAGGATTACCGCATTCGCGTGATTTTAAACGCAGCGCCGGCTCGGCCGCTTGGACCTGACCTGTCCGCCAACGTCGATCTTCTGGTCGTCAACGCCGTGGAAGCTGAGATGATTTGTGGCGTTGCGGTGACCAGCCTGCCTGCGGCGACCGAAGCAGCCGCGCTACTGTCCAAACAAGTCGCCAACGTGGTCGTCACCGCTGGCGGGTTGGGTTTGGCGGTGGCCGAACGCGGGAATCCTCCGTACGCGGAAATCGCTCATCCGGTGAAATTGGTCGACACCCATGGCGCGGGTGACGCGTTTATCGGCGCGCTGGCCGCCCGCTGGGCCAGCGGCGCGCCGGTAGCGCAAGCCGTTCGCTTCGCAAACGCTGCGGCCGCGCTTTTTGTCAGCACGCCTGCCGACCAGAAGAAAACCGTGACCTCAGACCAAGTGACCCGGTTCCTGTCCGCGTGCCGATAACCAATTTGAAAAGCGTCGATAAAAGGATGCCAGTGTCCTGTCCCCGAAATACGAGGTATTTTGCCGGTGGTCAGTTGGCTGTTTTTCAAGGCGGTCCGAGCCGGACTGGCGGTAAAGCGCCCATATCAGAGTCATATGGGTCGAGTGAGCAACGCGGAAAAACAGCCAACTGGCCCCGGCCCAAAGGGTTGCGATGAAAATGGACCGGCGGCCGCGTTGCTCGTCGGTTACCTATCGGTTTAGATATGCTCCCTCCTATCGCCAGTCCGGCTCGGACTGCCTTGCGGCGGCCCATTTTGATCGCAACAAAATACCTCGCATTTCGGGGACAGGACGCTAGTAGTTTTGGGAAACTCACAAAACTTTCTTTTGATCTGAGACGAGGCGAATTCCCAAGATCAACCGACTGCAGATCGCCATCCAGCCGGAACTTCGACGAGCCGGATGGGCCGCCGATCGTGGTTTACAAGATGTTCTTCATTGATCTCGGCAAAAAACTGCCTTTACGCCTTCACTTCTTCGGTGACATGCCTGGGCCGATGCGTTGACACCCTATTGACAGGTACAACGATCTCTTCGGTGCGTATCCGTACGCTTCCTTCCGTATTCTCCGTTACGTAAATGACTCTTTCCAAAGTAGTTACACGGGTTCGTTGATTCCGCTCTTTTATACCCTCGCGTATCCCTCTCTTTAGTGCAGCAGGAAGAAACGTCGCCAGCGGAAAGTCCAAAACCACCCTATCCTATCGAACTGGTCCTTTCGTTCCATTTACGGTTTTCGGCGGATGCTCTATGAGTCGGCGATGAAACTGCACGGTGGTGAAGCCATTGTCTGTACGGCCTGTTAAGGGGAATGATTATGACACCGGAGCGGAACCGTAAACTAATGATGGGACGAATTTTCGAACATCCACGATTTCGTCCCCAACCAGTCTTCTAATAGAAACTTCGTAAGACGTTTAGCCGCAATTACTTAAATTGTCTCAAAAACTGCTGGCACAGAAGCTGTACCACACTCTGGGAAAGGCAACCCAAAGTAAAAAAAAGAACGACGCACACCTTATGAATCGGACAATCATCACCTTGCATGAATACCGCTTGCGCTATCCGGAGACTGCTGCGATCCCAACACTTACACAGAGCGGTCTTCTCGGGCAGCTCCTGTATCGGCAGAACCTCAAAGCGGCCAGCTTCGCCCGGCGCAGCGCCATGTGGAGATCCGTATGCGCCGTTCCTGGCAAAATATGGGTCGGTATTTGGCGAGCGCTTACCATCCCTAAGCTTCACGACTCCGTAAGCCGAGCTGACGTCACCATTCAACGCCAAGCCTAGAGCTTTGCTAATAGCTATGTCCGACAAAATCCGCAGCTATACGGAATTATTGAAGTTGATCCGTGTCTCACTCCGGATCCAGAATCCAGAATGGGTCGAGCCGAACGGCAACTCGCCCCTCTGTGATTTCTACGAGGCTCGGTTCGCTGCGCTACTCGGACTGACCCATCCGCTGGAAGACGACGCGGCCAGCTCGGATTGTCCCGCCCAAAATGCTTCCGGCATTCAATTGGCACGGTAGACGAGAGCGGATTTCCGCTTCTCGGGAGCATCTGACAAGAACGATCGCCCGCTGGAGGCGCTCTCGCAATTCTCGCTCCCAATACCGATCGAAATATCCAGCTCGGGTTTCAGGCGTCTCGCTTCTGGGAATGGGATTGCCCTTGTTTGACAAGAAGAATCAGTAGCCAAATTGGGGTCGACTTTGTCCGAAACTCTCCCGTCTTAACTGCGCCGATCTGCCTGGAACAGGCTACAGGGACAACCCGTACAGGATCAATGCGCAAGATCTCGGTTGACTATTTGTGTGTACCGTTCGCCGAGTATTTTCAGCAGCCGGTGAGCATCACGCACTGCCTCAACGGGGTCCCGCTCATACGCCGCTTTGATGGCATCTTTAAGCCAGTGGGAGGCGCTTGGATCTGCAAGGATCTCTTTGAGAGTCATGTTAGGTTAGTACGGCACTAGTTTGAATAAATTAAGAATATGCAAATCTTTGCCGGAAAAATAACCGGCCCACTGCAAAAACCGCGGCGGAAACAATCCGAGCGACCGTTCCCGAAACTTTCGACTTTCGCAGAACATCCGGGCTTTCATCGACGCCAGAGCACCTAAACACTTCAGAGAAGCGGGCCATAACGTTCCTCCGCAGCGAGCGTTTTCTCGCTGGTTTGGCGCCCGTAAAGCGCTAGCAAACCACCGGTTTGGTTGCCTAACTAATTTCGGTAGCTTTGTTTGCATTGGCTTAACCGTAGAGCATCTGGCGATACGCGTAAATAGAACGGAAGACCCACTACCCAAATTTTCTCCGGCTGCGTCAACGGCATCAAAGTCTGGCTTGGCTCAAATTCTATGCTGCAACAGATTGCGGAAGCGCCTGCCATCCTTTCTCAAAAATGACATCGGAAAATCCCATTTCCGGCACGCTTTGACCGGAAGTTTCGTTCTATATTGCGAGCAAGCCTGCCGGAAATCGGCGACCTTACGCCCTTTTTGAGATTTTCTGCGAAGAGCTGGCACTGCTCGCCCAGCACAGGTCCGCTTGGTCCATCATATGCACTGCCTTTTGCAGGGCAAATTCGCTAGCTGGGCATACTACCTGCTTAACGACTGTATTAATATATTCCTAGATCAAACATGAAAAAGCCTTTGTTCTCTCAAATCTTCGCGCAAAGAAACGCGCCTGAGAAATCCTTCCGGATTTCTTCTTTCACCGAGCAAAAGCACTCGCAACGTCTTTTCTTAGCCGGGCTCCGGTGCCCGAGCGATCAATTTCAATTTGTTGCCATGCCCCTCTCCTTTGTGCAGACGGATCTTGGCCGCTTTACGGGCGGAATTTCTTAAAAGCGCAAATCGGACCTATCCGATAACCTTCTCGATCAAGACCATACGCGGATGCCGGTAATAAATATGACTCTCAAAGATATCCTTGCAGATCCAAGCATCTCCCACTGGCTTAAAGATGCTATTAAAGCGGCGTATGAGCGGGACCCCGTTGACGCAGTGCGCGATGCTCATCGGCTGCTCAAAATGCTCGGCGAACGGTATACACAGATAGTAAACGGGAATCTTGCCCATTCGCATCTCTCAGAATAGCAGAAGCAGTTAAACTCTGCTCAATCCTGAATTCACGAGCGATTGAAGATCCGTGGCACGTGGCGGCGGTAATTCCAAGCTAGTGCACCAAGTCAGTGACTGGCGTACTGGCCAGATATTTTTCCAGGGCGTAAACGAGTGCGCGCGGCTGTATCGGTTTGGCCAGACAATCGTCCATTCCAGCGGCAACACATTTTCCCCGATCTTCCGGCGTGGCATTGGCCATGGTCGCGATGATCCAAGTACGCTTTCGGTTTTGGCTTTTTTCACGTCTGCGAATTTCGGCCGTAGCCAGAATTCCATCCAGTTTGGGCATCCGAATATCAGTCAAAATCACATCATATATGTGCTCATCGAACATCTTCAGGGCGTCGACCCCGTCGTGAGCAAGGTCCACCTCTTGTTCAAGCATCCGAAGGTGATAGAGCGCGAGCCGTTGATTTGCTGGGTTATCTTCAACCAGAAGAACGCGAAGTTTCTTTTCATGAACTGTCGAGGAAATCCGCTCAGGTGCGCGAAGCTCCACCGCCGGAGAATTGATATCGGTGCCAATGACGCGACAGAGGGTTTCAAACAATTTGGACTGTTTCACTGGTTTCGATATGAAAGCATCCAAGTGGTCGCGCATATTTTCGTTAAGGTCTCCAGGCTCAACTGAGGTCAGGAGGACCACCCTGACGCTGGCTATGGCTGGATCAGACCGAATCAGTTCAACGACCCTGGGGCCATTCATTTCCGACATATGCGCATCCAGAATCACCACGGTGTAGGGATCTTCAGAGGCGGCTCCTTTGCGCAACAGAGTCAATGCCGCTGGGCCGCTTGACGCAACGCTATCCCGCATGCCCCAGGCCGATACCTGGTAGTGCAGAATCTTTCGGTTCGTCGCGTTGTCATCCACCAGGAGAACCCTCACATTGCGCAGATCGCCCTTCGTCGGAAGCTCGGGCGCAAAAGTCTCTGCTGTTTCAAATTTCACCGTGAACCAAAATTTTGTGCCAACGGCAAGAGTGCTCTCGACTCCCATTTTTCCGCCCATGCCGGTCACAAGCTGTCTGGATATTGCCAGGCCGAGCCCGGCACCGCCGAAACGCCTTGTCGTCGACGCATCCGCCTGTACGAAAGGGCTGAACATCGATTCTTGATCCCCCGGCGAAATGCCTATGCCTGTATCCGAGACCTCAAAACGTGCCATGATTGAGCCATTGCTCTCCGGAAGCTTGCTGCAGCTTAAGACCACTTCCCCGGAGTTCGTAAACTTGATTGCGTTGCTCAACAAGTTTGTCAAAACCTGGCGGAGTCGAAAGGGGTCTCCGGCAACTGAGACTGGAAGCTGTTCCTCAACTAGAAAAGCAAGTTCGAGATCCTTTTTCCGAGCCGACTCAGCAAACAAATCAATAACGCTCTCGATGGTCGTGTGCAGGTTGAACGGGACACAATCAAATCGCTGCGTGCCTGCCTCGATTTTTGAAAAATCGAGGACGTCATCGATGATTATGAGAAGGGCATTGGCACTCGACTGAATCGTCTCCGCAAATTCACGTTGCCTGGGAGTCAGGGGAGTATCGAGCAGGATTTCGGTCATTCCCAGAACGCCGTTCATCGGAGTGCGAATCTCGTGGCTCATGTTCGCCAGGAATTCACTCTTGGCGCGGCTGGCTCTTTCGGCGACCATTTTGGCGCAATTAGTCTCCACCTCAGCGCGTTTTTGCTCGGTAATCTCGATCGTCACCAGGCCAACTGTCTTGGGCTTCGCGTCCGCTCCCATCAGAGGGAAAAAAGAAAGCTGGAAGTCACGGTGCTCGCCTGAGCTATCCTCTGGCTCTCCGCTCAGTTCGTAGTTAAGAATGGGCTTGCCGGTTGCGAATACCTGCTGGTAGAGCGGCTCAAGAGTGTCTGCCAGCAACGGGACAATTTCCCGGACGGTTTTACCAAGGCGAGCGCTAACCGCCACCTTGGTCATATCCGCCAGTCGCTGGTTGGCCTTCAAATAACGAAGTTGCCGGTCCACTACCACCATACCAACTGGGGATGCGTCGAAGTAGGCATTTAACTCTGCCTCGCTCTCGCGAGCAGCCCGCTCTGCCGCTATTAGCCGTATGGTGCGTTCCCCTACGCGCTGCTCCAGCTCGGCATTAGCGCGGGAGAGCGCCTCTTGAGCCTGGGTGCGTTCGGCGGCTCTCACCTCCAGTGCATCAGCCATCTGGTTAAAGGTGTTGGCCAGTACGCCGATTTCATCGTGAGTGGTGGCAACCACCCGGGTGTCGTAGTTCCCTGCGGCAATCGTCTTTGCTCCCTCGGTTAAATTCAATAAAGGCTTAACCTGGTGGCGCGAGACCAAGACGCCAAGGACGCCGGCCGCCAAGAGCGTTACCAAGAGTACACCCATCATCCGGTTAAATGACTCGTCCGCCGGTTTCATGATTGTCTGGTAAGAGGCCGGGCTGATTAGCCGCCAGCCGCCAGCATTGTTGTCGCCATAAGCCGCTAAGCTGGTGTAGCCGGCCATCAGCTTGCGTCCGCGGGAATCTGTGTACACCAGGTTCCCGTTATTAACGCTCGCCCATTGCAGCTCGCAACTCTCCGCTTGTCCCATCAGCAGCAGCCGAAAGCAGGCGGGACCGCGGGTCAGCACTCATCAGCACCAGGCCTGCCTTATCCTGTAAATAGGGAAATTCGTCCCCAGGAGCTTGCTGTTTTAGGTCTTGCAAGAGCCAAAGCAGCGGGCGTGTCAACACATTGGCGACAATCACACCCACCGGGCGCCCCTCGCTGTCCTGCACCGGTACCAGGATCTGGATACTGAAGAGACCTGTTACTCAGGTGCTCATCGGTTGCCGCCTGGCTCAGGGATTTTAATCAGTCAGGTCGGAAACATACACAGAGCCGGGCCTGCCGTGAAGGGCCAGCTCAAACTCATTTCGGGTATTGGCGAAATGCGTAAAGAGCAATTCGTCCAAGACTCGAGCTATCGGACGAGGCAATAATCGCGCCTTGAGGATTTACAAGCATGACTTGGTCGAAGTAGGAAGACGAGTAGGCTAAGCGGGTCAGAAGGCGGTTGGCGATTTCCAGGTTACCCACACTCATACCAGGGTCCGCCGCCACCGTTTGAATACTACGGATAGAGTTGAACATAAACTCGTCCATCCTCTTCCCCACCCGTACTACGCTGTCCTCGAGCCGGGCGCCGATCTGCTGTTGGGCCTGTTCCACGATAGTCTGGCGCGAGACCCAGATGATCACTCCAATCGGGACTAAGGCCACCAGCAAGAAAGTCAGGACGAATTTTTTAGTTAAGGACATGAAACTCAAGGCGTAGACGAAGGACACTCCCCAGACATCAATGTCCCACTTTCTTGTCCGTAGTGACCATTGGTCATACTTTTATTGGGCCTTCTAAGATCCCCCTTCTTAGCCACCATGCGTAAGTAACTCGAGAACAACGACTTTTGAAAACTAGTTTGCTTTCATAAAGTCCGTGACTATAATAATAATACTTACAATACTCTCTGCAGATTAGATTGCGAGAGGTTTAAATGGTTATCTGATCTCTGGCTCTGGCCACAGCGATCTCGCTTTTTGTTGTCCAGCACCCAACTTCGAAGGTCCTTCGCCGTTGAACCGGAACAGATCACCTGCGTGATAGCCTTCTTACAATGACCTCCCTATTTTTGGAATATCCGCAAGAGGCGGTGCCATAGGGAATGCATTCGTCGGTATTCAGCCTGGTCCACGCTGTAAAGCACACCCCCTTCTATCGACTCAGGAGGCCCATGTTTTGATCCATTCGCTGTCGATGTGTTGATCTCTTCTATTTCCACGTGGTCTAAAACACCCCCCAGGCCACTGCGTATGAACCCTTCAGCGTCCGTCCGGTTCCTGAACCGGTTGAACTTTGCGCTGGCTGTGACGTGAGGCGACTGCAATTCGAATAAGTAATACACCGAATTGGCCACTTGGGCGCTGAGGCTCGCTCTGCGTGATGCCGAATACAAAAAGAAGCAGCTCTTCTTAGTCACGTGTGGAGGCGGTTTAAGGTGGGTAGGGACGTTTGTACCGCGGAAATTCGAACGCTCCTTTCGGGGTTTAGAGAATCTTTGCGACCTCCTTCAATTCCAAACGACTTTCTCCGCCCGCCAGAATCGTTCTTCTGGCTCACTCTTTACGCCGCAGCGGCAATGTCAAGACGGTGCGCAAACCTCGAAAGGGAATTTTATTTAAAGCGCGTTCTCGGTCAGTGCTTGCCTCCTCGGGTCATGCATTGCGGAAAACTTGTTTAGATGTCTTCGCCCTCCTTCGTATTGCATCGCCCTGCCCCGAGTCGTTTACATTACTATTATGTAGGCGAAGACACTGACGTGACATCGTCCTCTTCCTGAAAATAAAAAATACAAAAATGCAACCGTCTGATCCTTGAAAACGAATCAAATAAAATGGTGGATATACCACAAGAGGTCAGCGCCAAAGCCTTGCAGCGATTCCACGATCTGGAGCTGATCCATCGATCCCAAGCCGGAAATACCGAAGCGTTCGGCGAATTAGTAGTCAAGTACCGCTCCAAACTCTTCACCATGGTTTGCGCTATCTTGGGCAATGAGAATGAGGCTTGGGATCTCGCCCAGGAAGGATTCCTGAAAGCTTGGCACTCTATCCACCGTTTTGAAGATCGATCTTCATTCTATACGTGGTTGTACAGTATCACACTGAAGCTGACGATTGAATCACTTCGCCGCAAGGGCCCTTCCCAGGAAGTAGAGCTTAGCGATGCTATTCCTACGTTTGTTCCCGGTGGCGGCGTCAACTATGAACGCGCTGCGGTTCAGCAGCAGGTCAACGCAGCGCTGGCACAACTTTCTCCAGAACTTCGCGTTGTCATCGTGCTGAGGGAGTTAGAAGAAATGGAGTATCATGAGATTGCCGAGATTTTGAATCTCTCTTTGGGCACGGTGATGTCCAGGATGTTCAAGGCAAGGAAGAAGCTACTATCCATCTTAGCCCCAATTTTTCACCCTTTTGAACAAAAAAGTAGCGAAGCCTTTTAAGTAACCTGTTATGGTTGAGATGGTTAAAGACAACTAAACAGGAAGCTTCGCTAGTGGAACAAGATAACCAACTTGGATTTGAATTTCCAGCTTTAGGTCGAAGAAAAATCGAGGCGAATTTCGCCGGAGGGCAAGTTAGCAGTGACGGTGGGTTGATGCTGCTGCGCCAGGTTGATCGGTGGCTAGGTTTTACAAAGCAATTAGACGGGATTTTGCCCGACGGACGGAACCCGCTCTTAATTCAACATTCCCAAGAGAGTCTTTTACGCCAGCGCATCTATGGCTTGGCGCTGGGATATGAGGACCTTAATGATCATGACTCTCTACGGCACGATTTGCTCTGGCAGACAGCCACAGATCGGAGCGAGGAGTTAGGAAGCAGTTCAACCTTATGCCGATTGGAGAATCGGGCTGGGCGAAAGGAAGCTTGGTTGATGCATCAAGTATTGTTTGAACAGTTCGTGGGCAGTTTTTCTGCCCCTCCCAAAGAACTGATCCTGGATTTTGATTGCACCGATGACCGGGTGCACGGCGCGCAGGTGGGCGGAGCCTTCCACGGCTACTACGATGATTACTGCTTCTTGCCGCTCTACGTCTTTTGCGGAGACCAGCTGCTGGTCAGTTATCTGCGGCCAAGTAACATCGATCCGGCCAAACATGCCTGGGCGATCTTATCCAAGCTAGTCAGTGCGCTGAGAAAACATTGGCCGGAAGTAAAAATTATCCTGCGTGCCGATAGCGGGTTCTGTCGGTGGAAAATGTTACGGTGGTGCGAGTCTCACCAGGTTGACTACATCGTAGGGATCGCCAAGAATGATCGGCTCAAGGCTCTGAGCGCCAAACTGGGGCAGCGCGCCGAACGCAAACATCAAAAAAGCGGCGAAAAAGTCCGTCTCTTTAAACAGTTCAAATACCGGGCCGGTACTTGGGATAAGAAGCGACGCATTATTGCCAAAGCCGAGCACACTGTTTTAGGAGCCAATCCTCGTTTCGTGGTCACCAATCTGATCGGGGACGCACAAATGCTCTACGAAAAGATCTACTGTGCTCGAGGGGAGATGGAAAACCGCATTAAAGAACAACAGCTCGGACTCTTCAGCGATCGGACCAGCTGTCATTACTGGTGGCCCAATCAGTTCCGGTTGCTGCTTTCTAGTTGTGCTTACGTGTTATTAGAAGCCTTGCGTCGGCTTGGCCTAAAATCCACGGAACTGGCTCGTGCGCAAGTGGGCACCATCCGGCTCAAGTTACTGAAGATCGGTGCGGTGATCACGCGAAACACCAGGCGGGTAAGAATCTGGTTCTCCAGTGCCTTTCCGCTCCAAGACCTCTTCAAGTCCTGCCTAGCTTACTTTTACGGGTAACTCTTCCGATGGTGCTGGCCCCGGCACCTGATAAAAAATGGAGGCTGTGCCCGCGGTGTCTTCCAGCGTTGAAAGATCATCGCAAAATCCTCTTATTAGTCTCGCTCCTCGGCTGTCCACGATTAGTCACCCGAACAAATGCTCAAAACTGGAAAACGATGAAATATCCGGGCTAGTCCAGTTCGTATTAGTTAACATCGCTCGAATCGATTGTTTCCCGGCATACTGTTGTCAACGGGTTACCGTTGTGTTTGCGTATGACGGGCGAAATCCTCTTGTCATTCGCTCTCAGAGAGCTACCTGCCAAAAACGTGCCACACTTTTCAACAATAAATGCCTCAGGGCAGTCAACTAATTCATGAATATGAGAAAAACAGCTCTTTTGTTGGGGCAATCGCAATGGTCGCTTTCATGGTTGCGAGCACCAACGGTGCGGGAGGAATCCCAGGCCGCGTTAAGGAAGCAAATTAAAGTCATAGAGATGCAAGCGAGAAGGACCGCACTTGCTTAGGTCGTTAACGGGACAGTCAAGAGTTCCGAATTAGAAAAGGAGAATGGCAAGCTCATCTGGACATTCGATTTCCGACTCCCAGGACTCGCAGTATCCCCCGAAGTTCAGCTCGATGCCATCACAGGGAGGATCAGTTCAACGCTAATGGAAACCCCCAAAGCAATCCAAAGGAAGCGCGTGGAAATCGCGTGTGATCCTGATATCGTTGTTGGTTTTAGGTGTCATCGTGGCCTCCGGTTTTCTAAATGCCACCTGTCGAGGTACCGGTCACTGCGGTCAAAAATAATCGCTAGTTCGACGGAGTAGTCCCGAATTTGGAGCCGTTACGCGGGTCGTATAAACTGCATCTCGGCGAACAAGCCACTGAGTTTGCCGATTTGCCCAGCCGACGGCATTGAGACTGCCAGGGACCCGCTCCAGAGCCGCACGTCCCGAGAAGGTGCAGACGTAAAACAGCTGAAGCTAATGGGCAAGAGCGTGTTCGCAGAAGCAGCAAAAAGAAGCGTCGAGACGTGAAGCGTCCGGACGCGCGGGAGCGCGTCCCTACCGGCACGGCCGGGCCACTCGGTCCTCAACTAACTGTTTCCCCCGATTGATGCGGGTGAAAAAATTCCCGCTGGGTCTTTCTCCTCGAAGAGGATGAGCGCGACCGCGCTCTCAGCCTTTGTCTCAAATTCCCGCTCACGATCGAGGAAGTCTTCCTGTGTACCGACGACTGGATCAGGTTGCAGTGGGACGAACACAATTCTCCTGCAGGAGACTTCATGACCGTCGTGGAGGAGGAATTTGCTGAGGTCGCAACAGTCATTCAACCAGGCGGGATCAGCGATGTCTCTTTTCGAGGGTTGGAGGTGCTCGAGTTCGAGGCGCTGAGTAAGGCCGACCCCAAGAACAAGGTCGTCAAGCGGCTCATAGGACGTTAGCCCCGGACCTGTTGGAAGCTATTCGTGAGCCGCCGGCGAACTGAGCACTTCCAGAGCGCGCAGGCTGGCTGCGGTTCGGTTCTCGACCCCAAGCCTTTCGAAAATTTCGAGGACATGCTTTTTCACCGTGGATTCGCTGTTGCCGAGAATGATTGCGATCTCGCCGTTGGTTTTGCCTTGGGCAAGCCATAGCAGTGTTTCGGCGACACGCGGAGTTAAGCCGAGGACTTCCTCCAGCGGTCTGGCAGAATTGAAGTTAGGTTTGAACTCTGGTACCGTTTGCTGGGCAGCGCGTTGAAGACGCGAGCGAATAGCGGCAAGCAGGTCAGCTTTGGCGACCGGCTTGGTCAAATAGTCATCAGCACCTAGATTCATTCCGGCCCGTATGTCGGGCTTCTCACCCTTCGCGGTGAGGAAAATGAATGGGATAGTGACGGTTTCAGCGCTGGCACGGAGGGCAGCGATGACGCCGTACCCGTCCAGTTCCGGCATCATCACATCGCAAAGAATGAGGTCGGGCTTTTCCTTCTTCGCCAACTGGATGCCGACGCGGCCGTTTTCGGCAGGCAGCGGGTGAAACTTCTCCAGCCGGAGGATGGTCGTCAGATTGCGACACATCTCCGGTTCGTCTTCAATCACCAAGATCTTTTTCATAATTGCGTGTGTATTCCGGTTTTGGCGGACAGGCCTCTTTGGTGTCGGTGCGCTGAACGCTTCACTGTGGGTTTGTCCAATCGCCTACAGCGGCGGACTCTGCGCTCAATAGAGGCAGCCTCAGAGTCACTGACGTACCTTCACCCAGTTTGCTATCCACTTTGATTTTGCCGCCGTGCAGATCGACGCAGCGCTTTACGATGACCAGACCGAGGCCGGTCCCTGGACGGTCACCGACGTTACGCCCCCGGTGAAAGGCATCAAAGAGCCACTCTCGGTCGGCTTCTGGAATTCCCATGCCCTGGTCACGGATGGTGCAAACAATCTCAGCTCCGACGCACGCGATTTCAAATCGCACGACCCGCCCTGCGTCAGAATATTTGACCGCGTTGGTTAGAACATTGGTGAAAATGTGCCACAGCAAGCGCTCATCGGCTATTACCTTGCCGGGTACTTCAGCAAACAAGAGTTCAATCGGACATCGAGAGCCAGTTGCCGACAAGACTTCCTCGACGAGCTTTCGCACGAATGTCCGCAGTTCCAGCAGCGTGGGCTTGAATTCCATCTTGCCGGCGTCGAAGCTTCCGATCAGCAGCACCTCCTCCATCAGCTTGGCCATGCGTCGCGTGTTTTTGCGAATGGATTGCAGTGGTCTTTGCGCTCGGCCGGCTCCAACTGATCGAGGTAGTCGTCCATGATTTCCGCGGAGGATTGGATGATGGCCAATGGCGTGCGGAACTCGTGTGATACCATCGACACAAACTTGCTCCGCAACTGCCCCAACTCCTTTTCTCTCGCCAGCGTTCGGAGCAATTCGGCCTCGGCCTGTTTGCGTTGCGTGATGTCCAGGCCAAAGACGAGAATGTGCGGCGCGCGATTGATTTCAATGACGTCGGCCGAGAGCAGCATCGTGTGGACAGAGCCGCGCTGGCTGCGCAGTTGACACTCCACCTCGCTGAGCGAACCGTTGCGCCGAAGATTAGCCAGGAACCTCTCACGGTCGTCGAGATTCAGCCATATGCCCAGCTCCTGTGAGTCATGACCGACTATTCTGTCACGGCTGAGACCGATCCACTCCACAAACGCATCATTAGCCTCGATGAACTTTGCATCACTCAGCCGAGAAATGGTGACAAGTACCGGGCTGGCACGAAAGGCTATGCTGAAGCGCGCTTCGCTCTCTCGCAGCCGCGCCTCACTCTGCTGCAATTCCTCTTCGGCGCGCTTGCGCACGGTGATGTCGTTGCAGACGGCTTGAATAAGCTGTCGGCCCCCGAGTTGAATGGGCGTGAGAAACACTTCAATCGGTAGTTCAGTACCGTCACTGCGCAACACGATCCATTCAAAACGCTCACTTCCGTTGGCTAGCGCGTTGGCGATGTACTTTCTTTCCAGCGCTTTAGCGCTTTCCCCGCCAGGCTGGATCGGTGCGGAGAGTTCGGCGGGGTGTTTGCCGATCACATCTTCCAATCTGGAATAGCCCAGAAGCCGGAGCCAACTTGGATTCGCCTCGAAAACTCCATTTTTGTCATGCAGAACTACCGCCTGACTGGTGCCTTCAAACAGCGCGCGAAACTTTTCTTCGGACTCGCGCAACAGATGTTCCGATCGCACGCGATTTGATTCTTCCAGCGCGAGCGAAACCATGGAGGCGAGCGCTGAAACAAAGTCAATTTCCTCCGCCGACCAGTCGCGAGGCGATCCGATATGCTCATGACAAAGAACGCCGACGACCTCGCCGCACATCCAGACGGGTGCGTCGAGCATGGAAGAAATGCCAAGTGGCTTGAGGTAATTTTCCGCCAAGCCGCTCGTGGCCGGGTGCGTTAATACGCGGTCGGCAACGATGGGCCGGTTGGCGGCCAAGGCCGCAAAATAGGGAGGACAATCAGAGAAGCCTAGCCGAGCGCCTTTGAACTGCTCATCACAGCGGTTGGCGTCGCGCAGATAGAGGACTTCACAAGCAATGGCAGAGTCATTTTCCTGCAGTGACCAGTAACTGACGCGCGCCACCTCAAGTGTTGCGGCCGATAAAGAACAAATTTTCTGCAGAGCTTTTTCGAGATCCGATTTGTCGGAGCGCGCCAGTTCAAGCAGCACGTCGCGGTGTATCTGCACTTGCTCGCCGCGTTTGCGCAACTGTTCTTCAGCGCGCTTAAGTTGGTCGTTGGATTGCACGAGTTCGATCGTGCGCGCGGCCACTCGCTTCTCAAGCGAAGCGTTGAGCTGACGAATTTCGCTCTCGGCCCGCTTGCGTTCCTCGCGCGTGCGGAGCGCCATCACTCCATACGCCAAGTTGTTCGCCAAATCCGTGTATTGCTCAATCGCACTCTGAGTGAAGGCATCGGGCTCTTCGGCATGGAGAGCGAGCGCGCCGAATGTTTGGCCGTGAGACTTCAGGGAAGGGAAATGGATGAGGCGTAGCCGTTCCTGAGGTCTTCGGCCCGCCACGGAGCTTGGTTCGGGTCGGTCAGATTGTCCCTGGTCCAGCAGGTGGTGCCCGTCCGGATGGCAGTGCCCGTGGGCCCTCGTCCCCGATCGGTATCCGCCCAGGTAATGTTAATGCGTCCCAAGTACCCGGCTTCGTATCCGGCCTGAGCGACCGGTCGGATCGATTTGGCCTCGTTGAGTTCGCGGTAGCCGACCCATGCCATCCGAAGGCCGCCGACGTCGACGAGGATCCTGCAGACGGACCGCAACAGCTCGTACTCCTCAGTCGCTCGTACCAGGGCCTGGTTACACTGGTAGAGTGTTTGCAGCGTGCGGTTCAGTTGGGCCAGTTTCTCCTCCGCCCGCTTTCGCTCGATGCCTTGTGCGATGCCGTCTGCCACCACCTCGAGCGCCTCAAGGGTGTCTTGACCAAGAAATTGATGCGCGAACATCGCCAGGACACCAACCAGACGGCCTTCGACCAGCAGAGGATAGCCCGCGAAGGATACCATTTTTTGTTGTTCTCCCCACTCGGGATGACCTATCCGATTGTCGTTTAATATTTCATTTATCAGGTGGGGCTTACGCTCCTGTGCGATGAGACCAATCCTGAGTTTGCCAACTGGCACGCGGGCCTGTTCGCCGTCCAACCGGGTGTCAAGACCTGCACTGGCCTGCAACTCCAGCACGTTTTGTCGGTCGTTGAGGGTCCAAATGCGCGCGCAAGCCCCGTCGAGGTGACGCACGATGGCCTCAGCACTGCGCTGCAGCATTGTTTGCAATGCACTTTCGGTCCCGCTGGATAACGCCGCATGAATATCTGCGCGTAGCGCGGCTTGGCGCGCGCGCCTGGCCTGTAGTTCTTCCGCCCGCTTCAATTCTGTGATATCTGTCGCGATGCCACAAACCGCATAAGGCTTCGCTTTGCTGTCCCGCAGCAGAAATTTAACGACGACGTACTGTCGCTCGCCCTCTGCCATCGGAACAACTTCCTCAAATTGGATGGGCGTGCCCGCTTCGATCACATGCCGATCGTTTGCCCGTAGCTTTTCGGCAACATCATGAGGAAAAATGTCAAAGTCCGTCTTCCCGCGGATTTGGTCACGTCGCACCTCATGGCGGCGTTCATATTCGCGGTTCACTAGAACTAGCGA
The DNA here is from genome assembly GCA_963736745.1 of uncultured Verrucomicrobiae bacterium. Lineage (GTDB taxonomy): Bacteria > Verrucomicrobiota > Verrucomicrobiia > Chthoniobacterales > JAFAMB01 > JAFAMB01. The sequence continues at coordinate 5,894 of CAVTQD010000041.1, read as the reverse complement.
AGCTCAAGATCCTTAACGAACACGACGGCAGTGGTATTGTCCAAAATATCCTGCAACCGCTGTTCGCTCTTGCGAAGCGCCTCTTCAGCCCGTCCGAGTTCGCCGCTCTCGGCCAACAGCGCGTCGCTTATCTCCTGATACTCTGCACCCCGCTTTTTCACTCTTGGCAACTGGTAAAACTGTCGGCGTTTATGTCCAAAATGACAGCACATTTATTTGCTCGGTCTATTCGTAGAGTATTGACGGATGATCGTAAATGGAACGAAAGATCCAACGTAGGTGTTCTTTGCCCGCGTCCACGGCGTCAGAGACGGATCTGACCGGCTTTGGCTGAAAGGATCGTTCGGTACCAAGGCAGCTTCCCGACCGGGGATACGGGTGATCCCAACGCGATCGCGCAATCTGATGGTGATTAGGATCAAGACCAAAAAAAGCACGATCATTTTCAGGATCGTGTCGCGACTGCGCGAAGAGCCGGAATTCGTGTCGGAAGCGGCTGATAAGCATAAACTTGAAGCGGCCACTTAGCTGAGAAATCCGTTAAAAATCTTCTTTTTCTCCTCATTCAGTTTCATCGTCCTCACATGAACACTCCCTCCATTGGTTTTCAGCGCATTAAGGTGATTGCCTGGTCGGTACTTGACCTTGAGCGAGCAAACAAATTCTACGGCGAAACCCTCGGTTTGCCGCCAGCGTACGAAGGCACCGAGCAAGTTGGCTATCTTTTGGGTCAGACGATCCTGATGCTCAAGACAAACTGGTACGCACCTCCTACGGAAGCGCCAAATCCACGGGTTACGATCGCAACCGAACATGCGCCGGCAACCGAAGAGGCTCTCCGCGCACGCGGTGTGACCATTTCCGATCCGGTGCAAGCGTACGACGAGTTTTATGTCGGTAGTTTCCTGGATAGCGAGGGAAACAAGCTGTGGTTTTGTTCACCCGTATAAATTGACGGGCGCGCAAACGAAGGTGCTCAATCCCAGGGCTGGTCCACTTCTGTCCAATAAGCGTTCTAAAAGAGAATAGACAGGAAGGCCGTTGTTTCCGGTGAGCGTTGAATCGTTAGTATGCACCGGAGGGATGAAAGCTGGGCCGGTGCCGGCAGGAATGTGCTCTGCGCGTCCGACGCTCTACCACTCGGCGCTTCTTTTTGCCGCTTCCGCGAACCCGCTCTCGGCCCTTAGTTTCTCCTGTTTTTACATTTGCAACTTCTCTGGAGGTGCGGCGCCGGATCGCGCTGGAGCGCGACCCTACCGGATGGCGCGGCGCCGGATCGCGCTGGAGCGCGACCCTACCGGATGGCGCGGAGGGGGCGGACCCAGATCGCGCTGGAGCGTGAGCCTGCCGGATCGCGCGGGAGCGCGACCCTACCGGATCGCGGCGGGAGCGTGATCCTAGCAATTGTTTCACCGGGTGCCTGAGTCCGAATGTCCCGAAAGTTACTATTGTCTCCATGTCATCCATTCGGGTAATTGTCCTTCTTCGCTGATACCAGATATATAGCCTATTACCCGATACCCTCTCCTGAGCGTCGTGCTTCTCGACGCAATTGGTCATGGGTCTCGATCGATCAAGATGCCTAACTCCTATTTATCGATGAAATGGGGTAGACGCGATTGATTATACTAATATTAAACATCCATTCAAATCGAAACGGAGGAAGGATCATTTATGGCTAATATTATCACATCTCATGGTATTAGTGACCACGATGAAATGCACAAGGCATTGGCTATGCGAGGGATTCCTGCAAATGCCGAGAAAGACCGGGTGCTGCGCGTTTCCCCTGACAAGAAAGTTGTTGCGACCGCCACGAAAACGGTGACGAATCTCGTCGCTGCCAAACTTCAGGAAAGACTTAACAGATACAAGCTGGCCGACGAACAATTGAGTTCGCTACTCGCCCCCTCACGGGACGTCCTCAAGCAAGACAAGCAAGGTGCCGTCCGCATAGCTGCCCTGCGCAAGGCGCAAGAAGCAGCTGCAGATGGCATGAACGGGCAGCGTCAGAAGGCACACGACACTTCATCGGCAAAACGGCGTCCCATGGAGCAGGCGTTTATGTCCTTGCATCCCGGGGTCAATGTTCTGGCGCCGCCGTGGGATATGAATTTTTTCAATCCGAATCCTCCAAACTTTCCGTTTGAGTTCGCCAACGGCAGCGTTTTTTCAGAGACGGGATTGTTCGTCGGTACGCGTGATTCGTACAACGGACAAATTGTGGGTAACGGTGGCAGCGGTACTGCATCTGCGGGATTCGGGTTCTTTGTCAGCTCTCCTGTCGACAGGACCGCGGCATTCCGGCCATTCATGCCTTATAGTTACAGCTGGGACGACGATTCAACGTGGGGCTACACTGCGCATAATAGCGGCGGACCAGGTTTCATCGTGTACGAAGCTGGCGCATCCTTCGAAGGCGATTTTCTTGCAACTTTGGAATGACGGGACGTCGTGGTCACACGATGGTGATTCTCAGACCGGATACATGTTAGATCAGTTTGATGGCGTGAACAACAGCTTCTCAATGACGGCTGGAGTCACCTATCTTGTATTGTTCTTCATCTGGGCCCACGCGGACTGCGCTGGTGAAGTGTTCGACATATTTGGCTCGGCCGCCGGTAGTGTCAGCGCCTGTCATATGACTGCGAATCTGGACTTTATAGTGATTGTCTAGTGCTGCACCAGTCACTGACTCGGTGCACTAGATTGATCGCAGTTCAAAGACTCATAGTTATTTTCGAGCCATTTAGAAGCGTCTGATAAACAACGCAATACCGCTCGGTCAATGCCAGGAGCTTCTCTCGTTGGCTGGAGCTGGCATCGGTATTCAAGGAAACTTGAATCCGGATCTCCTTGAAGCCGACCGGGACATCCTTCGCGACGGCTAAGGTACCTCGGAAATCGAGATCGCCTTCCGCGGTCACAGCGCCGCCACGTAGCTCAATGCCGAGAGCCGTGGCGACGGCGCCAATGGTCACGCCGGTGCAGGCGACCAGCGCTTGCAAGAGCATGTCACCCGAGCAAACCGTCAATTCGGTACCACCTGCAGCAGCGTGGAGGCCGGCCGCTACAAGGGCGCTGTTTGTTGCGATGCTGCACGTGGCATTCTCCCCGAGAGCGCCTTCAGCCCGCAGGGTCACGAGCGCCGAGGCCGGATCGGTAAGATACCTCTGTTTTACGGGAGCCTGCATGGCTCGTAGTTGATCGCGGTCCATACAAAAGTCTTCTATGACTTGCAAGGCTGTGTCATGCAAGCTGAGATTCCGAGAAGGAGCCATGAAGCCGGAGCCTCCGGTCCGCCATGCCTGCGTATTCTGGCCCCGACCTGAGGCCGCTTCCAAGCGCGGCTTCCAAAATTGAGTCCGTCGCGCCTTAAGGCTTAAGTTGGTCGCCAACTCGTTTTTTGTCATCCGCGGTGCAATTTTCTTCAATACAGTTTGGAGGTGTCATCGACCGTTCGCAAAGCGAGCAGCCCTTTCTGCCGGTTCACACGTTGTTGCAAAAAAGTCCTTATAGTGTGCAGGACTCCCAGGGGGGCGGGTCCGATGAGAAGCCAGAAAACCGGCCGGTCAGTATGAGCGGCCAAAAGGACGCCTACTAACACAACCGTGAAGACAAAACTGGACACGGTCAGGTCTCGCTTTATCTGGTCTGCCTGGCTTGTTTGTAACCTAATTCCCATCATTTTTTCCTTCGATGAAGGCTTTCCTATTTAGGGCAGGTATTGCAATCCCCTTTGCAAGGCAGGATTTTTCGCCAGCTGGTCCCATGCTGCTCCCTTCATCGGAGCGATATAGCGAATTGGGGTGCTTGCTATTCTGGGATGATCCGCAAAAGGTCCTGTCCGGACGTTCGGGATCCCACTATTATTAATAGAAGAGCTGGCAAAGGCCAATACAACGGCCGGGAATGCGGCGTTTTGGAGGAACTCGTTTAACCGATGCTTCATGCCAGACAAATGTTAATGGCTGCTATTGTTCTTGTTTGACTGGCTGCTCGATTTCATCACATGCACAGAATGAAGCGGTTGAAGAGAGCCAGAAACTAGTTACCCACCCAACATTAGCAAACCGCCGATTTTGGTTCTTCAATTCTCGGGAAACGCCTTAATCCGGTTTGATGTTCTGGTTGATGCGGAAGAAATTGTGGGGATCGTATTTCCTTTTGATTTCCGCCAGTCGATTGTAGTTTTCTCTGTAGGTCGCTTTGATTCGGTCGACTCCTTCATCCATCATGAAGTTTACGTAGGCGCCTCCCAACGTGTATGGATGGACGGCTTCCCAGGATCCTTTCGCCCACGCCGTGAGCGCCTCGGCGTTAGCGGGATTTGGATCGATACCCGCGATGACCATGGACCACGTCGCATCCCGGAAGCCCCAGGCTGTCTCGCTTCGCCCCACGTCGTGAACGGCGCCGTCGATGGGATAGAGATGCATCAACGAGAGTTCGCTCTGAGCCTTGGCGGCGCACTCCAAATGCGCGTCAATAGCTTTGTCAGAAAGCTCTTTGACAAAGTCGCCTTTCCAGTACCACTGCAATCCTTTGGGTAGCAGCGGATCGAACAGGCCCTGCAGAGCCGGGAAAGGCATGGGTCCCATCCAGTCAAGGACGGTGGCGGGGAAGCTCTTTGCGGATCGGCCTAATTGCTTCTTCCGCTCGCTCCATTGGTCCGCTAGCAGGAAATCAAGGCACGAGATTTTTTTTCCCCAATGCTCCTTAGGAAAGGGGTTCGTCGAGGGCACCGTCTTCAAACCAAGAAACGGGCAAAGCTCCAAAGGCGCCTGCGGCAGATCTCTGGTACACTCCATCACCCGGCGCGCGTCCTTCACCTCCCGAAAAACCGGTCCGGCGTAAACCGTGCTTACGGGATGAGCTTGGAAAACGAAACTTGTCACGACGCCAAAATTCCCTCCGCCGCCACGTAAGGCCCAGAAGAGGTCCTCACCGTGGGACTCATTGACGTAATAAAAAACCCGTCGGCCAGCACGACATCGGCCTCGATCAGGTTGTCAATGGTCAGACCGTATTTCCGAGTCAGGTAACCCGTCCCGCCACCCAAAGCGAGACCCGCGATGCCAGTCGAGGAGACAATACCGGCAGGTACAGCCAATCCAAACACATGAGTGGCGTGATCGACGTCGCCCTGTGTCAACCGGGTTCCACCCACGGTGCGGTTCGCGGAATTGACTCGGATCCTTTCATTGGTGAAAGGTCAATCACGAGTCCTTGATCACAAACGCCCAAGCGGCCCCGCCGTGGTCTCCACCGCGAATCGCGACCGTGAGACCATCCTCGCGCGCAAAATTCACCGCAGACCTAACGTCCGCCACGTCCGCGCAACGAACGATCGCGACGGGACGACGATCGATCATTTCATTGTACACTTTGCGAGCGATTTCATATTCGTCGCTAGCGGAGGTAATTAAGCTCCCCCGAATCTTTTCACTCAGCTTGCTGAATCGTTCTTCCTGCATAGACTTCTCCAATTGGTTGTTTGAGGCGAGAAACGAGCTGTTTTGAAATTTGCCTTCTACCACCATTACTGCGGCATTCGTTGTCGGCCGGTCGGCGGCCTCAATTCCTTACAACGAGATCTCGTCCCCAAAGTTTCAGCATTTTCATAGTGCAGCCGGCGATAGCCGTAAATGGAACGAAAGACCCAGGAAAGACCATTTCCGCAGCGGAGCGTGCGGCCTTGCTTCTATTGCCGTGTGCTCACTCCGACTCATTGATCAGGAATATTGTACCTGGGTCGGTGTTCGGCACAGAGCCGGCGAATGCGTAAGGACCTTGCATCACATCGATTGGAACTACGATGGTCCGCCAACGTGACGGTAGCATAAATCAACTTAAGAAGAATTGGGGCGTGCCGTGAACGACAGTTAGCCTGA
>CAVTQD010000040.1:0-88750 GCA_963736745.1 uncultured Verrucomicrobiae bacterium | reverse complement strand
ACAGATCGAGCAATCGAAAGGCTCATGACGCCTCACATCAGGAGCGAATCATAAAAAACATCTGCCTCGGATACTTCCACGAGTCGAAGTGGGAGACGCTCTTCGAAATCGAAAACCGCCATCTACGCGCGCAGCTCGATCCGCAGCGCGCCGCGAGTCGTCCAGGCTGAGCTCTGGCCGACCTCGCGAATCAGCTCACCCGTTCCGAGCGGTTCGCCGCACAGAAAGTCATCAGCCCATTTGTTTGGGCTTCGTTACGAGTGCCCGATGTGTGGCTGCTTCGGCTTTAATCTTCCAAGAGGGCGCTGGCCTACGACCGTTTCTATCCTGTGCCGCGAAATTTATCCAGAGGCGTGATCTCGATGCTGCACCGAATCCCGAGTAAAGGGGACTCGGATGGCCCACGAGAGACGCATTCAAGTTCTCATTGTGAAAAACGACCGAATACTCCCGTTCAGAATCGAAGTCACTCAGGATGTGTTAAGCGATCTTCGCCAGCGGCTCAAAAACACACGGTTTTCTTATCTGGCGGAGGGCGAAAATTGGTCCTTGGGCACCGATATCGATTACCTCAGGGAACTCGTCCGCTACTGGCATGACACCTACGACTGGCGGAAGCACGAAACTGATCTCAACCGATTCGCTCATTTCAGAACCGACGTGGACGATATCGGCCTGCATTTCATTCACGAGCGCGGAAAAGGTTCGAATCCGTTTCCGATCATTCTTACACACGGCTATCCTGATTCGTTTTATCGCTTCGCCAAAATAATTCCCATGCTCACCGACCCGGTGTCATTCGGCGGACGGCCCGAAGATTCATTCGATGTCGTTGTTCCCGATCTGCCCGGTTACGGTTTTTCTGATAAACCATCGAAGGCTGGAATGCTCTTTCGCGTCAACGACCTCTGGGCGCGCTTGATGAAAGACAGACTAGGCTACCGGCGATTTGGGGCGCATGGCGGAGACTGGGCAGCACCATCACAGAGCAGCTCGCGCGCAGTCACTCCGATTCCGTGGTGGCTATTCATCTCACCGACGTTCCGTTCGGGCACATTTTCCAGAAGCCCGACGATCCCTCCTCGGCTGAAATTAAATACTTTAGAAACAATGAGAAGTGGATGCAAAGGGAAGGAGCTTACGCCGCGATCCAATCCACCAAACCGCAGAGCCTGGCTCACGCGTTAAACGATTCACCGGCTGGATTGGCCGGGTGGATCGTTGAAAAATTCCGCAGCTGGAGCGATTGCGCCGGCGATATCGAATCGCGGTTCACCAGGGACGAACTCCTGACTCAGATCATGATTTATTGGGCAACCGAATCGATTGGATCCTCGTTTCTGCCTTACTACGATTACGCGAATGCAAACGCCTTGGATTGGATAAAGGAGGGGATAAGAAGTGGACCGGCTCTTCCAGCGTGCCGGCGGCCTTCGCACTCTTTCCGAAGGATATCAGTCAGCCGCCGCGCGAATGGGCTGAGCGATTCTTCAATGTCCAACGCTGGACCGAAATGGCTCGCGGCGGGCATTTCGCGCCTATGGAAGAGCCTGAATTGTTCACCGAGGATATCCGCACATGGTTCCGAGCCTTTCGAGATGGGAACTGAGAAACTGATGGCAAGTCGGCCGACCGGGCTCACCGATTTATTGAATACCGCACGCAGGGCCCGGTTTCCATACTCTTCAATCCGCCCGACGTGGTGCATCAACTCCGACTTCAAGATTGAATTCGGCGGCCCATCCAGACTGATTTCATGAAGCTGAGACCAGAACGTGCAATGGTTGGGTGAAAATATCGTTCGAGTCGCTAGCCCTGGAATTGAAGCGATCGTAACGACCCGAACCATCGAACCCCAACTAATTGAATGGAATACCTCAACCTCGGTAAAACAGGTCTCAAGGTCTCCCGTATCTGTCTCGGTTGCATGACTTATGGCGCGCCCGCGACGGGCGAACTCAAGGGCGGCCGTCATGCCTGGGCGCTCAACGAAGAAGAAAGTCAGCCTTATCTTCGCCAGGCGCTCGACCTCGGAATCAATTTTTTTGATACAGCCAATGTCTATTCAACCGGCGCCAGCGAAGAGGTGCTTGGGAATTTCCTTAAAACAAACGCCCGCCGCGAAGCCGTTGTAGTTGCGACAAAGGTGTACGGCTCGATGCGCGACGAGCCGAATGGCAGCGGCCTCTCCCGCAAAGCCATCTTTCACGAACTGGAAGATAGCCTCCGCCGTTTACGGACCGATTACGTAGATCTTTACCAGATCCATCGATGGGATTACAACACTCCGATCGAAGAAACACTGGAGGCGCTACACGACACCGTCAAATCCGGCAAAGTTCGTTATATCGGCGCCTCTTCCATGTTCGCATGGCAATTCACGAAATCGCTTTATCTGGCTGATCTCCACGGATGGACCCGTTTCATTTCTATGCAGAATCATTACAATCTGCTCTATCGCGAAGAAGAGCGCGAAATGATGGGGCTCTGCCAGTCCGAAGGGATTGGCGTCATTCCCTGGAGCCCGCTCGCGCGCGGCCGTCTCACCCGTCCATGGCAAAGTGAAAGCACGAAGCGTTTCGAGACTGATCAGTTTGGCAAAACTTTGTATTCGCAAACCGAAGAAGCGGATCGTCGAGTTGTCGATCGTTTGGGTGAGATCTCCGATAAACGTGGGGTTTCCCGTGCGCAGATCGCACTTGCCTGGATGCTTGGCAAACCGGCTATGACATCACCGATCGTTGGCGCTACGAAGTTGCAACACCTTAAAGACGCAGCGGCATCTGTCTCGCTTCGACTGACAGAGGAAGAGATTAAATGCGCTCGAGGAACCGTATACGCCGCATCCGATATTGGGTTTTAGTTGAGCAGGTAGAACGGTAAGCCCGATCTCCGTATCGGCCTAAGGGTAGAGAATTCTCGTCACCGTGCACGGATAACCCCTGGAAGTGCTTGGTCGTTTTAAAAGATCGTTTGCCCAGCCTGATGAGTCGTTCTTCAATCGCTCGGGAACGACACACGCGTTCGGAAACCGATCCCGCTTGTTTTGGCTGGTGCGCCATGCCGACAGCCGGACCACGAAGCGCTATGATCGCCGCGGACAGAAGGTTCTGCTCGAGGATATGAAGAGGATTTGGTATTAAAATTAGCCCTAACAATTGAAGCTGACATTCTCCCTTCTTCTAACTCTCAACTCCTATGAGCAAAATTGGCTTTATCGGTCTAGGTATCATGGGCGCGCCAATGGCGCGCAACCTGCAGCAGGCAGGCCACACTTTGTTCCTGCACAGCCGCAGCGGCGTGAAGGATAAGAGCGTTGCTGGAGGGCGGCAGCGAGTGCGCCTCCCCCAAGGCGGTCGCCGCGGCGGCGGAGATTATAATTCTCATGGTCCCCGACACGCCCGATGTGGAACGTGCGCTCTTCGGCGCAGACGGGGTAGCAGTCGGCCTCACGCCGGGCAAGATCGTGGTAGACATGAGTTCGATTTCGCCGCTGGCGACAAAGGAGTTCGCCCGTCGCATCCGGGAGGGACATGCCTGCGCTTACCTCGACGCGCCCGTCTCCGGCGGTGAGGTCGGCGCAAGAGCGGGCTCACTCACCATTATGGTTGGCGGAGATGGGGAGGTCTTCGAGCGCGTCAAACCGCTGTTTGAGGTCGATGGGCAAGACGATCACGCACGTGGGCGGCAATGGCGACGGGCAGACTTGCAAAGTAGCCAACCAAATCATCGTCGCGTTGACCATCGAGGCTGTCAGCGAGGCACTTGTGCTCGCGGCCAAAGCCGGCGCGGACCCGGCTAAGGTGCGGCAGGCGTTGATGGGCGGCTTTGCCTCCTCTCGCGTGCTGGAGGTCCATGGCGAGCGAATGATCAAGCGCACATTCGATCCCGGCTTTCGGGTCGAGCTGCATCAAAAGGATCTGAACCTGGCCCTCACTACCGCCCGCCAACTCGGTGTGAGCCTACCCAATACGGCAGGTTGCCAGGAGTTGTTCAACGCCTGCGTCTCCCACGGCGGCCGGGCCTGGGATCATTCGGGATTAGTGCGTGCGCTGGAGACGTTAGCTGGGTTTGAACTGGCCAGCCGACCAACTCAATAGAGACTATGCGGAGAGCATGTTTGAAAGGTTGACGGCTGTCTTGAAAGAGCGCTGATCCTCCCATCCCAGCACTCCGCAACATCTGGGAATGAGGGAAATGGGAAAAGCTGATGCAGAAGCTACACGGGCACTTTGCAACCTAAGAAAGGACTGAGCAACAGATGATTTACCACGGCCCAATTTCTGATAGTCGGTAAAGGAGCTGTTAAGGCTAAAGCCATAGTGACCTGTGAAAGAAGAACCGAAATCCGCAGTTCGATAGAAGCTACAACGCCAGTACCCTCCCCTGCTCTCATGTTTTGCGCAACCTCCGAAGGTATTCACCCGGACCGAGTGTAGCGACTCAGTACGGAGAATGAAGGGGTGCGCCAGGTGTCAACACAACGGATTTGCTCAAAACATTTCCTGCACTTCCTTACGACCTATGAACAAGCTCTTTCCAGAATCGAGATAGCCTCTACAACCATTGATCGTTTATCCTCCGGAATGCCAGCAAGAATTCGAGCGAACTTCTCTTGGCGCGCCCGGGCAAGCTCACTAGCTGTTTCTCGCCCCTGCCTCGTTAGCCGGATCAAGACTGCCCGGCCATCAAAGCAATCAGAATCTCGCTGAATCCAGCCATGCGCTTCCATCTGTCGGACTAAGCGGCTGACGGTGCTCTTTTCTAGTTGCAGCCGGGCGGCTAACTCTCCCTGGCGCATGGGCCCAAAAGCCGCCAAGTCCATCAGGGCATGAGCCTCAGCCACAGCGACCGGTTGGCCGCAAGGCGTTTGACCCGGCTTGTGCAACCCGAAGGACCGAACAAAGGCCATCACGGACTGAATCAATTTCTTGGCATTGACTTCGTATTCGGACTGCATGATTATAGTTGTAATTTACAACTAAGTGCGTTGTTGGCCATGAACTTTTTTCGCCTTCTTTTCCTGTATGTTTTTGGCGCCTCGTGTTTAAGCGCAATTGCTCAGCAAGCTTCTCCCGACCCGGAAGACCATTTTGCGGGCGTAAACGTTCGTGGCGACCAGGGCATGGGTTTTAGTCACGAGAAGACGACCCATCACTTTCATCTATTTACCGATGGGGGATCGATCGAAATAGCAAGTAATGACGCAGCCGATGCCGACAGCCAGAAAGCCATTCGTGATCATCTTAGCATCATCGCACAAAGATTTTCACAAGGTGACTTTTCAATTCCGATGTTGATTCACGCAACGATACCGCCCGGGATAGAGACGATCAAACGGCTCAGCAAGAATATCTCCTACCTGGTTCAAAATACCGCTCAAGGCGCGGAAATCCGTATCACCACTGACGATCCCGACGCCATCCAGGCAGTTCACGATTTTTTGAAATTTCAGATCGAGGATCATCGAACCGGAGATCCCCTCGAAGTGCAAAAATACGAGCGGCGAGACTATTGAACGGGACGGCGAGCGAAGTGGAGGGCGGTCGACGTGAATGTCTGTACAGAGCCGAACGTTTCCGCCAGAAAGCCCGTTTGTTTGGTAGCTCACCGATTTTCAAACGATTACTTATGCATCGCCTTTTACAGTATCAACCAGAATAGGCCCTTGACTCCGAAGTAACTGCGGGGTGTGTGGTGAGCGAGAACAATTGAGTAACTACGAACATCATCATGAGAATGAGTGCTGTGCACGCGAGGCAGCGCCTACAGAAATGACGCTCAATGCGAGCGCGGCTGGAAATTTGCAGACCACGCTGCAAGTGGCCGGGATTGATTGCGCTGAAGAGGTATCGATGATCCAGCGGGCGCTCAAGCCATTGGGAGGCGTGCGCGAAGTGCGAGTGAACATCATGTCGGGCAAAGCAATCATCGCTCACGACGAGACGATCACGCCGGAAGTGTTAATCAAAGTGATCGGTGACGCGGGCCTCAAAGCGATGCGCGAAGGCGAAAAAGCTGGCGACGAAGGAGAGCAGAGACAAAAACAGAGACTTCTATCCGTCAGCACCTCGGGGGCATTCACTCTGCTCGGTCTGCTGATGCATTGGACGCATTCCGCGCCGCAATCGGTGGTGCTGGGTTGCTTCCTCGCGGCCATCATCTCCGGCGGCTGGTTTATTGCACCGAAGGCGGTCGCGGCAGCGCGACGCCTCGCCCCGGACATGAATCTGCTAATGACCATCGCCGTGCTTGGCGCCACGGGCATCGGCGAGTGGTCGGAAGGTGCGGCGGTGGCGTTTCTATTCGCACTATCGGAGCTGCTGGAGTCGTTCAGCGTGGCTCGTGCGCGACGGGCGATTCAGTCGCTGCTGAAACTTGCACCCCAAACAGCACTACTGAAAGATGGCAACCGGTTCGGCGAAGTGCCGGTCGAGAAAGTTCAGATCGGCAACATCATCGCAGTGAAATCTGGGGCACGCATCCCATTGGATGGTGCAGATCGTGAATGGCAACTCATTCGTAGATCAGGCACCGATTACTGGCGAATCAATGCCAGTGAAAAGGAAGCCAGGTGATCAGGTTTTTGCCGGGACAATCAACGGCGAGGGCTCGCTCGAAGTGTGCGTCACCAAGAACTACTCCGACACGACGCTTTCCAAGATCATCCACCTCGTCGAGGAAGCTCAATCGCAGAAAGCACTCTCACAACGGTTCGTGGATGTGTTTGCGAAATACTACACGCCATCGGTGATGGCGTTGGCGTTGCTCGTTTGCCTCCTCCCGCCGATGATTTCCGGGGCAGCGTGGGGTGTGTGGTTTTACCGCGCCCTGGTGCTGCTGGTTATTGCCTGCCCGTGTGCGTTGGTAATCTCGACTCCGGTGTCGATTGTTTCGGGTCTGACGGCGATGGCCCGCCGCGGCGTGCTCATCAAGGGCGGCGCATTTCTTGAAGCAATCGGAAAGCTCAAGGCGCTCGCTGTCGATAAGACTGGCACGATTACCGAAGGGCGTCCGCGTGTTACCCGTGTCGTTTCGGTAGACTCCATCGATGAGGCCGAGATCGTGCGGATCGCGGCGGCGATTGACACGCATTCAGATCATCCACTGGCGCAGGCTGTAGTGAAATACGCCGAGGAGAGTGGAGTCAAGTTTCCGCGAAGCGAAAACTATCAGGCTCGCACCGGTCGAGGCGCGGAAGCCGAGTTCGGCGGCCATCATTACTTCGTCGGCAATCACCGTTTCACGCACGAACTGGCGATTTGCTCGGATGCCATTGAGAACGTGCTGGCGGGCATCGAAGAGCAGGGCCAATCGGTCGTGGTCGTCGGCCACAAGCCGCACGCCGATTGCGCCGGCGAGGTGCTTGGTATTATTGCAATCGGCGATACCATGCGTCCCAACGCCCCTGACGCTATTCGCAGTCTGCACGCCATTGGAGTTCAAAAAGTCGTCATGCTCAGCGGTGATAATCAGCGCACCGTCAACGCCATCGCGCGACAAGCTGGCGTCGACGAAGCGTACGGCGATCTTTTGCCAGATCAAAAAATCGAGCGCATCCGCAGTTTGTTGGCCGAGCACAAGCAAGTTGGCATGATCGGCGACGGTGTGAACGACGCGCCGGCGATGGCCGCCGCGACAGTCGGCATCGCCATGGGGGCGGCCGGAACAGACACCGCCATTGAGACGGCCGACGTTGCCTTAATGAAAGACGATTTGAGTAAAGTCGCCGAAGCCATTCACCTTGGCCGGCGCACCGTACACGTGATCCAGTTCAACATCGCCTTCTCTATCGCGGTGAAGCTGGTTTTTCTCGTGCTGGCCATCTTTGGCTACACAAGCCTCTGGCTCGCCATCGCCGCTGACACCGGCGCGACGCTCATCGTCACCGCGAATGCGCTCCGGCTACTTAGAGTCGAGCGTTAGAGATGACGAGGTAGGGACTAGTACAATTGCGGTCTCAGTAAACCCTAACTCGAGGACACCGTGAATATAGTGTGCGGTTACCTGAATGGCGAACCCATGCCGATTGACCCGCTGCGCCGGTCTTGGAAGGTTGAGTTGGATTACGCGCCGGCGCAACGAGCTTGTCTCCTGAAGCGAGTTCTGCTTCGGCGAGCGCGCCTCCAAGGCCACGAGAACTGCCTGTGATCAACCAGCGTCGTCTCAAAGGAAGACGCCGCTAAGTGTAGCAAACGGGCCGAAGGCTATAATTTCCGATTTAGCGTAATAGGTGAACGCCAAAACTCACAAATGCAGCGATAGCTAATGCCACTAATGTAACGAACGTAACTAGCAGCGGGACAATCCATTTATTTAGCCATCTACTCATTTTCGCGTCGTGTTTACTCACGGTGATTCAACATTGCACCCAGAGAGTTGCGTCCTATCCGACTACTTAATATCTCAACGGAAACATCCGTAATCACAAGGTTCTCAAAGCATAAACGCCCATTGAGAGCTTCTCTTTGAGGTGTTGACCGACGGTATTGATGTCGCCACGGGTGATCACGTTGCCCGTCAGGAATTTTAAACTCCTCACTGAAGGATCACTCGGAAGAACGAGAAATTATCGATTTTGCGAAAAAGAACCGTTTGGCTTTAGAAACAGGTTTCCGGGGCGTCTTTCCTCGATGGGGGCAGGTGCGGATTCAAGCTTGCCGACAAGCCGTCATCAACCGACTTGATCGGCTTGGCGCCTGGTATGCAGAAGGCGGTTCTTTAATCGTCGTCGTCGTCGTCGTTCTCGTTATCGGATTCTTTGGCTGGGGACGCGCCAATTCGGATCTGTCGCCGCTTTATCGCTGATCACCAGAATCCTTTTTCCCGCCGGCAACGTTCGGTTCTGGAGTCAGCAACATCAAAGCCCGGCCGACAGATTGGAATCGGCGTGTTCAAAGCCCAAAAATCCGAGAACGAGAACGACGGCGACGAGGATGATTATGAAGAGGCCCGGATCGCAGAACCGGGGAGGCCCGCGGGATTTCGAGTCCTGGGGTAGAGTGAAGCGGAGCCCGGGGAATGCAAAAGGCGATGAGGCATTAAAGGAGCGGCAGATGCATTGCACTTGACGTCCGCTTTGTACTCGACAATCCGCTCTTTCAGACCTTTCCCCAGGAAATTGGCCGGAGCACCTTGGGACTCCCGCCCTCATTGTCCTTGCCGCGCGGGGCCGTTCGCGGTTACCGTCAATCCCCGGTAAACCTACCGAACTTTGTGCCGTATGAACTACAAATACTCAAGAGGGCCGAATCATTGAGAACATTCATTTAGAAGTCCGGAAAATTTTATGAAACAGGTGCTGTATTCCAGAGACCTTGGGCGCGCTTTAACGGAGAGGTCTTCGCATCGGGAGGATTGGCGTCAAGGTGCGGTGGGATTGGCCGTTTTCCCGGTCTTGGTTATGGACCGTCCTTCATTTCGATTCCTGCTATGAAAAACAAAGGCTTTACGCTCGTTGAATTGGTGGTCGCCTGCACGCTTCTGCTCATGCTATCGACGATCGCGACGACTTCCACGTACAATTTCGTTCAAGCTACGGCGAATCTCAAGGCGCAGTACAACAACATACAAAACATCATGGCTTTGCACAGCGCTCTCGTCCAGGCGAAGATGAATTATGCAACGGATCTAGCCTTAGAATCTAGCAATATAAACGAAGGAAACGAAGCCAAAGCAGAGATACTGCATTGGAATCTTTTGGCACAACAACACGACAGCGCGGACCTAATACTTCGCCTGATAACCCCTGACCCGATATTAACGGATCTCCCGCTTGCTCCTCTGAATCCGGGTAGCAGATCGTATCTCCCGACCTCCCACAACGGCGTCCAAATCACAGATGTGAACTCCTTGCTGAAAGCCTACCTACTTACGGACAATGGTACGACGACCGGAAATATCGTTGCTACCATAGCGGTTGGACCTATGCTGGACCTTACCAGTGGGATGCGCCCAACGCTGCCGATAATAGACTGGAGAAGCGGTACGCCTCAAGAGATTCAATTCTGAAAGAAAAAGCGGGCTTTGGCCCGCTTATTTCTTTCCCAACCGGGGTTTATGCCGATGCTCTAGTTAGCCAGCCTGAGGCCTGGATGTCTGGTCTGCATCGATCACAAATCTCCACCAAGTAAGGCGTCCCGCCTTACCCTCTTCCACAACCCAAGCGTCCCGCCTTATCCTGGAGTATGGACCTTGCGAGAACAATTTAGGCCGGGTAAGGCGGGACGCCTTACTTACTTCAGTTTTTTTTCAGGCCGGGGGTTGGACTCATGATTCCGATCTGCGGCTTCCTGGTTTGTGGCATCGGAGGACTCGTCGGTCCGATCTGCGGGCTCCGATCTGACGGAGTTAACCGGAATCTCACCGGTCCCTTTTCGCTTCCGTTAGAGATCACCGCTTCGAACAACTTCGGGTCTGCGTTGGGGTGAACCTCCACGATCCGGAAATGATCTTTGTTTGGTTCGGACGTGATCCTCTGCACGTCATTCGTCTCGGTATTTTGGACAAAGATGACAATCTTTCCGGCGTCATCAAGCCAACTGACCAACACTAGCTTATCAAGAACGCTGGCTTTGTACTCACCCATGACGGTGATTTTAACTGATTTGTCCAGAAACGGGTCGCGAGGAGACCGAACGTAATCATACCGAGTAAAGATCGGCAGATCCGTAACCTCTCGCGGGTACAGCTTTGGATCCGTCGCCTGTTTGGGAGATTGAGGCGAATTATCCTGGCCATAGCTCAAACCAGCGCATAAGAGGATGGTCAGAACAGACAGCGCGGCAGGAATGACTGTCATCATTGGCGTCCTCGCAAGGTTGAAAAAATTCCGGCGAACTCGATTGGACCGGGGGTCAGCGCAAAGGGCGGACTTTTGGATTTCAGGTCGATCTCGATAAACCGACCGAGCGGGTATTGGTTTTCCAGCGCGGAAATTGCCGGCATCAGGCGATGGTACTCGATCGTGCTGCTATTCAGTTTGTAAGTCCAAATTTTCACACCTTTATTCGCTGATACCTCCTGTGGTGAAATTTGCACCCCAAGGGAAAAAAGATCTCCGAAAGTCTCCGGACCGACGGCGAGCGGTTCCGGATTATAGCCGCTTAACAGCAAGGCTGCTTTGCTTTCAAATAGGTCCTTCTTTAGCTTGAATCTTTGCAGCGCCGCCTCCCGCTGCGCAAGGCTGAGGGTCATTTTGCTGTTTTGCACGATCTGGGCCTGGAATTGATCAAAACGGGCAGCCAGGAAGAGAGCCTCCAGAGCGACAATCGTCAATCCGACCACGAAAAAGCTCAAGAAGGCGGTAAGTGACTGTCTCATGGACTGATGTAATGAATCTTCAGGTCGAACCGAGCAAAGGTTTCCGACCCCTGGACCACCGCGTTTCTAGCAATTTCGACATTTGCGCCCTTGGGCAACTTATCCTCCAAGGTTTTCGTGAACTCCGTAAGGACAACTGTAGGAATCAGGCTGGTCGCCTTGATTGCGCCGGTGATAACGATGGTGAAATCGTCTTTGCTGTTTGGGTCATTCGGATCGAAATGGTTGGAGAGCTTTAGCTCGATTAAACCGACCTGTTCATTCGCCAAGAACGCCTCCTCAATGTTGCTCATGAGCTGTGTGGCAGGAATTCGGTTCACGATAAGCGGCTTGAGCGAGCTGAGAATTTTCAGTTTGCGCAACAGTGCACCATATTGTTCCTCTTCGCTCGCCAAACGTGTAAGACGTTGTTCAAGAGCCCGCGTCTCCGGGGCTATTCGCCTTTCCGCAGTCAATAAGGCGCTGGCTGCCGCCACCAAGAAAACCTGCGACACAATAACCATAACTACTACCGTAAAGGTCCCGCGGTAATACTTGTCGCTGCGGTAGCGCTGGCGGTTCCGCTCTTTCCGGCTGGTAAACAATCCGTAAGCGACCATCGATGTTACTGGTAAGGATTCGGAGGCACGAGGCCAAGAGCTCGGTAAAGAGCAAACGCCTCGATCGGGGCGACCCCGCATCCCTGAATGATCCCCTCGAGATCCAAAAACTCCAATTGGCTGGTTGATATGACGGGGATTGAGAAGTCCTTGGCTTCGTTGGCGAGTTCGGCACCGGAGAGATCCGAACTGATAAACCGAGCCGGGTGCTGGGCCATTTCTGGAAATGTATCTCCAAAACTTCCGATGATGGCGTCGATTTGAGCAGCTCCTAGCCTTGTAATTGGGTCGACCCGGGTGATGAGCCTGATCTCACCTTCCTGCGTCAGTGCAATTACAGTATGATTAGTAGTTAGGACGACGTGAAATCCCGTCGGGCTTAAGGAGATGGACTGGTCGAGGAGCACCAGCCCAAGAGGGAGAATGGCCGCAACAATCGATTGAAGTTGGCGAGACCAACCCTCTAACTCCTTGACGACGCTTTTGGGCAAACCCAAGAGGATGGAAACCGGAGTCGGATCCTGTCCAATCGGTTCCAACTTTGAATTAACCAACTCCCAATTCGCCAAGTCCGCTTTAAGAACGCTTGGAACCAGCTCCATGACTCTGCGTGAGGTCAACTCTCCGGTACTGCCGTACCTCAGCGAGTCGACCTGGTGAATTTGCATGTCAGGCGTGTCAACCACGAAGATCCATTCAAACGAGTGATTGACGAATCGATCAACCAGGGCTTTCCTGCGGAAATCTGTTCCCGATCCCGCTTTACTGGAATTAGTTAACGAAGGGGCCCCTTTGAGTTCCCTTAACCCGCTAGAAAACACCAGCATCCCTCGGACCAGCGAGAGCATTGAAACTCTGTCTTCCTTGACTAATAAAACTCCCCTCGCCGTACGGCCCTTTCCGAGAAATGTATTGAGATAGTAACGCCATGGATAACTGGACAGAAACTGTAACATTTACCTTGCGCTAGAGTTTTCCGCAAAAGTTTGTTCGTCGATTAGCCCGCTGCCGTACAAGGTCTTTATGGAGCTTAAAAAAGTGATCATCCCCTCTTCCCGGTGGGTCGCTAACACCCCCTCGATGGTTTTTTCCTTGCCCTCGCGGATCAAGTTTGCCGTGGAATCGGTTTGCATCATGATCTCTCGGGCCGCCACTCTACCTCCTCCTGCCCGTTTCAAGAGGAGTTGGCTAATGATCAAAAGAAGGTTGTTGGCCAGGGTAGAGCGGATATCTTCCTTTTCTTCCGCCGGTGACATTCCTATTAAACGGCTGATCGTGTTATAGACCTGTTTCGTATGGAGGGTGGCGAAAACCAAGTGCCCGGTTTCGGCGGCCTGAAGGACGGCTCTCGCAGTCTCGTAGTCTCTCACTTCACCGACCACGATCACATCGGGGTTGGAGCGCACCGCGCTGCGAATTGCCGCCGAGTAAGTGTCAAAATGCTCACCCATCTCGCGCTGTTCGATCGCACTCCTGGCCGGCGTGTAAATGAATTCGATCGGATCTTCAAAAGTCAGGATGTGGTCTCTCCTGGTCTGATTGATATGGTCGACCAGGCAATTGACCGTCGTGGATTTGCCGCAGCCGGACGGCCCGGTAACCAGAATCAACCCCTGGCGGCAGGCTTTAACCTTACCCAGCAGGGATGAATCAATGCCTAGTTTAACGGCCGGAATGATTTTGTCCGGGATGAAGCGCAGCGAGGCCGAGATGCCGGTTCGTTCCTTATAGGCCGTGGCTCTGAACCGCTGGCCGGCAATCTCCGCCGGAAGGTCAACGGCTCCGCTTTTGTGTTTGAGAGCGTCCTCGAGTTTCGGGACTAGCCGACTCAATTCGGAGATGAAGTCTGGACAAGCCCCTTGGGGCTGCACTTCCCCATCCACGCGAAAGAAAAGCTGGGTGTTCTGGCTCAAGAGGATATCGGAGGCCTCCATTGTACCAGCCTCCTGGACTATCTCTTCGATCGTTCTCATGGCGTGAGAATAGTTACCTGCCGGCTTCGGCCCTGATCGCTTCGGAGATGTTAAAGATCGGCAAGAACAGGGCTAGGAGAACGCCTCCAAGGATTATCCCGATGATCACAATAATGAGCGACTCGATCACGGGCTTCAAGTCATCAATCAAGACGTTGAGCTCGTTATCCAGCTCGTCGGCAAGCGGGGCCAGGATTGCGGAGGTCTGGGCAGTTTCATCCGCGAACTGGAGAAGCCTGATAAAGTCCTTGTTGAAGACATCCGTGTCGGTCATCTGCGGCGCCATCTTCCGTCCCTCGTTCACGGCCAGGATGGCATGGGCGATCATCGCGCGATAGCAGAAATTCGGGGAGACGTCCCTGACCAGGCTCAGAGAGCGAATGAGGGTGACATTGGCATCGATCAGGTTACTGAACGTTCGTGCGAAATTCGCCATAATCACCCGGCGCTGAATGACTCCGATGACCGGCAGTCGTAAGGAAAGCCGGTGAAGTTGATGGACGTGCCTGAAAATGCGGGGAAACTGAGCAACGAAATAAAGGAATGCTCCCGCCAGTCCGAGCGTTAGCAGCGGGTGTCCGCTGGCAGCCCCGGAGATACTCATCAGGATCTGCGTCGGCAAAGGAAGGCTCATATGGACGGATTCAAATATCACCGCAAATTTCGGGATCACCTGGGTCGTCAGGATATACAGGGAAACAGTGAGGACCGAGCAAACGGTCACCGGGTAGATCATGATGGACCGCAGTTTTTTCTGCACTTGCTGGTTGCGCGTCAGCAGGGTTTTGATTTGGCGGCACACTTTTTCCATCACGCCGGCTTCTTCTCCTACCGCGACCAGGGCAAGCGTGACGGGATCAAATATTCTAGGGTACCTGGCGATCGAGGCATTGATTTTTCCGCCGCTTTCAATTTCCTCTTTGACCTCGCGAAGGATGGCCTTGAACGTTTTGTTCGCACAGGCGTCTTGCATGATGTCAAACGCTTTTGCCAGATGGATCTGCAGCCTGTAGCAGGTGGCCATCTGTTGAAAGAAATTGATCTTTACCTTCAGAGGTATCCTGGCCCGGTTGACCTTTTCTTCTTCCTTCTCCCTTTTCCTCTCGACTCGGAGAACGGCTAAACGCCGGTCTATCGCCTCGTTTTCAAAAGCTTGCAGACTTGGACGGTCAGCAACCCCTTTAGTGATTTTGTGTTCGCCCGCTCGAATCGCGAGGTATTGGAATTCGGGCATGGTTATTTTTCGTTGACCAGCCGGCTCGTGACAGGCGCCTTGCGAATTGCTTCCTCGGTCCGGAACTGAATGGCCAGTTTAAACGGGATCAGTCCACGTGCGCAGGCTTCGACCGCTTTCTGGTAAATGGACTTGCCGCCCTGTGCGATTTGTTCCTCGAGGATGTCCCAGGAGGGATTCTTGTTGGTGATGAGTTGCCGCAGCGAAGGGGTGATAACGAAGCTTTCCGCTAGCAATATCCGGCCCCGAAAACTTGTGTGATTGCATTGCGGACATCCATGAGCATCTCTGAAATTGGACCGGGTGCCAAACCACGATTGGGAGATTCCGTTGACCTCCAGATCCTGCGCGGTGGGAGGCGAGGCCGGAAACGAGCAGTTCGGGCAGAGCCTCGGAACGAGCCGCTGGGCTATGACCGAAGAAAGCGTGTCGGCAACCATATAGGGTTGGATGCCGAGGTTGATCAGCCGGTGTGGGGCGCTGGCCGCCGTATTGGTGTGCAGAGTGGTGTAAACGACGTGACCGGTTTCCGCAGCGCGAATAAGCTCAACGGCAGTTTCTTCCGTTCTGGTCTCGCCTACCATGATGTAGTCGGGATCCCGGCGGAGGGCTGCTGCGATATATTGATCAAACGTCAGGGGCGGACTGACCTCGGTTTGGATTACCAACGGTATTTCTCGCTCCACAGGATCCTCGCCGCTCATCACCGAATATTTGATCCGGTCGATCCCGAAAAGCGTCGCGTAAAGAGTGGTGCTTTTTCCGGATCCGGTCGGACCGCAGACAAGCGTCAGGCCGTGATCGCTGTCAATAGAGCGCTGCAGGATATCGATTTCGTGCTCCTCAAAGCCCAGTTCCCGAATGGTCTTTTGAGCCGCGTTCGCCTCCGCCAGGCGCAAGGAGACGTGGTCGCCGTGAATCGTTGATTGAGAGCACACGCGCACCTCGATCATTTTCGCTCCGATTTCGACCGAGAACCGGCCGTGCTGCGCGATCGACGCAGGCTGGATATCAATCGTCGACATCAACTTGATGCGGTTACAGATAGCCTGGTAAATCGCCTTGGGGATCGGATCGGGGAAATCGTGCAAAAGGGTGTCTGTCCGGAAACAAACCCGTACACTGTTGCGGAACGGGATCAGATGAATATCAGTCGAGACGGTCTTATCTGCGTGGGTTAGCATCGTGTTGACGAGATCGATGACGGTCGCGTCCTCGCTGAAGATCCGTTCCTGGACCTGGACTGTATCGATCCGGTTGATTTCCTGGGACTCGCTTTTGGCGTAGCCTTCGGCTGCTTCGGCCAGGCGCTTGGTCAGCGGCGCCACTTCCATGACAGCGTTGCCCTTGATGGCAACTTCGAGTTGATCCAGGAGAACCTGGACAAAACGGGCGGTAATTCGGCCGCCAAGCTCTGTGGTGATCCGGCTGATTTGCTCTGAGCGCGGCCGATCCCCAGCGATCGCGACCGTCACCTGTTTCTCGTGAAGATACAGCGGCAAGACTTCGCATTCGCTCCTGGTCTTGGCTGATATCATCTCGGAAAGTTCCGTTGGTATTTTGAAGCTGCCCAGGTTGAGCAACGGAAGGTGCCTCCTTTTAGGCGGGGCGATCTCCTTGCTGTCGGGCTCGACGAAGTCATAAAACGATTCTTTCAGGATCTCCTGACTTTTCAGCTTGGTTTGGTAGCGCTTGAAGTTTTCAGGCGTGCAGTAGACCAGGTTCAGGGTATAGCCGCCGAAGAGGCTGGCAAACAATCGCAGGTAAACCTGACTGGGACGGACCAGAGGTAGAGGACAGACCAGGGTCGCGGCTTCCAGTCTCGCGTTAAAAGCCAGCGGGAGGAATAGGCTCGCCTCAGTCAGCTGCCAATCTTTCTCCAGTTGCGGGCTTGGCAAGCTCAGTGGGTCAACCAGCACGTCACCGCGCGAGTGTCTGAGCGCAATGTCGAATGTCGTTCCCGGGTCCTGCTCGCGGGCCAGATCATAGGTCGTATAGAGATCAGCCTGGGCTCCGTGGGCCACGAAAGAATCTTTCAAGTCTGACCCCAGCCAAGTGACGACTGATTCCAGATCGTAAAACGGCCACCCTTTGATCGCTATCGGATTTACGATCGGCGGTCTCTCTGCGGCGACCTTGCCGCGGGAATCGCCCTGGTATCGTTGCTCGTCTTGTCCCACAAGATCCGATCTCCAATATTCATTCAAGAGGCTTCCAATGGCGTGCGGTCGGCAGGGTAGAACTCACGCTTCTCCAAGGTGGGGCCCGAGTTCACTCCCCGGCGAAAGAGATACGACTCTTTGTCGGAGATCGATCTGAAATCCAGCCGTCGTTGAACGCGTTGCTCGACGTATTTTACCACCTCCGCGGGAGCGCATCCTCGGTAAAGAATCAGTGAACCAAAGTTTGGCAAAAGGTTCCTGACCTCTTCGGGACCGCCGAGTTTCTTATCAAGCTTCTCCGGATTTCTGACTCCAAGCAGAGGATGAAGCTTCAGGCTCTTGGATGCGCTGAAAAAGGCCATGTCCTGAGGGGCCGCAATCTCTGAGTAATCCTCGCAGACCAAGAGAATTTTCTTAGTGAATTCCAGTTGGAACGACCGCACCCGCGTCTTATCGCGCACAACCGATTCAAACTCCCTCTTGAGGGCCAGAGCACTCAGAATGTTGTGGTCACCCACCTCGAAGAGGACGTATTTTGATTCGTCAAAGACCAGATTCCAGTCCAATGTTGCGTGTTCGATGCGAGTGATGGGGTCGAGTATTCGCATCAGAGTCTTCTGGTCCTCTTCTTTGTAATTGGGTTTCGGATCCAGCCAGCTTTCACGTACGGCTTTTACTTCTTCCGGAAACTGGCCGCTGGCCGCTTTGGATGAAAGAAATTTTTCGAGGGAACTATCGCTGTAAATGATCTGGTAAAGTTGGACGATGTTGAGCAGATGGAGCTTGGCCAGCAGCTCGAACAGGTTTTCGAGGAACTGAAAACAGTGCAGCTCTCGGTCCGGTCGCAGGAAGTTGATATTCTCAATAAGTTCCTGAGCCACCTGCCTCGGCTTGAGCGGCAGGCTGAGCGGGTCGAATCCTTCGATCCGCACGATTGTCTTGCCTTTGAGGGAAAAAACCCTTTCAAAAGGGACAGGATCAGAAGCAAAAACGAGCCCAAGAGAGTCTTTTGCCGCCAACTGCAGGACGCAATCCTCGAGCAAACGGCTTTGGTCACAATAGACAAGGACCCCCTGTTCCACTTCAGCCCGGCTAATCGGCGTTAAAATGGTCTCTTGATAAGCTTCAGCCCACTGAAACGGCAACATGCGCTGGTCTGCGGGGATTTTTTCGAGCAGCGCCGCCAAAAGAGAAATCTGGCCCAGCTCAATTTCGCCATTCTTGTACTTCGACAATGTGCTCGGCGTAATGCCGAGGTCACGCGCGATTTCTTTGTCGGTGATCTGACGGCCGTTGAGGGAGCTGTACAGATTAATCGCAGAATTGATGATGAAATTGCCTTTTTTGATGGTTTTCCCGCTATATTTCGTAATCCCGGCCATGTTAAGCTGCTTTTTTTAAGAAACCCCTTGTCCGCTTTTTGACTCGCACTCAGCTGCCGTCGCAATCCGAATACTCTATCCCAATCTCCCCCCTTTCATTCCAGTGATCTGACTTAATCTAAACGCAAGCTCGCAGAATCAAAAAGATTGCGTAATAATACCAAAGACGGTGCTGAATTGGCCAATTAACGATACAATGTGCACCTTTTTTGGCGCAAACGTGGAAATTTCTTCCCGCGCCAAACAATTTCCTCCGACGCATTTAAATTTCCTCTGTAGGCGCAAAAGCCCGTTCCAGGCACGTTGTTTCAACCGCCGAGGGGCTGAACAGGCCGGCCAATAGCCTCCTCTAAGCGCCTAAAGCTTGGAAATAAGACTGGCCGCGGTAAAAATTAGATAGGGAATCTAAACGGGCTCTCCAAATGAGAACAAAGAGGAGGTCTTAACGAATGAGTCAGATTCAGATCCCAAAAAGCGGAATCAATATATGAACAGGAATCTTAGAGCGCGGGCCAACAGGGGCTTTACAATCGTTGAGTTAATCGTTGTCATAACTGTCATCGGTTTTCTGGCCGCGATCGCGGTCGGCGCTTACAACAAGGTCGTGAACGACGCCAAGACGACAAAGAGTCTGGCTTTGGTCAACACTCTGTCAACAGCCAAGTCTCTCTTCGTTGCCGATCCTGCAACGACGGAGGCGATGATAGTGCAATTCAATGCAAATCCGGCGCATTTTACCCTGATTGCGAAATATATCAGGGTTAATGGGGCTACACCGACCGATATAGCCACTTTGCTGCAGTTATCTGGATTCCCGGCAGCTGGCGTTAACGTTGCGCTTGGAACAGTGCAGGACGACAATGCCCAACCGGCAGTTGCAGATTCGCCTCCGCAAGTGACCGGGTACCCCTAGGACTATTTCGGCAATGAAGACGGCTTTGGCGACCCAGGGACACCCTAGTCCTAGTGTCCTGTTCCCTGAATGAGGGTATTTTGCCGGCGGTCAGTTGGCTGTTTTTCAAGGCGCGAGCGAAGCGCCCATACCTTTGTTCGGGTCGAGCGACCAACTCGGACAAACAGCCAGCTGGCTCCGTCCCAGATGTTTGTGATGAAAATGGGCTGGCGGCTGCGTTGCTCGTCGGTCACGTATCGATTCAGATATGCTCCCTCCTACCGCCAGTCCGGCTCGGACCGCCTTGCTGGCGGCCGTTTTGATCGCAACAATATACCCCTCGCCCGGCAAGCGAGAGCAACTCGAGGTTGTTTAAAGGACAGAATCCTAATTCGCCCGGCTTCAAGGTTTTACACTCATCGAGTTTTCTTCCGGCGCGGCGCGTTACAGCTTGCTTACGGTGTTGCTGCCCTGATTTGCTACCCAGATATTGGCTCCGTCAAAAGCCACGCCAGCCGGCTGGTTCCCCACGGTGAAGTTGCCGAGCTTAGCTCCGTCGCTGGCACGCAGCTTGGTTACGGTGTTGCTGCCCTGATTTGCCACCCAGATATTGGCTCCGTCAAAGGCCACGCCGAACGAGGCGCTGCCCACGTTGAAGTTGCCGAGGTTAGCTCCGTCGCTGGCACGCAGCTTGGTCACAAAATTGGCTCCTGCATTTGTGACCCAGATACTGGCTCCGTCAAAGGCGATGCCAAGCGGCTGGCCCCCCACACTGAAGTTGCCGAGGTTAGCTCCGTCGCTGGCGCGCAGCTTGGTCACGGTGTTGCCGCCCTGATTTGCCACCCAGATATTGGCTCCGTCAAAGGCCACGCCAAACGGGCTGCCTCCCGTTGTGAAATTGCCCAGGTTAGCTCCGTCGCTGGCACTTAGCTTGGTCACGGTGTTGCTGCCCTGATTCGTCACCCAGATATTGGCTCCGTCAGAAGCCACGCCAACCGGGGCGTTCCCCACGCTGAACTTGCCGAGGTAAGCACCGTCGCTGGCACGCAGTTTGGTCACGGTGTTGCTGTGCTGATTTGCCACCCAGATATTGGCTCCGTCAAAGGCCACGCCGAACGAGGCGCTGCCCACCTTGAAGTTGCCGAGGTTAGCTCCGTCGCTGGCACGCAGCTTGGACACGAAGTTGGCCCCTGCATTTGTTACCCAGATATTGGCTCCGTCAAAGGCCACGCCAAACGGCCAGCCTTCCACTTGGAACGACACACCTGAATAGGTGGCCCATTTGAGCAGGCCCACCTGCAAGGGATTGATCGCCGGCCCTGCCGGGCCAGCAGGCGCCAGCACACTTTGCGGCCCCGGCGAACCTTGAGGTCCTTGTGGTCCTTGTGGTCCCGCTGGACCAGCCGGGCCTAACGGGCCTTGCGGACCGGTATCGCCAACCGTTACATCCAGAGAACCAAAGTGCTGGGATGCGCCGCCGGCGAAAACCACCAGACGGTAAGAGCAAGAGGGCAGATCTTCCGGCAGATTTGCCTTTACGGTCGTTGGACTGAACGACGTGACCTCCAGCGCGGTTGCACCAAGATTGACGACAGGCATGAGATCGCCAAAGTTCCTCCCGGAAATGGCTATCGTTTTGGCCAAAAGGTCCACCTGTGCGCTATCGATAACGACAGAATTTGGTGACGGGCTATCGCCATCCGCTTCCAGAAGGCCTGGGAAACAAAACACCAGCGTGAACACTAACATCGGAACTGAGAGAGTGACCGTTCTCATAGAATCTATTTTCTTGGGATCCCAAAATCATTAGAACAAAACTTAGGGCAAGCCTGAATTCGCTTGAGACCGCAGCGAAAACGAGCTGAATTTGCGCATTTTATGGACGATCTTGAGGCAACGTAGGTAAGAACGTTGAGGTCCGCGGTCTCGTCGCCTCCGTAACGATCAGTCCACTTGGGACCGCGCTTATCAATTTCGGACGGGATTACCCCAATCAAATTTTCAGCTGTAATTCATTGCGGCCGGCTAGGAATCGCTCTGACCAACGAATCGCGATTCTTCAAGGGAAAATGATCGGGATTACTGGCACGATCGAACTCTACCAAGGAAAGCCGGAGATCGAAGTCACGTCAATGGTCCAGACTAAAGGCGCCGATTCTGAGCTGGGCGGAATAAATTAGACTTACTGTCTGCCGCCGGCCTTAAGAAAATCAGCGGTTAGTGCATCGTCTCATAAGTGGGTCCCACTTATGAGAGGGCCAGTGTACCGTCTCCTAAATCCCTTGAGTTTCGTTGCGTTCAAAATGAGTCGTCTGCGAGGCGGTCCGAGCCGGACTGGCGTAGGAAGGAGCATATCTCGATCGATACGTGACTGACGAGCAACGAAACAAGCCGACCCATTTTCAACGCAACCCTCCGGGCCGCGGCCAGTTGGCTGTTTTTCCGCGTTGCTCGCTCGACCGTTATGATCCAGATAGCGGCACCGCCAGTCCGGCTCGGACCGCCTTGAAAAACAGCCAACTGACCTGCGGCGAAACTCAAGGGATTTAGGAGAACGGTACACTGGCTTGGCACCCTTAATGATCAGATCAAGCACGGCCATGGTGTCTGCCTTCCTTACTGGAGCTGATCTACCAGAAAAAAAATAGCGTGCGGACGCCTGTTTCGCCTCGATACCTCAAAGTCCCGCAGCGGAATTTAAAATTCCTATGGAACCATTCCAATCGCGTCGCAGGCCTGTACTGGCAACCAGAAAACCGCGGAGATGGGCTCTGAGAGCCAATCTCGGCGACGAAAACGTTGTGATGAGCGTTTTCTCAAACGAGATATTTAATCAGAAAGACAATAGAACGCGAGGAACCGGATAAGATCCAACGGCGCTTTAGCTAGCCGATTAAACCAATCCCTTAATACCCGATCCGATGATCAATCCGACGACCATATCTTCTTCAAGTTCAGAGGAGGATCGTGCGTTTCAAGAACTTCTTGAAAATCATCTTCCACTGGTTCGATCAATCGTCGAACGGATGAAGCGTAAACTGCCGAGTAACGTTGATACTGAGGACCTCTACAGCGTCGGAGTGACCGGCCTTGTCGCCGCCGCTCGGAATTATCATCGCTCGCAAGAGCGCACTTTTGCCGCCTATGCCGCTATTAGAATCAGCGGAGCGATCCTGGACGAGCTTCGCAGGACAGACTGTTTGAGCCGCGCCCGCCGATCGAAAGCCAGGCGTCTCAGTTCAGCCGTGTCCAAGTTGGAACAAGAGCAAGGTGGGAGCATCAGCCAGGACTCTCTCTGCGCCGAAATGCAAATGACTGAAGACGAATTAATCGATCTCATGAAAGACGTTCGGCGGGTGACGTTCATCTCCATGGACAGCATACGTGAAGAGTCTGACCTGGAGTACCAATCGATGCACGAGATCATACCGGATGATTCCTGTAACCCGCCTCTGGAAGTTTTGGCTCGCAAAGAAGTTCTCTCGCTGCTGACCCAACGAATGGCAGAACTCCCGGACACGCCAAAAAAGGTTTTGGCGATGTATTATTACGAGAACATGCGCATCTCCGAAATTGCGGCCTGCTTCAGACTAACCGAGTCTCGGATCTGCCAGATCCACACTCAAACGATCAGCTTACTCCGAAACTACCTCGTCAAGCAAATGGCCTAAGCCATTGACCGCCTTGGGGTCTTCGACCGATTTCGGTCATCCCCGCGCAGGCGAATCGAGCATCGGGAGATCCGAGATATCATTTTGTCGGTGCGGCTGCTTCAAGTGGGCATTCGACCTTTGGACGACCGAAGCAATTGGCTAGTGCGGAATAGCACGTTCGAAATCTGTCTGAGCCCTTCATCGGCAAACGCGATCTGTTACGAAATCAGTCCGGTTCGATTGTTGGCCCCCCAACCCTTCAGCGAATTTACGCTTTTCGATGGAGAACGGCGCCGATCTTCTCCGCCGAGAAGCCGAGTCGCAAGTGATGAACTACAAAACCAGGCTATTGGAGATACCCAAAAGATTCGCGCGGGCCGACGGCGGTCATCTTTCTGTCTCTCCTCACCCCCCAGGAACCAAGCGTAAGCGCCCGCGGTTTAGAGAGCGTTGCCTAGAATCCCGACCGTTTGGTAAACAGAGGCTCTTTCAGGCGTCCTTGCCGCTCAACCCCATGCGCAAAACCTGGTTGACGTGACCGCTTCGTTTTCTGAGATTTGGGTCCCGATTGCAGAATTCTTGCGGCGCCCTACTTTGCGGCATGAACCTTGAAGGAACAGGATGCAACTGCCATGACGAAAGTCGACCTCTCCGACATCTACCGAGACTACATTGCCTGCCTGAACAAACAGGACTGGCCGAATCTGAAGCAGTTCGTTCATGAGGAAGTTCATTACAACGGCAAACGGATCGGGTTATCAGGCTATCGCGAGATGCTGGAGGAAGATTTTCGTGCGATTCCAGACCTCTATTTTGACATCCATCTGCTTATCTCCGAGCCACCTCGCGTAGCGAGCCGTCTAAGCTTCGACTGCACGCCGAAAGGAATCCTGTTTGGCCTCCATGTAAACGGGCAGAGAGTCTCATTTACCGAAAACGTATTCTATGAGTTTCGAGACGAACGGATCGAGAAAGTATGGTCGGTCATAGACAAGGCCGCTATCGAATCTCAGCTTTAGTGCGAAAACTACTCCTCCTTTCGACCCATTGGCGAAATGTCGCGCACCGTGGGCTGGATTCAATCACCAGAGAACTATGGCAACTTTATAATGAAACGCTTCGTGGGATTTCATGGAGTCGCTACGGGAGCGAACTTCTAATTCGTTTCTTCGGCGCGCAAAAAGGACAGGCTCAAACAATACTTGCCACAAAAACGCTCGCCTTTCTCCCTTGACCGGTGTCGAGATCTGACCCGAGATTGGAGCGGAAGTCGATTGCGAAGGTGATCAGCTTGCTATACTCGGCCTGCGCCCAGATCTTGATCTGTTGCGACGTGGCGTTTTCAACCCAGTCCTTGCGATGCCCGTCGAGGACCACTTTGTAAAGCTTCGTCTTCTGGTCCTGCAGGCCCCCTGCATGCCCG
This sequence comes from uncultured Verrucomicrobiae bacterium, assembly GCA_963736745.1. Taxonomy (GTDB): domain Bacteria; phylum Verrucomicrobiota; class Verrucomicrobiia; order Chthoniobacterales; family JAFAMB01; genus JAFAMB01. The sequence goes on along the minus strand of CAVTQD010000040.1, from coordinate 64,110 downwards.
AGCAGGGAATCCTTGACGACCAGCCGCTTGTCGGGTTTCCCTCCCAAGACGGACAAATCAATACCGCCGACTAAGGGGAGAGAGACGGAGTAACCAAGCGCCCCAATGGTCACGGTGGGTCCCGTCGCTCCGACCAGCTCCAGATTGCACGCATTATTTTTTGCTTTGAGCCGTCCTCCCACCTCGTACAGCGCGCTGGTCACGTTTGCGGTTGGGTCCGAATAACCGGCGTAGCAGGTGTCGAATGCAACTTTCTTGTTGCCAGTCAACGAGATCCCGCTCTTGAAGATTGCGTTCGCGACCTTGTCGATAGTGGCCGTTTCGAACTTACCTTTGTCCCCGTGCCCGATCACGAGGATCTTATCGACGTTAGCACATTGACCTTTGATTGTCTTCGTGGTGTAGATTTCTTCGTAACGTTTGTCGCCCTGGCGGGTCACGTACTTGTGGCAGTTCGCGAGTTGCAGATTGTCCGGGTTTGGCAGGAGCAGGATCACACGACTCATCGGCAACCTCCTCTTATTCTCATCACTTTGGTAGTGTATCTTTGTAGATTATGCCATTCTTCATAATGACCAGAAAGTTTTTGTCGGGGTCCTCGATGAGCTTGATATTTTCCAACGGATCGCCATCGACCAGCAGCAAATCTGCGAGCGCGCCCTCTTCCACGACACCAAGCTTACCGGGATAAGGATTGATAAACCCGGAAAGTGCCATCAACTCGCCATTGTCTGCGGTGGCCATCTTGAGCGCTTCGGCAGGCGTGTACCAGCGGACCATCTTGGCGAGATAAGATCCCTGTCGGCTAGCAGCCCCCGCATCGAACAGAATATCTGTACCAAAAGCCGTCTTGATCTTGTACTTCTTCGCCAGCTTATAGGCGTTCTCCGTTCCGGCCCACACCTGTAGTGCCTTTTTTTGTGACACTGGGCTCATTCGCGCAAAGACGTCTGCATCATACGTCAAGGGCTGCAAACTCCACCAGATACCCTTATCGGCCAGCAACTTGGCGGTGGGTTCATCTATAAGATGGCCGTGTTCAATGCACTTGACCCCGGCGGCGACCGCTTGTTGGATCGCAGGCGGCGTATACGCGTGTACAGTCACATAGGTGCCCCAATTGTCGGCCGCCTCCACAGCAGCGCGAATCTCCGCTTCGGTGTACTGGACCGATTCGATTGGATTGTATTGTGAGCTGACCCCGCCACCTGCCATTAGCTTGATCTGACTAGCGCCCTGTCTTAACTGCTCTCTCGCACGCAGCCGAACCTCATCGGGGCTGTCGGCAATCGCTGCGACACCTTCGACCTCCGAGTGGCTCAGCGGACCGCCCAGCGTCCGCGGAAGCTCGAAGGAGAACCGAAAGTCTCCATGGCCTGAGGTTTGTGAGATGAAAGCGCCCGAGGGATAAATGCGCGGACCAATCATCACGCCTTCGTCAATGGCGCGCTTGAGTCCGAACACTGGTCCACCACAGTCGCGCACAGTGGTAAAACCCCTCATCAGCGTCGCCTCAGCCTGTCGCGCAGCGAGCAGATGAAGATAGGACGAGTCGGCGGTCATCAGGAGCATTTGGGATGTCGCTGCCATGAACGCATGCCAATGTGCGTCAATGAGGCCCGGCATCAGCACGCGTCCGTCTGCCGAAATCACGCGGACTATGGTATTCCTGTCGACGGTGATCGGGTCCGCGGATATTCGCTCAATTGTGTCGCCTCTAACCAGCACATTGGAGGGAGCCGAGAGCGCGGCACTCTTGCCGTCGAAGATGCGGACGTTCTGAAATAGCGTGGCGCCACTGGACAAAGTAGTGGGAAAAGGCGTCAAGCCCGGCGCTTCTAGATCCGCATCGCCTTGCCCGAAGCTCGCCAGGCAAAATCCGACTAAGAGTGCCGCCAACATCAGCGACGGACAGAGTACGAGTTTCAACTTCCGGACCATCGTCAGACCGAACAATGCGCCCAGGAACCGGATCCTCGGAAGCCCAGTAGACGCGGCTTTAGGCAGGTTCTCTGCGGCGAGGTCAGCCGCCGATGCTTCAGGTAGTGTCGATGGAGTTACAGCCAGACGGTGCACGTGAACAACGCCGAAGGGTTTGGGGGTCATAAATTTTGTTCAAAAAGAGCGGAAAGAAACCAGTCGATCTTCCCGTGCTGCCTTTTTCCGGATATTTTCTACGTACTTTTAAATACGGCCGCAGCTGACTGATTAGCAAGACTGCTGTTGCGCGCTGATCGTTGCAGAAGCAGAAGTCCTCACGGATCCCTCGCTATGCCCATTGGCGCGTTTCCACTTGCTTGCTTGGCGCCCGCCTCGAAAGTATCTCCTCTCACGCGAAGCACGAGCGCTTCATGGCGTCCGAAAAAGTCGATCTCTTCCGCCTCGTCAGCCTTGCCTGGATACACAGCTTTCAACGCCGCGAGGAACTGGTCCACCGCAAGGTGGACAATGATGAAATCGAGTTCTTCCCCGATCGGCGATTTCCAGTCCAGGTCAAATTTGAGATCTGGGAATCGTTCGGTCGGAATGCGGAGTTCCGACCCGAGGTTTGAAAATCGCGGCGGAGACGATATTTATGCATGTTTACGGTTTTCATGCAGAAAATATCTTCACGATGCGTATTAAATGCGATTCAATAGGTGATTATTGCGAAATCTCTGCGAATAATTATCTTCGAGCGAATATTTGAATCCAGCGTTCAGGATCTGTTCCTTTCTGTTTCAAAGAAGAAATGCCCATGAGCAAAGATCTGAGTGCGACACTCGTCCGCCGTCACGAGGAGTTGCTTCAATTGGTGGAGACCAAAGGCCAAGTCAGCGTGGACGAATTGGCTCGTCATTTAAGCGTATCCGACGACACCATTCGACGCGACCTTCAGAACCTTGAGCAACGCAAGCTGCTTTTGCGGACGCACGGGGGCGCAGTTTCGACAGCCTTGTTAGTTCATCGGGAAACTCCATTCTTGACCCGAACCAACGCCAACGCCGGAGCGAAATCGAAAATCGGGCGGGCAGCGGCCCAGCTGGTCTCTGATGGAGAAACGCTCATCGTCAACGGGGGCTCGACAACCTTTGCCTTTGCCGCAAGTCTCGGCCCGCGTCGCAACCTGACGATCGTCACTAACAACGTAGCGATGCTTCCGGTCCTCTCGCCAGAAGCGGTCCAGGACGTCTATCTTTTGGGAGGCAATTACAGCATGAAGTTGGGTTCTACAGTGGGCTTTGTGGGGTTTAGGTCCGGGAACATCAGCGTCGACACTGCGATCATAGGAGTGAGCGGGCTGAGCGTCAAAGACGGCCTTTCGACAACCTTTCTGGAAGAAGCTTCAATGTTGGCGCAGATGATCACTTGCGCCCGGCGCACCATCGTGGTCGCCGACTCTTCTAAGTTCGGCATTGGCGCTTTTGCCCAAATCGCACCGCTGGACGCAATTGACATTTTGGTGAGCGATGTCTCGCCGCCACCGGATCTTAACCAAGCTCTGAGCCAAGCCAAGATACAGATCATCTTGGCGTGATCGCCAATTTGAACGCGCCGCACGTAGATAGTCAATTTGTTCATCCTGCACTAAAAAAGATTATTTCTGGACCTAACAAATCACAGCGTCCCTTAACTTGAGGTGTATCCGCCGTCGACAGGAATTGTCACGCCATTGATCAACTTCGCTGCCGGCGAGGCAAGGAAAATCGCGGTTCCCGCCAAGTCCTCGGCCTCCGCCCATTCGCCACCAGGAATCCGAGCAACGACTTTTCTGTTGAATTCCGGGTTTTCCCGGCCAGCACGGCTAAATTCCGTCTTGATCCAGCCCGGGGCGATCGCATTTACGCGAATGCCGTCTTCAGCGAACGAAATTGCCAGTGATCTTGGTCAACGAAACCACGGCACTCTTGGCTGCGCTATACGCAGGCGCTTGCGGCGCCCCGAAAAACGAATACATCGAGCCAATGTTGATGAGGCAGCCCTTGCTTTCCTTCAAGTGCGACGAAACGCGTTGGCGAGCCGCAGATTGCCGACCAAATGAATATCCAGAATTTCTTTAAATACTTCCGATTTGTACTCCTCCCATCGAGCGAGACGTCCAGCGCAGTGAATGACCACGTCGATCCTTTCAATTCGTCGAGCAAGTGCCTCGACTGCAGCATCGTCACGGACGTCCAGCTGTTCGTATCGGATCCGCGGATCAGTTCCATCCTTCGGAACTGCGAGATCGGCGACGATGACGTGGGCGCCGTGATCGAGAAAGGCTCTTGCGAAGGCACTGCCAATCGCCCCAGTACCGCCACTGATTAGAACGTGTTTCCCGACTACGCAGAAATCAGGTGTTATCGCCATACCGTTAGGAGGACGCCGATGCCCGCGTCGTTAACGAGAATGTTGATCCGACCATAGGTGCAACTCTATCTGTAATCTCACTCATTCACTTTTCCGGGATTTATCATTAACTGTTTTCTCCGGATCCAAGAGCCTGGGCGGAATGGTGCTGCGGTATAGACATGCAGAGACTAATCAGTCTTTTCTCCAGTCTTAGTCTATGGCCTACTTAAATGAAGAGACGTTTTCCTTGGTCACTAGTTTGAACGGGATTACGATTTGCGGATCGACAGTCTCACCGGCCAGAATTTTGCTGGCGACGTCCATGGCTTGGGTGCCCTGCCCGACGGCATCCTGAAATACGGTTGCTGTGAGCGTTCCAGCCGTCAACAGCGTCCAGCGCGGGCTTGGAACCATCCACACCGATCAGCACTTTGAACTCCGCGAGTCGGCCAGCCGCCTGAATGGCGGAAGAGGCGCCGATTGCCATCTCGTCGTTCTGTGCGACGAGGGCCTGAATCTGCCCCTTCGCATATTTCTGCAGAAGGTTCTCCATAATTGTTTTGCCCTCGGCGCGCGACCCATGGCCCTGCAGCTCAGTTAGAACCTTGAGGTTTGGATGGTCCTTGATCACCGACTCAAAACCGGCTTTACGCCGTTCCGTGGAAGCTCCGCCGTACTCGCCAACGAGGTAGATCACGTTCCCGCCTTCGGGTAACTTGTCGACGAGGTACTGTCCCTCAATCTTGCCTGCGTCGGTATCGTCGGAGCCTACATAAGTGACGAACTTCCCACCATTGGATGTGAAGTCGTCGGTGAACTTCGTGTTCAGAAGTACGAGGGGAATGCCCGCCTTATTGACCAGTTTCGCCGCGGCCTGGCTCGTCTTCTGGTCAACCGGAATCATCACAACCAGATCGATCTTCTTGGTGATGAGGTTCTCGACTTGATCAAGTTCCGTCGCGACACTTTGCCGAGGATCAAGTGAAACCAAGTCGATGCTATGCTTGGCCGCCTCAGCCTTCATCGCGTTGTCGAGTGTGACCAGGAATGGGTACTGAAGGCTCAGCAGCGTGGCGCCCACGACCTTTTTGTCGGCCGCAAACGCCGAATCGGCGAGGCAGACGGCGGCGAGCGAAATGCCGCTGACAATTGCTAGGGCTCTAATTGCGGACTGCCAAGTTGTTTTGAAGAAGGAATAGTGTGACATAGGAGGGTTTTATCTGTGGTGCAGTGTTAGTTTGTGAATTGTGCTGTTGACAAACAGCATTGTCAGGCGCGCGTTATGCGCGACTAGTCGGACTTCCACCTGTTGAGCAGAACGGCTACAATAAGGATCAGGCCCTGGACCGTCTCTTGGTAGTAAGACGATACATTGAGTAGATCCAGGCCGTTCCGCACGACGGCAAGAAGAAGAACCCCAAGAACCGTTCCTCGGATTGTACCGACACCACCAAACAGGCTGGTCCCGCCGATGACGACAGCGGCGATGGCCATGAGCTCGTACCCTGTGCCGGCAAGCGGATCTGCTCCATCGACCCTCGCCGTCAGGACAACTCCGGAGAAAGCCGCCAAGGTGGCCGAAATGAGATATACGATCAGGATGACCCGGCGCACGGGAATACCGACGGTTCTCGCCGCCTCCGGGTTGCCGCCAACCGCGTAGACGTGCCGACCGAACCTGGTCCGAGCCAGCACATGGTCGGCGAAGAACGCCGCCATAAGGAAGAGCACCACCGGCACTGGGACGATACCAAAGGTTCCCGCGCCTAACCACTGAAACGGAGTGCTCAGATCCGATACCGGATGACCATCGGTGTAGATGAGGGTAATCCCTCTGGTCGCCGCCATGACCGCTAGAGTAGCGAGGAATGGAAGCACGCCTCCCCGGATGATCAAGCCGGCGTTAATGAAGCCGACGACCAGTCCGGTGCCCAGGCCCGCTGCCACCGGCAGCGCGAACGCCGACGAATTTGCCGGGGCCAGCGACGCCGCAACCACCCCGGCGAAGCCGGCGACCGACCCGACCGAGAGGTCGATACCAGCGGTGATCATGACGAAGGTCATTCCGAGGGCAATGAAGCCGATGATTGAGGACTGACGGACCACGTTGATCAGGTTGCTTACCGTCAGGAAACTGTTAGTGCCGATACTCAACAGCGCCAGACAGGCAATGAAAACCACGATCAAGCCATAGTCGCCTGCCAGCTGCTTGAGACGAGCCCGCTGACCGCCCTCGTTGAGCTGGACTTGGCTTGAGTGCTTGGCTCGCTGACAGAGCACTCATGACAGGTTTCCCCCTTGCTCGGAGGCTGACTCGGGCAGTCCCTTGGAGATTAGATGCGCCACTTCGGTTTCGGTGGCGTCTGCGGTTGGGAACCGGCCTACGACCTGGCCCTGACGCATGATGACGAGACGGTGGACACCGCGAAGGCCTCGTCAAGGCGATGCGTGATGATGATCACCGCGACACCCATGTTGTGGAGTCGCTTTGTTAGCTCCAGGAGCTTCTCCACCTTACCAACGGCAAGATTGGCCGTTGGCTCGTCCATGATAATGAGCCGGGCATCGAAGGCGAGCGCACGGCCGATCGCTACTGCCTGCCGCTGACCGCCGGACAGGCGTCGGACCTTAAGACGGGGATTCATCTGCAGATCCAGTGAGCCGATCACCCGCTTCGATTCACTCTCCATCGCGGGATTGTCGAGGATCTGGATCAAACCGCCCAGGTAGCTCTTTCGGATCTCTCGGCCAAGAAAGATGTTGGCCCTGATGTCCAAATTTTCAGCAAGAGCAAAGTCCTGATAAATCATCTCGATGCCCCGCCGCCGCGACTCGCTGGGCCGATCGAACACGACGGGCTCGCCGTTGACGCGGATCTGTCCCCGATCAGGTTGATAGACCCCGGTGAGGATCTTCATAAGCGTCGACTTCCAGCTGCGTTGTCGCCCAGAAGTGCCACGGTCTCGCCTGGCATGATATCGAGACTGACCCCGCGCAAGGCCCGAATGGCGCCGAAACTCTTCCAGATGTCCGATAACTCCACCAGCGATTGACCGACCTTCACTTCTTGATTACCTGGCGAACTGGTTGCCGCTATCGATCTTCAGTACATAATCCGACACTTGGTCAATGTCCTCGTGCGATTTTGCCTCTTCCGCACGGCTTTTGGTGCAAAGCATTTTGTCGCTTTTCCGACTGGACGGCAGCATCTGCTAAAGCGCAGTGGCAAAGTGGGGGAACGAACGATTTTGCTTTATCTTGTCGCATGTATCGCGCGAACTTTTCGAGTATGTCAAGCATTAATGTGCGTTTTTTCCACATTCTATCACTGTCTCATGCGTCAAGAACGCAATTAGCAAGATACTGATTCCGGACGGCGATCATTTACTAAGCCTAAACTCCGAAGTTGGGATCCTCGTCGTCGTGGTCGTCCTCGATCAGTTGGCGTTTTCCGCAGCGAAGAGAGTCCGATTGTCCCGCAATTATTTTGTCCAGTTCGTCTCAGTGTCCAACATCGGGATTCTCGAGGACGAAGGACGACAACAAGGGTGGTCACCCGCCCGTAGGCATTTTTGCCAGGTGCGGCCTCCAGAGGGCGCGGGGGGGCCGCCTTAACGGTCTCCGTGTCCAATTGCGCGTTATCAAACAGCACCACGGTGTTCAGTGGGGCGACGCTCTGAGCTCATGTTCTCGCGGTTTCCAAGTCTCGTGCCGTGGCTCGCCGGCTACCAGAGCAAATAGCCGCCGTCCACGACAACAACCGAACCAGTCATGAAAGATCCAGCATCGCTTGCGAGAAGGAGCGCGACCGGCGCAATCTCCTCCGGGGCTCCGTACCGCCTCATCGGAACTTCGTCCCGCCAGTAGTGGCGATAGTCTTGGTATTCATGGTCTGCGATTTCCGTTTGCACATACCCGGGAGCGATCGCATTCACCCGGATGCCCTTGTCCGCCCATTCGGCCGCCAGTGACCGAGTAAGATGGTGGACGGCTGCTTTCGATATGCCGTATGGCGAATGCCATTGCGGGCGGTTGACGATGAATCCCGAGATAGACCCTATGTTTATGATGGAACCTGAACCCCGCTTGGCCATATGCGCGCCAACAATCTGGCTCGTCTTCCAGACGCCTTCTAAATTAATGGAGAACAGACGGCGCCATTCCTCGTCGCTGAGCGTCAAAGCGTCGGCATGAAAACCGACGCCGGCATTGTTGACGAGGATGTCGATCGGGCCCAACTTGCCAGCGACAGTTTCGACTAACCTCTCGATATCCGGGCGTTGGGAAATGTCCGCCTGCACCGAGATTGCCGCTGCCCCGGCGGCCTTTAGTTCTGCTAGCGTCTCGGCGCCCTTATTCGCATCCCGACTAGCAATGGCAACCATCGCGCCGGCTTCAGCGAACCCTTTTGCTATAGCGCGGCCGATCCCGCGGTTACCACCTGTGACGACAGCGACTTTGTTGCACAACGAAAATTTGTTCAGAATAGACATTTTGCTTTCACGCTACGCGAGTAGAGACCGGTTTATCAGCCCCCTTGTAGAAAATTGCGGGTTCGACAGCATCAGCTTCTAGGGCCCCGGTCATCACGGCAACGACTTCGTTCATCGTGGTCTTCTTGGGGTCCACAATCGTCGCTCGGCGACCAAGACGGTGGATGTGAATCCGATCCGCAATCGCAAAAACGTCAGGCATGTTATGGCTGATCAGTAGCACGGAAAGACCCTGGCCGCGTACTCGCCCAATCAGCTCGAGTACCTGGCGCGTTTCGCGAACGCCCAGCGCTGCTGTTGGCTCATCCAAAATCACTACTTTGCGTCCCCAGGCTGCGGCTCGCGCAACCGCGACTGCCTGACGCTGACCGCCTGATAACTCTTCGACCTTTTGATGAATGGACTGGATCCGGATGCCGAGATTGCGCATGTGTTCCGCGGCCTGCTGTCGCATCAACCTCTTGTCGAGTTGTCTAAAAAACCGTCCCATTGGTCCCGGTTTCCTCACTTCTCGCCCAAGAAACATGTTTTGCGTAATGTTAAGCTGCGTTGCCACTGCGAGCTCCTGGTACACGGACTCAATGCCCGCCAAACGCGCCATGAGCGGCGACTTGAATACAACCTTCTCGCCGTCGATGCTGATCGTACCGGAGTCCGGCTGAAGCGCACCGGTCAGCACCTTGATCAAAGTGGACTTACCGGCGCCATTGTCGCCGACGACGGCTAGGACCTCACCATTGGCTAGTTCGAAATCGGTCTTATCGAGCGCCACAACGTGGCCGAAAAGCTTCACCAGTCCAAACGCCTGCATGACCAGAGAAGGAGTCGAAGGGTTCGATGTCATGATCGGACCTGTCCCCTTCTAAGATATTGATCGAACGCAACGGCAAGCATGACCAGGAAACCAGTCGCTATTTGCTGGTATAGGGAATTTATCCCCGCTTGAGTAAGGCCATTCTTTAAAATGACCACGATGAGTGTTCCGATAAAAGTCCCCGCCACACCACCACGGCCGCCAAACAGGCTGGTGCCGCCAATCACCACAGCGGTAATGCTGTCGAGATTGGCCAGTGGATAGGACGCGGCATCGACCACCGGCGTTCGACCCAGCGCCTGCCAGGCCCCGAATGCGTAGAACCCGCCGGCAAGCGTGTAGACGCTAAAGGTCACGACGGAGACATTTACGCCATTCAAACGGGTGGCTGAGGGCGAATTGCCAATTGCGTAGACTCGAACACCCCAGGCCGTTTGTGTGAGTATATAGCCAAGGATCAGCGTTAGGAGCACCCATAGCACGCTGCCATAAGTCACTGTCACACTGCCATAAGTTAGCCCGACGCCGAGAGCCGTCATGAAATCGGACTGAATTGGAAAGCTTCGCGAATTGGAAAGCAGACGCGAAGAAGCCGTCAGCACGGTGAACAAGCCGAGCGTTGCAATGAAAGGCGGCAGACGAAAGCCTACAATAATCAACCCGTTGAAGGCCGCCAACCCGACACAAACCAGTGCACCGGCCAACATCGCCATCCCGGGGTTGCCTTTCGCGACAAGCACAGCGGCAACCACCTGCCCCATCACCATGATCGACCCATTTGCCAGATCGATGCCAGCAATCAGAATGATCAGGGTTTGTCCAAGTGCCAGCGTACCGACGACCACCGACTGCTGAAAGATGAGCGAGAAATTGCTCGCCGCAAAGAAAGTCGGAGTCGCGAACGAGAAACTCAAAACCAGGACGATCAGGGCAAAAAGGGGCCCGGCGATTGGATAAGAGAAAACGTTCCGCATCCTGAAGGGAGGGACACTCGAAGAGGCGACGGATACCTCCGCCGCCGCCTTCGGGACACCCTTCGCCTGCTCAACTTTTGTCTGAGCGGGGTCAACGGTGCTCATATCTTAGACACCCTCCCCACTTAGTCACCCCAGCAGTTCGCCAAACCCCATTTGGAATCATGAGACTCCAATCCCGGCACCGGTTGGTCTGTAACGAGCACCGTGCCCGGATCATTGATGCCATGAGGTCGCGGCCCTCCCTCGATCGCCTTGACGGCTGCAGCGACCGCCATTTCTCCCATCTTCGTTGGAAATTGCATGACGGTTGCGCCGATCGAGCCGTCGGCCACACTCCGCACACCGGCGCAACCGCCGTCGAAGGAAGTAACCAAGATTTTGGTGCCAGTCTTCTTGATTGCAAATGAAGCGCCTTGCGCGGTCGGCTCATTGATCGTGTAGAGGACATTTACATCCTTATGCGCGGACAAGACGTTCTCCATCGCAGTTTGCCCGGTATCAACAGTGCCCTGGGTTAGCTCGGACGCGACGATTTGCGGCGATCCCTCCGCGATCTCAAAACCTTTGAGGAAGCCGTCATGGCGCGCCTTGGAAGTTAGGTTCGTCAAATCGTAGTCCAGCATCGCAACATGCGCTGGAGTATTGCCCAACTTCGCTTTTGCCCATTTGCCGATCAAAACGCCGCCGGCGAAATTGTCAGTTTCATAGGATGCCTCAGCAGTTTCGGGCGGCTTCAACGAGGTGTTTGTTGTCACAACCACAATTCCCGCGGCTCGCGCTCTCTTGACGATATCGTTGAGGGCGATCGAATTGGCGGGGTCAAGGATGATCGCCTTGGCGCCGCGTTGGATCATAGTCTCGATGCCCGCCCGCTGCGACTCGAAATCCCCTGCCACCGTCGAACTGGCGGTCATGGTATCGTAGCCCAACTTCTTTGCGGCCTCCAAGGTCGCCTTTAATTTGGTCGCGAAGAACGGATTACCCTGCTGCTGCTCGACGACGCCGATAATGCCTTTCGCGCCTTCCGCCTGCGCTGCCGTCTGGAGACAAGACAAAAGCGCCATGGACCCAACAACAATCAGGCTTGTCTTGGTCAACTGTTGCCAAACCGAATTTCTGTCCAGCATGCTATTCCTCGCTTTTAAAACATTGCGCCGTGGACAATCTGTACGCAGAAGGGCTTGCCCAAGTCCTGGATGCTGATCCCGACGTTGATCGGCTTTTTAGTTTGCGCCTGGTAGAGCGGATTCATCGCGAGACTAGGCGCCAGAGTGACGTGAGGGAGAAGTTTTAACATTTGCATTTTGTGGAAAGAGGTGAGTTGTGGCCGCGGGGAATGGAACGGGGGTGCGGCAACCAAGACTTATATGTCTGCGCGGTTCTCTGCAAGAAATATTTTTAATAGTGCGTTATTTACGCAATTGCATCCGTGATTATCACGGTGTATTTGCGTATATTAGTCAACAAGTCCATTTTTCACTCAATGGCTTCAGACTTAGAATGTATTCTCTCTGTTTCAAAGAACCATGAGCAAAGATCTGAATTCGACGCTCCTCCGCCATCAGGGAATGTTGCTTCAACTGACAGAGACCAAAGGCCAAATCAGCGCGGATGAATTGGCTCGAACCTTGGGCGTCTCCGACGACCAGTCAGCGCGGAAAGATTCCGGCGCCTTTGGGCGATAACGGCGGCAAGTCGACTCTGGTAAAGGCGATGGTCTCCGAGCGGAACTAGTTAGCAAATGAAATTAAAACCTATATTTCCTAAAATACGGTCCGAGGATCCGTACCGGAATTTCTGGTTTATCGTGGGACATTTTGTTGATGTCCTCAAGGCGCTCGTCCTTGAGCGAGGCGCAATCTCAAGTGAGATAGTTCCGGTACTGGCCACTGTTGCCTGTGGGCGAGGAGCGAAGTTATGTCGGGCTATCTAATTGGGCTCGACTATGGAACCGAATCGGCGCGCGGGATTCTGTTAGACTCGCGTAGCGGCGCCATCGAGGGGAGCCACACGCATGTCTACCGGCACGGCGTCATGACCGGCACCCTACCAGACAGCACTCGGTTGCCTCCGGCCTGGGCCCTGCAGGTTGCCCCAGACTACACAGAAGCTGCGGTAGAAATCCTCGGCGCGCTCGGCCGCGACAAACAGATTGACGGCATCGGTCTTGGTTTTACTGCCAGCACACCGCTCCCGGCGCGCGCCGACGGCATGCCGCTTTCGATCCTTTATCCAAGTGAACCACATGCCTACGTGAAGCTCTGGAAGCACCAATCAGCGCAGCCCTGGGCGGATCGAATCAATGCCCGCGGAGGCGAGTTCCTGAGGAATTTCGGTGGTAAGGTTTCCGGTGAGTGGCTGCTCGCCAAAGCCGCGCAGCTCGCTGAAGAAGCGCCGGACCTCTGGAGCACTGCCGAGCGCTTCATTGAAGCCGGTGACTGGCTGGTCTGGCAGTTGACAGGCCAGGAAAATCGGAGCCTCGGGTTTGCGGCATACAAAGCCCAATATCAACCAGGCATCGGATACCCTCGCGATGTGGTGCCCGGTCTCAACGAAAAGTTGTCCGAACCGAAACCAGTTGGTACGGCGGCCGGATCGCTCACCGCCGAATGGCGCGAGCGGACCGGGATCCGAGGGGAGGCGATCGTTGCCATCGCGGTCATCGACTCCCATGTCGTCATGCCCGCCGCCGGCGCGGTCGATACCGGGACACTCGTCGGCGCGCTCGGCACCTCGGCGGTTTTCCTTCTTCTCGATAATCAGCAGCGGCCGCTGCCGCCTGGAATCGAAGGGGTGGCTCGTGACGGCGTGCTCCCGGGCTTCTGGTGCTACGAGGCCGGACAGGCTGGCTTTGGCGACACTTTGGCGTGGTTCGTCCGGACGTTTCCTCGCGCCGAGCGAGTCGACGAAAACTTCGCTTCGTACAACGCATCCGCCTCCGGCTTGCGTCCAGGCGAGAACCATCTCGTGGCGCTTGACTGGTGGAACGGCTGCCGCGTCCCTTTGGGGGATTCTTCCGTGAGCGGCCTCCTGCTCGGAATGAACCTTCGGACGAGCGGGCCAGACATATACAGAGCTTTGCTCGAGTCGCTATGCTTCGGCGCGAGATCGATCATCGATCACCTCGCGGCCGGCGGCGCACCGATCGAGCGGGTGATTTTGACCAGCGGACTTTCGCAAAGCAACGTGCTTCTTATGCAACTCATGGCCGATATCCTCGGACGCGATGTTCAGGTGCCGCGGATCCGCCATGCGACTGCGGTCGGTGCCGCTATTCACGGCGCCGTGGCGGCTGGCGTGGTGGCAGACTTCGCTGAAGGCTCGCGTCGCTGGAGTGCCAAGGAACGCCTGCACTACCGGCCGCGTCCGGAAGCAATCAGGCCCTATCAGGTTCTTTACGAGCAATACTGCAAGCTTAGCCAGAATACGGCCGTACGCACTTCCATGCATAAGCTCAATGACGCGGCGCAGCTCCCGGATCAGACGCTTCATTCCTAACCCAAGCCCCAGTGGCACTGCGAAGGCATGCGACCGTGTCTCGGCTGTCTTTAGGGGCGCCACTTTGCAAGTCAAACGCACAGCGCAACTTCCTTATTGTCAGGAGCTGTAGTCGGAAGCCGGCGGTCTGATTTCAATCCAGATCAGGGAAAAACCTTGGCTTCTCAATTGGCGGTTTCGCTGAGATTAGACGGACATACCGGTTCCGGCCTTCTTTTTTGGCAGACATTGTGTCGGTCGCCAACCTTTGGGAAAAGCTTCTTCGCGGAACACGAAAATGATTGGCAATCCCTATTGTTTGCATAGAGATAATGTATTTTCTAAAAAACTCTCAAGACCTCGAGCGGCGCGAGACTCAAATCGCTCGAAGATGGTGTAGTTGTTTGGAATGACCGAGGAAAAAAGGCCCTCGAGGATGGCATTTTCTCGGAGATTTTATTTGGATGCGGCATTGACCGGGCATCAGTTTCACGTAAAGAGTCTACTAATTGAGTAGTTATATAGGAGTTCTTTGGCATTGCTGATGGAATGCCACCGCGCCCTGCCTGGAGATGACTAAAGAGATCCGCTTTAACGCGTTCGCCATGAATTGCACCGGGCACATGGCGCCTGGTCTTTGGCGTCATCCAAAAGACCATTCAGATCAATATGTGGACCTAAAGCACTGGACCGACTTGGCGGAGCTGTTAGAACAGGGCAAAGTCGACGGGTTATTCCTGGCGGACGTGCTGGGAACGTATGATGTGTACCAGGGAAGGGCGGACGCGGCGATTCGCCAGGGGATCGAAACCCCGGTCAACGATCCGCTCCTGATTGTTTCGGCAATGGCTTACGTGACGGAACATCTTGGGTTCGGTGTAACGTGCGCTTTGACCTATGAGCACCCCTATTCTTTTGCTCGGAGAGCTTCGACGCTCGATCACCTGACCAAAGGCCGTTTTGGCTGGAATGTGGTCTCTGGCTATCTGGAAAGCGCTGCTCGAAACTTCGGCTTCGCTCAGCAGACTCAACATGACGATCGCTATGAGTTAGCGGAAGAATACATGGAAGTCTGCTACAAGCTTTGGGAACGGAGCTGGGATCGAGAGGCAGTCAAACGAGATCGGAAGAAAGGTATTTTTGCTGATCCCGCTCAAGTCCATGGGATCGCTCATACCGGCAAATATTTTAAAGTACCAGGTTTCCATCTCAGTGAGCCCTCGCCGCAGCGCACACCCGTTTTGTATCAAGCCGGCGCTTCGCGTCGCGGAAAGGAATTTGCCGCCAAACATGCGGAGTGTGTCTTTGTTGCCGCCCCGTCGAAAGCCATTGTCAAAAGCTACGTCCGGGATCTGCGAAGAAGCGTCGCGGAACATCATCGTGTATCCATTTTAATATTCATGATGTTCACGATCATCGTGGCGTCGACGGACGATGAGGCGGCCGCAAAATTCGACGAATACCGGTCTTACATCGACTACGAAGGTGCTCTGGCCCTGATGTCCGGATGGACAGGCGTCGATCTGAGCCAATACAGGCCCGACCAGGAGCTCCGTGCGATGGAGACCAACGCAAATCAGTCAGCGCTGGAATCGTTCACGGTAAGCGATCCGAACCGCCACTGGACAATCCGGGAGATCGCCGAATTCGTCGGCATAGGAGGACGGGGGCCGGTGGCCGTCGGCTCTCCCGGAACGGTAGCGGATGAACTTCAACGGTGGATGGATGAGACCGATGTCGATGGATTCAACTTGGCTTACGTCGTGATGCCGGAAACGTATCAGGACATCGTCGACCTGCTCATTCCTGAACTTCAACGTCGGGGCGTTTTTAAAAAAGAATATCGGCCGGGCACCTTGCGAGAAAAACTGTTTCGACAAGGCCCCTATCTTCCTGAGACACATCCGGGAAACAGCCACGCCTTGATCAGCCCTGGCTCGCAGCCGGGGAGAAATTCGTAATGCGTGGCCAACCAGAAATATCTCCGCGCTCTCTCAAGGCGTACGTCGTTGGCACCATCGACACCAAGGGAGAGGAGTTGCGTTACGTTCGTGACCTCATCGCAGACACCGGGATTCCGACGGTTTTGGTAGACGTTAGTCCACGCAGCCAGGATACCCGCTGCGATGTACGCAGCGCGGAGGTCGCAGCCTATCATCGAGCGAGTTCTGCTGCCATCCTTTCGAACGATCGAGGGAAAGCCATCGAGGCGATGGCTCAGGCCTTCAACGAATATTGGATTATCATTCAGGGCCGGGGAATTGCCACCAGCGAAGGTACCACCTATCAGCTTGGTCCCGGTGACATGCTCCTGACAAAGGCGGGAGACGAACATTCTTTGATCGTCACTGAAGAAATGGTGGCTGTTTATTACTATGGCGTGATGCCGGAGGGTGGCCGATTTGGGTATCTTTACCGAGGCGTGGATCCGGATTTTGCCAAGTGGCGGGAGCAGAGCCGGATCGACTTGAAACCATCCTGATCTCTCTCCGAGCGAGGACCGGGCTGTCTCAATCACACGATCGGCGGGAACTGGTGGGTCGAAGCGCGAATTTTCGGAGCCCTCTCAACCGGGCCTCTCCTGGCTGACCAAAAATATTTGGCCGATGGCGAAGCTTTCTTTGGTAAGGATGCCTGAAAGTCAGTCTTTCTTATCTCCTTGTTGTTCCCCTTGACCTTAATTGAACTTTTGTTTGGCACCGCAGCAAAAAGTAGCGTGATCGCATCTTTATCACGCCGATCCAGCACCCCGAGCAATGAACCAATTTGCGCGCGCAGTCCAGTTTCTTCGTAAAGTTCGCGCCTCAGGGCTTTCACGAGCGATTCGCCTCGCTTGACCTTGCCCCCCGGGAGGGTCCAAAGCCGCAATCCCATAGCTTGGCGCACCAACAGGACCCTTTGTTCCTCGTCTTCAATCCAAGCCATGACCGATACTTCTTTAGTCGGACGCGTTCTGGTGATTTTTGGTCGGGGCTTAGGCATTTAGCAATATTTGTCCCTGCATTTGCGAAAGGCGATAAATCGTCGCCACGGTGGAAATGTAAAACGATTTGCGCATCGGAGGAAGCACTGAAGCCGGCAAATATGGTACGTCGATCACACTACCAGGCCAACGAACCACAACTCGATCACCCTTCCGGTGCCGCGCGACAAAAAGACCTGGGCCGCGGGCATCGACTTGAGGCGTTCTACAACATGACTCTTTTAGTATTGTTAATTGGAAGGATAGTTTTCGCGCCGAGAAAGACGGCTTTGCGAGAAAAGAGAAAACCAGGGCCGGCGCCATGAACGAGAACAGTACGGCATTTGCATTTGCACGGCTGGCGGATGCCGCCCGCCGCCGGATCGAAGAAATCAGCCCACCTGAACTCGCCCGGGCCAATCCGTTGCCCGTGATTATCGACGTGCGGGAATCCGGGGAATACGCTGATGGCTAGGCGCCTTGGTTCTGGCAACAGGCGACACCATCGCCGTGTCGCCTCCGCTGATCATCGAGAATGCTCAAATTGACCAGCGCTTTTCGATCATTACCGAGGTCAAGGTTCTGGATTGAAATCCGCTGTAGCCTTGCTCGAACACAATTGCCGCAAAGGGCGGAGATAAATCAATATATTTATGGTAATGATTCGATCCCGTCGCCTCGCCGATCTCCCTCTCCTTGGTGGTTGGATTGCTCACTTTCCAGACCCCGGCCTCTGCTCCTCGCTCAATATTCAGAACCAATCGGCAATTGAACGCGGGATCTTTGCGGTGCCGCGTCGTCCTCGGAAATGGGCGTTGACATATCTATACTGTTTCAGTAGTGTCACACGATTTCCCGATGAACCAGCATATTATCATCGTTGCTCAGGAATCCATTCAGGCGCGGAGTCTTGTCCAGGGACTCAGAGGCATCGGCCATTCCGTGCATTTGCTGACAAGCGCCCGCACCCTGATGGCCTTCCTCAAAGATCGGAGCCCGGCGGTCATCGTGGTGGACAAGGCTCTTCCCGATATGTCCGGCCTTAATTTGTGCCGAATCATTCAGACCCAGAACCCAACAAGATCACCTTTCGTTTTGGTTTTATTGGAGGATGTGAACGATCAATTGGAGGCATTCGAGCTTGGGGCGGCGGATTGCGTGATGAAACCGTTTAACGTTCGAAAGGTGGTGCTGCAAATCCGCAACCTTCTGCGGTCCATCGCCGATCCCGTCAAACTGGAAGAGTTAAAAGTTGGCGACCTGTCGCTGAATCGCGCGAGGCACGAGGTCAGGGCGGCGCACAGCATCGTTCAGTGCTCGCCCAAAGAGTTCATCCTGCTTGGCCTTCTCATGGAGCGTTCCGGGAGAGTGCAGACCAGAGAACAGCTGCTGAATGATGTCTGGGACATGGATTCAGAAATCGGTCCGCGCGCGGTTGATCGGCATGTATGCTATTTGCGCGCTAAGCTTGGAGCGCTGGGCCGATACATTGAAACAGTGCCAAGTGCCGGATATCGACTGGTAGCTCAAGATCAGATCGCAGCTTAGGACGGCTTTTCCCATCTCTCCGAAACGACATTTGATGGTGTACGGCTGCCGTGCCGTGTTTACTGCTAGGGCACCGAGAGCGATATGAAACTACTCTGGTTTATTCCGACTCATGGCGATGGCCGATACCTGGGCACGCCGACCGGCGGCCGTCCGCTCGGCTATGATTACCTTCGCCAGGTTGCGGCTGCGGTGGATTCTCTGGGCTATTATGGAGCACTGTTGCCAACTGGCCGTTCCTGCGAAGATGCGTGGGTTACCGCTTCATCTCTGATCGGTGAGACAAGTCAGATGCGTTTTTTGGTTGCGATTCGACCGGGTTTGATCTCGCCGACTTTGGCAGCCCGTATGGCTGCCACTTTCGACAGGCTGAGTAACGGCCGGATTCTGATCAACGTCGTGACCGGCGGGGACCCGGTCGAACTGGCCGGAGATGGTGTCTTTGAGGAACATCGCAATCGGTACGAAGTAACCGATGAATTTCTTCACATCTGGCGTTCGATCCTCGCGGATCGAGGAGAAGTCAATTTTGAAGGAAAACATCTCAGGGTCCAAGGCGCAAAGGCGATCTTCAAAGCGGTTCAAAGACCGTATCCGCCGCTCTATTTCGGTGGTTCATCCGCCGCGGGAATCGAGGTCGCCGCACGGCACGTGGACTATTATCTGACCTGGGGCGAACCACCGTCGCAAGTGGCGGAAAAAATTGCCGCAGTGCGCAATTCGGCAACGCGGCACGGACGCAAATTACAGTTTGGCATTCGGCTTCATGTGATTGTCCGAGAAACCGAGGACGAAGCATGGAAAGACGCCGATCGCCTCATCAGTTATTTGACCGACGAAATCGTTGAGACTGCCCAGGCAACTCTGGCGCGACAGGACTCGATGGGACAACGCCGTATGCTCGAACTGCAGAAAAGGAACAATAGGCGGCGCACGCGAGAAGCACTGGAAATCAGCCCGAACCTGTGGGCCGGTGTGGGTCTCGTCCGAGGTGGCGCCGGAACTGCCCTCGTCGGGAGCGCGGACACCGTCGCCTCCAGAATTCTGGAGTATCACCAATTGGGTATCGATACGTTTATCCTGTCCGGATATCCCCACCTGGAAGAGGCTTACCGGGTCGCGGAACTGCTCTTCCCTCGGTTGTCGGTTTTACCCGAGGCTGTGAACAAAAACAAATCGAATTCTTCCGCACCGATGACCGGCGAAGTTGTGGCGAATGAATTCGCGCCGGTTCAAACTGCGGCCGCCTCGTAGAGCGAATGCTTAATTGCTTCCGATTTTCGAAAGATATGAAGCGGCCATGGTACACCTTGATCCTGCCGTGGGTTCTCCCGATTCTCCTATTGACGAGTTGGCAACTCCTCTCACAGATCGGCGCGATTTCCCCCAGAGTCCTTCCGTCTCCGCTGGCGGTTCTCGAGTCGGGGATCCGGCTCACGAAAACGGGAGAGTTGCCCCTTCATCTGGCTGAGAGCTTCAAACGGGCAAGCATCGGCCTCCTGATCGGCGGATCGCTGGGATTTTTGTTTGGCTTGCTAAATGGGTTATCAAAATGGGCACGTACCCTTTTCGATTCGTCGGTCCAAATGATCCGCAACGTTCCACACCTTGCGATGATTCCATTGGTAATCCTCTGGTTCGGCATAGGGGAATCGGCGAAACTCTTCCTGATTGTGACCGGCGTCTTCTTTCCGATCTATATCAACACGCTCCACGGCATCCGATCAGTCGACCCCAGGTTAATTGAAATGGGCCGAGTCTACGGGCTTAATCCGTTCGAACTGTTTCAAAAGATTATTCTCCCAGGTGCTCTGCCTTCCGTTCTTGTCGGACTGCGCTACGCCCTCGGGGTTATGTGGCTAACCTTGATCGTTGCTGAAACGATCGCATCTGATAACGGCATCGGTTTCATGACCATGAATGCCCGGGATTTCCTTCAGACCGACATCGTTCTTCTCGGAATTGTGCTCTATGCGCTGCTGGGAAAATTAGCGGACAGTTTAACGCGGCTTCTTGAGCGGTGGCTACTGCGATGGAACCCTGTCTATAGATGATCGGAGTTTCAGATGATCGCACTCCAAGAATCCAAACAAATAACGAAAGCAGCCATCCGTCAGACGCCTGCAGTCGAGCTGGAAAAGGTTGGAAAACGATTCGGCGACAAGGTGGTCTTGGACTGTATCAATCTGAAGATCGCAGCGGGTGAGCTGGTCGCCATTGTCGGGCGCAGCGGTTGTGGTAAGTCGACTTTGCTGCGTTTACTTGTTGGCCTCGAGTCGGAGACCGAAGGTTCAATTCGAATAGGAGGAGCGCCGCTGCGGGGTCCTAATCGTGAAGCGCGGTTGATGTTTCAGGATGCGGCTCTGCTGCCTTGGCAGACGGTGCTGGAGAATGTGGCATTGGCGGCGTCGCGAAATGTCGATAGATGGAAGGAGGCTGCCCGAGCCTTGCAGTTGGTCGGTCTGGAGCAACGGGCGAAAGATTGGCCGGCGATACTTTCGGGCGGTCAACGTCAGCGCGTCGCATTGGCCAGAGCGTTAGCCAGCAAGGCATCCGTTCTATTGCTCGATGAGCCTTTGGGTGCGCTGGACGCGCTTACGCGCCTGGAAATGCAGAGACTCATCGAAGAAATCTGGCTTTGCGAAAAATTCACGGCGGTACTGGTGACTCATGATGTCGAGGAAGCGGCGGCCCTTGCCGATCGGGTGTTGGTGATGGAGGAAGGGCGGATCATAGCGGAGCGTCGGACTAGTCTCTCCCGGCCCCGCGACCGAAGTTCGTTGGAGTTTATTACCCTTCGCGAAACGTTGCTTGGCTGGGTAATGAAGGGAACGAAAAATCGTTGAGACGGCAAGAGTTTTTTCCCAGGGAATGGGAGAATGCGCCAAGACAATTACCTTCCTCCGGATGACCAAAACGCAAACGTTCGCAACGTCTGCTAAGTATCT
Source organism: uncultured Verrucomicrobiae bacterium (assembly GCA_963736745.1). Lineage (GTDB taxonomy): Bacteria > Verrucomicrobiota > Verrucomicrobiia > Chthoniobacterales > JAFAMB01 > JAFAMB01. Next base: position 42,577 of record CAVTQD010000040.1, on the reverse strand, counting down.
TTCTGTCCGCTGACGACAAAACCGGTTTCTGAAAGGATCAATTGAATTTCCTTTTTAAGCAGTTCTTTCTTTTTCGCCGTTAGCAAGAGCCGAGCCCAGAGCGGCGCAGATCCGTAAATCTCCACCTTTTTCGAGTGAAACCTCACCTCAAACATCACCGGCTCAGCGGTGATCCGAAGCACCTCGCAGCCCGCATTGTCCCAATCATACTGGATTGGGGAGTCAGAGAGATGCGCGTTGCGGGCGATATGGCTATTAATAGCTTTACGTCTCGCGGACGTAAGCGGATTGTCGATCGGTAAATCGTATAGTTTTTTTTTCATCGATCGGAGAACACTAAAAGATACTAGTTAAGAGCGGCGTCGGCAGGTAAGCCGCTTGGAGGAAAGGCGCTGAGCTTCCCGCCGTGTCGAGCAGCCGGGTTGCTCCGCTTGCCTTTGACCGCCGCGCTTTTCGATTTCCTATCGAGAGTCCGAATGGCGGCATTAGCCGGCTGAGTCAACGAAGCATTGGCAGACATCGGCCTGGTGCGCCTAGCTCGGCCTCCAGTCTTAACAGACCGAATCAACGGAGAATCAACATACCTGCCGTTGGTGCGAACACTTGGGCCGTCAAGCCCATCAGGACGAATCCATGAATCAGGACCAGTGGTTGCCTTGGTGCGGGTTGCGCGAGTGATGGCAGCACCCGATTGAATCCGAGGAGCATGCGCAGTCTTATTCGCCTTCGCGCGTGCTTTGTGCTGGTTGGGATCGTCACCCTGAATTAATCGAGCCGGCGTTCTTTTCTTCGCCTTTGGTAGCCCGCCAGGCAGGGGTTTCGCGCTGCGAACGATAGATTTTTCCGGATCCCACATCCATAGGGTGAGGTCGGTCAACTCGAAACCTAACCTTTGCAGTAAGTATCCGACGATGTTGCCCGCCCTCGGCCAATTTGCTCCGACTGCGACACCGGCTCCGAAAGCGAGTAGCCCACTAAGAACGACCTTTCGTCTTGGCATAGCGGAAGCATTCCAGAGCCTTCGCTAAAAGGCAACAATAAGTTTGTATACTATTTCAGTCTTGTTTTAAACCTGATCCATTCCGCCTGCTTGACATGCCGGGCCGATCTACGAATATGGGGAAATAGAGCTAAATCTCCATGAGCGCATCAGCTGCCCTTACCCGCAATATTCTTGCCGAGCCCGGACCCAAGCCAAAGAAGACGGCCGCGCGGCAATAAGCCGGTAAAGAAGATATCCGTGCGGAAAAAATCCTCCGCGGCAGCACAAACGACGCGGAGCGGTACTCGTAGTTCCGCCAAAAAGGTCCTCGCGCCAGCGAAAAAACGCACCTCGCAGATCCTCCGAGACATTCTCGCGAACAACCCGGATGTTGAGGATTTTACGGTCGAAAAGATCGTCAATTCGATCGGCGAAAGCTCGTTTCGGAACTTCGCTCATGTTTTTTGCGATTCCCGAAGTCGTGCCAATACCAGTTCCAGGATTGGCCGCGATCGTGGTGATTCCAACGGCAATAATCTCCGGGCAAATGGCCGTGGGTCACAAGCAAATCCGCCTCCCTAAATTCATACTCAAAAAGACGGTGCCGCGAAGGGCTCTGGCGGCCGCCGTCCGGGCGATTCTTCCTCTTCTGGAAAAGGCGGAGAAAGTGTCAAAACCGCGATGGAAATGGGCGACCACTCCGTTGGCCAGACGTTTGTTAGGTGTCTTTATCTTTATCCTAGCTCTTTCCATCGCCTTTCCAATGCCGGGTTTCAACATGCCGCAGGCGATCTCGACCTTCATTATTGCGCTTGGTCTGGTGGAAGACGACGGAATCCTGGTGACCGCCGGCGTCGCCGCCGGACTCGCTTCCCTGGCGCTTCTTGGAGGCGCCCTCTTCGGATTATTTTCGTTCTTAGGATTTGGATTTGGGGGCCGCCCATAAGTGCAAAGAAGCCCATTCAGTGTTTGCCAAGAGGCTTGCGGTCCGGTCGCGGCCGGCATGGGAACGACGTCCCGAACGTAATGGTGCTGAGGTCTTTCCGCTCGCTTTGCGGATCATCCTGACAAAACGAATAAGCACATCTTTTCAGTAGAGTTACTGGATTCCTCTTGCCTAAACTGATGGGCTCTTTTACATCACTCCTATGGATGATTTTGCCTCAGTCATTAATGATCAGTTGAAGCAACTGAAGGAGGCAGTTCGAAAGCGCGGGCGAGTAAACCTCCTTGTGGCGGGCAAAACAGGGGTTGGCAAAAGCACATTAATTAACGCTGTATTCCAAGGAAATTTCGCCAGCACCGGGCAAGGGAGACCGGCGACCAAGAATACCAGAAAGATCAAAAAGAAAGGAGTTCCGCTTTATATCTTTGATACCCGAGGCCTGGAACTGGACAGGTTCCTGGAATCTCTTGAAGAGCTCGAGGAGTTGATCTGCGGGCTTTCCCAGTCAGAAGATCCGAACGAACACATCCATTGTGCATGGCTTTGCATTTCGGAAGATGGAAGACGCATCGAAGAGGCAGAAATAAAGCTTTTGAACTTGCTGGCCAAACACATACCGGTCGTGGTCGTGATCACGAAGTCGCGCGCCGATAATGGTTTTCGGTCCGAGGTCCAAAGACTTCTGCCTAGAGCCAGCAATGTCATTCGAGTTCGGGCAATCCCAGAGCTGCAGGACGATGGTCATGTTTTGGCCCCGATGAATTTAACGGATCTGGTTGAATGGACAATGCAGGTTATTCCCGACGGCCAAAAAAATGCCTTCGCCGCAGCGCAGAGGGTTACGCTGCGGCTCAAGAGAGAACGGGCTCATCTGATCGTAGCCAGTGCTACCACGGCTGCGGCAGGTATCGGGGCATTTCCCATTCCCTTCGCTGACGCCTATCTTCTTGTGCCAATTCAGATTTCGATGCTGGCAAGCATCACCGCCACTTTTGGTCTGCCCGTTGATACGGCGTTTTTCTCAACACTCGTAAGCTCGACTTTAGCGGGAGCGGGAGGAACATTGCTAGGGCGTTCGGTGCTGGGTGCGTTCTTGCTCTTGATTCCGGGGGCTGGTCCTATCCTTAATGGGCTCATTTCAGGGATTACCGCAGGCGTATTCACGACGGCGTTTGGTGAAGCCCACATCGCTGCCGTTTCCCACTTGATCCGGGACAATCCTAATCATAGTCCCTCGCCGGAACAAATCGCGAGTCGATTGCGAGAAGAAATGGCCAAACGAAATCCGTTCGCCAAGAGAAGCATGAATCGGAGTCTGGAATACACGCCTCCATTGCTTTTGGAGCATTGAAACAGGAAAAAGTGTCATTCGGACTCACTTATTCCGCCCCTCTCCACTGATTCCCGACTTTTTTAGTACACTTTCCTGATTAGAACGCTAGATTTCGATTGCACCTTTTGTGCCAGGAAGGTAATTCCAAGCGAGATTTTATGACTACAAAAACAGAAAAGGCTGTGGAGACCAGTGCATTCTCCGCTTTAGGGGAGGCGCTGGAATCTGCCGCTGAGAAATTCGAAGAAGGAACCGCCGTTGCCCGTCAGTCGGCGAAGGATGCGGCCAAGGCGACGCGAAGGGTATTTTCAGGCGGATTATATAATACCGCATACTGGGTTTCCTATGGTTTTGTTTATAGCACTGTCTACCTGACCGAACTATTGCCTGAGGACAATTCGTTTCGAAGGGGTCTGGAAGAGGGTGCTTCGGCTGCTCAGGCCAAGGTCCATACGGAAAAGAAGACAGAATCCCCTGCTCCTCCCGCACGATCGGCCAAGTCTAAGTCGAAACCCAGAAATCGCAGCGCCGCAAAGCAACGGGCTCAAAAGGAGCTTGAGGCCGACGCCCCTGCTACCACATGAAGCGCCGGGAGTTCGGTTCGTCTCTTTGAGCAGGATCCGCGTAAGAAACAGTTAGGCGGCCCGAGGCTCGCCTTCGGTCGGTCAGCGCGCAATTTGTCAAGGTCTCCGAGAAATGGCCTAGCTCAAGGAGAACCGGCGCTCCGGGCTAAGAGCTAAATCGCGGTAAACAGTGCTGACTAAGATCGTATGAATTCGGCCATAGCGGTGACTTCGCGGCAGAGAGCCGCGACCCGGCAGAAAAGCCATGTGCGAGCCGGGATTCGACCATCAAAAGAACTTTCGCTTCCCGGCTTGCGGATTCAGATTCTGAGCAGCGAGCCGGTCTTACTGCTCTGCGGCGAAACGATCGCAGCGGCAGCCAAGACGCCCACACGGCGACAGTTGATCAACCGCTTTTTTTCCATTCCGTCGCTTAGCTCGTTGCGACTGAATTGGCGAAAGGGTGAAGTGCGGCTGGAATTCGGCGCACATTTGGATTCGGCAGCCGGTGTTCTTGCCACTCTTTCCGGGGCAATGTCGGGTCGCCCGCCCGCCGCGCTGCCACTTCTTCATGAGGAAGTCATCCTGCACAACAAGGGTTCCTCTGCGTTTGAAATTCGCCGACTCGGCTCTGGGCTGACGCTCTGGCGAGTCGATATGCCTTCCACTCGGGTCTGCAGGCTAACACACCCGCTATTGCGGTCAGATCTCGTTCGAAAAGAGGTCCTCAATGAATTGGGCACGATCCCGGATGTTGTTCATCAATCGTTCTCGGTTCTTCTGTCAGGTGGCGATTCGCTGTTGGTTTTTGTCCGGCCGCACCGGATAGATCCGACCGTTTTCATGGATGTCCTGGATCCGGTTCTGACGCGCTGCCTTTCCGCTGGAGTGACCCATCACCCGCCCAAGCTCTCCGGCCTAATGGTGAATACGAATCTCGCCCTTGCGCCGATTGCTGATTTTTTGTTTCCTCCGCTCGGCATGATTAATTTGGCATTGACCGCGATAATCAGCCTGAAATACATCCCGCGCGCCTTGCTCTCTTTGCGTAAGGGAAAATTCACCGTGGAGCTTCTTTATCTTGCGAGCGCCATTTTCACGGGACTCACCTTTGAATTCCTTCCCGCGGCGGTGATTTATTGGTTCATGAGGTTTTGGCCTCGCAGGAGCGGACAGCTCTACGAATTACATCACGCGAAATTTCTAGCCCGCTATCGTCGGCGTCCCCGGCGGGTTTGGGTCGAGCGAGATGGCGCCTTCGTGGAGACTCGCGTTGAAGAGTTATCGCCCTCCAGCGTAGTAACACTCACCTCAGGGGACATTGTACCCGGGGACGGGATCATAGTGAGCGGTGCCGCTCAAATCGATGAGCGATTGCTCACCGGCGCTTCGGGGCACGTTTCGAAAAGCAAAGGCAGTCCAATTTACGCGACTAGTCGCGTTGTGGATGGCGCGGTTCGAATAAAGATCAACTCCCTCGGCGCCGACACGGCCGCAGGGCGCATTGCTCTTTGGCATCGCGAGGCCCTGACGCTCCAGGACTCTGGACACCATGCGGCCGATCTGGCGGACCGCACCGCATTGCCGATCCTGTTGTTGGGAGCAGCGGCCCTGGTGCAGGGAGGACTCTCTATGGCGAAGGCGACGATTCGGCCTGATTACTTGACCGGACCCGCAATTTCCGAAAAAATGTCCGGCCTGGCGACAGTGATTCGGGCCGCAAACAACGGTATCGTGGTCGCTGGGAATTTGTATTTGGAAAAATTGCTGAAGTGTGACTCCGTCGTTTTTGACGACAGTGTCGCATGGCAGAGGCCCGAGCACGGCGAGGAGACCTTTGCCCGGATGGCTGAGAATCAGGGTTTTGACGACGTCGTCTTTTTCGCAAGCAATTCAGAGATTGACGCGACAAAACTGGCCTCGCGTTTAGGTTTCCAATCATTTCGCGGGCACAGTTCCTCCGCGTCAAAGCTAGCCTATATTGAGCAACGGCAAAAGCTGGGCCACGCCGTCGTTTATGTCGGAGACTGCGCCGCTGAAAGCGCAGTTGCCAAGCAGGCGGACGTGGCTATTTCAGTACTGAGCCTCCCCTACAGTAAACGAAAAAAGTCCGGGATTGCACTTCTTTCCCCTGACTTAGTTAAGATTCTCCAACTGCGTGCGATCGCTTCGGACGCTATCAATGAATTCAAGCTCGGGTTTGGTCTTAGTCTGGCACCGAACCTCGTTGCTGTATTCGGCGCGCTGTTTCTGGCCAGCCCGACATCTGTCGCCGTCCTGTTGACTAACTTAGGGATGCTCGCAGACTATATCCGATCCGGAACCATCCTGCATCTGGCCGAGACCGAAGAGCCAGAGTAACGGACTTACGTTCTCGCTTGTTGCGGCGAAGATTAGTGCACCGTCTCCCAAATCCCAAACTCCGACATTGACGACTCGTCCTCGTGGTCGTCCTTCGTCCTCGAGAATCCCGATGTTTGACACTCAGACTAACTTGGACAAAATAATTGCGGGGCAATCGGACTCTGTTCGCTGCGAAAAACGCCGACTGATCGACGACGAGGACGACCAGTAGAGTAGAGAGGGTCCGATTACGGAGCCCTCTCCCTCGTCAAACCGGACGGGCGGATTTCCCGCATCCGGCTTTCGCGCGGGCTTGTTGCACGCAGCATTCACAGGTAAATCAGCCCTAGCTTCTTGAAGTACCCATAGGTGGTTTGCCCCGGAGCCGGTTTCCACGGTCTTTGGCTGCTGCGGCGCAGGCGCTGATAGAGCCGTTGCCGTACGTAGCGGTTGAGCCGTTGAAAGGCTTTGCGAGGTTGTCCAAGCCGATAATAATTCGTCCATCCCTTGAGGTGTCGATTCAGCTAGGGGCCGCAGCTTGCCGTTGGCTTTGGGTATATAGACTCGGCGCACCGCTTCACACCGATAGGTTTGTTCTTGCAGCTCTTGGCCAAGGGCTTCGAGCCATTGCTCGGGTCCCTGGCGCTCGATCTGCTCGATGCTGATCCGGTCGACCCCTGCTGCTCCGCCGTTGGCCCTGACCTGTTGCCAGGCCCCCTTCAGCGTCTCAGCGTGACTGATCAGCCCGTAGAGACTGTAGAAGCCAAAGCGCTTCTCCTGTTTGGCTTTTGTGCTTAGCTTCGCTCTCCAGCCACTGACTTTCGCAGGCAGCATTGCCTCTCTGAGAGTCAATTCACCATCCCGCTTTTCTGTCTTAGATGTTTCCATCAATCAGTTCAGTGTCCTTCTGAGTCTGCTTGCCTCACGCCAGGGCCCCTTGGCTCCTTCCGGCTTTCACCGGCTCTCTTCACTACTATGGGCCCCTCCGACTCCCATCCCTAGCAGTCAGGAGTGTTATTGCCTTCCACTCCAGACTTTGCAGCTTGACCCATCGCTAGGGCGGGCCTCCCAAGGTCCTGGTTGTTCTTTCAGAGCGCGCTGCCCGACTTTACCCCGGAGAGTCCCGGCAGGGTTTTGTGTCATCTGCCCCTCCCAGGTGCTGGCTTCCTTTCCGTCGAGGATCTTGGCCACTTTCATCTTTTCTCGTTTCGAGGCTTTCAGACGCCGGTTCACTTTCGTTGCGGCTCACTCCTTCGCGGCCCAGAGGCTTCAGTCCGGCCAGTTTCCCAACCATCTGCTCTGTCCGCTTCATGTTTGATGACTCTTTACTTGGCTAGTTCCTTTCATTTAGCGAGAACAACCAAGCTTCGCTTGGCGCTCCGACTATAAGGACGAGGATCCAAACTTCGAAGTTTAGGCTAAATCCCAAGGGATTTAGGAAACGGTGACACCGGCGCGAAAATCTCCGCAGCGTTTCAGGTTGTGAGATCTTGGGGCCTTAGACCGGCCGTTCGTGGGGGACCGGAGTGTCGAGATCATGCTCGGTATAATCCTCGTGCTCCTCCATCCCGACGTCGAGCGCACCCTCGTGCGGATCATGGTCTTCGGATTCCGGACCGAGATCGGTGGCCATTTTTGCTTCCATTTGGGCGATAAGGCCATTGAGCCGATCCCGATGGGACGCGTAAACATAACCCGTGGCAAAATTCGTAGTGAGGCCGACGATCAGGGTGTCGAAGCCACCGAGGAAAGCACCCGCCACGCACAATAAGTTGAGCGCAAAGATCGATCGATAACCATCCTTAAGCAACGCACGGTGTTGGCGGCCGATGCGTCTGAGCGCGACGAGACCGCGCAGGCTCGGTAGCAGCAGAATTATGTCCGCCGCATCATTAGCACCCTCTGACTTCCCGCCACGGAAATGCTCACGGTGCTCGCCGAAATACACGGGATCGCTTCCGGCGAGCTGCCGTCGCCGATCCACATCGTGCGCCGCCCCAGATTACCCAGGACACCAACCTTTCCTTCCGTATCAAGGCCCCCAAGGCAATTGGAGATACCAACTCTGCGGCCTATCGTTTCAGCTTCGGCCTGGGGGCGACTGGAGATATAGTAAAAGCTGGCGCTGGGATTACGGGATCGGAGCGTGGCGATGACCTCGGCCCCTTCCGGTTCACCCTTTCTGTGAAATGTGACTGCACCCAAAACTACCCCGTCCAGCAACACCCAAAGCGGACGCATCGTTGGGTCATCATGGTGAATTCCTTCTGGTTCGTCGCCACCGCCGCGCTGAGCCCACGCAGTCGGCGCTCTAGCGATAGCAACCTCAACGGCAGCAGGGATTTCAACGCCGCGTATCGCAACGTAGGCGGGGGTAGCCACCTCCACCAAGCGGTTGCTGCTGTCACGATAACTGATCAACCCCGCTTGCCGCGCGCGATCGCTGATCCCCAAGAGCGGAGCACGATCTTCGACGCACCGCTCGATCAATGCACGTGCGCGCTCGTTCTGGAAGGCGGGAAATGCCGAGGCGACGTAGCTCAGAACCGTGTTCGCCGGCACGTCCTCGGCGGAAATTATTTCTCCGACTTCGATCCGGCCGCGGGAGAGCGCAGACGAATCGTCGAAGACATAAATGTCGGTGGCAGGCAGTCGATCCATAGCGGCAGGATCGCGGAAGAGGATGCCTCGGCGCAACGCGTCGCTGAGTGCATGCAGCGCTCCCAGCTGCGCGCTCAGACGGGGCCCCGTGGCATAATCGGGGCGAATGGTGGCCTGCGAGGGTTGTACCATTCCCGTGAGCAAAAGATTAAGACCGGAAACAGCAAGAGCCGGCATTACCATGCGGTTAGCGATTTCCTCCGCCTCCGCAGAAGAGGGCAGACGCTGTATGCGCCCATGCGGCAACTGTGAGCCGATATAGCCCGTCAACGTATCAAGCCCTATCTTGCTGACCCGCACCATGATACTCCCGGCCCGTACGAATGTGCAGGCATACACCCTGTCCCCGGGCGCCTTGTCCAAGGCGCCGGTTCTTCCAGTGAGAGCCTCTTGATCCACAGCCGCCAATCCCCCTAAAATCACCCCGTCCACCGGTACGATTTCGCCCTCGTGAACGGAGATGGTATCACCGACTTTCACCCGGTCGATTTCAACCTCGAATTCCAGTCCTTCGGCATGTACGAGGCGCGCCCAAGTAGGACGCTGCCGATGGGTGGCAAACAGGCGGCGCTGACTTTTTGTCATTGTCTGATAGGCACAGCGCGGCCACAATTGCATTAAAAGAGCCATCATCGAGGCGGAAAATGGCAGGCCGCTCAAAAGCGTAAAAGTCAGTGTTCCGGTATACAGCACTGGAAGTCCAATCTTCCCACGAACCAACAATTTAAGGGCACTGATGACGTTTGAAAATCCATAGATGGCCACTCCCGCCACCGCGAAAGGGATCAGGGCCGGCACAAAATACTGCGCGACAAAAGAGGTGGTGATCAACGTGGAAGAAGCGAAAAATCGTGTCCTTGGGGGTGGCCCTTCCAGACCATCGTGCAAGCGTGGCAAGGCGTTCTCCAGATGGCGGAGCAGTCGGTATACATTGAGGCGGCGCGGATTGAAACGCACCAAAACGCTCGATGCCAACGTATTGGTCCTGGACTCCCGCACACCCAATATCGTGGTCAACTCTTCTTCCAGCCGATAGGCCACGTCCTTGCGGTTTCGTAGAATAGGATGTGTAAGTCGGACCCGATCACCGGTCTGAGAACGCAGGTGCCAGGTCGACAGATAAGAACCGACGCGGCCGATGCGGATCGGCGAAGTTGATGGCCCATCCAGATAGAGCAGCTCTATGCCAAAGGGTGCGGCTCGATATTCACTCCGGACTTCGTCATCGTGATCGCGGTGCATCGTCGCGGACTGCGTCAGCACCTGCTTGAGCTTGCGCCAGATCGACGGCCCGTCCTCCGCTAATCCATACTTTATGCGTCCAATTCCCGCCCTTCGGTCGATTTCAACTACCGATATCTCCTGCAGGCTGAATACTCTGGACACGAACTGCCGAAGATATTCAGCGGGGGGGCGTTAAACAACGCTTTGCTCCAAATAGCAACCCCGCCGCGCTCAGGCGCGATGCGAAGATCCGCGGACACGGTCGGGCGAGCAAGTTCCGACTCGGCGACCTTTACATCCGAAAAACGACGTTCTTCCCCAAAAGGCAGCGTTTTTCTATACCTGCGTTTAGGTAAAGTATCAACGGCCATCGCGCGCTAATCCCCGGAGGTTGCCTGACATGGCTGCCAAAATAGAAATCCTACTTGTAAAGTCAAGATTTACCACTCCAGATTTTATGCGATCCACGATCAGTCTGATCCCTCCGACCACAATCGAGTTTTGAGGCAAAATGATTCGTCCAGTTCCGGGCGATTCCCGTTGCCAATTATCGCGCCTCAGGCTACAGGAATTACTTGACTCTTCTGGTAGAGTTTTTATTTTGCTCCGGCTTAGGCCAGGAATCCAATGACGGCAGTACCAAAAGTCGGATTGGCGTTGTGCGCATTAACCTTGTTCATCGAATGCCCCTTGGAGCTTATAGGTGATGGTTTCTAACGAAGCAGGTCGTCGGCCAAAGAAGAAGCAAGCCGTCCGGAAGAAAAAGGCCAATTCCCCTATTTTCGATTCCGAAATAGTGGCACGTATTCGGCGCCAGATTAATGATCGTTGGCCGAATCTTGGCCGACAGTTTGCTTCTTTTTTTCGAGTGAGCCGCGAGAAGCTCGACGACATCTACTCCTCAGCTGCCCAGGTCATTACTGAACACCAAGAGGCCTTTGAGGATCGCCTCGCAGAAAAAAAAGCTCAGGTACGGGCCGGAATCCGAGATACGCCGCAACAGCGCGCCGCATCCCTCCCCGGTCGGCGCGGAGGCCGCGAGACTGTCAAGGACGGAACGACCAGGAACTCCGCCGGACCTACTGCCTCAAAACGGACTCGCTCCTCAGATAAACCGCGTTCCTGAATCGTTATGGTGCGTGTGAAAACAGCTCCGCTTTCCGGTCGCGCTTCCGCGCGCAAGATTTCTTCCGACCGTTCGCTCGCCCTTGGGACACACCTGCCCATGCGACGGACTATTCAGAGTGCTCCTCAGAATGGGCACCGGGCTCTGGTCCCGGTTTCGCCGGTCAGGGATATTCAGATTTCCTTTCCAGGGGCTGATCGCATTCACATACATAGTCCCGCACTTTTTTCCGATGCCCTCGGCCTCTTCTCTCGCCAGTTCATCGAACGCGCTTTCCTCGCTCCTGAGGTTGAGTCAGTGGGAATTGAAGGACACAAACAACGGGCAGAAATCTCGATTCGTGCCGGCGAAACGTCGTGGGGCGAACTCGTCACAAAGATATCACGCCTTTTTTCACAAAACGATGCACCCTTCAATGACCTCTCGTCACTGGTCTTTCCTCCGATTCTTGGCGATTTAAAAAAGAACGTGGTGCGGGTGTATCGACACGGCTCGATCCTTTCTACGTGGGCAGTCAAACATGAGACCGAAGGACGGATTCGTTTTAAGAACACCGCGTTACACCGCAGGCGCGAGCTGTGTCAAGCGATCGAGAGGGAACTGATGAGCGTTCCCGGAGTGGATAATTACCACACCAACGATCTCACGGCTACTGTCCTGGTTTACTACAACGACCGGCAAATTCATAAGCATCAGCTCATTGAGATCCTCGATGAGGTGCTTCATAAATCGGAGAACATCGGTCAGACTCCAACCGATCTTGATTTCCCTCTCGCCACGGCTTCGCTTGGTTTGGCGGCGGCCAGCCAATTCCTCGCTCCCGTTTTCCTTCCGATCAGCGCTGGGGTATTCCTCTACTCAGTCATTCCCAGTTTCAAGAGCGCCCACAATGTCCTTTTCAAGGAAAAGCGCCTTGGAGTCGATGTCCTCGATTCGATCGTCGTCATTACCTGTCTGGGCACCGGTCAGATTTTTGCCGGCGCCGTTCTCGCGTGGTGCCTGAGTTTCGGCCGCAAGCTTCTAAAAAAGACCGAAGACGACTCGAAAAAAATGCTGCTCAATGTCTTCGGCAAACAGCCCAGATTTGTCTGGCTGTCTCGCGACGGTATCGAAATCGAAACACCGCTCGAGAAGCTAAAGCTCAATGACATTATCATCGTCCATACCGGAGAGACTATCCCGGTTGACGGAGAGATTGTCGACGGCATGGCAATGATCGACCAGCACGCGCTTACCGGAGAATCGGCGCCTGCAGAAAAGATCAAGGGTGATAAGGTTTTCGCCGCGACCACCATGCTGGCCGGCAAAATCCAAGTCGCGGTGACCAGCACAGGCAGCGAGACCACCTCGGCCAAACTTACCCGGATTCTTAACGACACCGCCGGTTACAAACTCCGCTCGCAATCGCACGGCGAAGAACTGGCCGACAAAGCCGTGGTACCGACTCTGGCCCTTGCGAGTTTGGGACTTGGCACCATCGGTTTAAATGGCGCCACAGCCATCATCAACTGCGACTTGGGAACTGGGATCCGGATGGCTGCGCCGCTTGGCATGCTTACGTCGTTGACCCTGTGCGCGCAGCACGGCATTCTCGTCAAAGACGGAAGGGCGCTGGAATTGATGCGGAAGGTGGATACGTTCCTTTTCGACAAAACCGGTACGCTCACGCGCGAACGGCCCGAAGTTGGCCGCATTTTGACCTTCGGCTCCTACTCTGAGCGGCAAATCTTGCAATGGGCAGCCGCCGCGGAAAACAAATTCAGTCACCCGATCGCCAAAGCGATTCTCTCCAAATTCGAATCCCTTGGGATCCCGATGGCCAAAACGGACGAGTCGAAATATCACGTCGGCTACGGGATCACCGTCAACGTGGACGGCCACACAGTCCGAGTCGGCAGCGCGCGGTTCATGAAGCATGAAGACATCTTGCTCCCAAGTGCGCTGGATCAGGAGATGGAAAACGTCCACGGCGATGGCAATTCGCTCATCTTGGTGGCGGTCGATGATGCTCTGGGAGGCGCGATCGAAATGCGCGCCGCGCATCGACCGGAAGCTCAAGATGTCATCAACGGACTGCGGGAACGCGGCGCCAAGCACTTGGCCATCATCTCGGGCGATCATGACCGCCCAACTCGCAATCTGGCTAAAAGACTGGGAATGGACCGCTATTTTGCGGAAGTTCTGCCGCAGGATAAGGCTAAATACGTCGAGCTTTTGCAAAAGGAAGGGAGAACCGTCTGCTTCGTTGGTGACGGTATCAACGACTCGATCGCGCTAAAGAAAGCCAACGTCTCCATATCGTTGCGAGGCGCTTCGACCATCGCCACCGATACTGCTCAGGTTGTGTTTATGGAAGAGAGCCTGACCAAACTTCTGCGTCTGCGCGATATCTCGCATGATCTCCAACGTAATGTCGACCGGAGCTGGGGTCTGATCATCGTTCCGAATATAATTTGCGTCAGTGGAGCATTTCTGGCCGGCTTCGGCGTCATGCACTCCATGGTTTTCAATCAAATAGGCGCCGTTTTCGCCCTTATCAACGGTCTTCTACCGCTCCGCAAAGTCGCGGAGGCGCAGGCAGAAAAGGACAGGATCGCACTCTATCTGCCCGCCCCACCGTAAAAGAAACGGACGTTCTAACACCTGGGTGCTTCACCGGCCATCTTTCGCATGGGTTGAAGTGGCGGCATGGTTTTCATCTCCCGCCGGCTCACGTGCCGGGTCGGGAAGGAAAAAGAAAAAGATCGCGATGATGAGGTAAACGGCCAGAAGTTGAGCGCCTTCGAACCAATTGCATTCACCGTCTCCGCTGATTAAGACAACGATTCCAACGGCTAGCGCGACGGCAGCAACTTCCGGTATCGAAAACTCGAGTGTCATTGGAAGACCAAACGCGTAGGAGGCAAAAACGAGCACCGGCGTAATAAACAATGCGATTTGCAGAGTCGCCCCAATAGCGATTCCCAAACTCAAATCCATTTTGTTGTTCAGCGCGACCAGCACGGCCGAGGACTCACTTGCGTTGCCAACGGTCGCGACAATGACAACCCCGACGAACACCTCCGTTAAACCTAGCCTTTTGCAAGCAGCCTCTACCGAGCCAGCAAGAAACTCGCTCATAACCGCGATCAAGATCGCCGCGATTGCAAGAATGGTGACGGCAGTCGAAACGGACCATGCCGATTCGTTTTTCTCGTCCGGCTTACCATCACCGAGATTTGCTCCAGCGAAAAGATTCTTGTGTGTGATCAACGAGAAAACGAGCCAGAGAAGATAAGTCGCAAAGAGCACAACGGCGACGGTGACAGAAAGGCCTTGCGCCGCGAGCGCCGACCAACCACCCGGCTGCCGCTCAGTCACTACGTGAAAAATCGTCGGAATAATCAGCCCGATAGCGGCGAGGCTAAGCGATGTGGCGGCAGTGCGCGTGCCAGTCTGGTTGAATTTCTGGTGTGGGAAACGCATTCCGCCGGCTAAAACAGCGGTGCCGAGCACCAGGAGTATGTTGCCGATTATCGAGCCAGTGATGGCGGCCTTGACTAAAACAGTCAATCCCTTGGACAACGCCACCAATGAGAGGATTAACTCGGGGGCATTACCTAAGGTGGCGTTAAGCAGTCCTCCGATACCCTGACCGGCGCGGTCGCTCAGATGCTCAGTTGCCCGGCCAAGCCAAGCAGCCAGCGGAATGATTGCGATGCCGGCGATGAAGAAGAGCAGAGTTTCGTTCTTCCAAGCGGGAACCAAATAGATGACGAAAGCCACAGGTACCGCCAAGAGCAACCAATTGAGCGGTCGCAGCATGCCGAATCTGAACCGCCCTTGGTCTTCTTCTCTGGCAGGCATGTTATAAGGCTAGATAAACCGCACCTTCCGGCATCGAACGCGATCGAGGTCAAACAACATCAGGTCTCGGCCAATGCGACAAACGCAGTTTTTTGCGCGACGCACATTCCTTCTACCCAAAAGAATCGCCGCTTGACGATCTTTCTCGAGAACTAGTGACAGGCACGCATCAGGAAACATTCTTCACATCACTGAACTTCAGGTCAATTTCGTCCATTGAGTTCTTCATGGTAGGAAACATCTTCGGAGAACGAGCTTTCTGGATCAAAAGCCAGACAAGCCCGACCGCCATATAAGCGACGAATATCCAGATCAGCAAATTGTTAGGGAAGGAGGGCGGAGGAAACAAACTGCTTCCGGGTATCCCGATCATGCCCAAAAGAGGGAGGAGCATGAAACCGGCTCCCAGGAGGGAGTAGAACACGTGGCGCTTACGCAACTTGCCTATCGTGCGAAGATACATCGGCGCGGCAACAGAAACCAGAACATAGACCAGCAGAAAGCCGAAGCTGCAGAGCGTGCCAAAGTAGCCTTGGGCGTCAAAAGCATTGACGCCGGACAGATAAACTGAAGCGGGAACGAGAAACGTAATTGACGCAGACAGGGCAACAGCAATATGGGGCGTTTTATTTGTCTCATGCGCTTCACCGAGCGCGTCGTGGAACAGACCGTGGCGCGCCATCGAAAAGACTATCCTGGCAGTCGAATTTATGCACGCCAGCGTGCAGGAAAAAAGCTCAGGAGCGCACCGATATTGATGAGAGTACCCAGAAATCCCAGTCCGGTCTGGGGCGCAAGAAAGGCCAGCGGCGCCTCGCTCTTGCCAAGATCGACTCCGGAACCTTTGAAGCCCAGAACGATCACGTACGCCATGAACAGGAAAAAAACGCCCGAGAGCGCCGTGCTCTGAAGGAGTGATCGCGGAATCGTTCGCAGCGGGTCCTTCGCCTCATCCCCGAGGGAGGTGGAACTCTCAAAACCGGAAAAGCCAAAGACGACGAGTATGATCCCGGTCACCACACCGCCCGGCGTTACACCATGAAGCGTTACTTGAGCCATGTCGATGGCGAAACCTTTATGCGCCCAGACGATAGCGCCCAAGACCAGGATGGAAAGAATCGAGACACCCTCGAAGATCAGCATCATTTAGCTGAAAGTTGAACGTCCGTGTAGGCAATCGCCGTAGGAGACGATGACGCAAAGGGCAAACAAAATCAGAATGTGCAAATGAATCCCAAGCTGTGCGAGCAGCATCTGACCAAAAATAGCGAACCCGCAAAGAGTTGACATTCCCGTGACCATGTAGCCAAGCAGCAAGCCCCATCCGCTGAGAACGCCCGCGATTGGCCCGAGCCCTTTGACGATGTAGGTATAAAGAGAACCCGGAGAAGCCGAGCGCCGGGCAAACTGGTTGATGTTAAAACAGACAAGGAGCAATCCAATCGTGGCGAGGAGAAAACTTAGCCATGTTCCATTGCCGGCGCTGACAAAAATCAATCCCAGAACTGCTGCCGGAACAGTGGAAGGAGCGATGACCGAAATCGACTGAGCGATCACTCCCGAGTAAGAGAGGCAATCCTTCTTGAGATTGTATGAGGCTTTAGGCGGTTGCGCAACGGTGGCCATGTAAAGGTACGATTTGAATTTTAATTGAACAGGCTAGCGCCACGTTTTCTCACTCAATCAATAAAGGCTTAAACGCTGAGGCCGGGAGGCAAAGGCACAGCTCGTCGTTCAGTTTCCGGAAATACTATTCGCTGAACAGGAAAAATGACTGGCCATCTCCTACTGATCGCGTAGAGATATTCGTGTTTTCTTGAAGCATGTCAACTCCATCATCTACTATCCTGAACTGCCACAATGAATGGCCGGCCGAGGCTGCCTGATCAGAGTTTTAAAGGAGTCGCACCTCTCGTGAGCACAACCAAATGGCTAAACACCTTCGCCCTCAGCCTGGCCGTCGTCGGGGTGGGGCTCGTGGCGTTCAAAAACTACGAAGGAGACAAGAACGGCAAGCTTCTCAATGTTTCCTATGACCCAACGCGCGAGGTCTACAAAGAGATCAATTCCAAATTCATCGAGAAGTATGAGGCGGAAACCGGCCACCGAGTGAGCATCGACCAATCCCACGGCGGTTCGTCGCGTCAGGCGCAGGCGGTTGCGGGGGGTGTGCCGGCCGATGTCGTAAGCCTAGCACTTCCGTCGGATATCGAAGGCCTCTCCAAACGTGGACTCATCGCCGGCGATTGGAAAAATCGTTTTCCGCACAATTCACAGCCCTATACCTCCACGATCGTTTTCGTAGTGCGGAAGACCAATCCGAAGCACATCAAAGATTGGCCGGATCTGATTGGGCCTGACGTGACAATCGTCACACCGGATCCGAGGACCTCGGGGAATGGTAAACTGAGCGTCCTGGCCGCTTGGGGCTCGGTCATCTATCGGGGCGGAAGCGAAGACCAAGCCCGTGACTTTATAACGAAACTCTACCAGAACGTGCCAATCCTGGGTCAAGGTGCCCGCGATTCCACCACGACGTTCGCATTAGCGAAAGAAGGCGACGTGCATCTGACGTGGGAGAACGAGGCCCTGCGGGAAGTGGCGGAGTCCAAAGGCGACCTGGAAGTCGTCTACCCGCCGTGAGTATACTGGCAGAGCCAAGCGTTACCTGGGTGGATGTGAATGTAGCGAAGCATAAATCCGAGGTCGCGGCCAAGGCTTACCTTGGCATACCTCTTTACCGACGCAGCGCAGGAAATCTTTGCCAAAAATGGTTACCGGCCAATCAACGAGGCAATTTTGAAAAAGCATCAGGATCGACTGCCGAACATCCAACTCTTTCCGGTAACGTTTGTTGCTAAAGACTGGGCTGACGCACAGGCCAAATTCTTCGGCGACAATGGAATTTTCGAGATCATTCACTCTGCCCAAATCAAATGAGCTTACCCTTCAATCTGCATAATTATAGTTGGGACACCGGGCGTCGCGATTTTGTGGCCGGCGCAACGGTCGCCGCGATTGCCATTCCGCAGGCGATGGCCTACGCGCTCATCGCCGGAGTCGATCCCCGCTTCGGTCTGTATTCGGCCATCGTGGTCACGCTGATTGCTTCCATCTTCGGTTCATCCTCTCACCTGATTAACGGGCCGACCAACGCCATCTCGCTTGTCGTCTTCAGTTCGCTCATCGGTTTCGACGCGCGCTTCGACGCCTACCAGGCGATGTTTCTCCTGGGGGTCATGGTCGGGATCACCCAGATCTTGATTGCGGTCTTTAAGCTGGGCGACTTGACACGATACATTTCTGAGTCGGTCGTGCTGGGATTCATGGCGGGGGCCGGTCTGCTGGTCGCGATTGGGCAAATCGGAAATTTTCTAGGCGTATCAAAAGCGGGCGGCGGCGGTCATTCCGTGCTGGTGCGCTTATGGGAAACGGTGACCCAAAGCGGCCCGTTCAATCTCTGCGCCATCGGTCTCGGCCTCGGTACCCTCCTGGTGGCGTTGTTCCTACGGAGAGTCACGAATAAATACAAGCTACCACAAATGGACATGCTGGTGGCGCTGATCATCGCCGCCGTTGTGGCCACCTACTTTGGCTGGTCGACACCGAAGCCGGATGGCAAGACGGTTATCTCGGTGGTCGGAACTGTTCCGGCCGCCTTGCCATCCTTCCACATCCCGGAAATCAAGTTCGAGTGGGTAACCCATCTGTTGGGCAGTGCCGTGGCAATTTCCTTTCTGGGCTTGCTCGAAGCACTCGCCGTTGCCAAGTCAATAGCGACCCATACCCGGCAACCGCTGGACTATAATCGCCAGTGCCTCGCGGAAGGGCATAGGGAATCTAGTTGGCGGCTTCTTCCAGTCTTTGCCTGGCTCCGGTTCTCTGACGCGCTCGGCGATCAACTATCAGTCAGGTGCCATTACCCGCATGTCCGGCATCTATGCCAGTATTATCGTGGGCATCGCCGTCCTCGCGCTCGGGCCGTATGCACGTTTTATCCCAAAGTCGGCGCTGGCCGGACTTCTCTTCATTACCGCCGCCCGGTTGATTGACTGGAAGCGCCTCGGCTATGCGATCCGCGCGTCGCGCTTTGATACGGTACTCGTCTTTGTCACTGCCTGCGCGGCCGTCTTCATCAGCGTCGAGGATTCCATCCTCATAGGCGTGGCAATTTCCCTCCTCTTATTTGTTCCCCGCGTCTCCAAGCTGGGGATTCGGGAACTAATTGTCACGCCGGAGCGAGTGGTGCGCGAGCGCATGCCCGAGGAGCCTCGTTCGCCCTCTCTTCTTATCTACGATCTCGAGGGCGAGCTCTTTTTCGGTGCGGCGCCGGAGTTGGATCACTACTTAGATAAAATCAAGCAGGAGACCATCAGCACCGGAATCAAGTATGTCGTGCTGCGCTTAAGACGGACCCGCAACCCGGACGTCGTGGCAATCGAGCACCTCGAACACTTCCTCCATGACGCGGAGAAGCGCGGCGTTACCGTACTTTTGGCCGGGGTTCGCGCAAATCTCGCCAAAATTCTTCGCAACGTTCGATTCAATGAGTGGCTGGCGCCGGATCGCATTTTTCCGGAAAAAGAGGAAGTTTACTCGGCAACCCTCAATGCCGTTCGCCACGCTTACAGCCTGCTGAACCAAGAGAGAGAGTCTGAGGAAAGAGCAGCAGTCTATTATCTTGTATAGACTATCTTTGTAGGTAGAGAGCGCAACCGCGATGAACGCACACTCGTTGTACGCCTTCCTTTACCGGTAGCGATTGCCATCGCTGCTTCACCCGGTCAATTTTGAAAATGAGAATGAACTGTCTGGATGAAATTAATATCCGGGCACCGCTAATTAAAATCTTTGCGGTTGCTTCCAACCTGCCGCGTTGGCCGGAATTCCTGCCTCATTACCGCTATAACCGGTTTATTTCGCAAACGGCATCGGGCGGAATCGTCAGCATGGCATGTGTCAGCTCGAGGATTACGGTTAAGTGGATTTCCGAGTACCGAATCGACACAGAGAATCGGCAGTTGCACTTTCACCATCGTAAATCGACGCTGAATGCGACACGTGGCATGAAAGTCATCTGGGATTTTCAAGAACTGCCCGATGGCGGATTCGTCCGCGTCAGCATCAGGCATAGCCTCGACGTGAAGTGGTTGACGATTGGACCGGCGTTGGCGAGTTGGATCGCGGGTCGATTCCTTATTCACGATATTGCCGGAAAAACGCTTGTCGGGCTGAAACGCAAAGTAGAAGCGCAGGAATATCTACGGGCGATTCCTCTTCGATAAAGAATCTTTGATTGCTGAGCAATCCTGGAATTTTAAAATAGAAGTTGTATTAATCATATCATAGCGGTAGCCTATATTGTGATTAGAATGAGGCGGTTTTGGCGACTTTCCTGTTGTCGGTCGATCATTGTTTGCGCGTGAATTAAACGAGCAACGATACTTTCATCGTACTGCTCGGAGTCCGGTCCGACGGCGTTAGTCAACGAATTCGGAAGCGAATCTCACTCACGTGCCCGTCCGTTTGCGATAAGCGGAAATACCCAAGCTCTGCTCGTGAGCGTTGGCTGGCAGGGATCACCCGTCAACAGACTTCCAATTTTAGAAACCATAAAATCAATTCGAATACCTCCTTTCACGACATGAATATCAACCTCCACGCTAAGAAACGCCCACGTCAAGAGCGGTCAGATAGAGCTCTAAAAGGCCATCATTCTCGGCCGATATCGAGGGCGGCGGCCCTCAAGCCGAAGCTCGGATCGCGAATCACCAAAGTGCTTCTACCGCCTGGACCAGTTATCCCAGACAAGAAAGCATCTGTACAGCACTCCGGTATCAACGGCAGCGCATCACAAGGCGTCGCAGATTCCTCGCTATGTCTTTGTCGGTGATCAGCCGGGCGAATCGGAAATCCGGCTTGGCATCTTCGCCGGGCTCCGCGGGAATGACGAGGCGGGGCCCAAAGCTGTTGCGGCCTTCATCCATGATCTGGTGGAGACCCCTTCCCTCGGAAGTGCGTTTCGGATCTATGCTTATCCGATCGTGAATCCGGTGAGCTTCGAAAATGTGACGCCGTTCACGCAGTCGGGCCGTTACCTCATCAATGAAAAAGGGAGCAAGATGAATTCACCAGAGGCTTACCTCATCGAACGTGAACTCTTCGTCGTTCAATTTCACGGATTGATTGTTATCCATGCAGCGGATGAGATTGAAAGTCTGCAGGTGGGGATTTATGGCGCCAATTTGCATGATCCTCTGGTCCGTCCGATTCTTTCCTCTCTCCGACCGTTTGTCCCAACGGCTGAGCAGCCCTTTTCCGACCCCTCCTGGGCTTTAACCGCCGGCTCTGACCTGAAACAAAAACCCTTCGAACTGATATTACGCATACCATCGTCAGGCTGGGAACCCCTCTATTCGATTGGACTCCGAATCGCGCTTCACATTGCCGTCGATAACTATCGATCGCACTTGGCGCAAGCGAACAACATCTAGTTCTAGTGTCCTGTCCCGAATGGCGCGAAGATAAGGAGGGTTTGAGGCGTTTTATGCCCCGGAGAAGGGGCTACATGATGCAAATACACTCGTTTTCTATCCCTAACGAACCATCTAACGCAAGACGAGGTCGCCCTGAATGCCGGCGAAAGCTCAAGTGTGCCAAACTAGCGTATATTGCTGCCGAATGCTGGAATGATGCGGCCGGTACAACAGATCTCCAAACTCTTGTCGGAGAGTATATCATTAGATCATGGCAATGGCGAACGATGAGATCGCAACAATTCGCAATATGCGCTGTTATTACGGCGCCTCGAGACTTGGTGCCCTTTCAGTGTGGCGCAGCATCGATGGGGGTGGCGGTTCCCTGGGTTGAAACCCAGTGCTGAGTCATATCGCCCTTCTTCGGGGCGTTAAACCATCCCAAACGCTGCTTATCTTCCCGCCAGGCTTCGCCCGTCCCCGAAATGGGGGCCCGTTTAGTGCACTGGCCCAGATATATTCTAAATCCCAGACCCCCTTTCGAACACTTCGCTGCGAACCTGCGCCTGGGTATCCTGCTTCCCCGTCGGCACACTGTGGGTCAGCCACACGTTGCCGCCGATAACCGAACCGCTACCGATGACAACGCGGCCCAGAATCGTTGCCCCTGCAATAATCACGACGTCGTCTTCTACGATCGGGTGCCGAGGCTCGCCCTTGACCAACACACCGCGCTCGTCGGCGCGAAAGCTTTTCGCTCCCAAAGTTACCGCCTGGTAAATGCGCACACGCTCGCCAATGACAGTGGTCTCTCCAATCACCACACCGGTTCCATGATCGATAAAAAAGCCGGCGCCTATCTGAGCTCCTGGATGAATATCGATCCCTGTCGCCGAATGAGCCAACTCGGTAATGAGGCGTGCCAAAAGAGGTACGCCAAGGTCGTGAAGAGAATGAGCAAGCCGGTAATGAATGATGGCATGGATGCCTGGATAGCAGAGGAGCGCTTCATCTACCGACTTGGCAGCGGGATCCCCCTGATAGCCCGCGCGAACATCGCTTTCCAGGAGCCTGCGCGCCTCGGACAACCCGCGTCCGAATTCGCCGACAATCCGCCCTGCGCGCTCAGCAACGTCTTTCTCAGCGCAGCGAAATTGACTCCAATTTAGCTGCAGTTCCAGGCGGACTTGTCCAAGCAGGGCGTGGAAAGTTGCATCCAGGGTACGCCCCACAAAATAATCGACGGCCT
This sequence comes from uncultured Verrucomicrobiae bacterium, assembly GCA_963736745.1. Classification (GTDB taxonomy): domain Bacteria; phylum Verrucomicrobiota; class Verrucomicrobiia; order Chthoniobacterales; family JAFAMB01; genus JAFAMB01. The sequence goes on along the minus strand of CAVTQD010000040.1, from coordinate 19,828 downwards.
CCTGTGCGAGATCGGGCGGAGCAAAATGAATGGGGAAAAGCGCTGCCCGCAAACCTTCCACAATCGCCGCCAGAGCCTGGCGTGAAGGCAACTCATGGGGGCCTCGCTCTTGCAGCCCCCCTCGCTGTGCCAGAGCCCGTGCCATCCGCAACTCACCGACAATCTGATCGAGCGCCCACGCTGATGTTCCTTGTTGCGCGCTCATGTTGCCGAATAGCCTTTCTGACCGAACACAGATTAAGTCCGCGAGTCGGTCTCGAAGAGCGGGGTCGTAAGATAACGCTCCCCCGAGTCAGGGAGCACCACCACAATCGTCTTTCCCGCGTTTTCGGGTCGCTTCGCCAAGCGGATAGCAACGGCTGCGGCCGCGCCGCTCGAAATCCCCGAGAGAATTCCTTCTTCCCGGGTTAAACGGCGGGCGTACTCGAAGGCCTCTTCGTTGGTCACCTGCTCCACCTGATCCACCAGCGACAGGTCCAGCACCTTGGGAATGAATCCCGCACCGATTCCCTGGATCTTATGAGGACCTGGTTTAGCGGCAAGCCAGCTCGGTGTTGCGTCAAAACCGGACTCGCCGCAGGTTCAACAGCCACCGAAACAATGGTTTTGCCCTGCTTTTTCTTAATGTAGGAGGAAACCCCCGTAATGGTTCCGCCCGTGCCCACTCCGGAGACCAGAATGTCAATGGCACCTCCTGTCTGTTCCCAAATCTCAGGTCCTGTTGTCGTCTCATGGATTGCCGGATTTGCGGGGTTATTAAATTGCTGCGGCAAAAATAGCGGTCTGGGTCCGAGGCGGCGATCTCTTCGGCCCGTGCCACCGCGCCACTCATCCCTTTCGGACCCTCGGTCAGGATTAATTTCGCCCCGTACGCCACCAAAAGCTTCCTCCGCTCAAGACTCATGGTTTCCGGCATCGTCAGCGTAATTGGAATTCCGCGCGCCGCTGCCACAAATGCCAACGCAATTCCTGTGTTTCCGCTTGTCGGCTCGACGATCTCCTTGCCCGCGCCAAGCAGTCCCCGCCGCTCGGCATCCCAAACCATTGCGGCGCCGATCCGGCACTTGACGGAAAAAGATGGGTTGCGCGCTTCTATCTTCGCTAAGATCGGCGCGGAGGATCCGGCTGCTAGCCGGTTCAAACGAACCAAAGGCGTTCCTCCAATGGAACGGGAGTTATCTTCAAACCACAAGTTCATGGGAATTTCTTTCTAAAACCGAATTATTTTAACCTTTTACGCGGATCTTACTTCAAGCTGATACTTGAATACTCTATTTCTCTAGTAGGCTTTCTGTGTTCCGCAAGCTCTTTTTCCGACTTAATCTTTGGAGATCCTTCGATGAGCCGCCGCCGCGGATGAAGAATATCTCCCGGTTGATTTTTCGGAACGACAAAGCCACATCGATGGGAAGGAGGAGGGGGGGGTGGGCGGACGAGAGAGCGGGGCGTTGAGCAGATATATTGGGGGCGGTTGTTTTCACATCTTGTACTTCTTTCAGGGTCTAGGTAGTCCATGCAGAACTTGCACGAGCGTATCAACTTCTTCGTAGGTATTGTAGAATGCAAGGGAAGGACGCACGCAGTGCTTTCGAGGCCGAAATGGCGTTGCGCAGGCATCGCGCAGTGGTGGCCGGCGCGCACTGCGATTCCGTGGTTATCCAAGTGGCGCGCGATGTTTTCGTTCGGTATTCCGGGTATGACAAATGAGAGCACGCTCGCTTTGTTTGCGGCCGTTCCGATCGGTCGCAGCCCGGGAACCGTGGCAAGGGCCTGCGTCGCATATTCGAGTAACGCATGTTCATAGGCCGCAATGGCAGGAATGCCGACATCAGTGAAGTAATCAATCGCCGCACCAAGACCGACGACGCCGGCAATGTCCGGTGTGCCGGCCTCGAACTTTACGGGGCATTCTGGTAGGTCGTTTTCTCAAAACGAACATCTCGAATCATATGGCCGCCGCCTTGATAGGGAGGCATCTCTTCGAGCAGATCCAATTTTCCGTAAAGCGCACCGATTCCGGTCGGGCCGAAAACCTTGTGCCCTGAGAAAACGTAGAAGTCTGCATCGATCGCCGTCACGTTGACCGGAAAGTGCGGCGCGGACTGAGCGCCATCAATCAAGACTGGACACCCCGCGAGCGTGAGAGAGTGCAACAATTTGTTCGACCGGAACAATCGTACCGAGTGAGTTTGAGACGTGCGCAACCGATACAAACTTCGTACGCGACCCGAGCAGTCTGGCGAACTCCTCGAGAAGCACTTCTCCATTGTCGTTGATCGGCGCGACACGAATCACGGCACCCACTTGTTCCGCCAGCAATTGCCATGGAACAATGTTGGCATGGTGCTCAAGCTCCGTGAGGATGATCTCGTCGCCCTGACCGATATTTTTTCGCCCGTAACTTTGTGCCACGAGATTAACTGCCTCGGTCGTGCCTCGCAGGAAGACAATTTCCTTCGTGTCCGCTGCCCCGAGGAACTGCCTGACTTTTTCGCGTCCAGCTTCGAACAGGTCGGTTGCTCGTCTGGCAAGGGTATGGGCGGCGCGATGAATGTTTGAATTGTCGCGGCTATAGAACTGCGAAGTGGCATCGATGACACTCTGCGGTTTCTGAGTGGTCGCAGCATTGTCCAACCAGATGATCGGGTGGCCATTCACTCGCTGGTTCAGCACGGGAAAATCCCGCCGTACCGCTTCCACGTCGAAAACAGAAAGCGCTGGTGTCGACGTGCGATTCGCATTTCGCAAGTCGCAACGGGTCATTATCCTTCTGATTGCCGAGGAAATAAAATTCCGGTGTTTCACCTATTTCGATGCTGGGAATTGAAGTTCTCGGCGAGGCCATTTTAGCTGCTCCGCTGGTGCTGTAAATCGCTCCATTGAAAAATGGCTCACCGAAAGGGTGCGATTTCCTGGAGCGCGGATCATGGGCGCCAGAAGGCGTATTCTGGGGCTGATCCGATTCCCGTTCGAGCACTGGATGCACCGGCGGATGAGTCGATGCCGTCGCTAACGGATAACCATGCGACAACTCATTCTCAGTGTTTGTGCCGACAGGGATATCGGACGTAATTGGTAAAGTTGCAGGCGATGTCGAAGGAATCCCTGCGACCGCTGTCGGTATACCCGGCGCAGGCGCAGACAACCCTTCAGCCGACTCGGCCGCCGGAGCGGCGCCCGATCGTTTCGCAAAAAATTCGTTTGCCAGCCGGGTGATCAGCGCAGTGTCGGACGGGTCGTCGGCAAAAGGTAGCGCGTCGGGTTCAAGTCGTGGGGTAGACATACTCGTGGTAGAAGTTCACCGAAACATTATCGAGGCGGGCGATGGCGTCCTCGGTGAGAATCGCGGCTGAGAAGTACCGTGTCACAAGATGCGAGGCAATAGAGTTTTCATTTGTCCCCATGTAGCGCACCGAAAGCCCAGGCTCCAATTCCCCGGTCACGCCAGCCTTTTGCAGACCCACGACGCCCTGCTGAGATTCGCCGACACGCAACAGCAAAACGCTCGTCTGGCCATCCGCGGTGATTGAGAGCTTGTTGGTCGGTACAATCGGGATCCCTCGCCAGGTAATGAACTGTGATCCGAAGATGCTCACCGTTGTAGGCGGCACACCACGGCGCGTGGCTTCGCGGCCGAAAGCGGCGATGGCCTTTGGATGGGCGAGGAAAAAGGCCGGCTTTTTCCAGACCAGCGTGAGCAGTTCGTCAAAGTCGTCCGGGGTTGGCGTGCCTTTGCGAGCATTGATACGCTGTGGCGGCACGACTTCATGCAGCAAGCCGAATTTGGGATGGTTGATTAGTTCCCATTCCTCGCGCTCTTTGACCGCCTCGACGACTAATCGCACTTGTTCGCGGAGCTGATCGACAACGTTGCTATAAAGGTCGGTTACACGGGTGTGCGTGCGAAGAACTGTCTGGATCGTGCTCAGGTGATATTCCCTCGGATTCTCTTCGTAATCGACGAATGTTGTTGGCAATTGCGGCTCGCCTGTGTCAACGGTCAAAAGGGCGACGTCTTGCTCCGTGCCGTCTTCCTTTTTGAGGACGCGATTGACGCGATAGACGCCACCGTCTACGTCAACCCAAGGCAATAGTTTGTGGAGCCACCGCGGGGTGATGGCCTGCATCTGCGGAACCGTTAGGGTGGCAGTTGCTAGATTGCGCGCGGCGCTTGCGCTCAAACTCAGTTGTGGTGCGTTGCTGTTAGGATCACTCATGGTCTTACTCTGCTTTCTGATTGTGTATAAATCTGCGCCTCAGTCGCTCTCGACGAGGAAGTTGAAATTCCATAGTTTTCCTGTGCTGAAATTGGTAGTTCTGTTCTTATACGAGGGAACTCCTAATATTCGTTCGGGACGACAACCAACCACCCCTTGGCCAAGTTGTTGCTGGAGTTGCCAATCTTAAATCAGACCTCTTTATTAGATGAGCGCACAACGGGCGGATTCCTGCCACCAAGCGGCAATAACCCTCAACCCAGAGTTTCAACTCTGAGCTTTATACACAATCCAATAGACGGGGGAAGCGCTCGCAAGCCCGGCGACCAGTTCTGATTGTCTAGAAGGCATCGCTCGGTGCAAACAAAATACAGGCTGGCAGCCTATGCTACTTTGCTCTCCAGAGTCTGGAGCGATATCCAAGCCATCCCGCCGATACTCCGCGAACCCACAGCCGCGACGCGACGGCGTAATGTAATATAGGCTTCCAAAATGTACCGGGACGCAATCACTTAATGTTTGAGCGCTTATCCCGCACCTGCCCTTTCTCCAAATTGTGTATAAAGCTCAGGGTTTCGACTCTGGAAATAATGTTTGTTGGAATTAAGTCCTGAAGGGGCTTAGTACATACGGCTCCTGGAGTGAACAGGGGAAGCAGTTAGGATGAATCCCTCGTATTCACGTTAATTGTCCACTCCTTCGTATAGCTTGATTACGATTTCAAATATTATTAACTAACACATTGCATGTTTGTAAGTGTATATTGAACTGCGCAAGCGGGCCTGCGCGGTTAGAATGCCATAAGCCCGGCGAGGTTTGAAGATCGGTTTAGTAGCCAATGGTGAACCGCTCCCTGTGGTGCTTGGGGTGCTCGAGTTCGTCAACGAGGGCGATCGCATAGTCCTCGAAGGAAATACGGCTGTTGCCCTGGGCATCCGTAATCAGATTGTCTTTGCCCAGGCGGAATATGCCTCTGCGTTCGCCAGGCTCAAAGAATGCGGCAGGGCTGAAATAAGTCCAATCGATGCTGCTCTTTTTCAGGTTCTCGAGCACCTGGATATGAGCGTCCACGATGGGGATCCATTCCTTGGGAAGGTGTCCAGACTCGCGAAGCGTGATGCCCGGCGCGACGAAGAGGCTGCCTGCTCCGCCTACTACGATGAGGCGGGGTCCACCGGCCTGCTGGATTCCTTTGTGAGGCGATCCATCGCGCCGATGATCTGAGAAGTGTCGTCCGGAGGCGGCCCATAGGCCGAGGCGACGGCGTCCGCGCCCCTGACGATGGCGGCGATCTTTGCCGGATTGCTGAGGTCGTCCTGGACTGCGGTGACCTCCTTGAGTTTTGGCAGCTTCTCTGGAATGCGGGCAGCCGCGACGACGGTGTGACCGCGACCGACCAGTTCCTTGAGAATGACGCTGCCTACCTTGCCTGTGGATCCATAGAGAACGACTTTCAACTTAACTGCTCCTTATATGAGACCGAGGTTCGTATTGACGTGAAACAAACTTATCCACCAGGCACTGACGCGCAACACCTTCCAATTGCGATGATCGCTTGACGGTTGTCTTAAAGTACATGATTCAAATAGAGTTTACACGCCAAATCTTTCCTCAATGGCCTGCCGGACGTGATCGATCTGCGCAATCTAGTCTACGGTACTCGACAAAGCCAAGGAGATTCCCAGGAGCGTCAAATCACCATTCGCCCGCCAGCGGAAAATGATGCGAACCATATGATCGACCTCTTAGAGTGCCTTTATACGATAATCACGCTTTTTACTATATTTATCGTTTTTCGGCCACTGGTCGGCGACGACGGCCAAGGGAGAGATAAAGTCAAAGTTGATCGATCAAATTCCTTGCGCTCTCCGGAAAAGTCTATTAGAAAGATAGACAATAAAAAAAAACGAACCACCGCCGAAAGACAGCGGCAAACTCAGAATCCCGGAGGAGTGACGTCCCCAGCAAATCAGGCAAGCGATCGGGTGCAGGATCCCGGTGTTGATCTGATTTCACCATGAGTTGGCCTGTCGGTTTGGCAGTTTTTATCCATACAACCGAGCCGGTCCGGCAGCTGACCAGAGAGACGTAGCGAAAGTTAGATGAAGTGGAAAACGAGGTGGCAATCTTATCCGAACTCTACTTTTCAGATGCAGAAGATAAGTCCATTACTGTTAATCATTTTGTGTCTGTGGACCGCTCACGGGCGCGCAAAGGAAGTTATCCGGGTCGGCATTGGCACGCAGGATACGACGATAAACTGCGCGGCGGGTGGCCCGGTCGTCCGCGAGCTCAAACTGCTTGATAAATACCTGCCCCACGATGGCAAATATAAGGATGCGACTTATGAGATCAATTGGGTGAATCTCCCTACCGGCGCCCAACTTAACAATGAGTTGCTCGCCGGCCGACTCGATATCGTCTCGATGGCCGACTTTCCAGCCATCCTCGGATACGACTCACTTCTCTCGAAGAACGATGGCGTAAAGACGCTCTACATCTCATCGCTCTCGCTGGGCCTTCGTGGGGCGGGCAACGCGCTCCTGGTGCCCCTGAATTCTTCCGTTCAGAGCATCGCGGATCTCAAGGGAAAGACTATCTCCGTGCCTTTTGCTTCGACCGCCCATGCATTCTTGCTTCGCGCGGTCCAGAACCAGGGATGGGACCCCATACCGCGATGTGAGGATCGTTACTCAGGCACCGGAGATTGGAGGTTCCGCATTGAAGTCTGGACAGATCGATGCGCATGCAGATTTCGTTCCCTTCGGTGAACTTTTTCCCTTCCGGGGATTTGCCCGAAAGATTCTCGACGGCGAAAGCACCGGGGTGACCACCACGCACGGTATTCAAGTCCGATCGGATTTCGCACAGAAATATCCCGAGATTGTCGTTGCCTATTTGCGCGCTGCTCTCGAGGGCGACCGGTTGATCCGTGAAGATCCGGAATCGATTGCTGAACAATATCAAAAATGGACGGGAATCGAAGCGGAAGTGTTCTACGCTTTCCATGGTCCGCAAGGCATCCAGACCCGGGACTATACTTTGAAACCGGAAGTCATAGGGGCACTGGCTAACGCCGCTCAAACGCTAAAAGTCCTCAAGAAGACAGCTCACGACATCGATGTCAGCACCTTTGTGGATGATCGCTACATCCGCGAAGCGGCCAAGCTATCCGGCTACGATTATGAGGCCAGGCTGAAGAGCTACGATGCCGTTCCGTGCAACTCCAAAGACTTCCAAGGACATGCAGTCACGGAACCGAAAGCGGCCGGACAGATTTGGGTCGTCGAGGAACCAAAAGTCCGCCTCTACCATTCGATTGCCGCAACTTTTCAGGCTTTGCGAGCACTGGAGAAGCAGGGTCAAAAGGCGCGGGTGGCCTACGTCCATGATGCGGAAAGCGGACTGAAACTCTTCGCAGACAAAGTTTGGTATGTCCGTACCGGCGAAGAACTGGCCGCATTTCTTGAGAAGTCCAAGGCTGAAAAATGGGCCGAATCTCACAAAGGAAATGTGATCGACTTCGCGGCAGCTCGTCAGGTCGCCCCTGTTGCGCAAGCAGAAGCCGGGCGGTAGCCAAAGGCAAAACAACAACGGTCGCCAAAAGACATCGATGAGCGCTCAACCGATTGCCGTCAAAAAAACCCGCGAGACAAGCGCGAGGCCGGAATGGCGACCGCGTGGTCCTGGTTCCCTATTTCGCCTTGTCCATCGAGGAGCATCACTCACGCTCTTTGTTGGCCTTTGGCAGCTCGCTTGCCAAGCCAAACTCCACTTTCTGATAAACTTTGGGAACGTTCCCGGGCCAGTCGCGGTCGCAGGCGCCTTCATCGAGTTCGTTCAATCGCCCGACGCCGCGCGCCACATCGGTGCGAGCCTGATCCGAATATTCTCGGGCTTCGGCATCGGCGCCATTTTGGCGGTCCCGATTGGGATTTGGGTTGCCCGTTCCCGGGCGGTCGAGGACACCCTCCTAACCTCTCTGGAAATTCTGCGGCCAATTCCGGCGGTCGCCTGGATACCATTGTCCATTTTGATGTTCGCCACCGCAGAACAAAGTATCATTTACATTTGCTTCATTGGAGCGTTTTACCCAATCCTGCTGAGCACGATGCACGGCGTCAAAGGGATCGACCGTCGCCTTCTCAACGCGGCGCAGAGCTTGGGCGCAGGAAGGTGGGAGATTTTTTGGGAGGTCATTTTACCTGGTGCGTTTCCATCGATCGTGACTGGATTAAGTATCGGAATGGGCACCTGCTGGTTCTCGCTTATTACGGCGGAGATGATGGCAGGACAGTTCGGCATTGGCTATTTGACCTGGGAATCCTACACTCTGCAGAATTACCCGCAAATTGTCGTCGGCATGGTTCTGATTGGTTTGCTCGGGATGCTGAGCAGTCTAATGGTCAGAAAGCTAGGTTCCGTGCTGATGCCGTGGACCAGGCGCGGAGGGACAACGGGATGACTGCCAGCGCATATCCGCGAGGAGCGATTCGCATCCGGAACGCAAACCTCTCCTTCGGTTCGGACACGACCGGGGCCGATATTCTGCAAAATATTAGTCTGGACGTTTTACCGGGCGAATTCCTGGCGATTCTCGGGCCTTCTGGTTGCGGTAAATCAACACTTCTCGGCGCTATTGCAGGTTTTACCCGGCTGACCCGAGGAGAAATTTTCGTCGACTTGAAACTGGTGCAGAAACCCGATGCTGATCGAGGAATAGTCTTCCAGGATCACAATTTGTTCCCTTGGAAAACCGTGATATCGAACGTTGAGTTCGGCTTGAAAATGCGGGGAGTGATTAAAGGGGAGCGACGACAGATCGCGAAGGAGATCCTGGCTCGAATTGGTTTGTCTGAATACTGGCGGCATTACCCGAGTGAGCTTTCCGGCGGTATGCAACAGCGCGTTAACTTGGCGCGGGTGCTGGTGAATCGGCCGGAAGTATTGTTGATGGATGAGCCCTTTGGGGCTCTCGATGCTCAGACACGTTTGCAAATGCAGGAAATGTTATTGGGGCTTTGGGAAGAATACGGAATGACTGTCGTGTTCGTGACCCATGACGTAGATGAAGCGATTTTGTTAAGCGACCGAGTGTTGATCATGAGCAGACGTCCGGGCAGGATCACGGCGGAGATCCCGGTTTTACTGGGTCGTCCGCGAACTCTAGAGCTCTCGACGAGCGCCGACTTCCAGACAGTCAAGTGGGAGTGCCTTGATTATGTGCGCCCAGAGAGCAATCGAGCTGCCGTGGCACAGAATACTGGACGAGCGAGCGTCGTTATCCAGGGAAAAAAAATCTTCGAGCGGAGCGAAGCCCAAGGTGTTTAGGAGGCGGTGCGGATGCCGCTTATTCTGAGAAGATCATCCCGTGGCACATGCTAGTTAGTTGGTGAAAGTCGCTGGCCCGCGCCGCAGGAGTTCGCGCGAGGCCAGCGATTGACCCTTGCCCCCGTTTCCGGAAAAAGGAAAGCCTGCAATGAAGCCCAATATCATCTACATTTTGACCGACAACCTGGGCTATGGCGAGCTCGGCTGCTACGGAGGTGGCGAAGTCCGCGGCGCGCCGACTCCGCGGGCCGACAGGCTCGCCGCCGAGGGGCTGCGCCTGACCAACTTCAACGTCGAAGCGCAGTGCACTCCGAGCCGTTCAGCGACATTGACCGGCCGTTACGCTTTGCGTTCCGGCACCCTGACTGTTCCGATCGGCAACCCGGAACTGGCCGATCCTTCAGCTCAGGGTCTGACGCAATGGGAAATAACTCTCGCGAAGCTGCTCTCAGGAATTGGCTACCACACGGCCCACTTCGGGAAATGGCATCTTGGCAGCATCGATGGACGGCTACCCAACGATCAGGGCTTCGATGAATGGTGGGGCATTCCGAGAACGACAGACGAAGTCTTCTGGCCGGGGAACCCGGGCTTTGAAGCGTCCGGCGTCAAACCTCAATACATTATGGAAGGACGTCGGGGAGAGCCGAGCCGGAACGTCGCGGTGTACGACCTGGCACAGAGACCCTTGCTCGATGCGGAAATCACGCGCCGCACGATCGATTTCATGAGGAGGAGCGTCGCGGACGGTAAACCATTCTACGTCTATGTGCCCCTGACGCAGGTCCACCTGCCAACCATCCCGCATCCCGACTTCGCTGGCGGGACGGGTAACGGAGACTTCGCCGACTCCGTCGTTGAGACCGACCATCGCCTGGGACAGATCCTCGATGGCGTCGACCAACTTGGACTGCGCGACAACACGATCGTCGTCTTCACAAGCGACAACGGCCCGGACCCAACGTGGCCTTGGCAGGGTTCGTCCGGCCCGTGGCGCGGATACTACTTCACCCACATGGAAGGGTCCTTGAGAGTGCCCTTTTTGATTCGTTGGCCGGGAAATATTCCAGCAGGCGGTGTTAGCAACGAGATCGTCCACCAAGTGGACACCTTCACAACGTTAGCGAGGATTGCCGGCGCACCGGTGCCGACCGACCGGGCCATTGACGGAGTAGATCAAACGGACTTCCTGCTTGGCAAGCAACGGAAATCGAACCGTGAATGCGTCCTCGCATTCGTCGCCAAGCGGCTCGAAGCCGTGAAATGGCGCAATTGGAAGCTAGCGTTCTATGAGGAGACGCGGGATTGGTTCGGCACGCCGGCAAAGCTCACTCTACCCAAACTCTTCAACCTGACGACTGATCCAAAGGAGGAATATCCTGAGGAAACGTTGAGGAATACCTGGGTCATGAACCGCTGCCTCAATGCGTATTGTGAGTTTTATCAGAGTCTTGAAATATATCCGGCGATACCCGAAGGCACGGCTGATCCCTACTTGCCTCCCCGACCGACCAGCGGATGATCGCGAGTCGAAAGATGTTAACTCTGGAATAACTTCATCGGAAAACCACCACGAAGGAAACTGAACTATGACTAACGAAACCGTGCAATGGAATGGCCTTGAGTTCGCAACTGACGATGCGGATGTCTATTCGCCCAAACCCGCCAGCCTGTTTTTTGCGGATGTTGCTATGAAGCTAATATATCCTGGCGAGCGGATCCTGGATATGTGCACCGGAAGTGGGGTTGTGGGTATCGCGGTCGGCAAATTCGTAAGAGACGCCTCCGTAGTCCTCTCCGATATCAATGAGGCGGCGCTCTCGTCGGCTAAGAGAAACGCAGCCAGGAATGGAGTGGTGGTGAAACTGGTTCCTTCGAATCTTTATGATCACTTCGACGATGACGAATTTGATGCGATTACCGTCCATCCGCCCGCCGTACCGTATCCGGATGGAGAAGATTGGGGACTTTCTCCCGGCATGAGAGTGGCCACCCACGGCGGCGATGATGGGTCTGAATTGGTGGTGCGTTCGATTGCGGAAGCGCGCCGATGTTTGAAGGATGGCGGAAGGCTGCTGCTGCTCCTGCCCCACTGGTCGAACGTTCAACGAGCATGGGAAGAACTGCGAAAGCACTATGCTCAGGTGAGGGAACTCGCAAGAAAGCAGGTGGAATTCTTTCCTATACGAGAGGGAAAGCCAGATGAGGGTCTAATTCACCACGTTAGGAAGCTGGCGAGAGAGGGTGTGATAGAAATGACGTTTGAGAGCGAGATTCCCCAGTCTTGGGTTTCAGTAGTCGAAGGGCTGGTGAAAAAAATAGATTCAGACTCGGCTGGAAGCTAAATGGCAATGTTTAAACTTGCGTCCGCTGCCGCACGGACATGGATCGTTGCGACGAATATTTCGCTGGCTTGTTTCCTGGTGGCGCTCCGTGAGCAAGCCCATGATCTCCGCGGGGGCTCGGCGCGCTTTGAGCAATTGGGACATCGTCTTCATGTAAGGATCGATGGATTTGAAAAAGTGTTGGTAAACCGGGCAAAGATAGTTCAGTCCCGGCTCGCCGTCCGGCGTGTCGATGAATCTATTTTTAGGGCATTCACCATGGCAGGCGAAGCGGACTTCGCATTTGCGGCAATAGTTTGGCAGGGTGTCCAATTTCTCACTGCCGAAATGTCGTTGTCCGGGTGAATTTGCCATCTCGCCTAAGCTCTTGTTTAAAATGTTTCCAAGCTTGTATTGCGAATAAACGTAGTGGTCGCAGGAATAGACGTCGCCATTGTGTTCAAGCGCCAGCGCCGCGCCACATTATTCGGCGAAGATGCAGAGGCTGGAGCCCAGTCCCATCCAGTTTCCAAGAGCCACGTCAAATAGCTGGACAAAAATGCGTCCCACGTCATGGCGGACCCACTCCTCGAAGATCTGGACGAGGAAATTCCCGTATTGTCGGGCATCCACGCTCCAATCCGTGACGGGTCTGCCACTGGCGCCTTCCCCAGGCGCCGGTGGCAAAGCCAAACCTTGTTCGTCCTCCTAGCCCAGCTGGTCAGCCATGCGCTCCACTAATGGAATGAACTGGATGTAAGAGAAACCGATTTCCTTGAGGAAGCGATAGACTTCAAGCGGCCGCTGAGAATTCTCACGATTGACAACGGTCAGCGTATTGAAGTTAACCCGATATTTTTTGAGAAACGCCAGACCGGCCATCACCCTTTCGAACGTCGGGTTTTGTCTCTTATCGACGCGATAGGTGTCATGCAAGTCGCGGGGGCCGTCGATACTTAAACCGACAAGAAACCGGTGCATCTGCAGGAACTCACCCCACTCGTCATTTAATAACGTGCCGTTCGTCTGCAGAGCATTGTGAATCGTTTTCCCACCTGCGTATTTGGCCTGGAGTGCAACCACCTTGCGGAAGAAATTCACTCCCAGGAGTGTTGGCTCCCTTCCCTGCCAGGCAAAGCTGATCTCTGCCACAGACTGGGCCTCGATATGCTGGCGAATGTATTCTTCCAGAACACGATCCGGCATCACAAAGCGTTCATTCGCCGGGAAAAGCTTCTCCTTTTCAAGATAGAAACAGTACTTGCAGTCGAGATTGCAAATCGGCCCGATCGGCTTGGTCATTACATGAAAGGCGCGCAGGTTTGGAACTTCGCTTCGTTCGTGCAAGGATGCTGCGTTCATACGAGTACAAAGATTGGGTCAAATCCGCGCTGTTTAAAGTCAAGCTCTTAATCCTCCCATTTGCCTCCGTCTATGCTAGCAACGAAATGTGGCGAAGGTGGATACCAAATGACGAGATTGAGATGTTTCAAGAAAAACACTATATCTCTATCAAACTAGTCATGTAAACCATGAAGAAAAAAACGCCGGAGATCGCCCTACCCCGAAGGAGTGATCGCGGAATCTTTCGCAGAGGATCAGTCTTTCGAACCATCGATCCCCGCCAACGCCTTTTCTTCCCTTTTTCACTGCGTTGGGTTTTACCGAACAAAATTTAGAGAGGACGAGACAGTTCCGAGTGCCGGATGTAGATTGTCGCTCCAGATAAGATCGCAGGGTGCGACGCGCCGAAATTCAGTAGAGACGCGCTCCACTCGACTGGTAGCCACGTCGTCAAGGCGAGACTACATCCCGGCGTGCGCCTAATTCGAATCCTCTCGATTAGCTCGTAGCGGACATCGAATTCTCTGGTCAACACACCCCGAAACATGTAACAGATTGACGTTCATCAAAGCCCAATGAAGTCCAGGTTTGCAGCCTTTTTATGTGCAATGGCCGTATTCCAGTTGATGGGCGGTCACTGGGCGGTTTTGCAAGCTACGGCTTGGGTTAGCATGGTGGTCAAATACTCCGAAGCCGAAGGTGTGGAGGCCGGGATCAGCAAAACATTTGATGGAAAACATCCTTGCGACCTTTGTCTCAGCATTGCCAAGACCAAGCAGACTGAAAAGAAACAAAGCTCGCAGCTTAACGCGGCCAAGATGTACTTGGTCGGCCCCGTTCAGCGTTTGATGCTGCAGTCTCCCTGCTACTCTTGGAGTTTAAGCGCCACAGTCGTTTCGCTGGTTGGTTGCGACACAAGTCCTCCGGTTCCTCCTCCTCGGGTGTCCTAAAGGCCCTTCAATCTCGATTCCAATCGTGCGTTCACGGCATGCTTGGAAACCCCTCTGGACCCGAACCGAGAGTCGCGCAGTCGCTTCGCCGACCTCTCACATCCCAAAGAAATTTAAGTTGTCTATAATCAATCCTTCTGCTTTTCGAGGAGCGGTTTTAATTCCCGTCTCCATTCTCACATTTGTCGCGGCACCCTTAACCGCGTTTTCTCACGGATTTGCCGGAGATCGTTTCTTTCCAGCAACACTCACCACCGACGATCCATTTGCCGCGAGCGAACTGTCATTGCCCACCTTCACCGCAATACGTCAGCCCGGACAACCTCCGGTCAAGGATTTCGATATTTCGACGGACATTTCTCTGCTGCTGTTCCCAAACACCGCACTGACCATCGGTGATGGATACAACATCCAAAAAGTGGCTAACCAGAGCGCGCAGACCGGGTTCGACAACGCTGAGCTTAACCTTCTCTATGAGTTTTTTGAGAATGACAAACATGAGGTGATTGCCTCCCTTGGACTAAACTGGGAAATCGGCGGGAGCGGCCGTAATTCGCTCGGCAATGACTCCTTTAGCACCTTTACCCCTACTTTCTACTTTGGAAAAGGTTTCGGGGATCTGCCCGATAGTCTCCCTCTCCTTAGACCATTCGCAATCACCGGAACACTCGGGCTAGATTTTCCGACGAGCTCGGGTACCCAAAGTGATCCCAATCCCAACACGCTGGAGTGGGGCTTAGCGCTCCAGTACAGCTTGATTTATCTGCAACAACACGTCAAAGACATCGGCCTGAAGGCGCCTTTCGACCGGCTGATCCCGCTGGTTGAGTTCGCCATGGCGACGCCGTTGAATCGAGGGGTAGACACGCTAACCACCGGCACCATCAATCCTGGAGTTATCTGGTCCGGTCGATATTTCCAGGTGGGAATCGAAGCAATGATACCGGTCAACAATCATAGCGGACACCACGTAGGAGTAATCGCCCAAATTCACTTTTATCTGGATGATCTTCTGCCCAAGATTTTTAGCAAACCGCTATTTAGCAGATAGAACGATGAAAGCCTTACGATTGCTATTCACTGCGACGACGCTCCTGGTTTTCATCCAAGGGAGTTGGGCGCATGCATTTGTCGATCACGCTGAGCCGGCAGTGGGAAGCCAGATTCATGGCGCACCGACCCAGGTGAGAATCTGGTTCAACGAGAAGCTGGAACCCGCCCTGAGTAAGATCCAGGTATTCGACAACTCCGGCCGCGAGATCGACAAGCGTGACATGAAGATTGATCAGTCGAATGGGGCCTTGCTGGCTGTTTCGCTTCCCGAGCTGAAGCCTGGCAAATACAAAGTCGTGTGGCGAGCAGTCTCAGTCGACACCCATGTCACAACTGGGAACTTCACGTTTGAATTACTCTGAGTGACCGACACACCCACGGAACAGTCCCCAACGGCTGCACATCGACCTGCTCCTATGACAGTTGCGTTGATACTGGTGCGGTGGTTGCATCTGTCGGCGTCCATTCTGCTGGCCAGCCTGTTTTTATTCGAGACGGTGATTGCCGTTCCCGCGGCAAAGAAGACTTCGGTGGGCACCGGACACCTGCTTGAGACGATTCACCGGCTTAAGCGAAAACGCGCAGAGAAATTTTCACGATGCACGAGGGGAGTTTATTGAATGGCCCGCCATTTCTTGGTATTAACGTTATAGATCTGATAGGCGCCGGTCGCGGGATTAACGCCAAACGCGTCACCTGTTTCCAGACGTGCGCCTACAGCTAGCTCGAGCGGCGTTGGGGGGCGCAAGCGCTTTGGCTCTTTAGACTGCTCATAGACGGCTTTGGCTTCTCCATATGCGCTCAACTCTGCTGCCAGGTATTCCAATCTGGAAGGATAAGAAATTACGTGTATGCGAATACGAATGCCATTCGCTGTATCTGGAGCCGCAAAGATCCATTGGGTGCGGTTGCTTCCATTGATGGGCGCCACCGCGATAAACTTTACATTATTCTGAGTTTCAATGGCCCTGATGGCTTCTTGCGCATCGTCGGCTCGGGCCAGGGTGGCAAAGCTCAAGAGTGTGAGGAGGAATGTTTTCATGGTCCGGATGGAGTTACCCCAGAGACATCGCGAACTCCAGGGAAAGGTCAAGGCAAACAATAAAACGGTATCGCCGAGATTTTTGAATTGTCGATCGGCCCGATGGCTGCCGGGCGAAGAGACCGTCAGCATTTAGAGTCGAGGCAGTTGCCTCGTTGACCCGAAGATGGGCAAACTCGGCGATATCGACACCGCTTGTGTAGTCCTCATGACATCCAGCGGCAAGCAGGCTGTGATCCTCAATTCACGGCGTGCCGCTTACGGCTATGATCAACGGGTTGAGGTCTTCTTCGTCCTGGATGGTCATCTCGGACAATCCAAGGGCGATTGGCGTCAGGCGATACTCCGCGCCTTCACGGCGATAACGCGGAATGGTATCCCGTCAGGGTCGGGATTCCTTTTTGGAGTATTCAATTTTCTCGCAGCTCGTAGAGGGTCCAGTCTTTGCCTTTGGCTTTGACGGGCTCTTTGGCCCAGGGGATTGTGGACTTGGGGAATTTTTCCTTTTCTTCTTGCCCCCAGAAGACATAGTCCGCTTGCAGGTCCTTAGCGCAACTTTCCCAGTCGGGCGCTCCGTCGAGGACGTGGTCTACCTTTTTTTCTGTTTCTCCAGTGTTTTTGTAGCCGTGGGACCAGATGTGGACTCCAAAGCCAGCAGTAATTTTGTGTCCGGTGAGCAGCAGCGGATGATTGGCAGTGTCCCGCAGGCAGATGTAAGTCCTTTCTGGTGGGATACCGGCTGTCGCTGTTTTGATTTCTTCGAGTTCTTTCAGGCTGGCCAATTCCCAGGTTCTTGGGCCATTCTCAATGTGTTTCCAGAGGGTGATGGCTCCGGAGAAAAAGAGGAGAGTGAGGATGGTGGCGAGCGCGCATTGTGCGAGGAGCCATCCCATCCTGGTTTTTGCGTACTTGTTTTCCGACCATGATTTCGCCCACAGGAGCATTTCTCCTATCGCTGGGAGGATTCCGAGGTAGCACCAGAGGAGCAATTTGTTATTGTCCCAGTCGTAGAGCGCGAACATCACATTGAGGAAGACCAGGAAGAGCAGGATGGAGGGGATGGCTATTCTAGGATCTGCCTGTCTTCCTTTTTTTGTTGCCAGTAACCACACCGGCACCAATGCCATGAGGATCGGGAGGATTCCGAAGTTGGCTAACCAGTATTGCCAGAATTCCTTGCTCCCCTGGCACCATCCCCATTTCAGGTGGATAATTCCTGCATTTCCGAATCCTGCCACGAGTTTGAGGAGGAGGGTTGCAATGGGGAATGAGAGCAGGATGAGCTTGATTGTTTCCTTTCTGTTAGGGCCTGTGAAAACCCAGATGCCCAGCATGGCGGAGAGGAAGATGAAAGTGTGGATGTGGAACAGCGGCATTGTGGTGTAGAGGCACCACTCGATCCACAGGGGGAGTCCTCTTTCGCTTTTGAGGAGGCGTTTTCTCCAGCTGATGAGCAGGATGAGTCCTGCGGGCAGGGCGTATAGCCAGGATCGCTGGAGAGCGAACATGTTGATCGGGATGCTTTTCCAGTCGACTTCATAGCTGATTTGTTCCAGTCCTTTTCCTGCCAGGTATTTGAAGCCCTCGAATCCTCCGTTGAAGAGGAATCCGGCGACGGTGAAGGTTCCTCCCCACTTCCAGAGGGTTTGGGCTGTTGCGACGGAGGAAAGTATTCCTAGGGTGAGGAAGCACCATTGGATGGGTGCTCCCTCGATGACAAACAGGCTAGTAAAGAGGTCGGCTCCTATCGGGTAGTGGAGGGGCTCTCTTGAATAAATGCAGTCCGCTGGCCAGAAGGCGACTCCGCTCGCCAGGTAGTTGATATAACTGACGTGCATCGCCGTGTCATAAGGGTCGTTTGCGTAGAGTCTACCGTTGTTGATGAAGAGTGCTTCGGAGAAGGCCCTGAGGGCGAACGCGGCGAAGATGCCGGCTACGAGCCACGTCAGCCACTTTGGGCTATTTTGGGACATAGCCACTGGTGTTTCCATTGTGGTGCTCCCCAGGGTGCGCCAGGCAAGAATTGCTGCTAGAGTGCCGGTGAGAAGTGCCAGGATGGCGGCGCTCCGGTCAATTCCGTAGCAGACGAGTCCCAGTGCTGCTGATGTGCTTGTGGCAATGCAGACTCCCGTGATTGCGGCTACGGTTAGTCGGTAGTGGCTCAATTTCTTTGGCTTGGAGGTTGTTTTACCGTTTGCACACTGCAATCCAACAGAAATCGAAACGCTCGATCCAAAATCTCGAGGCGCCGGTTCGCGATTATTTCAGTCGATCCACGCTTTCTTTTACTTTATCGAGTTTGCTCTCAATGACTCTCATTTGCGCAGATAAGTCGGAATACACGCGATCGAATCGCTTTTCAATTCTGTCGCAAGAAGCCCACGTCAAGATGATGAGCAGAACTGCGAGACCGATAGCGGCCGCAATATAGTCTTTCTGGCTTTGTATCATAGGTGGAGCAATCGTAATCGGCAGTACTTCGAGTCCTTTGGAGGTAGCATAAAGATGGTTGGGTCTTAAATGTAATTGGTCGGGAATCTTCCCCGGATTCTCTAAGTCTCTTGCCAGCTGTCGTTGGTATCCAATCACATATAAACAGCAAAATAAAGAACCGCGCTTACCAGATCTGATCCATTCTATATCGCGGCGAATCGTGACGGATCGATTGTTCGAGATATCCGGCAACTTCGTTAGGAAGGAATGGCTATCATTTACATCATCCATCGCATGGCGGAAGATTAAGAACTGGCCAACTGGTTTTCAGCCCTGCGCGATGGCGAGAGACTACTCAGAATTCCCGATCCACCCTGATCTCTTTGCTTTTAGGCAGAACATTGACAGCGATGAACTGGTCAATCGGTGCCGCTCAATCGGTGTCCAGGCGAGCGGCTTTCTTCCTCGAATTCCAAGAGCTTCCCGACAGTTGTTTCGCCGGCGCTGCGTTTCATTAGCTTCAACATATGCGGGGGATGGCCGTCCCAGGACACGAAGATGACGGAAGCCTTGTCGATGCCGGGCTTTTTCCATACGGCAGAGAGGGCATCAGCGAAGCACTCGGCATGGACAGCGAGGCTCCCCAAGTTCGTGTCGAAGACAAATTTTACCCTTACACCCTCAAGGCCATGAACATGAATGGCCAACTCGTTTCTAATCTGCCGAACCTCTTTTTCAATTTCCCGCAAAAGTCGACTGGCGTCTACGATGACCTGGGGAGGAAGAAGCTGGCTCTTAGACTGGGCCAATGCCATCGTCAGGATGTTTCTCGTATGAGTCAAACCGACAAGGACCTGCAAAGGATCGTTCGAAGATCGGGTCTTTCCCGTTTCAAAGTTTCCCGGGGAGGCCTGCGGAAAGCCAAGCCGCTTTTTCTTTCCGAACATGCCCAAACAAAATAGGTTATTTCTGCCTTAATGTACATCAGACTTTCTCTAATGATCTGTCATCATTGACCGCCGTTTTGCGAGCCCTGCCGCGAGGGCCACCACTTGACCAGTATGCAGGTTCTCTTGAAACGAGTACCTATTTGATAACCAGGAGGTCTCGAATCAATCAGCTGGTCGACGGTTT
>CAVTQD010000039.1:0-31114 GCA_963736745.1 uncultured Verrucomicrobiae bacterium | reverse complement strand
GGCCGAATTCATCATCCGAGAGGGGCCAGCCGGCAAATCTTGACAGTTAAGTCTCCTTTTTAGAAAACCTTGACGCACCGGTTGGCACGTTCTTAGACGGTTCCAGCGCTACTTTTGAGCCAGAAAGGCGCAGCTGTGTCCGCCACCTCGCCGGAGGAGAGCGGTTGCCTCGCCTCAAGAAAGAGTTCACTTGCCAAGCGTCTGCCTTCAATGTAGAAATTTGCATTCCCCCGTGCGAGTCCGAGCGTTTTTTTGCTCGGCTCCTCCCTAAACCGTCGCGCCTGTGGACCGACTGGAAGGATGTGTTTTTTATACGTCATCCGTCGCTCATCGGACGACTAACGCCCCCAATAACCCCCAGGAAGACTAAATGAGGATGCAAATCTCTCGAATCGTTCTTAGCGGCATGATGTCGTTGATTGGTGTAGCAACGGCCTTCGCCGGTCCGCCCAAGGTGATCATCGACACTGACTTTAATACGATCTTTGACGACGGGCAGGTCGCCATCATGGCGGCTCAACTTTATGCCCAGGGCGCCATTGATATCCTTGGTTTTACCGTTGCTTCAGGAAACGAGTGGAGAGATCAGGAAGTGGTTGAATGTCTCAAGGCCGTGGAACGAATGGGCATCGAGCGCCGCGTCAAAGTCCATATTGGCGCCCAATATCCGCTTCTCCACGACAACAACTCCTACAATTTGGAAGTGCTGAAATTTGGTCAGGGACCCAGTATGTAGGCGCCTATTCTGGTCCTCAGCCTGGTCCAAAAGATTTGGTCCCGCCGCCCGACGGCTTCGCCACTCACACGCGGCCAGCAAAAGAAGATGCCGTCGATTTCATTATCCGGATGGTTCATCGGTACCCCCACGAAGTTTCCATTCTGGAGGTGGCGCCGCCGACAGACCTGGCTTTGGCGATCCGGAAAGATCCCACCATCGTTCCCCTGATCAAACAGATCGTCACGATGGCGGGACAAATCGACGTGACAGGCAACGCCTTCCAAGGGGAAGCGGAATTCAACTGGTGGTTTGATCCTGAGGCCACGCAGGTTGTCCTTCGCGCCAATATTCCACACATCATCGTTCCATTGGATTGCACCAACAATGTTCCCTTGACCCAATCGGTGTATGATCAAATCGCCAACTCTCCGAGGCCCACGATCGTCACCAAACTATTTGCCGATGCCTTCGCTTCGGCAGATCGGATCAACCATCTTCGATACCGTTGCCTTGGGTGTGCTCGTCCATCCGGAATACGCAACCTTTACGAGAGAATTGTACGTGGATATTAACACGACATTTGAAAGCGGGTCGAATGAACATGATTATGGGAAGTCGATCGTATACGCTGAGATACTGGTACTCTCAAATTCGCTTCCGCTCTCATGCTCCAGAAGTCGAAAGTCGTTTTCGTGATCAATAATGCCGCTTATTATGACTTTTATGTTAAGCTGATGACCGGCCCGGTTCCGGTTCGGTTTAATTGTGCGCCGCACGACTTTGACGACGACTAACTACCACTAGTGCATCGTCTCATATGTAGCTGGCATATGGTTGCGTTCAAAATGGGCCGCCGGCAAGGCGTGAGGAGGGCGCATATCTGAATCGATACGTAACCGACGAGCAACGTAGCCGCCGGCCCATTTTCAACGCAACCCTCCGGGCCGCGGCCGGTTGGCTGTTTTTCCGCGTTGCTCGCTCCTTACGTATCAATCTAGATATGCTCGTCGCTCGCGCCTTGAAAAACAGCCAACTGACCTGCGGCCATATGCCAGCTACATATGAGACGATGCACTAGTGGATGATGGCGAGATTCTTTGCCCCTACTTTATCCCGGCAACCTGGTATCCTTCGGCCTCGAGAACAGCCTGAATTTTGCCAGGTTGATCGCCCTGAATTTCAATAGCGCGATCTCTGACGGTTCCGCCACAGCCGCAGGCAACCCGGATTTTTTTGGCCGTCTTTTCAATCACGGAAATTGGCAGGTGGGTCGCGAAATCATCAATGACGATCACCGTCTTGCCACTGCGATGGGCGCGTTCTCGACGAAGCACGACGCGGCCCAGCTTCCAAAGAGATTGAGAGACCTTTGGCGATTCTTCCGGCCCGGGCGGGAGCTTCGTCAGGTTTATTTCCATCGCCCCGAAATGAGTTAACGGCTCTTGTTTGGCGTTTGTTTCTATCCGTTTTTTGGTTTTCGCCATGGGCATGGAAAAGGCCGCGGTGAGAAAAGTCGCAGAGCGAGGCCGAATTGATCGAGTGTATTCGGCGCCGGACGCTCGTCAATAGCTCAACGAACGCCAGGCTTGCTGCGGTCCATCGGAACAATCACTTTCTGCGTACGCTTGATGATTGCGGTTTTGAGCTGTGCTTCGTTGTATTCATTCACAATGATTCGAAATCGCATGAAAAACACCTCTGATCCTGTGAAAATTGGTGTCCTTGGCTGTGGAATGATCTCCCAAGCCGCCCATTTCGAAAGCTGCCAGAAAGCTCGAAATGCTCGACTATATGCCATCTGCGATGCCGCGGACGATTTGCGAGATCGTATGACGCAGATGTGGGAACCCGAGGTAGCCTACAGCCAATATGATGAACTGCTGGCCGATCCTAAGGTTGAAGCGGTGATCATCGGCATCGCCGACCAGTTCCATGTCTCTGCCGCGGTTCGAGCAATTGAAGCCGGTAAGCACGTGCTTGTCGAAAAGCCGCTGGGCGTGAGTGTGGAGGAATGCCTCCATCTGCTCAAAGTGAAACAAGCTGCGCCAAATCTAATTTGTCGGGTTGGCTCCATGAAGCGGTTCGATCCCGGTATAGCGTTTGCGCGTCGCTTCATAGACCAGGAGATGGGAACTCGGCTTGCGCTCAAAGCCTGGTATTGCGATTCGACTTCCCGATATACCGAAACCAGCAATTTACAGCCGTCGATTGTCAGGAGCGCCCAAGCGAAGCGGCCTGCAGGCGACCCAAAAGCTAACCGTGAATCCTACTATCTCCTGGGCCATGGAAGTCATTTGGTTGACACTGCGCGTTTTTTGGGCGGTGAAATCATCCGCGTGAATGCCAGATTGGTGCAGAAGTATGGTTCGTATTGCTGGTTTGTTACAACAGATTTCGCGGATGGCAGCGTTGGCCATCTGGACCTCACCTTGGTCGTGCGGATGGGATGGCACGAAGGCTTTCAGATCTACGGCGAGTTTGGTAGCGTCATAGGCAAAATCTTTAATCCATGGTACCTTCGGTCTGCCGAAGTGGAATGCTTTTCACTTCGAGATGGTGAATTCAAGCGCGTCCTGGGCGAGGACGCCCATTTCTATCGATTGCAGCTTGAGTCATTCGCTGACGCCGTTCGTGGCGAGGACAGTTTCCCGGCAGCCGGAATTGAAGATGGTTTGGCGGCTATTCAAACGCTTCGAGCCATCCAGCTGTCAGTCCAAAAGGGAGAACCGGTCACAGTTGCCAACGTCACCGGAGCTATCTAATGAAGATCGGGATATTCGCTAAGACTTTTAGCCGGCCAACGATCGAGGAGCTGTTCCAAGCAATCGCCAGTTACGGAATCAATTCCGTACAATTCAATCTCTCTTGCGCCGGCCTCGAAACTCTTCCAGAAAAGGTGACATCCGAGCTGGTTCAGCGGATAACCGACGCTGCAGAACAGGCGACTGTAGAACTGGCGGCGATCTCCGGAACGTTCAACATGGCTCACCCCGATCCCGCCGTTCGGCGCGACGGGTTGATAAGATTTGAAGTCCTGTGTGAAGTCACGGCTCGGCTTGGTATTCCAGTGGTCACACTGTGCACAGGAACGCGGGACCCAGTTAACATGTGGAAATGGCATCCCGAGAACGACTCCAAAAAGGCTTGGGGTGACATGGTTCGATCCATCGAGTCCGCCCTTGTCGCCGCTGAGCAAAACAATTTGATTCTGGCCTTCGAGCCAGAAAGCGAGAACGTCGTCAATTCGGCAAACCGTGCACGGAAACTGCTCGATGAGTTGCGGAATCCTCGTTTACGGATGATCATTGATCCAGCCAACCTGATTTCTCCCAAACGCAATCAGAGGGAAGTCCTGGATGAGGCTTTTACTTTGTTAGGTGATGCGATTGCGATTGCGCATGCTAAAGATCGCAACAATGACTTTGAGGCGTGCGCTGCTGGGAAAGGCATTCTCGATTTTGAGCATTACCTTCGATGCCTTAAAGAGACCGGCTTTGCCGGCCCCCTGATTATGCACGGGTTAAGGGAAGAGGATGTTGCGTTTTCGCGCGATTTCCTACAGCGAGGCCTGGCGCTCTAAACACTCCCACTTTCTCCCGCTTTGCTACTCACTCGAAAAACTTTGGATTACAATGGCGCAGAACAGATGCCGAGCTCATGACAGAGATTTCTCCTAAGTTCTCGCAGACGGGTGCACCGGCCCTCAATGTGGATGATGCAGGGGGAATGGGGCTGCCAGTAATATTTCAGCACGGGCTGTGCGGCGACGCCCGACAGACTATCGAAGCCTTCCC
This sequence comes from uncultured Verrucomicrobiae bacterium, assembly GCA_963736745.1. Taxonomy (GTDB): domain Bacteria; phylum Verrucomicrobiota; class Verrucomicrobiia; order Chthoniobacterales; family JAFAMB01; genus JAFAMB01. Next base: position 26,602 of record CAVTQD010000039.1, on the reverse strand, counting down.
TGCAGATTCACGTTTCCGTCGAATTACCATTGAGTCACGTGGCCACGGTGGATCTGAAGCCGGCGACGCCAGGCTGTTCTCCGTACGCACGTTTGCCTCAGATGTTGCGGCCTTCATCGATGCGCATCGCCTCGCACCGATTGTTGTCGGCGGCATTTCGATGGGGGCGGCTATCGCGTTGCATCTTGCGGTGTACCGGCCCGAAATCGTGCGAGGCCTGATTTTAGCGCGCCCAGCTTGGATTCCCGTATCTGCTCCAGTTAATAATTTCCCGAACGCCCTGGTCGGCCGGCTTCTCGCAGGGCTATCACAGGAAGATGCTAGAAAAGCGTTTGAGGCTAGCGAGATAGCGAGGCTTCTCGCGGAGAAAGCGCCTGATAATCTCGCCTCTCTAAGGGGCTTCTTTTCTCGAGAGCCACAAGCAATTACAGCTGCGCTGCTTCAGGCAATTGCGACTGATGGGCTTGGCGTATCAGAAGAAGACCTTCGTAATCTGGAGATCCCTGCTCTCATTATCGGGCACGACATCGACTACATCCACCCGCTTTCATACGCCACTGCCATTTCGCAACTTATCCCTCGTTCCCAGTTTGTCTTGGTTACGCCAAAAGCAGTGAGCAAGGCCGCTTATCTTAAAGACTTTCACGCTGCGATCACCAATTTCTTGGAGGCTTTTCTCTGATGCCGCGATCAATGATAACCTGGCCTGAGACCTTACCTAGTGCACCGTCTCCTAAATCCCTTGGGCTTCGCCGCAGGTCAGTTGGCTGTTTTTCAAGGCGGTCCGAGCCGGACTGGCGGTAAGCGCCGCTATCTGGATCAATAGCGGTCGAGCGAGCAACGCGGAAAAACAGTCAACGGGCCGCGGCCCTCAGGGTTGCGTTGAAAATGGGTCGGCTGCTTCGTTGGTCGTCATTCACGTATCGATCAAGATATGCTCCTTCCTCCCGCCTCGCAGCCGACTCATTTTGAACGCAACGAAGCCCAAGGGATTCAGGAGACGGTGCACTAAGTCAGGCGGAGCGGTTGGATTCAAAGTCAACATCCACGGATGCGACCTCTCGCGGGTGTCCGCTTACTCGACCTGGTGCTTCAGCGGTTTCTTCCCCAGCGCCCTGGCGCAGACGATACTCAGGATGACCAGCGGTAGCCCGACGCCAAATGACCAGCGGATGCCAAAATGTTCGGCGACATAACCGAGCAGTGGCGGTCCCAGCAGGAACGCGACGAACGAGATCTGTGCCAGCGAAGCAACGTTGGTCGGCGCCGGGCGGTCGGTGAGCTGCGCCGCCGCCGACATCGCCAGCGGGAAGATCACCGATGTGCCTACCCCCATCAGCGCAAAGCCGACAAGCGCCAGCCAGCCGCTAGGGGCGAAAAAGACCAGCAGCACGCCTACGCCCAGCACTATGAGCAGCACCCGCGACACAGCGGTCGGCGAATAGCGCTCGACGAACGGATCGGCAAAGAACCGCGTCACCGCCTGCGCCCCAGCGCCGAGAGCCACCGCGAAGCCCGAGAGGAATGGCGGCACCGCGAACACATCGCGCATGTAGATCGCAGCCCAGTCGATTCCCGCGCCCTCCATGATCATCGCGCTCAGCGTCACCGCGACGAGCGCCATGATCGCCATCGTCGGCACCGCGACCTGCGGCGGCTTCTGGTCCGAGGTGCCAGTGCGGTGTGGTGCCGGATCGAAGCGCCCGAGGATCAACGCCACGCCCAAAATCACCAGCGGCACCATAAGGAGCAGATGGATCTGCGGCGAGAGCCCCGATTGCGCAACCAGCGCCGAAATGATGCCCGCCGAGAAAAACCCGAAACTCCAGAACGCATGCGCCCGATTCATGATGCGATGGCCGATCATGTGCTCGGTACGGTCGGCTTCGAGGTTCAAAATGATCTCGATGCCGCCGATCGCGATCCCCACCGGAAACAGGAGCAGGAAAAACGCCAGCGGCCCGCCGGCAAAACTGGCGATCGCATAAAGCAAGGCCAAGAGCGGGATCAGCGTCAGGATGGAGCGGCGATAGCCGATGCGCTCGAGGATCGGCCCGGAGCAGCCTAGCGACACCAGCGTTCCCGCAGCGGCGCCGATGAGGCCGAAACCGAGCAATCCCTCTTTGACATGCATCATCCGCTGCAGGTCGGGCAGCCGTGGCGGCAGGCTGCCCATGCAGAATGAATAAACGAAAAACCCGGCATAGACCCGCTGTTGCGGCGGCAGATCAAGCCCGAACTTCATGGAGAAGTCGCTTGGAAGTTAAGCGTTTCGCGACTTGGGGTAGTCCTCGTAGAACTTTCGCGTGTATATATGGTCCTCCGTTAGGGGCATTCGGCCTCGAAGTCGGCTACATTACAGTGGTCAACGTTCCGCTCTCCGACGCTAGGCTCATTTTGTCCGACAAACACACACTTATCAGGCATTAATCCGGCGAGTAGACAAAATTCAGGATAGAGATCCACTGAAGTATGTGTATTTGAAGGATATTATCTAGGTTGTAGCGTGAATATAACCTGTTTACCCAAAGCGTTTTAGATGATTTTTTATGCTGCACACTCGAAGTGTACAGAATTCGGACTTCGGGACATGATCTGGTCCTGAAGACGCTCGACCAAGCTCTACGATCGGACCAAGGACGATATTACGCGGAGTGAGGCGGAACGAATCCGACTGTGACGATTGATTCCAAGCTGCGTTGGTGTGGCCGCGTAACGCGCGTCTCCAGCGAAGCCTGAGATGTATTCCACCCGACGATTGAGATCTCTTTCGTTCCCTCATTCCGTTGCACCATCTATACTGGCCGCATGCCTGCACAACCCTCGGTTTGCGTCATGAAAAAGGAGCCAGGCGTTTACGAAGTCGAAGTAGCCGCCGCGCAGCCTACACTCCACTGTATCACCGCCGGAGTGGGCGATGTTGAGCGCCTCACCGGCGGCAAAGCAAACGCAGAACGCCTGATTGAAGAGAGCTTCCGCTTTTTGCTCGAACGCGAGTCGAACACTTCGATCCTCCGCTCATTCCGCATCACCGACATCAGCCGCTATTTTCCCGAATACGAACGCGAAATTCGCCGGCGTCTTGCCGGATGAGCCCATGGATTGTCCGAAAACAGAGACTGATTTTGATGCCAAGTCGAATTTTATCCCGATAAGTAAGCACCTTTCGGGCGCCAATCCGACGAGTAAGCACAATTCGGGATCCAGCAAAGACTTTCCTAATCGACCATCAGCAGACCCCCATTGACATGGAGGGTCTGGCCGGTGACGTAGGTACTGGCATCCGAGGCCAGAAAGATCACCGCCCCGGCGAGGTCCTCCGCTACCTGGATCCTGCCGAGCGGGATGTATTTCTCGAACTCGAAAAGGAGCGCACGGTGGTCGGCATGCATCGGGGTGTCCACGGCGCCCGGAGCGATGGTGTTAACGCGAATGTTCTTTGGAGCCACGTCCTGAGCCGTCGCCCGCGTCAGCGCGTGCAGGGCGGCCTTCGACGAGCAATAGTCCACTCCGCCTCCGTCCTGGTTGAAAACGGACGCCCGAGTCGACCATGAGCTTCCGATGTTGATGATGCTGCCCCGGCACGCCTTGACCATCTCGGCAAGCACGGCCCGCGTGATCCGCATCGGTGCGCGGACATTCACGTTGAAAATCTCATCCCACATCTCGTCGTTGACGTTGAAGGGATCGGCAAAAGTCATAAACCCCGCATTGTTCACCAGGACGTCGATGCGGCCACCCAATCCCAGCGCCGCCTCGACGATCCGCTCCGGGGCGTCGTCGTCCGCCACATCGGCCGCTACCGGGACGGCCCGCCGGCCGATCGCCCGCACCTTTCCGGTCGCCTCCTCGAGGCGTTCCGCATTCCGGCTCACCAGAACGATATCCGATCCTCTGTAGGCAAGTGCTTCGGCGATCTTGAGGCCGATTCCCACACTCGCGCCGGTGACAATACTGCAATAGCCGGTCAGATCGAAGAGGTCTTGGGAAATGTCGGGAATGGGTGCTTTCATGGAACGTGGTGGGATTTGCTAGATGGGCGGGTTGTCGATCCCGCCGGATGCGACGAAGTTCGCGGACAGCCTTCATCCTGTCCCAGCGAATCAAATGAGAACATGCGCGTTGAAATTCGAGCGTTGAACGGCTTCCGCGGCTTCAAGCCGCGGCGCACACGAGGTAAGCCGCGGGCCCAAATGAGGTCAAGCAAATTCGGATCAGCTCAGGAACGGAAATTTAGTGCGCCGGGAGATCAGTTCAGGAAACAACCAAACTCTACGATCGGACAAAGGATGAGATTACACTCAGTGAGGTCGATCCAGCTGTGACGTTCGATCCTAAGCTGTGTTATCCGACTGCCTAACACGAGGCTCCCGTTCGGAGTCGTTTTCTCTCGACGTTGGTACACTCTCATAGCCATTTCTTGCGCTTGAAATAAATAATCATGCCAATCGCTACGGTGAGCATCAGGGCAAGAGAATAGAGGTATCCAAATCGCCATCCGAGCTCAGGCATGTTGAAAGGGCTCGCCGAACGGTCAAAATTCATTCCCCAGATTCCAGCCAGAAAAGTTAAAGGAATGAATATCGAAGAGATGACGGTCAATACCCGCATGACTTCATTCGTCCGAATCGTGAGGCTTGAAAGATAAAGGTCCATCAGGTTGCGAGTGGCATCACGGAAAGTTTCCAGAAGATCGAGAATGATCACCGTGTGATCGTAACAATCTCGAAAAAAGGGTTTTGTTCGTCCGTTGATCAGTCCGGTCTCGTCTCGCACCAGCCGGCTAAGCACATCGCGCTGTGGCCAAACCGCCCTGCGCAACTCAGCTATGGCGTGTCGGAAGTCGTGCAAATCCCTTAGTCGCTTGCGCGTCGGATTATCAAGCACGGTTTGCTGGAATTCCTCCATAGAATCCCCAAGGCTCTCAATCAGCGGAAAGTAGTGATCCACGACGGCATCGACCAGAGCGTAGGCAAGGTAATCGGATTTCATGTACCGGGCGTTTCCTGTACCCTTACGCAAACGCTGTCTCACAGGATCGAAAACATCGCGACCAGATTCTTCCTGAACCGTGATGACATATTGTTTTCCCAAGACTATGCAAACCTGTTCAAAAACAATGTCGAAGTCTTCCGTTTCGTAGACCATCTGCAGAACGATAAAGAGCTGGTTATCGTACTCTTCGACCTTCGGCCGCTGCCCTGCGTTGAGCATATCCTCGAGCGCCAGCGGATGAATGCGGAAATGTATTCCGAGCTGTCTTAACATCTCAACGTCACCCAATCCGCCAATATTGATCCAGCTAACCTTGTCGTTGTCCAGGCAGGGAAAAATCTCCTCGATTCGTTCAATCTTCTTTTCCAGAATCGTCTGAGCGTCATATTCAATCAGCGATACTTCAGGCTTATGCCCTTCCTTGTGAGGAGGCGCGACTAGTGTTGCCGGTGCTGTTCCCGGCTTATGATATCGTACTTTGTTCATCGGCTTAACCTTGCCCTTCTCGTCCTTGACGGCGAATAACGTTTGTCTTCGGCCTAACAGGCATTAAACGAGTCTTGACCTGTCGAGGTTCTCAACCGCTGAGGTCTGTTGTCGCGCGCCTGCAGCCAGTCGTCGAAATCCAAAAGCCGCCGTAGTGAGTTCAAATGGAATCGCCGACTCCAGTTAAGAATGCGCTTCGCGTCTCGCGCCTTTGACTTTTCTTCTATCCAGCGGGCGACCTCTTCATCAGTGACGCCGGTAGCAACAATTCTTTAATTCCGGCTGGAGGCCACTCCGCAGGCCAAGTCGATGCAACAACTTTGAATCCGTATTTCTCCAGAATCGGACGGCTGCTAGGCAAAGCGTCAACGCGCAAGTAACGAATCGAATCATATTGCAGGACATGCTGAATCCGGGCGGATAAGAGTGCCCGATAAACTCCCCGTCCGCGAAAATCCGGCAGAATGCTTCCACCCCAGAGTCCCGAGAATTGGCTGTGCGGTGAGGTTGTTACACGCCCGAACCCGATCGGTTTACGATGGGAGTAAGCCACGAACCCAAGATTACGCTGCAACGGGTCGCTTAGGGTCGAGAGAAGGTGCTCGCGTGTGTTGCTTGGTTTGCAGGACCAGATGGCCGATTCAAGCGCGAGGAAATCCGCGATACCTTGTTCGTTTCTCACCGGGATGACGGTCACCCCCTCAGGCGGAGGCGCCATCAGGGTAGGCGGCAACTCTCGTAAATCGCGGAACATTAACGATTCTTTTTCGCCGATCCTGAAGGCGCGATTGCGCAACTGGGAGAGCAAATCCGGCGGTTCATCATGGCTATAAACCTTCCATTCAAAATCCCGGTTCAGCTGGGTGAAATATTGGATCTCGGCGTTGACAATTGTTTCGGTTTCCGATGGGGAGAAGCGCGAATAGACAATCCCGTTCCACGAACTTTCCAGACCGATCGCCCGAACGACACAAGGCGTCCTTTCCAACGTGACACCCGTGTCGGCAACCGTTTGTCGCTCGACGTCGAGCAGCCGCAAGATCGTGGCGTCGTCCATCCTCGAAATCGTATCCGTTGGCAACCCAGTTTGCCGATCATATTCTCCCGGGCTGAATGTCGGTGGTGCCACCTACGGACAAACCTGGGCGCCACAATGTTCACATCTAACTCAGCATGAATGCGGGATGGAGACGCAAAGTGCAATGAGCAACGTTGCCACCTTGGATGGAGCGTTCAGGGATACCCATGATTATCAGTTAAAGCGATAGCTCGAACGGCAAGCACGTGCAGCACCACCGCCAACGGTACGAAGAATCCTGGAATGAACATGAATGGAAACGTGCCGATCACCAGATTGGGAACTTCTGCGTGGATCAGGTTGAACGGACCGGGGGCTGTCAACACGGCGCGAATCACGACGTTCGTCAGTGAGAGAAGCCCCAGCACATTCCAAATGAGCGCGAGCTTCATCCCCAATCGCCCTCGCGTGGACAACCAGGCGATAAGGGGCGCTGACGCTCCAACATAAATGTCCACGTTCGCCCCTGCGAAGGTCAACATCTTGGGGCCGAGACCGTCGATCCAAAGCTGGCGCAGGAACAGTTCGACGACGATGCGGAAGATTTGGGTACTCAGAATGATCCAGAGCGGAAAAGCCAGCGCGACGTGAGCCCCAGCAGACGATCGCAGTCCCAAGATGCTGAGGGCAAGAAAGACCAGGACGGGGACAAAGATAAAGGTGATCCCCGGGGGGCGCATGGCCGCGTTTCTGACCACGCCAAAATATCCCAGTAGGCCGACGTAGATCAGCCACACGAACAGCCCAGCCGTGATGACTATAGCGGTTCGGCCGTTCAGGTAGCGGACGCTCAGTGCAACGACGACCGCTGCCATCAGCGCCACAAATCCGAGAAAGAGTGTCGTGATCATGGGATAGTTGCCGAGAAAATTTCAGCGAATCCGTATCTCGCCGTTTTATCGACCAAGAGCATATAGTCCCAGTCATGATTGATCACTTAGTTATTCCCGTTAGCGACATCGCCGCCAGCAAGGCTTTCTACTGTAAGGCGCTAGCGCCGCTGGAATATCAAATTCTCCTCGAAGAGCCTTTGCCGAATACGCATGAGTTGAAGCTTGTTGGATTCGGCTTTTCGTCGGACCTGGAGTTTTTAATTTCAAAAACCGATTCGACAATCGCGCCGGTGCACCTCGCATTCAGAGCATCAAAACGCGCTCTGGTAAACTCGTTCTACGAAGCGGCCATGGGATCTGGTGGCCGAGACAACGGGGAACCCGCGCTGTGCCCTGAGTATCACGCCGATTACTATGGAGCATTTGTTCTGGACCCAGACGGGCACAACATCGAGGCAGTCTGCCACGATCCGGAACCTTCGCATGCGACCAGCAATTGACCTATTGACATTTGATTCGAGCAGCAGACGGTGAAATTGGTGTCCCTATCCCCTAACGCGACAAATGAGGCGGATCGCTTGAGGAGAAGCGTCCAGGATCGGCTGAACAGTTACCGCCTCCTGGAGAGTTTGGGCCCGAATGCTTCACAAGTAACTGGCCGTCCAAGGAAAAGAAAATGACTAGCAACGAAATGAAATCGCAGATGTCCACCAAGCAAGGCTTTATCGCCGCGCTTGATCAAAGTGGTGGTTCGACACCCGGTGCTTTGCGTTACTACGGTATACCTGACACCGCGTATAGCGGAGAGACCGAGATGTTTAAGCTGGTGCACGAGATGCGCGTACGCATCATGAGCTCGCCCGCCTTCACGGGCGACAAGGTCATCGGATCGATTCTGTTTGAAGGCACAATGGATGGACAGGCCAAAGGGAAACCTGTGCCTGCATTCCTCTGGGAAGACCGCGGAGTCGTCCCGTTCCTGAAAGTCGATAAAGGATTGGAAACGGAAAAGGACGGGGTCAGTCTGATGAAGCCGATTCCGGGGCTGGACTCGCTTCTTGAACGCGCCGCGAAACTCGGAGTCTACGGCACGAAAATGCGCTCGACGATCCACTTGCCCTCCAAGACCGGTATCGCGGCCATTGTGGCCCAGCAGTTCGCGTTTGCAGCGCAAATCGCGGAGCATGGACTGATGCCGATCCTGGAGCCGGAAGTTTTGATCAAAAGCCCCGATAAACCGGGCGCGGAAGCGATTCTTCGCGAGGAACTCGCAAGAGGACTGGATGAATTGCCGGTCGGACGCGGGGTGATGTTGAAACTGACGATCCCGGACGTTGCGGACTATTATTCTCCTTTGATCGAGCACAGCCGCGTCGCCAGGGTCGTGGCGCTCTCCGGCGGCTATTCCCGGAAAGACGCCTGCCACCGCCTCGCCGCCAATCATGGAATGATCGCGAGTTTTTCGCGGGCATTGGTGGAAGATCTTCGTTATTCGATGAGCGACACGGAGTTTGATGCCTCGTTATCAAAATCGATCGACGAAATCTACCAGGCTTCGGTTGCCAAGGTTTGAACCGACCTTCCTGCCGGCAAATAAATCTGGTTGCACGCCGCGATTGTGGTCTCCGAGAATTATTTGCCGGTCGTTGCCCCTAACGACTCCCGCTCCGCTATGGTGCGGGTCCATTCAGTTGTCAAAGCCCAAGGCGAGCTCCCGGACCCTGCCACTAGAAACCGGGTTACATTGGTCCGGTTAATCTGCGCTATCACGGTTGCTTCATCTATAGACCACACGAAAATCTGCGGAACGCACTTCGGGATCAAGATTTAGTCCTTGACCCTAAAATATGTGTATATACACTCGTGTATGCACGCTTATCCACTCATCGGGTCGTGGTTTTGGTTTCTTTCCTTCGTGATCGTCGGAGCCGACATCATTATCGGGTTGATTCTTCTGTTCGGCGTACATCGCGCTTTGCTCGGCCTCGGTCGGACCAAAGCCGATCGCGTTCGCATCGTTTCGATCCTCGGAATCATTCTCTTTGGTTGGTTCGTTCTCGCGCTGTTCCTCGGTTGGCAAGGGATCTTCCGCTCGCGCTAACCAGCAAATACCCTATATCGCCCTCGCCATTGGCATACCCCTCCTTGTCGGGGCGCTCTTTATCCGGGGATCAAAACAGGTTCGTGAGATCATCGAAGCGGTGGCGCAGAGCCAGCTTGTCGCCTTCCAATTCTACCGTGTCCTCGGCGTCACCTTTCTGGTCCTTTATGCTGCTGGGCAACTGCCCGGAATCTTTGCTTTACCCGCCGGCTTGGGTGATGTCATCGTTGGCTTAACTGCCCTAATGGTTGGCGCCCGCGTTGCGCGCAGCGAAAATGATCAACTTGTCACCCTGTGGAACTGGTTGGGTATCAGTGATCTCGTGATCGCAGTGACGACCGGATTCTTGAGTGCACCTAGCAGTTTTCAGATCTTTTCCCTGGACGCTCCAAACGTCCTCATTGGCTCTTTTCCGCTGGTTATGGTTCCGATTTTCGCGGTCCCGCTTTCGATCGTGCTCCACCTGGCATCTCTTAGCAAAATCTGGGCTGCGCATCGCTCGGTCATGAAACAAGCGGTATCGGCATGATCTTCCAATAAATCGCGCTGCGGCTGGCCGGATGTCGTATTGACGGAGCGCGGTAAGGATCGCCTTGACCTGGCTCTCCCGCTCTGGAATCAGGGCCAGCAAAATCTCCGGAGAAGACTAGGCTGAGCAAGGATGGGCGATTGTCAATGACGGTCTGGCTATGCTCGCCAAGCAGCCTAAGTGTGGCGATCTGAGAACATAATCGCCCCGAACCGGCAACATCGCTCATTTCCAAACCACATTAAGCTCCCACCGTGAAAAACTTCGGCATCGCGGATGGGAAGTGCTGTCGGGTTCCTTGCTCAAGGGAAAGAATTGTTTTGAGGTCAGATCGGCAAAAGGGCTGGCCATCAGGACAGGCTGCTCGGTAAACCAGGTTATGCCCGAGATCAGGCAAGACCCGACAACACGTGAATGGCCGATTATCGCAATCGAGCGAGCGAAGCGCCCGCATGAGTTTAAAACCCTTCTTCCGCAGCAGAGCAAGCCCGCCGTTCGTGTGTTTTCTGCCGAGGTAACGAAAGCCAGACGCCGCCGCAAATTTGGCGACTCGAAGGGAATGGACAGTGGCATATTCGGTGGGTGATCAGGCCCACGATAACTCCTTCTCCAACTGCCTGTCCAAACGAAGCGCTTGTCGGCACAAAATCTGGACCCATCCCCGGTCCATACCCATCCCGCCCTTCGGATCCGATCTCACCTGTGGCGGATGTGACGGCCTTGGGTTTTCCGCCGGACGGGGTGACTGACCGCGCTGGGGTACCGTGATTTCGCCCGACTTTCCGCCTTCTGCTAAGAACTGGGCCTTCGTGACCGCTACGCCACGAGTTATATCTGCGCAGTGCTCGCAGCGGGGGCTGACTTCGAATCGGCGGGCCTCGGTCAGCCACACGTTTTGCAGTTCAAAGACCTTTCTTCTCCTCCTCCGCCATGGGGCGGTCAATGCCCATTGCTGCCATTCGAGCCTCTCGCGCACGAATCGCGCGGTTGAACGCTATCACCTCAGAATGCCCACCCTTAGCGGCGTCCGGATCGCTGTGTACTACCTTGAGTTCACCGGCCGCAATCCTTGCCTGGTGGGATTCAATCGACGTTTTGATCGAAAAGGCCAGTTCCGCCGGAATATGATTGTTCAGTCCGACAAAGATCTCATTTGATAGCTCGTCACGGACCACCGAAATGACAGGGCCCCGCTTAGAACCGAGCGTATTCTGTATTTCGGCCTGATGTTTACCTAAGGCGAGCCGGGCAATCCTGTCGGCGATCACCCCCAACGGTTCCAACGGTTTTGTGCGCGATGACCCGTCCGGCTCGCGCTGCAAAACGAAGCCAGAAGACGATGACCGGATGAGGGGCGCCAATCCATGCGCGGCCGGCGAACGACCAAAGGCCGGACTGCGTCTCGCACCGCTTTGATCGATACCAATGGCGTCTGCACCTGATTGTTGGACGACATGCGCGAGCTCATGACCAAGCAATCGCCGACCGTCTTGGGTCTCCGCTGCAAACTGGCCTGCACCAAACACGATGTTATGTCCCACCGTGTAGGCCTTTGCGCTCACATCCCGTGCTGATCGCGCGGCAACTTCGTTAGCGTGCACCCGCACACGTGAAAAGTCGTGTCCGAAGCGCGGCTCGAAATAGGTTCGTGTCGTTGAATCGAGCGGTCGTCCAGGCGAGTCAAGTGCCTCATACACAATCCGGGGAACCTCTCTTTCTCGAAGCTTTCTCCCCTCCCCACTGTCAGCTGATTTGAAGCTGATCTGAAATGGTCTATTCCCTAAGTTAAAGCCGGAATCCGGCATGCGCATCACCTGCTCGGAGACGCGGTCGGCCTCATGTTCCAGCGGGTCATCTGCGTGTCCAATCACAATCTTTGTCTGGATCGGGAGGCGCGCGGGCTCGGAATCTTCCTGCCGAAGGCGTTGTCCATCGCCAGCGGAAAAGATCGGGACTCGGCGAAGATCCCACCGTAGCCTTTCCCCCTGGGTTTCATAGCGTGCTGCGTTAGCCTTTTCGTCTCTCGGACCGAGATGGTTCGAGTCTACTTCCGACCGGGACGTCCGGGCCTGAGCTGTTGCCCCACTGTGCGTGCTCGGTCGGAGCATGAACGGATGTTCGCATAGAAACTGTCCAGGCCGTTGTGCCGCAACCGTCGGCAGCCGGGCTTTGGCAGACTCCCTCTTTGCCATAAGCCGAACGTTGGAACCCATGCACTCTGAATTTGTCCGCAGAGTTTAGCACACGCGAATATCTTTGTCGGACCCAAATCGAGTGAAACTTTCGGCGTGTAACCTCATCGTCAGCGATCCGTCAGGCACGCTTTTCGTAGATCCTGGGACAGAACTGAGAGATCCCGACACTCTGCAGAGAGATGGAGAGTCGCAGCGCGCCGAGAAGATCGCAAGATCGGAGCCGGCGGTGGACGGCGTTGGGAGCAAGCCAAAGTATCCCAGAAGCGGTCGAACGAACCGGATATCTTAGAAGTAGAACTGTGGGGTAGCTGGAAGGAGACTGCGGAGAGAACGGTCGCGTCAGGAGGAACTCTGACGAGCAAAGCTTGGGAAAGTGCCGCCACGAAACATTCGTGACGGCGGTTTCCCTCTAAGATTTGCTTATGGTTCGTCACCTGTTAGAACAACCGAACCGGTTTCGAGCAGCGACTTGAGGTTGGATAGGATCTGTGGCCAGCCGCCGGAAACCGCGCGGATAAATTCAGAACCCTCTCGCTCCATAGTGTGACTCACGGTGAGTTTAGTTGCCTCCCCCGCCGGTTCGATTTCCATAACGCAAAGCGACCAGCCTTCGGCTTTGTGCTCGGGCTTAAACTCGTTTCGCCAACGGATAGCCAAGCGTTTGGCCGGCTCGAATTCCAAAACCTCGCCACCATCGGCTATCTGTCCATCGGAAAAGACGAGCTGCCAGAGCCCACCGACTTTCCAATCGGCTTTCATGTGAGCGCCTAGCCAATACTGACGAGAAAACTCCGGGCTAATCAGCGCAGACCAAACTCGTTCAGGGGTAGCCCGAATATAGGTGACATAGACAAAACTACTTCCAACCGCACTATTCATTGTCATTTCCTTCCAGTTTCTTTTTGAGTTGCGAGAGCGCACGCAGGCGTGGGTTTTCGAATTTATTTATCCAGCGTTCGGCGATCTCGTTGATGGGCACCGGATTGATGAAGTGAAGCTTCTCACGACCCCGACGTTTCCAAGACACAAGATTGGCACTTTCAAGGATCGATAGATGCTTGGTGACAGCTTGCCGAGTCATGGCCAGCCCTCGACAGAGTTCGCCGAGCGTTTGGCCATTTTTCGCATGCAGCCGGTCAAGCAAATGCCGGCGGTTCACGTCGGCTAAAGCTCGAAAGACAGTGTCATCATTCATCTAGAAGTTACGCAACCATCCGGTTGCCTTTCCGGTTATTATGCAACCAAATGGTTGCGTGTCAAGCACGCCGCCGGAAAAAATTACAGGTTATCCGCAGTTATTCATGGGCTGCAGTGCAGAGCCAACAAAACTCGCAGCGTAAGCCTGTGAATAACTGCGGCGGCAGCCACGATTTTTCTGAAACCTTGGTTTCAAATCTGGAAAAGTGACGGCCGGCCACAGAAGGCGCAGCCGGCCTGCTACGAATGGATTTAAATTGACCTCTCCAGAAGGTCTTCCCTCCAACTAATCGAGCAGGTCGGTTGCGGTTCTGGTTAAACGAATCCTCAAGAGAATTTCGTCTTACCCTACGAACAGACTGTACAGTTTTCGATCGCCAGTTCCAACGCGCTTTCTGCGGCTCAAATTCTAACCGCAATCCATTATTTATGACTATCCGTTCTCGATTTCCCTACCGGGCCACAGTTGGTCTCGATTGGGCTGACCAGAAGCATGACGTTTTTGTCCGTCTTGCTAATGGCGATTCTTACCGGCGCAAGATTGACTCCCGACCCGAGGCCATCCAGGAGTGGCTTCTGGAGTTGAGATCCGTTTGCGCCGAGGGCAAGATCGCCATTGCTCTTGAACAACGTCGCGGTGCGCTATTTTTTCAGTTATGCACCCATTTGGGCTGGATTGATCTTTATGCGATTAATCCTCAATCGTTAGCCAGTTTTCGAAAGACTTTCTTTTCAAGTCACGCCAAGGATGATCCTGTCGATAGCCAATTGCTTGAAGAGTTGGTTCGAACTCACCCGGAACGATTTCGTCCCTATCAACCAGAACCAACTGCAGAACGCAAACTCGATCAATACTGCCGGCACCGTCGCAGTCTTCTGGATTTAGCGACCAAGACCGAACTCAAGCTGATTTCTACCCTCAAGCAATATTTTCCTTTAGCCGTCAATCTCTTCGAGGGCATGAAATCGGACATCGCGTTGAACTTTCTCTCCCGGTGGCCAACGCTCGATGAGCTCCGCAGAGTCAAAGCGCAGACCGTGCGCTCCTTTTTTTACGCTCATAACTCGCGCAGCCAGTCGCTTCGAAAAGACTTCAACAAATAGTCAAGGCATGCTGTTACAGATGATCTCGCCTATCAGGCTTCTAAACAAATACTTCGCCAGTGCCAGTTCAATCAGCTACGCGAATTTATCACAAATTAAGAACTTTTCAAATTCATCCTACATTTCTCTTCGAATCTTCCGGCTGAAACAGCTAGTCCCCGTTCCTTTCTCTATTTTCGATCGAATCGCTAAAGCTACTACATCCAAAAATATCCTATCGTCCCGTTAAAGCAGCCAAGTCTCTTTTGCATCGACGACTTCCCCCCATATCGTCTTCAAACCTTCCATAGTTTCCCACAACACGCAACGTTCTTCGTCGATCAGTTTTATCCTCAACAAAAAAAATCTCATCACACGCTATCCGCTCTTTCATTCAATATTCGTATCGTATTCGCCTGTTGAAACCAACAACCTTACGATGAATCCTTCTATCTTAACACCCTCCAAAAAAATTCCGCCTCTTCTTCCACTTACACCACCCATTGGAGGGTCGGGAGCCCGGCAAAGAATGGCTGTGAAGCCTTCGCCCCGTTCCTACCACTGCGGTAAT
This sequence comes from uncultured Verrucomicrobiae bacterium, assembly GCA_963736745.1. Classification (GTDB taxonomy): domain Bacteria; phylum Verrucomicrobiota; class Verrucomicrobiia; order Chthoniobacterales; family JAFAMB01; genus JAFAMB01. The sequence goes on along the minus strand of CAVTQD010000039.1, from coordinate 11,534 downwards.
CTGCGCCAAGCATTGCTGCGTGCGGCAGAAGCCGCGCTTGAAGCACGCGGCCTCCAGCATTTGTCATGGCGCGAACTAAGCCGTAAAGCATGGGTAAGCCACGCCTCACCAAAACGGCATTTTGCGACGAAACAAGACCTCATCGATCCTCTCGCAATCATGGGTTTTGAACGATTGAGCTCGGTCATGGCCAGGGCAGAAGAAACTGACAGCCAAGAATTTAACGCGCGATTGACGAAAGCGGCGCGCGCTTACGTCGGATTCGCCCTCAAACATCCAGCGTTTCCCAGGAATGAAAATCGGCGATTCATTCCGGTTGAGCGTCTTAAGCGAAGTCAGACCGGCCAGCGGGCTTAAGTCGCGGGTTAGATGCCTGCGGTCCCGGACCGAACAACACCCACAATCAGCTTTTTAATTTCCTACTGGAAACCTGACCTGTCTGCAACTTTACCGTGGTCGACTCTGTCGGCGGCTCGTAGCTGCTGCCAAGTGTTTGGGATGGGACTCTGATTCCAAGGGCCCATCCTCAACGCTGCGGTCTTTCCGACGCTCTCTGCAGTCGCTCGAAGCATGGAAGAAGAGAACGTTTAGTGGCATTACTGATCATTTAATCCCTTTCCATTGAGAATTTGCTGCATACATTTTTCAACCCTTGACTCCCGAGTTTTGGATTGTTTGGGTGCAGAAAAATAAAGAATGTATGCTCTTTGCCGTCCCGGCGTTAATGCATCAAAAGCAGTTTTCAAGGCAGGGATTTCATCTAATTTATTTTGAAATTCTTCAGGAATTTTGAATTCTGTAGTCTTTTTAAAATTCACTTTCAAACCGGCTTTTTCCACTTCAATGGCTTCATAAATATAGGCTTTCAAGATGGTTTCCATCTCAACTATTTCTCGAACATTGGTGAACCGGATCTGGCGCGCCGCCTGCATATTCTCCGTAGGTTTGATTAGAATACCATTGGCATCATTTAACAAGGCACCTTTGAAAAACAGAAGCGCACAGTATTCTTTTAATCCATGTATTAAAACTATGTTTTTTTCTCAAACGTGTAACAAGGATTACCCCACTTCAATTCTTCGGTCAGCTGGCAGTCAAGAATGATCATTCTCAATTTCTCAAATTCTTTCTGCCACTTTTTGGTTTTGTTAAAAATACATCAACCTTAGGATTCATTCTACTCTTTGGCATAGTATGTAATTTGTAAGCGTCACGCGGAGTTCCATGCAGTCATATGCCGACTCAAAGGAACTGTAAACGTCGTAAGTTAGAGTTACGACATCTACAATGTTCAGGCTACTCTCTGGGCAGGCTTTCTCCTGGCTGCTGCCCAGGCTTTTGGGACAACGTCTTTAATCTGACAATTGGTCATGGATGGCAAGCGTGTCAGATAACCATGACCGGTTTTGCTGTTTCCCGGATCGAGGCGCCGGCTGGTGGTTAGGCATCTCGGTGACTTCTTCTTCGATACAGCGGAAGGCTTCCGGATTCTCCCTGACTTCCGCGGGCTCGATGACTTCTTGTTGGACCGCCAGATCCTTCGGCCAGCGCTCCCGACGCTGTTTCTTGTCAGAACGTTTGGCGACTGGCGAGTCTCGCGCCTGCAAAAGGTGACAATTCGGATTTGATTGATGCCAGGTTGATAAGGCATAAGCGAAAGGTATGCGACTTAGCCGAATCGACCTCTACCCAATCAAATCGTTGGATGGAGTCTCGGTAACGGAAGTGTGCATCACTGCCAGTGGAACTCTCGAGAGTGACCGGATCTACGCAATGGTTGACGATACCGGCGCCTACGTGAATGGCAAACGCACCGGTCAGGTTCATTTGCTTCGCACAACTTTCGCGGACAATTGCAAGGAGGCATCCTTTTGGGTGAACGGCGACAATGCGAAACAAGACTTTTTCCTCACCGAACCCGGACGACTCAATCGCTGGCTTAGTGATTTTTTCGGATTCAGGGTGCAATTAATCTTTGACCCCAGGAAGGGATTTCCCGACGATTCCGTTGCCTCAGGTCCAACAATTGTCAGTCAAGCAAGCCTTCAAGAGGTGGTTCAATGGTTCCCGGAGTTGAATCTGGAAAGCGTGCGTCGGAGATTTCGAACCAATCTTGAGTTGGGAGGAGTTGAGACATTTTGGGAAGATCACCTCTTTGGTCCGGCGAATGAACTTAAGCCGTTTGGGATCGGCAATATCGCTTTCTTTGGCCACAATCCGTGCCAGCGATGTGTAGTGCCCTCGCGAGATCCCGAAAACGGAACCCAGTTCGTGCCAGGCTTTCAAAGAGCTTTCATGGCTCTTCGGAAAAAACGGCTGCCATCCTGGGCCAATCCAGACCGATTCAACCATTTCTATCGTTTCGGCGTGAACACCTCAATACCTGCCTCTGAGGAAGGAAAACATCTCCGTGTAGGGGACTCGATCCGCCTGTGAACAGAAAACGGCCGATGAATTGACTGCCCAGAAGGTGACGCCTTGATTACCATGCACGATTTGGGGCGTCGACTAAAGTTGACACGGCCCACATGTCGATACAGCCCGCGCCGCATTGACAGGCCATCTCCGGGATGGCAAGCGGTGGAAGCGGCCCTTTTTCCACCTTTCTATTCGACAACCAAGCGATTGCTCCGATTCATCCGGCCCCGCCGCACTCCGGCTTCCCTTTGCCTCCGCTAATCGGCTATCATTCGGCCAGTGCCCAATCTTGCTGCAGAGCTAACCACGCTCCCACGGTCTCTTCCTCGATGGTAGCTTCAGTGCTGTCTTCTTGCGAAAAATCCCCCAGCGCGTCTAGGGCTGTTTCTTCGTCTTGTTCCAATGTCTGAATCAAGTTCATCTTTCATCCTCTATAATATATAGATCGACGTTTTGTGCGTTCGCATTAAAGGTTTTTTATAGAGAGGACGAGTTGGACCGACAGACTGGATAATTGTGATAGTCCACAAAGGCATGTCGTTCATTGGATGGACGATCGCTCCAATTTATGCGAATGCACAAAAGCGTGTTGACGCGTTTCAAAAATCCGTGCGATATTCCATTCAGAAGCTCAGGAGTTCTCCATGAGCCCTGGCAAAGGAAGACAATGAATTTCGTGAAGTATTCCGTTGGGTTCGGCCAGACTGTCTTCGCTGGCCACGAGAAGTCGGCCTCGCACCAACGGACTCACGCCGCGGAGCGTGCGAGTTTATTAGTCGATGGAGATTTGTCGCCCATTTTCGATGAGTAGTTAGTACTCGCACCCAGAGACTCTGCTGTTGAATCAAAAATACGCTCCGACAGTTCCACAGTTCCTTTTTGCGCGCCTGATCCATTTCGCTAAAAGATTTAGCAGTTTGCAGTCCAAGAAGAACGAACCAGCTGTTCGGGTTCGAATTTTGACCAGGCAGTCAAGGATTCCCTCCCCGACGAAGGACACATATTTTCCCAAAACCCGCACTTGGTACATGATCTTGCTTCAAACTTTTCGTCCATAAAATATGTGTCCACGCCGATATCCGCCCTCTTCATCCGCAAACTCTAGTCTTTGCCTTCGTACTTGAACGACAGATTCACCCGCGCGCGGAAAGCGGTGACTTTGCCGTCAACGATCACCAAATCGAGTTTGTTCACTTCCGCAACGCGCAGTTCGCGCAGGGATTTTGATGCGGTTTCCACTGCGTGTTTCGCGGCCTCCTCCCAGGAAACCTCGCTGGTGCCGATAAGCTCGGTGACGCGGTAGACGCTGCTTGTGCTTGTACTCTTACTCACTGTATTCTCCTTGTTGTTTGTGGGTTGAATATTCGGTCGGCAGCGGCAGACCGCGCCGCTCGCCACTCCTCATCCTCAAATAATTCGATACGTTGCGCCAGAGTACTGCATCAAGCTGATTTTATCCGACGAGTAAGCACTTTCGGGCACCAATCCGACAAGCAACCATAATGCCGGCATCATAAATTTCCTGAATTATGCTTACTCGCTTTCAAGTTTTCTCTTTTCGCAGTCTCACGGCACTCCGTGCTTCCGTTTACATGCGCGAACACCTTGATCGCCGGGGCCAAAATGTGAAAGACCAATCTTCGCATCGTTTGGATGACTGAAAATCAAGGTCGAACCCGATCGCGGACTAGCGCATCGTCTCATAAGTGGGAGGCATACCGCCTTGCCATGGTGTTCCCGCTCAAGCCCAACAAACACTCCGCATCCCACAGCCAAACCGAGCCGGATCAGGGTAGGCAGATACCGCCAGTGGGATACAGAGTCTGCGGCGTCGGCGACTGACATTTATTTTCCATGCCTAAAAAAGTCGTTCTCGGCAAGTATCTCAAGCGGGAGCACCCCCCGGCTTGAATCCAATCCACAGACCCCTCCACAACCGGTTCTGGTGCAAACTTGAAAGGTTCGATTCCTGGCCTGTGAACGCGACCATAAGCAGCGCCTTCGGCCGATGCTCGGGTTAGTGGTCGAAGGTTTCCTTGATCACTCCCGCCAGGCCGGTGAACAGGCCATCGCATTTGCCGCGGTAGGAAGATCCGTGCATGACGGCTAGAGTTTCCGGTTTGAGATCGGCCAGCGACCGAAGAACGCCTTCGGTCTGGCGGGTGTAAGGCATGTAGCCGGCCAGCGGCCCCTGCTCCAACTGTTGCATCGCTTTGCGCGTCGGCTCGATCAGGTCCGACGTGGTGACCGACTCGACGTTGCCGAAATGATGAAAGAGGTCGGAGCAAAAAAGCGTCTTGCGCGTCTCCTCGAACAGCACACCCGCATCCCATCCGTGCGGGATGTGGGGCGACCGATAGAACCGGTAGCGATACTTGCCGGTCGTGAGGACATCTTCGGGCGTCATGCCGCGCGCCGGACGGATGGAGAAATCATCCACGCTCACGAGCTTGCCAACGAGAGTGCAGACGGGCTGGGCCTGAGGCGCAATCTGAAGCCAATCATTGAGCGCGCCGATTTCGTCGGACTCGAAATGGCTCCAGGCGATATGACGGAGCTTCGCCGGGTCAATGATCTTCGCGACCGCCTCGCGCAATGCCGGGAACATGCCCTTTAAGCCGGCGTGGAAAAGGAGCGGTTCCTCGTCGCGCACGAGGAAGTGGTTGAACTGCATGTCAAAGTCCGGAACGTAAATGGACAGCCGAAACAGGTCAGGGGCAATTTCGTAAATCGCGGCAGCGCTCATCCTCAAGCACTAACAGAAAGCATCTCGCCGAAAAATGGAAATTTCGGTCCACCGATTTGGCCTCTCTCGATTTCTTTACCGTTCAAAGCGCTCTGATGCAGGATTGTGGGCTCCAGATTTTGGAGGATCCTTGTACCTTTACAGGAGCGGTCTCTGGTCGCACCCTGGTGCGCAACTAGATTTCGTTTTCTCACGATGAGTGGAACCAGAAATGGGTCCGCACATTACGGTCTGCTGTCCTCTGGACAATTTGAGCGATTCCAAGGAACACACAACGTGATCCTTTGAATTGACCGACAAGAACCAACCATTTAGGTAGATGGTTTACGCGCTATGACTTCGGCTCAGCTCTCTGCAGTATTTTTCCTCCAGGTATTCTTCATCCTGGCTGTTTGTCGATGTGTAGGCATCCTGGCTCGCCGCGTTGGTCAGCCCCAGGTTGTCGGTGAAATGATTGCTGGGGTCATCATGGGACCATCGCTGTTCGGGCTCCTTTTTCCCGAGTTGGCAGCAGGTGATTTTCCCGAAGGACTCCCTGAAGATCTTGTACGTGCTGGCGCAGTTTGGCGTGGGTCTCTACATGTTTTTGGTTGGCACCGAATTCAAAATTGATCTATTCCGCTCCAAAGCGCGCAGCGCTGCTTCGGTTTCGGTCGCAGGTATGGTTGCACCTTTTGTTCTGGGTGGCCTTTTGGCGCTCTGGATTAGGAGGGTTCCGGGGCTTTTCTCCGAAAAAGTGACTGGCTTTGAAGCCGTTTTGTTTTTGGGCGCGGCGATGTCCATTACGGCATTTCCGATGTTGGCTCGCATCATTTATGAGCGCGGCATAACGGGTACACCTCTTGGGACCCTGGCATTGGCTGCAGGCGCCATCGACGATGCGACGGCGTGGTGTATTCTCGCCATCGTGCTCGGGAGTTTCGGTGGCGGCGCCATGATCGCGATTCAGGCGATTGTCGGCGGGTTACTTTACGGGCTATTCACTTTGACGATTGGTCGAAAACTCCTCCGCCGATTGGGCGTCATCGCGGAACAGAATGGTGAGATCAGTCCCGCCCTCCTAGGAGCCACTTTGATGTTGTTGATGCTTGGTTCGTGGGCTACCGATGCAATCGGGATTCATTCTGTCTTCGGCGGATTTATCCTTGGTGTGGCGATGCCTCGCGGATTTTATACGGAGGAATTGCGGAGAAAGCTTGAACCTGTGGCGGTGGTATTTCTGCTCCCGATTTTTTTCACGTTCTCCGGCCTGAATACCAGGCTCGACACGGTGAACAATCTCCAATTGCTGTTGATTACGACCGTCGTGCTGTTGGCAGCTATAGCGGGGAAAGGAGCCGCTTGCTGGTTAGCCGCCCGACTAAACGGCGAAAGTAATCGAACGGCCCTTGCAGTTGGCACTCTCATGAACGCTCGGGGATTGATGGAGTTGATTATCCTCAATATCGGTTTGCAGAAGGGCATTATCCAGCCAGCCTTGTTTTCGATCATGGTTATAATGGCAATCGTAACCACGCTTATGGCGTCACCGGTTTTCGAACTGGTGTATCGGAAAAAGCCGACAGCTGTGACGAATCGGGATGTGGCTCAGGCCAATGCCTAGTGCACCGTCTCCTAAATCCCAGATATTAGAAGATCGCGAACTTCCGTGTATGAACATCTGCTCGTTGTTTGGGCTCCTTTTTACACGGCGATTTGGTACAACACCAATGTTTACGAGTTAAAGACCCAGTGGCTGTCTGGAAATCATCGCTAGATGTTATTTAAACTTCATCCAAAACCTGTCTCTTGTCGCAAAGACGTCAATTTGCATTAGGCATGCCAAAGCGAGGATGTCCAGCCCCTCGCGCGGGCTGTTCGGGAGTCGCTCCACAATCCGTCGTTTGGTAAGGGAATGACAACGCAGGCGGACAAAGAATCGAGCCGCCATGATCCTCAGGGCTTGGGCTTTGGATAGTTCTTTTGATCGTCTCTTGCTCTGCTCCTTGCGATAATCCGCCACGCGAAGATCACGAGCAGCGAGCCGAGAAAAGCGGCGATGAGATCCTCGAAGCTAACTTTCAGATCTCCGAGGCCGAAGTTGATTTTGAACAGGCTGAACAACTCGCCGCCGATCACGGCGCCTGCCATTCCGATCAGCAGGTTCGTCCAGCGGCCCAAGCCCGCCTTTTTCAAGGTAACAACGCGCCCTGCAAGCGTTCCCGCGAAGCCGCCGACGATGATCCACACAATTATTTGGCCAATATTCATGTCTTGAATGCTAAGCTTTAGCAATCCGAAATCAAACCATCCGGACATGACGACCGCGCGGCACCTTTGGCTGGAGATCTAATCAGAGAGTAAAAACATGCGAAAGAAATTCCCAAATGACATCTAATAAGCTTCTATCGAGTTTTTTCACCGTGCAGGCAGCATAAAGAGCTTTGAAAGTTAAACTCTGGTGCCGGTAGATAGGCGGCGACAAGAACGCCCAAAGAAGGGCAGACCCGAATGGCGCGAAGATAAGCAGATTTTGGGACGGTTCCCGAAGGGGCTACGGGGCGCAGCCCGGGGTTTCAACGGGGTTTCAACCCCGGGAACCGCCACCTCCCGTGATGATGCGCCCTGAAAGGGCGCCTGTTCGAGCGTCGTAATAACACGCCTATTGTGTGTAACAATCTTATCGCTCGCCATTACTTTGGTCTAATGATCTCCTCTCCGACAAAAGTTTGGAACACCGCCGTACGGACACCTCATTCCTTCATCAGGGAGCAATCCGCGTTAGTTCGGCCCGCGTGAGCTTTCGCCCATTCAGGGCGACAGGTCTTGGCTGGATGAGTTCCCAGGGTTGAAACCGGTGTTTCAACCCTGGGCTTGAATCCTTTAGCCCCTTCGGCTTCGGGGCATAAGACGTCTCAAACCCTCCTTATCTTCGTGTCATTCAGGCAGCCCCGAATTCAAGGCCACTAAACTGAGTCTCGAACGCAAACCGTATCAAGACGATAAAAAGTCCCAAACCTGCTGCTATTGCGAGGACAGGAACGGGCAGTTTCGCGATTAATCATTCGATTTATTGTTGGAGCCGACCTGTGACTAAAACGTCAGGCCGGGGCCTGATTTTTCTTTGCTCGATGTTTTAGTAAAATCAGCCTATCATCATTTTCCTCTAGACTCTTTGATGACTGCTTGAGAGCAGCGCCATAGTTGACGACTATGCCGGAATCATCATTATTAGGACAGCCCGAATTACATCGTTGGTCCCGATTAGCGATTGGATTTTATATGCCTAATGATCTCCAAACCAAACGCGCCACCTTTCGAGCGCTGCACAAAGAGGGTTGCTTCGTGCTACCCAATCCTTGGGATGTCGGCGGAATACGGCGCCTCGAGAAGCGGGGGTTCAAAGCGCTAGCTTCAACGAGTGCCGGAGCCGCCTGGGCACTTGGCCGCAACGACGGTGAATTGTCTCGCAATGAGGTACTGGAGCACTTGCGCCTTCTTTGTGCGGCGACGGACCTGCCGGTTAACGCGGATTTTGAATCCGGTTTCGCGGATGAGCCTGAGGGTGTGGCGACCAATGTCGCGCTCGCTTTGGATACGGGTATCGCTGGGTTGTCGATCGAAGATCGAATCGGACGCGGGCTCTACGAGCAACCGCTCGCCGTTGATCGGATCACGGCTGCCCACGAGGCCATCAAGCGCTCAGGCCACCCTGTGGTGTTGGTTGGTCGTACGGAGGGCTACCTGATCGGGCGTACGGAGCTAGCTGCGACGATCGACCGGCTTGTTGCTTATGCGGAGGCGGGCGCGGATTGTCTTTATGCACCGGGGATTACTGACCTTTCTGCGATCCGTACATTGGTTTCAACCGTCGCGCCGAAACCCGTCAATGTTTTGCTGATCGGTCCCAACATGCGAATAGCGGATCTGGCCGATGCCGGCGTCCGACGAGTGAGTGTTGGGGGCGCCCTCGCTGCCGCGGCGTGGGCCGCCTTTGATCGAGCCGTTCGATTGCTGGCCGAGGAGGGAACGTTGCCCAAGCGGGAATAGAAAATCACCGCAGCTCTGACCAGAGAAAGGAGACGGGTACTTCAGCCCAATAATGTTAAAGAGCCCGCCCACGAAATCACTCGCCGTTCTCGGCCAAGTTGCCAGATAGCTTCGACGGTGCGTTTTGTCGGAAACAGCTGCTGGCTTTCTCCCATCGAGCCAGTCGGAATTGACGATCACGATGAAGCTGGAGGCGGGTACAGTGAAAATCAGCGGACCCGCCGGGGCTCCATTTTCTTGATGTTTGTTGTTCATAATCTTTCTCCCCCAACAATCAGGCCGCAAGCAATTCATCTTGTGGCTGCGATTGGCGTCACTTCTTCAGGTTCAACACTTCCAGATAGAATAGCCTGAGACTCTTTCTTCGAGATTTCTTGTAGCGTCGATCGAAAGACGACGGGCCAGAAGCAGGCTCGTGAGGAACAGAACCGCTGCACCAAGCAAGGTATAACTTGCTCCGGCTATCGCAGCCAGTCGAACCCCAGATCACTCCCCCGACCCATAGCCCCCTGCGAGATCATGATTACCGTAGCGTTCATTCGGCCTCGCGCCCAGCTTGGTATCGCGCGCTGCGCCGCCACCCAAAGTTCGGAAGCCGACAGTGTCCATCCCACGCCAGCAAGTGCGGCGACAACAAAGAATCCCTCTGTCTGACGAACCAGCGCCATTAACACGTAAACCAGGACAAGCAGCAAATTCGCCCAGAAGGGTGAAGGCAATCGGGCGACAAGCGAGCTCGCAGCCAAGGAATGATGAACACCGCGCCGACAACCGATCCAGCTCCCATGCTGGTGAATAACAGACCCAGATTCGATGAACTGAGGTGTAACACTTTCAAGCCCACCACCGGCATCAATGCCGGAATCACGGAAATGAACAGAGCAAACAGGAAATTTCGGGCCAACACGACCTGAAAGTTGGGCGTGTAACGAACAAAGTGGCATAACCGTCCCGAAAGATTCGAAAAAGCTCTCCGACGGAAACTTTTGCCGGCACAGATTGCTTGTTTCCATTGGCGGGTTGCCAAAACCGCCAGGAGAAAACAGGCGGCATCGAGAGCAAAGACAAAATTGGCTCCGGCCAACGGAACCAGCAAACCACCCAACGCCGGACCAATAATTCCCGAAACATTGAATTGCAAACCACTCAAGGTGGCTGCGGAAGGGGAGTAGATGTATGAGACGACTTGAGGCACGATCGATGTCCAGGCTGGAGCGTTAAAGGCAAATCCAACTCCGATAAAAAATACGCTTACCAGGATAAGGTAAGGATTGAGAAGATGCAGCCAGCCAAGCACCGCTAAAGCCGACGGCCGTAGCCGCCAATCCAACATTGATAAGAGCATATCAACTTCTGCCGGTCGACCTTATCGGCTAGGGCGCCGGCAGGCAGCGTGAACAGAAAGAAAGGTAGCGAGGCCACCGTTGACATGAGCGAAATCAAAAATGGCGATCCCGTAAAGATATTCATCATCCAGGTCGCGGCGCTGTAGTGGGCGGCCACGCAGGTGCCGGAGATCACCGCGGCAATCCAGAGTTTTCTGAATGCCGGGTTTCGCAGTGCCATCCAAGTAGAGCTTTGGTTCATGATCGGGGCCTTCATCCCTTTTACAAAGGCAACCCGGTCCCGGAGTTTAGGAATTTTGTTCCTATTAGCCCCCTTTCAGCGGCTAAAGTTGGTGAAACACGGAAATCTTTGTGGAACGCGACCATGGTCGGTGGGCGGAGGGCGCGGCGAGCTTTCACACCACGCGCTGGACAATCGTCATGAGGGCGGCGAAAAACCAGACGTAGGGGGGGCAGTCCGCTTTGGCTCAGTTGTGCCGCACCTATTGGTATCCACTCTACATCTTCGCGAGGCGCCTGAGCTTCCTATGAACTGGTCAACGGAGCTCGCCTACGTCCTTCCTACGGAAAAGCATTTCCCCCTCTTACGGGGATCGCCCGAATTGGCCGCTTCTGGAGTCAAAAATTGCCGTCTCCTTGGAGTAACCTGCGCCCTATAGCCGTTCGGTCGAAGTCTAGTCTTTTCACTGAGCGGCAAAACTCTACGGCTCAAAATCTCTTATTTTCAATCTTCGATACGATCTGATAGGCTGCGAAGGAAGGGTTACAATTGAAACCGGACCAACATGCGGAAGCGGCAGACGCTGACCAATTTCGCACCATTCGATGGAGCGCTGTCTTGCTGTCGCCTCAGAATCAGGCACCTAGTTCCCGAGCCGCGATCGCCAAGCTGTGTCAAATCTACTGGTATCCGGCAGAGATCGCCGAGAGGATCCATGCGCTTTGGGAAGCCTTAATCGCAGCCGAAGGGCAGTTAGATCCATGAGCACGGAGTC
>CAVTQD010000038.1:0-346653 GCA_963736745.1 uncultured Verrucomicrobiae bacterium | reverse complement strand
GATGTATTGCTGTAGAAGCATCATGCCGAGTTTCGCCGCCTGGGCTCGCAAGTATTGGACTTTGGATTCTTGGTATTTGGTTTCGTAGTTTTGCATGCCTTTGTCGACATACTGGGTTCCATACTTGAGTATTCGGTAGACGAGCACGGCTAGTTTTCTGGCCATGCGGTGATAGCTTTGGGCATTCCGATTCTAGCGCTGAGTCGACGAAAGTTTGCTCCTAAGGCGCTGTGACTGTTTCGGAGCGTGCGCGCGGCCAGCCGCAGCGCGACGCTCAGTGGGTTGACCACTTTGCGACTGCTGCGTTTGAGCACCTTGCCCCCGCTAATACGATGGTTAGGACTCAAGCCCAGCCAGCAAGTGAACTTTTTCTCATCTGCCCAGGCATTCACATTGGTCCCAATTTCGAAGAAGACTTTTTGCGCAGTCTGCAAACTGATGCCATCGATGCGGGTCAGGTCCACACCGCTGATTCGATAAAGCTCCGCTCGCAGATCAAGCTGGTCTTGTTGGCTCATGCCTGGCCGTTTGCGGCAGGCTCTTAGCCGTACTGGGGGCAAGGCTTGCTGAACTAAATCCTCTTTGGATGGAACCTCTTTGAGTTCTTGACGGATCTGCTGGTCATAGGCCGCAATTTGGCCTTGAAAGTGGTCGTAGCTTTCCAGGGTAATTTTCAAATCGAAGAGCATTCCTTCCTGCCAGTTGCCCTCCAAGCTTTTCTGGATGGTTTCCTTACTGGCTTGGATGCGCGGATCGCGCAATCGAGCCAGTCGTTTTGGATCACGTTCCCCGCCCACGATGGCTCGGACGATCGAAAGCCCGGTCAGACCGCTGATGTCACTGATGACGTGGTGTAAGTGAACATTCATCAAGGTCAAAGCCTTCTGCATTCGAAGCTGCTGTTGAGCCGCAGCCTCAATGATATTACCCCGCGAGCGCAGGTAGTTGCGCAATCGGCGGATTTGCGCCGGCGGCCGAAAAGAGCCCCGCAACAACCCATAACTATGCAGTCGACGAAGCCATTGACAGTCTTTGACGTCGCTTTTAGAGCGGCCGGGCAGATGACGCACTGTATGGGCATCGACCACGTAGACCTTAAAACCACGTTCTTCTAATAGCTCATAGAGGCTCACCCAATAAACTCCGGTGGCCTCCATCACCACAGACTTTGCTCCGCTTTGAGCCAGCCAATCGACCAGGCTCATTAAATCAGCAGTGAAAGTTCCAAATTCCCGTACCGGGTTGGATCTCGCTGCGGGTTGACTGCTACCCAATGACTGCGACTACCCACATCCACGGCTGCGGCATCCGGTTCGATCAACTCCAGATCGTCATTGATCGGAGACACTTTTTGGGTCTTGGCACGACGGCTTTTGCGCTTCATACTTTAAGTCTTTTAGCGCACAAGTGGTTGGCTCGGCCCGACGTGCGGGTCAAATACACACTCTCCCCAACGGGGTCGAGCCTTCCCCCTCCTGGCTCTATTAAAGAGCTAATGGGCTGGAAGGCTGCCACCAAGCACCCATCCGCAATACATCGGAGCCATACTCGTCGTCGGGTCTGCTTCACACCAGGAACGAAACCGGCCATAACTGCCAAGCCATCCACCGTGCTTGCTCTCTTCTTGCCACCACCGCGCATCCCGCGAAAGTGCGCGAGCCACCAAAGTGTTCATGTCGCACCCAAAAAAGCCCCCGGCTTTCTAGGATACTCGTCCTCGTCCTCGTTCGCGATCTTTGACCGCTGCCGGCAAAAGCGGCTTGCTCTGAAAAAACTCGCGAATGAGGGTGCCACGCGAACAGCATTCTCCGACGGCAAAGGAAACCGAGGAGGAGGACGACGACGATAACGAGATGAAGAGGGGTTGACACCTCCCAAAGCATGGGTACCCTTCAACGCTTCTCATGAAGACGGTGATCTCGACAACCGAAGCACCCGCCGCCGTCGGCCCTTACTCACAGGGCATCGCAGCCGGTCCGTTTGTGTTTTGTTCCGGACAGATTCCCTTGGATCCCGAAACGGGAACTTTGATTGAAGGCGACATTTCCAGCCAGACGGAACGGGTCCTTCAAAATATCGCTGCGGTCCTTCGCGCCCATGGCCTCGGGATGGAACATGTGGTTAAAACAACCGTATTTATGACCGATCTTGCCAATTTCGACGAAATGAACGCCGTGTACGCGAGCTACTTCCCGATCGATCCCCCAGCCCGCTCAACAATCCAGGTCGCAGCTCTGCCGAAGGGTGCTAACGTAGAAATCGAGGCAATTGCCTTAAAACCTTCTTAGACAGACGTGGCTCAATCGATTTTAGAAACGTTCGAGAAAACCGGCGCGTTGCTGCATGGCCATTTCGTTCTCAGCTCCGGCCTGCACAGCAGACAGTATTTCCAATGCGCTATGGTCCTGCAACATACCGATATCGCGGCGGAAATTTGCTGCGACCTGGCCTCAAAACTCGCAGACGTAGCATGCGATGCCGTGATTTCGCCGGCCATGGGCGGCATTATCGTCGGACAAGAAGTTGGTCAGAATCCTCGGTAAGCGTCATATATTCGCTGAGAAACAGGATGGAAAACTGGTCTTGCGACGTGGATTTAAGATTTTGCCTGGCGAGCGATTCATCGTGGCCGAAGATGTCGTTACGCGGGGCACGAAAGTTCAAGAGACCATTGATATTGTCAAAAGTTTTGGCGGAAAGGTTGTCGCTGTTGGCTGCCTGGTTGACCGGAGCGGCGATCGATCGCCGGATTTTGGATGCAAATTCGTGAGTCTGGTTAAGCTCCATGTGGAGACGTTCGAGCCTGACAAGCTTCCTCCTGAACTCGCAGCTATCCCGGTGGACCGACCTGGCAGCAAGTAGAAGGAATTTTTATGCTTAGTTGGATTTTACGGAAGGTTCTGGGTTCGAAGAACCAGCGGGAGGTCAAGACGAATTCGCCCTCTTGTCGAAAAGATCAACCAGTTGGAACAAGAGTTTCAGTCCCTCACTGAAGATCAACTCCGGGAAAAAACGGCTCAGTGGAAAAAAGATCTGGCGAACATCGATGATCCGGACGAACTTGCACGCCGTCTGCACGCGATTCTGCCCGAGGCGTTCGCCCTCGTAAAGAATGCGGCGCGCCGGCTCTGCGGCAAAACCATCCTTGTCTGTGACCAGCCTATCGTCTGGAACATGATCCATTTCGATGTTCAGCTCATCGGCGGGATTGTGCTGCACGAAGGCAAGATTGCTGAAATGGCGACCGGTGAGGGTAAAACTCTCGTCGCGACCTGTCCGATTTACCTCAACGCTCTTACCGGGCGTGGCGTTCACCTCGTGACCGTTAACGATTACCTGGCTCGTCGTGACGCGGAATGGATGGGTGAAATCTACAAACTGCTCGGGCTCACCGTCGGATGCATTCAACACGACCAATCGCCCTCTGTCCGCAAGGAGCAATACGATTGCGACGTCACGTACGGAACCAACAGCGAGTTCGGGTTCGACTACCTGCGTGATAACGGGATGGCGACCACAAAGGAACAACAAGTCCAGCGCGGTTACTACTACGCGATCGTCGATGAAGTCGATTCCATCCTGATCGACGAAGCTCGGACGCCGCTGATCATCAGCGGACCTGCAACGGTCTCGTCCCACCAGTACGACAAGTTTAAGCCGCTTGTCGAACAGTTGGTGCGGAAGCAAACGATGCTTTGCAATCGATTGGTTTCTGAGGCCAAAGAGTTGCTGGAAAAGGGCCAAAGCGAAGAAGCCGGAAGACTTCTCTTTAAGGTGAAGCTTGGCCAGCCCCGGAACAAAGGGCTCCTGCGCCTGATGGAAGATCCCGGAAAACCGCAAGGCCATCGATAAATCCGAACTCTCCTTCTATCAGGATTCCCGGAAAGAAGAACTGGTCGCCCTGAAAGAGGAGCTCTATTTCACCATCGATGAGCGGCATCAGGATTCAGATCTATCTGAGATGGGGCGTTCCTTTTTGAATCCGGACGACCCGAACGCTTTCGTTTTGCCCGATCTGATCACCGAATTTACCGAAATCGATCTGGATCCGAATCTGAATCAAGCACAGAAGGACGAAGCCAAAAGGCAGCGCCAACAGTACTGTGACAGCCAGGCGGAACGTATTCACAATATCTCTCAACTCCTCCGCGCTTACTGCCTGTTCGAGAAAGATGTCGATTACGTGATCGAGGAAAATAAGGTGATCATCGTTGACGAGCATACCGGACGAAAGATGCCCGGCCGTCGGTGGAGCGATGGGTTGCATCAGGCCGTTGAGGCAAAGGAAGGTGTGCAGATCGACCGCGAAACTCAAACGCTCGCCACGATCACGATTCAGAACTACTTCCGCCTCTACCACAAATTGGCCGGAATGACCGGCACCGCGGAGACGGAGGCCAACGAGTTCCATGACATCTACAAACTGGATGTTGTTGTCATCCCAACGAATCGTCCTGTGATTCGCAATGACAACAACGACCGCATTTATAAAACGCGCCGAGAGAAATACAGCTCGGCTGTGGAGGAAATCAAAGCCTGCTACAGCAAGGGCCAACCGGTCCTTGTCGGCACCGCCAGCGTCGAGGCATCGGAACTCCTGAGCCGGATGTTGAAACGGGAAAAGATCCCGCACAACGTACTCAACGCAAAGTATCACCGGCAGGAAGCCGAGATTGTGGCCCGTGCAGGGCAGCGAGGTACAGTCACGATTTCCACCAACATGGCCGGCCGTGGAACCGACATCAAACTTGGCGATGGTGTCCCTGATCTTGGCGGACTGCACGTGCTCGGTACCGAACGTCACGAATCACGGCGCGTTGATCGTCAGCTCCGAGGTCGTTGCGCCCGTCAAGGCGATCCGGGCTCTTCTCGCTTCTATGTCAGCTTCGAAGACGATTTGATGCGAAATTTCGGCGCTTCCGAAAAGATGACGTCGATGATGGAGCGGTTCGGCCTGAAAGACGGCGAAGAACTCGAGCATCCCTGGCTCAACAAAAGCGTCGAAACGGCTCAGAAACGGGTCGAACAACGGAACTATCTGATCCGCAAGCGGACATTGGATTTTGACGATGTCATGAACAAGCAGCGCGAGGTGGTTTATGCGCTGCGAAACGAGACTCTTGAAACCACCGAGCCGCGGAAGTTGATCTTTGAGATTGTCGACGAGGTTGTCCCGCTCAGGGCCCAGGAGTACCTGCAGCCGCCCGATGGGAGCGAACCCGATTACGACGGCTTCCTTCAATGGGTGAATACGACATTTCCATTGGGTCTGAACCGGACTTCAGCCCAGTTCGATACACGCACGCCCGAAGAAAATTCACAGTTCCTGGTTGACCGCATCAAGCAATCCTACCAGCGGAAGGTCAGTCACGAGGAATCTGAAGCGGTCGCTGGTCTCGAGCGCTACATCATTCTGAACGCAATCGATCGACTCTGGCAGGAGCACCTTTATGCGATGGACGGTCTCCGGGAGGGAATTTATCTACGCAGTTACGGTCAAAAAGACCCGCTGGTGGAATATAAAGCTGAGGCTTACGACATGTTCAGCCAGCTGATGGCGAGCATCAAAAACGAGGTTTTGTCCAATTTGTTCCGGAGCACGACGAATTTGATGGCATTCGAGCAATTTTTGTCCTCGCTCCCCTTCAACATTCGCTCAACGGCCCGAGGGTCCACAACCGGCACGAGTTCCGACAGGTCCGGTTCCACGCCGGGAAAATCTTGGATTGGCCCGCGAGGAACAAAGTGACAAAAACGGCGACGAACTCGAGTTAGTCATACCCGTCCGCGCGAAGAGAAGCTCCAAAAGTAGGTCGTAATGACCCCTGCCCGTGCGGCAGCGGGAAGAAATACAAAAACTGCTGCGGCAGGCTGGCCTAGTTGAGCAGTCAGGAGTCGAGTTGCAGGAGTTGCAGTGAGCCACACACAAATTTTTCAGGCACGTTCGCAGAATACCGGAGAAATCCAGCTAGCAAGAATTCCAAGAGGATGCTTGACTTTGCGAGGCCGCACTTGGTGCCTGCACTCCTGACTCCTGACTCCTGTTTTCTCAGATTTTGGGCTAAAGGGTTGCCGGATTCGAAAGCGTCGAGTATATTTACAACGTAACACGGGAGATCCCGGGCTTGAGGATGTTGTGGGCCCCGAATCTTTTTGGGATTCGCTGCATCGTCTCAGGCTCTTCCTTAATGGCCAGGACACTTCGGTAGACTGTTCATGGGATAGCCGAAACTGGTGCTCACCTTCCGAGGTGCTCGAGCGCTCCCGGAAGTTGCGGTGAAGGTCTTGGGTTTTAAGGGTTAACTTCAGCCCAAACTGTTCTTTCTCAGTGTGCGTAGTGCATGTCCTTCGCCTGATGAACTTCAGAATTGTGTTCCAATGAAATCTCAATCAACGCATTACTCAGGACGCCGATCTCATCGGGGACGTCGCAGACGACCAAGCCGAGGAGCTACTTCAGTCACTCCGAAACCTAAACCTTCTCTCTGGCAGCGCATCGTCGCATTTTTTAAGGGTCCTGCCGAGGAATCTCCAAAAACAACTGGGGATAAACCCGTTCCAAGCGCGCCGACGACTACGAGAGAAAAGATCAGCCGGAAACCCGAGCTGGTGGAGGTTACCTCGCCAAAGCTTTACGTGGGCAACTTGTCATTCGATGCCACAGAAAGCGACCTTTTCCAGCTATTCAATGGGGTGGGCCAGGTTCGGAACGCGGAAGTCGTCTGTCACAAGTATACACAACGTTCCAAAGGCTTTGCCTTCGTTCAAATGACAACCATCGAGGAAGCTCGACGCGCTGTTCAGGAACTCCATGACAAGGAGTTTCTCGGCCGCAAGTTGGTCGTAAGCGGTGCCAAAACTCCCGATATGGAGCGGGCAGCCTGATCTGATCAAAGGTATTTGTAGCTCCGCATGACCCGCGTTCTCAAGCAGAACGCGGGTCTTTTGCATTTTGTGGATGCATTGAAATACATGGTGTTGGCGGGTCCGACGGCAGTCGGTAAAACCGATCTTGCAATACGCATCGCGCAAAACCTGCAGACCGAAATCGTCGGCGGAGATGCGTTCCAACTCTACCGAGGCCTGGACATCCTGACCGGTAAACCGACTCCTGCGCAGTTGGCCACTGTCCCCCACCATCTGGTCGGGATTCTCCCGTTGGCTGAGCTGTGTGACGCACACAAATACGCCCTTCTCGCCCGCCAGACGATCGCCGCGTCTAAATCGAAGCGGAACCATTCCGCTGGTGGTCGGAGGCACCGGATTCTATCTCCAGGCGCTTGAAGGCGGGATCCACCGATTGCCCGCGGCAGATCTCGCACTCCGGGCGGAGCTGAATCGTCTGTCGACGCCCGAATTGCTTCGAGGATTTGCAAACGCGAGACCCATTAGCATGGAGTCGGATTGACCGGCACAATCGACGCCGAATCATACGCGCTTTGGAAGTATGTATCTTGTCGGGGAAACCATTTTCCAGTTTTGTGAGAAAGCGGCGCCCGAATCATGCCATCGCCCGGATAGTCCTTGAGCAACCGCGTGCAGTTCTCGTAGAGAAAATCAATCAGCGCGTTGAGGAGATGTTCGAACGCGGAGTTGTTGCAGAAGTTGCTGCCGTAGAGGCAATTGGATCGACCGCCTCCAAAGCCATCGGCTTTGAATTGATCCGTTCCCTTCTTTCCGGAGCCATCGATATTTCAAGGTGCAGGGAAGCAATCAAGCAACAAACCCGGAACTACGCAAAACGCCAAATGACCTGGTTCCGCCATCAGCCGTATGAACTCATTGCCGCAGAGTCATCTCTCGAATTACTGATTGCCGCCTTCCGCCGCCAATTTTCGGAAATCTCTTAAAGCCGAAGTTGTTAGTGCCAGGAGAAGAGTCAATGCCTCGCCGACTCTTGTGCCATCTTGGGAACTGGCAACTGACAACTTGCCTTCTTGCTGGTCGTCCGCCGCTTCGTCAGCAGATCGACCTCCTTCTTACTCAATATTCGCACCTCGCCTGATGGTAGCCCGCGATCAGTCAGCTGCCCTATTCGAACCCGCTGCAAGCGTTTAACCTTGTATCCAAGCGCCGCAAAAACGCGGCGAACCTGCCTTTTCAATCCTTGCGTAAGCACGACCCGAACCTGCCTCGGATTAACTTTGATTATCGAATCAAATCGCGCCCGCCCCTCAGAAAGATAGACTCCCTTTTTTGCTTTCGGCGCGTCTTCTGCTTGGAGTTCTCGATCCAGCGTGACCAGGTATTCTTTCTCTAACTTGAATTTGGGATGAGTGATTCGAAAAGCCAGGTCGCCGTCATTCGTCAGCAGAAGCAACCCCTCAGACTCTTTGTCCAAACGACCGACATGAGCAAGATTCGGCACGTCGCGTGGAAGCAAATCATAGATTGTCTTTCGAGACCGTTCATCGGACCGAGTCGTTAAAAAATCCGCGGGCTTGTTGAGCAGGAGATAGACAAACTCTCTGAGTTCGCACAATATGACCATCGACTCTGACCTCGTCCGTGGGGGCAACTTGCGTCGCCAAATCGGTGGTGAGTTTCCCGTTCAAAGCAACGCGGCCGTTACGAATAAATTCTTCGGCTCCCCGTCTTGAGGAGACACCCGATAGCGCTAAAAAGCGATTCAAGCGCACGATCCGAACATCCGATCCACTCAGAATTTCGCGCGAAACCGCACCTTCGACAACCTTTTCACGACCGCTCCGCACGACTGTTCCATCCTTCCACAGCTCCCTCGCTGCTTTGACCTGGGAATTGTTCGGGTTAAGCGTCCGGCTTGGTCTTCGGCAAACCGATGACCTTATCGCCAGGCTTGAATACCCCTCTTTTTTTTAGCAATTCCACCCGCTCAAACCGCTTCAGCACATTTCTCTTCGTGGCAATCGTGCTGGCCCCTTTCAAACTGCGATGCTGTGACATAAAAGACTCTCCTGAAGTGAAGGTGCGGACAGTACGCTGGAGCGGGAAAAAATCAACTGCAGAGTTCGGAGCTTCGTTTGCTTTGCCGGCGGTTGTTCAGGCCCCGCTCAATCGAGGAGGCGCTGATTGCCAGTCAATTCTATTTCAGATCAGCCCAAGCTTCATTTTGCCAGCTTCGCTGATCATGTGCTGGTTCCATGGCGGGTCCCATACCAATTCGACGTCCGCTTCATCAACGCCGGGAATCGTCAAGATTTTGGATCTCGCATCCTGAGCAATTGCCGGACCCATCCCACAACCGGGAGCGGTAAGCGTCATCTTGACTTCCACCTTCGTGCCGGTCGCAGGAGCGGTAACCACCTGGCAATCGTAAACCAAACCCAGATCCACGATATTCACCGGGATTTCCGGATCGTACACGGTGCGAAGCTGCTTCCAGACATCTTCCTCATCAACAGTTTCGTCCACTCTTTCGATCTTCTCCTCCAAACTCCGAGGTTCGAGGCCAAGGGCGGCGGCATTTTCTTCACTGATCCGGAATAACCCATAGTCGCACGCAATCGTGTAACTGCCGCCAAGGCTCTGCGTGATGATGACCTTTGTTCCCGCCGGAATCGTCGTTTTGAGTCCAGCCGGAATCTGGATTGCCTCGCAATCCCGTTTCAAATCGATTTCGTGATTATTGCTCATTTGAAGGTCCTAGAACTATTTTCTTTTTTTCCTGCGACGGCGATTGCATTCGTTGCAGTAATGTGGGAGCGACGTTCTTCTCCTTCGGTGTCTGTGCATCAGGAGCTAAAGCCGACCGCAGTGCTTCCTCAACAAGTTGCGCACAATGAATCTTTAGTGGCGGCAATGAACCAAGCGGAGCCGATAAATCTTCACCACTCATCGTGAGAGCTTCTTCGACCGTCTTGCCAGAAATCAACTCCGTCGCGACGCTTGCGACAGCGATTGCTGTTCCGCAGCCAAATGTCTGGAATGTCGCTTTGTCGATGACTCGCTTTCCGTCGACCTGTTTGAATTTTACCCACATTCGCAACATATCCCCGCAATCTTCGCTTCCAACAGTTCCGACTGCGTCAGCTCCGTCAAGCTCCCCCAGATTTTTTGGGTGCTTGATCGCTTCCTCAATCCTGTTGCTAAAATCGTCTGCTGGATTCATTCATTTACTCCAAATGGTAGCGGGACAAATCGGGATCAACTTCCACACTCCAGGCATCGATGCCGCCCGTCATGGACCTGGCATTTTCAAAGCCGTGACCGGCGAAGTAAGAGGCTGCGTCGAGACTCCGGATACCGTGATGGCAAACAAAAATGATTTCCCGATCTTTCGGCCATTCGGACATGATCTCCTGCATGAGCTCCTGGGTGAAAAACGTTGCACCATCAATGTGAACAGCATCCCATTCTTCCCGGCTGCGAACATCAATCAACGGGATCTGCTCGCCCGATCGCAGCCGTTCAGCGACTTCGCTCGGCAAAATTTGCATTTTTTGGTCCGCGTCGTGTGCGGCAAAAATTGTAGTCACAACATCCTCCACCGGGAGATTGTCGTTGCGCGCACAAACGGAGGCCAAAGTTTCACTCGGACTGAACCCGCAGCTCGCGCAGCCGCCGATGTGGTAGGCCCGGAAGAGAGCTCGTTGAGCACCCGGGTACGCCTGCAGAAGCTCCGCCATTGTCGAATTGGGGTCGATTGTTCTCGTCATGATTACGGTTCTCAGCGTTACATCATTTCACCCGAAAATCAAAAGGACCGACTCCAGGCGTAGCAGAACGTTCCCAAATCTGAGATGGACGCACTGAATCGCGGAAGGAATAGCCTCATCGCAGCCTCGGCTCTGGTCTTGTTTGCGATCCTCTACTATAGCCTGATTTTTCGATATGGCATAAATCTCGCCGGTGAGGGAAACGTCGCGCTGATCAGCCAGCGTCTAATGCACGGCGAACATCCGTTCCGGGACGTCTCAACAGGATACAACGTACTCTGGTTTTATCCCATCAGTACTCTTTTCCGGGTTTTCGGCACCAATCTGCTCCTGATGCGGGCTTATTTCTATGCGATTTCAACCGGCTCCGCCCTCATCGCGTTCTTTCTCCTTCGGCGATTGGACGCTCCGCTATGGCTCGCATTCGCCCAGGGATTGATCGTGACTTCGATCAACGGCCAATATTTCAAGGCATATATACCATTCCTGGTGCTCTCCAACCTTTACTTGATCACCCTCTTCTTGACCAGCCAGCGGAAGCTTCTCTGGAGCTTCGGCGCCGGTATAGTGCTCGGAACCACCTATCTGATTCGGATCGATCTTGGCATTTTTTTCACCGTACTCTGGTTCTTCGTTACTTTGCTCCACGCTTTGCTGCTCGATCCCCGGTTCCTGCTCACTTTGACCACCGTAGGCAACCTTCTGCTTGGTGTCGCAGCCATGCATTTGCCATTCATCTTTGATGCCTACCACCGAGGTTTCCTGCCGGAATTCGTGGGCCAGTACTCTAACGTTGCCAGCCTTATCCTTACTCCGATACTGCCGCACGAATCGCAAAAAACCATCCGAAACGAGACTCAAACCGGGCTGTTCCATATCCCCGTCACTCCGGCTGTCGGCGAACAAAATCGCGCTTTAACCGTGAATAAATCATCATCTCTCCTTCAGCGACGATCGTTCCGGGAGATATTTTTGAAATCGCCGACACCCAAAAGGCGGCTCCTGGCGCTTCTAACCTATCTTCCGGCGCTCTTGATCTGTGCGTTGCTGATCGCGGGTCTTTACCTTTTTTTTGCCAAACGAATTGCGACCGATCGCTGGTTGTTATTCTCAGCCTTGTTGGCCGGCTGTTTAACAGCATTTCCCCAGTTTTTTCTATTCCGTCCCGATCTACCGCACTTGATTGAATTCATGAATGGTGCTCTTGCCGCTCTGACCTGCGCCGGTTGGCTGCTCTGGTCGAGCCAGGGGAAAGATCGGATCTCCGTTCCCTTCGCTGTCGCGATCGCGATCGTGGGCATCTCTTATTTTTCGCTCACCTTCTCGAATCCGTACGGAGGCACACTCTTCCTCCGAATGAATCGACACACGGAATTCCGGGGCGCCAACGGCGTCGAAGTAATCCTCGATCGGAGAGAATTCGAAGAGGTGAATACTCTCTTTTCAGCCACGGTCTTAAACAGCACAAAGAAAGACTTTGTCGCCAGTTATCCTTGCCTGCCGGGTGTGAACTTCATGACTGCTCGCCCGACCTTTCAAACCAATTTGTATGTCGATGACGTGGTCCACACTCCGGACTGGCAACAGATCGAGATCGGCAAAATCCAGCAGTACCGCCCGGCCGTGATAATCATCGATGACCGGAAATTGAATGGGACCGATGTGTCACGCTTCTCCCACTGGGCCGCGCAAATGACCAAATTCATTGAAAACCGCTACCGGTTAGTCGCCACAACTGAGAACAAAAAAGTTTTCGCGCGGCTGACTCCAACGATGTGAAAGACGATCTTCACGTTTTCCGCCCTTTGACCATACGCGACTGCCCTCGCTCCGAACCTATATAGGGATATTCGTGCAGAGTTTTATTCACCAGACGGCGGATCCGGAAAAGATCGCAAAGCATCCCAAAGCTGTCGTGCAAAACGCGAACGCGAGACGTCGGCGAATTTGTCCAGCTAACCGGGACCTCCACCGTTGAGAAACCCATTGCCTGGGCTAACAATAAAACTTCGACATCAAAGGAGAATCCATCTATTCGCTGCCGCCCGAAAATCTCCTTTGCAGCACGATGTCGAAATCCCTTAAATCCACACTGGGTATCTCGGATACTCAAACCGGTCATATTTTGTGCAATGCGGTTAAAGATTTTCCCCATCAACTCTCTGCTTCGGTTCTGATGCAGCAGGATTCGAGTTTCCGGGTGCTGGCGATTCCCCACGATCACGTCAACCGATGGATCTTTCCGAAATCGCTGAAGGCTGGAATCCAGATCCTCAAGCGGCGTGCTCAGATCGGCATCCGTAAA
Organism: uncultured Verrucomicrobiae bacterium; assembly: GCA_963736745.1. Taxonomy (GTDB): domain Bacteria; phylum Verrucomicrobiota; class Verrucomicrobiia; order Chthoniobacterales; family JAFAMB01; genus JAFAMB01. Next base: position 333,711 of record CAVTQD010000038.1, on the reverse strand, counting down.
AAAGATGAAATTACCCCTCGCGCGCAACATCCCGGTGCGAACCGCGAAGCCTTTTCCAAGCCTTTCGTGATGGGTCAAGACCTCGAAATGGGAAGCAGACTTGGCCGCGTTTACTGCCAAAGCGAGCGTCCCGTCTTCACTCGGCTCGACGACAATGATGATTTCATTAGAAAAATTCCACAAACGCCGATGTTCCTGGATTCGCTGAAGAGTTGCAGGCAACCGCTCCGCTTCCTTGTATGCGGGAATAACTAGTGAAAGGAGAGGTCGAATCTGGTTGGACATATCGCGTTCTTCGCATATATATCTGCGCCTCTTCCCTAAAGGCTCAGAATGGCGAAACGTCAACTCATATTTCCGGCGCTGATCCTGCTGGTCGCAGCGCTTGTCCGGCTTGCGTATCTAGACTTAAAACCGCCGCATTTCGATGAAGGGATCAATGGTTGGTTCTGCGATCAAATGGCGAAAAACGGGTTCTACGCCTATGACCCAACCAATTACCATGGACCCCTCCATTTCTATGTTCTGTTTGTTTCTTTAAAGCTGCTTGGCCGCAATCTCTGGGCGTTGCGGCTTCCCGTCGTCCTGGCGAGTCTGATCGCCATTTTCTGGATCTTCCTATTTCGACCGTTCTTCAGCCGGACGATTTGCTGCCTTGCCGCGCTGGGAATGGCAATTTCACCCGGATTCATTTTTTACGACCGGTATTCTATTCACGAGTCATGGATGGTCCTGTTTCTCATCGTCACTTTCTGGGGAATCCTCGGCATCTCCACCTCGAGAGAACCGAGATACTACTGGGGTTTTATCATGGGACTGACCGGAATGATTCTGACAAAGGAGACGTACATCATTCATCTCGCCGCGTTTGGCGCCGCGGCTTCTTTCGCGCTGATATGGAGTCGACTGACGAAGGAGCCCCGGCTGAATCGCCCAAGCGGAAAACACCCCAGAGGACACATTGCTGCAGCAATTCTCGTGGGAGCGTCATTGATCATTTTCTTCTATTCGGGGAACTTTCGAAACTGGAACGGATTGGCGGGGCTTTACCAGGCATTTCTTCCCTGGACCAAAACAGGGATCGATGCGGCTGGACACGGTAAACCTGATTTCGATCTGTTCCCGCTTATCCCGCCTTTTCTGGCGAATATCCCGGTTCTCGGAGGATTCGCGAACCTCAAACTGAATTGGTACTGGGTTCGTCTGATGCTTGACTATGAGTGGGTCGCATTGGCCGGGCTATTGTTTTCAGTGCGATTTCTGTTTGGTGGCCAACCGGCCCTTCGGTACCTGGCAATATACAGCCTGGGCGTCCTCTTTGCTTACAGCATCGTCCCCTACAAGACTCCCTGGTGCGTCATTTCAATCATCTGGCCGTTCTTGTTTTTTGGGGCAGCCTTGATCGAGTTTCTCGCGAAACGATTCACTCGGCTGGTTGCAGTGCTTGTTGGAGTGCCGCTGTTTGCTCACGCAGCCTGGAAATCGTACGACTTGAACCTCCTCAGATACGATAACCCGAAAGAGAGGTATGTGTATGTCCAGACCCTTCGCGAATATCACACTTTCGTCGATCCAATTCTGGAAAAGGGCGCCAAGGATCCAGCGTTAAAAGGAGAAATGTCGGGCCTCGTTCTCTTGTCCAGCTATTTCCCGATACCCTGGGCTCTAGGCGACTTTCCCAATATCGGGTACTACCCGAAAAACGATAGTTGGCCCGATAAACTCGACGCCGACTTTATCGCTGTCGAAGCGGACAAAGCGGACGAGCTGGAAAAGCGATTAAAAGACCGATATTTCAAAGCAGATTTTCAACTTCGCGACGGTATGGATGAATGCCGCGCCTATTTTCGCGACAAGGCTTTCCGCGACGTTTTTCCGGGTCGGAAACCGGAGTTCGAGCCAGCTCAACCCAACGAATGAATCTCTCGCTCGTTGTTCTCTGCTGGATCACTATTTCCACCCTCCTCGGGATATTCTTCGGCTATTCCTCACTCGAGCTGACTGCCTCTACTTCCGTCGCTGCGCTTCTACTCGGTTTGATTTTGGCCGCAATCCCGCTATTCCTGCAACGAGATGGAACACGACTCGGGCTACCCAATCGACGCCAGGCTATCGGAATTGCCATATCCATCTTTTTCCTTGTTTTCGCCGCACGAGAATTCAGTCAGGTCATTTTCGTGGCGAATGACCAGATCCGCGTCGCCTCACCCAACAATCTCGGCGATATCTGCCTTCATCTGACGCAAATCAACTATCTGGCCAGCGGTCCACACTTCTGGCCCGAGAATCCAATCTTTGCTTTCGACAAATTGCGATACCCGATCGGTTTGAACGTCTTTAACGCCGAATTGAAACTGGTCGGGGTAGAGCCCAAGCTTGGCATCATCCTCATTGGCTTGGTCGGCTCCCTGATGACTCTCAGGGCACTTTTCCTTTTTAACGGTTCTTTCGGAGTCGCAGCGTTCCTCTTCAACGGAGGCCTGGCCGGCTTTCTTTTTTTCCAGACCTACGCTCTGAAGGACTATCAAGCTGATGTTGCATGGAAATCGATTCCGCTCGCATTGTTCGTCACACAGCGAGGTCTGCTCTATGCGGTCCCGGCCGGTTTGCTCCTGCTTCATCATTGGAGAAGCTCGTTGCTGGACAGGCGCCAGGAACAAGGAATCCCCGGTTGGGTCGAATGGCTGCTCTACTCCACGATGCCGCTGTTTCATCTGCATACGTTTCTCTTTTTGTCGTTCCTTCTGCTCTGGTGGTTCTTGTTTGGAGATCCAAACTGGCGCAGTCATTTACTCCGGTTGGTTCTCCTCTCTCTCATTCCTGCTACCTTCTGGATTTATGTTGTCACCGGCTTCTCCAAATCCGGAGCGATTGGCTGGAAGCTAGGCTGGATGGCCGATCCGAAGGAGGCTCCCTGGTGGTTCTGGCTTCAGAATTTCGGCCTGTTTCTTCCTGCTTCTATCGCGCTTTTGATTTATCTTTTGATTCCCGCCAAGCCTCTTGCGCGCGACGCAAAGCAACGAATACGACTATTATTCTTCCCGGCAACTGCCGTTTTTATAGCTTGTTCCCTGATTAAATTCGCTCCTTGGGAATGGGACAATACCAAGCTGTTTTTCTGGGCCTATCTCGTGATGATGTTCTGCCTTTGGGAGGCGTTCTTCTCCAAGTGGCATCCTCTTCTGCGAGCTCCAGTTATATTTGGGCTGTTTTTCTCCGGCTTTATCAGCCTGATTGGCGGAATCTGTACCAATCCCGAAGGCTATGGGATTGGCCGTGCAAGCGAATGGCAGCAGGTTGCAGATGCCACCCGTTCGTTCCCTGCGAGCACCGTGTTCGCAACCTACCCGACCTACAATCATCCGGTATTGGTAAGTGGGCATCGAGTTGTCATGGGGTTTCCTGGCCATCTCTGGAGCCATGGGCTCGACTATCAACCCGTTGAAGTTAAGCTTATAGCGCTGATGAATTCAGAGACCGACTGGGAGAAAATTGCAAAAGAACTCGGCGTCGATTACCTGTTCTGGGGTCCACTCGAAGAAACAAACTATCCGGATTCTGAAAAAGGGTGGGAGAAAGTCTGCCGGCTTGTTGCCGAAGGTTCCTGGGGCCGTATTTACGATCTCCACGGCCGGTAGGGGAAACGGGTCGGCGTATCGGTGGGTCGGCGCATGGAGAAATTTATCGGCGGGTCGGGGTATCGGCGGGTCGGCGCCTGAAGAAATGTGTCGGCGGGTCGGGGTATCGGTGGGTCGGCGCATGGAGAAATGTATCGGCGGGTCGGGGTATCGGCGGGTCGGCGCCTGAAGAAATGTGTCGGCGGGTCGGGGTATCGGCGGATCGGCGGTTTATATGCCCCATGCGAGTGCGTGCCGCTCTGCTCACATGTAGTTTGCTCTATGCGAAGTATGTTCCACTGGGTCACATTAGCGCTTTGGCTTTTTCTTGTTTCGTGCGCTTTTCCTTCCGGTACGAAGCCAATAGTAGCGCCCGCAAATCCGGACGAACGAATCTGGCATGCGGTGGAGAAAGCGGATGTGGTCTATGTTGGCGAAACACATGATGACCCGGCTGATCACCGATACGAGCTGGAGCTTATCCGCGGCTTGCTGAAACGAAAGATGAAGATCGCGATCGGGTGGGAGATGTTCGATCTGACCCAACAAGGTGCGATCGATGCCTGGGCCGCCCATGCGATCTCGTTGAAAGCGATGCTGGAAAAGACCGGGTTTCAGAAGCATTGGGGAATTTATTCGCCGGTTTACGAGCAAATTTTGCAAATTGCCGAAAATGCGAAAGTGACAAATCTCGCGCTGAACGCATCGTCCGAACTGGCTCGAAAGATTGCCCGGGGCGAATCGTTAACTGAGAGGGAGAGGGCGATGATTCCGACCGGGTTCGTTGCGACCGAGCAAGGCTACAGGAATTTTGTTACCATGATGGGCGATCACCCTGGGATGAACGAAGCGGATCGGCGTCGCTTTTTTGACGCGCAAAACGCTTGGGATCAGACAATGGCCGATCGGATTTTAGAGTTCAGGAGTCGCAATTCCAAAGTTAAGCTGGTGGTGTTAACCGGCCGCGGTCACGTTCTGGCTGGCTACGGGATTCCGTTCTGCGTGAGACAGAAAGCGAATTTGAAACAGATCATTTTGCTGCCAAGTGGGGGGCAAACGTATCGGCGGGTCGGCGTCCGGGGGGGACGTGTCGGCCGGTCGGTGTATGGGCGGGTCGGCGTCTAGTTGCCACGCGCTCATACCACGCCGGCCCACCCATACACCGACCCGCCGACACATTTCCCCCGGGCGCCCCGTTCCTCCGGCTTGATCCAGCTCACGTTTCGGTCAACCATAACGCCATGGCGTCTTTCGATCTCATTGTTCTGGGTGGAGGCCCTGCCGGATACACCGGAGCAATTCGTGCCGCTCAACTCGGCCTGTATACGGCGATCATCGACAAAGGTGAAGTCTTGGGCGGTACCTGTCTCAACATCGGCTGCATTCCAAGCAAGGCGCTTCTGTTGTCATCAGATCACTTTCATTTTGCTCAGCATCAGGCCGCTCGACACGGGCTTAAATTCGAAAACGTCAGCATCGATCTGCGGCAAATGATGAAGCGAAAAGAAGGTGTTGTTCGGCAACTTACGCAGGGGCTTGAATTCCTGATGAAGAAAAACAAGATCATTCGGCTCTTTGGAGTCGGAAAAGTGGTCGCTCCCGGGAAAGTTGTCCTGACAAAGAAAGACGGCAGCCAGGAAGAGCTTGAAGGGAAACATGTCCTGCTGGCCACCGGCAGCGTGCCGGCAGAGTTGCCGAGTGTCGCGATCGATCGGCAAACAATCGTTACCAGCGATGAAGCTCTCGCATTTGACCAGGTGCCGAATGAGTTGGTCGTGGTAGGCGCCGGCGCAATCGGGCTGGAACTCGGTTCGGTCTGGGCACGACTCGGTTCAAAGGTCACCGTCATTGAGTTTTTGCCGCGAATCGCAGCCTTTTTTGATCCGGATGTAACTCAGACGCTGCAAAAGGCACTGGAAGCCGACGGTTTGAAATTTCATCTCGAAACGACCGTGACATCCGTCGCCTTAGACAATAACAAGGCCACCGTCGAAGCCATGAACAAGGCTAAGGAACAGCTGCGGCTTAGTGCCGACAAAGTTCTCGTTGCGGTCGGACGCAAGCCGTACTTTGCCGGTGCCGTCACAGAGGATCTCGATCTAAAGCTAACCGAACGTGGCCGGGTCGCGGTCGACGAACATTACCGAACGAACATTCCGGGACTCTACGCTGTTGGAGACGTTATTGAGGGGCCTATGCTTGCACACAAAGGAGAAGATGAAGGCGTCGCTTGCGTCGAACGGATTGCCGGTAAGGCAGGCCATGTTAATTATGACGCGATTCCAAACGTCATTTATACAAATCCCGAAGTTGCAGGAGTCGGCCTTACCGAAGATCTCGCAAAACAAAAAGGAATAGCCGTCAAAATCGGCAAATTCCCATTTGTTGCCAACGGCCGGGCGCTGGCCAACGACCAAAGCCAGGGGTTCGTAAAAATCCTGGCCGACCCAAAAACAGATAGGCTGCTGGGAGCGCAAATTATCGGTCTGGGCGCCTCTGAACTTATCCCGGAAGCTGTTACTGTCCTTGAGTTCGGCGGCAGCGCCGAAGATGTCGGTAAAACGGTTCACGCGCATCCAACGATGAGCGAGGCGGTCAAAGAAGCGGCTCTGGCCGTAAACAACCAGGCGTTCTCCATTCCTCCTAGTGCACTAAGTCAGTGACTGATGTACCGGCTCCCAAGTCAATTTGATCGATTCCTGGAACAGGCTGGAAGCCGATGCCACTTTGCTTGTTGGACACTGGGCGCCGAACACGAATAACTATTAAAAGCTTTCCCGCCAGCCTCTCTGGCAACTGGTACTATCAAATGCTACTGACAAAATGGCCCAGGTGCTGAATGGCATTCTGCTCCGGCGAATCAGGTATTCTGATACCAGTCTGATCCTGACGTGGTTCACGGATCTCCACGGCAAAATTAAGGCCATGGCGAAAGGCGCCCTTCGGCAAAAGAGCGCATTTGCCGGGAAGCTCGATCTATTCTTTCACTGCGATCTCTTGTTGACATTTTCGCGCAAGACTGAGCTTCATCTGCTGCGCGAAGTTTCAATCAAAACAACGTTCGAACGAATCCGTACTGATTACTTGAGAACCTCTGCGGCCTCTTATTTTGTCGAACTGGTCGAAAGCGTCACAGAATTGGATCATCCGGCGCCGGATATCTATCAGTTGCTCTTGCGCGCTTTGGGTTATTTGGACAGGCAAAAGCCCGACACAAGGGGAGTGTTGTTTTTTGAGTCCGAACTTTGCAAGTGCCTCGGACTGTACACCCCGGATATGCATTCTGCCGCCGATAAACTTGTGGAGACGTACGGCCAGTTGCCAAAGGCACGAGCAGTTCTGATCTCCCGTTTCTAGCACGCCAACTGCCTAGGAGTCAGGAGTTGCAGAATCGGAGAGCGGCTTTCGCTTAGGGGACGGCGATTCAAGCGCCGTCTAGCGACGTAGATTCGACTCCGGTAGCACTCGATTAGACGAAGGAGTGTTCCCAACCATCGATACTGAACTCCTGCAACTCCCGAACTCCTAGTAAGTCACTCATACCGCAGTGCCTCGATCGGGTCGAGCGTTGCAGCTTTGTGAGCCGGATATAACCCGAATCCGATCCCGATTGCGGAGCAAACCAACACCCCGATCGCAGCCCAACCGAATGGGAAAACCACTTCGGCCTGTAGCCAGACTGCCAACCCGTTTCCTGCCACGACGCCGAGAATGATGCCGACCGTTGCACCGAGCAATGACAGAAAGACCGCTTCGAGTAGAAACTGGATTCGGATGTCGCTCTGGCGCGCTCCTAATGACTTGCGTATTCCAATCTCCTTCGTCCGCTCAGTCACGCTGACGAGCATAATATTCATAATGCCGACACCAGCCGCCACGAGAGCTATAGCACTGACAATAAACGCACCGATCCGAACGGTAGCCGCAATGCTGCGAAAAGCGCTGGCGAGTGAATCGTTACTGTAGATCTCGAAGTCATTCGGCTCCTCGGGACGCAGGCCGCGCGCAACGCGGAAGGCACCGATCGAAATTCCCATCGTTCGCTCGTAGATTATCTGGTTCTTAGCCTCGATCGCAATGTTGAGCGATCGCTCCCGCGACCCGTAGTTCTCAAAAAATTTTGTGATCGGAATCAGGACGAGATTGTCGTCGTTTCCCCCAAAGTTGCCTCCTTTCTCCGCAAGGGTCCCAATCACTTCGTAGTTCTTTCCATTCAATTTGATGATTTTGCCCACCGCGTGCCCCTGGGGAAAAAGTCGCTGGACGAGCTGCTGGCCGAGCGCGCAAACGCTGCGCGAGAATTCAACGTCTTCCACCGAAAGATTGCGCCCATCGCTGATTCTGAAGTTGTTCGCCGCCAGAAAATCTTGAGTGGTCCCGCACGTTTCGATGTTCGGGTTGGTCTTCTTGTTCTCGAAGACAGCCTGAGTACTGCTGTCCCAGGCTTTTGGGCAGATCACTTCCACCTGGTCTCCAATCATTCGGGCGAATTTGGTGTAGGTCTGGTAATCGATGTTCCTGCGATTGCGATACTTCTCGTCGCCCCAGGTGGTAATTCTGTTTGGGTACTTTGAAAACTGGAAGGTATTCGATCCCAAGAAGCTTAGTCCTGTCTCGATCGAGGTCTCGAGAGCCGAGATCGCCGTCATGACACTGATGATCGAAAAGATGCCAATTGTGATTCCTGACGTCGTCAGAGTTGAGCGAAGCTTGTTCACGCCCAATGCTTTCCAGGCCATCTTGACAAGTTCCCAGGTCTTCATGCCTACTCGTATCGCAACGCTTCCACCGGATTCAATCGAGAGGCCTGCCAGGCCGGAGCGAAACCGGAAATGATCCCCGTAGCTACGCAGATGGCTAGGGCGCCCGCCACCAAATTGGGCGAAAATTGCATCGGGAAATTTGGGAAGGCCGAGCCTATCAACATAAACAGACCAAAAGCCGACGCGAGGCCGACCGTTCCTCCCATCAGGCAGATTGAGACCGCCTCGATCAAAAACTGGATCAAGATAGTCCGGCGTCGCGCACCAAGCGCTTTTCGAGTTCCGATTTCCCGAGTCCTCTCCTTCACGCTCACAAACGTGATGTTCATGATTCCGATTGCGCCAACGAAAAGTGCGAGGCCGGTGATGAACAACCCTGCGATTGCCAAGCCGGCTTTTACCGGCTCGATCGACGAACGAAGCGACCTTTGTTCATTGATGGCGAAATTATCCTGTTGCTCAGGCCAAAGCCCGCGAATGCGCCGAAATTCGCCGCGCAATTCCTCCTTCGCCTCAGCGATTCGCATCTTGTCCCGCACCTTTACCCTGATCGACGCGTTTTCCTGGTTCGCCTTGAAATACCTGACATACGACGGAAGAGGAATCACTACCTGCGAATCCCAACTGAAAATACCCAGGAACGATCCTTGCCTGGCAAAGACCCCGATGACCCTGTAGTCGTGATCTCGAACTCGAATTACTTTGTCGATGGGATCTTCACCGCCGAAAAGTCCATTCGCCACTTCCCGTCCCACCACACAAACGTTTTTTCCTCCTCGACTCTCGGCTTCATCGATAAAACGGCCATTTTGACAGGTCGTTGTGGAAAGATAGGCGTACTCATTCGTTGTTCCCATCGTGTAAACGTTGGAAATCTGCCGTTTTCCGTAAGTTACGGTCTGGACGGAAGCCGGCGCCGCGACAGCTAAAATCAATAGAGAATTCGGATTCGCCTCGATCATCCGGTTAAGACGATCCGCAGCTGACAACTTGATGTCAGGTCGATTTCTGAACTGCCAATAGTCCTCGCCCGTACTCCATGGCCACTGCTCGATGTACAAGACGTCGTCGCCAAATCCCGACATACTGCGATTGAACCCAATATCAATGCCGTTCACCGCTGTCCCCATGAGGGTGACGGCAATGATCCCTATCGCTACCCCCAACGCGGTGAGGATCGATCTGGTCCGGTTCGCCGCGATCTGTTGAGCGGCGATGCGGAATCCCTCTACCCACTCAGCGGCATTCCTTATCATTTTCAACAAGTCCGTCCCGCAGTCTCACAATTCGACGAGCGTGACGTGCGATGTTTTCTTCGTGAGTCACCACAACTATCGTGTGGCCCCTCGCGTAAAGGTTCTCCAAGAGTACCATGATCTCTTCGCCGGTCTTCGAATCGAGATTCCCGGTTGGCTCGTCCGCCAGAATGATCGAGGGGTTGTTCACCAAAGCCCTGGCAATCGCCACCCGTTGCCGCTGGCCGCCGGAGAGTTCGTTAGGCTTATGATACATCCGATCGCCCAAGCCGACGGCCTCCATTGCTTTTTCAGCTCTCAGCCGTCGCTCGACGACGTGGACGTTGGCATAGACCAAAGGAAGCTCGACGTTTTCAAGACCAGTAGAGCGCGGAAGCAGGTTGAACGTCTGGAAAACAAATCCGATCTCCTTATTTCGAATCTCGGCAAGCTCATCGTCCCCCATTCCGGCTACGTCTCTCCCGTTAAACTCATACCGCCCGGTTGTCGGCGTGTCCAGACAGCCGAGCATGTTCATCAGAGTCGATTTCCCGCTTCCAGAGGGGCCCATAACCGCCAGGTATTCGTTGCGATGAATTGAAAGGTCAACGCCCTTCAGGGCCCGAATTGTCGAACGTCCCATTTCGTATTCTTTGGTGATTCGCTCGATTCGAATCACCAGGTCACCCTTTGCCCGTATCACCTGTTCGTCCGTCAAGATCTCAAAATCATTTCGCATCTGTAGGGACCCCGATTTTGACCTTGGACCCATCCTTCAGGTCTTTGCTGATTGCCGTGTACGATCCTGAAACAACCTCGTCTCCCCCCTTAATCCCCGACCGAATCTCAATGATATTGTTATCCGCGATTCCCGTTTGGACCGGAATGAGCCGTACGAGGTCCCGCTCCTTCAAAAACACAACTCGTTGCAGTTCATTTCTGGTTTGTCTTTCCAGTTCGCTCAAATTCACACCGGTCTGTTTTTCGCGGTCTAATCTTAGTTGTTCAGCGGTCATTCCCCTCGCTCTGCTACGGACTGTGACCGACTGGATCGGCACGGCGACAACGTGATGCGCAGTTTGGGTCTCGATGTCGACGCTCGCGCTCATCCCCGGGCGGAGCTGTACCGACGGATTTGTCACCTGAATTCGAACTTCGAAGTTTGTTACCTCCTGCTGAGTTCCTTCGTTCTTTACGGTGGCGGTGTTCGCGATCCGTTTAACACTCCCATTCAGCAATCTACCGGGATAGGCGTCCACCTTGATCCGCACTGGATCACCGACACCGACATTCACCACATCATTCTCGTTGACGTCAACCCGAGCCTCCATCGACCCAAAGTTCGCCACCCGCATGACCTCCGTCCCCGCGAAATCACCAGTCGCTACCACGCGCTCACCGATTTCACTACCCAAGACGCTAATCACGCCATCCATCGGCGAGTAAATGACGCATTTGCTCAATAAATCTTCGTTCTGGTCGAGATTACTCTTTGCCACATCGATCTGATGCAATGAGGAAGCGTAGGATGCCTCAGATACCTGCGCCTTCGTCTCCGCCGCTTTGTAATCGGTCTCCGATAGAAGTTTCTTGGTGAACAGGTCCTGGGCCCGCCGTAGGTCAAGCCGGTCGTTTAGCATCTGGACCTTCCGCTGCAAACTGTCCGCCTGAGCCGCGCTCATGGAAGCCTCTGCTTGTTTCACCCGGGCAATATAATTGGTGGGTTTTATTCTTATCAGGAGATCACCCTTTTTCACCGGTTGCCCGACGATCACCGGCAACTCAATGATTTCGCCTGCGACCTCCGGCGAAATTTTCACCTCCACCTCCGGCCTGATCTTACCGGTAGCCGACACCAGCTGGGTGACATCGCAGACGATCGCCTTCTCCGTCGTAATTGCGATTGGAGCGGGACCGCGCTCCGCCAAATACACTCCCGCCCCAACAGTACCCACGAGAATGGCCACCCACACGGGGTGCCTCCACCTTGTGTTTTTTTTCTTGGTCAAATTGGAAGGTGCAACCCGCTGATGCATGAAGATCTTCCTGTCGTTATCGAAGAGTATAATGTTCAATCATCCGAAGCGCGAATTCCCAGGAGTTCAGGAGCTGCGGAATGGATCAGCGGATTTCTACTTTCTCGGCGGTCGAGTGTGATTTTGCCGCCGCGGCTTTGACTCCTGCAACTTCTGCTTCCGAAACTCCTGTTCTCCGGCAACTCATCAGCTTCTGCTTCCGCAAAGGCTTGCAGACCTTCGGCGAAACGCGTAGTGAAGCGAAGGTTTCACGTTCTTATGACTTTTGGCTTCTTAGGCTTCGGCAAAATGGCGTCTGCGCTGGTGCAAGGGATGTTGCAGGCAGGGGTTTGCAAGCCCGAGCACATTCTGGTCATCAACAGGCATCCGGAAACGATTAAGGATGAGGTCCTAGAGTTTGGACTGACTCTCGCCTCTTCTCAAAAGAGGCTCGTACAGCAGTCCGACACGATCGTGCTGGGAACGAAACCTGCCGATTCCGTCCAACTCCTGCGCGATGTACGGCAGGATATGGAGGGGAAGCTATTGATTTCCGTTGCCGCCGGTATCACCATTCAGGCTTTGCAAGATACCGCAGGCCATCGTACTCGGGTCATTCGAGCGATGCCAAACACTCCTTCGTTGGTCAAAAAAGGTGCGACAGCCTATGCGATGGGCGACCACGCGACAGCCGCCGATGCCGAAGTCGCGGACAGGATGTTTTCCGCCGTTGGTCTGGTCTTCCGGGTTCGAGAAACAGCATTGGATGCGGTCACTGGTCTGAGCGGTAGTGGCCCTGCTTATGTCTTTATCTTTGTGGAAGCACTCGCCGACGGAGGTGTGATGATGGGGTTGCCGAGAGAAATTGCTTTCGAACTGGCAGTCCAGACCGTACTCGGTTCAGCGCAGATGATCCGTGACACGCATCTGCATCCCTCTCAATTGAGGGAGATGGTTGCCAGCCCGGGAGGCACCACGATGGCAGGAATCGAAACGCTCGAAGCCCGAGGCCTTCGATACACCATCATGTCCGCAGTCCGAGCGGCTTCCGAGCGAGCACGAGAGCTGGGGAGAGAAAGATCCTATTGAGTTCTGGTTTAGGCGTCTGGAATTCGGATTGTCAAACCGTCCGAATTGAATTTGTCGTATGCTTCATTTGTTTCATCTCTCGTGCCGCAGACCGCCTCGAGTATCCAGGCCTCAACCTTCAGGCAGGCCGTTTTTTATTTTGTCGCTCGCGATCTGCGCCTCGATCAGCGCTCTAACTGGATCCATGCTTAGAGCCGCGGATCCCTCGGAAGCGACGCTACCAACCTTGTCGGAGGAAGCGAGAGGCGCAGCATCGAGAGGACTCACCGATTTTCGCAACGACAAGTTCGAAGATGCGAAAAGCGAATTCAAAAAAATGACCGAATTAGCTCCCACCCATCCAATGGCCTGGGCAAACCTCGGCTCAGCAGAGTTTCGACTCGGGGAGATCTCCGAAGCCGAGGACCACCTGAAAAAGGCGGTTCGCCTAGATCCGACTGCTCAACAGTCATGGTTGACGCTCGGCATCATCGATTACCAGAAAAATGATCTTTATGCCGGTCTCGCGGCTCTCAGTCAGGCCGTGTATCTCGATCCGCAGGACCCGAAAGCACACCTTTACCTTGGCATCCTGATTCGTAAGCGCGGTTGGCTACAAGGCGCAGAAGATGAAATGCGCAAAGCGATCGACCTTGATGAGCAATACGCCGAAGCACACTTCAATCTCGCGGTCCTGTACCTGGAACGTCAACCTCAGGCCATTGAACTCGCACGCCGCCACTATTACCGCGCTTTGAAGCTCGGTGCGGAACCTGATGCAGAGCTTGATCGCGTTTTGAAAAAAGCAGAGACCAATTGAAAAAGGCACCCACGCTGGTTCTGCAGTGCTGTAGCCGCCACTCCGTCGACTTGCCCGCCAATGCTTACCTACGAACACCTTCTGACGCAGCTTCGAGAGAAATCGCTCTTCCGTGAGCTCAGGACCATCGAAGAGATTCAAGGGCCCTTGGTGCAAATGGGTGATGGGTTCCTGGTGAACTTCGCCTCGAATGATTACCTTGGACTCTCGCAGCACCCTTCGGTTAAGGCCGCGGCAATATCCGCAATTGATCGATTCGGCACTGGATCAGGCGCTTCCCGCCTAATCAGCGGTACAGAATATCCGCACACAAAATTTGAACAAGATATCGCGGCGTTCAAGGGTACCGAAAGCGCTCTCCTGTTCAGCACCGGCTATGCCGCAGCCATAGGCACAATCTCCAGCCTGGTTGGACCAGGTGACGTCGTAATACTGGATAAACTCTCGCACGCGTGCCTGATAGACGGGGCAAAACTATCCGGTGCACACTTGCGAGTGTTCCCCCACAACAACACGGTGAAGTTGAAGCAACACCTCGAATGGGCGAAAAAGGCCTTTCCCCAAGGAAAAACGCTCATTGTGACCGAATCCATTTTTAGCATGGGTGGCGACTTTGGAGATCTGACGACGATTGTGGACCTTCGGACAGAATTCCACTCGCTGCTTCTCGTTGACGAGGCGCACGCCACCGGAGTAATCGGTCCGCACGGCGCGGGCTGGATCGCTGCCCTCGATCTTACCCGGCAAGTCGATATTCAAATGGGAACCCTCAGCAAAGCGCTGGGCGCGGGCGGAGGATTCATCTGTGGTTCAAAAACCCTGATCGAGCTCCTTGTCAACAAAGCGCGCAGCTTTATCTATTCAACAGCTCTGCCGCCATCGTGCGCCGCAGCCGCATCCGCTGCACTTGAGGTTGTTCGAACCGCAGAGGGAGATGCCCTGCGATCCCGGCTTCGGAGCAACGTCCGCCTTCTCGCCGAATACCTGATGCCTTCTCACCGGCAGGTTCCGGGTCCAGTCAGCCCGATCTTTCCGCTGGTAATTGGCGACGAGCAACAGACTCTTCGTTTAGCAGAAATACTTCGTACCGACGGTTTTTTTGCTCCAGCCATTCGCTACCCGACGGTTGCGCGCGGTTCGGCTCGTCTTCGGATTGCCGTCTCCTCTTCGCACAGCCCAGAACAGATACAAACACTTTCAAAATCCATAATTGAGTCGCGATAATGCTCCGAATTAGCGGCCACCGTGGATCCTTCCAAACAGTTGCCGGGAAAGGTAATTCTGGAAAAGGCGTGAAGTTATCGCCAATTTCCACTTAAATCGTCAGGGGAAATATGGCGAAAGAACAATTAATTCACGGAGGTCGTAACCATTAAAACATATTCGTCCTGAAGCGGCTCCACACAATGTTGACCTCAATTCGTTCACGATTACTGGCACTTACGTTATTGCTCGTAGGCGCGAGCACCCTCTTCGCTGATATCTGCGAAGACTATGCCAGGGTGATCGATTCTCACATCGCAATGCTCCGCGTGATCGAGAAACGAGCAAACGCGGTGACGGACTCAAGACAAGCCGTGGACGTGATAAATCAGTACGTGGACGAAATGATCAACTGGCGCCGGCAAATGTCGCCGCTCGATCGCGCAGTGTTCGAAATGGATCAGGGAAATGTTGAGAACGCGCCGCCCTTGTGTCAGAAAGCGATTGAACGCTTCAATTTCTTTGCCAAAGAAGATCTGGATCTCGCCGAAAAACTTGGCGACCTTTTGGTCAAATACATCAGCGACCCTGCGGTTGTCTCTGCTTGGCGGCGCATGCAGGATCTGCCGCACCATTAGGGGGGAAACGGGTCGGCGTATGGGAGTGTCGGCGTATCGGCGTAAGGTGATGCGCCCGCGTTCTGGTTGGAACTCTTCCGTGATAGTTGCAATTGCGGAGACCGCGCATTCTAATCTAACAAGCCAAACACCTATACGTTCCCACACGCCGACACGCCGATACGCCGACACGCTTACTCCCGCCATGCCGCCAAGGAATCACGATTACGACGAAAGTAAGATTAAAACTCTCTCCTCTTTGGAACACATTCGGACGCGTACCGGAATGTACATCGGCCGGTTGGGAGATGGCACCCATCACGATGACGGCATCTATATCCTTTTGAAAGAGGTGATCGACAATTCCATCGACGAGTTCATCATGGGATACGGCCGCAAGATCGACGTGACAATCGATAGCGCTCTCGTCCGTGTCCGAGACTACGGTCGCGGCATCCCGCTGGGCAAAGTAATCGACTGCGTCTCACGGATTAACACAGGAGCGAAATACAATGACGACGTCTTTCAATTCAGCGTCGGATTAAACGGTGTCGGTACGAAGGCGGTAAATGCGCTTTCTTCCCGTTTTTCAGTTTCCAGCCACCGGGACGGCCAAGTTTTTCCGCGCAGACTTCGAAAGAGGTAAGCTCAAGTCCCAACGAAAAGGCAAGCAGGCTGAACCAGACGGCACGGAAATTTTCTTCGAACCCGATCTCAAGATTTTCAAAAGCTATCGATTCCGGGAAGAGCACGTCATCCGAAGAATCCGGCTCTACACGTTTCTCAACGCAGGCTTGAAGATAGCTTTCAACGGCACCGTCTACTCCTCCGAAAACGGCTTGAAAGACTTGCTGGAAGAGGATGTCGCCGAGGAGGCCATTTACCCGATCGCACATCACCGGGAAAAGATGCTCGAGATCGCATTCACCCACACAAACCGTCTATCCGAGGACCACTACTCATTTGTTAACGGCCAGCACACCTCTGACGGCGGAACGCATCTGAGCGCCTTCCGCGAAGGACTGCTTAAGGCGATCAACGAATTTTCAAAGTCGAAATTCGATGGTGATGACGTCCGCGAAGGTTTGGTGGGCGCCATCGCCATCCGCTTGCAGGATCCTGTGTTCGAATCGCAAACCAAGAACAAACTAGGTAACACTGAAATCCGGACCGACCTCGTCAACAAAGTACGCGAGACAGCGATTGGCTTGCTGCATCGCAATCCTGAGGTCTCCGATCGCCTATTGCTTAAGATCAATGAGACCCGGCGGCTGCGCAAGGAGCTACAGGATGTCCGTAAACTCGCGAGAGAACGAACCGCAGCGATCTCGCTACGAATACCGCAACTCAAAGATTGCAAAACCCACTTAATCTTGAAAAGCAGACTGGAAACGAGTCGATGATCTTCATCACGGAAGGCCAATCGGCTGCCGGGTCAATTACCAGCTGTCGCAACCCTGAACTTCAGGCGGTATTTACACTCAAAGGTAAGCCGCTGAATGTATGGGATCTGAATCGCACCATCGTCTATAAAAACGATGAAATTTTTAACCTGATGCGCACCCTGAATGTCGAGGAAACTGTGCAAGGTCTTCGCTATGGAAAGGTGATTATCGCCACGGACGCCGATGTGGACGGATTGCATATTCGAAACCTTTTGATCACCTGTTTCCTGCGCTTTTTCCCCGACATTATAATCCGTGGATTTGTGCATATCCTCGAAACTCCCCTGTTTCGGGTGCGCGACAAAAAATCGACAATTTACTGCTACTCCGAATCTGAACGCGATGACGCCGTTGCAAAACTTCGGAACACGGAGGTGACCCGGTTTAAGGGACTTGGAGAGATTTCTCCCGCGGAATTCAAGGCCTTTATCGGGCCTGACATGAAACTCACCCGGGTCAGCGTCGATGACGCTCACACCATCCAGCCCCTTCTCCAATTCTACATGGGCAAGAACACGCCCCAACGTCGCGAATATATTATGGGACACCTGGTTGTTGATGGCTAGTGCACCGTCTCCTAAATCCCTTGGGCTTCGTTGCTTTCAAAATGGGTCGTCTGCGAGGCGGGAGGAAGGAGCATATCTTGATCGATACGTGACTGACGACCAACGAAGCAGCCGACCCATTTTCAACGCAACCCTGTGGGCCGCGGCCGGTTGGCTGTTTTTCCGCGTTGCTCGCTCGACCGCTATGATCCAGAGAGCGGCGCTTTACCGCCAGTCCGGCTCGGACCGCCTTGAAAAACAGCCAACTGGCCTGCGGCGAAGCCCAAGGGATTTAGGAGACGGTGCACTAGCATTACTCTCTATGTCTGAGCGGCAAAACGCGATTGTTCTCGCCGCGAAACATTCGAAAGAAAACCAGGTTTCGTCTCGGCGCTTAGCCAGGTCGAGGCTCCGGTCCGGGCTGGATTACCCTCCTGATCTTCCCGCCATTCACAACTGACACTCTTCTATGCCGTCTGAGTCCGCTTTACTCCACTTGCCAGAGGATCCACTAAAGGATCTCGTCAATGAAAATTTCCTCCAGTACGCCTCTTATGTAATCAGGGATCGAGCGATTCCGCAGCTGGAAGACGGATTGAAGCCTGTCCAACGAAGGATCTTGCACGCACTGTACGAAAAAGACGATGGCAGATTCAACAAGGTCGCCAACATAGTCGGACATGCGATGCAGTATCATCCGCATGGGGACGCGTCTATCGAAGAAGCGTTGGTCAACCTGGCGAACAAGAGTTACCTCATCGAAGGCCAGGGCAATTTCGGCAATATCTTTACCGGCGACCCGCCGGCCGCATCTCGATATATAGAGTGCCGGCTGACGGAGTTGGCGCGACATGAGATCTTTAATCCAAAATTGACCGCCTACATTCCGAGTTACGATGGTAGAAACCGAGAGCCGCTTATTCTGCCTAGCAAACTTCCCCTGTTGTTAATGTTAGGATCGGAAGGCATCGCTGTCGGGTTATCCACTAGAGTATTGCCGCACAACTTTATTGAATTACTCAAGGCACAGGTCGCCATCCTCCAGGATAGACGTTTCAAGCTTCTCCCGGACTTTCCGCAAGGTGGGCTAATGGACGCCACTGAATACAACCGCGGCAATGGCAAAATCAAGCTGCGCGCCAAGATCGAAAAACGGGAAAGTAATAAACTCGTGGTTCGAGAGATTCCTTTCAGTACCACGACTGAATCCGTGATCGCATCCATCGAGGAAGCGGTCCGAAAACGACGGATCAAAATTCGTTCCCTCAGCGATTTCACCGCTGCGCAGGTGGAAATACTGGTCACACTCTCTCCCGGCGAGGACCAGCAGAAGGCCATTACCGCGCTCTACCATTTCACACAGTGCGAGGTGACCATCCACTCCAATATTGTTGTGATCAAAGGAGAGCGTCCGGTGCAGATGGATGTCGACGAGGTCATCCGATTTAATACTGCCCTCTTAGTCTCTCTTCTGAAACAGGAACTCGAACTTCGGCGAAATGAACTGCAAGACGGCCTGCATTGGAAGTCATTGATCCAACTCTTCATCGAAAATCGGGTCTACAAGCGGATTGAAGAGTGCGAAACATACGAGGGAGTTCAGCAGGCCGTTCTCCAGGGACTTCAACCTTTCCGAAATCAGCTTACGCGCGACATCACAATCGAAGATGTTGAAATGCTTTTGAGCATTCAGATCAAACGCATTTCCAGGTTTGACCTGAAGAAGAATGAGGAAGAGAAACTAAAAATCAATTTGGAGCTCAAAGACGTTGAACGACATCTCAAAAAGCTAACCAACTACGCCATTGAATATCTTCAACGGCTCATCGAGAAGTATAGCAAGCAGTACAGGCGAAAAACTCAATTGACCACGGCCGAAGAAATCGACGTCCGGGAACTAACGGCCAATGAGTTGGCGATTGCCTATGATCAGGAGCGCGGCTTTCTCGGACACCAGGTAAAAACCGAGCCCGCATTTCGGTGTTCTCCCCTCGACCGCTTGCTCCTGGTTTGGGACACCGGGCGCTATCAAATGATTCCTCCTCCAGATAAGCTGTTTGTTGACAAAAATCTCATCCATTTCGGAATATTCGATCGGGAAAAGATTTTCACGATTGTCTATACTACCTCGAAAGCAACTTTCATTAAGCGCTTCGCATTTGGCGGGGCGATCATGAACCGCGACTACAATTGCGCTCAGGAGAACGCGAAGATAAAGTTGCTGACCGATCGTCCGATCGCAGAGATCCATTTAAAGTATCGGCACGCCAAAGGCGCCCGTACCGACGAACAGTCATTTTCCGTCCGCGATTTTTCGATTCGGGGTCCGAAAACGCGGGGAAATCAAGTGACCAAACGAACAGTCACCAGCGTAACTTGCAAATCGTAGGAAAACTAACTGCCCAAATCTGGCGATGCCAGCCACCGGTTGCTCGGGCGGATAATCTGTGGTTACCTCTCGTTCGGTTTTTTTGGACTGAATATAAAACGGGGTCTAAGGATACATTTTGGCCATCTCGGAGACTATCGAGGCCAATTTAACAGGTAACCCTGGCCGAAGCTTGATTTGCCTATGGTTTACAAAAACAAAGGCGTGATTCGCTTGTGCAACGGTCAGGCCTTCTCCGCCAAGATCGAACGTCGCCAGACGAGCATTCTGCAGGGTGTACTCCTCCACCTTCTTCTCCAGACGCTCGAAAAGAAGATGATAGTCTCGATCAGGAACTTTTAGATGAGCATGGATCCGCTCGGGCATCCTGGACGCCAGAACCGGACCATGATTCTTGACGATTAGGCACCCTTCCAGATCCAGGCAGCAGTGAAACAAGTTCCGCGACCTTTTTCGCGTCGAGTACGTCATCCGTGTGAAATTCGCTTTCCAAAGGGTAAGGATCCCATTGAGGAGCGATCTTGTGAGATTCGGCGCCGAATAACAGCGGCAGACCTTCTGCGATCCGGGCTTCTTCGGTTTTCTCAGCGGCTTCGGTCAATTCGTGCAAACGGGCCTCAAGAGCAGTAACCTCGGTGTGCAGCGCCCCTCGCTTATCAGTCGCAGCCACAACCGCTCGTTCCAGGGCCGTCTTACGGGCTAGCAAATCGCTTACTTGAGCCTGTTCCTCTGACATCGAAAGTTGCAAGCGTTGCTGTTTCATGGCAGCCCCCGCAATCTCATTTTGAAGATCGGCTAACTCCAGTGCCTTTTGCTGCTTTTGCGTCGCAAGATCAGACACTTGCTGGTGAAGGATTACGGCCTCCGCAATCAGAGCTTCACGCGCACTGATTCGTTCATCGACTTCCTGACGCAATGGCGCCAGAGACTCTTCCAAGGTCGCCTTTTCATTTTTAAGCCGACCCAGTTGAGCAATCGATTCTTGATGCGCAGCCAACTGAGTCTCTGCCGCCCCTTTCACGATGCTCAGATCCCGATGAGCCTCAGCGAGTAACTGCTGCATCAATGCGGCCTCATTTTGAAGGCCGGAGACCATCTCGGCGTGCCGCTGATGGCTCTCGCGAATAAGGACCAGATCCTGCTGAACTCGGACTATCTCCTCATTAATCCGGCTCTGTTCGTTCAAACGTGCCGCTACTTCCTCCTCGGCACGGCGAATTTGTTCATTGATCGATTCGAGTTCGTGTCTCGCCTGCTTGGTATCAATCTGGACCTGCGCGAATCTCCGGCTTGCCTGCTCGTGCTCAACCTTATTCCGCATCAACGCAGCCAGGCTGCCAAGCAACTCTTCTTCAGTCTTGGCCAGGACTGCCCTTGTGAGGGACGGATCCATCCGAAGCCAATGTGCGTCCTGCGGCTCAATTTGTGCCGGTTGCACCTGACTGATATTAAGTTCACTCCCCTGCTCCGCAGACTGCTCTCCGACGCTCTGGCGAGAATGCGGATCTGTCTTTTCCATGGCTTTCGGCACTTTCGATGGACTCAGCGCAGTGTCGAGAAAAAGATTGGTCGAGTAACCTCAAAACCCGGCAAAAGCCAACCCAAATACAACGATCGCTGCAACGACGCAGTAATAGCCAAAAAACTTCCAACGGCCAGCTTCCAACCAGCGCGATAGCAGCCGGAGTGCAAGCAACCCTGCCACAAAACTGCAAAGTAATCCAAACAGACCTGGGAAGGCAACCTGTAACAGATGCGGAGGTTGACTTGCCTCCGAGTGCGCCTTGAACAGGCGCCACAACGTTCTTGCGATAACCGGTGGTGTCAATACCACTGCCAGGGCGAAGCTGAATTCCTCCATGCGTCGCTTACCGACTCCCAGCAGCAAGCCTGTCGAGATCGTCGCGCCCGAACGAGAGAATCCGCGAAACGGCAAGCACAGCCCCTGGATAGCCCCAATCCAGCACGCTCGCGAAGTGTTCACGTCATCGTCGCGCTGGTTTCTTTCCTCCCGCATCCCCGAATAAATGATCAACAAACCTGCGGCCAAGAGCGCCCCGCCAATGAGCGGCAGCTGCGAAAAAAGACTTTCCACCTCGGCCTTCGGTCCGCCTTTCAAAAAAATCTTTTCGATCACCCACTGGAGCGCCAAACCAATAATCCCTGTAATGATCGTGGCAATCACCACGTGGATTGCGACGCTCCGAAATGCCACAGCGCTGGAAAAGTAGTGCTCTCGCCAGGCGTTCCAAAAATAGACGATCACAGCGAACATCGTTCCGGTGTGAAGCATCACCAGCACAAACGTCATTTCCGGACTGGAGGGGTCCAAGCCCATGAGCTTCTCGACAACGATTACGTGTGCCGAGCTTGAAACTGGAAGAAGCTCAGCTGCACCCTGAACCAATCCGAGAAGAATGATTTGAAGAAAATTCACGCTGTTCGATTTCTGTTAGATCGTTGAGATGAAAACTGTTTGCGACCGTTTCTGCAGGTGCATGGAATGCTTCCAACGCAACGATTCACAAAGTTTGTTGCCAAGCCGGTTCTCCTCATAACCGGCGTAGCTTTAGATACGACTGTCAAAAACGCAAGAAGAACACTTCCGATGCAAGATCGGCTAAAAAAATTTGGAGAATGCGCACGATTGATTCAACTAAGGAAAAGTAAGACTCGTGCCGGCAGTTGCCGCGACCCGGTTCCGGCCCAAATATGAATTCGGATGGCCTGACATCGAACGGTAGTAATGATGACCCTAACCAAGTTGATCCTTGGATTCAGGCCCAACTTTCGACCGATCAGGTTCGTTGGCTGAAGTGCCAAGGCATTAGCCAGGCGGAGCTGCTCAAAAACGCCTTGACGGAATGGGTCGTTCGGCATCCCGACGACTGGTTTCGGGGCACTCGTCTGAGCGACGCAATTCGGATTTCACTGACCGAGTTCATCGATCGACACAAAGACGAATTTCTGGCGCTCGATTGATTGACTTCAGGCTCGGTTTAAATCGGAATTGGCGCGAAGATGCATCATCGCGGGGGGGTGGCGGTTCCCGGGGTTGAAACCCGGTGAACCCCGTAGCCCCCTTCGGCTTCGGGGCATGATCGTTGATACCTCTGCTTGGGTTCTTGCCTTATCTTTCCTCTTACGCCTCCTCCTTCCGAAGTGGTGTCGATTCGAAAGTGAGTTGACCCTTCTTTAAATCCACTATGACGAGACTGTTTTCCGGGATTGTGCCCGCCAGGATTTGTCGTGACAACGCGGTCTCCAGGTGGCGCTGCAAATACCGCTTCAGCGGCCGTGCACCGTATACGGGGTCATAACCCTCACGGGCGATGTACTCCTTCGCCGCTTCTTTCAGTTCCAGGTCAAGGTGCCGTTCGCTTAGACGCACGCGCAATAGTTTGAGTTGCAGATCGATGATTCGCTTGATCTCAGAAAGCGTGAGCGGCTTGAACAGCACGATTTCATCCACCCGATTGAGAAATTCCGGCCGGAAGTGAACTCGCAATTCGCCCATAACTGCGTTACGAACCTGCTCATCGATTTCGCCCTTTTCGCTCGCATTTTCGATCAAATGCGGACTGCCGATATTCGAGGTCATGATGATGATAGTGTTCTTGAAATCCACCGTGCGCCCCTGACTATCAGTGAGCCGTCCATCGTCCAGGATTTGCAACAGGACGTTGAAGACGTCGTTGTGCGCCTTTTCGATCTCGTCAAATAGGACAACACAGTAGGGCTTGCGGCGGACTGCTTCGGTGAGCTGGCCTCCTTCCTCGTAGCCAATGTAGCCCGGGGGCGCACCGATCAGCCGGGCCACGGCGTGCTTCTCCATGTATTCGCTCATGTCGATCCGCACGATATTTTCCTCACTGTCGAACAAGCTCTCCGCCAAAGCTCGCGCCAGCTCGGTCTTGCCTACTCCCGTTGGTCCCAGAAATATGAACGACCCAATTGGGCGCTTAGGATCCTTGAGACCGGAACGGGCGCGAATCACGGCGTCGGCCACTGCTTGCACCGCTTCATCTTGTCCAATAACGCGCTCGTGAAGAATCTGATCCAGCCGAAGCAATTTCTCCTTTTCGCCTTCCAGGAGACGCGATACAGGAATTCCGGTCCAACGGGAGACCACCTCAGCGATGTCATCGGCGGTGACCTCCTCCTGTAGGAGGCGGCGCCTGGACCGGTCACCGCTGACATTCGCTTCGTATTCCTTGAGTTGCTGCTCGAGCTGCGGGATCATGCCGTACTTGTATTCGGCGACGCGAGTCAGGTCACTTTTACGTTGGGCCTGTTCCATTTCAGTCCGAGCCAATTCCAGGGCGGCACGGAGTTTTTGAATATCGTCGATCGCGTGCTTTTCGCTTTCCCATTGCGCTCTAAGCGCGTCTCGGTCGCTCTTGAGATTGGCAAGCTCCTTTTCCAGACTGGCCAGGCGTTCCTTGGAAGGCTGGTCTTTTTCTTTGCGCAAAGCCTCGCGTTCAATTTCGAGCTGAACAATGCGGCGTTCCAGGGATTCAAGCTCTTCCGGCATTGACTCCAATTCGGTGCGCAGCTTTGCGGCGGCTTCATCCATGAGATCGATGGCCTTGTCCGGCAGAAAGCGGTCCGAGATGTAGCGATGCGAAAGCTGGGCGGCTGCCACCAATGCGCCGTCCTGGATCCGTACGCCGTGATGCAACTCGTAACGTTCGCGCAAGCCACGCAGAATCGAGATGGTGTCTTCGACGCTGGGCTCGTTGACCATCACCGGCTGAAAGCGGCGTTCCAAAGCGGCATCCTTTTCCACGTACTTGCGGTATTCGTCGAGAGTTGTGGCCCCGATGCAATGAAGTTCGCCCCGGGCGAGCATCGGTTTGAGCATATTGCCGGCATCCATGGCGCCCTCCGCCTTTCCCGCACCGACCATGGTGTGCAATTCGTCAATAAAGAGGACGATCTGCCCCTGCGCCTTGGTTACTTCCTGCAGCACTGCCTTCAGCCGTTCCTCGAATTCGCCTCTGTATTTTGCCCCAGCGATCAGTGCCCCGAGATCGAGTGCCACGATACGCTTTTCTTTGAGGCTATCGGGAACGTCGCCGGAGACTATTCGCCGCGCCAGGCCCTCCACAATCGCTGTCTTGCCCACACCAGGTTCGCCGATCAGCACAGGGTTATTCTTGGTGCGACGCGAAAGTACCTGGATGCAACGCCGGATTTCCGCGTCCCGGCCGATCACCGGATCAAGCTTGTTCTGCGCGGCAAGACGGGTCAGGTCGCGTCCATACTTTTCGAGCGCTTCGTAGGTAGATTCGGGATTCGCGCTGGTAACACGCTGGTTACCGCGGACCTCGGTCAACGCCTTCAAAAAATTCTCGCGCCGAAAATTGACGGTCTTAAAGATTTTCGCGATTTCCGTGGTGGCCGGCTCGCCGAACATAGCCAATACAAGGTGTTCGACGCTGACGTATTCATCCTTGAGTTTGTTGGCTTCGTCCTGGGCGGTCACCAACAGTTTGTTGAGACGCTGTGTCACATAAATGCCTTGGCCGGTTCTTGTATCGCCAGAGACGCTCGGGATCCGATCCAGAGCCTCCTGAATCCTTGTCTTCAGCAAGTCCGGGGATACGCCGGCCTTCTCGACAAGTCGCGGCACAAGGCCATCCTCTTGTTCCAGCAGCGCAAGGGCCAGATGCTCAACATCAACTGCCTGATGTTGATGACGTGCGCCCATCGCCTGCGCTTCCGCGAGCGCGGCCTGGGATTTTTCCGTGAATTTGTTCAAGTCCATAAATGTTCAATATGCAACGATATCACAAAGTTCACCCTGGCGGTCTCTTGTCGACCTGAGGATGCCAATCGATGATCCGTCGAGTCACCGCTTCGAAAAGCGCGAAACTTAAGCCGGCATAGATGATGAAAAGTAAAGCCACGATCATCACCCGCCCGGTATAGGCGAATTGCAGCGCATAGGTTGCGATAACGCCCAGCCCGCTCTGGGCGCCTAGCAATTCCCCAGAGATTGAAAAGTGGGATCATCGCCAGGAAGGGCGTCATGCGGACGATGTGCACGGTCGGTGCGATGAGGCGCCGGCTCACGTCGGAGGTGGCGACGAGTAATCCGAGGCCGATGCCGCTGAGAGTTCCGAATGCGATGCCCGAGAAAACCCGCTCGAAAGTGACAAGCGACGCGGCACCGAGCGCGAGAAGGGCGGCGGCATATGTCGCCGGACCGCCCTGTGAGGGAGCCGGAATCCCAAACCCGCCATCCCAATAATCCGACATGCGTAGCAGAGAATTGCCGAGCAAGTAGCCACAGCCCGGAACCAACGGCTCGCCATAACTGCCCTTGGCTGTCACGATGCGGGAGAGCAACTCCCAGCCAAAAATGAGGACTATCAGGATCGTGACGCTGCCCAGCAGATGCGATCCTCCGGATTTCACCTTCGTTTGTTTATTCCAGTCCAATCTGGTGCAGCAGTAGATGCTTAAGGGCCGGCCTACAGCATTGGAAGTCGGCGGGGACGCGGGCCGAGTGGAAAGGCCTCGTCGATCCGGGCGACCTCGGCTTCAGTCAGGCGCAGGTTTCCGGCTCCAGCGTTTTCAGCCGCGTGATCGATGCTCGAGGCCTTGGGAATGGCAAAAAGTGAGGGCCGTCGCACCAGAAACCCGAGCGCGACCTGGCGAACAGTCGCCTCGTGTGCGGCGGCGATCTGCATTAGGACGCGTCCACCGTTTGTGCGCTGGCTAGGAAAGCGCCCGTGACCAAACGGGCTGTAGGCTACCACCGCGACACTATGCTTCTCACACCACGGAATTACCCCGTGCTCGATCGCACGCTCTTCCAAATGGTAGAGGACCTGATTGCAAACGAGTTTGCCGTCGCCTGCAATCTCAAGAACTGCTTCAAGGTCGGCCAAATCGAAGTTGCTTACGCCCCAGCAAAGGATCTTGCCTGTTTCCTTAAGTTGCTCGAACGCAGCGATCGTGTCCTCCAGCGGATGGCTGCCGCGCCAGTGCAGAAGGTAGCAATCCAGCCGGTCTGTCGCCAGGCGGGCAAGCGAACGGTCGCAAGCCGCAATGGTGCCGCTTCGAGAGGCATTTTGCGGAAGGACCTTCGAGACCAGAAAGACCTCGTCGCGTCGCCCGGCAATTGCCTCGGCAACTAACTCCTCGGCGGCACCCGATCCGTACATTTCTGCGGTGTCGATATGGTCCATGCCGAGATCGAGACTTCGACGCAAAGCGTCAATCGCAGAAGTGCGATCGCCGCTATCGATGTACCAAGTTCCTTGCCCGATTACTGCGACCTCGCGCTTCGTGGAGCCGAATCGATGCCGTTCCATGCCTTTCGTCATCAAGCAATTTTGCCGAGCTATTGCTTCCAACAAGTTAAAAGTCTTACTCAGGTTGAGGAACTGCTGAAGATATTTTATTTTTCGTTGAGCAACTCTTCTTTTGCTTTTTGCAGCTCAGCGAGTTCTTCATCGCTGATCTTCGGATATTTCAGGCCAAGGGACTTTAACGTAGCGACGATGATCTCCGCGACACAAAGGCGCGTAAACCATTTGTGGTCCGCAGGGATGATGAACCAAGGCGCCCAATCCGTGCTCGTCCGATTGAACATTTCCTCGTAAGCCTTCAGGTAATCGTCCCAATATTGGCGCTCCCGGACGTCGCTAGCTGAAAATTTCCAGTTTTTCTCTTTCTGTTCGATCCGCTTAAGAAATCGGGCTTTCTGTTCCGACTTCGAAACGTTCAAGAAAAACTTCAGGACGACTATGCCATTTTTCACCAGGTATCGTTCGAAAGAGTTAATTTCTTCGAATCTGCGTTCCCAGATCGATTCGTTTTTGCCGAGAGGTGGGATATGTTGTTTTGCCAGAAGGTCCGGGTGAACCCGGACAACCAACACCTCTTCGTAGTACGACCGATTGAAAATACCAATCCGTCCGCGTTGCGGTAGATTCTTGGCCGACCGCCAGAGGTAATCATGATTCAGCTCTTCTTGGGATGGCGCCTTAAAACTGTAAATTTCACATCCCTGCGGGTTCACGCCCGACATCACGTGCTTGATCGTCCCGTCCTTTCCTGCGGCATCCAGCGCTTGGAACAAAATAAGAACGGCGTAAGTATCTCCGGCGTAAAGAACATCTTGCTCGCCGGCCAACTGTTCAACGTTCAACTTTAGCTCCTCCAAAGCTCCCTCTTTGTCTTTGTATTCCCCGGTATATTTCGGGTCGAAATCCTTTGTTAGGGAAATCTTTTTGTCCGGCTCCACAAGCACATGCTCCAGGTCAAAGCCGCACGATTCGGGGAGATACTTTGTTAAGTTGCGCATAGCCGATGATTCATCTTTGCTTTCCTTGCTGCGTTCTGTTCGATCCACCTTTGCGTAAGCGCCGCTGAACGCCGAACATTGAACGTTTAGCCTCTTGGGTCCCCGATAATCCCAAGAAAAAGAATTGTCCCACTTTGTTCATCCGCGATAGCCGCTACGAACGGGCGATTGAAAATCAAGATAAATTCTTCGTTGGGACGCATCATAGCAGTTGCCTTCATTTGGATTCCGGTGACGGCGGCCGCTGTGCTTCCCTCTTCGTCTACCTCCAAGAACGTTTTGTGAAGGACGCCACCGATGTAAAATCTGCCAGGACCTTCGATCATCCGGGTAAATTGAGCTCGAGCTGGGTCAAAGGCGATTCCAAGGCCCAGGCTGGTAAGCGCTTGGTTAAGATCAGTACCGTATTGGGCTTTTAGTTTTGGCAGGGATACTGATCCTTCCGTTGGATGAAGCGTACGGGAGAGATTCGACCAGGGAGTCTTCTTCAACTCTTCGACAAGCGCATCCACGCCTTTATCTGGAAGAAAGCAGTACATCGAAAAACGATTACCGACGTATGGCAGCGCCACTACTGAGTATCCCGGACTCCTCGCATAACCGAAGAGGCCTCTTTGCTGCATCATCTCGACAGCCAAATTTGAACCATCGGCACGGTAGAACGGCTGTTCTTGAGTCAATTGCTTCCGGAAAGGGGAGCCCCATGGAGCGTGAAAATAGACGGCGTTTGCCAGGAACATCGGTGGACTGGGCGGATTTTCGAGCAGTCGTCTAATTTTACCTTCCGTGGCGTCGTTGACCCAATCGTTAATTCGAGCGATCGTGGACGGGTCATTGAAACGTACCGCCTCTAGCTTCGTTTTGAAGCTATCGGCCAGATCAGCGGAAAATTTCTTGTTGAGGCGAATGGAGTCTTCGATCCACGCGGCGTTTGCCACTTTCAAGGTCACCCCTGGTCCGGGATTCTCCAGCATTGCCTGCAAGCCGGCCAGTTCCTTGAGGGCAGCTTCCCTTGAAGAACTATCAATGCCCAAGGCACTACTCATTGCGTGAGCCGTTTCCCCGGTCGCACCCGCGCATGCCATTCCGAGAGCGATCTCGATGCTTGCCGGCGAAATCAAGAGATTACGTTGTCCGGGAGTTTCCAACTTCTGAACCAGACTGAAACCGAGTTTATTCAATTGATCGGGAAATTTACTCATATCGGTTGCCCGGACTGGTGAAATGTGAAGGGATGCAATCAACGCAAGAATCGAGAAGCCAAGGTAACGCATATCAGGTGGATTCGACATACAGATTTCGGGCGCGTTCAAGAACTCTCCAGCGTCTGCTCGATCGTATCCGCAGGACTAACCCACCTGGTCGAGCGGTTGCGTTTGTGTTGAACCTTTCCCATGACGAGCGAAGAGGTTCGAAAGCGGGACCGCCGCGAGGAGATCCAAACAAAAGACACTACCGACAACAATGACCGGTAGCGAGCGCTCAAAGAAATCCTTGGGCGGAGTTCTCGGTTCGCGGGCGCAATTACAGTGTGTTAACGACGGTGACGCTGGCGTCTATCTCAAACCGGCTTTATTGCGGCTTACTCATCGCCCGTTTCAACACGTCGAAGGCAGAAGCTTCATCTACCGTGGTTTCATTTACCCCACGGGAAATAAAATCAATTTCTATTATTATTACCTTTCGACCTTTTTCGGGGGTGGCGCACTAGCAAAGATATTCTAGCAACTGTCGATCTTATACAACAATATCGGAAAAGCGTACATGTCTAGATGCTTATTTTTGCTTCTTCCGTGAACGCGCTCTTGCCCTTAGCATCTCCAGTTTTTAAATTTGCACCTTCTCTGGACGTCCGGCGTCGGATCGCGCAGGAGCGCGTCCCTACCAGTCGCAATGGCATCGGCTAATCAAATGGGCAAACCCAGGGGTTATTCGCCGAGATGCAGTTTATACGACCCGCGTAGCGGCTCCAATCCAGGACTACTTTGTCTAATTAATGATTTTTTGGACAGCGGTGGTCATTGATGGAAAGTTTCGGGGTTCCAACTATGACTTGGAATTGGGTTTGCGAGAATGACTATTTGTTAAAATCCTTCCGCCAGCGTGGCGTTCAACCGGTCGGCTCAATTGAGAGGGCTGGTCGCAATTGTGATCGAGTCACGATTCAGAGCGAACCCCAGGCCCAAACAATTCTCAAATCTTTGCTTCCTTTGCTACCTTCTGTTCAAACCCTCTTTGTCTTCTTCCGTTCCATCCAGGTCGACGTTAGCGCACCGTGCCCTTACCCATCTGAGTGTTGAAAAACGGAATACGCACGCGGCGAACGAAGTTTGACAGCGCGTCTTCCAGCCGTGGCCGGCTTGCCGCCGCCCCCAACATGATCAGGGGCCGCGCTGCATCCAGGATCATTCCGGCCGCACGGTCCAATGCCGTAGGGTTCGCAACGGGAATTTCGATCGGATGCAGCGGCACGGGGAGCAGATCCGGCCCCTCCTCACTGGCGATGTCCTCCGGCAGCTCAAGGTGTACGGGCCCGGGCCGCTCCTGTTGGGCAACCCTGAAGGCTTCGCGTACGATCGACGGGATCGTTGTCGTGCTGACAATCTGGCGCGCCATTTTTGTCAATGGCGTCATACTTGCGACCACGTCCACGATCTGGAATCTGCCTTGTTTGCCGCTTCGGATTCCTTTCTGCCCAGTGATAACGACCATTGGCATGGCACCGAGAAGTGCATAGGCAGCGCCGGTAGAAAAGTTCAGCGCCCCTGGCCCCAGCGTGTTAAGACATACACCAGGTTTACCGGTGAGCCACCCGTAAGTCGCCGCCATAAACGCTGCCGGCTGTTCGTGTCGCGTCACGACCAATTTGATCCTCGAACCGCGCAATGAATCCAATACGTCCAGGTTTTCTTCTCCGGGCACTCCAAAAATTCGCTCCACCCCTTCGTTCTCAAGCGCTGCAACCAGGAGGTCTGATCCTTTGCTGATTAGACTGTTCCACTACTTCGACCGCCGCTTGACGGCATAACCATATTGGACCGGCCAAGCTGGATCCTCTCCCAACGCCTGCTGCGCCTTCAGCGCCCAGTAAGGTTCTCGCAGCAACTCACGAGCAATAAAGACCAGGTTAGCGTCCCCGCTCGTAATGATTTCGTCGGCGTGAAAGGGATCGGTGATCAGTCCGACAGCACCAGTTCTAATGTCGGCCCCCTCCCGAATGCGCCGCGCAAAAGGCACCTGGAAGCCTTTCGCCATCGGAATGCGAGCGTATGGGACTGCCCCGCCCGATGAGACGTCTATAAGGTCGACACCGAGTTCCTTGAGCCCTCTTGCCAATTCCACCGACTGCTCGACGTCCCAGCCACCCTCAACCCAGTCGGTTGCCGAGATTCGCACAAACAGCGGCATCTCGTCCGGAATGAGCACGCGGAACCGCTCGGCAACGAGCAATAACAAGCGCATGCGATTTTCCAGGCTGCCGCCGTACTGGTCAATCCGATGGTTGCTGATCGGTGAAAGAAATTCGTGAAACAGGTAGCCGTGCGCCGCATGGATCTCAATGACTTTGAACCCGGCTCTTAGAGCGCGCCGCGCGCCAGCCTCGAATGCGGCGACGATGTCACTAATGCCAGCCTGATCCAATGGGATAGGCACTGGCGAATCTTCGGCAAATGGGACAGGACTCGGGCCGACGATCGGCCAACCGCCCTGCTCGTGCGTCTTCAGGCTCGCCCCCCCTCTCCACGGCAGATCGCAACTTGCTTTGCGACCGGCGTGCGCCAACTGGATGCCTGCAACAGCACCCTGGCTGTGGACGAAGTCGGCAATGCGCGTCAGTGGCTCGATATGTTCGTCTTTCCAGATTCCAAGATCGCCCGGGGTGATGCGTCCATCCGCCGTTACCGCGGTCGCCTCCACCATCACCAGGGCAGCTCCGCCAGCGGCTCGGCTTCCCAAATGGACCAGATGCCAATCATTGGCAAATCCATCTCGGCCGGAATACTGGCACATCGGCGACACAGCGATGCGGTTACGAAACGTGACACCTCGGATCGTCAAGGGGCTAAGCAGATCAATCTCGGGCACCTCCCGGTCGTGGTCGGCGCCGGTCTGACCGGCGCGGGTAGTCACTTGCGGAGATTTGTCCTTCGATTGGGTAGTCATATGTTCATTCATTGCCTGATTTGCCACGTTTTCAAGGCGTGAACGGTTCGCTGAGTCCTAAGCAAAAAGCGTTGCATATTTGTCCTGTAGTCTTTCCTCCGCGGATACGGTTAATGGCCGGAAAACATCACCCCAGATCGCACATACCCCGAAAAGGTCATGTTAGAATGCTGTCCCCCGATTATGGGACCGGCCTGTTCAGGAATTCCCTGGGCGCATCCCTGCAACCACCATAGCAGTGCTGAAATGCCAATCGCTGCAATCAGACGATCCTTTCGGAAACTCATGTGGGCATACTTTATCTGTGTGTGAAGAATTCTCCAATGGAGATCAAGAAGGAGCGAGCCGACTGGCCAGAAGCCAACAGAATCCCCTCTTTTTTTTCTAAAATTCCAACTGCAGTTCCAAATTCGACCCTTGCCGCACCTCCTTTTCCAAGCCCGTTGCGATTTGCACCAACTCTCCTGACATAGGGTTGTCACAACCCTGGCTTATCCAGAGTTCGGTTTTCAATCAGAAGCGCTCTCTCCATGGTGCCGGCCGCTCTGTAACGTCAACCCAGAAAGGACTATGAATGACCCCAATACCAAGCGAATTACGGTCGATCTTTCAGAAAATCAGCTCATCGTTCGTCCATTCCCAAGTAATTGGGATATTTCGGCTAATGACAACTTCAAATGTCTTCCAACGTATTTCCGCCGGCATCAGTCTAACGGTATTAGCTTTTGGATTTATTTTGCTAGGTTTGCTAGCAATGATTAACAGGCGACAGGGAGAGATGGCGGGCGCCACGGCGCTCGAGAACAACTACTGTATCATCGGAAGTATCATCAGCATTTTTGCAGGTGCGATTTTCCTGATTGCCGGCTGGGCTTACTGGAGCCGGTGGCCGGTTGTCGTCGCCACGTCACATGAGGAGGAGCAGGTCAAGCCGCGCTAAAGGATCGTTCACATTTTAACGTCTTCGAGCTGTTTTTCTGTTTCATCGGTAGTTTCAATCCTTTACAGGGAGAACTCTTTGTCGCAAAAGGCTCTTGTGCAGACCACGGCAAATGGTCCAGAACTGTTCCCGATACATTCTGATGAATTTGGATTCCACCGCGAACCAAGGCAGGAGTGAATGCATGAAATTTGCGGCGCTACTTGTTTGTTTGACGACTTTGGGATGCTTGGCGTCGGGGGAAGAGAAGTACGTGATTCAGTCGCCTCCTCGGCAACCAGATCAAGCGCCACTATGGTCAATTGACGTGAATTCAGACTACACCCTTGGCAGTAAAATCATTAATTCCGGAAGTCTCGGGTCTCAGGCAGTTTACCACTACCAGGTCGAAGTCCTTCGCAATCTTCGTTTGTCAGATAAATACTATCTTCAATTCGGCTTCGAATCAGAACGATTCGATTTCTCTCGATCGAACAGCCTTTACCCCTACTGCATCTCTAATGTGGCGGGAGAAGTTAGTCTTTCCTACTGGACCGGCGACGATTACTATCCCCTTCTCAAGTTTGAACCGGGCGTTTATTACACCCGTGACCATATTACCGCAAATTCCTTTGATGTTCCGATTCGAGCGGTGGCAGGATTTAAGGTTTGGGACAAAGTTCATCTCGTACTTGGAGTCGACGCGGATCCTTTCGAGCAGGACCCAGTTATTCCAATCTGCGGTTTCAACTGGAAAATCAACGATCAATACAATTTGAGGGCTGTTTTCCCCGAGCCGCGCTTTAGTTACACGCCTAACAAGGTCCTGGAATTCTTCATTGCGGCTGACCTTGTTGGTGGCGGATACCGTAACGGTCCGACCAATGATCGTCGGACGAATAATGCAATTCTGGATTACTCGGAATACCGCGCCGCAAGCGGCGTCAATTACAACCCCCAGAAGGGACTGTCGTTCGAAATGACAGCCGGCTGGAGCATCCAGAGACGTTTCGATTACTTCCGTGCGGGACCCGACGATTCAAGCAAGAGCGCTCCATACTTCAAGCTGGATATCAGCATTGATTTGTAGGAGTCAGGAGTCAGCGTCAGGAGTCAGGAACGGGATAGGCATAGTCAGGACATCGGCAGCCTTTGGCCGAGACAAATGCTTTCGTTGAATGTAAGCGTTCGACTAACTGCGGACCGCGTCGATAGTCTGTGAGCGTTAGCCGAGGCGGCGGGGTCAACTCGCCAACTCGATCTATTTGACAATCGGCCGGTCCCGCCAGGCCCGAGCCGGGTACAACACCGAAATAGCCGATGGTAGCTACCCAAGATTGCAGTCGAAGCGCAGGTGGCCGACAATTGGCCTGGTGTAAAAGTGCCGAGTTCAACGAGATACACCGACACCCGAAGCACCCAAAACGTCACCCAGACCGATCTTGCCGCCTGATTTGATGGCAGTCAGTCAAACCTGATAGCCCGTTAAACCGCTCTGGTAGCTGAGGGGACTGGTTTGCTATTCCTGTTCGAGCGCCTGATCCATCACTGAGACGGCTTCAAATTGAATTCCAAGAACGGTCTTGCATGATGGGCAAATGTAGGAAATTGCGTGACCTTGGTGAGCTGGTGCGATTCCGATTGCGACGGGCTCGGTTTCGACATGGTCCAACGGTTTCTGACACTTCGGGCAAAGTCCTTTATTCATCGCCGTACAGTACGGTCAGGGGGAAGGTATCTGCAAGCCGATCTCGGCTTATAAAAAAAGGAGGAAGGAAGCCCCGGAAACGCATAAAGACCGAGGACTCCTCCTGCACCATGCTAACACCGCAAAGCAAGCACATCTTGGCGACATGGTTGCGCGAACTGCATATCGCCAACTGCGCCTTCTGGCACGCCGTTCAGAAATCCAGCCATAGAAGCACCGGATCGGCATCGGGCCGGATATCAGCTTCGGGTTCGTAAGCTGAGACCATCGAATAGTTCATCAATGGCCGTCTCAGCGGTTGATGGTGCCAGTGGATATCCAACGACTCCCGTGCTAGCGCCGGGCGAGGTCGTATTCCGTGATCCGCGCGTCTCAAGGTACTCCAAAAACTCGTCCATCGTCATCAGTGCCGGCGACTTTATTGTCTTATCAGTGGTTTCCATGGTTTCACTCCTGAGGAAATACGTTCTCGTATCCGGACGGACAATTGTCCAGCAGGAACTTTTTTCATTCGTTCCACCTCTTCAGGCGTAAGCGGTCCTGAAACCGGCTATTCAGACTATTCAGAATGTGTCCTGCCCCTCCCGGCTTCCGCAGCGTTGTTCTCCTTGTCGGGTTACTATCCGCTCTGCGAATGACCGCTCACTACGGCTCCGGCGGCTGCGTCAAGCTTCAGAAAATCGAGGACCGAGACCAATGCGATCAGGCCGATCAATACGAAAGCGAGATGGAAATCCGGGATTGTCGGATCGCTCGCCGATCCGTGGCGCAACAACGCGGCCATTCGCAATGCAATCGCTCCGGCGGCGACCCCCATACCCATCGTCATCTGCTGGACCATACTGGCGAGCGTGGTCGCGGCACTCATCTGACCAGGCGGGACATCCGCGAAGCCGAGTGTATTAAGACTTGTGAACTGCATCGACCGGCAGAGTCCTCCAAAAAATAGTATTGCGGCAATGATCGGTGTGGGGAGCGCCGGTGACAAAAAGGCGCAAGCGAACAACGAGAGGGCAGTCAGCAGGCCGTTAACGATCAGCACTCTGCGAAATCCGAAGCGGCGAATGACAGGAGTCGTGACAATCTTCATACCGAGATTGCCAGCAAAGACGGCAAGCACCAGCAACCCGGATTTAAACGCACTCAGTCCAAAACCGATCTGAAACAGCAGAGGCAAAAGGAAAGGAATGACGCTGATCGCGACACGAAAAAGGGAGCCTCCCCAAATCGTTACTGCGAACGTCGGAATACGCAGCGACGAGAGATTGATCAGAGGAGCCGCGTGCCGGCTGGAATGCCAGACTACCAGATACCCGGTCAGAAGGCTCATGCTGAGCAAGAGTACAATCATCAGCCAGGGGGTGGGCTGTTGCCCGACTAATTCCAGACCGTACATCAGCGTCGAACAAGCGATCGCCGATGAAATAAACCCCGTCCGATCAAATGGGCGATTTTCATCTTCTCGACTGTTTCCGATCCACATGGCGGACAATACGATGCCGATCAACCCAAGCGGCACATTGAGAAAAAAGATCCAGCGCCAGGACGCATAGGTCGTAATGAATCCACCGACCGGCGGGCCAAGGACGGGTGCCACCAAGCCGGGCCAGGTGATAAAGGAAGTTGCCACCAGAAGATGTTGCTTTTCCGTGCTGCGTAAGACCACCAGTCTGCCCACCGGCACCATCATTGCACCCGCAATGCCCTGGATAATTCGCGCCACGACAAACTCCCCCAGCCCGTTACTCAATCCACAGAAAATCGAAGAGACGGTGAAGACGGCAATAGCACCACCAAATACCGTTCGCGCTCCAAATCGATCGGCAATCCATCCACTGATCGGAATAAAAACGGCGAGGGTCAGCATATAGGCCGTCATCCCGACGTTGAGGCTGACCGGCCCCACATGAAAAGATTGCGCCATCTGCGGCAGCGCCGTCGCGATGACTGTCCCATCAAGGTTCTCCATGAAAAATGCCCCAGCGACAAGCGCGGCGATCGATGACGAATGTCGAAACGAAAGAGACATCTGAACGAGCCTGGCTAGCCTAAGCTATTGATCCTCAAAGCCGAAAGAGATGAACCACAGATTTCTCAGCTGACTGAGAATGACGCAATGCGCCTCTTGAGCGAGTACGAGTGTGGCCTGAAATGAAATTATGGAGCTCGGCACTATCCGCCACGAGCATCTGGAACAAAATGCAGATCGCAGACGGCCTGCCGTTCTCTTCTAATCTGTGCAATCTGTGAAGTGTGTGGTCAATCCCTTTCGGCCTTTGGGTTAGTGCGAAACGTTGCGGTCAGACTTCGCCACTGTCACAAGGTTTCCCTCACCGAGATTTCGGTTGAACAGTTCGAGCGCCATTCCGTACACAAACCTGGCCGCAGCGGCATCGTAC
Organism: uncultured Verrucomicrobiae bacterium; assembly: GCA_963736745.1. Lineage (GTDB taxonomy): Bacteria > Verrucomicrobiota > Verrucomicrobiia > Chthoniobacterales > JAFAMB01 > JAFAMB01. The sequence goes on along the minus strand of CAVTQD010000038.1, from coordinate 296,484 downwards.
CGCGCCCCCTCATCACGCATAAATGCGTGAGCGCCGTTAAATTCATGCCAGCTGAAAATCCGATCTGCATCGGCCAATGCATTGTAGACGATAGCTCTTCCCTCGCGAGGTATGTGCGGATCCTGGCGGCCAAAGATCATCAGCAACTCGCCATTTATCTCCGAAATCCGATCGAGCGAATTATCATTGAGTCCTTTGCCAAGACTTCTTTTATGAATGTCGGTCGGGTAACAGCAGGTCCCCGCAAGCACCTCGGGGTTCATCGCCGCCCGAAATGCAAGATGCCCCCCAATACAAAAACCCATTACGCCCAGTTTGCCGGTGCACTTAGGGTGCGTCTTCAAAAAGCTGAGCGCGGCCCGCGCATCATGGTCGTAGCTGGACAATTCTTTGGCGATCTTGTCGGCATTGCCTCGATCCGCGCCTGCCTGGTCATAAGGCAGGACGGTACCGGGTTTTTCGAGTTCGTGAAAAATCTCGGGCACCGCCACGACGAATCCGTGCCCGGCCAATATCGCGGCGCTTCTTCGGATAGGGGCGGTCACCTGGAAAATCTCGGAAAACAGAATCAGTCCTGGGTAGCGGCCTTCGGCGACGGGTCGCAAAACGTATGTTCTCATCGGGCCGACGGGTGTTTCGAGATCGATCGTTTCGTCGTCTTTGATTGTCATAACAACAGGGAATAGAGGGGAAGCAGAGCCAGGTCAAATCTCGAAGCTCCGCGCTGGTCTTCTCGCCGCGAATCGTTCATTAGTTCCGGAAAACGTTCATTCGATATTTATGATGTTCGATGCCAAAATTCTCAACGTTCTGCGAAATCTTGAGTCATTCGGCCAGTTGAATGATCTGCAAGAAACAGATCGTGCGCGACGGATGCTAAACCTCGAGCGGCCCACCGCAGAATTGATTCAAGTTCTCGTTCTCAGCAGCGGTCGCAAGCGCATTTTGGAAATAGGGACGTCAAATGGTTATAGCGCAATCTGGCTGGGAGCCACGCTGCTAGGAACTCCTGGGGCTCAGCGTTTATTGACGATCGAGCGCGACGCCGACAAGGTTCGGGAGTCTCGCTTGAACATTGCGAGTGCCGGTCTCACCGATACGATCACTGTGCACCAGGGTTCGGCAACCGAGGTCGTGGCAATTCTGCCCGGGCCCTTCGACTGTGTATTTTTTGATGCAGACCGCGTCAGTGCTCCTGAACAGTTGCGGCTTTTGATGCCTAAGCTGGAGCGCGATGTCCTGATAATGGCTGACAATATGCTGTCGCATCCTGACGAAGTCGCGGGTTACCTCAAGGAATTTGAGCGCCTTCCGGAATTTATCACGACGACGGTGACGGTCGGCAAAGGGTTGCACATCGCCTATCGGCGGCCGGGAGAGAACGTCTCGGCGTCTCGGCGTATCGGCGTAGATGCACCTTCCCAGCTTTCGTCGTCGTGCAATTACGCCGATACGCCGTCACCCGTTACGCCGACACGCTTCTCCCGCCGAGGAGATAAACGTGCAATGAGCTTGAAAAGGTGCATCCTCGCCGATATGTAAATCTGCAGCCTTCCCCCGGTCACAGAGATTCAGGCAGTCCATATGACGTACCCGAACGTGGCATTAAAACAGCGAGCGGCCGGCGAAACCATGCGACGCGATGCATGGTGGACGCAGCCGCTTTTCGTATTTCTCGGGCTTTCAACGTTCATTGTCTATTCCACTTGGGCAGCATTTCAGGGAGCCAACTACTGGCTTGATCAAAATGGCGCCGATTATCTTTCGCCATTTTATTCGCCCGAAATTTTCGGCAGCTCGCCGCACGCATTTTTTGGTGCCGAAACCTGTCTGGTGGCCATCGTGGCTGTTGTTCTCGCCCGCTTTTCTGGTTCTGTGGGCTCCGGCGGGCTTTCGGCTCACCTGTTATTACTATCGTGGCGCCTATTACAAAGCGTTTTGGGCGGACCCGCCTGCCTGCGCCGTCGGCGAACCGCGAAAAGGATATCCGGGCGAAACCTCTTTTCCGCTGATCATGCAGAACATTCACCGCTACTTCCTTTACATCGCGTTGCTGTTCATCCTCGTACTCGCGCACGACGCATGGAAAGCGATGTGGTTCAGCGATAGTTCGGGTTCAAAGCACTTCGGTATTGGCGTTGGGACGATCGTCCTGACGCTCAACGTTTTCCTTTTGGGCAGCTACACGTTTGGCTGTCATTCGCTGCGCCATCTGATCGGCGGTTTCCTCGATGAAATTTCCAAAGTACCTGTTTGCGCCAAAAGTTACGCTTGCGTGAGTTGCCTGAACCGCCGCCACATGCTCTGGGCGTGGATGAGCTTGTTCTGGGTCGGATTCAGCGACCTCTATGTGCGTCTATGCTCCATGGGTTTTTGGCACGATTGGAAGATTTTATAGACGCTAAGATAGTTGAGACTTTTCCTCGTCATGCCGCTTAGCCGCATCAAACCCAATATTGTAACGCTTCCGCGAACCAAGTGAGCAATTACGCAACTCTCGAATACGACGTGGTCGTCATCGGCGCGGGCGGTGCGGGGTTGCGTGCAGCCATTGAAGCTTCGGCGGCGGGCGTCCGGGTCGGCCTGATCTGCAAATCGCTTCTCGGCAAGGCGCATACCGTGATGGCTGAAGGCGGTATGGCCGCGGCGCTGGCGAACGTCGATGACCGCGACAACTGGAAAGTCCACTTCGCTGACACGATGCGCGGCGGCCAATATGTCAACAACTGGCGCATGGCCGAACTGCACGCGAAGGAAGCACCCGAACGGGTCCGCGAACTTGAAGCGTGGGGCGCGGTGTTTGACCGGACAGCAGACGGGAAAATTCTGCAGCGCAATTTCGGCGGTCACCGCTATCCACGGCTCGCCCACGTCGGCGATCGTACCGGCCTGGAATTGATTCGCACCCTCCAGGATCACGGCATCCATCAGGGTATTGAAGTTCACATGGAACACACGGTCGTCACGTTGCTCAAGGATGGCGACCGCATCGTCGGTGCGTTCGGCTACGATCGGGAGCGCGGACGATTCAAGGTTTTCAAGGCGAAAGCCATCATGCTTGCCACGGGCGGAATTGGTCGCGCCTATAGAATCACCAGCAACTCCTGGGAATCCACCGGCGACGGACAGTCGCTGGCGTACCATGCCGGCGCGGAATTGATCGACATGGAGTTTGTGCAATTTCATCCGACCGGCATGATCTGGCCGCCAAGCGTCATGGGCATTCTTGTCACCGAAGGCGTGCGCGGTGAAGGCGGGATCTTACGTAACAAGGAAGGCAAGCGGTTCATGTTCGCCGATATTCCGGACGCCTATAAATCGCAAACCGCAGACAATCCGGAAGAAGGATGGCGTTACACCCAGGGCGACAAAAATGCCCGCCGGCCACCCGAACTTCTTACCCGCGATCACGTCGCGCGATGCATCGTCGAGGAAGTCAAAGCCGGACGCGGCAGTCCACACGGCGGCGTGTTTCTCGACATTTCGTGGATCAAAGAAAAGATCCCGAACGCCGCGGAACATATTCAAAAAAAGTTGCCGAGCATGTATCATCAATTTATGCAGCTCGCCAACCTGGACATCACCAAAGAGCCAATGGAAGTCGGGCCGACGACGCACTACATCATGGGTGGAGTCCGAGTGAACGCCGAAACCCAGATGTCCAATGTGCCCGGACTGTTTGCCGCCGGCGAAGTAGCCGCGGGATTGCACGGATCGAATCGGCTCGGCGGAAACTCATTGTCCGATCTGCTGGTGTTCGGCAAACGCGCAGGTGAATTCGCCGCGAAGTTCAGCAAGGAATCCAATGCTGGTCAGATCAGTGATGCCCAAGTCGAAGAAGCCGCCCGCCAAGCGCTGGAGCCATTCGAACGCGCCGCCAAAACAGCCGAAAATGCCGAAGGCCCTTACCAGGTGCAAAACGATTTGCAGGAGATGATGCAAAGTCTGGTCGGGATCGTGCGGCGTGAAGAAGAAATGCGTTCGAGCCCTCGATGGACTAAATAAACTTTGGGAACGCGCGCAAAATGTCGCCGTCTATGGCCATCGCGAATATAATCCCGGCTGGCACACCGCGATTGATTTGAAACATCTGCTCACAGTTTCAGAAGCCATCACTCGCTCAGCCATTGAACGGAAGGAGAGCCGCGGCGGACATTTTCGAGACGATTTTCCAAACAAGGATGTAGCAGAAGGCAAAACGAATATCATTCTGCGCAAAGATGCGGACGGCTCGATGCATGTGCGGCGCGAGACGATTCCCGAAATGCCGGAACACCTGAAGGCAATCATCGAAGAGATGAAATGAAAACGGCAGTTTTCAAAATCTGGCGGGGTGATGCGAACGGCGGAAACTTTGCCGAATACACCACGGAAATTTCCGAGGGCATGGTCGTGCTCGACGCCAGTCCACGACATTCAAGCCAAGCAAGCCAACGATCTTGCCTGCCGATGGAATTGCAAAGCAGGCAAATGCGGTTCCTGTTCAGCAGAAATCAATGGCATGCCAAAGCTGATGTGCATGACGCGACTGGACGCGCTACCGATCGACAAGCCGGTCACTATCGAGCCGATGAGGGCTTTTCCCGTGCATGCGCGATTTGGCGACCGACGTTTCGTGGAATTTTCGCGTAAAGAAAAAGATCAAAAAATTTAAGCCGCGCTCTCCTGACGCGCCGGACGGCAGCTGGCGCATTGCTCAGGCGGACATTGATCGGGTCCAGGAATTTCGCAAGTGCATCGAATGCTTTCTTTGCCAGGATGTCTGCCATGTATTGCGAGATCATCATAAGCACGACGAATTCATCGGCCCGCGCTTTCTGGTTTTTGCCGCTGCGCTCGAGATGCATCCTCTCGACACAGAAGACCGACTGTCAGAACTGAAACAGGCCGGCGGAATCGGCTATTGCAACATCACGAAGTGCTGCACGAAAGTCTGTCCCGAAAACATCACCATCACTGACAATGCAATTATTCCGTTAAAGGAGCGGGTGGTGGATGAGTTTTACGATCCCTTGGGGAAGTTGCTTAAATCTCCTCCGCCCAAAAACCTGAAAGGAGAAAATCATGTTTGAACTCAAGCAGCTTTCGGCAGACGCCATTCCGGCGGCGCTCGACAAGGCTTTGCGTTATCGCCTGCTCAACGACCCCGCAGAGGCCGAAAGCATTTGTCATGACGTGTTGCGCATCGATCCGGAGAATCAGTTAGGCCTTGGTGAATCTCCTGCTGGCGCTGACCGATCGCTTTGGCGAAGGCTACGCGGTCGGAGTTACCCAGGCCCAGGAGGTTCTGTCTCATCTTCATGATCCGTACGAACGAGATTATTATGCCGGCATCATCGACGAGCGGCGGGCGAAAGCGCACCTGCGCCAGGGCCATCCGGGCTCCGGCCACGATGCCTACGAATTGCTGCGCGAAGCGATGGTCTGGTACGAGAAGGCAGAGGCGAAGCGTCCCGCCAAGAATGATGACGCGTTGTTGCACTGGAACACTTGCGCCCGTCTTATCATGGGAAATCAACTCACACCGAGGCTGGAAGAGAAAGTCGAGCTGTCCCTAGAGTAGCGGAATCCAACCGATGGGAATGAAAGGACTCTTCTCGGCGCGCACTGCGCCGCGATCCTATGCTCTATCGCTTTGTCGGTGAGAGGAATGGAGCCACCCGATCGGAACTTGCCATCCGCAATTCCCGCTCCTGTCGCAGCCAAGCGGAAATACATCGTCGGCCTCGCCCCGGGCCCGCCGTTTAATATTCACGATCCCGACGGTACCTGGGCCGGCATCAGTGTTGAATTGTGGCGGGAGATTGCCGATGAACTCAGCATCGATTTTGAATTCCGCGAAACGAATCTTAGCGGGAATTTTGATGGCCTCGCGCAGGGATGGCTCGACATAGCCGTCGGCCCATTGACAATAACGGAGCGCCGAGAAGAGGTCTGCGATTTCACACACGCATACTTTTCTTCCAGTATGGCTGTGGCGGTGCCAACCAGCCGCTTACCAAGCGACTTCAGATTTCTCGCGGCGTTCTTCGACCTGGCCCTCTGGTGGGCAGTTCTCCGGATTGCGATCGGATTGATCGCGATCATGGCCGTTGTCGCCGCACTGATCTGGATCTGCGAACGCCGCGCAAATCCTGCTAATTTCGGCGGCGGCGGTCGGGCCGCCCGCGGATTCGGCGCAGCCTTGTGGTGGTCAGCGGTCACAATGACCACCGTCGGCTATGGCGATATCTCCCCGCAAACGTTTAAGGGGCGCTTAATTGCTGTTGTCTGGATGTTCATCAGTTTGGTGCTGGTTTCCACTTTCACGGCCACGATGGCTTCGATTCTAACCAGCGCACGGCTTAGCCAAGGTTCAAGCATCCACGGGCTCGAAGACCTTCGGAAGATTCACCTCGGGACTTTCACTGACAGCTCCACCGCAGAGTACCTCGAGAAAAATCACATCGATTACGTAGCATTCACCCGCACTGGGCTCTTCGAAGCGCTCAAAGACGGAAAAATCCAGGCCATCATCTATGATGAGCCGTTTCTACGCTACGTAACCCGCACCCAATATCCCGGGCAATTCACCGTGATCCCATTGAATGTGGATCCGCAACTTTACGCGTTCGCCCTCCGAGAAGAGAATCCTCTGCGCGAATCGATAAACCGAGTACTGTTGCGCAAGATCCATGAACCGGCCTGGCACGATCTGCTCTATCGCTACTTAGGCACTTCCCCGAACGAACAATAGGGGGAACGCATCGGCAGAGAACTAACTCGAATAAGTAAAATATTTGAGTCAACACGATCTACCCGATCAGCAAGCCGACTATGGAATCCTCTCAGCGAAAAGACAATTGGTCTGCTGGCGCCCTATATGAACCTTACGTTGGCCGCTGGAGCCGACTGGCCGCTAGAGAGCTGCTCAAATGGCTATCGATTCCAGTCAAAAAAGATTGGCTCGATGTGGGATGTGGGACCGGTGCACTAAGCCAGATCATTTTCGAGCATGGGCTGCCGAACGCGATTAAGGGCATCGACTCTTCGGCGGACTTCGTGGCGTACGCGAAGATGCACGTCGACAGCGCACGCATAACATTTGAGGTCGGCAATGCTCAGGCGCTGCCGATCGATTCAGCCAGCTTTGATGCCGTGGTTTCTGGGCTGGTGCTGAATTTTGTGCCCGAACCGCGACGGGCTGTCGCGGAGATGGCCCGTGTGGCGCGACCGGGCGGCGCGGTGGCGGCGTATGTCTGGGACTATGCGAAAAAAATGGAGCTGATGCGCTACTTCTGGGACGCCGCCGTAGTGCTGGATCCAACCGCCTTGGAGTTCGACGAAGGCCGTCGCTTCCCGATTTGTCAGCCGTCCCATCTTGCCGAGTTGTTTAAGAACGCCGGCTTGCAGAAGGTCGAAGTGCGCTCGATCGACATCCCCACTCACTTTCGCGATTTCGACGATTATTGGTCGCCATTCTTAGGCGACCAAGGCCCGGCACCGGCCTATGCCATGTCCCTGAGCCAAGAGCACCGAGGGGCGCTCCGGGAACGAATTCGTTCGAACCTTCCAATTGCCGAGGATGGATCGATACATTTAACGGCACGGGTGTGGGCCGTTCGTGGACGCGCGCCATGACCTTCTCGCCAAGGTCGAAGACTAGCCAATCTTGACTTACACGCTGAGTTCAACATACTCCTTTGATGGGGATGCTGGCCGAGAAGCGATTCGGTAGGCGCACTACGACGACGCCCGAAAGGCGATTTCCCATCGCTAAAAAAGCATCATTCAGCTTCATTCGCGCGGCAACAGTTGAGCAGAATCAACGCGCAAATCCACCTCTGCAAGGGGCAATCGGTAGTCAAGCAGTTCAACGGACGCTACCCGCCCACGGCGAAGACCTGGGAGTTGATTCGATCCGCACAGCAGCATCTAGTCTCGCTCACGATTTCAGCCGGATTCCGGTGTATGCTCCTGCCAGAGGAAGGATTCAGGCGAAACTCACTGTCAACACTCCGGGCGACATCTATGAGCGGGAAGCAGATGCGGTCGCCGAACGGGTGATCCGCATGCCTGCTCCGCTAGCTCCAGACTTTCAGCGGCAGGCCGAGCCGGCGAAATGTATTCAGCGAAAAACAACAGGGGAAGCTCAGGTACAGACCGCGCCGCCCATTGTTCATGAAGTGCTGGAGTCATCCGGTCAGCAGTTGGACGCCTCCACTCGCGGCCTAATGGAACCGCGTTTCGGGTACGACTTCAGTCGGGTGCGCGTACACACCGACAATAAAGCAGCGAGTTCGGCACAGGCGATTGGCGCCAGGGCTTACACCGTAGGGCAACACATTGTGTTTGGGCCGGACCGGTATGACATGGCGCGGAACGACGGACTTCGGCTGCTGGCTCACGAGTTGACCCATACACTTCAGTCGCCCGATTGACGGGGCAGCGGAAGATCTTGTAAAGAGAGACAAAGACAAGGGAAGCGAGCACAAAAAACCCGAAGAACCCGTGAAAAAAACCGCGAAGTGCCAGATGGTCCAAGCTCAAATCCGGCCGGTATTTTTCCGCAATGACCCGGGCAAGTCTGATCCAAATCCCACCGGACAAAGTCTTGGTCCAAGATTGAAGGAGGCCAACCGTATCTGGGGCAAGTGCGGAGCCGAATTCAAGGCCGCGGAGCCCAAGATGGTCGAAGACTCAGAGTCCAAAATAGCGGGCAAGAATCACGCTGAATTGAATACCGTAGAGCGTGCGTATGGGAAGAAGGGCACCGGTCCTCAGGTTTTTTTCCTTGACAATGATTTAAGCTTTGTTGGCGGCGGCAGAACAGGTCCGAATGTCGGAGATAGCATGGCGACAGGAGATGACGCTAAGATCATGCTCTCGGACCATGGATCGAATGATCGGCTTCTGGCGCACGAACTTGGTCACGCCATGGGCTTGTTGCATCCTGACGTCATGACGTACATCCCTAATAATAGCATCATGCAACCGAGCGGAATCGGCAAAACCAATCCAGACTTGGTCACCGACAAAATGTGCAGGGTTCTCACATGGCCGCCAAAGCTCGACGAGAAATGTTGGCACGTTGATCCGGACGATAAGGCCACTTTTGACAAGCCGTGAGATAAAGCTAAAACTCGGAAATGGAACGCGTCCTAAGCCCTTCTACGTACGACGTGGGACCACTAGGGTAGCCCTAAGAATTTGCACGATTTCGCCCCTCTGATTCCGCGTTTCACTGCGCAGCGTCACCGTGCCGCGATCCATCTTTGAGCGGGACGGCGCTATTTCGAGTACCTCACTTTCGACCGTGAGCACATCGCCCGGCCTTGTCGGCCGTGGCCAACTGATCTCTCCTCCAGCACCGATGACGCCGCCTGCGATCGGTGCTCCGCCGTCGACAAGCAGTCGCATAGTAATCGCCGCAGTATGCCAGCCGCTTGCCGCCAGACCACCAAACAACGTGGTCTTGGCAGCTTCGTCATCAAGATGAAACGCCTGCGGATCGAACTGGGCAGCGAATGCCTTGATCTGCTCCTTATCGATAGCATGCGATCGGCTCACAAATCGTTGTCCCACCTGAAGGTCCTCCAGGTAAAGGCGGCAATCAGCGCCAGGATCTCTTCTAAGAGTGCCTCCGTTCAATGTCTCGGTTCAGGTTGAGTTAGTGCGCTTGAGAGAATCTCTTACTTCTGAGAATATCTTGCCAATCCTTTTCGTGCCACGCCAAAGCGCTGGTGGCCGTCGAATTTGATTTCGTGGATCCAATCTCCCGGCTGCACGGAGTTGAGGAGCCTTGCTTTCTTTGGCTCCGCAAAGTTCTGGGAGACGGGTAGAAGCGGCTGAATCTCATTTCACGAATTCGAACGTCCAATTCCCGTAACGCCAAAGTGGTAGACCACGCGATCGAGTCGACCGAGAATGTTAAAGCATGTGCGGCCGATACCGTCGAACAACTCAAGAAGAAGAGCTTGCGCGGATCTATCACATCCCGATTCCAAAACAGACGGATTTACCGATCAGTTTCAATATCGCACCGAGTCAAAAGGTCCTGACGATCCGATTTAATCCCGAGACCCAGCAACGCTCCATCAACGCGCTCCAATGGGGATTGGTTCCGTATTGGGCGAAGGATCCGAAAATTGCGTACAAAACGATCAATGCGCGCGTCGAAACGGTTGATACGGCGCCCTCGTATCGACAGGCATTCAAGAAACGGCGCTGCTTGATCCCAGCCGACGGATTCTACGAATGGAAGAAGGTCGTCGGAGGTAAAATTCCCTATTCGATCGGGATGAAGGATGGAGCGCCGTTCGTCTTTGCCGGTCTCTGGGAAGGTTGGAAAGATCCCGCGACTCAAGAATGGTTACACACCTGCTCAATCATAACCGGGGAGCCCAACGAGCTGGTCGCCCAAATTCACACTCGAATGCCGGTGATCCTGGCTGAAGAACATCATCAGGCCTGGCTAAGTAACCAAGCTGGGAAAGAAGTGTTGGTCCCCTTTCCGGGCGCCGCCATGCGAGCTTGGCCCATCAGTCCGCGCGTGAACAGTCCCAAGAATGACGATCCGGATCTACTCGTACCGGTCCAGGGAATGAAAGAGTATGGCTAGTGCCCTGTCCCCGAAATACGAGGTATTTTGCCGGAGGTTAGTTGGCTGTTTTTCCAAGGCGGTCCGACCCGGACCTCGTATTTCGGGCAGGACACTAGCTTGCCTTCTCTCGGACCGCTTCGTTCGCCAACCCAAGAACGGGGTTCAGTTCATGGTCACGGACTCAAAAAATACGCCTCGACAAGCGGCGGGGGATTCGGTGAATTTGACGACGGGAAACCCGCCGACGAGACGCTGCACAAGACCTGATTTCCTGCCATGAGGCCGTCAAAGCTCGCGACTTTGTCTTCGCCTGTTACGCACCTTAAGACCGAGAGTCAGGGGATGCCACCTGCTACCATCGTTGGAGAGAGGACATGATGACAGTGACATACAACAAGCAGCTCACTGCACTGCTGGTGATCGACCCGTATAACGATTTCATTTCCGATGGAGGCAAGTTATGGGGTCGTCTGAAGGGTGTTGCAGAGGCAAATAATTGTGTTCCGAATATGTTGCAAGTCCTGAATGCTGCGCGGAAGGCCGAGCTTCGCGTTTTCTATGCGCTGCATCATCGATACCGTCCAGGCGACTACGAGACCTGGAAGTACATTGCGCCGATTCAGAAGGCAGCCTGCCTGCGAAAGTCCTTCGAATACGGGACATGGGGCGGCGAGATCCGCAGCGAGTTCGAGCCTCGACCCGGCGAAATCGTTGCCCAGGAGCATTGGTGTTCCAGTGGTTTCGCCAATACGGACTTGGATTTACAGCTCAAGAAACACGGCATTCATCAGCTCATCGTCATCGGACTCATCGCGCACACGTGTGTGGAAGCGACCGTACGCTATGGCGCTGAGCTTGGCTACGAAGTCACGATGGTGAAAGACTCGACCGCGAGTTACTCGGATGAGGAGATGCACGCCGCTCTCGACATCAATATTCCAAACTATGCCAGTGCCGTTTTGACTACAGCTGAGATCGTCGACTCGATCTCTTCTCTAGACCGGTCGAAGATCGCCAGGCTAGTTTCAGGTTTTAAGTTTCGAATTTGGGTTGAAAGACCAAGCGCAGAGTATTTTCTTCACAAGTTCATCCCGCAGGAATCGCGAACAACCAGACTACAGTCCAGCAGGATATCCCGAATGGGCATATCGGGCGTGGCTACCCGTTCCAGCATCGCAGCGACCGCAGCTACCCCAATCTCCTTGCACGGTTGGTGAACGGTCGTTAGTGGCACGGGCAGAAGACTTGCGTATTCGACATCGTCAATCCCCACTATCCGGACGTCTTGCGGGATTCGACGGTTCATCTGCATCAGACCTTGCATCAAATGGCCTGCCGTGCGGTCGTTCGCGCAGACAATCGCCTCTGGCTTCAGCTTCTCGATGACTGCTCGGACTTCGCCAGCCTGTTCACTCTCAAGGTTCCTAACCAAGTCCAGCGAAACCGAGATGCCCGCCATAAACAATGCATCTCGATATCCCCCGATCCGCGCCGTTACCGTAGACGCTGAATTAGTGTAACCAACAAAAGCAATGCGTCGGCAACCCAGGTTGAGAAGGTGTTCCGTGGCCATGTATCCAGCCCGCCGGTGATCAATTCCAACCAGATCGTGCCTGCTGCGCCTTGGATACGGCAAAATGCAGCGATCCAGCAGCACAACGGGAATGTCAGCTCGTTCGAGGGCAGAGATGACGCGATGATTTGTTTGATCACTCGCGGCAGTCCGCTCTAACGGAGCAAAGAATACTCCGGCGACCTTTTTTGCAATGTATTGTTGGCAAAGCTGCCAGGTCTGCTCGTCCTTTGTCTCCGCATCAGGCGCAATATTGCCCCAGAGAAGGGCATTTTTTCGCGCCTGCGGCGCCTGTGACATTCCCTGGCAGATTGGTCCGAAAATCTCCGTATCCCCAAGGTTCGGGATAAGCAACCCGAACAACAAACCCTCATCTCCCGAAGTAGCGGGTCCTACGTAGCTTCCCGATCCCGCCCGGCTTTGAATCAGCCCCGCCTGCCGCAATTCACGAAGCGCTCGACCTACGGTGATCCTGGATGCCCCAAACCGCTTCACGAGCGCCGCTTCGCTCGGCAACTTCTGGCCCGGCTGATATCGACCTGAAAGGATTTCGTTTTTAATGGCCTCGACGACCAGCTGATACTTTGGAAGTTGGACCGTCGCTTTTGAAAAGGACATATTCTTATAAACCTGCTATAACATGTTAATTAATTTAACATCAACATGTTAAATGGATTTTCTTGTCTTTTTTTCCCGATTTATCCTTAAATCCATTAGACTTGCTCTATTAGGCTGTCATATTGATCGCTGTTAGGAAATTTCTCTGGGCATTCCGGAAAGCGGTCCGACTAGGGCCTGCCGATCCAGGATGCTGAGAGAAAGAAGAAAGCAAAGTCCCGCAGGGGAATGTCTTTCTCTGGCTCTCAATAACTAACCTGAAATTGAGAAAAAGAGAATCTATGGAACTCGTCAAAGACATTCGCGACCTGGCATTAGTGGCCGTATTCATCGCAACGGCACTTGCTCCGAGAATTATCTCCGCTTATCACGCGGCTCGCAAAACAGTCACCAGCCGTTGAGGAACGAATCCAACGGGCATCCGATCTCGGAATCGCAGCTTACCTGGATGCCTGGCTGACCGCTGCGCAAAAACAAAAAGAAGGAAATACGAAAATGGAATCTCTAATATTTGCGGTTATCGCTGTCCAAGATTTGTACAAACGCAACAAAGTTGTTGTCGCTGAGACACAGACACTTGAGCCGCTGGACCTACTGTCTCTTCGGCATGTCTACAGGGCAGCGCTGAGATCGGCAAAACGATCGGCTGATCGGAACGACTCGCATCTCGCGCAAGCTGTCTCCTGATTCAAAAAATCATGAGCCAGTTGCAAAATCCGGATTCCTCCCAGAACCGATTTTTTAGTTTGAAGCTCGGTAACTGATGAGGATTTCACCCGGAGCACTTGCTTCAGGGTGGAATAGAAAGTGAAAAGGTGAAATCCTTATGGAACACGAGATAACGAACGAAAACACGAGGAGTACGAAAAGTACTCTCACAACGATAGCAAAATTCAATGCAGCAATCTGCGCGTTCTTTGCGGTGACATGGGCGCTCACAGCCCTTTTACACCAGCACGCAAATCCTTGGAGCGGTCTATCCGGCCTCGGATTTATGCTAGGAATGTTGGTCACAATATCAGCGCTTAACGCAAGACTCCGCGTTGAATTGGAGCAACCCGACTCTGAAGAATGAGCGTTGCTTTCATGCCGCGTATTTGCATGGCAGGGCGCGGCGCATCAATACCCCGCCCTGCGGATGGGTATATGGTTAATCTGGCAGAGCTTATTCTTGCAAATATGGCGGCATTGTAACTTTCAAATAGGGAGCGGGAAGATGATTGTCGCGTTGCTGGAGCAATTTATGCATCACGAAAACGTCGATTCCCACAGGATGGATTTACATCGCAGGATCGCCTTGGTTCTCAGAAAGGAACCAGGGCTGATTCGTGACTTTGCTGAGCGACTGCGATCGAAATTGGCCTTGGCAAGATCCAATGCCGCGGTCAGCGACGGTGAACGGGAATGGTACATCATCCTCACGCTTTGGTCCCCTCTGCAAGTGATCAGATTACTGGAGGATTCCAGTGAACGAGCAGCCCGGCTTCGCCGGAATTCCCCATTTGTCTCATTACTGTCCACGCCCCTGCAACGTGGGACGGCGCTGGATTCGGATTAGACGGAAATACACAATTCAGAGAAAGGGCAGGTGCGGGATAAGCGCTCGAACATAAGGTGATCGCGGCCCGATACAGGCTGGAAGCCTATACTACGTTACGCCGTCGCGTCGCGGTTGTGGGTTCGGGGAGGTACTGACGGGATGGAGATATCGCTCCAGACTCTGGAGAGCAAAGTAGCATAGGCTTCCAGCCTGTATTTTGTTCGCACCGAGCGGTGCCTTCTAGACAATCAGAACTGGTCGCCGGGCTTGCGAGCGCTTCCCCCCGACTATTGTATTGTGTATAAGGCTCAGCCTCAATGTGGATGAAAACGAGAACGGTTAACCAGACCTGATGAGGATTATCGTAAGATCCCGCGGTCCGTGAGCTCCGAGGACAAGAATACGTTCAATGTCACCGGTTCGGCTGGGACCCGTAATGAACGTGGCAAAACTGGGAAAGTTATCTCCGTACTTTGCGTAGAGCAGTTCAAAGGCTGCCGGAAGATCTGGCAGCAGTTGATCGATTGTAGCGACGACCACATGATGTGGAGGCAGCACCGACAAAGCGCGTCCACCGGCGCTGCGCGCGGTTAGCAGGATAGAACCGGTCTGGGCGATAAGGGCGTCGCAGACAGTGATGCCCACAGAACAACGTTCCAGCGATTTGCTTTCCGGACGCTGTTCCACATACAGCGTTTCCAATCCCAGCGATTGCACCAGCGGATCAATCAATGGATGATGATGCGCGGCCAAAGCAGTCCAGCCGTGCTTGTTACGAAGATCAGCCAAAGCCCTTGCACCTTCCTGAAATCCGGAGACAGTCAGAAGGTCAGTCTTGAGCTGAGCACATTTTTCTTGGAATAGAATGAGCTGGCTCTCGGCGTCCGGAGCCACGGCGGGCAGCCACTCGCGAGCCGTTTGCGGTGATTGGTTCGCAAGAGAATTGCCGCGCTTGGGGCTAACATGAGGGTGCGCCGCCGGAACCCGCAATGCCTCGCGGATCCGGCCAAGTATCTCTTCGCGCTTGCCGTTATTCATCGTTTCCTCCAGTAATCCCGGAAACTCTCACGAGCGATCGACGGCAAGTCACGTGAGAAGATCCACGCCTTGATTGGCGCGGGCAGGACAGGTGCGACCACCTGCAGAAACGGCAGAAATGGACGACTCATTCGGGCAAGACGATTGGCCAGGCGGGGATAACGCGCGAGAAACGCGAAAAGGCGAAAAGCCAGCTGCTCCGATCGGTCCGGTTGACGCGCCACGGAATTCCGCCGGTTTTGCAGCAGATGATGGTGCAGGTCGATCTTGACGGGACAAACCTCCGTGCATGCGCCACACAACGAAGAGGCAAACGAAAGATGCTTCCAATCCATCAGCCCGCGCAAGTGAGGCGTTATCACCGAACCGATCGGACCCTGGTAGGTTGTTGCGTAAGTGTGTCCTCCGACATTGCGAAAAATCGGGCAAGCATTCAGGCAAGCGCCGCAACGGATGCAATGCAGGGCATCCCTTTGCTCAGCGTCTGCCAGCAGTCGAGTTCGATTGTTGTCCAACAGAATCAGATGGAATTCATCGGGCCCATCCGTCTCGTCCGGTTGGCGCGGGCCGCCGATCAGGGAATTGTAACAGGTGATCTGCTGACCTGTACCTGCCGTAGCCAATAAGGGCAAAAAGAGTGCGAGATCTGAGAGCTTGGGAATGATTTTCTCGATCCCCATGAGCGCCACGTGCACCTTTGGAAGGGCGGTGGTGAGTCGGCCGTTTCCTTCGTTCTCAGTAATGGAAATCATCCCGGTTTCGGCAATTCCAAAGTTTGCCCCGCTAATTCCGATGTCAGCCTGGATATATTTCAAACGGAGCTCCCGGCGCGCTATCATCGTTAGTTCTTCGGGATTATCGGTGGGAGCCGAATGCAGCTTCTCACAAAACAGGTCGCTAATCTCGCGGCGAGTCAGGTGCATCGCTGGGAACACCAGATGGTAGGGAGCTTCGTCCCGGAGTTGCATGATAAACTCTCCCAGATCCGACTCCACTACCTCGTATCCGGCCTCATGCAATGCCCCGTTGAGATGGATCTCCTCCGTGGTCATGCTCTTCGACTTGATGATAGTGTGGGCGTTCTTTTCTTTTGCGAGCTCAACGATATAGTCCCGCGCTTCCTGGCCGTCGCCAGCCCAGAATACTTTCGTGCCGCGGGCGCTCAGCTTCTCCACAAAATCGACAAGGTAAGCGTCGAGATGGTTGATCGCCTCCCATTTGATGTTAGCGGCACCGTCGCGGGCAGCCTGCCAGTCTTGGAATTGCGCCTTTTTTTCGTCACGTGCCTTTTCGTAACTTTTTAGAGCGGTTTGAATCTTTGCTCGATGATCAAGATCAGCAGTCAACCGGGTGGCCTGAGCATTGAATTTGGAAGCGAACGAGGAAGGCATAAGAAGGTGGAGTCAGAAGTTGCTGGAGTTCAGGAGTTGCAGAATGGGGCGTCGGCTCTCCGATCTGTGATGAAGATTCTTCCGCTTTTATGCATATTTGCCTCCTGGCTCCTGTAACTTCTGAACTCCTGTAATTCTGAATTAGGAGCTCGCAAGGACCTCTGCGAGGTGAATAGTTTTGAGCTTTTGCTTTTGGCGGCTTAGCAAGCCTTGCAGATGCATCAGACAACTGGAGTCGTTCGAAACCAGGTATTCCGCGCTGGTCTTCAAGGCCGAAGCCGACTTGGTTTCACCCATAGCCGTCGAAATCATGGGAAACTTCACGGCGAATGTTCCTCCGAACCCGCAGCAACTGGTCTGGTCCTCCATCTCGATCAGCGTGAGATCCTTCACACGTTCAAGTAACAATCGAGGCTGACGTTTTACCTGCAGCTCGCGCAAGCCATGGCAACCGTCGTGGAAAGTCACCCTGGCCGGGAAACGGCTTCCAAGATCCGTTACGCCGAGGTGATCGACCAGGAAGGAAGAGAACTCAAATGTCCGCCTGCTTAATTGTTCTGCAGCCTCCGTCTGAGGTCTGGACCGAAAAAGTTCCGGATAGAAGTTTTTCACCATTGCCGCGCAGGAACCCGAGGGAATCACGACCGGGTCCTCGCCGCTCAAAGCTTGAAGGACCCGTACGGCAATCTCGCGGCTCTCATCCCAGAATCCAGCGTTGAATGCCGGTTGGCCGCAACAAAAGATACTTTCTTTGTAATCAATAGTGTGTCCGAGTTTTTCAAAAATACGGACCATGCTGATGCCCACAGAGGGAAACAACTGATCCACAAAGCAGGGAATAAGCACCTTGATCTTCAACGCAGAAAACCCTCAATGAGACCGCCATCGACCGTGATGATCTGTCCGGTCGTTTTGCTCAAGCGGTTGGTTAACAGGAGATAAAAAGCTTCTGCTTGATCGAGTGGTGTAATCGGCAGGTGCGTCAAGGTTCGTTCGGCATAAAACTGGGCGAGCTTTTGCGTAAGGGACTCTGTAGACTCCCCATCGCTATGGGGGATATTATATTTTGCCAGCGACGCAATCACCCTTTCGCGCGGAAACATGGCGCTCCCTTGTACGACAGTCGCGGGGGCCACCGCATTGACCCGCACCAGCGGCGATAACTCAATCGCCAGCTCCCGGGTCAGATGATTGGCGGCCGCTTTTGAGGCGTCATATGCCAGACTTCCCTTTTTGGCAACGACGGCATTGGCGCTGGTGGTCAAGACCAGGCTGCCGGGCAAACCCTGTTCCTTCCAGATCTTCGCGGCTTCATCCGCAACGATATATGATCCGGTAACATTAATTGCAAATGTTACGGCCCATTTGTCGTCCGGAATATGTCCACTCGAATCCGGAGAAACGAAAATCCCCGCAGTCACGGCAATTGAATCGAAACCGCCGTAGGCCAGAACAGCTTCATTCAACATAGCTCGCACCGAAGCGCGATCAGTGATGTTACCGCTCAATCCAATCGCAGGTCCGCAGTTGGAGATGCCGGTTCCAGCGACTCCAATGCCAACGCCGTATTTGTCAGTGATTTCCTTCGCCGTCGCAGCTGCCGCGTCTCTGTTCAGATCGACACAAACGACATGCGCGCCTTCTTTGACGATCCGATGCGCTACTTCCTTCCCGATTCCGGAACCAGCGCCGATCACAGCTATCACCTGCCTGGCTAGTTCTTTTTCCGCGGGCATCCGCTGCAGCTTTGCCGCCTCGAGAAGCCAGTACTCAATGTCGAAAGCCTCTTGCTGCGGCAATGCTATATATTCATCGATCGCCTCGGAGCCGCGCATGACTTCGACCGCGCAGTTGTAAAATTCGGCAGTCACCCGCGATTCCGATTTGTCTTTGCCCCATGCAACCATCCCTAAGCCAGGAATCAAGGTGACCGTCGGGTTCGGATCGCGCATCGCCGGCGAACCCGACCGCTGGCAACGGTTGTAGTACTCCGCGTAGTCCGACCGATACTTCTCAATACCGGCTTCCAATTTCGATTTGAGGGTCGCTGCATCTTCTTTTTGCGGATCCCAATCAACGTAAAGCGGTTTGATCTTCGTTCGCAGAAAATGGTCAGGACAACTGGTGCCAAGCTCAGCAAGCCTCGCGGCGTGTTGCGAATTAACGAAGCGTAAAATATTTTCGTCGTCCTGGATAGTGCCGACAAATCGTTTCTGTTGACTAATCTTTCCGCGCAGCCACGGCAGAATTGTCGCGAATGTTTCCCGCCGCTGTCTCTCCTCCAGCGCCTGGCATCTTGGCGCCGCCAAACGCCTTCGCATCGCCCCCATTTTCTTCGTATCGGGTCGCAATATATTTCGCGGCCTTTTCGATCAGATATAAAGTTAGTTCGTAGCATTCCTTGTCGTCGTTTGCCCAGTTGATCAGACCGTGCTGACCAAGAATGACCCCCTTCGCCTCGCGGTGTTCCGCACAAATCCGTTGCAGCTCAAGACCCAGTTCAAATCCGGGCCGAAGCCAAGGGGTCCAGATTACCTCATTTCCGTAGATCTCATTTGTTAATCGCTTCGAGTTTTTGGCCGCGGCGATCGAGATAGCCGCGTTTGGGTGCATATGATCGACATGTTTAAAAGGGATGAATGAGTGAAGCGGAGTATCGATTGAACTGGCCCTGGGATTGAGGTTGAAAGTCGCATGGGTATACATGCCGACCATCTTGTCTTCCGCAGGCGTCTTTGCTCCTTTCTCCGGTTCGTTTGCATACAGTTTTTGCATGTCGATCAGCTTTTGCTGATAAAGCGATGCGAAATTGTCGCGCTTGCTCGTGCGCAAGTCACCTCCGGACCCTTTAACCCAGAGCACCTCCACTTTCTCGCCGGTCAACGGGTCCGGCTCGACAATTTTGGCGGAAGTATTCCCGCCTCCCGTATTGGTTATGCGTTGATCGCTTCCGAGGATATTTGAGCGATACACAAGCCTCTCAACTGCGTCGAGTTTTGACGCTGTCGCGTCATCCCAGAAGTAGTTCACGTATTGATATTTCATGGCACCAGGGTTAGTCCGAGGAATCGTTGATAAGCAGCCTGCCAGCCCTCGGCCACATGAGGTTCGAAGGTTTGCAGGGCAAAAGAATCACGCACAATCCGGCGCAGCACCGCCAGAGACTTAACGTGCCCAAGCGCGATCGCCTGGATCAGAACATTGCCAATTGCGGTCGCCTCAACCGGCCCGGCGATGACTTGACGATTGGTAGCATGAGCGGCGAATTCATTGAGCAGAACGTTCCGGCTTCCGCCACCAACAATATGCAACCGGCGGATCGTGCGCCCGGTGAGGTGCTCAATTTCTTCCAGGGTAACGCGGTAGAGAAGCGCCAGGCTTTCCAAAATACAGCGAACAAATTGTCCCGGTGTTTCCGGAGCAAGCTGGCCGGTTTCCATGCAATAATTAACGATTCTTTCCGGCATATTTCCGGGCTTTATAAACCGCTCGGCTCTCGGATCAATGAGCGAACGAAACGGTTCTGCTCGCTCCGCTTCTCCGATCAAGGTGCGCATAGTCGAGTTGCCGGCCCTGTTTCTGCCACTCGCGACGGCACTCCTGCAGCAGCCAGAGCCCGACGATATTCTTCAGAAAACGCGTCGTGCCGCCGTAACCCGCTTCGTTGGTGAAATTGAGTTCGCGAACTTTTTCATTGATAAGCGGGCCGGGCAACTCGACACCGAGCAATGACCAGGTGCCCGATGAAAGGTAAGCCCAGCCTTCTTTGTCGTCCGCAGGAACTGCCGCCACGGCGGCTCCAGTGTCGTGCGAACAAGTCGCCACGACGTGGAGTTCACCGAGACCCGTTTCCGCGGCCACTTCAGGCAACAACGGACCCAGAATTGTTCCCGGTTCGACTAGTTTCGGAAAAATATCGCTTGGAAAACCACATCGTTCGATCAATACGCTCGACCAGCTATGGGTGCGCGGGTTGTAAAGCTGCGTTGTACTGGCATTGCTCTCGTCGACCCGTGGTACGCCAGAAAAAAGATAATTGAAATAGTCCCCAATGGTCAGGAAGCAATCTGCCAATTCGAGCAGTGGCCGGCTCTTCTCCAAGTCAGAGGCCAAGTGGTAAATCGTATTGATGGACATGAACTGAATGCCCGTTTCGGCGAAAATGAGTTTCGAGCCAACATGTTGCAGGACTCTGTCGTACGTCTCGTCTGTGCGAGCGTCGCGATAATGAAACGGAGGCCAGAGCGCCGGGTGCACCGCGTTGATCAATACGTAATCTACGCCCCAGGAATCCACGCTCAGGCTACTGATCGGCAGGTTGCGTTGAGCCACTGCGCGCAGGCCGGTTTTCAGTTCCTCAAAAATTCGCAAAACATCCCAACGCAGCGAGCCTAGGACGCGCACCGCAGCGCTTGGAAAACGGTGCAACTCCTCAAGTTCCAGCCGGCCATCCTCCAGCCGGCCCAGCATCACCCGGCCGCTTTCCGCGCCGAGATCGCAAGCGATGTAGTAGGTCGGGTTCATAAATAAAAGCCCAAAATATCAGACACCTGGAAATGCGCGCAGCAGTTCTTCAATAACCGCGCTCCCCATGGCATTAATCGGCCCGAGCGCACGGCTTCGGATAATCGCTGCGGCGGTCGCTTCCAGAACCTCCAAGCGGTCAAACGCGTCGAGAACCGTGCGGCCGGCGACCATCACACCATTATGCTCCAGCAGCGCCACAGGATTTTTCGGACCGATGGCTGCAGCCACCTCCTCCCCTTCGTTGAACTGAAATGCGAATGGGATTTTGTGCACGTCTTTTAAAAAGAGATAACTCTCCGGGATTGTGCGGGTATCGAGCTGGACTTCGCTGACGCAGAACGCCGAGCCGTTGAGCGGTAACGCGCTGACTATGGCCTGGATCTCGGGGTGCGCGCGATAAATCGCCCGATGCAGTCCGGCTGCCCGACTCGGTTTCTGGTTTGGCGAGTGGAAGCCATTTCGAACCATCAACAGGTCTTCGAGGCCCAGGTCATGTCGATCGACATGGGACGGGGTCACCACGAACGCGTCGGTATCCAACCGGGCTGAAAAACTGCCCCAAGTACTCGTCACCAGCCGATGTTCATACGCGCGGTGGACAAAGTCGCAAATCTCTTTACGCAACTCCTTTTCCCGGCTGGAAGGTCTGTGCGGCGCTAACTCCGGCAATAGGCTGCGCGGCTTTTTTGAGAGTTCAATTTCTGCGTCAGTGAGGGATTTCACTTTGCCAAGTTGAAGGGCGTTAAGGTTGATCTGAGCCGTAAACTCGAGAGTCTCAAATCGTTCGAATGCATTTGCCAGAGTCTCCCCGACCACCACGACGCCATGATTTTCCAACACCACACACGAAGGTCGCCCTCCGGAAACGCATTGATCGGAAATCCGTTGCCCGAGCTCGAGGCTCCCAGGTAGCGCATACGATGCGAAGGCGACAGGTCCACAAACGTGCCAGGCTTCCGGGAAAAGCCGTGTGCAGGGAACTCGACCACAAATGCTGAAGCTTACGAGCGCTCCGGGATGCGCGTGGATAACCGCATGAACATCCGGACGCACCTTGTAGACGCTCAAATGAAACGGATTTTCCGAAGAGGGAGGGTGCAGACCTTCAATCTCTCCATTCGCACCGATCCGCACGATATCCTGACGGCGCAGGCTCCCTTTGTCGACGCGAGCAGGCGTAATCCAAACGTCGCCATTCTCGTCGCGCACCGAGATGTTGCCACCCGAGGTAGTCGTCATCTCGTGACGGTAAATGCGTTCCATCGTCTCGACGATCTGGTCGCGTGGGTGGAGGAGCGAAAATGATTTCATGGCAGGTCGAAAAATTAAACTGGAACACGGATCCTGGCTGAGAAAGTTTCCGATCAATCAAGGTGAAACATTTTCCCGAGCTCCATCACGCACGGGGAATTGTCTGGGTTTACCTCCATGAGATCGGCCATATAATTCCACCATCGGCGGCAGACCGGTGTCTGCGCGATGGCGTTCCATCGAGCCTCATCCTCGATCTCAGCGTACGCAAATAATTGCATCGTTTCAGGGTGCAAAAAGATCGAATACTGATGAACGCCGTGGGCTCGAAGAGTCTGTTCCAATTCTTCCCAGACTGGGTTATGACGCCGGCGATATTCCTCTTCGGCGCCATGTTTCAATTGCATAACGAAACTTTTGCGGATCATGACGACTTAACACACCTGTGTAAATTCCATCCGGAGCAACGCCGCCAGCTTTTTCAGTTTTCCGGCAATGTGACCGAGGCCGATCGCGCAATGGTGCGCCGGAGCCTGCGCATTCCAATCATGGACGAAACGTCGCGCGCTGACGGAAAAGCGGTAACGGCTGTTCGTGTTGCCGATTTCAAGTCTGGGCCCCGCCACGGATTCCCCTTCCGCAGCAAGCAATTTCAATTGTCCGTCGCGACTCTCCACCACGGAAAGCAACGTCACCGGACCATGCTTGACCGACATCTCGACCGATAATCCTCTCCCAACCTTTCCGTGAAACACCTGGAGCGGACGAACCTTGGTCTTACCTTCAGCAATGGCGAGATGACCCGGACCATCGTGTCCCATCAGAATGACGTCATCGTTGTAATCCATGGCATAGTATTCGGTGAAAGATCCTCCCGCGCCGAAGCTATCCATGATCTTCATCGCCTGCACATTTTTGATCTCCATCTCGCCGGCCGCTGGAATCCCGCGAGCCGTCAGGAGCGAGCTTCCAAGAATAATTGAGCTGATGGTCTCTTCATTGTCAGGGTTGCCGGCACCCCGGTAAAAGTAAGCAAGCGACCCGAGCCGGTGCTTGTCGACGAGCTGGTCAAGCGCGACCGACGTGCGTGCAGCCCGCTCGAGTTCCGCCTCTGAGCAATCCGCCTGCACATCGAATGCCTCTCGAAAATAGGCTACGCGTTCGGCGATCTCCGCGGAAGTCATTCCGCGCCGGAGTTCGGCGAGTTCATCGACTTCTACAATTTCGATATGCCCGCCGAACCAGGCGCACTGCTTCGTAAGGTCGGAGTAGATGTCGAGCATTCCACTGTAGTAATGCCCCATCAGACCGAGTCGATTGTGTTCCATGGCGCTGGCCACCTGTCCGGCCTCGATCCATTGATCAACTTCACGCCAGCATTCGGGGTCGTCGTCCAGTATCCCCGTCACCTGATGAAACGTGATACCCGTTCGACTGAATACGTTGGCAATTTCCGGCACGGGACAAGCCGCACAAAAGGCAAGCCACTCGCCGGTCATTGCCGTTCGGTCTTTCATCCGGTTAAAGCGCTCGTAGTCAATAGCCGCGGCAGGCTGAAGATTCAAAATGATCACCGGCACCTTCGCCCGCCGCACTACAGGCAACACCGTCGAAGAAAGCGCGTAAGTCGTGACATGCAGGAATATCAAATCAACATCTGCCCGCCGAATTTGGTATCCGGCCTCTTCCGCTTTTTCGGGCGTGTCAATGAGCCCGAGGTTAACAACTTCGACATTGGGTCGCCGAAGTTTCTCTGAGACGCGTTCGACGTAACCTGCAAGCCGCTGCTCCAATCCGGCAAACTGCGGCCAGTAGGCGTCCAAGCCAATACCAAACAGACCTACGCGGATACCTCGTCTGCCCGCCATTTGGACACGTGACATCCTCTGCAATTTAGAAATTGAATTGGTCGATATTTTCGGCGGTAAACACTGTTGGCGGTCCCAGGATCACGACCCCATCTTTCCCGATCGAACGGCTGCCAAGTTTGCCGGCGGTGAAGGTCTCGCCCTCTTTCCCCTCGATATTGCCTGAGGCCAGTTGTGCCGCCGCGTACGCCGCCAGGTAACCAAGATCGGCTGGACTCCATAGCGCGAATTCTTTCACGGTACCGTCTTTCACAAATTCGCGCATCTGGTTGGGCGTACCCAAGCCCACCAGCGCGACCTTGCCTTTGTACGGGCTGGTCGAAAGGTAGCGAGCGGCAGCAGCGATACCTACGGTCGTCGGACTAATGATCCCCTTCAGGTTCGGATACGCCTGGAGTAAGCCCTGAGTCTCCGTAAAAGACTTCTGATCCTCATCATTGCCATAAGCGATTTTGACCAGCTTCATCCCCTGGTATTCGGGCTTCTTGAGCTCCTCCTGCATAAAACTGATCCAGGTATTCTGGTTCGTCGCGTTGGGTGTAGCCGAAAGAATAGCGATTTCGCCCTGGCTGTTAATTTCTTTGGCCAACATCTGGACCTGACCTTGGCCGATCCCTTCACTCGTTGCTTGGTTGATAAAAATGCTCCGCCCTTCGGGAGCAGTATCGGAATCCATCGTGACGACCTTGATCTTCTGAGCCATGGCTCGTTTAAGGTATGGGATCAAGGCATTTGGGTCATTCGCAGCGAGAACAATCGCGTTTTGTCGCTGGGTAATCAGCGTGTTGATATACGTAACTTGTGATGAAGCGGAGGGATCGGAAGGACCGACTACTTTGCCTTCAGCCCCCATTTCCTTACATGCGACCATTGAACCTCCGGTCTCGATTACATTGTAAGGATTGTTAATGTTCTTCGGAACGAATGCGAGTTTCAGGTCCTTTTTTATCGGCTTATCCTCTCCGTAACTCGTCGTTCCCAAAATAGTTAGTGAAAGGATAACTGCGGCAATTTTTGTGATACTGGATTGATTCATTGAAGTTTCAGTTGGGGTTTAACAACATTGGCTCTGGGAAATGGACGCTAGACGGCGACGGTTTTCACTATGAAGTTTTCAGTCATTTGGCGGCGGGTGCGGTGCCGAGCTTTTCAATCTCCCTTTGGCGCTGGATCAGGCGCCACCTTTCGCGTGTCGCGGCGATCAGGTTGGGCAGCAGGATGCTGATTATCAGCAGCGACCCGGTAACGATTCTCAGGATTTCGCTCGCCACGTCGGCCAGGGTTAACACGTTATTGATGATCCCAATCAACAGGAGGGCAAGGACAACGCCCGTCACTGTACCCTTGCCGCCTTGAACCAGGATGCCTCCCAAAAACACGGCAGCGATGGCGCTCAACTCGAATCCCGTTCCATTATCCGCTCGCGAACTCGAAAACCGAAAGGTGAAAACGATTCCCGCCAGTGCGCTGATCAGGCCTGAAACGATAAAAAGCAGCATCTTCAACCTGTTAATGTTGACCCCGGAGAAACGCGCCGCGGTTTGGTTGCCACCGATCGCGTAGAGACTCCGGCCGGCGGTGGTGTGGTGAAGAATGACCCAAAAGATCAGCGCCAAGACAATGAACAGCACGAACGGCATCGGAACAAAGGTGTAAGGAATAACCCCGATTCCAAACTCCGCGTACTCAGGCGGAAAGTCAGCAACGGCCTTGTCTCCCAGGGTGATATACGCAAACCCCCGGAAGAGAGCGAGCGTCCCGATGGTCACAGCCAAGGAAGGGAGGCGGAACCGCACGATCAGAAAGCCATTGAGCGCTCCGCATAAGGCGCCTGTTACCAGGCAAATCACGATTCCAAGTGGCATGGCGAACTTGTACTCCCAAAGCAACCCCAGCAGGGAGCTCGAAAAGCCCAGCATCGACGCAACCGAGAGGTCGATTTCCCCCGTGATCACGATCAGGCTTAACGGCAACGCCATCAACGCAATCTCGACAAAGTTAGCCAAGAGGTTGGCCCAGTTGTCAGCGGTCAGGAAATCCTTGTTGAGAACCGTTCCGCCCACGACAGCGACTAACAGAAGGAGAGCGAGGATGGTCTCCCAGCTGACTCGTTGAGCAAGTCGTCGTGTGCTTGACTGGCTTTCGCTCATACGCGACTCCATCTAACTCGCGAGTGCAACGCATGGCGGTGCGCCAGGTAGGCGTCCACCGCGATGGCCAGAAGAAGCATCGCGCCCTGGAAAGCCTGCTGCCAGAAAGAAGGCACCCGCAGAAAAACCAGGGTACTGCTAAACACGCTTAGCAACAGCGCTCCAAGAAATGCTCCGACGACGGTCCCCACACCGCCGGTGATGGCAACGCCTCCCACTACGGTCGACGTAATGACCGTCAGCTCAGTCCCTTCGGCTGCCGTCGCGTCTACGGTTCCGAAACGAGCCAGCCAAAGCGCACCCGCCAAACCGGCGATGGCACCGGAAATGAGAAACCCGGTCGCGAGCCGGCGACTGACATCGATGCCTGCGAGAACTGCCGCATTCGGGTTACTCCCTATGGCATAGAATTCCCGCCCGGCGCGGTACTGGCGTAAACCAATCGAAAAAATAAGTAACAAGATCAGGACAATCCAGGTCAGGATCGGAATACCTGCAAAGGTGGATGTACCGATCGCCAGAAAGGAACCTGGAACATTCACCGCATTGACCTGCCGACCGTGAACCCAGGCGTAGTTGGCACCTCGAAAGATGTACAGCGTGCCCAAGGTGGTAATTAAAGCCGGAATATTTCCCCAGGCGATTAAAGCAGCATTTACTGCCCCGAGAAGAAGACCGGCCAGGACGGCGATCAAGACCACCACTATAGTCGGGATCCCGGGGTTGTTGACGAAAAGCGTTCCCGAGAGAAACGCGGTGATCCCGACAATTGAACTGATGGAAAGATCAATCTGGCGCATCAGGATGATCACCGTCTGACCGAGCACCAGCAGAGCGATAATCGAGACGTTTAACATCAGATCTTTCAGGCTCTGCGGGTTAACGAAACGCGGATTAAGCACCGTGGTCATCGCGGTCAGCACCGCGATCAGCAGGACCAGACTGGCCTCACGACTGCGGACCAACGCGTTCAGCCATCCTTGCCCATCGGCGGCGCTTTTCGGTTCCTTTGTCATGATTGTCCGTTGGGTGTAGCCTTCGCTTTTTTGTCGCCGATAGACCCCGTGTGGCCAGTCGCGGCGAACATGATCGCCTCTTCGGTAGCCTCCGAACGGGCCAGCTCGGCGGTGAGTTTCCCTTCGTGCATCACGAGAACGCGGTCGGCCATCCCAATGACTTCCGGCAATTCGCTGGAAATCATAATGATCGCCATCCCCTGTTGCGCCAAATGGCTTAGGGTTCGGTGGACTTCCGATTTGGCACCGACGTCAACGCCCCGCGTCGGCTCGTCGACGATCAGGAGCTTTGGGTGCGTCGCCAGCCATTTGGCCAGGACGACCTTTTGCTGGTTGCCGCCCGACAAGATGCTGGCCGGCTCCTGAATATGGCCCTTCAACGCCATGCGCTTTGTCCATAGCGCTGCAATCTCCCGTTCTTTTTCTTGAGAGACCAGACCGAAACGTTGAACTTGGCGCAGAACAGTCAATGTCACGTTGCGCATGACTGTCATTTCCATCACCAGACCTTGCTGTTGTCGGTCTTCCGGCACAAAGCCGATCCCGGCAGCCATCGCCCTTTGCGGCGTGTGATTGGCGAGCACTGTGTCCCCGATTAACACTTCTCCGCTATCCAGGGGATCGATCCCAAATATCGCACGCGCGACCTCGCTTCGTCCCGCACCGACCAGGCCGGCCAAGGCGACGATCTCCCCTGCCCTTACCTCAAAACTGATGCCCTTGAACACCCCGGCCCGGTGCAGGTTACGTGTCCGTAGAACTACCTTACCGGGGTCCACCTTCTCTTTCGGATAGAGAGCCTCCAAAGACCGCCCAACCATCTTCCGAATCACCTCATTGGTGGTCCACTCACCAACGAATCCAGACCCGACCACCTTTCCATCGCGCATGACGGTAATCCGTTGAGAGATCGAAAATACTTCCTCCAGCCGATGCGAGACGAACATCAGCGCCACCCCTTTGTTCCGAAGCCGTTCAACCACCTGAAACAAGCGTTTCACCTCTTGACCCGAAAGGGCCGCTGTCGGTTCGTCCATGATCAGGACTTTGGCCTCGAACGTCAGCGCCTTGATGATTTCCACGATTTGCTGATCGGCAATGCTCAGTCCCAAGACCGGGTCTTCCGGCCGCAGCGAGACGCCCAGTTGACTCAGGTGCTGTGCCACGGCCCGGTTCATTTCGGCGTAGTCGATCCAACCGTAGCTGGTCTTCGGCTGCCGATGCATAAAGACGTTCTCCGCGATGGAGAGGTCTCGGAACAACGTCGGCTCCTGGTAAATCACGGAGACCCCAGCTTGCTGCGCCTGAGAGGGTGATCGAAAAAGCACTTCCTGCCCGTTCATATGGATGACGCCTTTATCAGACAGATGCAGCCCGGCCATGATCTTGACCAGGGTGCTTTTGCCCGCCCCGTTCTCGCCTACCAGGGACTGCACTTCCCCCGGGAAAAGCGACAAGCTGACTCCCTCAAGCACCCGGGTGCTTCCGAATGATTTGTAGATGTCGACCAGCTCAATGGTAGGCGCGCTCATGACCAATCAAGAGGATGTAAAGCAACATGCGCGATGCTATTGAAGCGGGGGCTAAACTTCGGGAAGTTATCTACCAATCACTATCGTTTTTGGAGAATATCTGTTCTGCCTAACCTCGTTAGGAAGGGTCAACTTCTCCAATATCCTTTTCAAACCATTGTCCTAGCTTTTGAGTATGACAAATCTTGGCCGATCAAAACGGCGCGTCAATTTAGGCATAACATAAAGGGGGAACTGGCGGTTGGCCCGCTAAAATCAACGATCTGTCAGAAAGCATGACGTCAGTTTATTATATGTCTAGACAAATTTTGCAAATAATGTGTAGACTTACCGAAGTTCCGTTGCGACCATTTCTGGAGGCCACAAAAATATTCCCTCCGCGCTTATGAACGAACCCCAGAACCAAAGAATTCAAGACGCGCTCGATCAATTCCGGATCGAGACCCCGAGTTGGGGCTTTGCCGACACCGGCACCCGCTTCGGCAAGTTTCTGCAGGATGCCGCCGCTATCGACATCAATGACAAGTTGGCTGATGCCGGACAAGTTCACGCCTTTACCGGATTTTGTCCTACTGTCGCCGTTCATGTACTCTGGGATTTTCGCTCCGGCCAACCGGCGTCCCAAATCGTGCAACTTGGCAAGAAATACGGGGTCCGCATCGGGGCCATCAACCCAAACCTCTTCCAAGACCAGATCTATAAATATGGTTCGCTATGTAACCGCGACGAGGAGGTACGCGCCGTGGCACTGAAGCATCTGCTCGAAAGCGCCGAACTGGCGAAACAAACAGCTAGTCAACTCGTCACTATTTGGCTGGCCGACGGCTCAAATTACCCAGGCCAGGCTAACATCCGCTGGCGCAAACGCGCCCTTGTTGAAACGTTGCGCCCGCTGCATGACGCATTAACTGCTGACCAGCAGATCTTGCTGGAGTACAAACCATTTGAGCCGGCTTTCTACCATACGGACCTGGCGGATTGGGGGATGTCTTACCTCATCGCCAAGGAGGTTGGTCCCAAGGCTCGGGTGTTGGTCGACACCGGCCACCATTACCTCTCACAAAATATCGAACAGATCGTCGCTTGGCTGCTGGACACCGGCATGCTGGGCGGATTCCACTTTAACGACAGGCGCTATGCGGACGATGACCTCACCTTCGGGTCGATAGATCCGTACCAGGCATTCAGGATTTTTCACGAAATTCATTTTTTCGGTTGGGAAACAGGTCGGGTGCCTCAGATCCCATACATGATCGACCAATCTCACATCGATAAGCCAAAGATCGAAGCAATGATTCAAACCGCGATCACCGCGCAGGAATTGTATGTGAAAGCCGCAGCGGTGGATCACGAAAAGACTGGCCCGGCACCAGGAACGTAACGAGCAGGTCGATGCCGAGGAATGCCTTCGACAAGCGTTTTTTGCGGACGTCCGCCCAACCATCTTCGAATGGCGCAAACAACACAACTTGCCTTTAGATCCCTTGGCCGCCTTTCGACAAAGCGGTTACGAAGCGCGCGTCGCTGCAGAGCGCAAAGCCCGGCGCGCCGAATTGGGCATAACCGGCTCCGGGTCCTACGCGTAAAATGTAATGGTCAGCTAACGGAAAACGAGTTACAACCTGCTATTTCGGGGACCGGATACTAAATACCGCCCGACTCAACTGGTATCCAGCGAGAGGTTAACGTCAGCGAAATGTCTCCGGTGTCGTATAGAATTTCGGTATATTCCATTGGAATACCTTGAGAGTCGAATGAGGTTCGGCGCCGGAGCAGCAGAGGCGTTCCCTGCTTGACCTTAAGACGGCGCGCAGTTGGCCCGTCAGCTGTTACCGCCAAAAATTCTTCGAGGGCATGGTCGGCCACGATGCCCGTTTCCTCTTTGAGAAGCTTATAAAGCGGTCGCCGAAAGTCTTCTTTACCGGAAAGTTCGAGCCGGGGATGAAACCACGACCGCGATTGCAAGACGGGTCGGTCATCCCAGCCGCGGACCTGGTCTAGACATTTAACTCGGGTCCCCCCCGGCACTTGAAGTGCATCGGCAATTTTCCCCTTGGAGGCTTTTTCCGAAACTTCCAACACAAATGACTGGACGTCGATTCCCTTTCGTCTCATCTCACCTGTCAGGCTGGCCCACGCGACCAAACCGGTTTGCACCACCCTGGTCCCAACCCCTTTCCTGCGCTCCAGAAACCCTTGGTGCACCAGGTTGCGAATGCTTTCTCGAACAGTGCCGCGGCTGACCCCAAGCCGACTCGCCATCGTCAATTCGTCCGGCAACAATGCCCCAGTGGAATAGGGTGGACGGCTGATCAGATCGTGGAGCAAACGCTCAATTTGGACGTGCAACAGCACCCCGCTTGATCGTTTAAGCTTCGAAGCGGAAAAAAAGGTCTCTGCGGTGTACGCCGTCCTGGTGATAATCCGCTAAGCTAAGGTCTCCCTGAGAGCTTGTCTATACAATCGACTCTTGCTTGCTTTGCGAAGGATAAAGCGGTCATTGCCCTTCCAAACAAATCGATTTATAACGCGGTTTAAATTATTTGTTTTTGATATGATGAAAGAAACAGTCAGCTGCGCTGAAATTCCAAGAAAGATCTCACGGATCGGCTTGGGCACCTGGGCCATCGGCGGCGCGATGTGGGGTGGGAGTAACGACGTTGAGTCGATCAAAACAATCCAGCAAGCGGTAGACGCCGGCATCAACTTGGTCGACACCGCGCCGGTCTACGGATTTGGTCACTCTGAAGAAATCGTCGGCAGAGCTCTGGCCGACGGAGGACGGCGCGATAAGGCAGTGCTCGCAACAAAAGTGGGCCTGGAATGGGTTGACGGGAAGGTCCGTCGTAATTCTTCTTCGGAACGGATTCGTAAGGAGATTGAAGATTCCCTGCGGCGGTTGCGAACGGACCGCATCGATATCTACCAAGTCCATTGGCCAGATTCAGCGGTGCCAATCGAAGAAACAGCGGAGGCCATGTTGCAACTCCAACGCGAAGGAAAAATACTGGCGCTGGGTGTCAGTAACTTTTCTTCGCAGCAAATGGAGACTTGGTGCCGTGTTGCTCCACTTCATAGTACGCAGCCGCCGTACAATATTTTCGAGCGCCAGAGCGAGTCGGACGTTCTGCCATACGCGTTGAAGCGCAAGCTCATCGTGCTCTCTTACGGAGCAATTTGCCGAGGCTTGCTTTCAGGCAAGATGAGTCATGCCCGCAAGTTCGAAGGCGATGATCTGAGGCTCCTGGATCCAAAATTCAGCAAACCTCGTTATTCGCAATACCTGGCTGCAGTGGATCTGCTGGCGGAATATGCCCAGGCAACCCACGGAAAAAGCGTGCTGGCCTTCGCGGTTCGTTGGATTCTCGATCGTGGAGAAACCATGACTGCTCTTTGGGGCGCCCGTAACGCAGCGCAACTGGACCAGGTCAAGGAGGCATTCGGGTGGAAGCTCTCCCCGGAGGATTACCGCGCGGTCGATGAAATTCTCAGTCAAACCATTCAGGATCCCGTCGGTCCCGAATTTATGGCTCCGCCGTGAAATCAGGAGCCAGGAGTTGCAGGAGTTACAGAAGTAGTAGATTACACTGTCTCCGGGGCAGTCACTACAACTCCTGAACTCCTGACCCCTCATGCAAGTGCAACTGAATTACGGGCGCGGCAAGCTGCAGGTTGAACTGCCGGATGACCTCCATGTCACGGTGGTGCGCAAGCCTCTCATGCCGGTGCTAACCAATCCGTCGGCGGCCGTTAGGAAGGCTCTCCAGGAACCGGTCGGCACAGCCTCGCTGGACCAATTGGCAAGTGCCGCCCGAAATGCAACGATCGCGATCTGCGACATCACGCGCCCAGTGCCGAATCACTTATTCCTGCGTCCGCTGATCGAAGTTTTGCTTCGGGCCGGGATCCCGGCTTCGGCCATCCGAGTGCTCGTGGCCACCGGCCTGCACCGGCCCAATTTGGGAGCGGAGTTGGACGAATTGATCGGGGACCCTTGGGTACTGCGGACCGTACGGGTCGAGAACCACTATGCTACCAGGGACGAGGACCACGTTTTGCTCGGGACCACCGCAACTCGCGGTACCGTTGTTCGGCTCGATAAACGTTTTGTAGACTCCGACCTTAAGATCGTCACCGGTCTGGTTGAACCTCACTTCATGGCCGGCTACTCTGGCGGACGCAAAGTCATCGCTCCCGGACTGGCTCACGCGGAGACCATAACGACCTTTCATAGCGCGCGCTTCATGGCCGATCCAAGCGCTATCAATTGCAATCTTGAAGGCAATCCGCTCCATGAAGAGCAGCTGGAGATCGTGCGGATGCTTGGAGGTGCGGTGGCGCTTAATACGGTCGTCGATGAGGCTCGCCAACTTTCGTTCATCAACTTCGGTGAGATTGTGGCTAGCCATGCGGAAGCGGTCGCTTTCACGCGCAATTACGCCGAGGTTTTCGTTAAACACCGCTTCAAGACCGTCGTGACCAGTGCGGCAGGCTACCCGTTGGACCGGACCTACTATCAGACCGTTAAAGGGATGGTAGGTCCGATCGATATTTTAGAGCCGGGCGGCCGCCTCATTGTTGCCTCCGAGTGTTCGGAGGGCCTTGGGTCCGCGGAATTTGTCGAGGCCCAACGTCGGCTGATTGAATTCGGATCAGACGAATTTTTGCGCCGCATTCTGCTCAAATCGCATGCGGACATCGATGAATGGCAGACCCAGATGCAACTAAAACCGATGGCAGTCGGCACCCTCCAGCTGTACAGCACCGGCCTGAATGCGGCACAGCACGCGCTCACCGGCATTGGGCCGATTGACTCAGTGCGATCCGCCGTGCTCGAGAGCATCGCAGCCAGCGGCGACCCCGGCGTAGCCGTGATCCCCGAAGGCCCCTACGTCGTGCCGTTTTGCCGATCGTAGAACTGTTGCCAGTGTCATTTGCCGGTTTAGCCCGATCGTTCCGATTCACGCCCCGCCAACTTTCGGCCACAAAAAATCTGAAAGCGCTCTAGCTTTTGTAACGGGCGGCGGCGTGCTCCTGGGCGAAGTTGGGCAGCATGGTAAGGCGCGCGCTTTGGAAGTTGTCCCACTGACCCGCATCAGGCAGCGGCGGAATTGTCACAGGTTCCTTGCGGTCGAAGCCCGCGAGAGCCGCATCGACCAGCTCGCCCACATCCATCATTCCGGGAATCTGGTTGGCATCCTTTCCCGACCGTTCCCATATTTCGGTGCGAGTCGCCGCCGGCAATACGGCCTGTACGTAGACTCCACGTTTGCCGAGCTCTATTTGGAGCGACTGCGAGAACGTCAATACAAACGCTTTGGTCGCCGGGTAAATGCCCAGCAGGATCTCAGGGGCGACGGCCAGCACGCTGGCGATGTTCACGATTGAACCTTTGCCCTGTTCGACGAAGCGGGGAGCCACAGCTCTCGCCAGGCGCACCACCGAAATAACATTGAGCCGAATCAACCGCTCCTGGGCGTCGAGATCGGAGTCAAGAAATCCGCCGGGCAGACTTGCTCCGGCGTTGTTTATGAGCACGCCGATGCTCTGGTCTTCATGTAACCGCAACTCCACGCGATGGAGGTCGTCAGAGTTAGTGAGATCGGCCGGAAGAACATCGATGCGGACGCCGGCCTCTTCGCGCAGGCGTTGAGCGATGCTTTCCATTCTGGTCTCATCGCGGGCGACGAGCACGAGGTTATGCCCGCGGCGAGCGAGACGTTCGGTGTAGGCAGCGCCGATGCCGGACGAGGCGCCGGTTATCAAGGCAGTGGTGAGAGCTATAGGATTGGTCATGGAATATCAGGCTGGTTAAATGACGATCGTCATTGTTTGCAATAATGTTGCTCGTCATCTATCCTTGTCAAGGAAATCCACATCGTGAATCATGAAAGTTACTCGAGAAAGAGCTAACCAAAACCGCGCACTCATTGTTGAAACCGCATCGCGACTTTTTCGGGAGCGGGGCTTTGATGCTGTCGGGATTGACGCAATTATGCATGCCGCCGGCCTGACGCACGGAGGCTTTTACAACCATTTTCGATCCAAGGACGCGCTGGCAGTGGAAGCCGCCCGCCATGCCTTCGCGTCGGGTGGGCAGAAGGCTGCCGCTTGGACCTCGTTCAAGGACATGGCCGGGGCTTACCTCACCTCCGCGCACCGCGACGATCGTGCCGGAGGCTGCCCGATAGCGGCTCTATCCTGCGATATTGCTCGCCAGAAAAGCGGAGTTCGCAAGCAACTGACGACGCACGTCCGCGCGCAGATCGACTGGGTTGCACGACTACTCGGCGGCCGGAAGACGATTGCTCGTCGGCGGGAATGCGCAATCAAGGCGTTAAGCGAACTCGTCGGTGGGCTCGTTCTTGCCCGCGCGGTGGATGATCTGAAGCTTTCCGAGGAAATCCTAGCCGCAGTTCGCAAGACGCGAGAGGAACTCAAATGAGTTGCGGACGGAGCCGAGCTGGATGGGCAGGCTAAATCCCGGCTGGTGCGCCAATCCCATAAGATGCCGCAAACGGCCAGCAGGACTCAGCCTGCATCGCTCAGCAATCTCTAAGAATCTGCGAGTGATGCAGGCTGACCACCCGCACCAGAGCCTTTAATCCTTTGACGCCTTTCCCTGGAAATTTTCCAGTCAATGCACCAACGAGAACAATAGGTAATTCCGTCATGAGTCAGTATTTCCTGATTTGCTCGCTGGTAAATCAGGACCCCACAATTGCCGCACTTTATGTAGCGTTCGACGTAGAGACCGTTTTCAGAAAATTTCATTCTATAACTGGCTCGCTGTGACCGTAGTTCCGTACTGCGCCGTTCAAGGACACGTATCCTTGTTTGATGTCATTGACGATTAGCTCTCGCGGACGCTCGTGTGGGTCGCCGTAGCCGCCGCCGCCCGGACTTACCAGCCGCAATCGGTCCCCTTTCATAATCCTGACATTCGAATAGCGACTCGTGGAATTCTTGCCGAACGCTTGGCGCATTGTCTGCCATACCTGCGTGCCAGCCTTTAATATCAAAGTGGCCCCCAGGCCTCCTTGCTGGCCCCCGTGGAGTCCCCAGGGAGCAAAGATGTGACGGTCGGTCATCTGGGAACAGATGATCTCATCATTTAGACAAATCATTTGCTTGGTGTACCCAACTCCGCCACGAAATTTTCCCGCTCCCGCAGAGTCCTGGTCGAATGCAAGGTATTCAACGCGCCATGGAAATCGTGTTTCAAAGACTTCGATCGGGGTGGGACGGCAGTTACCGTTAATTGAATCGACCGCATCATTGCCATCGGCGAAAGCGCGTCCGCCCCAGCCTACACCCGCGATATCATAACAGATGAAAAATTCGCCTGTCTCGGCGTCCACTCCCCCAAATACCAGGTTGGAATGGGTGCCGCCTTCCGCAGCCATTGTCCTGTTAGGGACGGCATCGGCCATGGCTCCCATGATCGTTCCGACGATTCGCGGATGGGTTTCGGTGTTCCCCCCTACTTCCGGACCAGGATAATCTACGTTTACGATTGTCCCCGGCGGAGCCAGTACTCGAATAGGTCGAAAGCATCCCGAGTTGCGTGGAATCGAGGGATCGGTCATGTGCAAGACCGCATTATAGGCCGCCGACGTAGCCACCCCGAGCGTTGCATTGATGGGACCCTTCGCCTGGCGCGAGGAACCGTCATAATCGATTACGATGCTGCTGCCAAACTTGTGGACTTCCACCTTAATTGTATAGGTGCGATCTGCATCTACGCCGTCGCTTTCGATGTGGTCCTGAAAACCATAGATCCCGTCAGGTATGCTTTCCAGTTCGGCCCGCATGCGCCGCTCCGAATAGTCCAATAAATCATGAATCGCTTCTTTGAATACCGTCTTCCCGTATTTCGTGATGACCTGCGCGGTTCTCGCCTCGCCCACGTCAACCGCCGCAATCAGGGCGCGCAAATCTCCGTAATTCACCCGGGGAGTCCGCACATTTGCGAGTAGAAGCTTCCAAACCTCCACGTTGTCTTCGCCCCGTTTCTTGATCTTCACGGGCGGGACACGGATGCCTTCGTGAAAGATCTCTGTAGCTTCACCGCAGAAACCGCCGGGAACCATGCCTCCAACTTCCTGGATATGCCCGATTGCAACGGCAAAGCCCATAAGTTCACTCTCGACGAAGATCGGTTTGAAAAACGTATGCTCAGGGGTGTGCAAGCCCCCGCGATAAGGATCGTTATGGAGTATGACATCGCCTTCCTCGATGTCTGATGTCGGAATCTCCTCGAGGCAGGACTTTACAAGCAAAGGCATGCCTCCAATCTGCGACGGACAATAGTCTGCAACCGCCATCAAATCGCCGTTCATCTCGGCTAACCCGCAAGTGAAGTCGAGTGCTTCGCTAAAGATCGTAGAGTACGCGGTCTTCATTAAAACGATGCCCATCTCGCGGCAGATGGAAACCATCGTCGACTCCAGAATGTTGATTATCACGGGATCCATTTCGAGTTACTCAAGCTGTTATTAAAAGGTTGCCAAAAGGATCCACAGCGAGGGTTTGGTCAGCGCAAAGAATGGTGGCGGAGGAAGCCTCTTCAATTACCGCTGGTCCGATAATCCGGCAACCTTGGCCAAAGTTATCTCGATCATAAACCGGCACTTCGGCCCAACCTGTTTCGAAACGAACTCGACGTTTTCCGGTCGACTTGGGAGTTCCAAGCTGGTGACGCAGCGGCTTCATCTCAGGCTTCTTCAATACTGAGACTCCCACGACCTTCAGATGAACAATTTCGATTGTCTCACCAGGAATACAGAAACCAAATCGATTCTCATGTTCCTCGTGGAAACGCCGCCACAGATCGCTGACGCTGTCGCGATTGAACTCATCCGCTGGAAACGACAATTCGAACTCATGATTCTGACCGAGATATCGTGCCTCCAGAGAGCGGTAGATTTCGATATTCTCGGCATAACCTTGCGCTCTCAATTCCAAAATTGCGCTGTCCACAAGGGCAGCCATTGCTCCCGTGGCTCGCTCTCCACTAAACGATTTTGACGTCTGTTGGACAGTCCGATGTTTATCCACTCTTGCATCGGTCAGGATAAAGCCGAAAGCGGAAAATTGGGCCGGGGAATTGGGCACCAGCGAACGTGGAATTGATGCCAGGCGCATGAGATCACAGGTGTGCACCGGACCTGCCCCTCCGGAGGCGACAAGCGTAAAATCCCGCGGGTCAAGTCCCCGCTGCAAGAGGACTGCTCGCAAGGCTCCCAACATATTGTTGTTGGCGATCTGCACGATAGCCAAAGCTGCCACATCAGTCGCCATGCGGAGTGGTTTCGCGACATGCTCGATTGCCGCGAACGCGGCACTTTCGTCAAGAGGCATCCGGCCACCCAGAAAATAATTCGGATTGATGCGGCAAAGAACTACGTTGGCATCCGTCACTGTAGGCAGGCGACCGCCCCGTCCGTAGCAAGCTGGACCCGGATCCGCGCCTGCTGATTGTGGGCCGACGCGGAGCATCCCGCCTCTGTCAATCCAGGCAATCGAACCCCCACCCGCTCCGATTGAATGAATATCAATCATGGGAATCTGAATGGGAATGCCCCATTCAATTTCGAACGCGGTAGTAATATGCTCTCTGCCATCAACGACCGTCGAACAATCCGTCGAAGTGCCGCCCATATCGAACGTCACGAGATTCCCGATTCCCGTTAACCTTGCCAGTGCACGGGTTGCCACGACAGCTCCCGTTGGTCCGGACAGGGCCAATTGAACGGGTGTGGCGGCCGCATTCGCCACGGTCGCTTCTCCTCCGTTCGACTTAATAATACCGACCCGACCTCCGATACCCGCTGCTTTAAAACGCTCTTGCATTCTGTCGAAGTGATGGGTAATCACCGGCTTCAGGAATGCGTCAGCGATTGTCGTGGAGGCGCGCTCGTACTCTTTCCATTTCGGTAGGACGTCATAGGAGATCGAGATAGGGATGCCCGGGATCTCCTCGGAAATCAGGTCTCGCACGCGCATTTCGTTTTGAGGGTTAATATAAGAAAATAACAGGCACACGGCCACGGCTTCGATCGATTCATTTTTAATTGTCCGAGCTAACGCGCGAATCTCCGCCTCATCAAGGGGGACAATCACTTCCCCTTTAGCGGAAAGCCGCTCATTGATTTCATAACAATGTCGCCTCTCCACAAATGGTTTCGCCTTGATCCAACTTATATCGTAGTGGCTACGCCGGTCGCCGCGCTGAATGAACGGTATATCTCGGAAACCCGTGGTCGTGAGGTATGCCACCGCGGCTCCTCGCCGGGTCAAAAGCGCATTCGTCGCAATGGTTGTTCCGAGTCGAATTTTTTCGACACGATCCAAATCACCGACTTGTTTAAGACCCGCTATGACCGCCTCAATCGGGTCTTGGGGTGTTGTTAGCTCCTTCCAAAAGCGGACCTCTCCGGACTCGCGACAATACAGGACAAAGTCCGTAAATGTACCGCCGATGTCCGTGCCAACGATATACGACATCTTCGTATTGTTCTCGGTTAACTCGAGGACATCAATTTTGTGTCAGCCTCATTGATGCGTCGTTCAGCATCCCGAAAGTGAAGCTCCAAGAGATGCTCGGCCCGCGTTAGATCGCCCTTCTTCAATGCAGTGACGATTGCCTTGTGTTGATTTACGGCTCCCGACAATTGACTGAGGCTATGAGGACTCCCTTCCTCGATCTGTCCGAACAGTTTCCAGAACATCTCGAGAATATTCAAAAGCACTCGATTATTCAGTTTTCGGTACAAAA
Source organism: uncultured Verrucomicrobiae bacterium (assembly GCA_963736745.1). GTDB lineage: Bacteria > Verrucomicrobiota > Verrucomicrobiia > Chthoniobacterales > JAFAMB01 > JAFAMB01. Next base: position 256,618 of record CAVTQD010000038.1, on the reverse strand, counting down.
CCCTGTGAAACTCCATGTCCTCCAAAAGGAAAGTTTTCGACTTTCTCAATTTTTGCCGCATCCGATGAACGATTTCATCAAGCGCCTGAAAATCATCATCCGTGAGATGCGGCGCCACCCGAGAAAGAAACCCCGTTTCCAGGGTTTTGCGAATCTCCAATATATCCTTCAGGCTCGGTCGATCAAAACGAAGAGAAATGGCCAGGTTGTCCGCAATTGCCGCGGAATCAAATTCACTAACGAAGCTTCCTTTGCCCTGGTGGGTAGTAATTACTCCGACCGCCTCCAGCGCCTTAAGTCCTTCTCGAATGACACTTCGGCTGACGCCGAGCCTGCCTGAGAGCTCATTCTCGGATGGGAGTTGATGCCCGGGCGCTAGCCTGCTGCCCATGATGTATTCCCGTAACTGTTGTTCGACCAGGCCCGATCTGCTGGTCGTCTCGATGGCGTTAAAAGCTCTGTCCTTATTTGCCATTGATCTGATAATTAATATATCGCCGCGCGAAACTCAGGTCTTTGGCCAACATGCCCGACCTATCCATGCACGGAAAATAAAGCCTTGCCAAAAATTATTCGGGATGCTAGCTCAGTCTTCATACATCAGACGTCTGACAAGTCAAACTCAAACAGAGGTTTCCTTCATGCGCAAGCAAAGCATCGTCCTATCGACATACCTCGCAGTATTTTTCTCAATGGTTTCCTGGACCCCTATCCTCCGGGCCCAGGAAAAACCCTACCAGGGCACCACCATCAGGGTTGGCTGCCAATCAAGCCAATGGGCCAATGTTTCCAAGCAGATGGCTGCCGATTTTACCGCCCAAACCGGGATTCGTGTGGAGTTCGAAGATATTCCGTTCGGGGTGGAGTATGAAAAACTCAAAACCGCTTTCGTGGCTGGCTCTGTGCCGTACGATCTTATTTGGTATGATTCGATGTTCACCCCGGAGTTTTCGAAGAGAGGTTGGCTCCAAGATGTCGATCAATACCTTTCGGATCCATACCTAACTCCCAGCGACTTCAATTATCCGGATGACTTTTACGGAGTTTCTTATTCCGGAAGATATACGAAAGAGCTCGCCGCCCAATATGGGGTTCCGGCTAAAGGCACCTTTGGAATCCCTTGGATCGCGGGTTTCAATGTCTTGTATTATCGTACCGATCTCCTGGATGCTGCTGGTTTGAAAGGTCCGCCATTCACGGTGGAAGACCTGCTTAAAGACGCGAAAGCTCTTAACAACCCGGAAAAGGGCGTCTACGGCTTTGTCATGTCTGCAAAACGGGATCGCATCTGTTACGACTTTTCACAGTATTTGTGGACTTTCGGCGGCGATTTTTTTGACGCGAAATTTAAGCCGGTCTTTAATAGTGACGCAGGCGTTGCGGCGCTGGAATATTACTTGCAGCTAGGAAAGGTCGCACCCCCAGGGACTGGCGGATATCATATCACCGAGGCTTGGACCTCTTACATGGAGGGACATGCGGCGTTCGCTTGGACCTGGCAAGATCTGGCCTCGGTCGCTCGTGAGAAATCAAATATTATTGGAAAGTTCAAGTGCGCGCCTCCTCCCACCCATAATGGTGTGTCTCATCCATTGGTCGGCGGAATCGTTGCCTCGATCCCGGCGAAGGCCGCCAACGCGAAAGCCGCATTTAAATTCATTACCTGGTGCCAGAGCCCGGCAAACGCCAAACGTGCCACTCTGCTAGGGGCGACGACTCAGCGCGCGAGTACCTGGGACGATCCAGAGGTAAAAAAGATGTACCCGTCGGCTGAAGGTGACCTTGTCCGGACGGCGAACAAAGGCGGCGAGACGGTGCCGCTCCTTCCCGAGTGGGCCAGCATTGATCAGATAATTGCCGAGCAGCTATCGATCGCCTTCATCGGACAAAAGAGCGCGCGAGACGCTCTTAACGACGCTGCGGCAAAAGTTGAAGAGTTCATGAAAAGCGCGGGCTATTACGACAATCCCTAGCCGGTTCACCACCGCACTTCGCCGGCGGATCTCTTGGTAGTAGTATATTTATGAGATCGAGTCTTTTTTCGCTCGAACCGAGGATCGTCCCTGAGGTGAATACCAAATTCCGGCGGATCACCACCGATCTGCCGGTACCTGCTTCCCTGCCGATCCTAAATCAGCTGAGAGAGAACGAACCCCGTTCGATGTTCTGCCAGCCGCCCGTACTTTGGGATCGAGCAAAGAATTTCCAGGTATACGATGCATTCGGAAATATCTGGTTGGATTGGACATCCGGCGTTCTGGTCGCAAACGTCGGACATGCGCATCCGAAAGTGAAGTTCGCGATTATCGAGGCGGTCCAAAAAGACTTGCTACATACTTTTGCCTTTCCCAATGCCAGCCGTGCGGCGCTGACCCGAAAGTTAGTTGAAAAAGCGCCCCAGCCATTAGATAAGGTGTACCTGTTCACCACTGGATCGGAAACGACGGAATGTGCGATCAAGTTAGCGCGCATCTATGGACAGACTCTCGACCCTGAAAAGTTCGCGATTATCACTTTCGATAACGCATTTCACGGCAGAACTTTCGGTGCGCAAATGGCTGGTGGCATCCCGAGCCTCAAGCGCTGGATGAAGGAACCGGCGCCGGGGTTCTTTCAGGTGCCTTTCCCGGACGGCTTCAGGGCACCGGACTATACTTTCTCCGACTTTTTGCAATCACTCGACGCCCTAGGGCTAAAACCTGGTCGGATCGCCGGAGTCATGCTGGAGAGTTATCAAGGCGGCAGCGCCAGCTTTGCGCCGGTTGAATTCATCAAGAGTCTTCGCACCTGGTGCGCAACGCACCAGATCCAACTGATTTTCGACGAGGTCCAAGCCGGGTTTGGTCGCACCGGACGATATTTTGCCTTCGAGCACTATGACGTGGTGCCGGACATCGTATGCTGTGGCAAAGGAATATCCGCTTCTTTACCAATATCTGCGGTAATCGGTAAGTCCGTCGTTTTGGATCTTCAAGCCCCCGGCGAGATGACCAGCACACATGCCGGGAATCCGGTTTGTTGCGCCGCGGCGCTGGCAAGTCTGGACGTTATTGATCAAGAACGTCTGGTGGAAAATGCCAACTCCGTTGGCAAGACCCTTCACGCTGGATTGGCGAAACTGAAACTGGATCATGATATTGTCGGAGCCGTCCACGGCAAAGGTCTGGTGGCCGGAGTTCATATCGTAAAACCGGGAACGATCGAGCCCGACGCGGAAATGGCGACGGAGATCGCCTACCAATGCTTCATCCGGGGTCTTTTGCTTTTTGCGCCGCTCGGTTTTGGCGGTGCAACAGTCAAGATTTGTCCGCCGCTTACAATCACCGAAGAGGCTGTGAATGAAGGGGTGCAAGTGCTTGGAGAAGCAATCCGGATAGTCAGCGATACTCTGCACATCGTCCACTGACGGGCCATCGTGAAAATTTCGCGGTACTCAGCTGCGGCAGCCGGCAAGTCAAACGATTTCCATTCGATTGGCGCGCAATTCCGATTAATCGTCAGAAACCGCGCTGCGTGGTTGCAACCGTGGCTATATCTCAGCCCGGCTCTTCTGGTCATGTTGACAATGACTGTTTATCCGTTTGTCTACACGGTTATTCTGAGCCTCAGTCGTTGGAACCTGACATTCGCCCGTCCACGAATTTTTATTGGCTTAGCAAACTACCAAGCGATTCTTGGATCCTCAGATTTCTGGAATGGCGCCGGGAGAACGTTTTGGTACGTCGGAGGGAGTGTCAGTATAGAATTTCTTCTTGGAGTCTTGATCGCATTCCTGCTCGACACTCAATTTATCTGTCGAAGTCTGGTGCGCGCTTTGATTCTCTTACCGATGGTCATGGCGCCGGTGGTGGCCGGGCTCATCTGGCGATTCATTTTCAATGACGAGTGGGGCCTAGCCAACAGCATTGGTAATCTCTTCGGACTGAGCAGCAAGGCGTGGCTGGTCGAGCCGCATCTCGCTTTCTTTGCGGTGATCGTTGCGGATGTGTGGCAATGGACACCCTTTATCGTCTTGATTACGCTCGCCGGACTACAAGCGGTTCCCAGAGATTTGATCGATGCGAGCCGCGTCGACGGCGCCAACTGGTTCCAAATCCAACGATTCGTTGCCCTTCCCACAATCCGGGCAATGCTGGCGATCGGGCTCCTTATTCGACTTATTGACGCCTTTCGGAATGTCGACCAAATATTTGTCATGACCTACGGCGGTCCAGGCGTCGCCACCTCCGTACTTGGATTCTATACCTATTTGAAAGCCTTCAAGTTTTTCGATATGGGTTATGCGGCGGCATTAGGAATCATCATGCTGTTCATTATTTCGGTCTTAGCCCAGCTTATCATGGGTCTGCTGATGCGCACCGAAAGGAGAAAGCCGTGAAGATTTTTGCGAAATATTTGGCGTTGCTTCTGGTGATGTCTTTCTTCATGACCCCAATCCTCTGGACCGCGGTCACCGCTATCAAACCAACCCAATTCATTTCCGCGAATCCTATCGTATGGTCCTTTCGGCCGACCTTGGACCACTTTCGCGTAATTTTCGCCGAAGACAACATTGCCATACCACTCATCAATAGCACGATCATAGCCACATTGAGTACCCTTGCCGTCCTGGCAATCGCGGCCCCGGCCGCTTATGCCTTGTCCCGCTTTCAGGTCCCATTTGGATCACAGCTAGCGTCGTACTTTCTTTCAGCGAGAATGGCACCCCCCGTCACCGTAGTGCTTCCATTATTCCTCATCTTCCGCAATTTAAACCTGATCGATACCCATTTGGGCCTTATTGCCGCCTATATTACGGTCAACATGCCTTTCGCCATTTGGATGATTAAAGGTTTTTTCGATGAAATCCCCGCCGCCCTCGATGAGGCCGCTATGTTAGATGGCTGTTCACGGTTTCATGCCTTCATACGTATCGTGCTGCCGCTTGCTGGGCCGGGCCTTGCCGCGACCGCAATCATTTCCTTTATTTTTTCCTGGAACGAGTTCTTGTTCGCTCTTCTTCTGACGAATTTCCATGCTCGAACATTGCCCGTGGCCGCTTCCGCTCTGATGACGGATCGGATGGTGCTCTGGGGTGAACTCTGTGCGACATCCATAATTATTTATCTTCCTGTAATGATCTTCGCTTTGCTTGTTCGGAACTATCTGGTTAAGGGTCTGACCTTCGGGGCGGTCAACCAATAGACGGGTTCAGTGGTGAATGGCGCGAAGATAAGCAGGGGTTGAGGCGTTTTTGTGCCCCGGAGGGGCTACAGGATTCAAGCCCAGGGTTGAAACCCATAAGCGCTAAGATAATGATTGCTTTTTTGATGTCTTCTGACATACTCAAAACATGGCAGAAGATAGTTCTGGAACATCCGGGGACGCTTTGGAGCTAGACGAGGATTTTGAGTACCTGCTGCGACTTCTGCCCGATGGTTGGCAAGAAAAGGCCCGCAGTTTAGGCGCTCTGCGTCGCTGCCGTGGTGTCAGTGATGCGGAGAGCCTATTGAGGGTGTTGCTCATTCACTTAGCAGAGGGCTGCTCGTTACGGGAGACCTCTTTGCGAGTTCGACGCGGCAATATTGCCCAACTGAGCGATGTGGCCATCATGGATCGCTTGAGGCTCTCCGGAGAATGGTTTCGGTGGATGAACACCCAGTTAATGAAGAGCTTGGTCCGACGAGTGCCGCAAAGTGTCTACGGCCAGCACGCAGCAGTCAAACTGGTCGACGCCACCCGGGTGCAGGAGCCTGGCCCAACCGGCTCAAATTGGGTCCTGCATTACTGCGTCTCATTAAGTTCCCTAGCCTGCGAGCAGGTCATCGTCACCGATCAACGCGGCAACGGCGAGAGCTTTAGGCGTTTCAGAGTGCAGGCGGGTGAACTCTACCTGGCCGACCGTGCCTATGGAGTGCGACCGGGAATCTTTTATCTCCGAGAGGCTGGAGCTGACGTGTTGGTGCGTTTCGCGCTGGATAACTTGCCGCTGCAGGACGCGGCGGGGCGGCGCTGGGATCTTCTCAAACGCCTGCGCCGGCTCGGCTCAACCCAAGTTGGTGACTGGCCCGTGGAGTTGGTCTATGAAGGACAACGGCTCTCGGGCCGGGTCTGCGCGATTAAAAAGAGTCGTCAAGCTCGCTTGGCTGCGCAAAAAAAGCTCTTGGTAAAGAGTGCCAAGAGTAATGCCCAAACCAAAGATTCCACTCTGGAGTCCAGCGGTTACATCTTTGTCTTTACGACGTTGCCTGCGAGCGCACTGAGCGCGGTCCAAGCCTTGGAACTCTACCGAGGTCGGTGGCAAATTGAGTTAGTCTTCAAGCGGCTTAAAAGCATCCTTTCGCTGGGTTACCTACGCAAGGTGGATCCGGATTCGGCTCGTTCCTGGCTGGAAGGAAAGCTCTTTGTCGCCATGTTAATCGAAGCCTTATTGGCTCAGGCAGAGTCTTTTTTTCCCTGGGGCTATCCGCTCGAGAAAAACCCGTCCGCGCTGTGAATGGCGGGAACTCAGTTTGCTGCTTCACCTCGTCCAGCAGAGCGTTAATCCGCGCTTAAGCCTCCGAGCCGCCATAGAAGACTGGCCACAGATTGCCGAAGAACTCCGCGAAAGCACGCGCCGCCGAAAACGACAGAAAGAATTTCTATACGAGAGTTCAAAATTGGTTTTCTTATCTTAGCGCTTATGGGTTGAAACCCTGGGCTGAGCCGCGTAGCCCCTGCGGGGCATTAAACCATCCCAAACTCTGCTTAACTTCGCGCCATTCGGGTCAGTGGTCAGTGGTCAGTTGTCAGTGCCAGTTAGGAGTTGCCAGTGTCAGTTGTCAGTAGGTGGGGTAGGACCCGTCGATTGGGGTTAGTCATTCGATAGGACTAACCCCAAGAAAACCGGCGATATTTTGCCCACTCACCACCACCACAACTAACACTACCACTCTCTACCCCCCCGGCGCGCACGATTGAAACGGTCAAGGGTTTCCAGGCGTTCTATCGCATGATCGACGACTGGCAGCGGATAATCTTTAGCGAGCCGATCGGTGGGCGGTTTGGTAAATCGTATGGCATCCACGTCTTTCAGTTCTGGCACCCAGGTCTTGATGTATTTGCCGCACGGGTCGTAGCTTTTGGTTTGGTGCCAAGGATTTTGAATTCGAAAATACGGCGCGGCATCGGCTCCGGTTCCCGCACACCACTGCCAACCCCCATTATTTACAGCGATATCGCCATCCACTAATTTTTGCATGAAATATTGTTCTCCTTTCTTCCAGTGGATGTGTAGGTCCTTCGTCAGAAACATGGCCACGATCATCCTGACGCGATTGTGCATGAAACCCGTCGCGTTTAACTCTCGCATACCGGCGTCAACGATTGGGAACCCGGTGCAACCTTCGCACCAACGCTGAAAAAACGAGTCGTTTTCGTCCCATTGCAGGTCAGGAAACTGGTCGCTAAAATCGCGGTCTAGAACGGTCGGAAAATGTGCAAGGATCTGCATGTAGAACTCACGCCAAATTAACTCGTTCACGTAAGAATTGACGCTTTGGCGAATCGTGGCAGACACCTCTTTGGCGGCCTCCAGGCAGCTAGCAAAGAGTTCACGCGGCGAAAGTGTGCCGAATCGTAGATCCTGAGAGAGCCGGGAGGTCATGTGTTCTCCCAGGAGGTTTCGCTTGTCCCTGTACACCTTTATCGCGCGGTTCAAAAAATTTGCTAAGCGTTTCCGAGCCGCCTTCTCACCCGCCCAAATAATTTTCGACTCGGAGGTCAGTCCCCAATGATCCAAGGTTGGAAGAAGAAGGCTGGAAACAGCCGATGGCGTTTGCAAATTGCGAATCTTCGTTGAAGGCGAAGGCTTTCCCAGTCGATGCCAAGCTTTCGCATAGGCAGTAAACACGCGGAACGGACGGCCCTCTTTGTTCAGTACTTCGTTCGGTTCAAAAATTGTTGTATCCTTATAGTTGAAGATCTGAATTTGTAGTTCCTCGGAAACCCTTTCGAGCTGCTGCTGGACCTTAACGCTGTATGGATCTGTCCCGCGATTGAAATAAATCGCCTTGGCGCGCGTCTCATGAACGAGTTTTTCCAACTCCTGAACAGGATCGCCAGCGCGCACGATGAGGCGGCCGCCAATGGCTTCCAGGTTCTTGGAGAGGGATTCCAGACATCCGCAAAGGAACTCCTGCCGGTTGGGACCGGTCCACGGGTGATGATTTTTCCACCTGGAAAGTATGTAGACAGGGACAATTTCATCTGATTCGTTGCAGGCATGCGAGAGCGCGGTGTTGTCGGTGACGCGCAGGTCGCGCCGAAACCAGTGGATGACGCGTCTCATAATACGGAGGAAGATGAGGGGTCTCTGATCACAGATAAAGAATCATCGGAACTCTTTAAACGTAAATCTCCGCTCAGTGCAGTTGACCAAGGAGCAGGGGTTTTCGGCATGACTCAAACCCTCAGAAGACCGTGGATATTTCACCCTCCCATAAAACCGCGAAACCGGCTTCGGGTTCCAGTCAAAGACTCAATTCTGTGCGAAGTTGCTGATGGCAACCGGAAAGGATCAACCGAAATGAGGGATATGGGATTATGACGACAAGCAATGAGGGGGAAGAAGAAAAATACTGTAACGATGCGCTCCTGCTCTTAATCAGACACCTTGAAAACGAAGTCCACCGTCTCGTGGCTGAAAACAACGAACTGAAGGCGGAAAATGCCGAACTGACAAAGGTAAACGACTTCCTCAATTCACTTGCAGTCCGAGGGCGAGATAAACTCGATGAAAAATGATCGTCAACTAGAGTTCTCAGAGGGCTCACAGTGCGAGCCAACCCACTTCCGAACATTCCATTGGCCCGTTTCGGGCTAAAAGAAGGGAAACGCTTCGCACCCATATATACATGCCCTTTATATCCCCAAAGATCCGAATTAGTCCTATACTCATATTGCGAACCAATCCAGATTCGCAAATGGACAATCGGTGTGTGGTGTTCAGATTGCGAAGAGCGTCATTGTACCACAATGAAACGACCAATATTAACGCTGTTTGCGCTGGGAACATTGGCGATTGGCGTGAATGCCGATCCAAATGGAGAATCGAATTTCGTTCCCTGGGCACCCAAGCATGACAAAGGTGCCAAAGGTCTGGAGGCGGAAATCGTCGCCCTCCATAAGGAGATCGCCCAGGTCAAGTCCACCAACGCTGCCTTGCAAAGACAGGTAAACCTTATCGCATCGAATCCCGCGCTTCAACTTGGCCCATTTGTTTCGGTCGATCCGAATCCTGAGAACAATGTGATCGGCCCAAATATTGTGTTCAAGGGAGCGAATATTCATATTGAGAGCGGGAGTGGCGCCACCGACGATAATGGAGCCCTGCTTAGCTTAGGGAACCTCTTCATTGGATATAACGAGGCATCAATAGGAACACGTTTATACTCCACCGAATGGTCCGAGAATGGGGTCACACAACTTGATTGTTGGGAGATACCATCTATTCAGTAAGGCTCCTTTGGAGGCCTGGTTGCAGGAGAGGCCAATTATATTCAAGGAGAAGCACAGAGTATTGTCGGCGGATTCGGCAACCGCATCAATGGCTCGAACGAGGACGGCTCCACAAACCTGCTTTCAATAATCGTTGGGGGAAGAGAAAATCTCATCGGAGCAAGCTACTCCGCAATTGTTGGGGGCGCGGAGAACGTAGCTACCGGGCAAGTTTCGGTTGCTCTAGGCGGTTTCGCTTGTCTTGTAAACGGATACCACGCGGTTACCTTAGGCGGATTTGGTCTGGAGTGAACTTGGCGCTAGCGGCAACTTCTCAGTAACTTCTTTCAATTCTATAAATATTGTGCAGCCTTGAGCGAAACTGCTAGAGAAGAGGGCAGCCCCCGATGCTGCCTGCTCCCCGTTTAAAGAAACATCGTTTCCAAAGAATGGTGGAAGTTTGAAGGTCCGTTCGTCTCATTGCTAATGAATGCAATATTCGGAGGGGCCAAATTAAGCATCCGGTTAGCGGGTTGCTAGCTCACTGTAAAACGGATAGTCGTGTAGCCGTGATAGTCCCGCCGTAGAATGTCGCGCGATCATAGGCGTTGAGAGGAAGCCGGACTTGATACGCCTGGGTAGGTCGGGATTAGCGATGAAACGACGACCGAAAGTGACCAGGTCGGCGTCTCCCATCTCGATAATCACCTCGGCGCTATCTATCGGGTTCGAAGCCGCCTGCGGCGATAATCTTTCCCTTAAATATTTTCTTCATCTTGCCGGCGGGAACGGGAGGCAAACTCGCTTTTATCGCCACGTTGCCCTTGATGCGAATCACCCGCTCGATCGGTGCGCCGGTTTCGCGGGAGCGTCGATGCGAGATATTTCCAGGGGGCCGAGCAGGCACGTCGGTACTGGGCCGCCCGCAAACCGTGACGGTTTGCTTACCGGTAAGGCAAGCGGTTCGATGAGGTGAAGATAACCGATCCCCAGTATCTTCAACTCTTCGGGGGCGTAACCGAACGTGGCGTCGGATGCGCTTTCGCGCGCTCCGGCGCCGCACCTCGAGAGAAGGTGCAAATGGACAAACAACAGAAGCAGCAAAAAAAAGCGTCGAGACGTGGAGCGCCGGACGCGCTGGAGCGCATCCCTACCGACCCCTCTTTTTGGAACGCTTCTTGAACTGGAGTGGTGTAGAATAGGCTATGGGACAAGTCTGTTTGAATGCACCGCGATCCTGCGGGCGGATATTAGAGAGTGAGGAAAATGTCTTCGGCTTGTTGAGAGACTCCTCAAGCTCGTTGGCGAATCGCGGTGAACTACGCGATCGCCTCGAGTCGGACGGTTATCTTTATCTCAAGCATTTCTTCCCTCGGGAGGATGTCCTGGAGGTCAGGAGAGTCATTTTGGCCCGTATGCGGGCACAGAATTTGATTCTCCCAAATTCTGATTCTCTCGAGGCGAGGGCCAATCCCGATCACAGGACCGTTTTTATGCCCGAGTTGGCAGAAAACAATACTGCTCTGGGGAGCCTTATTTACGGAGCGCCCGTGATGGCCTTCTACGAGAGTCTCCTTGAAGGTCCAGTTCTTCACTACGATTTTACTTGGTTTCGGCCCGTCGGTCCCGGCCAGGGAACCGCGCCGCACTGCGATCTGGTTTATATGGGACGGGGAACTAGGCGGGTCTTTACGATGTGGGTGCCTTACGGTGACGTGCCTTTGAGCCTCGGAGGTCTGATGGTGCTGGAGGGGTCGCATCGTAAGAATGCGCTCTTGCGAAACTACCTCTCCAGAGATGTCGACTCGTACTGTGCAAATCGGCGAGGTGCCGAAAAGGCACAGACTTCGGATTCGCTGCTTTGGGATGGCAAGCTTGCGAAAGATCCGGTTAGCTTACGAAAGAAACTCGGCGGACGCTGGTTAACGGCAAACTTTGAAGCTGGAGACATGGTCACCTTCTGTATGACACTGGCCCACGCGAGCCTTGACAACCAAACGAACCAGATCCGTCTCTCATCTGACTCACGGTACCAGCTTGCCAGCGAAGCCGTTGATAATCGGTGGCTTGGTGCTCATCCGGTTGGCCATACGCGAGCGGGGAAGCTTGGCCGGATCTGCTAGTGCAAGAAGGTTGTCACTGTCAGTTGCCAGTGGGAGAACAGCGAAGGTCGTTGATATTTTCCCACGAATAGCGCCATTCGATACGGCTGGGCGAAGCGTCACGTTTACCCCGTCACCTTCCTGCTGACACCGACAACTGAAAACTAGACACTGACAACTGACACTGGCAACTGAACCGACACTGGCAACTGTTACTGGCACTGGCAACCGCTTGCGCTATCCTGTCTGCATGGCGAATTTTCCACCTAACTCGATCGTCAGTGCGAGTGACCTCGTTGTGCGCTACGGGGTTCAGACGGTGCTCGACAAGGCAACTCTCACGATTAACGAAGGAGAACGGGTCGGACTCGTCGGGCGCAACGGTTCCGGAAAATCTACTTTCCTCCAAATCACGGCCGGAATTCTCCAACCAGATGCCGGTGAATTCGTCCGGCGGCGTGAACTCGTTACCGGCTACATGCCGCAGGCCCTGACCCTGGATGAAAGCTCCACCGTTTTCGAGAATATTCGCGCGGGGGCACGGCAAATTATCGATTTGATTGCCGAATATGAGTGCGTTCCGGCGGAGAGCCCGCGAAGTGCTGCGCTGCTTGACCAGATTAATCACTTCGACGGTTGGCAAATTCAGCATCGAATCAAAAGTTTGATCAGCAATTTACACGCCCCGGATACGGAGCGAATCGTCGGCGACCTCTCGGGCGGAGAAAAGCGACGTGTTGCGCTTTGTCGCGCACTCCTGGCTCGTCCAGACCTTCTGATTCTCGACGAGCCAACCAACCACCTTGATACCGACTCAATCGAATGGCTTGAAGATTTCCTTGCACGCTATTCGGGCACTTGCCTGTTTGTGACCCACGACCGCTACTTTCTGGATCGCGTCGCCACCAGCATCGTCGAACTCTCGCGCGGCAAGTTCTTTCGGTACCCGGGAAACTACACCGACTTCTTACTAGCCAGGGCCGCGCGGCAGGCCGTTGAGGAGCTCCAGGAAAACCAACGCCAGAAATTCCTGAAACGCGAACTGGAATGGGTGCGGCGAAGTCCCAGCGCTCGCCGCACTAAATCTATTAACCGGGTCGAGCAATATTTTGAGTTGGCTGCGCGGGCCTCGCCGGAGCCCGAGCTTGACGTGGAACTGATTATTCCTCTCGCGCCCAAGCTAGGGAATCGGGTGATCGAGTTGCGCGGGGTTGGTATGGAGCTGGGTGGTTGTCGGCTCTTTGATGATTTGAATCTCGACATCCGTCCGGGCGAGCGGTTGGGTATCGTCGGTCGCAACGGACTCGGAAAATCTACACTTCTAAAGCTCATGCTTGGGCAATTGCATCCCGCGACCGGCGAGATAGAAATTGGCCCACGGACCGAGATCAATTACGTAGATCAAAGTCGAACGCTGTTGGACGATGAGAAGACCGTTTGGGAAGAAGTCGGTGAGGGAAGCGAATACGTGCGGCTTGGTGACGAGAGCATCACATTGCGAGGATATTTGCGGCGCTTCCTCTTCACGGAGGACCGGATTAACTCAAAAATCGAGCTTCTTAGTGGCGGGGAACGTAGCCGGGTACTCCTTGCGAAGATACTCAAACGCGGAGGCAACGTCCTGATGCTGGACGAACCGACAAACGACCTCGACTTGGGTACCCTTCGATTGCTGGAGGAGGCCATGGTCGCCTTTGATGGTTGCGTCGTTGTCGTTAGCCATGACCGCTATTTCCTGAATCGGGTCTGCAATTCCGTTCTCGCCTTCGAAGGAGATGGCGTTGTCACGTATTCCACGGGGAACTACGATTACTACCTGGAAAAGCGAGCCGAGCGAGTCGCATCCAGGCCGGCCTCGCCGAAATCGGGATCACCCGAGATAGGCCCGGAACGCCAGATAGCCATCGGACAGAGGCCTCGCAAGCTCAAGTGGAGTGAACGGCAAGAACTAGAAACGATTGAAACCAGGATCCTTGCAGCGGAAGAAGATGTTTCTCAAACCGAATCGCGCCTCGCCGACCCGGCATTCTACACTAAGCATGGGCAGGATTGGCACACGCTTGAGGCGAAACTCCGAACCGCTCGCGAAACTGTTGTTCAACTTTACAGCCGCTGGGAAGAGTTGGAACGGATCCGGTCTGAACACTGAGAGTTCAAAGAGATTCAACAGAAGGAAGCAAAGGAAACGAAGGTATGAGTTATTAATATTGAATTTCAGCGTTGAAAGCGGCTTCTTCCCACGGACCGAACTCCCAAAATCCTCATCCCCCTTTGTTTCCTTTGCTTTCTTCTGTTGAAGTTCTCTTTCTCCTTTTGTGATTTCGTGATCCGAAACAGAATTGTGGAGGGCGGAGACTGTCTCCAGTTCTCTTCAAAATCTGTGCAAACTGTGGTTCACTCTTAACTTCGATTTGCAGGCTAACCCAATACGCCGTCCGGATGAACTACATACAATTCAAAATCGTGATTGGGAACAATTATATCCGCCTCTCCTTTGATGAACCTTAAGCCCCTTATCCACTCGTCCATGTTCCAAATAGGGCCAATCGGCCACTCTTGTCGGAGATTTACGTAGTTGTAAAGAAAATCGCTGGCGATGCATACCTTGCCCTTTGCCGTTTCGACAAACACTGCCATCTGCCCGGGAGAATGGCCGCCCATTTTCACGAGTTCGATATTCTTTGTCAGTTTCATATTTCCTTCGATAGGAATGAGACGGTCGCTAATATTAATAATTTTGTGCGACCATTCCCGATAGTAGAAGGTTGCGAATCTTGGGGGACTAATCAGCATTGGAATCTCGCTGGCCTGGACGATGAAGCGCGCCTTTTTGAACAGCTCCGTATTTCCAATGTGATCGAAATGCAAGTGAGTCAAAACAACAATGTCGATGTCTTCAGGCTTCAGACCTTTGGCAGCCAAACCCCTTACGATATCCTGCTCCTTGCTCTTCTGAGCGAGATAATCAATGCCGTATCTACCTTGCAGCTGCATGATCTCTTCGCAATCACCCAGACCAGTATCAATCAAGATCTTAAGTTCTTCTCCTTCAATAAACCAGATTGGAACAGGAACCATGAGTCCAGGTTCGAACGTGCCGTCGCTTCTAAATTGACGTTCTTTGTATCCGTACGGAAGCAATTCCTCCTTTTTTACCAGCGGATGCCTCTCGGGCGCTCCGAAGACGCTCGTCGGATAGCTGCTTTCCAATTCGCCAGTTAAAATGTTGTGAACTCTGACACTCATGTTCCCGGGCCTTTCCGTCGTTAACACTCAATAACCAGTCTCATCTGCTCCGTATTTCTTGATGTATTCTTCCTGGACCTTGTCCGCCCAAAAGGCGTCATAGGGAACTTTCTCAGGAATGAGTTTATCCACCTCAACGAAATAGTAGTTGTCGTTGTCCCAGGTTCGTTTCCAATTGGCAATACCGTTGTCGTCCAAAATCTCGGTCTTTACTTCAGCGGCATTTTTCGGATAAACCTCGATCTCATTCCAAAACTTTTTGAAATCTTCGATCGACATTTTTGCTCCGGTCTCTGTATTCAGCCGATCTGTAATTGTCTTCGCGATCTCGTCCTGATTAGCGTTCGTGTAGCGAATGATTCGGAACATGACGTGTTGAAGCTTTAGCAGCGCTTCTGGATTCTTCTCGGCAAATCCCTTTGTTGTTGTCCAACCATTAAGCGGCACAGGTGCCAGATCCGGACCAGTAACTAGCGTCAAATACCCTTCCTTGTTCAGGCGAGTTCTTTGTGGAATTCCTCCAAGATAGGCGTCACCGGTACCGGAAATGAAAGCCGCCAGGCCTTGGTCCGGATCCATATCGACGATCTTGAAATCCTCCCGACTCAGCCCGTTATTGCGTGCTGCTTCGACCACCGCCTTTCCCATATCGCTACCCATCGTGGTAACGACTGTTTTCGATTTCAGTTGCTGGATCGTCGCTTTAACTGCCGCCTGCGTGAGACATGCCCTCTTTTTCAAAGTCTTTGACCGTCTTAAGGTTGATATTTGGCCGACCCATCAGCGCGGCGCCTTCCGCAAAGATGTTCCAGGGATACCAGAACAGTAGGTCCGGTTGCTTGTTGAACACGGATACAACGCCAGTCGTGTTATAGACGGCTACGTCAATAGCACTTGAAGCAACTGCAGGCATCACCGCATTCCACGCCAATGTCTTGAAGTCAACATCCAAACCTTCCTCAGCAAACCACCCCTTTTCCTTACCGATGATAGGAAGAAGCGTGTCTTGAAACGGAGAGAGTCCGATCGTTATTTTCGTAACCTGCTTTTCCGTTGCTCCTGCGAGCAACGGCAGGCATGCAGCTATCATAACCGCCAAGGATCTGAAGTTACAACACCTCATTTGATATCTCATACGCTAATATCTCTAGTTCTATTTACACCAATTTTACTTTACCAATGGAAATTGATTCCTAGTGCACCGTCTCCTAAATCCCTTGGGCTTCGTTGCGTTCAAAATGGGTCGTCTGCGAGGCGTGAGGAAGGAGCTATACTAGCTATTTCTCGGTCCATCGCGTGATATAATCACTGCAGACTTTCAATAAACTTTCGATGAGAAACGCTTCTATCCCAATAATAAAAGTTCCTATAACGACCACTTCAGTATTCAATGTCCGACTTGCCTGCATGATTAAATAACCAATTCCATATTCGGCACCCATGAACTCCGCGGCGACCGCTATCGCGAAGGCAAGCGCAATGCCAATGCGAAATCCACTAAGCAATTCCGGAACTATTGCCGGCAAGACAACGGTGAGATAGATCTTCGTCTCAGTAGCTCCCAGCGATTTCGCCGCCTGGATATACACCGGGTTGACGTTTCGAGCGGAGACGACAGTGTTGACGACCAGGACCATGAAGCACGCCAAACTGGTCAAAAAAATCTTTCCGGAATCACCAATGCCAAACCAGATGATTACAAGTGGGATCAAGGCGACCGGCGGAACCGGACGTAGCCCCTCGATAATTGGAGAAAGAGCCGACTCAATCAATCGGCTGCGTACCATTAGCAATCCGACGATAATTCCGAGGAAAGAGCCGATTAACCAGCTTATCAGAACCCGAATCAACGTTGCCAAGGCGTGTGCCCAGATGCGTTGATGCATTTGCAAAAAGGTCTCCCATACGGCAGCTGGAGACGGAAAATAAAGAGGCTTAACGACCCTGATCCCGGAAGTGACCAGCCACCACACGAAGAAGAGCATCAACACGGTGAGCGTGCTGACACCCCACCATCTGAGCTGGCTCAGTGCGGTGAGGTCTGCTGGAGATCGCCTCGCCGGCAAATCAGTCTCAGCCATTGGGCCCCGCTCCTTTCAGAATGGCGTCAATGTTCCTGCGCATTGCCTGAAACTCCGGTTCGAGCTTCAGACTGACTTTGCGTGGTTTGGGAAAAGGCACGTCAATGCGTTTCTCGATATTTGCCGGAGTTCTGGTCATCACAAGCACCTCGTCCCCGAGGAAGACGGCTTCTTCGATGTCATGCGTAATAAAAATCAAGCTCTTCCTGTCTTTATAGCTCAGTTCGAGCAGGTCCTTTTGCATCACTTCTTTGGTCATGACGTCAAGAGACCCGAAGGGCTCATCCATTAGCAGGATATCGGGCTGATTTGCATATGCTCTCGCTATGTCCACTCTCTTTTTCATTCCGCCCGAAAGCTGTTTGGGATAATGATTGGCACAATCTTGCAGACCGACCTTTTCCAAGTATTCGTCGACCCGTCCCGCCCATTCCTTACGCGGAAATCCTCTGACTTTTGGGCCGTATTCTAAATTCTGGCGAACAGTCAGCCACGGAAATACCGAATCCTTCTGAAATACAACAGCCCTGTCTGGGCCCGGACCCTTTACCGGCTTACCATCGACTTTAATGGATCCGGAAGTGGCAGTGAGGAATCCGGAAATCAAGTTCAATATCGTGGTCTTTCCGCAACCTGAGGGTCCAACAATGCACAGTGTTTTTCCCTTCTTGACGTGCAGACTTATATTCGACAGGACGGTATTGGCCCCGCTCGGAGTGGCGAACGTTTTCGTTACGTTTTCCAAGCTGATGAATTTATCGTCAGCAGATTCGTCTGCGATCCTTCGCACGGAGTTTAGACTTTGATCGTTGGCACGGAAGACGTTCTAGAAGTTCGACCGGGAGTTCACGAGGATGCACGCCGCTTAAGCAGTTTTCTACCTGCACTCTGAGGATCCTAAAGATCTTCCACTATTGTTATTGTGAATCTGCGCGGAGACGGCTCGGACCGAATCGCGCGAGATCAGCTCGACCGGCAGTCGCAATACGGGCAACTCGCCTAGTTTCCCCTCTATCAACTGGAAGAGGAGATTTGCTCCCGCCTCCCCCAACTCGCGAATTGGCTGGCGCACCGTGCTCAAGGGCGGCGACAGCAAAGCGGCGAAGGGCATGTCATCAAAACCTACCAGTGAAAGATCCTCAGGTATCGACAGGCTGAGATTTTGTGCCGCATTCAAAACTCCGAGTGCCACATAGTCGCTTGCAGCAAAGATCGCGGTCGGGGGACACTTACTTGTCAATAATTCGTTCGCCACCTCCCGGCCAAAATCCGCAGTATAAGGTCCAAACCGAACAAAGCGGGAACGTCTCTTGATTCTGCTTTCGCCTAGAGCCATTTCAAAGCCGGCATATCGCTCACGCGAGGAAAGCAACTTTTCGGGACCGCCAATGAACGCGACCCTTGCATGACCGTGCTCAAGCAGGTGTCTGGTTGCCGCGTACCCGCCCATCCGATTCTCACAAAAGACCCGAGGAGCAGAAACGCCAGTGACGTCTTCATCGATAAGGACAACCCGTTCATCTCGCGCCATCATGGCTATCAACTCAGGATTGTCTGCGTGACTCGTGAGATAGACGATCCCGTCTATCTGGCGAGTGCACAAAAGCCGCAAATACGACAATTCCCGATCCGGATCATTACGAGTGTTGCACAACAGAACACCGTGGCCTGCTCTGAAGGCAACATCTTCAACAGCGCTCGCGAGACTCGCAAAAAACGGATTCGAAATCTCCGGTATAACCAAACCGATCATCCGGCTGCTCCCGCGGCTTAAGTTTCGGGCCAGCCCATTTGGCTGGTAATCCAGCTTCCTGATCGCTTCTTCGATCCGCGACGCCGATTCGTTTGGCAAAACCATAGTCCGGTTCAGATACCGGGAAACAGCAGTAGGCGAAAGACCGGCTGCCACGGCAACATCTCGAATGGTGATGGCTTTGCGCCGCTTGATCATGGGACAGTTGGCGTAAACCGGTTTAGTAAATCGGTTTATCAAAGCAGCGTCAAACGAAATTCTTGGAGTTTTTCATCGACAGGATTTTACGCGCACCCGCAAATCCGCAACTATTTGCCGCTAAGGATCTCAGTAAACTTCCGCTGACCGTCCTTCACTGCATTGTCAACGCCTTGCCCAAAAACTGCTTTTTGGAACATTGCTAACTAAGGACCATTCCGGTCATTTGATATTTCGTTGGATGGGTTTGGATTCTAGTTAGATAGCAGCGGAAATTCAGCGATCCGAATTCGAGTGCAACCGTAAGGCACGAGGAAAAGTTTCTGTTCGGGTGCACGAGACTGCGGTGCGGCAGGGATCGTTCCCGCGGAAGCCGCCACCGTCGGCCAATCACTGAGCAAACGGCCCGTGACTTCCAGCATGACCGGAGCTACCGGTGTCCTGCCGAGCCACCGGACTTGAAACGGTGGCGAACTCACCGGCCCGAACAGGGGTTGGCTCTTTTCCGGTTCAAGAGGCAGTAAACCGTAGTTCCAGGAGTATCGCGCCCGAACTTCATAGTCGCCAAAACCGGTCGATCCTGAAATTCGCTCCCAGATTTCACCTGGCGAAAGCGCCATGATCCAGGGACCAAGCTCAACCCCGAAGCCGCCGCTCGGTCGAGTTACCAGGCTGACCCGCTGAGGTAACTCGAGCTCGATTCGGTCACCCGAACTCCAGACTCGCTCTAATCGGGCGAAACCGTTACTGATCGTGGGCTGCTTACCGAAGCTGGTATAGATTCTTGGCTGGTTGCACCAACTCGGGATCCGCAGCCAAAGCTCAAATCGAACGGGCACATCGACTTCAATTCGATAAATCAACTTTTCCCGGAAAGGGTACTCAGTCTCCACCTGGATCTGCACCGGCACTTCCTCAATGCTTGTACGCAACCGATTCGGCGCGTGCACGCCGGTGATTAAACGTGAACCGCAACGGTACCAGAGTGCGCGTACTAACTTCGGCCAACCTTGGTGAAGATTGGCGGTGCAACAGCCAAAATGCGGCTCCAAACCGAAAGTGTTCGCGTCGTCAGAAGAAAAGGTCCAGTTCCGGCGGGCAATGGAACAGGCGATCTGGTTTACTTGTTGATGATACTGATGACTCCGGCAATCGGCGCTCAGATGCGCCGCCAACACGTTGTAGGCTATCCGTTCCGCCCGATCCAAAAATCCGGGGTCCCCAAACCGAAGGAACCCCTGCTCCAACGAATAGAGAAACTCCACGACTGCGCAGAGTTCCACTCCATGCTCCGGTGCGGTTCCTGCCAACCATTCGTCGCCCGAAAACATGCCGGTGATCATTCCATGATGCCGGTCGAGATTTTTCAATGCCTGGCGAAAGCGGTCTGAGTTCTCGGTCAACGGATCCAGTTCAGCTTGGGCCACCAGATAGCGGAGGCCCATGGCTACATTGACGACATGGGTTCGGTGGTCGAACACGGTCGCCGGCATTTGAATCAGTTCCTCCGTTAGGTATCTCCCCCAATCTATTGTCTGCCGTAGCAATACCTCGGCAACGTCGGCGTAACCAGCGCTCGCCCGCTGATTAGCAAGCCAGTAAATAACTAAAGCATTGTCTTGGCCGCGCGCTCGTCCCCAATCAGTCAATGGTCGGTTCGGCAACTCCCGGCGCTGGTGAGCAAAATATCGCTCCATGAAATCGAGGATTCGACTATCCGCGGTGGCATCAAAGTATTGGGCCAACGCTTTCAACGCGACCATCCGCGGCCACCAGTCTGGATTGATTGTCGGTCCGAATGACCCATCCGCTTTTTGGCTCCGAAGTATCGCCTCGACCCAGATACGGACTTTACCGACTAATGCTGCATCCCCTAGAGTATAGGCCAGTGGCACGAGACCATCGAGATAATATGGCCCGCGTTCCCAATCTTCGCCGTTCCCGCCGAGCCAGGCACTCGCGGGACCGACATCCTGCCAGAGTTCGTCCAAATGACCGGTCAGTCCGTCAGCCTGAATATCTAGTTGTTCCCGCAACCAGCCTTCCGGCTTAATCGCTCCGATCGGTAGTTCTGTGAATGGCGTCCGGCTTTCCATGTTTACTCCTTTATTTCATCGCTCCGCTGACCAGCCACTGACGGAGTACCTGCGTCCACCAATTCGCTCCGTCAATGCGCGCTGCTTCATAGAGATCGGTTGGGATGGCTTGCATGCCGACTAACAAAAGGATCATCGTAAATCCAACGGTCTTCCAAACCACCACCGCGAAAAAGGCGGTGTAGCCGTTGGCTAACCTGGGACGCCGAGATTCGATGTTCCTAAAAGGGGCTACAGGCATCTCCTTTAAAGAAGAAGCATCGCGATCGGGATTGCTCAAACCAAATTGACTACGATCGGACCGCCAGGAATAGGAAGATTAGAAGCGGCCCAGCGGAAGCTGCTTTTCGTAATTGCTGCAACATGGGAATGCCGTCTTAAGATGTTGTGGTGCTAAGCAGATCCTCGATTTTCACGGGTAACCTTCGGACACGAATTCCAGAAGCGTGATAAATCGCAGGACCAAGCGCAGCCGCAATTCCTGCCAGGCCGATCTCACCCACGCCACGTGCTCCAAGTTCGTTCAACATTAGATCAGGATAGTCCAAAAACGTTACGTCGATCTGCGGAGTGTCGGCATTTACCGCCATACAATAGTCTGCCAGGTTGTTTTTGACTGGATTTCCTGTCTGAGGATCGTAGCGTGTTTCTTTAAAGAGCGACATTCCGAGACCCATCATGATTGCGCCCTCGATCTGATTACGTGCCGGACGCTGGTTTATGATTCGGCCACCATCGATTACGGTGACCACCCGACTGACTCGCAGGCGAGCAATCCCGAGATCCCAGGTTATCTCAGCAAAGTGAGCTCCAAACGAATGTGTGGAGTATTTTCGGGTTGTTTCGGATGTTCCTTCTGATTTGCCGTGGCCGGTGGCCTCGCTTACGTTGGCATGCGTTAGGATCGTCTCGTAGGGAACGCCGGTTTCCGGCGGACTGTTTTTTTCGTGGACTCTTCCATTGGTTAGCGCCAACCCGTTGACTACCTTTCCAGCAAAGGGCGAGTTTGCGGCTTTTGTGGCAGTGAACAGAAGGGTCGAGATCGCCTGGTCTGATGCTCTGCTCACAGCAGGGATAACTGAAGCGGTCGCCATCGAACCTCCGGAGATCGGTCCTGGAGGAAGTGAAGTGTCACCGAGGACGACCCTGATCCTTTCCAGAGGGACCCCGGTCTTTGCGCTTACCACCTGCGCGAGAATGGTGTAGGTGCCGGTGCCAATGTCTTGGGTTGCGCAAGTGACGCGGACGGTCCCATCACTTCTGAGTTCGACATTTGCTTCACAGGGAAAGCGCTCTGCAATCCACGAGCATGCGGCCATACCCCAGCCTAACACTAGGTCTCCCTCCCGCATCGAACCCACTGCAGGGTTTCGCTTTGACCAACCGAATTTCTCCGCACCAGTTCTCAGACATTCTTGAAAATGGCGCGATGAAAAAGGCAGCCCGTTGCTTTCGTCTTTCTTTGGTTCATTGAGCAGGCGGAACTCCACAGGATCCATATTGAGTCTTGATCGCCAACTCATCCATAGCTGATTCGGTGGCAAAAAGACCTGGAACGGCCCCTGGACCGCGCATCGATGTTGGCGTACCGACATTCCTCCGAGCTAGACCTGAGGTGACGCGCAAATTGGGTACACTATAGAGATAGGTGGTCGCTTCAGCGCAATTCTCTTCGTAGTCGTCCAGGATGGAGGTGTGATTTACGTAGTCATGTTGAAGTGAAACAAGCTTGCCCTCACGACTGGCCCCTAATCGGATTCTTTGTTGGGTCAGAGGACGATGGCCAACATTGGAAAACATCATGCGCCGGCTAATGACCAGCTTCACAGGACGATTCAGCTTGCGGGAAGCAGCTGCTGCCAGGGCACTGTGCGACCAGGGAAAAAGCTTCCCCCCAAAGCCAGATCCAAGAAAGCGAGAGATGACCTGCACATTTTCTTTGGGCACTCCAAGAACCTGCGCCATCACCGCCCGATGATTGACGACTCCTTGCGTCGTTTCATAAAGCGTAAACTTGCTTCCATCCCAGATTGAGACTGAAGCATGCAGTTCAATTGGGTTATGCGTTTCCACTGGAGTGACATAGGTTTCGTCAATCTTGACGGCAGCGGTGGCGAACGCTGCCTCCGTGTCACCACGAGTACTCCCAACCTGTAGTTCCCTTTCAAGTTCCAGATCATCCCGTACATCCGGTCGTTCCTCGCTAAAGGCCACCTCTACAGCATCCGCAGCAGCCTGTGCCTGCTCGAATGTCTCGGCAATGGCGAGCGCAACGTACTGGCCACTGTAATAGATGATGTCATCTTCAAATGGCGGACGTTTTTCATCAACATAAGCGCTAAAGGTCTGGTCGGGAGCAGATCTGTACAGGCTCCCGATGTTCTCGCGATGCAGAATCGTCAAAACACCTGGCAACATCTCGGCAGCCGACACGTCAATTCGGGCAATCCTGCCCTTAGCCACTGTGCTGCAAACCGGAACTACATAGACCATTCCCGGGAAATGGAAATCCGCCGTGTACATTGCGTTTCCGCTGACCTTCAGAGGGCCATCGATCCGGGGTACTGCCGCTCCGATAATGGAGGGAAGGGTGTCTTCTGCTGCGGGCATCATTGTCTCCTTTGAATCGTTAAGCGGTTCGCGTCACCAGCGTGAGCGCGCGAACCAGGCAACGCTTTGCAAGCTCTACCTTGAAACCATTTTCACTTTGCGGACGGGCGTCGCGGAGAGCGGCTTCCGCTGCCGCACGAAATTCAGCCTCGCTGGCAGTCTTTCCCTCCAAAGCGTTCTCGGCTTCGAGGGACCGCCAAGGCCTGGTACCAACACCGCCCAACGCGATTCGAATGCGTGTGATCGTGCTTTGTCTGTACACTGGCGACAACCGCCGCTGACGCTAAAGCAAACTCAAAAGAGGCCCTGTCACGGAGCTTCAGATAGACGGAGTTGTCTCCAGCGGAAGGTGGAGGCAGCGTCACGAATGTAATCAACTCTCCCGGCTCAAGCACGGTTTCGCGGTGCGGTGTCTCTCCAGGGAGCAGGAAAAACTCACCAATTGGAACGGTCCGACCACCCTTTGTACCCTGGATATGAATGGTAGCTTCTAAGGCGGCTAGCGCCACGCTCATATCCGATGGGTTCGTGGCAATACAATGTTCGCTCGTCCCGAGGATAGCGAGTGTCCGATTGAAGCCGCCGATAGCGGAACAAGCGGTACCCGGCTCTCGCTTATTACAGGGCATGGCCGTGTCGCGGAAATAGACGCATCTCGTCCGCTGGAGCAGATTTCCGCCGGTGGTCGCCATGTTGCGCAATTGGGCCGAAGCCCCAGACAGCAAGGCCTCCGAGAGGACAGGATAATCGCGTGCAACCGTGGCGTGATAGGCGAGATCGGAGTTGCGGACAACGGCGCCAATCTTGAGGCCACCGTCCGGGCAACACTTCAATTTTATTCAGCGGCAGTCCATTAATGTCGATTATCTTTTGCGGTCTTTCGACGTTGAGCTTCATCAAATCGATCAGTGTCGTACCGCCTCCGACAAAGCGGACCTGCGCCCCCTGTTGGGCCGTCGAACTCATCGCCGCGCCCTCAATCGCCTGAGCGACATCGGCGGCTCGAATCAATTCAAAGGGGTTCATCTGGTGCTCCTTATTCCAGCATCTTTGCGAACCTCACGAATGGCGGCGATGATGTTGGGGTAAGCGCCACATCGGCAGATATTCCCGCTCATCAACTCCTGAACATCAGCATCTGTGGGGCCGCAAGACTCCCGGAGCAGAGCCACTGCGGACATGATCTGTCCTGAAGTGCAGTAACCACACTGGTATCCGTCGTGCTTCACAAATGCAGCCTGAACCGGATGAAGATTGCCCGGCTGACCAACGCCTTCGATTGTCGTGATCTCGTCCGCCTGGTGCATGGCCGCAAACGTCAGACAAGAGTTAACGCGTCGGCCGTTGATATGCACCGTGCAAGCGCCGCATTGACCGTGGTCGCAACCCTTCTTCGTTCCAGTCAGATGCAAGATCTCCCGCAGACAATCTAGCAACGTTGTGCGCGGCTCGATTTGCACCTGATGTTGCTCTCCATTGACCCGCAACGCGACGGGAATCGTCCCAGGCACCTTGACCACTGTCTGTGCCTGCGCTCCCTGCCTGGACTGGGTTGGTGCAAGGCCCAGAAATGGGCCGGCGGTTGCGGCAGCGCCCGTAGCTCCAAGCCGTGACAGAAACGAGCGACGGCTCAAGTGTCCGAGACCAGGCTCTTCTTTCGACTCAGTTTTTCCTTTGGGTTCCCTATCCTCTTTGGACATGAAATTTCCTCCATGGTCTCAACGACGCTAGCACCGAACTGGGGCTCGCTCTATGGTTCGCGAGAGCGGTTTCTATTAGCTCTATCGAGCTAGTGCACCGTCACGCATGCAATGGTACTGTCGGTGCGTCCAAAATGGGCCGGCGAACAAGGCAAAGCTCCGGGAAGAGTGAGGATCCATTTGAGTCACCGAGGCAGGCACTGCCACCGAGTCAACACATCAAGTCCGTACGCCTCATCGAAGAATTAACTGTCGCTTAACGTTGCCAAACACTCAGAACGGATATCAAAGCTATCACTTAGGCTGATAGAGCATAAAGAGAATGAATTATACAATAATGTCATGTCGAAGTTGTTAAGGGTTAGATGAAACGATTTATCGAGTTCGATGTGCTCCGAGGGGTCTTGCTGTTGCTGATGATCGTCAACCATTCGCCGTCATCTCTTCGCCGCTTTACGGATCAGCCACTGGGTTTCTTCACTACTGCTGAATGCTTCGTGTTCGTCTCAGCATTTCTTGCGGGCATGCTCTTTCGCAAACGGGCCGACCGGCTCGGTTTTGCCGCTGCTCAATCATCCTCAATTCGGCGAGCTTGGCGTATCTACGGGGCGCATCTCGCCACTCTTGCATTCACATTTGTTCTCGGCAGCCTCTTTTTATCCGAGCTTCCCGGCATAAAAAACTTATTAGACCACTATCTGATGAATCCGTGGGCAGCGATTCTTGGATCACTAGCGCTGCTGTTCCGACCGCCCTTGATGGATATTCTCCCAATGTACATCCTTTTCTCGTTGTTGACGCCTGTCGTCTTCTGGACAGCTCAACGCTGGGGATGGAGATTGGTGATCACGGTCAGCTTTTCGACCTGGCTAATCGCCCAGACACACGTCAGAGAGATGCTCTTGACCACTCTCAAAGACTTGCCTTTTATCGAACTCGGTCCGTTTGATCTTCTTGCCTGGCAGTTCCTATGGATCGGCGGTCTATTTGTTGGTCAAGGTTTTCTAGAAAAGCAGTCACTGTTGCCGAAGGCTCATTTGCTTCGTCCACTTTTCTTGATCGGCGCAATCGGTTTTCTACTCTGGCGCTGGAGTTCCATAACCGGACCAAATCCGGTTACTCAAACGTGGTTGTTGGATAAATGGCATCTTGGCCCCTTACGCCTAATCAATTTTTTCGTCGCCGCTTCCGTTATCGCGGAGTTCCTCAAGTACCTGAATCGATGGGAAGCGCCTTTGCGACCGCTTTTTTTGATCGGTCGTCATATGCTTCCCGTATTCTGCAGCCAAATCTGTCTTTCCGTGTTGCTCATTGGCCGCACGGAATCTGGCTTAACTACGGAGCCAACCACTACTGCACTGGTGATCTGTCAGCTGCTTACGGCACCTCTATTGGCCTGGGTTTTGGAATGGCGGTTGGTTAATAGCGAATCCGATCGGCTGAAACCTCAAGTACCGGCAACCAAGCAACGAGTTTCGCTCGTGGAGACACGGGCGAAACTGCATCCAGTACCTTCCCGCACTGTGAGAAAAACGATCTTACAGCCTTCGTAGCTTTTCGAACGCACCAAAGGTAGAAAAAGACAACCTATGCTAAGCATAGAACGTTAGCCTGAGTTTCGCAGTTTGAAGCGCCTAGTCTTCGTAAGTGGTTCACGGATTTGGAACGATACCATTCCTCAAAATGAACCACTCTCGAGACCAGCCACATATTTTCGTACTACTACCTGCATGAAAAGACTAGTTTCGAGGACCTGGCTAAATCTAGTGCTCTCATAAAAAAAGCAATGGAAAGCACTGTTCGCTCGCTCAACATGACGGCAATCGATTCCTCGGAAGACGTGATTGTGCGAGCTATGACCTTCGCAACGGGATAAATTGAAACTCAAACCGAGCAACGAGGAGGTTGCGCGCGGGCGACGCAAACGCGTCCATCGCGAAGACTCTCTTTTTTCAGAGTATCGAATCGCTCTGGAAGCGGCAAGCCGATAGTCGGATTCGAACCGACGACCTGATCATTACGAATGACCTGCTCTACCAGCTGAGCTATATCGGCATTTTACCACTTTATCCGGGGCAAGTGCACGTTCCGAGGGCGAGCTTCCGAACGAAACGGCTGCTCTGCCACTTGGAATACGTTCACGCCCGAGAAAGGCGGGACAATAACTCTGGAGAAGTGGAGCGTCAAATGCGGGAATCATCGAGGCAGGAACGCCGATTCTCGAGTGCTCAGAGGCGCAAGGAGACGAGAACGTCGCGGCCGATAGCCTGGAGCAATCAAGCCATTCGGTTGACGACAATCCGGCCAAGCGGTCTCTCAATTTGTTGGTACTTGGGTTTCTTCTGTCATTCCCCCACCCGAATTACCACCTTGCCAAAGTGAGAGCCGCCCGCCATGTATTCGTAGGCTTCGGGCGCGGACCCAAAGGGGAAAACCTTATCGATTACTGGCCGGATTTTGGAATGTTCAAGCGCTCGATTCAGTCCCTCGAACATTTCCCGACTGCCAACATAAATACCGAAGACGGTAGCGCTCTTGGTAACGATCGGAAAGATTTCCGTTTTAGCTTCACGCCCTGAGAGAATACCAATCAACCCGATCTTTCCGCCGAAGCGGCAGGCGCGCACCGACTGGAGAAATGTCCCGGCGCCGCCAACCTCCATGACGTGATCCACACCCTCATCGCCGGCAAGTTTTGCGGCGGCCTTGCCCCAGTCCGGAGTGGACTTGTAGTTGATAACCGCGTCCGCGCCGAGCTCGCGCGCGCGCTCAAGCTTCTCGTCGCTGCTCGAGGTGATGATCACCTTTGCGCCGGCCAATTTGGCGATCTGCAGGCCGAAAATTGAAACTCCCCCGGTCCCGAGGAGAAGCACTGTATCGCCGGGAAGAAGCTGGCCACGGACGATCAAAGACTGCCAGGCAGTGACTGCTGCGCAGGGCAGAGTTGCTCCCTCTTCGAAAGAATAGTTCTCAGGTAAATGCACCAAGCCTTCTTCACGAAACTTCGCTTGTTCAGTTAGAACGCCGTCAATTGAACCTCCGAGCGCCGTCTGATGCATTTCGGCTCTGAATCGACCTGCCGACCATCCCTGAAAAAAGCAGGCGGCAACTCGA
Organism: uncultured Verrucomicrobiae bacterium; assembly: GCA_963736745.1. Lineage (GTDB taxonomy): Bacteria > Verrucomicrobiota > Verrucomicrobiia > Chthoniobacterales > JAFAMB01 > JAFAMB01. The sequence goes on along the minus strand of CAVTQD010000038.1, from coordinate 228,262 downwards.
TCGCCGGGTTTGAATTTGGTCACCGCTCGACCGACCGCGACAACTTCCCCGGCTCCGTCCGACAGTGGTACCCGCCCCGGGACTGGGTTACGGTCATACTGCCCACGGAGAACAACGAGGTCACGATAGTTGAGCGAAGCCGCTTTGAGCCGAACCACCACGTCGTCATCGCTGGGATCAGGCGGAGGCCGATCCACAATTTTTAAGCCTTCCGGCCCACCATATTTCTGAATTTCGTAGGAGTTCATGTGGAAAGTTGCCAGTTATCAGTGTCGGTTTTCAGTTTGCAGAGGAAAAAATCAGGAGGTCAGCGAGAACGACTCTACTTCTGCGTTACGAAATAAGCCATTTTTTGAAATAGATGGCTTCGTCCACTGACCGCGCCTCACTGACAACTGACAACTGGCACTGACAACTTCCCCTACAACTTCCCCTACACCCAACGCCTGAAAATCTTGGCGGGACGAGAGACGGCAGGTTTTGGCACTTTTGAGCCAAACGAAACGCACAGAACTCCGGAACCGAGTGTGAAGTAGAGAACGACAGCTGGAAACGACAATCCCGTCCTGGGAGTTGGCGTTTGATACGAGGGGAATACGAACTCAAGGAGATAGCCAAAACTCGCAAGGGCTGGCAACACGAGCGCGGCCAGAACGCCTACTTGGGATGCCCTCTTCCGCCAAGTCGAATCCGCGTGGAATATGAGTAGGGCAGACGCAAAAAGTAAACTCGTGGTAGCACTCTGCGCTGTAGGCCTAGCCGCATAGAGCATGGCGCGATGACCGCTCGAGTCCGGCAAAAAGAAAACATCCAAGTCCGGCACACGGATTCCGCACGCATACTCCAACAAGAACACGGCAGCAAAACAGAAGACAACCGTCGCGAGAGGTCTTGGAGAGGATGATTTGAATAGGATTCGGTGCGCGTACCGGAGCCGCGATGAGAGCAAGAACCAAGCTTAACGTGGTTACTGATGCAACGGTCCATGGCGTTAGATAAGGCGAGGTGGGAACGGGGTGAACGCTAGGAGCATACTGTCTCCAGTGCGGTAAATAGATCAGGCAGACAACAAACAGCGCCAAACCAATGACAAATGAATAGGATAGGCGTTTTGGGACTTGAGGCATCTTTTACTTCTTGAAGGCTTGATTCTTGGAACACCCATGATGAGATCGTCAAATTCTGATCTTCCCGACCGAAATTTTGTCTTCTCCTGGATCTTCCGCATGCGTAAGTCGCAAAGTCGAACCGTGAAAAAATGCGCGCACGTCCTTAGTGTTATCGACCGGAATCGAAGGAAAATTGAGCGATTTATTAAACGGGAGGACACGGTTGGGCCTGGTTTCTACGCGATCTATTGCATCAAAGGAAACTGCGTAAGTCGGTATTCTTCACGAACTTCGGTGAATTTTTTTATCGCGAAATTGTAAGTCTTTTTTCGAATGCGCGGCGGAGACTTGAGTTCGGATTCGGGCGGTCCCCTGCGGCACAACTGGATAAAAGAAGCCGATGACATAGATCCCCAAAGCAAGAAGTCGATCTGCCACCTTCTGTGAGAGCGCCGCATCTCCGATCATGACCGGCACAATCGGATGCGTTCCAGGCCGGATAGCTAACCCGTTTTCCGCAAGACCAGCCCGAAAAAATTGGGTATTTTCTTCCAATCTGTCGCGGAGTTCCGTCGATCGAGAAGCAATTTCAATCGCTTTAATCGAAGCTCCAACCGCGCAGGGCGTTAAACTATTGGAGAAAAGGTAGGGCCGCGAACGTTGACGAAGGAGGTCAATGAGCGCCTTTCGACCGGTGGCATAGCCGCCGCTTCCCCCACCCAATGCCTTTCCCAGCGTGCCGGTGATTATGTCGATCCGGTCCATCACTCCGTGGTATTCCGGGCTTCCTCGACCGGTTTTGCCCAGAAACCCGGCGGCATGGCACTCATCGACCATCACCATCGAGAAATATCTTTCCGCCAGATCACAAATTTCTTTGAGGTTTGCAATTGTGCCATCCATTGAAAATACACCGTCCGTCGCGATTAACCGATAACGAGATCCTTGAGCCTCCTTCAGTTTGGCTTCCAGGTCGTTCATGTCGTTATGCCGGTACCGAAATCGTTGCGCTTTACACAGACGGATCCCGTCAATAATGGACGCGTGATTCAATTCGTCGCTGATCACGGCGTCCTGATTCGACAAAATTGTCTCGAAGAGGCCGCCGTTCGCGTCGAAACAACTTCCGTAAAGAATTGTATCCTCGGTTTGATGAAATCTGGCCAGTGCGGCCTCAAGTTCGTTATGGATCTCCTGTGTTCCACAAATAAACCTAACGGAAGCGAGGCCGAATCCCCAGCGGTCCAAGGCGGCTTTCGCCGCTTCGATCACCTCCGGATGGTCGGCCAACCCAAGATAATTGTTAGCGCAAAGATTTAGGACTTCTTTGCCGTCCGCGGTCCTGATATGGGCCTGCTGCGGCGTACTGATCGGTCTTTCGGTTTTATACAGTCCCTGGTGCCTGATCTCGTTGAGCTGTTCCGCAAGATGTTCCTGGAATGCACCGAGCATAGGGGGAGTTGTCAGTTATCAGTGTCAGTTGTCGGTTGTCAAGTTGTCAGGGTGAGAGCAGGACATTGGCGATGAAGGACCGAAATTCTGTATCCCTAAACAAGTTTCTTTAAGACTAGTGCACCAAGTCAGTGACTGGTGCACTAGACGCTTGAATGGCCGGCTCTGCCGCTGACAACTGACACTGACAACTAATCCACTCATAAATCGGCCCAATGGAGAATGATCTTTCCGGATTGACCACTTCTCATTAACTGAAAGCCTTTTTCGAATTCTACATAGGAAAGCCGGTGAGTGATCACCGGCGAGATGTCCAAGCCGGACTGGATCATCGCCGTCATTTTGTACCACGTTTCATACATTTCTCTTCCATATATTCCTTTGATTGTGAGCCCGTTGAAAACGACCAGATCCCAATCAATGGCCGCAACTTTCGATTGAATGCCTAATACCGCTATCTTGCCGCCGTGGCACATGGCGGCGAGCATGCTATTGAGCGCATCGCTGCTGCCCGACATTTCGAGGCCGACGTCGAACCCTTCCTTCATCCCCAATTCATCCATCACCGCCTTCAGAGAGACCTGCCGAGCATCTACGGCCATGGTCACACCAAGTTTCGCAGCGAGATTGAGACGATACGGATTGACGTCAGTTATGACGACAAAACGGGCGCCCGCATGTTTGGCGATGGCTGCCGCCATGATTCCTATGGGTCCCGCGCCGGTAATCAAGACGTCTTCGCCCAGCACGTCGAAAGAAAGTGCAGTATGAACCGCGTTGCCAAGAGGATCAAAACAAGAAAGAACTTCCAGCGGAATCATTGGATCGGCTAACCAGACATTTGTCTGAGGCATGGAAAGATACTGGGCGAAAGCTCCCGGGCGGTTGACGCCTACCCCGTTTGTTTTATTACAGAGATGCCGGCGCCCGGCCAGACAGTTCCGGCACCGTCCGCAAACGATGTGGCCTTCACCTGTCACGATCATGCCCGGTTGGAAATCGATCACATGGCTTCCGACGGCTTCTATGATGCCGACAAACTCGTGACCAATCTGCATCGGTGTCGGAACAGTGCGCTGCGCCCAGGCGTTCCATTCATAGATGTGGACATCGGTACCGCAGATTGAAGAACGAAGAATGCGAATCAAGACATCAAACTCGCCTGCGGCCGGCACAGGGACTTCTTCCAGCCAAAGCCCCGGGGTACGCTCTCTCTTAACGAGCGCCTGCATTTTTCTCATGGCAACTAGTCCTTTCTGCGCAGACCGGCAACATCGTTTGTAGGGAAGTCTTTCGCAAGCTCGGCAGGCATGAGTTCTGTCTTCCTGGGCTGCGGGACTCCTGTATACTGTCCGAACGTGCGTTTACTAGCTCTTGACCCGGCGCTTAGGAACTGTGGGTATGCGATCCTTGAAAAAGAAGGGTCCAAGCTGCGCGCGGTCAATTACGGAGTGATCCGGAACAAGGCTCAGCTCTCGATGCCCGGCTGCCTTGTAGAAATTCATCGGCAAATCGAGGAGTTAATCCATATGCATTCGCCCGAAGAGTGCGCAGTCGAAGGGTTGATCTACGTCCAGAACACTCGTACCGCAATGACGCTAGGAGCCGCACGCGGATCTGCGTTACTCGCGGCTGCGCAACATGGGTTGCCGATCTATGAATACCCACCCAGGCGAGTTAAGCAGGCGGTTGTCGGTCGCGGAGCAGCGCAAAAAGCACAGATCGGGTATATGGTGCGGACGCTCCTGGGGCTCACCGAAACACCGGACGCCGATGCCGCAGACGCGTTGGCTATCGGTCTAACTCACTTTCAAATGCACGCTTCGCCGCTGTCAGTACTTCGAGCCAATCGCCCTTTATGAAAATCGAGTGGCTAGGCCGGATCGATTATCAGGCTGGTCTTCGCATTCAAGAAGAAAGGCACGCTGATTGCCTCAACCACAGGGAGGAGAGCGTGATTCTCCTCGAACACGAGCCGGTTTTTACAATCGGCCGGCTTCTGGATAAGTCCAGCTTGCGCGTCGCTCAGCAGCTTCCGTACCCCGTCTTCGAAACCAACAGGGGCGGGCAGGCGACATACCATGGCCCAGGACAGCTGGTTGGCTACCCGATTCTTGATCTGCGCGCACGCGGCAGGGATTTGCATTCTTATCTTCGAAAATTGGAAGATCTCTTGATTGATCTGCTTGAAGAGTTCGGTATAGAGGGGGGAAAGTCGAGGGAAAGACCGGCGTTTGGGTTCAGGACCGTAAGATCGCTTCGATCGGGGTCGGGGTCCGCAAGTGGGTGACGATGCACGGGTTCGCGCTCAACGTTGCAAGCGATCTGAGCGGCTTTCTCAGCATTATTCCCTGTGGTCTCTCCGGTGTAAGGATGACATCGATCAGCACCGAGTCAGGTAACGAGGTCTCGGTGCAAACGGTTCGGGACAAGGCGTCTCCTTACCTGCGCCGTTATCTTGACGTTCAGTAAGTTGTCAGTGGCAGTGGTCAGTGGTCAGTGGTCGGTTGTCAGCGGCACAGCCCAGCCACCGAAGCGTTTGTTTTGAGGAAGTGCAGAATTGCAGATGCCCTGCTCTGTGTCCTGCTCTTACACTGGCAACTGACACTGATAACTGAAAACTGACTGACACCAGCTCGGAGGCAGTGGTCAGTGGTCGGTTGTCAGCGGCACAGCCTAGCCACCGAAGCGTCTGTTTTGAGGAAGTGCAGAATTGCAGATGCCCTGCTCTGTGTCCTGCTCTTACACTGGCAACTGACAACTGACAACTGACTGACACCAGCTCGGAGGCAGTGGTCAGTGCCAGTTGTCAGTGGTCGGTTGTCGGTTGTCAGCGGCAGAGCCCAGCCTCCGAAGCGTTTGTTTTGAGGAAATGCAGAATTGCAGACGTCCTGCTCTTACACTGGCAACTGACACTGACAACTGGCAACTAACATTGACAACTGATCGCCATTAGCGCCTTAAAGCAGGAATGTTGCCGAGCCAAGTGGTAATGAGCGCCAGGATCATGGTCCAGCCAAAAAGGGTTGTAGCGAAGCCGCCCCCGCTGCCGTCTGGCAGCACAACCAATAGGAGAGAGATGAGTCCTCCGAGATAGACGAAGGCTCCGACCAAACCAAAAATGACGCGGCCCGGCTTGGATCTATTTGTGAAGACCAGCGACATGGGGAATGCCGCCGCGATCAAAGTCAGGCCGACAAAGATGACGCTAATTTGCTTAATCAACAGTCCGGCAGCAAACAACGCGAGTCCCAGAATCACACCTCCACCGACGACGAGAGCCTCTTTTTTTTCCTCGGAGCGCAACGCAATGCGAGCAAATCGATCAAACAAAAGAAACAGATTTCCCACACCTTTCGCCACCCAGATCCACAAAACGAACAGGCAATAGAAAGCAACGAGAACCATGCCGATCGGTGCCAGTCGCCCAACGAAGGCCATGTTAGCAAATTGCATCAGAACGAGAAGTCCGATCACGAGCATTCCGCGGCCGGTCCGCCCCAATTTCTCCATCATAAAGCTGTACTTCAGGTACGCACGATAAAGCGCGGACCGCGCCCGAAAGGCGTGCAGCAATCCTTCTCGCGCCTCCCGATGTTCAGGCTCAATTCGAAGAGCCGATAAAAAGTGCATTTCCGCCGCACGCACTTCTCCACGCTGGAGCGCCAGCATCCCAGCCGACGAGTGAGTCCATGGATTTTCCGGGTTCCTTCCTAATAATCCACGAATCTGCGCAGCGCTTTCCTCCAATTTGCCCTGCATCCTGAGCGCATCCGCCAAGCCGTCACCTGCAGCTTCGTTCTCGGGATCCAGCGCCAGAGCCTGACGCGCGGCGCGTTCAGCCTCCTGCGGTTTGCCAAGAACCAACAGGATAATTGACTCCGCCACATACGAGTCTGGAGAGTCCGGCGCCAAGCTTCGCGCGTGCTCCACTTCCAGCAAAGCCTCTTTCGTACGACCGAGCAAAATCAGAATATTCGCGCGCTGCGCATGATAGAAAGCTCGTGTCGGTTGCAGTCGCAATGCCTGGTCAATCATTGACAACGCTTCAGGCCGGGTATTCGGGTCGTGCATCAGGCAGGTGGCCAAGTAAAAGAATCCCTGGGGATCGTCCGGATCGTTCTGAATTGCTTTTCGCAAGTAGGGTTCGGCCTCGCGATACCTGCCCTGCCTGACAAATAAAAGTGCGCGCGTGATAGAGTCGTTCATTTGCGAATTCCTAGAAAACTCAGCACATCGTCGTAGAATCCACCCTGGTTGGCATATAGCGCATAATTTTTCGCGCTTTCAAACCAGGCACGCGTAGAAGGTTTCATGGCTTTGGTTGCCTGCAGAAGATCCTCGGTGGTCAACGGCACAACCCGACCTTCCTTCATGGCGCGCGAGAGGGCCCGCTCCGTTGCGACGTCAAAGATCGACTTGATGTCTGCACCGGAAAATTCTTTTGTTCGTTTGGCCAGAGCTTTGGCGTCAAGACGCTTTAACGGCTTATCGCGTGCAAGGATTTCCACGATTGCTTCTCGCGCAGATTCGTCCGGAGGTGGCACGAAGATGATGCGATCAAAACGGCCGGGACGTCTGAACGCCGCGTCTAAATGCCATGGAGCATTTGTTGCTCCGAGAATCAGGACCCCTTCATTGCTTCCAATGTTTCCATCCATCTCCGCCAGGAACTGGTTGATCATGGTCCGAATCGCGCTTTCGCGAAAATCTTTTCGATCGGCAGCCAAGGCGTCCACCTCATCGAAAAAGAGGATCGCGGGGGCGTTATCTCGAGCCAACTGGAACGCTTGGTGAAGGTTTTTCTCACTGTTGCCGACGTATAGATCAAGGATCTGATGTATACCAACCGAGATGAAATTGGCTTGAATCTCGCCTGCTGTCGCCTTGCTAATCAACGTTTTGCCGCAACCGGGAGGTCCATAGAGTAACACACCGCCACCGAGCTTTTTGCCGTATGCCTTGAAGAGAGCACGGTTCTGAAGCGGGTAAATGATCTTCATCCGTATTTCTTCCTTGATATCTTCCATGCCGCCGACGTTCGCGAAAGACACCTCCGGCTTTTGGACGTCCGGCAAGCTCCTGTCTTCGCTCTCGAACTCGGCCACGAACTCCCCCGTATCTTGTTCGACATCGGGAGCCAGGTCGGCGACAGGAGCCGCAGGTGCCGTCGCCTCGCCAATCTGGATGTCTCGTTCCATAATCGGATCACTCACACTAGGGCTCAGCTTGATTGCCTTCTGATAATATTGCGCGGCTAAAGCGCGTTCGCCTTCGGCAACCGCCAACCGCGAGAGCAACATCCAGGCTTCCGCGAAACCGGGATCGGCTTTGATCAACGCCTCGGCGCGAACCACCGCCTCAGACGTGTTGCCGCTTAGATAAAGGACGCGGGCGATGCCAAGCTTGGCATCAGTGTGAGCAGGTTCCAACTGAAGAATACGATCGAAGGCCGCTCGTGCTTCGCCGAAACTCAACTCGTCCAAACAAGCCTGACCGAACAAAAAAAGCAATGGCACGTTCTGCGGCGACACAGCAAGAGCCTCGCGGAGCGAATCGAGCCTGGAAGTCATGGTAAAATCACTACTAAGGTTAGCTGAGAAATCGAAGGAAAATTGTCCATAACGCATTGTTGATCAGCAATGCTTCGACCCGACACGTTGCAACAGGGTCGAGAAGCGCCGGTGAACATCCTTAAGGATACACGGGGCGCGGAAAACGCGAAATGGCTTCGTAACCGGCGTCAGCCAAAGGCAGAAGTTCAGGAGTTTCAGAAGGCGTAAACCGAGTGAGTTTGGCCCACGTGAACCTCGAAGTATTTGTTGTATTTGATAAACCCGAAACAGTTACCTCATTCTGCAACTCCTCTGAACCCCTGCCACACCTGAATTCTCGGTGCAGACCGGATAAGGTTCGCTTAATCTGCGATCGCAGAAGTCTTCCTTCTTCCTATGTCACTGATATCTGATTCGGCGGAATGGCTCGAAGTGGATGGTCTTGGCGGATTTGCCAGCGGGACAACCGCGGGAATCCGCACGCGACGTTACCATGCGCTGTTGCTCACGGCGACAAATCCGCCCTCGGAAAGAAAGACTCTGGTGAACGGATTTGAAGCCTGGGTCGAGACGGCCCGCGGGAATTGGTTCCTAACGTCGCATCGGTACACCCCGGATGTTGTTTACCCCGACGGAATGACGCACATAAAAAATTTTGAGCTTCGGCCGTGGCCGAGATGGCATTTTGAACTGGACGAGAATCTGGCAATCGAACAAGAGCTTTTTGTGCCGTATGGGCAATCCGCACTCGTCCTAATTTGGAGATTGGCCGGCGACCCCGGCAACAAAGCCGAATTGACAGTCAGGCCTTTTCTCTCCGGAAAAGACTTCCATGCAATACACCGCGAGAATAGCTCTTTTCGTTTCCAGCCGGGTTTACAAGACGATCGGGTTCGCTGGAAACCTTATAACGATATTCCGGCGGTTCTTGCGAAATCGAATGGCGGGTATCGTCACTCGCCCACCTGGTATCGAAATTTTTGCTACGTCGAAGAACGAGCGCGTGGATTGGACTACCTGGAAGATCTGGCCAGTCCTGGTCTTTTCGATTGGGATTTGCAGACGGGGGCTGCGTCCTTGATTTTCTATGCCGAAGATTTCGCGAACATCGGGAACGAAGACGGAGACACCATCTCGGTCGCCAACAATCTTCGAGCGCAAGAACTCGAGCGGCGCGAAGCATTCTCATTTCCGCTCGCAGCTGCCGCCGACAGTTATCTGGTCAGACGCGGCTCAGGAAAGACCATTATCGCAGGGTACCCATGGTTTGGGGACTGGGGTCGCGACACCTTCATCTCGTTGAGAGGACTATGCCTGGCGACCGATCGCCTGGAGATTGCTCGAGATATTCTGACCGAGTGGTCCGGAACCGTTTCAATGGGGATGTTGCCGAATCGTTTTCCGGACCGCGGCGTTGAGCCGGAATTTAATTCGGTCGACGCATCGCTCTGGTACATCATCGCTGTCTTTGAATATCTTCGCGCCGCCCATGGCAAACCGAACCTGGAAGATGGCGATGTGACAGAAAAGCTCCAGCGAGCGATCGAAGCAATTCTTTCCGGCTACTGCGCTGGAACTCGCTTTGGAATAAAGGCTTGCGAAGATGGTTTGCTCGCCGCAGGCGAACCCGGCGTCCAACTCACATGGATGGATGCGAAGGTGGGTGGTCAGGTAATTACACCGCGAATTGGGAAACCAGTCGAGGTGCAGGCACTCTGGATCAATGCGCTTTGGGTTGGTCAATCGTTCTCTTCAAAGTGGAAGTCGCTATTTGCGAAAGCGTCAGAGACGTTTGCAATCCGCTTCTGGAATGAGTCCAGAGGACAACTCTACGATGTTGTCGATGTTGACCATTGCGCGGGCGCCGTGGATCAATTGTTTCGGCCAAATCAGATTTTTTCCGTTGGGGGATTACCTCTGGTTCTCCTGCCTGCGGAGCGGGCGCGGCAGGTTGTGGAAACCGTTGAGGCGGCGCTTTGCACACCCATGGGTTTGCGCTCTTTGGCCCAAGGAGAACCTGGCTACGCTCCGCGCTATGAAGGTGACGTGTGGCACCGGGATTCGGCTTATCACCAAGGGACAGTATGGCCATGGCTGATCGGCCCATTCGTCGAAGCGTGGGTTCGTATTCGTGGCAACTCGCCGGAAGCGAAAAAGCTAGCTCGGGAACATTTTCTCACACCGTTGCAACGTCACCTTGAGGAAACTGGGCTTGGGCATGTGTCGGAAATTGCGGATGCGGAGCCGCCGCACACCCCGCGTGGTTGCCCGTTTCAAGCATGGTCTCTGGGAGAACTGCTGCGGCTAGATCGCGTCGTGTTGGCTGAGTCGCCCATTTAGGCTTCCAGTCTGTAAGCTTGAAACGCCGGGACGAAAAAACGGCTTTGCACGGTTTTTCAGAGGTAAAGCGAGGACGCTTTACTTACGCAGGGAGGCAAAGCGGGACGATTTGCCTTACTGGTAAGCAAACCGGCTCGGTTTGCCCTGTTTTTCAAAGGTAAAGCGAGGACGCTTTACTTACGCAGGGAGGTAAAGCGGGACGATTTGCCTTACTGGTAAGCAAACCGGCTCGGTTTGCCCTGTTTTTCAGAGGTAAAGCGAGGACGCTTTACTTACGCAGGGAGGTAAAGCGGGACGATTTGCCTTACTGGTAAGCAAACCGGCTCGGTTTGCCCGGTTTTTCAGAGGTAAAGCAAGGACGCTTTACTTACGCAGGGAGGCAAAGCGGGACGATTTGCCTTACTGGTAAGCAAACCGGCTCGGTTTGCCCGGTTTTCAGAGGTAAAGCGAGGACGCTTTACTTACACGCCGATTCGTTTCACCCGGCGTCGGCCAGGATCAAGTCCAGAAGTGCAAGAGTTCCCATGAATTCACCACTCGCGTTTGCAACGATCAGTTCTCGATCAGGAGTCTGTGCGAATTGCAGCAGCGCTTGTTCAACAGAGTCATCCGCCTTCACACTGATGCAAGGCAAAGTTCGGAGCTGGCTTACCGTGAATTCAAGCCGTGCCTTCCCTTGGTGCATCCAGTCGAATGCGTGATCGAGGCGGAGCCAACCTTTACACCGATTACTGTCGTCCACGACAGGCAAGATGGTAGCGCTGGCTTGCTTAAAGGCTTTCACGGCAACGAGAATCGAATCGGTATCCCGAAGAACGGCTGAGTCACGGTGCATGAAATCTTCGACACGCTTCTGGCGAGTGGACGGAGAAGCCCGGTCGACGATCGCCATGCGCTCCTTAAGCGTCAAGTACTTGACGGAGCTTCGATTCAGGTAGTAACCAAGCGTCAGGCTGTTCTTGGTCAACGCGTCAAAAGTTGTCTTATCAAGCGCGATGAGCGTGGTCGACTCCAGGGCGGTCGCATCAAACTGGCGATTGGTATTTTGCAGCAGGGCCCGCTCGCCGAAGTGTTCACCCGGACCGAGCGTTTGGACCGAGCCGGAACGATCGTTAATCTCTACCTTTCCTTTTTCAATCAGGTAAAAGGAAAAAGCGGCATCTCCAATATGGTAAATCGGATCGCCTTTCTCCAGATGGACCCGTCCGATGACCTGCGTCATTTTAACGTTTAGCAAACTGATATCTCGAGGAAACAACAGCTCCAGATTCCATTCGAAAAATACCTTCACCTTCTGCTCCAGCCCGGGCAATTTGTAGAGGTAAGTCGCTCGCCACATGAGCCAGCCGAGAAAACCTGAAACTTTGAATCCCAACACTTTGCCGACGGCATTACGGTGCCCCAGCGACGCCATCTCGCCCAAAGTCTTAAAACGAAAAGGCTCCAAAGGCTGACCGTTACGAGCGGCGAGAATGTTTTTCCCGAGAAGGGTCCCTTGACGCATCGCGAATTGTGCGGTGGCCGGAGAGATGCTCCCATCCGCTTGCGGGACAGCCGAACAATCTCCGGCGGACCAGAGATTTTTGTAACCCTTCACCTGCATCGTGGCCTCGGTGATCAGCCGTCCTCTGTCGTTCGGTAGTTGATAGCGATCAATCAACTTTTTTATCACCGGGTGAGTGGCGTTGCCAACCGTGGTGACCACAGTGTTAGTCTCAATGATGTCACCGGTATTTAGAATGGCTCGTTCAGCGGTGATCGCGTTCACTCGTGCATTTAACCGAACTTCGATGCCCCGATTTCTGAGTTGCGCTTCGCAGTACTTTCCCAGTTCTTCCCCAATTTGGGGCAACAGATAAGCACCGCTCTGGACCAATACCAAACGAAATTCTTTCGGATTGATCCGGGGATAAAATCGCTGCACATCTCGAAGGAGATCCCAGACCTGGCCGGCGGTCTCAACCCCCGAGTAGCCACCGCCGACGACAACAAAAGTAAGCAATTTGCGGCGGATCGCCTCATCGGGCGTGATACTGGCCGCTTCCAGTCGTTCCAGAACATCAGCCCTGAGCCGAATAGCGTCCCCGACGGTCTTCATCAGATAACCGTGCTCCGGCATGCCTGGTACGCGACTGACGTCCACCACGCTTCCAATTGCCAGCACGAGGTGTTCGAATGAAAGCTTCGCGGGCGGAGCAAACGGACCGGGCGAAAAGCGGACAATTTTCTGTTCCAGGTCTATATCATCCACCCCGCCCATAAAGATGGAACTTCCACGGCAAAAGAGGCGAAGCGGATTGACCACGTGCAACGGCGAGATTGAAGAACCGCTCACTTCGGCCAGCATCGGATGAAACAACATTGCGTTCTGGTCAGCCAAAAGCGCGACGGTCTTAGAAGTGCTGTCTTGCAGCCCTGATTTTAGTGCACGCGCGCAGTAGGCGCCGGCAAAACCACCGCCTAATATGACAATTGGAAAAGAGTAGGGTTCCGCGGACATTTATCAGCCTTTCAGAAGTATTAGCGGTTCGCTTGCCATTCGTCGATGTGAGCGAATCGCTTAAATGTCCGCAGAATCCTACAGGGAAAGAAAATTCGCCAAAAGCTTTTTTCCTTCACTAGTCATAATTGACTCTGGATGGAACTGCACTCCGTGCACGCGGTATTGCCGATGTCGCAGTCCCATGATTTCGCCCTCGGACGTTTCAGCAACGATTTCCAGTTCTGGCGGCAAGGTTTCTCTGCGCACGATCAATGAGTGGTATCGAGTCGCCTCAAACGGGATCGGCAACCCAAAGAATATTCCATCTCCTTCGTGAAGGATCGGCGATGTCTTACCGTGCATCAGGCGATCGGCACGAATGACTTCTCCGCCATACACCTGGCCAATACACTGGTGCCCAAGGCAGACGCCCAAAACGGGAATTCGCGGTCCGAAATGACGAATAAGCTCGTTGCTGATTCCGGCGTCGTCCGGCGTTCCAGGCCCCGGAGAAATACAGATTTTTTCGGGATGCAACTGCTCAATCTCGTCAATCGTTGTGCGATCATTCCGTCGGACGATCAATTCCGCGCCCAGCTCGCCAAAATATTGAACCAGGTTGTAGGTGAACGAGTCGTAGTTGTCCAAGACCAGGATCATACAATTTGCTCTGCTCGTTCGATGGCCCGAAAAGTGGCCATGGCTTTGTTAACGCTCTCCTGATATTCAAGTTCCGGCACGGAGTCAGCCACGACGCCACCGCCTGCCTGCACATAGGCGATGCCATCCTTCAACACAACACTTCGCAGGGCGATACAGGAATCGAGCTGGCCATCGAATCCGAAATATCCGACCGCCCCTGCGTACACGCCTCGCTTTCCTTTCTCGAATTCGTAGATTAGTTGCATCGCCCGGACCTTGGGCGCTCCCGATACCGTTCCTGCGGGAAACGTGGCCCGCATCACGTCGTATGCGCTGTAGCTCTTGTCGAGTTCCCCGACAACGTTTGAGACGATATGCATGACGTGACTGTATCGCTCGATGGCCATGAATTCAGTCACTTTGACCGTACCATATTCGGATATCCGGCCAACGTCGTTCCTGGCCAGGTCGACAAGCATCAGATGCTCAGCCCGTTCTTTTGGATCGGCGAGCAATTCTTCGGCCAAATCCTCGTCTTCTTTGCTCGTACCGCCCCTCTTCCGGGTCCCCGCGATGGGACGAATCTCGACGTTTCGTCCCCGCAGCCGGACGTGAACTTCCGGTGAACTGCCCACCAGGGCAAACCGTTCTCCAAGCCGCAGGCAGAACATATAGGGGGAGGGATTGATAAATCGCAGCGCGCGATAAAGAGTGAGCGGATTTCCATCGAAGCTGGCTTCAAACCGTTGTGAAGGAACCATCTGAAAGATGTCCCCGGCTTCGATGTGGCGCTTCGCCTTGCGAACCATCTCATGAAACTCTTCCCGCGTGGTATTGCTCCGCGGGCTGAACGAAACAGCTATGGGAGCAGCGTTCATCAGCTGCGGCCTGGTCGGTTCCTCCAGTTTGCTGACGATCCGCCGGATTTTTTCTGCTGCGACGTCGTACGCCTCCTCTATTTTGGCTCCGTCGACAAATGCATTCGCGAAGATTTTCAGCCGCCGAAACCGGTGATCAAAGACCAGAAAGGTATCCGTCACCATAAAGACCATCTCCGGCAACCCCAATTGGTCAGGGGGCGGCTCCCCGACAGTCGGTTCAAAGAACCGTACGGTGTCATACCCAATATATCCGACGGCGCCGCCGCTGAAGGGAGGTAACCCAGGTAAATTGACTGCTCGAAACCCGGCCATGAGTCGCTGCAGTTCGGTCAGCGGATCGACCGTGGAATCGAACTCGCGTCGCTGGCCGTTCTCCTCGATCGCGATGTGCCTGCCGCGAGCTTCAAAATATATTCTGGGCTCGCTGCCCAGAAAGGAGTAGCGGCCGACATGATCGTTGCTTTCCGCCGATTCGAATAAAAACGATCGAATGCCGTTATCGATCTTTTCGAACACCGCGATCGGTGTCTCATAATCGGCGACAAACTCGGTGCAGATTGGAATGAGATTACCCTTTTCGGCCAATTCCTTAAATTCCGAGCGGGATGGAAAGAGCGGTAATGAGGTCATTTCGCGTACACTTTATCCGGATCAAAAAGTCTGTCCTCAATTACCGGCTTTGGCTCGCCTAAAGAATCGAGCTCCTGGAAGAAACAACTTCTGTACCCTGTATGACAAGCCCCGGAACTTTGTTCCACCTCGAAAAGCAGGGTATCACGATCGCAATCAGTAAACCAGCGAACCAGGCGTTGGGTGTTTCCGCTCGTTTCGCCTTTCAGCCAGAGTTGATCGCGCGATCGGCTCCAGTAGTGCAATAAACCGGTTTCCAAGGTTTTCGTGAGAGATTGCCGGTTCATCCAACCCATCATCAAAACCCGGCCAGGATAGGCCGCTTCTCGCACAATCGCTGGGATCAGACCGTCGGCAGTGTACTTAAAATCAAGATTCATTGGGTGAGTGCAAAGCTCTAACTCAGGCTCGAACCATGTTCAAGCGGAGCGGAGCCAAGCCAGGAGTTCAGGAGTTGCAGAATGAGACGAGCCTTGTCCGATCCGTGAGTGCTGATTCAGCCTCTTCCATACGAGTCGACGAGCAGTCGCCTCGTGACTTCGCAATAACTTTAAACACGGCTTGACGGAGTACCCGTGTTTTGTGTGTGATTGAGTGCGCCGTGACCTTCAGACCAGGACTTTTCAGCACGAGCCCCGATAACTCGCTTACCGATGACTAGCTCGAAAGGACAAAAAATATCTATGCGCATGTTCCGCCGAGCTCTACTGCTGCTCACAGCAGTATCGCCCGCGACGGTGGACGCGCAGAGCGCCGATCAGGTTCGATCCGTCCAGAATATTTTTGCTCCGGTAGGAGCTCCGGCTGAGATGCTGCACCAGACCGCGGTTCTGGTATTGCTGATCTGTCTGGGCATCTTTGTGGTTGTCGGTGGATTGCTTCTCTACGCTGTCGTCCGTTACCGGCAAAGAACGACCGACGATGATACGACTGAGCCGCCTCAGGTATACGGCAGTACCGCAATCGAGCTTGCATGGACTGTCCCCCCTATCTTGATCGTGGTGGTTCTGGCGCTCGCCACCGCACGTACCGTCGGCGAGATCCAAAACGTCAAGTTCAGTGGCGATCCACTTCAGGTGAGAATCGTTGGCCACCGTTTCTGGTGGGAGGTGCACTACCCGAAATACAACATTGTAACGGCTAACGAGATTCATGTACCTGTTAGCTATTTGAGCGCCCCGCGGCCGGTGGAAATGACGTTGGCGTCAGCCGATGTGGTCCACGGCTTTTGGGTACCTGAGCTAAACGGAAAGCAATGGTTAGTGCCGGATCGTGAGAACAAGTGGTGGATCCAGCCCACATCGCTGGGAATTTTTCTTGGCAATTGCACGGTGCTCTGCGGGCTCCAGCACGCAAATATGCTCATTCGCGTAGTCGTCGAGTCGCCGGAAGATTTCGACACATGGGTAACACGACAGCAGCGCCCTCCGACCGCAGATCCAAGCATGGGCGAGGGCCAAAAAGAGTTTGCTGCAAACTCATGCGGGAGTTGCCATACGATTGACGGCACAAGTTCTAACGGGGTTCTTCGGCCCTAATCTCACCCATTTCATGAGCCGGAAGACGTTAGGTTCAGGCGTTGCGCCCAATGACGACGCGAACCTCAAAACATGGCTGCGCGACCCACAAATTCTGAAACCTGGCTGCCTGATGCCTGACATGAAATTAGATCCAACGCAGGTCGATGAAATCGCGGCCTATCTTAAAACGCTGAATTAAACACTCTATGGCTAACGGAACGACAATTACCGATTCCGGTACGGAGTTGCAGCCGGCGAGACCGGGGGAAGAGCGCGGAACTCCCACCGGTTGGATCCTGGATTTGGCTTATACAGTCGACCACAAGAAGCTGGGAATGCTTTACGTCGGGACCAGGTCTCTTCTTTTTCGTGCTGGCGGGGATCATGGCTCTGCTGATTCGATCTCAACTCGCTTTTCCAAACGGTCACGTCACATCTCCGCAGGAATTCAACGCTCTCATCACCGTGCATGGAACGGTGATGATTTTCTGGGTCGCAATGCCTATCGTTTTCGGGATGATTAACTACCTGGTTCCGCTGATGATCGGAGCGCGGGATATGGCGTTTCCCAGGCTGAACGCTTTTTCGTTCTGGTTGACTTTTTTCAGTGGATTTTTTCTGCTTTTCAGTTTTGTCGCGGGTCCCGGTCTTTACGGTGCCAGTGGGGCCCCGGACGCGGGCTGGTTCGCAGTCGCGCCGCTGACTTCCCCGGCCTTTTCCAAAGGGCCAAGCATTGATTACTGGTCGCTCAGCGTGCTCATCAGCGGGATCGGCAGCGTCACAGGTGCCATTAACATCATGGTCACCATCATCTGCTATCGAACCAAAGGAATGGCCCTGCACCGGATGCCGTTGTTTGTCTGGTTAGCACTGGTTACGATGTTTCTCGTCGTCGTTTTTCTTCCTCCGCTATCGGCTGCCCAGATCATGCTGACACTGGAACGGTACCTGGGCGCAAAATTCTTCGACGCGCAGGCGGGAGGCTCAGCGATCCTCTGGCAACATTTCTTCTGGATTTTCGGCCACCCGGAAGTTTACATCCTCGTCCTGCCGGCTTTCGCCACCATTTCTGAAATTGTGCCAGTATTTTCGCGGAAACCGATTTTCGGCTACCCGATGATGGTGGCCGCCACCGTCTTGATCGGCTTTATCAGCGCGGGCGTCTGGGCGCACCACATGTTCACAGTCGGCCTGAATTCGTTTGGGGTGACCTTCTTCGCGATGGCGACGTTGGCGATCTCCGTTCCAACCGGCATCAAAATCTTCAATTGGCTCGCGACCATGTATGGCGGAAAGATCCGTTTGGAATTGCCGATGATGTTTTGTATCGCGTTCCTGTTCCAATTCCTGATTGCCGGACTGACTGGAGTCATGCTTGGCGTGGCGCCGTTCGATTGGCAGTTGAATGATTCATACTTTGTGATCGCCCATTTTCATTATGTCATTGTGGGCGGCATCCTCTACGGGGTGTTTGGATTCCTCTATTACTGGTACCCAAAGGCGTTCGGGCGAATGCTCGATAAGAAACTTGGGCTATGGCATTTCTGGTTGTTCACGATCGGCTTCCATCTAACGTTCGATCCTCAACATTTCGCAGGTGTCCTGGGAATGCCGCGTCGTATCTACACCTACCAACCTGGACGCGGTTGGGAATTGTGGAATTTGATATCGACTATCGGTGCGTTCGTTCAGGCGGCCGGTGCCATATGCCTGGTGATCAATCTGTTATGGTCAGCGCGCAAGGGTAAGGTTGCCGGGGACGATCCCTGGGACGCGTGGACGCTGGAATGGGCCACCACGTCGCCTCCTCCCGACTATAACTTCGAAACGCTTCCGGAAGTCCGGAGCAGACGTCCGCTCTGGGATTTGAAGCATCCGGAGGATCCCGATTGGAAATTCGAATAGCAAAGGTTCGAGTTTGCCTCCCCAATTCGACAAATGTTCGTAACTAGTATCGAAGCGTGAGTTCTCAATCGTTAACCAGTACCGAAACGGAATGGAAGCTCCCCTCTCCGCGAGTGGTCGGAATGATTCTGGTCATTCTGACGGAAACGGCGCTTTTCACGATTTTCGTGGTGGCATACCTTTTCTATATCGGCAAGAGCGTGTCCGGTCCGTATCCGCACGAAGTTCTTGAGCTGCCGATCCTGGGAACCGTGCTGCTCCTTTCAAGCAGCGCGACGATAGTCGTCGCGGAACGAAATCTTCACAAGGGAGTCACCAGTTTGTTCAACCTCTGGTGGTTGATCACTGCTCTTCTGGGTGTTGGCTTTCTGATCTATACGGCAGTGGAGTGGCACAAGCTGATCTACGAAGATCATCTGACGATCAGCACGAACCTATTCGGGTCGACGTTCTATTCACTGGTTGGGCTGCACGCCAGTCACGTTGTGGTGGGCCTGATATTGATCCTGTTGATACTGATCTTAAACTTAACCGGGCGCATCAAAGACTATCACCACGAGCATATCATTATGATCTCCTGGTACTGGCACTTCGTCGACGCGGTATGGGTGGTCGTCTTCACAGTGGTCTACGTCATAGGTGCCAATTCGTAATCGTATGAACCCTAACGAACACGGACATTCATCGGAAGAAGGCGTTGAATTACCAACCCCAACCACCTGGCCGCTCATGTGCGCCTTCGGGATTACTCTCCTTGCGGTAGGAGTTGTTACGACACTCATAGTGACTCTGGTCGGTTTTATTATCGCACTCGTCGCGGCGATCGGATGGTTCAGAAGTGTTTTCCCGACGCCGAAACATACTCTCTATCCGCTGACTGAAGCAGACCGTCGGCCAGCTCCTGTGAGAGTTTCCCCGCGCCGGATCGACCATTTGGCCTATGGCGAATCAAGTCACCGCACCCGAATACCCGTGGAGGTCCACCGGTATTCGGCTGGAATTCGGGGCGGCCTCGCCGGGGGCGCGGTCATGGCCGTCTTGGCTATGGCTTACGGATTCGTCGTTCAACACAGCATCTGGTATCCGATCAACCTGATGGCTGCAGCCGGCGTACCCTCACTGGCAACCGCAAGCCTGGCAACTTTGCGAGAATTTAGCGCGGCCGGCCTCACGGTCGCCATCTTGAGTCATCTGACGTTCTCAATCCTCGTCGGATTGCTCTATACCGTCCTTCTGCCGATGCTGCCTCCACGGCTGGAATGGCTGTTCGGGGGAGTCATGACTCCGCTCATCTGGACCGCTTTGATTTATCCGACATTTAACCTGATTAACCCAGCCCTCGCGGCGCGCGTCGATTGGGGTTGGTTCGTGATCTGCCAGGTCGCGTTCGGGTTGGTCGGCGGCTATGTGGTTTTCAAGTCCCAGAAAGTTGAAACCATGCAAAGCTGGTCGTTGGGCCAAAGAATGGGCCTGCACGCTATGCCAGAACAAGATAAAGAAGAGTAGAATCACGGCAAATGCAGCCACGCACTTTATATTGGATTCTGCTTTTCGGGGGCCTGGCCTTCCTTTGCGGTTGCGACTGGTTACCGGGCAGACCGAAAGAAGAAGATCGATGGAAGCCGCCGCAGGACTCCAAGAATTTCGTTGAGCTCTACGATACGAACTGCCGGGCTTGCCATAGCAACGGCGAGACTCTAGGGGCTTCAGTTTCGATGCATAATCCTCTCTACCTGGCTGTCATTCCGAAGGAGGCCATGCGCAAGGCGATCGAGGACGGCGTTCGGGGTACGGCGATGCCGGGGTATTCAGCCAAGGTTGGAGGGATGTTGACCGATGAACAGATTAAGGTCCTGGTGGACGGTATCTACAACTGGGCCAAAGGTCACGAGGCACCAGCCGACAGTCTTCCTGCTTACAGCGCAGATTTGGGCGATGCGGAGCGGGGAGAATCGGTTTTCGCGCAGGATTGCGCCGGTTGCCACGGTTCCGACGGAGAAGGGGTAAAAGGCAAAGCTGGATCGGTCGTCGATCCAGCATATCTCAGCCTGGTCAGCAACCAATATCTGCGCACGGTGGTTATCGCAGGCCGGCCAGAGCTCGGGATGCCGGGTTTCCGGGAGTACGTGGCAGGGAAACCCATGACCTCCGAGGAAATTTCCGACGTGGTGGCCTGGCTCTCATCCCGCCGTCAGGGACCTGTGCCAGGACAGACGGCCAATACCGCAGATGCCACTACCGGAACGCAACCCTCAACCTCAAACCAGTAATGACCCCAAACGAACCTGAAAGTCATCCTCCAGCTAGTCCAGAGGCAAAGAGTTATTCTACACGGCGCGACTTTTTGCTGCAGATCGGTGTCGTTCTTAACACGGTTGCGGCCTTCATGATCGGGATACCGATCGTGGGATATTTTCTTTCCAGCCTTATCAAGAGAACTCCTCGCGTCTGGTTCTCCCTTGGACCTGTTTCCAAATTTCCGGAAGGTCAGACGCGAATGGCAGTGTACGAAAATCCGTACCATCGCGAGGCCGATGGGCAGACCGCAAGACTGACCTGCTGGGTACGACGGATTCAGGGCGATAAATTCAAGGTTTTCGCCGCGAACTGCACACACTTGGGATGTCCGGTCCGATGGTTTGAAGGATCGCAACTCTTTTTGTGCCCTTGCCACGGAGGGGCCTTTTATGCCGACGGGGAACACGCTGCCGGACCTCCTCCCAGGGGTCTTTATGTGTACGAACATAAGATTGACAAGGGCGAATTACAGATTAAGGCCGGTGTCCTTCCCACTTTAGCGAGCCCCTCGTAATATCTATGAGTGCGAAGGACAGACCAATCACCAGCACCTTGATCAATGTGGCGATGTGGTTCGAGCGGCGGCTCCACCTCGTCAAAGTCTGGAAGGCAACCGCCGGCCATCCGATCCCGAAAAGCAGCGCAAGCTGGTTCTACGTTTTCGGGAGCATGACCCTCCTTTGCTTCACGATCCAGGTACTAACTGGGATATTGTTGTCCTTAGTTTATATACCGTCGGCAAACGAAGCGTACCGAAGCCTTGAGTACCTGAATTATCAACAGGAGCTTGGATGGTTTCTGCGCGCCGTCCATTACTGGGGATCGAACTGCATGGTTGTTGTCATGTTTTTCCACATGACCCAGGTTTTCCTATGGGGGGCCTATAAGCATCCGAGAGAATTGACCTGGATCTCCGGTGTGGTTTTGCTGTTCCTGACGCTTGCGCTGTCTTTTTCTGGCCAGGTGATGCGCTTCGACTCAGATGCCTACTGGGGAATTGGTATCGGCGCAGCCATTTCGGGCAGAATCCCGATCATTGGGGCGCAGGTCGTAAATTTGCTTTTGGGTGGACCAATTATTGGCAGCGATACGTTGTCACGATTCTTCGCACTTCACGTCTTTGTTTTGCCTGGGGCGGTGCTCGCTCTTGTTAGTCTGCATCTGCGACTCGTGCTGTTGAAGGGCATCAACGAATATCCAAAACCAGGGATCCAAGTTCGCAAAGAAACCTACTCGAAAGAATACGAGGAGTTAATCCACAAGGAAGGGATCCCTTTTGTCCCAAACGGCATTGGCAAGGATATCGTTGCCAACGGGTTACTGCTACTGGTGATCGTCGCCCTCGCGGTATTCTTCGGACCGAAAGGACCGGAAATTCCCGCAGATCCAGCCCAGGTGATCTCGGAAGCTAAACCGGATTATCCGTTCCTATGGTTGCTGTCTGCCGCGGCTCTGCTGCCGAACGGTTCAGAGATCATCCTGTTCTTTGTTGTACCGCTGATTGCCGCGATCCTTCTGTTTGGCTTGCCTTTCTTCTCGAACGTGGGCGAAAAACATTACGGTCGGCGACCGATTTCCGTCCTGGTCGTCTTGCTCACTTACCTCACTGTCGGTCTGCTGACCTACGCGGGAATCACCGGCCCATGGTCACCGCACATGGAGGCGTGGAGCGGCACTCCCATGAAGCCCGAATTCATCAAGTCACGTTCGCCGGTTGAACTGCAAGGAGCTCTCCTTTTTCAGAGCAAACAGTGCCGCAACTGTCACGCCGTTGGTGGCGAGGGCGGACAACGAGGTCCGGATCTGTCGGATGTCGGAACCCGAATGGATGAACCGGAGTTGGTTCGTCAAGTGATTCAGGGCGGTGGCAACATGCCGGCATACGGAAACAATCTTTCTCCGCAGGAGGTCAAGGCTTTAGTGTCTTATCTCGTTTCTCTCCGGCCTCCCAACACGATCCCTGCTCTGAACCCGGCGCTTCCGGAGAAGCCCCGCCGCATTTCATCAGGCGAGCCGACCAACGAGGCGCAGACCGGGGGATAGGGGATACAGGGCCGGCGGGCCGGCGGG
Source organism: uncultured Verrucomicrobiae bacterium (assembly GCA_963736745.1). Lineage (GTDB taxonomy): Bacteria > Verrucomicrobiota > Verrucomicrobiia > Chthoniobacterales > JAFAMB01 > JAFAMB01. Next base: position 205,378 of record CAVTQD010000038.1, on the reverse strand, counting down.
TCGGCGGGTCGGCGAAAACTGGGCAAACCGAGACGGTTTGCTTACCGGTAAGTAAAGCGTCCTCGCTTTACCTTTTACTTCAGAACCTGGCAAACCGAGACGGTTTGCTTACCAGTAAGTAAAGCGTCCTCGCTTTGCCTCCTGCGTAAGTAAAGCGTCCCCGCTTTACCTTCAGACGTAACCCCGCGCCATTGCGGAAAGGCTGCTATAGTACCGGTCGATGGAAGATCCGGCTAACGCGGTTTTCAGCTCGTGGGCTATTCCGATCGGGCCGAGCATCGCGATTCTTCTCTCATTCCTTTTCTATCTGCGCGGCTGGATCGCGCTGCAGTTTCGAGTTCCTTCTCGATTTCCTGTTTGGCGATTGCTCTCTTTCGCGGCAGGATTAGGAACGATCTTCCTGGCAATCGCTTCGCCATTGGACGCATTCGCCAGCTTGCTGCTGCAGGTACACATGATTCAGCATCTCCTGCTGATGATGCTGGCTCCGCCGTTGATCCTGGCCGGAGCACCTTACCTGCCGATCCTCTCCGGTCTACCCCGATTCTTTGCTCGTGAGGTTGTGGGGCCATTTCTCATTTGGACCCCGCTTAAGCGAATCGGACATAGCCTGTTGAATCCTGTGTTTTGCTGGATCGCTTTTACTACTTCAAACGTGCTCTGGCACGTCCCGGTTTTCTATGAACTGGCACTTAACTCTCCAGCGTGGCATCAGGTCGAACACTTCTGTTTCTCGCAACCGGACTACTTTTTTGGTGGCACATCCTCCTGCCGTGGCCAAGCCGTGCAGCCTGGCCGCGCTGGGCAATAATTCCTTACCTGGTTCTTGCCGACCTTCAGAATACAGGTCTGGCTGCTTTTCTGACGTTCTACGACAGGGTTCTCTACCCGACCTATCAACACGGCCCGCGACTGTGGGGATCGAATCCACTTGATGACCAGGTGATCGCAGGAACTATCATGTGGGTCCCCGGTTCAATTATCTTTTTAGTTCCCGCAGCAATTGTCGCTGTTCAATTTCTATCACCCAAATCGAAATATCTTTTTGCAGACAACCTCGCCGCACAACCGGCGCGAAGCCTCGAAGGAGAATCAATTAGACTGCTTCGGAAGATGGGTCTGGGGCCTCACCCTCCTCACCAAGTATTTGATTTATTCAAAGTCCCGATTCTAGGGCCGATGGTGCGTTCAAAAGCATTCCGACGCGGAATGCAGGTGATCATGCTGATCCTTGCAATTGCGGTTTTGCTGGATGGGTTCTTTGGCCCACAGCTAGGTCCAATGAACCTTGCCGGGGTGTTACCCTGGACGCACTGGCGCGGTTTCACTGTGATTACTCTGCTGTTTGCGGGAAATCTTTTTTGCATGGTTTGCCCATTCATGTTGGTCCGTGATTTCGGACGACGCTGGCTTCCGGCAAAGTGGGCCTGGCCGCGTTCGTTGCGAAACAAATGGCCGGCGGTATTGCTGCTTGCCCTCTATCTCTGGGCATACGAAGCATTCAGCCTCTGGAACAGTCCATGGCTGACTGCCTGGATCATTCTCTCCTATTTCCTGGCGGCCTTATTGATCGATGGATTTTTTCAAGGGTGGAAGCTTTTGCAAATTCGTTTGTCCCATCGGCCAGTTCCATTTTGTTCAGTCGTTGCTTTCCCCGCTTGAGGTAAAGGTGCGAAGACCAGAAGTCTGCCGCAGTTGCAAAACCTTTGATTGCATCCGAGGCAGATCGGAGCAACGAGGCTGTGAACTGAAACTCTTTCAGCCGAAAAAGAAAGGCAACATGGACTGCACATTCTGCATGGACTGTGTCCAGGCGTGTCCACACGATAACGTAGGGCTGATCGGAGCGATTCCCGGCAAAGATCTCTGGGCCGGAGAGCAACGATCCTCCATAGGTCCATTTGCGAGAAGGTTCGATCTTGCAGTGCTCGTGTTAATCTTGGTGTTCGGGGCCCTGGCGAACGCAGCAGGAATGATTGCTCCGGTAGCGGCTCTGCTGGACCAAGCGCGATTCCTTTTCGATCTCCAGCGACCTGTCATCATTGGTCTGTTCCTTGCTGTCGGGATATTTTTGATTCCGGGATTGATTGTCTATCTCGCCGGGTTTCTGAGCCGCCGCCTAGGTGGTCTTCAGGTGCCGCTGAAACCCTTCATCTCCGACTTTGCCATGACAATGGTCCCTCTGGGTTTCGCCATGTGGCTGGCTCACTTTGTCTTTCATCTATTCACCGGCTCCCATACGCCGATCCCGGTGATTGAACGTATCGCCCTGGATATTCATCTGTCCACCTTGGGAAAACCGGATTGGGGGATTGCCTCGTGGGCCGTACCACAACTGCTTGACTTCGAGATTCTTTTCCTCGACCTGGGATTGCTTGTTTCGCTCTACGCCGGGTGGAGAGTCGCGCAACGATATAACAACAACAACTCCAAAAACCGTGCTCTGCTGATTTTCGCTCCCTGGTCGCTGGTTTACATTCTCTTTTTCCTCGTTGCGATCTGGATCATTTTTCAACCGATGGATATGCGTGGAACGTTGATGTCCTAGAAGCTTATGCGAACGACGCTTCTTTTTTGGTTCATGCTGCTTCTCACTCGAACGAGCTGGGCTGACGGCGGAGCGATCCAGTTCCAGGGCGATGCGGGTACGTTTCATGTTACGGTTTTTACTTTGCCGCCCATCCTGAGTGCTGGATCGATCGATGTGACCGTGTTGATCCAGGATCGTTCCAATCTTAATCCATTGCTCGATGCACGCGTAACGCTCGATCTCGATGCACAAGGCGGCCGCAGCCCCAAGGATAAGGCCTGGTTACCACCCGCCTGCGCTCTGAATATGCCTCCCTCGCTGGCCAATATTCCGGCAAGACTGAACCACGGAGAAAATCGACTTCTTTATGGCGCACTCGTACAAGTTCCGTATAACGGACTCTGGAAGCTGAAAATCAACATCCAGCGCGATTCTGAAACAGAAAGCGTCTGGACGCTGCTGAAGGTGAACCCACCAGCGCCGCCCCCACTGACTTACTGGCAACTGTTTATCCTGCCCCCGCTTGGTGTACTCGGTTTTGTTCTGAATCGGACTGCCCGGCACAGGAAACGTGTTTGAACGAGTTCAGGAGTCAGGAGTTGCAGGAGTTAGGAAAAAATGATTTACCTCCTGAACTCCTGCAACTCCTGACTCCTGAACTTCTGTTCCCACAACTTTGCTTGCGATCGGTGGCCAGATCACCGAATAGTCTGGAAATTCGACTGCCTGCAACGGAGACCAATCTATCCCGCAATCACCTACTCCTTCGCGTGAAAAGCATTCGCCTCTTGATTGTCGTCATAGCCTTGCTCCTAGTGGTCTTCGCTTCAGGGTGGTTCGGTCTTTATGCATTTATCCAAGGCGATTCATTCCGCGAATGGCTCGGCAAGAAAGTCAGCCGTGCGCTCCACGTGGATGGTCGCTTTGCGCCACTTACGTGGGAGGGTTCATCCTTCAATTCTGCGAGCTTTTCAGCTATTGGAAACCCGAAAAGCAAACTGAAATCACTTCGGATCGCCAATATTTCTGCGCACTTCGACTTGTGGCAACTATTGAACGGTAAATGGGTGATTGACCGTGTCAGCGCGGAAAAAATCGAAGCGTTTGTGGGTAAGAAACCGGCGAAAACACTTTCCCCAACCGTCGATAATACAAAGCAGCCGCAGGCCATCAATCTCTCGAATTTTCTGCCGTCGGACTTCCGGATCGAACAGCTATACGTGGCCGCCGCGGACCTGCATTGGGAGACGAATCACGGGGACACCGGTCAAATTGTCGGGACCAGGTTAACCGCAGCTCTCAGGGGACCCGACCAATGGGATGTCACGGCCATCGGAGGAAGTGCACGGCACGCATCGTACCCTACGATACAGGTTGACCGTGTGCGTGCCGCTGTCAGCCAGGATTCAATAGTAATTCGCGACGCTAAGGCTTTAATACCGGGCGGAGGCCAAGTTCAACTGATTGGGAAAGTTTCCACGGGCCGACAACTGAACGCTCAGTTTACCGCCGACTTTTCTGACTTGGACGCAAATCAAGTTTTGCCCGCCGAGTGGCGTATCGGAGGAAGGGCTTCAGGGCATCTCGTTTACACCGGGGATCTCGATCAGTTTGAACACGGAGAGGTCACCGGATCCGTCAAAATTGCCGGAGCTTCAATCGATATGACGAACCTTTTTGTGACGCTTCATCAGTTGGCGAAGTTCGGCGGCCTGAATGACGTGCGAATCGATTCGATCGAGACCCATTTTACCTATCACGAACACCAAATGGAATTTTCGGATATTCGCGCTAGCTACCAGGATCAGATCCGCGTGGAAGGAGCAGGCTCCATCACTCCGGATCGCCTCGATGGCAACCTGCTCGTTGGACTTTCGCCCAGGATTCTCGGATGGATTCCAGGTGCCCAGGAAAAGGTTTTTATCGAGGAAAGAGACGGTTTGCGTTGGACGAAGGTGACTATCAGCGGAACCCCGGATCAACCAAAGGAAGATTTAACAAAGCGATTGATAGGCGCCTTTCGAGACAAGATGACAAGGGAGTTCAAGGGGCAAGCCAAGGATGCTGTCAAATCGTTGCTCGACATGTTTCACCAATAGATATGACATCCAGGCGTTATCGCTCGAACGTCGGGGCCATCCTCAAAAGGGCTGATGGAAAAATCCTGATTGGGGAACGCTTCAAGGTGGCGGGCGCATGGCAATTTCCGCAAGGCGGAGTTAAAGGATCCGAAACTGCCAGCGAGGCTCTCTCCCGCGAATTGAAGGAAGAACTGTCTCTAGCCGCAGCTCACTACCGAGTTATCGAAACCAAGGGGCCATACCGCTACGTCTTCACACCCGGCCGAACCAAAGAGGGTTTCGACGGACAAGAGCAGACTTATTTCCTGATCGAATTCACAGGGGTGGATTCAAATATCGACGTCGCGACGGAACAGCCTGAATTCACCCGGTTTCGCTGGATTGAGCCAAGCGAATTTCAGATCGACTGGGTGCCGGAATTTAAACAGGACGTTTACCGCCGGGTCTTCTTTGATTTCTTCGGGATTGCTTTATCCTGAACCGGATAAAATTCCGATTTTGCAGTTTCCTTTTGACTCTTACCGGGTATTCCGTCATGACCAGATGCGTATGTTGACTTTGGGAATGTTTTTGTTTCTCGGTTCCGCGTTACTAGGATGTGTTTGGTGGGCGTGCAAAAAGGACGATGTGAATCGCTCACGATGATGTTGTCTTGAATTCGGTGGTTACTTCTGACTATGGGGACAAGAAGGTCTCTGATGACCTGACCAGGATGGCTTTATGAACGCTGCGTTGCGGCTGAAGGCGGCTATTATTGTAATAATCTTTGTTACAATTATAACCAGGCCGCATCACCAGGCTTGATTCATAGACGATTTTTCTCCACCATGCAGCCACCATGAAATTGGTTGGCTGGCTGCGCTTCACCTGGGAGAGCAAAATACTTCCTAGTGCGAGTTACCTCATCGCGGAGGAATACTCGATTCGAAGAGCTACCAAACAAGAGAAAACACAGGCTTGGCAAGTCATCAACAGTTGTTTCCTGCTCGAAACCTGCTGGAACGATGTGTTGAATGATTTATTACCGCGGATCCGTCATGACTTTGAAGAAAAGTTCAGTCATCGCGAGATCGATTGCTTGGTGATCACTCACGGAAATCGAACCATCGGCGCCTCACTCATCAAACCGTCGCCGGAATTTTCAAACCATCTTCTTTCTGGCCCCTGCATCTCAAGCGAGTATCGCAACCGAGGATTCGGCTCGTTACTACTCAAAGAGTCGCTCATAGTGGTCGCAAAACATGGCGTATCGAAGGTGTTTGGAGTCACGCGTTCCACCAGTCCCGCAGCCAAATTTGTCTATCCGAAATTCGGCAGTACATCTGAGAGCTACGAAATGCCGATGGGGGACGTGGCATTGGCTCAATAGGTCAAGAGTTCAGGAGTTGAATGAGACCTTGAACTCCTGACTCCACTTTCGTCTTGATATAGAAAAAGGATCGCATAGTGTTCATTCGAACACTTATGGCCGCTTCGCCGAAAGTCATCGAATTACGCCAGATTTTAGCCGAACGCTACCCGCAACAAACGGGCACTCGTTCCTTGTGTGCTCCCACAGGCTGGTCTCCGCTCGATTCCCTTTTAGGAGGCGGTTTACCAAAAGGGGCTATTACTCAATTGGTGATTCCTAACATCAGCTCGGGAGGAGCAATTGTATTACATGAAATCATTGAGGCGATGCACGAAGCCTCGCAATATGTCGTGTTGATCGACAGCAGGGATTGTTTTGAGCCCGCCACGGATCATCCGCTTTTGCTCTGGGTTCGTTGCAACAGCATCCTTCAGACCTTGAGAGCGACGGATTTGATTCTGCGAGATGGCAACCTGTCGTTGGTCATTTTGGATTTCAAGGAGAACAGGGACGAGGAACTCCGGAAAATTCCTGGGTCCACCTGGTACCGGTTTCAACGGATTATCGAGGAAAGCAGCAACGCCATGCTTATCATTACACGTCATCCCATCGTAAACAGTGCACAAACTACGATTACAACGATGCACCGGCTTTGTATTGATGATTTATCAACTCAAAGAACGGATCTGGTCAAATTCATTTCTCTGGAAATTATTCGTTCACGAAGTCGACAGGAATATCGATATGCATAAAAATATAACAACCTGTTTCGCAGTAATTTATATTCCTTTTTACGCTTTACAATGCGCCTGGCAAAGACGTGTTTTAGAGAAATCCGCTCGAGATCGCAGGTCTTTGGATCAATTCTCTTTTGACGTTATTGAAGCGGATGCTCCCCGAGATGGAAAACAAGACATATTTGATGATGCGTCATCTGATCTGCCCGCGGCTCTCTTGGATCAAGAGGGGATGCATGTAATCGAGTTAAATCACGCTGCCGAAGACGCTGGAATTCAACCCGGGATGTCAACAAGTCATGCGCTTGCCCGGGCATCTGAACTCGTTTTATACAAGCGGAGCCCATCGAACGAACAGCATCTCCAGAATACGCTGCTCCAACTTGGATATCGTTATTCTCCCTTTATCGAAAGTAGTGCTCCAGGAATTTGCACTCTCGATTTAAGAGGAAAAAGAATCGGTAAACATCAACCATGGCTGCGGGAATTGCTGATACAGCTGCGGTCTGTCGGCCTCAAAGCCCAGGCCGGCATCGGGTTTAACCCCGAGATCGCTCTCCAAGCTGCCAAGATCGCTGACCCGATTCTGGAGATTTTAGAAGATTGCAACCTGCTTCAATCATTGCCCTTAGAGTCCCTGGCTCCCTCCCCTTTTCTGCTTGATATTTTGAAAAACTGGGGGATTCGCACCCTTGGCGGATTGACTCGGTTACCGCGGGAAGAAATTGGGCAACGCCTTGGCCTGGAAGCTCTTTCACTCTGGGATCGCGCGGCCGGGCGATCCACCAAAATGCTTCAACTTGTTCAACCGCCAGAGACGTTCGAAGAATCGATCGATTTTGAACAGCGTTTGGAAACACTTGAACCTCTTCTATTTATTCTCAGACGTTTTCTGGAAAGATTATCGCTGCGTATCGAATCCATTTATCTGTTAATTGCTGAGCTACGTCTGATGCTCACCCTGGAAGATGGGGAAAAAATTGTTCGCCTCCTGCAGATTCCAGCTCCGACCCGGGATGTGGATACGTTATTTGGTATTGCCGCCCAGTATCTGGAGACTCTGCAGACAACCGCACCTGTGACCAGTTTTCATCTGGAGGTTATGCCAAGCAGACCAGCCGGTCACCAATTTGACCTTTTTCAAGGTGGGCTGAAAGATCCCAATCGTTTCTTTCAGACATTGGCGCGACTGGCTGCTTTGGTTGGCAATGAAAAAGTCGGCATACCGAAGAGAATCGATACACATCGGCCAGACAGTCTGCAGATGCTGATGCCGGAGTTAGGCTGGTCCCGGAAAAACATCAAAAAAAGCGGACGCTCAAAAACGGGACCTGGTCTACGCCGTTATCGACCTGAAGTTGCCGCCCGTGTGGAGTTGAAGGATGGCAAACCCGTTTTGATGCAAAGCAGTTTGATTTCAGGCAGAATCCTGGAAGCACGCGGTCCCTGGAAATTATCCGGCAACTGGTGGGATCGAACTCGCTGGGAAACCAGGGAGTGGGATATCGCACTCGACAATGGAGGCCTTTATCGCATTGCTCAGAAAACAACGAACTTCAACGAAGACCAGCGAAGGACAGCGGACGTCAACGACGATCGCTCTCGCTCACTAGCGCTACAGGAACAATGGGAAGTGGTGGGGGTGTATGACTGAGGTGGGCTACCCCCAGTCCCTCTCTAACCGTCCTCGTTCTCGTCCTTTGTCGTCGTCCTCGAAAAGAGCAGCCGTGAGCATATCAAGTCGCTTTGATCCTTCGTCGGCCTCTTTTGCAAAACTCAACCTGCCTTTAGCCGATGACAATCAAAGACCGATAACGAGGACGACCACGACCACGAGGACGATTGAAGAACGATCCTCTCTTCCTCCCCCAATCGTTCTCGACTTCTGGAGTGTCAAAGATCGAGGACGATTGGGAGGAATGGAGAACAAGAATAGCCGTCCTCTCGAACACGGATTTCGTCGGTATCGAACGATCGACCAGATCATCTTTACATGCGAGAAGGTGCACTAATTCAAGGGGCGCACTACATCGAGCTACACGCTCGCAGCGCGTTCAGTTTTCTGCGAGGAAGCTCTTCGCCGGAGCATCTGGCCTTCACGGCGGCGGACCTGCATTTGCCGGCATTGGCGCTCTGCGATCGTGACGGTGTGTTTGGTGCGCCGCGATTTTACGCGGCGGCGCGAGAATGTGGAATACGGCCGATCGTCGGCAGCGAATTGACGATGGAAGACGGCTCGGTTTTACCGGTGCTCGTACAATCGAAAAATGGGTACCAAAATTTATGCCGTTTACTTTCACGAGCCAGACTTCGTTCACCCAAGAATGAAAGTTCGATTCGCTGGTCTGAGTTGTCGGAGTTTCAGGAGGGCTTGATCTGTTTGACAGGGGATGAAGAGGGTCCTCTCCATCAGGCTTTGATCGCTGGAGATTTTTCGCGCGCTGATCAATGCATGGCTTCACTGAAAGAAATTTTTGGGGTGAACCATTTGTTTGTGGAAATTCAGCGACACGCACTTCGCACTGAGCAATGGTTGAACCAGCGGCTTTGCGAACTTGCCGACCGTCATCGATTAAAGTTGCTTGCGACCAACGGTGTCTTGTACGGCACATTCGACCGCCGCACTGCGCTTGATGTATTTACGTGCGCGAGGAATCACACTCATCTCGATGCGGCCGGCCGATTGCTGGAGCCAAATACGGAACGTTATCTCAAGCCGGCGATAGCAATGAACGACTTATTTCCGGACTTACCGCAGGCTGTGGCGAATACCGTCGCTGTTGGCAACGAAATCGAGTTCACATTGGAAAATCTTGGCTATCAATTTCCCAAGTTCCCTGTGCCGCAGGGTGAAACCATGGACAGTTTCCTTGAAAAAGTGGTCTGGAACGGGGCTCGGCAACGTTACGATAAAATCAGTGAACGTGTTCGATCACAAATTGAACACGAACTGGCTTTGATTCGTAAGCTCGAGTTTTCGGGTTATTTCCTGATTGTTTGGGATCTTGTCCGCTACTGCCGGGAATCGAACATCATGGTTCAAGGGCGTGGTAGCGCAGCCAACAGCGCGGTCTGTTACAGTTTGGGTATTACTGCAGTCGATCCGGTGGGCGGCCATCTATTGTTTGAACGTTTTCTGAGTGAAGGTCGAAAGGGTTGGCCGGACATCGATCTGGACCTGCCAAGCGGCGATCGTCGTGAACAAGTCATCCAGGAAGTCTACAGGCGTTATGGAAGACTCGGCGCGGCTATGACGGCCAATGTTATTACTTTTCGCGGCCGAAGCTCGATGCGTGAAACAGGCAAAGCGCTGAATCTGCCGGAAGATGTCATGGATCGCTTCTCGCGTTTGTACGCCAACGGCGATTTTCCACAAACGCTCGAAACGTATGATCAATTGCGCCAAGCGGGTCTTCCCGCAGATCATCCTCGAGTCAACGCGTTTCTCCAAGTGTATCACGCCATTCAGGGATTACCCCGTCATCTGGGGCAACACTCTGGCGGAATGGTTATTTGCGAAGGGCAACTGGATGCGATTGTTCCATTGGAAAACGCCACCATGCCCGGGCGCACAGTCATCCAATGGGACAAAGATGATTGCGAAGATCTGGGCATCGTTAAAGTGGATCTGCTGGGTCTGGGGATGATGGCGGCGCTGCAGGACGCAATCGAGATCTGCAACCGGCGAGGGCACTCGGTCGATCTGGCCAAACTCCCAAAGGACGATCCGGCAACTTACGATATGCTTTGCCGAGCCGACACCATTGGTGTGTTCCAAGTCGAGAGTCGCGCGCAGATGGCCACTTTACCTCGGATGAAACCGAGAGAATTTTACGATCTGGTGATCGAAGTCGCCATCATTCGACCTGGACCAATTCAAGGTCATCTCATGCATCCTTACCTAGCCCGACGCGAAGGGGTCGAAGAAATTGCTTACCTTGACTCTCGACTCGTTCCGGTCTTGGAACGAACACTTGGTGTACCGCTTTTTCAGGAACAAATGCTGAAAATGGCGATGGTCATGGCGAACTTTTCTGGAGATGAAGCGGAAGAATTGCGGCGAGCGCTCAGTTATCATCGTTCGCAGGAACGAATGCAACGCGTCGAACAAAAGTTGCGTAATGCGCTCCGCGCAAATGATGTAAGCGACGAAGTAGCAACAAATATCCTTTCCGCCATTACGTCGTTTGCCTTGTACGGATTTCCAGAATCGCACGCGATCAGTTTTGCGCTGATCACTTATGCCAGTTCCTGGTTAAAAGTGCATCGACCTGCTGAGTTTTACGTTGGATTGCTCAACAATCAGCCGATGGGTTTCTATACCCCGGCAACCTTGATCAAGGATGCGCAACGCCAACGGATCAAAGTGCGTCCAGTCTCCGTTATGGATTCCGAATGGTTATGCACGGTTGAATCTGACGTATCGATCAGGCTCGGATTTTGTCTGACGCATGGAATAAACCAGACTCACGCCGAACAGATGATAGACGCGCGACAGCAGAGTTCTTTCCAGAGCATGCACGATTTTCGCGAACGGACCTCGTTCGATCGGGATGAATTAAGGATATTAGCGAAAGCCGGCGCGTTAAATCCCTTGATAGGGCACCGACGCGATGCGCTCTGGGCGATTGAAAACGAGCTTCATCAGGGAGAATTATTTTCCGATGTTCCCGAGGAATTGGCCTCTCCATTGACTCCGATGCAGCCGGTTGAACGTCTTGCGGCAGATTTTTGCACGATGCGCCTCACGACCGGCCCTCATCCTATGGCCTACATCCGCACATCCTTACCAAATGATATCTGGCGCAGCGCGGATCTGTCGTGTGGAGAAAGCGGTACACGCCTCCGAATTGCCGGCCTGGCGATTTGTCGTCAACGCCCTGGCACAGCGAAAGGTTTTGTCTTTATTAGCCTGGAAGACGAAACAGGCATATCAAACGCCATTGTCAGTCCGCAGATTTTTGAAAAGAACCGGCTCGTAATCACACAGGAGACTTTTTTGTTAATCGAGGGCATCTTACAACTGCATTCCGGCGTTATTCACATCCGAGCCGAAAAAATTGAGCGATTACCCGCGCTGGAACTGGAGACAGCGGACTCGCATGATTTCTGTTAGGCTCGCTGTAAAGGCCACTGAGAAGAAGGAGGACGCGGAGGAATTCGATTCGCCACAGAGGCACAGAGAACACGGAGATTCGGAATTAAAATATTTAAATCCCTACTCCGTGATCTCCGTGTCTTTGTGGTAAATTCATCTCTCCGTGCTCTCCGTCCCACCTCCGTGCGCTGAGCGTGCGCTGCACTGGACGCAAGCACGCGAAGCCGGCGACCAAGTTCCAACAAAAATTCACCGCGAAAAATGAAATCTCATGAGCAACGGAAATTATGACGTCATAATCATCGGGAGCGGAGCCGGCGGCGGCACCCTGGCTCGTCATTTGGCTCCGTCGGGCAAGAGTATCCTGTTGCTCGAACGAGGCGATTGGTTGAAACGCGAACCGGAGAACTGGAGCGCGGAAGAGGTTTTCGTCAAGAATCGCTATGTTTCCAGCGATACCTGGCATGACAAGAATGGTAGGCCTTTCCAGCCAGGTGTTCACTATTTCGTGGGCGGCGCCACCAAGATGTATGGCGCTGCGCTCTACCGACTGCGGGAAAAAGATTTGGGCGAACTCAAGCACCACGACGGCATCTCACCGGCCTGGCCGATCACCTACGAGGAAATCGAGCCGTACTATACGAAGGCTGAGCAGATGTACCAGGTCCATGGGGCGCGCGGCGAAGACCCGACCGAGCCGCCGGCGAGCGCGCCTTACTCCTTTCCAGCGGTGTCGCATGAGCCGCGCATCCAGAAGCTGTCAGATGACCTGGTGCGAGCCGGCTATCATCCGTTTCACGCGCCTTGTGGCATCATGCTTAACGAGCAAAATATGCCCTTTAGCGCTTGTGTTCGTTGCACTGACTGCGACGGGTTTCCCTGTCTCGTACACGCCAAGTCCGACGCGGAAGTCGTCGGCGTGCGCCCTGCGCTCCAACACCCGAACGTCACGCTGCTAACCAACGCGCAGGTCCTGAGACTGCATACAAACGCGAGCGGAACTGCGGTTACTGAAGTGGTCGTGAACCACCATGGAGAGACTGAAACCTTCCGAAGCAGCATTGTAGTCGTCTCCTGCGGTGCTGCCAACTCTGCGAAGCTGCTGCTCATGTCGGCCAATTCAAAGCATCCCAACGGACTGGCCAATGGTTCGGACAATGTGGGACGCAACTACATGTACCACAACAGCCAGGCGGTACTTGCGATCTCGAAAGAGCCCAATCCGACCAAGTACCAAAAGACTCTCGGACTCAATGATTTTTACTTTGGAATGAAGGACTTCGAGTTCCCAATGGGCAATATCCAAATGGTCGGTAAATCGCAAGGGCCCATGTACAAGGGTGAGAAACCGCTCGAGGCTGGCTTGGCGCCCATGTGGACGCTCGACAAACTGTCTCAGCACGCTGTCGACTTCTGGTTATCAACGGAGGACCTGCCAATGCCTGGTAACCGGGTAACGGTCGACGACCAAGGGGCAATCACGCTCAGCTATACGCCCGCCAACGAGGTGCCGAAACAGAAGCTCTACGAGAAACTTAAGTCGATGCTCAATCATTTGGACATGCACGACGACTTGATCCCGCGCAACCTCTACATGAAAAATGAGATTGGCATCGGAGGAGTCGCGCACCAGGCAGGTACTTGCCGCTTCGGGCTGAATCCGAAGGACTCTGTTTTGGACACGAACTGTAAGACTCACGAGCTAGACAACCTCTACGTGGTCGATGCCAGCTTTTTCCCCAGCATAGGTGCGGTCAATCCGGCTTTGACGGTAATGGCGAATGCGTTGCGCGTGGGCGATCATCTTCTCGCACGGTTCAAATAAGTAGTGCGCAATCCGATGGCTCAGCGCAACGAAATCGTGGCCGTCTATGCAGCAGGCCTGGTCCAGGGAATTGCGCTTGTCACATTTCCGGCGGCAAGCGCCATCTTCACCAGTCCCGCACATTATGGCCTTTCCAGCGCGGCGTATGGCGGAATGTTCGTACCTCAGGCTGCTACCGCAATTGTCTCATCCCTCATGGGCGCCGGTTTGACGCGACGTCTGCGCATCAAGCGCATCTACCTGCTGGGGCTTACCGCCGATCTGCTTGCGATGACGTTGCTAGTCCTAAGCACGTTTGTGATGCAGAATCACTCGCTCACATATGGCGTCCTGCTGGCCGCGACGGCTTTTATGGGCATTGGATTTGGATTGACCGTCCCTGCTATTAACACTCTCACCGCAGCGTTCTTTCCGCACAATGTCGACCGAGCCGTGCTCGCGCTCAATGCCCTGTTGGGCCTGGGAACGGCGCTGGCGCCGGCGTTTGTTGCTATTTTCGTAGGACTGGGAGTGTGGTGGATCTTGCCGGTTCTGGTGGGCGCTCTGACGGTCGTCCTGATTTTATTCTGCCTACCTTTGCCCCTTCGAGAAGGGAGCCCAAGCGGTGATGCTCGCGCTCGCGAGGGGGGGACTATAGTCCCGGCACGGTTCTGGGCCTTTGCGGCATTTGCGCTTCTTTACGGCATCTGCGAGACGATGAGCGGCAATTGGGCGTCTCTCTATATGACGAAGAAGCTCGCGGCAGACACCACGCTCGCATCCATCGCTCTGATGATGTTCTGGGGAGCGGTAACCGCCGGCCGCATCCTCTTCGCCGCGATTGAGAAATGGTTTCCCGAGCGGCGCGTCTGCGAGGTCTTGCCCTTTGTGGTGGCGGTTGCTCTTTTCGCCGTTGCCCTTCTCCCGAAGGATCATCCCTTTCTGGGTATTCTGGCCTTTACCGCGGCAGGTCTGGGCTGTTCCGCACTGTTGCCACTGACCTTGAGTTTCGCCGAGGAGGAACTGACTGGAATCGGCGCCTCGGTTGCCGGCGGCCTGATCACCTTCTACCAAATCGGGTATGGAATGGCAGCGTTCGGAGTTGGACCCCTGGAAAGCCGTGTGGAGCTTAGCTTGAGCACCATCTATGGCGGAACAGCGGTTATCGCGCTAGTGATGGCCGTACTTTCCTTTTTCGTGGTCCGGCCTCAGGTCGACGCTGTGCCAGCCGGCCAGTGATACGCCGCCGAACGAAAATGCAGGCGAAGCGTCTCGATTCGTTTCTTAAGAATCTAGTAAGGCGAGGACGCTTCGCCACCCGGCGCACGGGAAAGTTGCGGAGATGAACTCATAGTTCCCACCGCTGATGCCGTTCCGACAGAACCGCAGCGACCTATTTTGTCTTGAATTCCTTTATTTGAAGAACTCAGGAATTTTTGAGTTCCATTACCTCAAAGTAATTACCAAACGGATCCAGCAGATAAAAGCGCTCGCGATCTGGCATCGGGACGGCTTCCAGGATATTCGCTCCCTGTTGATCCAAATAGGCGCGGACCTCGTGAATGTATTTAACCTCGACGGCGACATGACGATTTTCCGCCGGCTTGGTCCAGGGCGGCGTGAAGTCGAGATGCAGGAGGATGTCCATCCATTCGTACCATATCAGATCATAGACCTTGTTGAGAGCCTCTGGCCTATCGATCTCCTTGAGCCCAAGTACGCCGCCGTAAAAAGCCCTCACCTTCTCGTGCTCGCCTGCAGGCACGGCGATTGTTACGTGGTTAATGCGCCGATACTCGATTTTCATGATTGCTTACTTTTTTTGCTGCTTCTGCGAACGCGCTCTTGCCCGATAATTTCTTCTGTTTTTGCATTTGCACCTTTTCTGGACGTGCGGCGCGGGAGACCGTGATCGAGCCGAGGCAGGACGTCCACCGCGCTATTTTCGCCGACACCGGAATTTCACAACCTCGCCTCGCCTTGTCGCGCGGGTCCGCTTCGCTCGGCCGTGAATAACTCCGAAACTGATATCAGCGCCTCCCTCCTATTCTCGGCGTGGGAGTTGCTTTTTACGCGACCGGCCGTCTAAGAGTCGGCCCGAGGCTGAATGATCTTCGCAATTAAACCAGTCCATCCGGTTTGATGGGAAGCGCCGACTCCTCGGCCGATATCCCCGTGGAAATACTCGTGGAAGTTGATGTAGTCGTTAAAATTTGGATCGTTCTGAAGCCGCTCGTTTTGGCCAAAGACAGGCCGACGACCTTGCTCGTTCCGCATAAAGATTCTCTTCAGGCGGTTGCTTAACTCGACGGCAACGTCGTTAATCGTTATATACCGACCTGAGCCGGTTGGACATTCAATCGTAAAATCGTCTCCGTAGTAATGATGAAATTTCTGCAAGGATTCGATAATGAGATAGTTGACCGGAAACCAAATCGGTCCGCGCCAGTTCGAGTTGCCCCCAAACAGACCGGAAGTAGATTCGCCAGGTTGATACTCAACCGTCATCGTGTTTCCATCCCAATAGAACTTGTACGGGTTCTCCCGGTGCCAACGCGAGAGAGCTCTGATACCGTAGTCGGACAGGAATTCCGACTCGTCCAGCATTCGCCCAAGTACCTTTTTCATCCGGTGTCCCCGTAAGAGTGAAAGCAGACGCCGATCGCCGGCGCCAGGTACGTGCCAACGGGATACGAGCGCGGCCAAATCTGGGCGGTGGTTGAGATACCATTCAAGTCGCTTATTAAACTCCGGAACTGAGGTCAGTAACTCCGGTTCAAGCGTTTCGACGGCGAACAGGGGAATCAAGCCGACCATCGAGCGGACCTTCAGGGGAATCGTCTCGCCATTTGGCAAGTTCAACACGTCGTAAAAAAAGCCATCTTCTTCGTTCCACAAGCCGATCCCGTCTCCGGCAGTTGTCATCGCCTCTGCAATTTGCAGAAAATGTTCGAAAAATTTTGTCGCAATATCTTCGTAAACGTCGTCTCGTTTGGCTAGCTCAAGTGCAATCCGCATCAGGTTCAGACAGTACATCGCCATCCAACTAGTTCCGTCGGATTGGTTAATGTATCCGCCCGTCGGCAAGGGAGCGCTCCGATCAAATACTCCGATGTTATCCAGGCCAAGGAAACCTCCCTGGAAAATGTTTCGTCCGGCTGCGTCCTTGCGATTAACCCACCAAGTGAAGTTAAGCATTAACTTGTGAAAAACGCGTTCCAAAAAACCAAGATCTCCGGGATCGTCTGGACGCCCGACACGGCGGTGATTGCGATCAATTTGAAAGACACGCCAGGCAGCCCACGCATGGACAGGAGGGTTTACATCGCTGAATGCCCATTCGTACGCAGGGAGTTGCCCGTTGGGATGCATGTACCACACCTTCGCGATTAACAAGAGCTGCTGTTTGGCAAACTCAGAATCCACCAGAGCGAGGGTGATAGTGTGAAACGCGAGATCCCATGCCGCGTACCAGGGGTATTCCCACTTGTCGGGCATCGATACAACATCGGCATTGTTTAAATGAGTCCACTCATGATTGCGACCATACTTACGCTCAGGCGGAGGAACCGGTTGTGCGGGATCGCCTTTTAGCCATTGTCGGACATCGTAGTAGAAAAGTTGCTTGCTCCAAATCATCCCAGCGAACGCTTGTCGTTGGACATTCCTAGCATCCTGGTCGCGCAAGTCCTTTTGCAGGTCGTCAAAAAATTCGTCCGCTTCCTGACGCCGGATTTCCAATACCTTGTCGAAATCGGCGAACGGCTGAATATCAGGACCGGATGTTAATGCAAGCCGCACTTTTACATCGCTTCCGGCCGGTACGGTGAGCCGAAAGTGGGCTGCACACTTCGTGCCTGTTTGGGTTGTGTTTACCGCGCTGGCATTCCCCTGTATCAGGTATTCATGAAAGGCGTCCTTGAAATACCCAGGTGCATTTTGGATTCCGTAGAGACGGCGCGCGTTTGTATCGTTGTCGCAAAAGAGGAAAGCAGGAGTACCTTCCACATAGAATTTATAGGCGCCCAGGACCGGGTGTTGAACGCTAACGGCGTTATCCGGTAGCGCCTGCAATGACGGCCTTTGCGAGTCGTACCCCCAGGACCAGGTATTGCGAAACCAGAGTTGCGGAAGCAAATGGATCAAAGCGTCTTCGGGTCCGCGGTTACAGACGGTGATCCGCATTAGAATATTTTCAGGTGCAGCCTTGGCATACTCAACAAAGACATCGAAGTAACGATCCTCTTGAAAGGCGTCTGTATCGATCAGTTCGAACTCCGGATCCAGCTTGCTCCGACGCTGATTCTCTTCAACGAGCCAATTGTAGGGAAACGCTCTCTGAGGATACTTATAAAGCATCTTGAGATAAGAGTGGGTCGGCGTGGCATCCAGGTAGTAGTAAAGCTCCTTATTGTCTTCGCCGTGATTGCCCTCGCCGTTCGTCAAGCCGAATAGTCGCTCTTTCAAAATCGGATCCTTGCCATTCCAGAGAGCCAGAGCTAGACAAAGGCGCTGACGAGTGTCGCTCAACCCGGCAATTCCATCCTCGCCCCAACGATAAGCGCGACTGCGAGCCTGGTCATGACTGAAATAATCCCAAGCTGTGCCGGTCGGACTGTAATCCTCGCGAACTGTTCCCCATTGTCGTTCGCTCAAATAGGGACCCCAGAGAGGCCAAGGCGCTAGCCCCGAGTATGCCTCTTCCAATCTCTCTTTTTCCTTCATCTCCTTGGTTTGGTCGTATAGCTATCTACTGCGTCCCGATCTCAACAGCCGATGCATCTCGCGCAGGCTTCCCGCCATCGTGAGATTTTGGCAGGTGATAGATTTCGAGACCTGGTTGCAAGTATGGCACTGGACCTCGATCCCTGCTCCACACCAGCGTTCCCTTTGCGAACAGCTCGGAATAGAACTGTTTGGCGGCATTGACGGATTCGTCGTTCGCCAAAGCAACAGAAGCAGCGCTCGAGCGGAGGGTTTCGTAGTCCGACGCACACACCACGACGTAGTCAGCGCCCGCGACAGCGACCTGCTCAAGCCCTGGCTGGTTCGAGTTGATTTTCGGGAGGCCATCCTTCAGGAGATCAAATCGATATTTCTGTTTCTTTTCCGCCAGGAGCCTCGGAAGGAGGACGGACGGATCCGCGATGACCTTGCTCCCAGGCCGCAGATTTCCATCCATCCATGTCAACATTTCGAGCCGTTCGTCCCAATTGAATGCCGCGAAATAAGGATAGCCACGCAAGAATTCAAAAAAGCACGCCGCCACGCAGACCGCAAATAAAGCCGGCAGCAACCATCCCCTAACCTCTTCTCGAGTCGTTGAGACAAGCTCTGACATCCAAGCAAAACCGGCAGCCGCAAATGCGTAAGTGAACCCTACGACGGGCAAAAAGCGCAGGTCGCCGACAGGCGCAAACAAAAGCAACAAAAAATAAACAAGCGGGATCAAGGCCAAGAGAATCTCGCTCATCTTCAGGTTGCGGCGCCGAATCCAGAGAACCCAGAGTGAAATGCCCAGCATCACCCAGATCGCTGGAGTCGTATTGTGCCATAGTGCTAACCAATATGTGCCGTGGACTAAATTCTTGATGCCGTTCGGAGTACTGGCGAACGCCAACGCAAGATCCTGCAGCACATCGAGAGCCGTCAACGGGAGTTCGGTCACGGCATAGAAGTTCACGACGAGTATAGCAAACAAAAAACTAAGGACAAATTCCACGACCCTATTGACGCGGAACTCTCGTCCACCGCTTCGAAGAACGGCGATCAAAGCGGGAATGAACAGTAGAGCTCCGATGTACTTAGCCGAAACAGCAATTGCCACACTGAAACCAAGCAGCAAGGCTCTGGGTACGGTGGCCTTTTGTTCGAGGAGCACAATGGCCAGGAGCGTAAGACTGGCGCCGAACATGAGTGAGCTGTTCTCACTCATTGTATGCGCGAGGTCGTAAAATTGATGCTGAAAGAGCAACAAAAAGCAAAGCAGTCCAGCCGCCACCGTATTGCCAACAAGGTAAACAGTTAGCCCGAGGCAGACGATCGAGCCGACTGCGAAGAATGCGGAGACGCTTCTGCCAAGCTGAACAACAGCCTGCACATCGTCAGGAACACGCAATACTGTCTTCAACAACTGCGTCGTGGAAGCCGAAAGTAGTGGGCGATGAAGATCCCAATCTCTTTTAATTAACTGGCTGGCCCTGATCTCTTCTTCGGGGTGATAAAAAGATGGAAATCCGTTTCCGTGAGTAAACCAGAAAAGGCCGACAAAGAACACAACGAGCATTAAAGCCGTGACCTCCCAATCAATTCTCGAGCGCCCTCCGGAAAGCGGTTCAAAATTCCTGCGGCTCACAAAATCTGGTCCGGCGGACGATGGGAGTTGCGCCCCGCCCGGACCCTCCGAGCGTCCGACATCCAAATCTCAAGATGCAAAAAATTGAACTGATTCATCTGATTGAATGCCCGCTTAACCAAGCGCATCCCGAGTCTGGCGTCCAGTGGAGACATGTGTCGGCGTTTCGGCGTTACGCCGACACGCCGATCCGTTTCCCTCCCCTCCGACACCCCGATACGCCGACACACCGATCCGTTTCCCCTCCCCTCCGACACCCCGTTACCCCGACACGCCGATCCATTTCCCCTCCCCTCCGACACCCCGATACCCCGACACGCCGATCCGTTTCCCCTCCCCTCCGACACCCCGATACCCCGACACGCCGATCCGTTTCCCTCCCCTCCGACACCCCGATACGCCGACACACCGATCCGTTTCCCCTCCCCTCCGACACCCCGTTACCCCGACACGCCGATCCATTTCCCCTCCCCTCCGACACCCCGATACCCCGACACGCCGATCCGTTTCCCCTCCCCTCCGACACCCCGATACCCCGACACGCCGATCCGTTTCCCCTCCCCTCCGACACCCCGATACGCCGACACGCCGATCCATTTCCCCTCCACGCCGACACGCCGAAACGCCGATCCGCCGACACGTATCCGCCCCCTTGGCTTAATGGGCGGATCGTACTAGGATAAAACCAAACTATTATGTCGCATCTCACCGAAGAACTTATTCTAGAGCGCCTGAAGGCCGTCAAATTTCCGGGTTACAGCCGCGATATCGTGAGTTTCGGCCTGGTGAAAGAAATCAAAATCGCCGGATCAGATGTCCTTGTGCGTATAAGTGTCGCGACCAGCAACCCGGCTGTGGCACAAACCCTTAAGAGAGAATCGGAACAAGCGTTAGGCTCGATTCCCGGGCTCACATCGACCAGAATCGTCATCGATATAACGAACCCTCCTGACGTCGCTTCGGGCGGACAGACCGGTACAACGAAGATTTCGGGTGTGAACCATGTTGTGGCAATTGCCAGCGGAAAGGGAGGCGTTGGCAAATCGACGGTCGCCGCAAATCTTGCAGCGGCACTGGGTCGCTCGGGCGCAGAGGTCGGCCTGTGCGACTGCGACATTTATGGTCCAAGTATCTCGCTGATGTTTGGTGCAACCCAGGAACGGCCCATGGCAACCAGCGACAACACCATCATTCCCGTGGAACGCTATGGCATCAAGATAATGTCCATGGGATCGCTGCTGGATGACACTTCTCCGGCGATTCTGCGCGGCCCGATGGTAACCAGAGCGACTCAACAATTCCTTCGCCAAGTGGATTGGTCCGGCCTCGACTATCTGATCCTGGATCTTCCACCAGGAACAGGGGACATCCAGTTGACCGTCGTGCAAACGGTGGCTCTCTCTGGCGCTGTGATCGTCACCACGCCCCAGGAGGTCGCCTTGATTGATGCGCGCAAGGCGAGTTCAATGTTTGCGAAGGTGAATGTCCCAGTCCTGGGGATCATCGAAAATATGAGCTACTTCCTCTCTCCGAGCGATGGCAAGCGCTACGACATCTTCGGATCCGGGGGCGGTGAACGAGAAGCTGAGCGTTTGAGAGTACCCCTCCTAGGTACTGTGCCTCTTGATATTGAGACAAGAGAAGCGGGGGATCGAGGCATGCCGATCATGATTGAGCAGCCCGAACATCCTGTTTCTAAAGTATTCGCAACAATTGCCGATCAACTACGCAGGAAGATCGAGTTCAACACTGGCGATTAACGGATTTTGAGCGCGACTGTTAGCGCGCACAAGATTCTGGTTGACTCCGAGCGCCAGATGTTGAAACTCCCCGAAGAGTAAATGGAACCCCCTAAAGAAGACGCCACAGAGTTGGTGAAAAATTCTGTGCTCTACAAGGAGTTCTTGGCTGAGCGCGAGGAGATATTGCGCCATAAATGGATTGAAAGCGAGAAAGCCGGTTACGACATTGGCTTCGAGCGAGCGCTCCTCGACTGGATCGTCAAACATCGATCCGCATGGCGGGAGCGCAGACAAAGACAGGTAAAAAGCGCTTAGCCGAAGTAGAACGAAGCCTTTAAAGTGATCCTGTGAGGTCACCAAGGTCAGAGATGTCAAACTCGATCCTAATCATGGATGGCGACGCGATGAAGCGTGCACTGCGCCGTATCGCGCACGAAATCCTGGAACATAATCCGGATCCCAGCAGTTTCGCCCTGATCGGAATTCCGTCTCGCGGAGTCGAACTAGCTCGCCGTCTGACAGACTTGGTGAAAGCTACAGAGGGAAGAAAGCCAGAGTTGGGCGCGATCGACATTTCGATGCATCGGGACGATCTGAGCCTCCGATACACGCTTACCCGGGTCCAGGAGACCCGTCTGCCGCTTCAACTGGAAAAATTCACCGTCATTCTGGTCGACGACGTGCTTTACACAGGTCGCACGTGTCGAGCAGCCATGGATGCAATCAGCTCTTTTGGACGTCCCGCACGGATCCAGTTGGCGGTTCTCATGGATCGGGGTCATAGGGAATTGCCGATTCGGCCCGATTATGTAGGGAAGAATCTGCCCACTTCGCCAGAAGAGCGAGTGAAAGTGCGCCTTCAGAACGTCGACGCGGAACCGGATTCCGTCCGTCTGGAGAGGCCATGAAAACAGCTGACCCAAAACTCGCCAGGGACCTCCCGCAAACGGCGAATTGGCACCGGAAAGACCTGCTCGGGATCCGAGAACTGGACCTGTCTGAAATTGAAATGATCCTGGACACTGCGGCTGCCTTCAAAACAGTGAGTTCGCGAGACATCAAGAAGGTTCCCGCCTTGCGCGGCAAGACAATGGTCAATTTTTTCGTCGAACCGAGTACGCGCACACGGACCTCATTTGAGCTTGCGGCCTTTCGGCTCAGTGCCGACGTGGTGAATATTTCAGCGACGACTTCAAGTTTGCAGAAGGGCGAATCGCTTAAGGATACGGCACTCAATCTTCAGGCATTGCACGCTGACATCATCGTGTTGCGTCACAGCTCGGCGGGAGCGCCAAAATTTCTCGCTGAACGGCTGGAATCCAGCGTCATTAATGCCGGAGACGGGGCACATGAACATCCTACTCAAGCGCTCCTGGATGTTTTTACAATTCGAGAGCAACTAGGAAACATTGCGGGCCTGAAGGTTGCGATTGTCGGAGACATTCTTTTCAGCAGAGTGGCCCGGTCCGACATCTGGGCGCTCAAAAAACTAGGAGCGAAAGTCACATTGGTCGGCCCGAGCACTCTTGTGCCACGTTCCTTTGAGGAGATGGGTGTCGAGGTGGCCCGCCATATCGACGATGTCCTTGAGTCCGCCGATGTTATTAACCTGTTGCGAATCCAGCACGAACGACAGCGCAAGGAATATTTTCCGAACCTGAATGAGTACATCCGGTTTTTTGGCCTGACTAAGGCAAGAGCAGTGAAACTGAAACCAAGCTGTCTTCTAATGCATCCTGGACCAATCAATAGAGGCGTCGAGATCGATAGCGATATCGCAGACGGACCGCAAAGCGTTATCCTTTCGCAGGTCACAAACGGACTCGCGGTACGCATGGCGGTCCTCTACTTGTGCAGCACAGCTGCCAGAAGGGTTCTATAATGGACCTGGTTATCAAGGATGGTCGGATCATCGACCCGTCGATCGACCGTGACGAGATCGCTGATCTGTATGTTGTAGACGGCCGAATATCAGCTCAACCGCCAAGCGGTGAATACGAAACGATTAATGCACGCAACTTGGTCGTGGCGCCGGGATTGATCGATATACACGTTCACCTGCGGGAACCTGGCCAATCACACAAGGAAACGATCGAGACCGGAAGTCAGGCGGCAGCAGCCGGTGGTTTTACTTCCATCGTCTGCATGCCAAACACCGATCCACCAGCGGATAGTGCTAGTACGATCACATGGATTACCGATCGAACGCGAGAATGCGCTTCGGTAAACGTGTTCCCCAGCGGTGCAATCACCAAGGGCCTGAACGGCGAAGAGATGGCTCCAATCGGGTCGATGGTTCAAGCCGGCATTGTCGCAATCACCGACGACGGTCACTGCGTTCAAAACAATGAAGTGATGCGACGCGCCGTCGAGTACGCGCGAATGTTCGATCTTGCTGTCATGGACCATTGCCAGGATTACAACATGGTGGGCAGCGGTGTGATGCATGAAGGATACTGGAGCACCGTGCTCGGTCTGGCTGGGTGGCCGCGAACTGCGGAAGAAATTATCGTTGCACGAAATATTCTCCTCGCTGAACTCTGCAATAGCCGCATCCATTGCCAGCATCTGAGTTCTGGCGGCAGCGTTCGCTTGCTGAGAGACGCGCGCGCACGCGGAATACCTGTGACCGGTGAACTTTGCCCTCACCACATCGCGCTCACGGACGAAATCATCAGCACTTTTGACACTAACTACAAAATGAATCCACCGCTTCGGGAGCGCCAAGATGTTGAAGCGTTAATCGAAGGTGTCGCCGATGGCACTATCACTCTCCTTGGAAGCGACCATGCACCGCACGCGTACTTTGAAAAAGAGGTGGAATTTGACAGAGCCCCCTTTGGCATTCTCGGCTTGGAAACGGAACTTGGGCTGTTTCTCACCATTCTCGTTCATCGCACGAAGGCGATCGACCTCAGTCGCTTGATTACGTTGTACACCGTGAATCCAGCAACGCTTTTGCGTTTACCGAAAGGAACGCTTGGCACGGGTGCCGAGGCGGACATTACTATCATCGACCCTGATCTTGAATGGACGTTCCGCAAAGAGGACTCGTTTTCGCGCTCGCGCAACGTACCGTTCGACGGCTGGGAGCTAAAAGGACGCGCGGTCAGGACAATCGTCGCTGGAAAGTCGATTTGGAGCGTGTAGGCGACACGTAAAAACATATCGGAGGGGTCGGAGTATCGGAGTGCGGGAAGCCTGACGCTTTTACTTTAGTTCGGCCGCGTGAGAATGGTCACAAAGCAAAGCGGGGACGCTTTGCTTACCGTAAGCAAACCGTCTCGGTTTTCCCGGTTTTCCAGAGGCAGAGGCAAAGCGGGGACGCTTTGCTTACGCTGACCCGTTGCTTTACTGTGCTTGCACAGGCCGGCTGGGCGGAGCGGAGTATCGGAGTGCGGGAAGCCTGACGCTTTTACTTTAGTTCGGCCGCGTGAGAACGGTCACAAAGCAAAGCGGGACGCTTTGCTTACCGTAAGCAAACCGTCTCGGTTTGCCCGGTTTTCCAGAGGCAAATGCAAAGCGGGGACGCTTTGCTTACGCTGACCTGTTGCTTTACTGTGGTTGCACAGGCCGGCTGTATGGATCCGCGGATGACTCCTGCTCGTCGTTGTCATCGTCCTGGCCATGCTTCGGATCTATCGTATTGCGACCCGTAAACTTCTCCTGGAACCATCCGCCAACAGTTTGGAATACCCGGGCAGTCCTGTGAACGACCGTCTGACCGAATTGAACGACCGAAGAACCATATCGGTTTGTACGCTCACCAATGGTTTCTCCGACGTGTTCATCAGAATCGTCTCCCGCAGAAGCTCTTTTCTGATCCTGGTACGCGGGTTGCCGGTAATCCGCCGGAGGATTGGCATCTCCGGTCACGGGAGGCGGAGGTTCAGCTAACACCTCGGAATCGGAATGTTGGCGCATTGTTGGACCACGGGCGTCTCGACCTTCAGGAACCCAATTCCCTGCGCTCAGCAGCGTCCCGTTTCCGGCCGCAATCCGCACGGTCCCTACAGGGCGTTGCTCATAATCAAACATCTCCAGATTCCAGACTGGCTGGCCGGAAGCAGCATCCACGGCAAGCCTGTAATTCACATTGTCAAAACCGACTTGATTGCGGCTCGCCTCCTTTTCAGCAGCCCGAAAGGCTCCGTCGGAATCCAGGTTCAACTTCGTTAAATCGATTGGAGTTGATCCCGATGCGGGAGGCCGGACGGGCGTCCGCTCAGACGTAACTTGTCCAGAGACGATATCCAATTCACGCTGACCGCCGCGCGCTGCGGGGTCACTGAGCAATACTCGCCAGGCGACAGGTTGCGGCCTGCCGGACTGACCCAAGATCGCTGTGACCTGGCTCAACGACTTTTCGCCACGCTGTGTACCCACTGCACGCAACGCCTTGTAAGCAGTATCCTGGGCTGAAACGAAACCGGGTGCGATTGCAACCGCCACTAGCAGAACGAACGACCAACGCTTCATTAAGAGTTTTCCCCTTTCTACGTATGTTTCCCGGTTTGTGCAACACAAGACATCCTCGAATAGAAAATTTACTTCGTTGGGGATCCGCCTTAATCCGCTTGAACCCCGCGGTAGAAAAAAATAGTCTTCTTGACAGCTGTCATGCCTGTTCCACGCGTTTTAATTGCCGACGACCAGCCGGAAGTTTTGAAGGCTCTTTCGTTCATTTGTTCGACGGAGGGTTATCAAACGGTTACGGTCAATTCACCAGCCGCAGTTCTGGCAAAGCTCGGGAAGGAGGATTTTGACGTTGTTCTGATCGATCTGAATTATCGTCAAGACATCGCCACAGGAAAGGAAGGTCTGGATTTGCTCAGGCAGATTAGTGCAATCGATTCTTCGATACCCGTGGTCGTGATGACAGCTTATGCCTCTATCCAGCTGGCCGTTGAGGCAGTCCGGCTTGGTGCCAAGGATTTCCTGCAGAAGCCGTGGGAAAACGAACGGCTGCTGTCTATCTTGCGCACACAGATAGCTTTGCGCGATGCATTGCGGGGCAAAGAACGTCTTGAAGCGGAGAACAGCGCGTTGCGATCTTCCCAAGTGCCCTCAGCGGGATTCGTTGCCACATCTCCCGCAATGCGACAGGTCCGAGAGATGGTTGAACAAATAGCGCCCTCGGATGCGAACGTGATGATTACCGGAGAAAACGGCACAGGGAAAGGCGTGGTGGCTCGAATGCTGCACCAATCGTCTCACCGTACCGCGCAGCCGTTGATCACGGTGAACATGGGAGGGTTGCCCGAAGGCGTCTTCGAAAGTGAAATGTTCGGTCACGTGAAGGGCGCATTCACGGACGCTCGCGCAGATCGCGCAGGTAGATTCGAGCTCGCTGATAATGGAACTTTGTTCCTCGATGAAATCGCAAACCTCACCGCAACACAACAGGCAAAGCTCCTGCGCGTGTTGGAGACGGGAGAATTTGAAAGAGTCGGCTCTTCAAAGACGCGTCATGCGGACGTGCGGATTCTGACCGCGACAAACGCAGATCTGCAGAAGGAAATAGAGTCCGGCAAATTCCGAGAGGACCTCTTCTTTCGGCTTAACACAATTCAAATTCATTTACCGCCTCTCCGTGAGCGGATCGAAGATATCCCTTTTTTGGCCGGAGAATTCCTGACCGAGTTGATGCAACGATACCGCAAACAGATCCAAGGATTTCACCCCGATGCGGTCACCGCGCTGAAGACATACGCTTGGCCGGGGAATGTGCGCGAATTGCGGCATGTAATGGAGCGGGCGGTGCTGCTGACGCGTTCCGACATGATCCAGGTTTCGGATCTTGGCATTCGCGGAACACCTGCGAAAGCGCCGCAACTCGAAGATATGAATCTGGACGCAGCCGAGCTGTTCCTGATCAACCGCGCGCTGACTCGGCACAACGGAAATGCTCTACTAGCTGCCAAAGACCTTGGGCTCAGCCGAAGCGCTTTTTATCGTCGTTTGCAGAAATTCGGAATCACCGCGGCTTAGGAGGAGCGTATCGGCGACCCGGGGCACGGCATATCTCGCGGAAAAGCGCGCCGTTTTTGCTCAACGCCGACACACGAACCGCCGACACCGGTCTCCCAAATGCCACTAGTCGGAGGTGGACTCTTATGCTTTCGTGATTGTTTACCGGCTTTCAACCGATGGCTGCTGAGACAATTCGTATTATTGGCGCCCGCCAACACAATCTAAAGAACGTCAGTGTCGAGTTTCCTCGAGAACGACTCGTCGTTTTCACCGGTATGAGCGGATCGGGCAAATCTTCTCTCGCATTCGACACGCTCTATGCGGAAGGTCAGCGCCGCTACGTCGAAAGCTTGTCGGCTTACGCGCGGCAATTTCTTGACCAGATGGAGAAGCCGGACGTCGATTTCATCGAAGGGCTTTCGCCAGCAATTGCCATTGAGCAACGGAGCTCCGTCGCTAATCCTCGCTCGACAATCGCAACCACGACAGAAATCTACGACTATCTGCGCGTTTTATTTGCTGTCATTGGGCAGCCTCATGACCCGGTTACCGGAGAAAAGATCTTCAAACAAACGCCCCAACAAATCGTCGACCAAATTCTGGCATATTCGGAAGAGACTCGCATTTTGATTATTGCGCCAATTATCCGGCACGAAACGGGAGAATTCCGGGACGTGCTCGAAAAGATCAAGCGCGAAGGTTTTGTTCGGGTCCGGATTGACGGAGAGATCCTGGAATTAGCCCGGCCTGAACCGATCCGCCTGGCCAAGGCGCAGCACCACACAATTGAGATTGTCGTTGACCGTCTCGTGATCCGAGAAGGGGTCCGCGCCCGGCTTGCAGACTCGGTCGACACCGCTCTGATGTGGGGCAAAAATCGGATTATCGTCAGCCGCCAGCAACCGGAAAATCCCGGATGGGAGGATACTCCCTACTCGACGCATTTTTGCAACCCGAAGACCGATTTCCTGTTGCCTGAACTGACCCCAAAACATTTCTCCTTTAACAGTCTGGCCGGCGCATGCCCTGAATGCCAAGGATTGGGGTCCGAAGGATTTTTTGATCCTGATCTCGTCATTCCGGACCAGACAAGGTCTCTCACGGGCGGCGCCATCGCCCCGTGGCGAAAAGCAACCAAGAGGATGCAGGCTTATTACAACGCGCAATTGAAAGCTTTGGCAAACCTTTTCGAGATCAGCCTCGAGACGCCTTACGCCGATCTCTCGTCCGATTTCAAGACGGCGCTACTTTACGGCACAGGAAATGTGGTAGTCCGATTCATGTTTGGCGAAAAAGTCGTTGCCAGACCGTTCGACGGCGTCATCGCACAACTTGAAAGTCTCTTCCAACAGACCGAGAGCGAGTTTACCAGATCGCGGCTCAAAGCCTACCAGGCACGTCGAAGTTGCAAGCTCTGCCGAGGAGCGCGGCTGCGTCCCGAAATCCTGGCCGTCACCGTCCGGGATTTGAACGATAAAGAGCTGAATATTCACGAATTCTGCGCATTGACGATCGAAGAAGCGAAAGGCTTTATCGAGAACATCCTTCTTTCCAAGCAACAGCGGTCGGTGGCGACAGAAGTTCTGAGAGAAATTCGAAACCGGCTCACTTTTCTTGTCGAAGTCGGACTCGGTTACCTAACTCTGAACAGGGAAAGCGGCACACTCTCAGGGGGTGAAGCGCAGCGCATCCGCCTCGGGACGCAGATCGGTTCCGGGCTGGCAGGCGTTCTTTACGTGTTGGACGAACCGAGCATCGGGTTGCACCAACGCGACAACGACCGGCTTCTCGCAACCCTGAAACATTTGCGCGACCTCGGAAACACAGTGGTTGTCGTGGAACACGATGAAGACACCATTCGCGCGGCCGACTTTATCATCGACCTCGGGCCGGGCGCAGGACCGCGTGGTGGTCAAATCGTTGCCAGCGGTTCCATTCACGACATCGAAAGAAATTCTGAATCGCTGACCGGCCAATACCTCTCCGGTGTCCTTCGTATCCCCGTACCTCGCGCCAGGGTTTTGCCCAGGGGCCTTCTTTATAACCGAGATCGCATTCCTGAACCGGGTGCAGAGGGCTGGCTAACTGTTGTGGGAGCCACGGAAAATAACCTGCGTGATCTGACGGTTTCTTTCCCGTTAGGTTGTCTTGTATGCGTGACCGGCGTTTCGGGAAGCGGCAAATCCACACTGGTGGACGACATCCTCAGAAAATCGTTGTTTCGCCACTTTTATAAATCGAAAGAACGTCCCGGCGCACATCGCTCGATTGAAGGCATTCATCAGGTCGACAAGGCGATCGTGATTGATCAAAGCCCCATCGGCCGAACGCCGCGATCAAATGCGGCCACATATTCCGGTGCGTTTGGACCGGTCCGCGAACTTTTCAGCCAATTGCCGGCTTCCCGAATACGCGGCTATGACAGCGGACGATTCAGTTTCAATCTAAAGGGAGGCAGATGCGAAAATTGCCAGGGAGACGGCGTCATCAAAATCGAAATGCATTTTTTGGCGGACGTCTATGTCGAGTGCGAAATCTGCAGAGGCGCGCGTTATAATCGCGAGACTCTGGAGGTCACGTACCGCGGTAAGAACGTCTCAGACATCTTGAAAATGTCGGTGGACGAAGCGGCCCGGTTTTTCCGGAATGTGCCGGCGATATTTGATAAGCTTGAACCGCTCGTGGCGGTTGGCCTGGGTTATCTCACCCTTGGGCAGTCCGGCACACAACTCTCCGGAGGTGAAGCCCAGCGTGTTAAGCTCGCGGCAGAACTCGCCAAGAAGGCGACCGGAAGAACCGTCTACATTCTGGACGAGCCAACCACCGGGCTGCATTTCGCCGATATTCAAAAGCTTCTCGAGGTCCTTCTGAAGCTGCGCGACCAGGGAAATACGTTGATTGTCATCGAACATAACCTTGAGGTGATTAAATCCGCGGATTGGCTTATCGATCTGGGACCTGAAGGAGGACGTGGCGGAGGCCGAGTCATCGCCCAAGGCACCCCTGAGCAGGTCGTGCTGGTGAAAGCCAGTCATACCGGACGATATCTGCAGCGCGCCCTTACCCTTGAATGAGACCGATTCTCGTCATTCTGATCTTCGCCGTCGCTTGCCGTTCCGTCCGGGCGGATCTACTCGATGACGCAATCCAGGCCCACCTGGCCGGTATCCCAGAAGTGGGCATCACAAAGCTCCGGCAATTTCTGGCTGCCGAGCAGTCGCAGGTTCGTGCAGAAAACGCGAAGATGCTCCTCGCGCGGTGCCTTATTGAAACCCAAAAGATGGAAGAAGCAGCGCAAGTTCTGGAGAATGCGACAGGACCGGAAGCGACTTTTCTGAAGGCCCAAGAGGCTTTACGCTCCAAGAGATTCAAAGAGGCGGCTACTTATTTCGCGGAACTCACCGGCACAACGAACGAGTTTTCGATCGAGGCTCGACTGGGTCTTGCGGAAACTCAAAAGGCAACAGGTGAACTGGAGGCTGCTATGAAAACCCTCGGTCCCCTGATCGCGGATGAACAATCGGCAGATCCGAGAGCGAAACTGGTAGCGGCGGAAATTTATCTCAACGAATCGAATATCTACGAGGCAGAAAAGCTAATTTCAGGTCTGAAAGCCAACTCTGGGAAAACCGAAGTGGAAAAAACATGCCTCGAAGGTGAGCTCGCTTTGAAAAAGGGAAAAGTGGAAGACGCCGCTGCAGCCTTCGGCAAGGTCCTTGAAAAGTCGGAAGATCGGACATTCCGTATTGTGGCAGTGGCCCGCCTGGGGCTAGCCAAAGTTCTCGTCCAAAAACAGGAATACGAAGAGGCGGAGAACGAATTGGAAAAATTGATTTCGGACCAACCGAGAAGCGGAGTTCTCGGAGAATTGTTTCAGAATCTATTCGAGATTTATTCCAAGGAGAACAATCCAGAGACTTCGGAGCTCGCAGGGTGGGCCGAAGAAAATCCGGAGACATCCGGACCCGATCGTCCGGCATACGCGCTCTATTATCTCATGCGATTGCAAATCCAGCAGGGGCTGACAACAGAAGCGGCCAAGAACTGCCACAAGCTCGTCGAACGATTTCCGGATCATCCGGCGGCTGTCGATGCCTGCCTGATTTTAGGGCATCAACAGATTGGAA
Source organism: uncultured Verrucomicrobiae bacterium (assembly GCA_963736745.1). GTDB lineage: Bacteria > Verrucomicrobiota > Verrucomicrobiia > Chthoniobacterales > JAFAMB01 > JAFAMB01. Next base: position 173,580 of record CAVTQD010000038.1, on the reverse strand, counting down.
CCGGGCATTTCGATGAGGCGATCAAACAGCTCGAGCACCTGCTTGAGCGGGCTCCTAACCTTCCACCCGAGGACCATTTTCGGGTAAGTTATCTTGTGGGTGAGGCGAATTACTGGCGTGGCAACATCGCCGCGGCGAGAGACATTTTTCATAGTCTCGTCATAAAATTTGGCTACGATCGGCAGAATATTCTTTTCAATTGGGCGATCTGCAGTCTCCGACTCGGCGATGGCTCTTCTTTTGAACAGGCATTTCGCGAACTGGAGCAGCTTAAACCGGGGGAAGGTCTCATCGGGGATCTGCTTTTTGACAAAGGATTAATGGAGGCAAAATCTGGAAATGTCGCCGCGGACGAAACGCTTCGAACATTCATTAGACAATTCCCGGACCACGCGCAAACGGCTCAAGCTCACCTCATTCAGGCGGAGCTTCGGATGGCTGGGCAACCACCTGATTTGAGCGGCGCGCGCAAATCATTGAGCATGGTTACGGCTACCGGCGATTTGCAGGTCGACGAAAAAGCGGATCGGATCAAATTTTTTATTGCAGCTTCTGACCCCTCTCAAAACGCGCGATCGGTGCAGGCCCTGGCACAAGATTATCTTCAAAAATATCCCGACTCGCCTGCCAAGGCTGAAGTACGACTGAAGCTCGGCGAACTCTATTTCAAGGAAAATGATTTTCCGAATGCGCAGACACAGTTCGAGCTCGTAAGGGAGGACTCCCCAGACTCCCCGCTAGTGGAGACCGCCCTTTTTCTTGCCGGGGAGGCCGCTCGAAAAAGTCTAAACTCCGCCTCGGTCGACCGTGCTATCTCGCTCTTCGAAGATGTGTACAAACTTGGCGGACCACTGAAATTTCAGGCACGCCTGGAGCAGGCAACGTCAATGCGCCAGACCAAACATGAAAGAGAAGCAATTGTCTTACTCGACGATCTGTTGACTCAGAATCCACCCACGGATATCCGTTTCCACGCTCTGGACGCGAAAGGCGAGTCTTTGTTCACGTTGGCAGCAAATGATCCAAAGCTGTATTGGCAAGCGATCAGCACATTTGATACGCTCCTCTCCAGCGAAGAGATTGCCAAAAGAGTGGAAGCAGCAAGCCCTCTATCAAAAAGGGAAATGCTTCGAGAAACTCGGCAAACTGGATGAAGCCTTGTCAAATTATTATGACGCGCTAGCAGCTGAAGACGGCGGCGACCAACTCTGGTTTTTTCGTGCTGGCTTCGATGCGGCGCAGATTCTGGAAGACCGGCGTTCCTGGAGTTCTGCCGCAGCGATATACGAGAAATTAGCCAACACTCGCGGAGCTCGGTCCGATGAAGCGAAAAATCGGCTTACCCGTCTGCGATTGGAGCATTTTTTGTGGCCGGGATAGGGGAGCGGGTCGGCGGGTCGGCGGGTCGGCGGGTCGTGGCCGTTTCAGAATTCAGTTGAGTTTTCAAGGAAAAGCAAAGAGCGCCAGATCAAATATCGACCTCAAATGTTGAACCGCGGCCGTGCGACTTGATCGCCTTTCTCGCACTGACACTGGCACTGGCACCGACAACCTCGTAAATTGAGTTGTGTTTTCCAACCGCTTTCCGAAATTCAACAGGTACCGATGACTAAGAGAATCAAGCTTTTCATTCCCGGACCGGTGGAGGTATCGCAGAAGACGTTGGCAGCAATGACGGGCCCGATGATCGGGCACCGCAGCGCTGACTTTAAGGCGCTCTATCGTGCGATTTACCCTGGGCTTCAACGACTCTTTCAAACCCGGCAGCCGGTATTCTTGTCGACGTCATCGGCTTGGGGCGTTATGGAGGGTGCGATCCGCAATCTGGTGAAGAAGGGCGTCCTGAACTGCATGTGTGGGGCTTTTTCCGATAAGTGGTTCGATGTCTCAAAGCGATGCGGCAAAACCGCCGTTCCTCTGCAGGTGGAGTGGGGCAAGCCGATCAATCCGGGAGAAGTGGACGCCCAGCTCGCGACCGGTCAGTTTGATGCCGTTACCCTGATCCATAACGAAACTTCGACGGGCGTAATGAGCCCGCTGCAGGAGATCAGCGATATTCTCCGCAAGTACCCTGACGTGATCTCTATCGTCGACACGGTTTCGTCGTTCTCGGCTTTACCGATACCGATGGACGATCTCGGCATTGATCTCATGTTGACCGGTAGCCAGAAAGCGTTGGCCCTGCCTCCGGGATTGTCCCTGTTTGCAGCTTCGCAAGCAGCGTTCGAACGCGCCGCTCAACTCAATGATCGTGGTTACTATTTTGATCTGTTTGAATTCAAGAAAAACGCTGAGGAATTCATGACGCCAAGCACTCCGACAATCCCGCACATCTATGCGTTACGGTCGAAGCTTGAAGATATTTTCAACGAAGGCCTTGAGAATAGGTTTGCACGCCATATTCAGACCAATCGTCTCGTTCACGAATGGGTAAACGCCAATGGCTTCGAGTTCTTCGCGCAGGAAGGATATCGATCTGTCACTTTGACCTGTGTCAAAAACAACCGGGACATTGACGTGGCGGCGTTCGCAAAGCGAGTTCGGGAAGAGCACGGATTCCAGATCGATGGCGGCTATGGAAAAATCAAGGGCAAGACATTTCGTATCTCAAACATGGGAGATGAAACCGTCGAGACGATGCAGCCGCTTCTCGATGCGCTGAGCGCGACCCTAAAGACGCTTTAGTTTGGTCGTGGTCTCTGTATCCGTCTGAAAGCAACCACCACAATCCGCTTGAGTATCTCTTGGTATTCGCTCGAGCTGCTCAAGGATTTGCCGGTCAGCGGGGGCGACGCCTTTCACGCTAAAGACGTCAAAAGTTTTACGTGACGCTGCGCTTTGCTCGGCGACCAGGACTAACAACCTGGCAAGATCGCCACGCGAAATCTTCGGTCCGGCAGTTAGCTTATGATCTGCTCTGGCAATCCGAAGATTAGAGGCGCCGGGCGGGGCGTCGGTGAGGATCGGCGCACGCACGATAGTGTAGTCGAAGCCACTAGCTCGCAGATAGAGTTCTCTTTCACTCAGGTTTCGCTGCAGACCGCATTTGATCCTGTCGAGAATGCGAATCATGACCGACGAGCGGTCCGCGCCGATGACCGACGGAAGGATGATGCGTCCTTTGAAACCGATTGCCCGCGCCGCATCGACCACGTTCAGCAGCCCTTGGTATGTTACCTTGCGGATCATGGCTTCTGATGCAAACAGGCCGCGTCCGTCGATTCCACCTGTCGCAGCAACAGCGAAAAATATCACCCTGCATTCTTTGGCGATGGCGTCGCGAACCGATCGGACATCAGTCACATCACCATGGCAGATACATGCCTGCTCGCCCAGGAGCCGTCTGGCTCTTTCGGGATTGCGCGCGAGGACTCGGACACTTGAACCGGCTTGCAACAATCGCTGAGCGATCAGCAGGCCAGTGCCACGCGTGGCTCCGACAACGCAAAATTGCGTCTTCATTCAATTGGTGCGCGCGGCCACGCTTTCAAGGTGCTGAAATTGTTCCTTTGTAAGTTTCAAATTTGCCGCCGCAACATTTTCTTCAAGGTGAGCAATCGAGGTTGTCCCTGGGATAGGCAGGATGTTTGGAGCGCGGTGTAGCAGCCAGCTCAAGGCGACCTGTGTCGTCGTCGCTCCCAGTTGTTTGCCAATATCTGCCAGAGCACCTTCGGCGGAAGCAAGCGGCGCCCCGGGCTTCATCGGGTCTGCTCCCAGAGGGCCATATGGCACGAAAGCGACTCCTTCGCGAGCGCAGCTAGCCACCATTGCGTCTCCCTGACGCTCCCCGACGCTGTACCGGTTCTGAACAGAGGCGATCTGGGTGATTGACCGAGCCTCTTCAAGTTGTTCGACCGTGATATTGGAAAGGCCAATCAGCCGAATCTTTCCTTCCTGCTGGAGTCGAACCAGACCCAGTACGGATTCACTCAACGGCACGTCCGGATCGACCCAATGAAGTTGGTACAAGTCGATGCAGTCTATGCGTAAGTTTTTGAGACTCTCTTCGCAGTCTCGTCGCAGACCATTCGGACTTCCGTCAAGGTGTCGCTCAGTAGCAGATTTTTTTACCACTCCGCCCTTGGTCGCGATAAACAGCCCTTCCCGGTACGGGTAGAGAGCTTCCGCAACGAGTCTCTCGTTCCAACCAGGTCCGTAAGCTCTCGCTGTGTCAATAAAATTGATCCCAAGCTCAATCGCACGTTTCAGGACTATTTTGCCATCGTCCCAAGCCTTATAGGGCCCAAAATTGCCGGGGTGACCAGTCAAACGCATCGCGCCATAGCCGAGACGACGCACCTCCGTGCCGTCGTTGAACCGAAATGTGAGAGGTGGTTGCATAGGTAGACTCTTTACGCCTGAAATGCTCTGTTGCGTAGCCTGTTTTGCTTGTCGCGTCTGGCCGCGGAATGCCAGAGGCAACTCCTTGCGTACAGTATTTCGCGCCTCTTCTCAATACCCGTATTGTGCTTGCCTGCCTAGTGCCTCTGCCCCTATTCTAGCCACATTATGAGATGCTGGATCGCCGGTTTTCTTCTGTTGTTCGCACAACTTGCCGCGGCGAAAACAAGGTTACTCGTCTATGACCCAAATAACGTCGTTGTCGGTCGCTATGCGTTAACTCCGCAACAGGAGACGCAAGCGACACAGAGGGCAGAATCGCTGCTCAACTCGATCCCCGAACAATACCTGCAGAAATCGCTGGCGGTCCGTTTCGTAGCGGTCGGCGCCGGTCCACTGACGGAGGACCAGGCGCGAAAAGAACCGGAGTCCCTTCGGAATGCCCAGCAGCGGCTCGCGCAATATGGAGTCAACGTGCCGGATGACCAGCGGTTAACCCCTATCGTCATCTACGATACGGAGCATCACCGTATCATCCATGGACGGTTATACACGGTCACCGAGCTTCCAAGAATTTATTTCTACGGACGATTCGACGATTACATCGCGGTCTTTCTCGGCGGAGCGAACGGCTTTTCGAAAGACGGTTACCAGAAATAGATCGTGGCCACCGGTGAATCGGAACTGCACCGATGCCTGAAGGAGCATGCGTTCGTTTGGGCGTGTGACCGTGGTTTCCGTTGTTGCGCAATGGAGGTTCGTGCTCCGCAATCGCGATTTCGAGTCGATGTCGCGGCGATCCGGTTGGACCGCATGCAAAGCGAACCAACCGTTGCTTTGTTTGAATGTAAACAAAGCCGCGAGGACCTTGAACGAGACAATCAATGTCAGGGTGAGCTGACGGCGAGGTTGAAGAAACTGCAGGAACGCCGGGACAAACTTGAGCGTCTTCTGGCAGTTCACTATCCGTCTCTTCGAACCTCGGACTCGTTGTTCCCGGAATGGGCGACCTTTGATTTCAGCGCGATCGATCACTCGGCGTACAGGCAAACCATCCAGAAGATTGCCTGTATTCATCGACAGCTATTCGACGGCACGAAGTTCGATCGAATGTCTCGGTATAGACTTGCCAACCTTCACTATCTGGTCACGACGCCCGGATTGCTTTGTGAACACGAGGTGCCGCTTGGCTGGGGTCTGCTCGAAGTGGATGAAATAGAGGTAATCCGCGAGAAGTGCGTTCCAACTCGATTCCCAGGAAACAAGATGTTACAATGGTTGGAACGTATTGCGAAAGCGTCGACGCTGCAGAGCCTAAAGCCCATCCGCGCGCGCCATCAGCGACAAACCTCAGCCCAAAGACCGGAGACAATCGTTAACCCCAGAATCCACAGATAACTGAACCGCTACGCCGACAAGGCCTCCTCACGCGTACCCTAATCGGTCACTGCGCCAAGGGATGCAGAACTGACCTGCGATGCATACTTCGCCAGAACACCCTTTGCATATCTTGCTTTCGGCTGTTTCCAATTTTTCAGACGCGCAGCAAGTTCGGTTTTCGGAATCCTGATGTCGACCACCTTCTTCTCGCCGTCAATCTCGATTGGATCACCATTTCTAATGATCGCGATCGGGCCACCCACGAATGCCTCCGGAGTGACATGTCCGATAACAAATCCGTGGCTGCCTCCCGAGAACCTTCCATCGGTAATCAGTGCAACGTCTTTTCCAAGCCCTTTGCCCATGATCGCTGAAGTCGGAGCCAACATCTCGCGCATTCCGGGTCCCCCTTTCGGGCCTTCATAGCGAATTACGATCACGTCCCCCTTGCGAATTTTATCGTCCAGGATTGCTCGGAGCGCTTTTTCTTCGGACTCGAATACGCGCGCCTTGCCCTCAAAACGCAGCCCTTCCTTGCCGGATATTTTGGCGACGGCGCCTTCCGGGGCAAGATTCCCATACAGCACAACGAGGTGGCTGCTCGACTTTATCGGATCTTTGAACCCGCGGATAATTGTCTGCCCCTTCGGATAATCTTCCACTTTCGTTAGGTTCTGTTTCAGAGTCTTCCCGCTCACCGTCAGGCAGTCGCCGTGCAGGAGACCGTCGCCGAGAAGCATTTTCATCATTGGCATGATCCCACCAATCTGTACGAGTTCCCACATCAAATGCTTACCGCTCGGCTTGAGATCGGCTAATACCGGAACACGTTTGCCGATTCGCGTCCAGTCATCGAGCTTTAATTTGATGCCAGTGGCGTTGGCCATGGCGAGCAGATGCAAAACTGCGTTGGTTGAACCGCCGAGCGCGATGACAACCGTCATGGCGTTCTCAAAGGCTTCCTTCGTCATGATGTCGGACGGACGAATACCCCGCTTAATCAAGTCTACCACGGCTGCTCCAGCCAAAGCCGCATCGGCCAGCTTTTCCTTTGAGATCGCGGCCTGCGCAGAGCTATTGGGCAAACTCATGCCGAGCGCCTCGATGGCGGAGGCCATTGTATTTGCGGTGTACATCCCTCCGCAAGAACCGGGTCCCGGGATCGCGCACGATTCGACTTGTTCCAGTTCGCCATCTGAAATCTTTCCATTGGAATGGGCGCCGACAGCCTCAAAAATCGAGACGATGTCGATGTTTCGATTGCCGATACAGCCCGGGAGGATCGTTCCTCCATACACAAATACCGATGGTCGGTTCAACCGTGCCAGAGCTATCAGGCAACCCGGCATGTTTTTGTCGCAGCCCCCGATTGCGACCAACCCGTCGAAACCTTCACATCCCGCAACGGTCTCGATAGAATCTGCGATCACCTCCCTGGAGACGAGAGAGTATTTCATGCCTTCGGTTCCCATCGAAATCCCATCTGAAACCGTGATGGTGTTGAAAATGATCGATTTTCCTCCCGCTTCGTCCACGCCCTTTGCTGATTCCTTGGCTAACTGGTCGATATGGACATTGCATGGGGTGACCATGCTCCAGGTAGATGCGACTCCGACGATTGTCTTTTGAAAATCCTCTTTTTTGAATCCGACTGCATACAACATTCCGCGACTGGGAGCTCTCTCCGGTCCATCCAACATGGGTCCTGAAAATTGGCGAGTATTTGGGGCAGGCTTGGATTTCATAATCAAAAGAGTGGTCACTTTATGGCAAGCACCCGGAGAAGACCAGCTTCGAAATTTGGCCATGCATTCTTTCGCGAACGTTAAAGACGATCCATTGACCAATCCGATCCAGGACCGCAAACAAGCCCAAGTTTTTTCGATATCGTGAGAGGTGACGGTCCGTCAAATTCTTCGGTTTAATTTCAAAAATGAATAAATTGGTATGATGAAGGTCGCCTTCGAACGCGGGATTCTCCTTCCGGAGTTAGACCTTTGGTTAGACCCGCAGGATGAACGCGACACCGCTTTCGTTTCCCACGCGCACAGCGACCACATCGGAAATCATCGGGAAGTGATTCTCTCAGAAATCACTGCGAAATTGATGGCCACTCGAGTGCCGGGCAGAAGAGTGGAGCACCCCCTGCCATTCCACGCACCCGTGAATTTTCGCGGTGCCTCGGTCACCTTGCTGCCCGCAGGACATGTCTTCGGCTCAGCCCAGGTTCACATCCAATTCAAATCCGAATCTTTACTCTATACCGGAGACTTTAAGTTGAGGCACGGGAAGTCCGCTGAATCTATTGAATGGCTTCACGCTGACACATTGATCATGGAGACGACCTACGGGTTGCCTAAATATATATTCCCGCCAGTTGAGCAGGTGATTGCCGAACTGACGAAGTTTTGCGTAGAGACCCATGAAGAAAACCTGGTGCCGATCCTCTTCGGTTACTCACTAGGAAAGGCACAGGAAATCCTGGCGGCGCTTAACGGAAGCGGTCTTCGCATCATGCTGCATCCAAGCGTCTATAAAGTGACCAGGCTTTACGAAGAGCTACGCCGTCCTCTTCCCGAATATTTTCCATACGATGAAAGTCGAACCGCTGGCAGCGTGGTCATCTGTCCCCCGACCGCAAATCGGACAAGGCTGGTTCAACGAATCAAGAACCGGCGAACCGCGATCCTGACTGGCTGGGCGCTCGATTCAGCGACAATTCATCGATACCAGTGCGACGCCGCTTACCCGTTGTCCGATCACGCAGACTATCCAGACCTGATAAAATATGTAGAGTTGGTACGACCAAAGCGGGTCCTCACTGTCCACGGATTCGCCCGTGAATTTGCCGAAGACCTCCGGCGCAGAGGTATCGAGGCGTGGAGTCTTGGCGAAGATAATCAGCTTGAATTTGGCCTCCCGATAAGTGCACCTGTGGCCCGATCGATCGCGATCCACGATACCAGTGATTTGACCGAGTCCGGATTTCTTAAATTCACCAAGATCTGCAACCAGATTGCGAGCCTGACAGGCAAGCTCAGAAAAATTGAAACTCTATCCAATTATCTGATCTCTCTGACAAATGAAGAACTACCTGTCGTTGCCACATTTTTTACTGGACACGCTTTTTCCCGCAAAAATCGGACAAACGTTGCAAGTCGGCTGGGCGGTTATCCGCAAAGCATTGATCCAGGCCAGCGGCCTGAGCGAAACACATTTTCGCAGCATCTCCGCAGGATACGGCGATGCCGGCCGTGTCGCTTACGAGGTATTGTTGGGTCGAACAAGCGACAGAGAGATAACTATCCGGGAGGTTGCAGAACGATTTTCTGTCATGCAGGAGGCAATCGGCCCGGTGGCAAAAGCGGACCTCCTTGCCGATTGGCTCCGGACGGTTGGTCCGGAATGCGGTAGTTACATTGTTCGCATCATGACAGGAGATCTCCGCATTGGCCTGAAGGAAGGCCTGTTGGAAGAAGCGATCGCGGCGGCATTCGGGGCGAGCCTCGAACAAGTCAAAGAGGTAAATATGTTAACGGGCGATATTGGCGAGACGGCACGACTCGCGAAAACGAATCAGCTCACTGCCGCGAACCTGACGCTGTTTCGGCCCGTCAGATCGATGTTAGCGATTCCCGAATCTTCAGCCGAAACAGTTTGGGACCGTGTGCAGTCGGAGTTCGCGGCACAGACTGCTCTCGCCGAAGCGAAATACGATGGAATACGCGCCCAGCTTCACGGAACTCTTGAACGGACGGAGCTGTTCAGCCGTGACTTGCGCAACATCTCTGAGGAATTTCCGGAACTGGCTGGACTTCGATTTGCCGAAGAGTTGATTCTTGACGGCGAAATTGTGGCATTCGGCCCGGAGAAGAAACTTTCATTCTTTGATCTCCAACGAAGGCTGGGGAGGAAGCGCACTCTTGACCTTTTCGAAACCGAAGACGTTCCAGTCATCTTTATGGTGTTTGATTTGCTCCGGTTGGACGGGGAGACTCTATTGAAGAGACCGTTGAGAGAGCGCCGGCGGCGGTTAGGTCAGCTGGTGCTTCCAGATCGAGTCAAAGTCTCTCCAATACGCAAAATTGCTTCTATCAAGGAGATAGCCGAAGCGTATCTGATAGCCAGGCACGAATCTCAGGAAGGCTTGATGATAAAGGACGCCGATAGCCTCTATACGCCTGGAAGACGTGGAGGCAGTTGGATCAAATTAAAAAAGGAGCTGGCAACCCTCGATGTCGTAGTAGTCGGTGCCGAACAGGGCCATGGCAAACGCAGTCATTTGCTCAGTGACTACACGTTTTCCGTTCGAGACGAAGCAACCGGTCTGTTGCAAACAATTGGCAAGGCTTATTCCGGTCTGCGAGACGAGGAAATTGAAGAGCTTACGGAGCACTTTCTTAGAACGACGATCCGGAAGGAACGGCATTTTCGCGTGGTTATTCCTGAGATAGTTCTGGAGGTGGCTTTTAACTCCGTTCAACCAAGCGATCGCCATGCTAGTGGTCTCGCTCTACGTTTTCCACGAATCAAATCGATTCGGCGTGACAAGAAGGTTCAAGAAATTGATACGGTCCAATACGCGCGCCAGTTCGTCCACCAAGCGTAGGGCGGCCCGTCTTGGTTTGATGTTCCCAGGGTTTCAACTCACAGGGGTGACTTGGGACTTACGCTGAACGAATCTCGCCCGCGCGCGTTCCTGGGGGTAATGCATCTTGCTCTATGCCTTTTGCTCAGACCGGCGGCGGACCACTGCTTGACCGCACAAGCAATCTTGGCTCCAGGGGCGATGTCGGAGACAGTTCTACGCCCCGAATCATCTCCAGAAGCCGCGCAGCGCAGCGTCGTCCAATCTCAGTAAAGTCCAACCGAACGGTCGTGAGTGATGGCTGAAAAAAAGCGGACTCGGGAAAATCGTCGAAGCCAACGACACTGATATCGTCGGGCACCTTCAGGCCATTCTGTTGCAACGCTTGGAGCACACCAAGTGCCATTTGATCGTTCGCTACGAAGACAGCCGTAATTTCGCGATTACGGGCCATCTCCTGCCCTGCCCGATAGCCAGATGCCGAGCTCCAATCCCCGGAGATGATCTCATGGGCTACTCGTCTGGCTGCCGCCAACTCCTCGCGCCAGCCGCGGATTCGTGCCTCGGTCCCCAGCCAACCCTTCGGACCGCTGACGTGCCATACGGATTCGTGCCCCAGCTCCAAGAGGTGCCGGGTTGCCAAACGCGCGCCTAGTACCTCATCAATGGCCACGCTCGTGGTGGCATTAACGACGCTTGGCTCGAACATTACCAGCGGGACATCGGCTGGCACCGCCTGTACTGCAGCCCTCGCGCCTTCGACCGGCGCGATGACAATGATACCGTCAACAAAGTCGGCTATGAGATGATCGATCGCGGCGCGGGCGCTTTGGGGATCGATTTCTCCGAGGCTTACTAGACTCGTTGCATAGCCAACCTGGCGCGCTGCATCGGTGATACCGAAGAGGACGTGCGTCGACCCGTATTGCCAGATGTCGAAGCTGACGACGCCCAGATTCATTGAGCGGCCCGTCGAGAGCGCTCGAGCCGCTGTATTCCGCCTATATCCCAGCTGTCGAATCGCGCATTGCACCCGCTCTATAAGCTCCGGACGAACGTTCGGATTCGCATTGAGCACTCGAGAGACTGTCTGATGGGACACTCCCGCCAGCCTCCCGACATCGACCATCCTCGGGTTGCGAGGCTGACTGACGTTGTCATCGCGCACACTCATTACTCTTATTCCGGCAGTTCAGGAACTCAAAACACGCGCGGTTTCTAGCGGCATTGAACCCCTACCTGATTTCGCGATCCAAAACGAGGCCGAATATTAATTATGGATGTTTAGAGGCGACTCTAAGGGCGACCGCGTAACCGGCGATCCCAGTCGAAAGAACGATCGGTGACGACGCTTTCAATCCGCTGAATGCGCCGGTCCAACCGCACCAGGCGCTGTTCGAGATCGCTCAGCGCGTCTCCAAATTGTTCTCCGACTAAATCGCTATCGGTGCCCGTCCTCGATGCAGCGGGCCGCATGGTAGAGATTGCAGGTTCTTCTTTTTCTCGGGAGGGTGCATTGCTTGCCTGACTGCAACGCTGTGCTCTCGGTCTTCCAGCCGAGCTTGAGTCACGAAAATGCGATCCACAAATACGTTTTCGGACAATCAGCGCGAATCCGATGTAAATGAGGATGCTGATCCACCACGCGCTCCGGATAGAGGCCCCGAAACAATAAGGAATTCCCCAGAGAATCAAAAAGCCGATAATGCGCGCGACGGCTCGGTCCCAACCAAACATGTCGGAAAGAGATCCGAATGCGCCGCCAATCAAGGAACGCTCTGATCTCAGAAGATTAAGAAGCTTTTTCATGAGTGACCTCTTTGTTCGCTTGATCTTCTTTCAATAATGTTTCGAGGGCAGTTACCCTGCCCTCCAATTTTTCAATCATCTCAGTTATCCTGCGGAGCTTTGCACGATCTTCCGCCGTCAGATCCGCCTTGATCGGACGTTCGTGCATGATTCTCAGAGCCTTCACCGCAAAAACACCGATGATTGCGACAAGCGGAATGGACAACGAAGCCAATGCTTCAAGTGAGGTCGCTAGCATAAGAGTAATAGATTTTGCCGATTACAATACTGAAGAACGTCAAATGAAGCTCAATCAAGATTGGGGAGTCGGCGCGGGTTGATTCTGCAACGTCTTCCTCAGGCCGTTGAGTTCATTTTCAATCTGTTCCGATCGTTCGAGATCCAAAAATTGTTTCTCGAGACTGGTCTCCTTTCCATAGTTTACCACATCGGCCTCCGCCTCCATGCGTTCGATTTGCTGTTCGAAACGTTCAAGTCGAGCGATGGCCAGATGGGAGTCTGCTGTGCGAATTTGCTGTTGGGCCTTCGTGCGTTGGCGTGCCTGCAGATGGCGTTGAGCCAACACGCGTTGCTTTTCTCTTGCCCCAGTGAGCTTTTCCTCCAGCTGAGAGATTTCGCTCCGGTATTTGCTGATAATTTCTTCCAGTTGAGCAATTTCGGATTCTGCCGCAGCGCTCCCCTCAAGAGATTGATGCTTTAGCGTCAATGCCTCGCGAGCTAAATCCTCGCGCCCCTTCTCCATCGCCAATCGAGCCCTGTTTTCCCACTCTGTCGCCTTTTGACGCCGTGCTTGCAGGTTCCGATCGGCTGTTTTTCGCGCCGCCATAGTGCCTGCGCAGGAGGCCTTGATCTCGATCTCCGTTTCCTCCATTTCCTGGATGATGAGCCGGATCATTTTTTCTGGATCCTCAGCTTGATCGAGCATCGCATTGATGTTCGCGTTGATGATATCTCTGAATCGAGTGAAGATGTGCACCTTTTTGATTTCCTTTCTCCTGCTAGAGAGCACAAAAGATGCCTGTCGCGCTTAAAAATGTGTAATACGCTCATTCATAGATAGTTAGACCTGGACATCGATTAATTGCGCTTTTGACTCTGCTGATTTATTTTACCTTTATCCGGTGAATACGACCTCGAAACGGTTTTCTGCGCCTTTATCCAATCTCACCGAGGCGATTGGTGCAAGCGAGAGTTTTCTCCTTTTTCAGCAACAGCTAGCGCGTGTTGCCGGTGCCTCCAGACCAGTCGTTTTGATCGGTGAACGGGGCACGGGTAAGGAACTTGCCGCCGCCCGGATCCACTATTTGTCACCCCGCTGGAGCGGGCCGTTTATCAAGCTGAATTGCGCTGCCTTGGCTCCTTCGGTTCTTGAGTCAGAACTTTTTGGTCATGAAGCGGGGGCATTCACAGGTGCAAATCGTCGCCGCGAGGGACGTTTCGAATCCGCCCATGGCGGAACCCTCTTCCTCGATGAACTGGGCCTCATGCCTCTGGCCCTTCAGGAAAAGCTTTTGCGGGTTGTCGAGTACGGCACGTTTGAACGTGTCGGCTCGTCGGAAGCGATCGAAGTCGACCTCCGCCTTGTTGGGGCGACGAGTGTTGATCTCCGTGACTTGGTTGTCGAAGGACGATTTAAAGCCGATTTATTGGATCGGCTGTCCTTTCAGGTTCTCTGGTTGCCGCCCCTTCGGTTTCGGGATGGGGATATCCAAATGCTTGCGAATCATTTTGCCACGGCCTTTGCAATTGAACTTGGTTTGAAATGGACGCCCTTCTTCAGGCCGTCGGCTCTTGCAGAACTTCTACGATACAACTGGCCTGGCAATGTCCGCGAACTTAAGAATGTCGTCGAACGCGCCGTGTATCTTTCTGAAACGGCGGAAATCTCGCTTGTCACGTTGAGTCCATTTGATCCACCCTTCGAATTGAGGGGCAGTGAACAGATGCGGCCCGTTTCAGCGCGGGAGGAGGCCCGAAGCGAGCAAGAGAAAGCTGGGCACCAGTTTCCTATCGATTTCGATTCCATAATCGCCGGCCACGAGGTTGAACTGATTGAATCGGCTCTCGTTGCGGCGCATTATCAACAACACCATGCGGCCCGACTTCTCGGGCTCACCTATGATCGCTTTCGCGGCCTCTATCGAAAATACAGTAAGCTCTTGAGGAATGAAGCCGGTTGCTAACTGTCAACGCAACGGCGGAACCCTCGTGCTGACAGAAACAATTTATGGGAAATGAACGTTTTTCCGAACGTCAGACTGCGGTTTTGAATGCGGCTGCTCGCCTGGACGAAGTGGCCGCTCTTCCAGAGACCGATATTGTGCGTGACGCCGCGATCCAGCGCTTCGAGTTTACATTCGAATTGGTTTGGAAGACGCTTCAGCTTTATCTTGAACACGAGGGGTTCGAGTCCGGTAGCCCGCGAGCAGTGCTCAAGAGAGCTTTTGTTGCAAGATTGATATCCGACCAGGATGAAGCTGACGTTTGGCTGCAAATGCTGGATGATCGCAACCTCACCAGCCACGCCTATGATGAGACACTGGCCGTACTCATTTACACCCGCATTGTCCACGACTATGCGCCACGGCTTGCCCGAATGGCGGAGAAGATTCAAACTCTTGTGTGGGATTGAGCTATGACGCTACCTGGACTCCGCGACAAAGATATTGATATCCTTCGCGGCACCTTTCGCCATTTTTCGTTTGTGCAGGAGGTGCGTGTGTTCGGTTCCCGCGCCAGCGGAATCGCCCGCCGCTCGTCCGATCTCGACTTAGCGATCTCCAGTCCAGAGGCCACCCCAGCCGAGTGGGCCGAGCTGTACGATGCTCTCCAAAACACGCCCATCATCTACGTACTCGACATCGTGCGCCCCGAACGGCTTACCAGTGCGCGACTCAAGGCAAAGATTGCGCGCGAAGGCGTAACGATTTATAAACGCATGGAGTGCTCAAACTCAAGCGATCGCAATCCGATACGGACCAACTTGCTCTCTTCATAGATCGAGTAGTGCCATCGCGAGCGTGAAGGTATCTTACTGGCTCACGAGACGACCAATCGCGATTGTTTCGTCATGATATTGAGCGCGAGCGTTGAACTGAAAGGAAATCGGTTCGCCGCTCTCATTCAGTCGGAACGAGATAATTCCTTTTCCAATGCCGCTAGTGTGTTCCGGCCGACTATCGTCGTCGTGATGGATACCGCTCGAGTCATAAACTTCGACCCGGCAAATATTTTGCGTTACCTGAATCGGGGCAGCGGCGACGATGACCACATGTCCGGTATCGCCAGGTTCCTGTGTCGAGGCTTGCAATTCCCAAGCGATGATATCGCCCCGCTGCGCATGGGCGAGCTGACGTATCGCTTCCCACCCAGGCAAAGGCTGCTCGCGCAGCCGGTGCAAGAATTGAAAGTACATCCTTGCTCGAGGACGCGCATGGCCGGCTTCAATGGGCAGTTGCCCGAATTGCTCCGGAGCAAGCCGTTTCAACAGATAGTCGACGAAACCCGAACAATCCATGTCGTAAACGCCGAGAGCGCCGTCAACGTGTGTTTTATGTTGATAGTGGGTTTCGCGCAGATCGCTTAACAGCCGCTGGGCCGCGTCGGCCAGGTTCTCGCCAGGGTTCGCCGCTCGAATTCCATCCTCCGGATGAACATTCGCAATTAAGCAACAATCAACGATTTCTCCATCCCGACTCTCGGAGTTAGGGAGTACTGAAGCGATCTGGGCACCAGCCGTTCCAATTAGAATTGCCCCTGACGCCAACGTTCGAGCTATTGGATGTGAAATGCGCAACGCTGAAGAACATCTGAAATCTGGAGAAGAATTACCTGCTCCCTCTTCGACTATGCGCCTTTACCCGTAGTGAACATGCATTTTCGAAGGGACTCTTGGCGAGCAAGTTGCGGATTAAAGAATTGAACGTACGACTCCCCCGTCGACGCGGATAGCGGCTCCATTCGTAGCACTCGACAACGGGCTGGAGTAATAGACTACCAAATTAGCGACTTCCTCTGCCCTCGCAAAGCGTAGCAATAGCGAGCCCGGCCGTTCGTTCTTGAAAAAATTCGTTTCTATCTCATCGAGGCTCACATTCGCTTTCTTAGCAAGGTTGGCGAGAAACTTGTTCACTCCCTCAGTCGATGTTGGTCCTACCACTATCGAGTTGACAGTAACGGCGGTGGCCGTCGTTGTCTCGGCCAACCCGCGCGCCAAAGCAATCTGCATCGTCTTTGTCACGCCGTAGTGAATCATGTTGCTGGGTATGTTGACCCCGGACTCGCTCGAAATGAATAGGATTCGTCCCCAACCCTGCTTTTTCATTTGGGGAAGATAAAAACGACTTAACCGGACTCCGCTCATGAAATTTGTTTCGATCAGCTTAGACCAATCATCATCGGAGATCTTTTCGAACGGCTTTAGTTCGCCAATTCCGACGTTGTTGATTAAAATATCAATTTTTGGGAATTCTTTGATCGTGGCTGCAACTGCTGCGCTCGTACTTACGTCTGCGACCAGCGGCTCAAGCTTCGCTTCGGCGTACTGACCAAGGATTCGTTTGATCGCATCGTTCACTCGCTTTTTTGTGCGACCATTGACGATAACAGTCGCGCCTTCACGTGCCAGACGTTCGGCTATTGCCAGTCCGATTCCAGCTGTCGAGCCAGTGACCAGGGCCGTTTTATTTTCCAGTTCAAGGTTCATGTTTGTTTCCGTACTTTTAGTCGCCGGCCAAACGCCAGTTGTTCAACGTTTCGCAGTTCCAAGGAAATCTCTGAGAAAGCGTTCCGGTAAGGTTGACTAATATCAGTATGAACTCTTCACGGCAAGAGGTCTCAAGCGCAGTGAAGAGGACCTCTGGGGAGGCGTGTCGGCGCGTCGGCGTGGGGAGGCAAGACTGCTTTTCGACACGTCTACAATGACCACAAGGTCTCGACGAAGTTGATGACGCTTCGCAAACCCCGACACGCCGCACGTCGACACGCTTCCCGAACCGCGGAATAATATCTGCGTTTCCGTCTCACAGAGTAGTAAGCTTACCAAGGTTGGCAAAAACTTGTGACTCACGAATTAGATCTCGAAGCGGTCGTCGGCAGGTTTTATACCTCCCTCTACCGGTTCGCTTTATCACTGACTAAGAATGAGGCGGAAGCCGGCGATCTGACTCAACAGACTTTTTTTATTCTTGCCCAGCGTTCCCATCAGATTCGTGACATTTCGAAGGTCAAATGCTGGCTGTTCACTACGCTCCGCCGCGAGTTTCTTCGAGCACTCCGGATTCAATCGAGCCATCCGCACGTGGAATTCCGCCCGGAGGTCCATGACGCTCCTTCCATTTCTACAGACGCGTTGCGCGCCTTGGATGCGAAGGCAGTAATCGATGCACTGGACCAAATTGAGCCTACTTATCGCACGGCGGTGGAATTGTTCTATTTGAGCGAACTGTCGTACAGGGAGATCGCGCAAGCCCTCGATATCCCGATCGGAACCGTCATGTCCCGCCTTTCGCGAGGCAAGGAACAGCTGAAAGCTATTTTGGCTGCCGCGATCTCGGAAAACAGCGATAAGATAATTCTATTGAGAAAAGATGAAGACGCCGCGCACTGAAATCACGAACGAATACGCGAAGTTCGTGCTGAACGCCTATCGCCCCAATGGCGCTGATGCGCGGGACACGGTCTTCCGTGCGGCCCTGGAGCAGGCGGCGCGCGACCCTGAATTGGCGGAATGGTTCAAGGAACAGCGATCTTTCGACTCCCTGATCGCCGACAAATTGGCTGAGATCCAGCCGCCGGCGACCTTGTACTCAACGATCATTGCCGGAATCGCAAATCGTTCACCCATACGCCGTTTCACAATCAGGCCTCTCCTTGCCTTGGCGGCGGTCCTTGTGCTGAGCGGGGCGATCCTTCTCCCGTTGTATCTGGAGAGTGGTTCGAAGTCCAAGTTGGTCGAGCAATATCAACGAACAAATCTAACGATGCTGAGCTCCGCTCCAGCTCCAAAATTGGATCTGCTGACGGCTGATTTCTCACGGACCCAGGAATATCTGGCGGAAATGAATGCTCCGTGCATTCCTTCCCTGCCCGGTTCGCTGCTGGAACTACCAACCGTGGGATGCAAGACGCTTCACTGGAAGGGCCAGGAGTTCTCTCTCACTTGTTTTCGACTGCCAAGCGGCGAACTGCTTCACGTGTTCGTGATTGATGAGAAGGCGTTTCGCTCCATCAATGTCGGTGACAGGTTCAGAGATCTGGACGGATGGCATTTCAAGTTCGAGCGAAGAGCCGGAGTGCTGTTGATGTTTGTCAGCCGAGCCTCTATGGACGAGATTAAACAGTTTATTTAACGTCAAGACGACAGGAGTCAGAAACTTGTCCGATTCAGAAGAATTCAACTCGCAGTCGACTCGACGTCATTATTTATTTCCGGCCATAGGCATTGCCTGAACTTCCGCCTTCTCTCCTAAGCGTATGCAAAAGAATCATCCTCAGTCAGTAATTCTCATGGGCGTCGCCGGCTCCGGGAAGACGGCTGTCGGAATGAAAGTCGCTCAAAAACTGGACTGGATCTTTCTTGATGCGGACGATTTTCATCCGCCAGCGAACATCGAAAAGATGAAGCATGGAATTCCGCTCACTGACCAGGATCGAGCGCCTTGGCTCCAGAGACTGCACGATGAATTGCAACATCAATTGGCCGAAGGACACTCGGTCATACTAGCCTGTTCGGCCCTCAAGGAGACTTATCGCAAAGTGCTAAGTGATGAAGTACTACCGCCAAAATTCGTGTACCTCGACGTCGATCCGGAAACGATCCGTAACAGATTGCAACATCGAACAACCCACTTTTTCCCGAAAGAACTCATGGAAAGCCAGTTCGCGTCGCTCGAAAAACCGAAAGACGCTATCATAGTCGATGCACGCAAACCGCTCGCTGAGGTTGTAGATCAGGTCGTTCAAGCGCTCGGAATGTGTTTAAACTAAAGCAGCTACTGCAATCCCACGCGCCTGGTCGCTTGATCTCCAATTACTGGCGCAAACGAAACTCCCCTTTCCCAGCGCTCCGTATCTGGTATAAACAAAGAGCGATTGGGGGGTTATTGAGTGATCAGTCGGAAAGCGGTCGAGCACCTGCGAGCCGCAATTTTCATCAAGAATTTAGAAGCGGAATCTGAGCACGAAGCCATTTCAAAAATGCTCGCTACGCTGCAGGGACACGCACAAGTGCTGGATTTAGAAGAATTATCTCTAGCTGTCTTCGATCGGCAGCAAACCGATCCGCCCTTATTTTCTGGAGGCATTGCGTTCCCGCATGCGCGAACGAACATCGTGACCTCGATTGTCATGGTGATCGCAACGTGCGCGCATCCGATCCTGTTCGGCGAAATCCCGGTTCGGCTGATTTTTTTGATCGGCATTCCGAAACGCGCGGGAGCGGATTACCTGGAGCTAATCTCGTTTTTGGCTCGACATGTGCGCGGGGAACGCGTTGTCGACCGGATTGTGCAGGCAGAGGACATTTCAAGTCTCCTTTCCGCATTCGCTGAAAGCCCATAGTCTCACCTCCCAGAAATAACATGCCTCCGTACGTAACGATACAGATAGGGTCGTCGCTTCCTCCTTGAAAAACAACCAACCAACCTGCGGCGAAAGGCATATTATTCCAGGAACACATATTGTTTCGAGGACAGGAGAGAATGGCGCGAAGATAAGAAGGTTCGAGGCGTTTTTATGCCCCGGAGGGGGCTAAAGGATTCAAGCCCAGGGTTTCAACCAGGTTGAAACCCTGGGAACCATCCGACAAGGCGGGTCGCCCTGAATGGGCGAAAGCTCACGTGTGCCAAACTAACGTATATTGCTTCCTAATGAAGGAATGAGGCGGCCGTACAACAGAGCTCCAAACTCTGGTCGGAGAGGATATCATTAGACCAAGGCAATGGCGAGCGATGAGATTGATACAATGGATACGTGTGTTATTACGGCGCCCGAACTGGCGACCTTTCAGGGCGCATCATCGTGGGGGGTGGCGGTTCCCTGGGTTGAAACCCAGGGCTGAGTCATATCGCCCCTTCTTCGGGGCGTTAAACCATCCCAAACTCTGCTTATCTTCGCGCCATTCGGGGACGGGAGACTAGCCAAAGCCGGATGGACAAGACCGAGGAGCATCAACAGCAGCGAACCCTTTCTCCGCTGCTCGCGCCGTCTGCTCAGGCTGAAGTTCTGGCTAGTTGAACATTTGCGCCTGGGCGAACGCCAATCGACGCTCATCTGGGCGGCCCTCATCGGTGTTCTGGGAGCGCTTGCATCGGAGAGCTTTCGCAGAACGAGTGAGTTTCTGCACTATCTGGCGACCGGATCAAGCTCAGGTATCATCTCCTCATTCGCTCGCCTGCCATGGTGGCAGAGACTGACTGTACCGACGGTGGGCGGATTGCTGGCCGGCCTCACCCTTTGGTTCGGGAATCGTCTTTTCGCCAGCATCCGGCAGAAAACAACCACGGACTACATGGAAGCCATCGTAGTCGGCAGCGGGAATATCTCTGTCCGAGCAAGTATCATCAAAAGCGTGTCAGCCCTCTTCTCGATCAGCACAGGAACCTCGATAGGCCGGGAAGGCCCGCTCGTGCAGCTTTCCTCGCTTGTCGCTTCGATTGTCGGCAGGATCCGACGAATGCCGATCCCGCAGCGCCGGCATCTGGTGGCATGTGGAGCCGCAGCCGGCATCGCCAGCGCGTACAAGGCGCCGATCGCGGCGTCGCTGTTCGTTGCCGAGATCATTCTAGGGACCGTCGTTGTGGAATCGCTTGGGCCCTTGATCCTAGCCTCCGTAGTTGCGGCATTCGTCTCACAATTCCTCAGCGGCAGTGAGCCTTTGTATAAATCGCCCGGTTTCCATCTGCACACGCGATGGGAAATAGTACCTCTCTGCTGTATCGGCATTGTCCTGGGCTTCCTGGCGCCGGGTTATCTGCGTCTCCTCCGGCTTGCCGAACGCCTGTTCTCGAAGATCAACATCCCAGTACCATTTAAGCTGGCGATTGGCGGCGTAATCGTCGGCGCTCTTGCGATATTGAATCCAGCAGTTTGCGGGAACGGTCAGGGACTGCTTCGTTCCCTCTTTCATCAGAATTGGTTGTGGGACGAAATTCTTGCAATCATTCTGCTGAAGCTGGTGGCGACTGCGACCGCGTTCGGATCAGGCGTAGTCGGAGGGGTGTTTACTCCGACCTTGTTCATCGGTGCCGCAATCGGAGTCTTGTACGGCCAAACGGTTCTCTGTGTTGCGCCGGGATTACGTGCCGACCCGGCAATGTACGGCCTTGTTGGTATGGGATCTTTTATCGCAGCAGCGACCGGCGCGCCATTAATGGCGATTCTGATGGCATTTGAGCTCACTCTGGATTATTCGATCGCTCCTTTCTTGATGGTGAACTGCGTCGTTGCCTATTACTGCAGCGGTATTTTTGAGAGGCGCTTCATGTATGGTGAGTCGCTCGAAAGAAAGGGTGCCGCCTTCTTTAAACAGCAACTGGCTGGGGTCAACCTCCAAGATCTGGTCCGCAGTGATCCGATTACCCTCCCTAAGAACGCGACCTTCACACAAATCGCGGAGACATTTGTGCAACATCGATACCAACACATTTACATCGTCGATAAGGAAAATCGGCTGCTGGGCGCAATTTCGCTTCACGACGTCAAGACCTTCCTCGATCGACCCGAGCTCGAATCGGTGGTTATCGCGGCGGATATCATGGACGAGGATTTTCCTCGCGTGTCGCCTTCTCAGGGGATGAATGAAGCGCTACAGAAATTTTCTGAGGCCAACTCGGAACGCCTCCCTGTGGTCGACAATCTGAACTCCAAACGCCTGATAGGAAGCATCTCCAAGACTGACCTTATCCTGCACCTTGCCGGAGAGCAAAGCGGTACGGAAAAAAACCCGCAGTTTTAGTGACCTGTACCAGACAGGACACTCTATGCCCTGTATGACAATCGTGAATGTGGGCCCGGAAACAAATTGATTCGGTCGGTACTGAATTGAGAATATGGGCATCTTACTTTCTCTTTATGGCAACCCTTTATTCCCCACGGCTTATTCGTTCAGGCCGGATGAAACTGCGAGCCGCAACCGATTCCAGCACAATCGCGTTCGTTCCCATGGCCGGCCGTAGCATTCACAGGAATCGCCGCATAACGCTGGTGCTCTCGGGGACTCTGTCCTTCAAAAAGCCATGAAAGCACTTACAATTTGGTGCAACCCTTTTCTGAGTCCGTCCGCCGAAGAACTGCTGGTCCGTTCTGCCGCCCCACACAGGCTTATTCTGGCTCAGAAGCCGGAACACGTTTTGGACGTTGGAACTTTGGACCCGCACGTTCTGCAAGCGGAGGTTGTTTTTGGTCAACCCGACGCTGGAGCGATCATCCAATCTGAAAAGTTGCGTTGGCTCCACCTTTCCAGCGCCGGATATGCGAGGTATGACTCCGAAGAAATTCGAAACACGCTAAAGAAACTTTCGGCGATAATGACAAACAGCTCGAGCGTGTTCGATGAACCATGCGCGGAACATCTCATGGCATGGCTGCTGGCGGACGCGCGGAAATTGTATCCCTCCCACGAGAATCAACGGGGACCTCGCGCCTGGCCTCAAAATGAATTGCGTCAGAGTATGCGTTTGCTGGCCGACGAAACGATTTTTATCGTTGGCTATGGAGCGATCGGACGACGTTTGGCCGAGCTTCTCGCTCCGTATCAGGTTCGGGTAACCGGTTACCGAAGGACGCCTCAACCGGGCTCAAAGATTCGCGTTGTCGGACCCGCGGACCTTGCCGGCACCCTGGCTGAAGCGGATCACGTCATTAACATTTTCCCTGACAGCACCCAGACACGAGGCTTTTTCAATGCCGAGCGATTTCGCCAAATCAAGATGGGGGCTCGTTATTACAGCATCGGACGCGGCACCACCACCGACCAGGAGGCACTTGCGGAAAACCTGAAATCCGGCCACCTTTCCGCTGCTTACCTGGATGTGACCGATCCCGAGCCCTTGCCGCCTGACAATCCTCTATGGTCAACGCCAAACTGTTATATCACGCCGCACACAGGCGGCGGGCACTCCACTGAATCGGATCGTATCGTCGGCCATTTCATCCAGAACCTTCGTCTCTATGAGCAAGGCCATGAGCTTATTAATCGCGTATTTTAGGGCCCTGCGATTCGAACTATCCCTGGGCAATCGTCGAGAAGTAAAACTGTGCAGCCCGTCGCCTGCGGGACGTGACGCTTCCAAGCTAAATAGTCTATGCCGCTCAAACGCTGTGGTTGGTCGGGTCAGGACCCGCTTTATATTGCGTATCATGATCAGGAGTGGGGCGTTCCGCTTCACGAAGACAATCGTCTATTTGAAATGCTCGTCCTCGAATCCATGCAAAGCGGGCTTAGCTGGATCACCATTTTGCGGAAGCGGAAAGCATTCCAGGTCGCATTTAAGAAATTTGAACCTGGCCAGAGTAGCGAAATTCGGCCCAAAGAAATCCAGAAACTACTCGATAACCCAGGCATCATCCGGAATCGAGCCAAACTGGAAGCTGCGATCGCAAACGCCCGCGCAACTTTGCGCGTTCAGGAGAAGTATGGGAGTTTGGATTCTTTTCTGTGGCGAGTTGTGGGCGGTAAACCATTGGTGAATCGCTGGTCAAGTCTATCACGAAGCTCCCTCAAAAACCCTGGAATCGGAGATGCTGGCCAGAGAATGCAAAGAACACGGTTTTCGCTTCATCGGTCCGACGGTTGCGTACGCTTTCATGCAAGCAGTTGGCATGGTGAACGACCACGAAGTAAGCTGCTTTCGACAACAGAGTTTCAGTTGAGTAGTCAGTAGTCAGTGGGTCAGTGGGCGGTCCAAGGGAAGTCGTCATGCGGCCACTGAAAGTTCAAGCCCGCAGCCTGCATTGCTCACAAACCTCACTCCGCTGCTTCGCCGGCGGCGATATAATCCCCTTCGATTCGCACAAACTCGATCAATTATTGAAAGGATCGCGCGCAAAAAAACGCGGCCGTAGCGGCAATGCACGCGTCTCGATGATCTTGACGCCGAGTCGACTAATGCGTTACGTTGTCGCTCAAGATCGTCGACCTGAAGGCAGAAATGATGCCTCGTATCGGCGGGTACCAGTTCCTCATCCGGCACACAATGCAGTTCAACCCCGGGGACACCAGTATCAAACCAGACCCACCCCAATGGTTTAACCACCTTCGGGATCGGCTTCTCGCGAAATCCGAGAGCCCCAACATAAAAACTGCGCACGCCTGCCTCCTGACCAATCGGAAAAGTAATTGTGACGTGCTGGAATCTTGGCGACACCGATTCATTCGCGTTCATACAAATCGAACATTCGAACGAATTGTTTCGGAACGCAATCCGCAGTGCCCCCCAGAGATATGGATTGAGAACAACGCCGCTCCCACCTTGCGTCATCGCACGGCATTCTCTAGATGTTGAAAACCCGGTTGAAAATGAATCAACCTTTTCCAGATCGCATTTTCGAAAAAGACTGGCGATTGGCGTCGTTCCTCTAGTCGTGGTTCTCATAAGTTTTGGAGCACGATTTGCGGAAGCGCAACAGACCAGTTCTCCAACGCCGAAACAGGAATGACTACGGACAAACCGGCCTTGCGCTCACCCGGAAAACCGTCCGGCACCACCGCCTCGAAGGATCCGCAAATAAATCCGCAGGAACTCGAACGTCTCACCAAGGCCGCTGACAAAGTACTGAGCCGAATCCAGACCGAAGAAAATGATCTTTACCTGAGGCTCAATTATTTCGAAAAACCCGATCGTCTTGATCCGAACAGCTACGCATCCAAGGAGGAGGTTGAACAATGGCAAGGAATTTTACAGCAGCTTAAGGAAAAACATGATCTTGTCGCCCAGCTATACGCTGATGTCGGAAAGGATTTGGATGCAGAGCTTCGAAACGCCGGCGGAAATGAGGAAATCGTGGCCAAATTCAAGAAATTTATCATGGAGGGTTTTCCTTGGGCCACAATTGAGAAAAAGAAAAATCTGATCGCCGATTTTATCGATGAACAGGCGGAACTGTTGTTGTTTTACGAGAAGAACTGGGGCTCCTGGACCAGCACCAATGATTCAAACAAACCGGAATTTACTTCCGCTTCTGCGGCAAACATCTACAAAAGGCTCCGCGATCAAATCGTAAATACGAGCGAGGAGATTGAAAAAGAATATAAAGAGATGAGTGAATAGGAAGAAGTCCTCCTCCCTGTCCTCGTATCCCCACCCCCACAAGCCAAGATCCCTGAAATGAATGCAGTTTCTTTCCAATCGGCCCGGTTGATTTTCTGCGTCCTGTTCGCATTTGTACCGGCAACACTTCACGCGCAAAACCAAGCGGCTGCCCCGTCCCAATCTCCCGCGCCAAGATCCGCTCCCAGCACCGGCGCTCCGAAATATACGCAGGAACAGATGCAGGAAATGATCTCTAAACTCCAGGATCGTATCCAAAAAGCCGCAGACGCGGTGTTGGGAAGGATTCAGAAAGAGGAGGCCGGCGTTCAAATGAAGTTCGCCTATTTACGAAAGCCGGATCGGCTCGATCCGAATACCTACGCATCGAAAGATGATATTGCCGTCTGGCGCGACTCACTTCAGCAACTAAAAGTTCGAGAGAGCGGTTTGGACAAACTGTACGCGGAAGCCGATCAGGATCTTGGTAAATGCACTGACTCAGCAGCGAATCAACCAGTCGATCGCCGATCAGATCAAGAACGAGCTGTTGAAATCTTTCCCTTGGAGCGTCATCAAAAAGAAGAGCGAACTCATGCGGGATTTCATTGAAGAACATGACGATCTTCTAACGTTTTACGGCGAGAATTGGGGCTCTTGGAAGCCAGGTTCCGAGCCCAATACTGCGACATTTGCCGATCCTAAGCTCGAGGCAAAATTTCAAGAGCTGAAAACCAAAATCAACACCACGGGAGCGCAAATCGAAGAGCAATACAAATTGCTTGCGCCGTAGGGGTCAGGAGTGCAGATGCGTGAAGGACGTTTCCGGTCCGTGAATGGTAATTCTTGGCGCTGCAGGTCACGGAAGAATTCGATTCGGCTTAGACGTGATGCGACACCTCCCGACTCCTGAATCCTGTGACCTCCTTCTCCTCAGCATTTCACCTCGGAATTAGCCAGCAGCTCTTCCAGCCAATCCACTGCCAATTGGTGCACGACCGGTAACGATTGGACAATGTTGAGCGCCTCGCGCGCCTGACGATGACATTCCTCAGGCTTGCCTTCCACCAAGGCTATCGCGGCGGACACGCGGAGCCACGCGTGGTGCGGAACCTTGGACCAATCATGCACTCGTTCAAAAGCTGCATGGGCGTTTGATTCATCCCGTTTGAACCACGCCTCGTGGAACGTCTTCTCTAGCATCACCCATGCATAAAGTGTTCCGGATTGTGGATTTGCCTTGGCAACCGCCTCGTCCAGATAACGCTCCGCCAAGTGCATCTCGTGCAAATCAGCGGCTCTGTAGAACGCTAGCAAACAGACTGTCACGCGCTCGGCCAGATCGGTGTTTTCGGTCTGCCGCAATGCAAGGTCCAGCATCTTGGAAGACCAGTCGCGCGGCCTGATTCCTTGTTGTCCATCATGTATTAACGCGGTCACGAGAAAAAGGACCTCGCTTGTCGGACGCCCGCGCAACGCGTCCCAAAGAAGCACTCCGTAGCTCGTCGACCGGCGAAGAGCTAAAGGCAACAGAAGACGAATTCCGACGGCGATTCCTATAAAGGCGATTGCAGCAAGAAACAACGTATCAATTGATGCCCTTGCCGGGTCAATGGCCCGCACGATCATCAGAAAAACAAAACCGATGAGAATCATCGAGACGGGCCCGCTCGCAATCAACCAGGCGCATCGCCAACGGAGACCATCGAGAGTCTTTGGCGCGAAAACCGTCGTGCCGGTGATCATCGTCTCCCGATTATTCCATGTGAATCGCGTCCGATTTCGAATTCGCCGAATGGCGAATGGCCCACAGGCAAATGCGAGCAACTTCAGCCCGACCAGTTCGGCGGTCAAAATTCGAGCGAGATGATACAGAATTACCAGAATCTCATACGCGACAAAGACCAGGAAAGGGAGCGGAACCAGATTGGAAGGTTGCGCTGCAATCGCTGCGAGGCACTTGGGTTCGAGGAGAACCCACAGCCCAACACATACCGCCAACAGAATCAGAGACGAGATTATGACCGATCGCCGCCTCCACGATTGCGTTCCTTGCATAGGCAGTGGCGAAGTCTAACGGTGATGGCTCGGCAGGGCTAGCGTAATTTCAACAAGACGAGTTCTCCCCCTCCCGGTGTCCTGAGGGATTGCGTCGCCATCGGCATGACAAACTCACCTGAGGGGGCGGGTCGGATTCGCGCCGAGCACCCGCTACCCGGAACCTCCCGCAAAAAGTTGTTTTCTTGATTCTCTTTACTTCCCTTGCCAATTTGTCGGACACCATTGTCCGCCTTGCTCATTGGATCGGCGCGCGGCCTCAATGAGCTGCATCCCTGCCACTCCATCATGAACCGTCGGAAGTGCCGCGCTGAATTGCTCCGCCGGCAGCGCGAGCGACCGCGCCATGAACGCGCACGCGAACTCCGTATAGAGGTTTGCGAAGGCCAAGGCGTAACCTTCCGGGTGGCCAGGGCGAAATCGTGTTGCGTGCAAGGATTCAGGGCTTAGCTCGTCGTACCCGCGGGCCCACCGCACAGCGGGCCCCCCGACGGGTTTATGCCACAATTCCTCGGGGTTTTCTTGCTCCCAGGAGAGGTTCCCCGATTCGCCGAATATCCGGAATCGGAGGCCATGATCATGGCCCGCCGCCACGTAGCTGCTCCAGATCCTCCCTCGGCTGCCTCCTTTGAAGACGAGAGTTAGGTAGGCGTTATCAAACACCTCGCGGCCTTCGGCAAAGGTCGTCAAGTCCGCCGACACCTTCTCCGCGGTTAACCCAGTGACGAAACAGGCGATGTTGTACGCGTGGGACCCTACTTCCCCCAAAATCGCGTGTTTTCCCATCGAACTTGCCCGAAAGCGCCAATGCCTGTGCGAGGGATCCTTCGGCTCGTTCACCACTCCGATGTCTCCCGCGCTCAACTCAGCCTCAACGAGCCGTACTTTTCCAATGGCGCCAGAACGGATCATCTCGCGCGCCTGTCTGACCATGGGGTATCCCGTGTAACAGTGGGTTAGACAAAACAGTTTCCCGGTCTTCTCGACCAGGACCAGAAGCTCCGAAGCCTCCTCGACAGTTTTCGTCATCGGCTTTTCGCATATGACGTCAATCCCTCGCTCCAAAAAGGTTTTTGCCACCGGGTAATGGAGTTGCGGCGGCGTCGCAATTACCACCGCGTCGATGCCGTCGACCCGTTCCGATTCCTTGACGGCCATTTCATGGAAATCCGTGTAAATTCGGTCTTCCGCAAGGAGTTCGTTCTGGGCGGATAATATCGCAATCTCGTGATCGACCGACATTGCCCCCGCCGCCAGTTCACAGAACCCGTCCGCACGCATCGCCAGGAGGTGAGTAAGACCGATGACCGAATCAGCGCCACCTCCCACCATGCCTAAGCGAACTCGCCTTCCAAATTGCCGCAAGACGTCTTTTCTTGTCATGGATCGCCCCTCTTCGGGTTGCTGTCGCTGCAGATTTCGGCACGCCCCCCGCGAACTTCGGGTCTGCGCTAGAATTTGAAGTTATCGACGTTTGCGGTGGTGAAGATCGTCGGCTCGCCGAGCAGGACGGTATCATTCTGGATGAATTTGAGCTTTCCAAGGCGGCCGGCCTCCACAAACCCGGAATCTGGCTTCAAGGTTCCATCCAGCTGCGCCTTGGCGATGTAGATAGCCCCGTAGCCGATGTCGACCGGGTTCCATAGTGCTACTTCCTTGATGGTTCCGTCTTTGAGGTAAGGTCGAACGAGGCTCGGCACGCCGAGCCCGGTCACGGCCACTTTACCTTTGAGACCCAGCTGCTTAACCGCCTCTGCCACTCCCGGGGTCGCGATCCCGGTCACGCACAGGACACCCTTCGTGTTCGGGTTCGCTCTTAGGTAATTGAGCGCAACGTTCTTGCTCTTTTCCAAGTCTTCTTCTCCCGGAAGCACCGCTGCAAAACGCATGTTTGGGTACTTTTGCCCGGCGTACTTTTTAGCTTCTTCGATCCAGCGATTTTGGTTCGGTGCGGTTAGCACCGCGGTGATCACCAGAAAGTCGCCGTCCGTGCCCGCGTCTTTGGCCAACATCTCCACCATCGTCTTGCCCATGCCTTCGAAAGTGCACTGGTTGAGAAACACCTGGCGCGCTTCCGGTTTGACGTCCGCGTCGAAGGTCGACACCTTTATGCCGCGTCGGGCGGCGCGTTCCAGGGCCGGCGCCAGCGCGTTGGGATCGTTGGCCGAAACCGTGATCGCGTCCATCCCGGCCCGGATCCATTGGTCAATGATGTTTGCCTGAGCCGCCACGTTGGCGTCTACGGGTCCGTTAAACTCAACCGTCACTTGGAGTTCCTTGGCCGCTTCCTGTGCGCCCTGGTTCACAGCGACGAAGTACGGGTCGCTGGTGAATTTGGGCAGCATTCCGATCTTTTTGTTTTCCCCAAAGGCGGGATTCGCGCCCGAGAAAAAGGCGCCAGCGCCGATGAGTACGCATACTGAGATTACCAAACAGTTAGATTTCTTCACTGGGGGAGGTTCCGGTTGTTAGTTGTGGTTTTGTTGACTGATTGAGCCGCTATCCTTTCTGAAAAACTCATTGGCGAGCACCGTGAGAACCAGGACGATGCCGGTTACCACCAGGGCCCAGTCGTTGCGAACCCCCAGGAAGCCAAGCCCATCCTGCAGGTAGCCGAGAATCAACACCCCTAAGGTGGTGCCAAGGATCGAGCCCGAGCCGCCGGTAATACGCACGCCGCCGAGCGCGACCATCGCAATTACGGTTAGTTCGAGCCCGCTGGCGGCATTGGCCCGAGCCGTAAATACCCTTGAGGTCTGGATCATGGCCGCGATCGCCGCGAAAAGTCCTGAAAGCGTGTAAACGCCCACCTTGACTTTAAATACGTTAACGCCGGAGAACATCGTCGCCCGCTCATTTACTCCCAGCCCATATACGTACCTGCCGAAGCTGGTCTTACTGAGGAAGACCCAAATGGTAACGACGGCTACCAACCACACGATTAACTGGAAGGGCACCAAATCCCCCAGATAGCCCTGCCCAATAAAGGCGAACCAATCCGGGAAAGTGGATACTGCGTTGGCATTGGTCACCGCGTAAGCGAACCCTCGGAAAAATGCCATCGTCCCCAGCGTAACTAGCAATGGGTACAGGGTTAGCCCGGCAATCATCAGGCCGTTTAACAGCCCACCGAACAATCCTACCAAGAGACCAAACACCAACGACAACGCCAGCGGCAAGCCAGCCGCTGAACTAAAACCGATGGTGACGGACACCAACGCTAAAAGCGAGGCCACAGAGAGGTCGATTCCCCCCGTGATGATGACCGGCGTCATTCCCAGCGAGAGCACACCCGCCTCGACAAAGGCGCGGGAAGCGTCCAGCAATCCCGCCACTGAGAGATAAGCCGGTTTGAGATACCCGAAAAGAGCGAGCTCTAACGGGAGCAACAGAATTAAGACGTAAACTCGTCCGATTCCTAAGCGAAACGGACTTCGTAACATTCGAGCTTCTCCGGATGCGTTCATGGTTTGCTGAACAAACGGTTCCGAATCGGATCAAAGGAGATCGCGGTCAGAATGAGAAAACCCACGACAAGCTGTTCCCAGGAACCGGGAACTCGGTTAAGCGTCATCCCGTTAAGGATCACCCCGACAAAGACAGCGCCGACAACCGGGGCCAAAGCGGACCCCCGGCCTCCTGAGATGCTCGTTCCTCCCAAAACCACCGCCGCTATGGCACGCAGTTCAAAGCCCGTCGCCGCCGTCGCTTGCAATTGGCCGATTTGTCCGATGAAAACGGCAGAAGCCAAACCGCAGGCCAACCCTGAAGCGATGAAACACCCGAGCTTTACGCCCGCGACCGGCAAGCCCGCCAGATGGGCGGCCCGTAAGTTTCCCCCTACCGCGAACACTTCACGGCCCCAGGTGGAGTGGCGTCCGAGCAACCAAAACAGAGCAAATATTAAAAGAAGGACCAGAGCGGAGACGCTCACGCCGCCAAAACCACCCAATCCAAAAACCCGCGACACGGGCGAGAGGTTGATCACTTGGTCCGCCCCATAAAGTAAGACGGCGCCTCTCAACGCCAGCAGCGTTCCGAGCGTGGCGATAATCGACGGTACGCGCGCGTGGGTCACCAGAAGCCCATTTACGGCGCCCAGGATCCCCCCGACGACCAAGCTGGCTCCCAGGGGTACGAGCGAGCCCCCGACAAACATGGCGATATTGCCATAGACGAAGGCGCATACCGCCACGAGCGAACCTACCGAGACATCGATCTCACCCGACAGGATCACCATGTTAACCGCGAGCGCAACGATCCCCACGACGGCAACCTGATCGATGATGCTCCGGAGGTTATCGCTGGAGGAAAACCCAGGCGTGCTGGCGGACAATAGACCGAGCAGAAGGATCAAAAAGATCAGCGGCGGGGCCTGAGCCGACGTCAATAGTCGTCCAAGATACCGTGCACCCCGGCTCCTGACCGATGCCTTTTTTTTCTCGGCCCGTTCAGGGCGGTCTAATTGCGTCGCCTCCGGCCATAACCCGACCCCCGCGGCGGCTGCGGCAATCTTCTCCGCAGAAAATTCTTCGCGCGAATATTCCCCCGTCAGTGTTCCTTCGTGCATGACAAGGACCCGGTCGGCCATCGCCAAGAGCTCGTTCATTTCAGACGAGATCAACAAGATCGCCTTACCCTCCTTTGCGAGCTCATCGATTATTCGGTAGATTTCCGATTTGGCACCAACGTCTACACCACGGGTCGGTTCATCCAACAGGATGATTTCGGGCTCAAGCGCCAGGACTTTGGAGATGACCACCTTTTGTTGATTCCCTCCGGAAAGGCTCTGCACGGGGCTCGTCAGGGTTCCCCCTCGGATCGCGAAGAGGTCGCGAAATCGTCCGGCAAGCTCCTCTTCTTTTTTCTCATTGACGAACCCGAACGAAGCAAGCTTGTCGAGGCTGGAATAAGAGACGTTTGCTTTGATCGAGAACGACGCCAGCAGACCCTGTGACTTACGTTCCTCGGGCAGGTAGGCGATTCCGACCCGCATCGCGTCCTTAACAGAATGAACCTCAATCTTTTTGCCGCGAACCAGGACTTCTCCTGATTCAAGTGGGCTGATCCCAAAAATCGCTTGAGCGAGTTCCGAGCGCCCTGCTCCGATCAACCCGCCCAAACCGACGATTTCACCCCGGCGAAGACGAAAAGTCACCTCGCTAAATTCCCCGGATCGCGAAGCGCTTTTGACCTCAAGCACGACTTCCTGCGCCTTGTGCGGGGTATGAACGAACAATTCTTGCAATGGACGTCCGACCATGAGCTGAATCAGCTTGTTCGTGTCGAACTCTGGGGTCAGGCCGGTATGGACCCGCTGTCCATCTCGCAACACAGTGATTCGATCCGCGATGGCAAATATTTCTTCGAGGCGGTGAGAAACGTACACAATGCCGACCCCCCTCGTTTTCAGCTCGCGGATAATCCTGAACAGGCGCTCGGCCTCCTGATGGGTAAGCGCGGCAGTGGGCTCATCCATGATGACGACCTGCGCACTCCAGAAGAGAGCTCGTGAGATGGCCACGAGCTGTGCGTTAGCCGCCGAGAGGTCGCGAAGGTCTTCCACCACGTCAAACTGAACCCCCAATCGGGCAAGGACCTCAGCCGCCGAGGAGTTCATTTTTTGCCACGCGAATGTTCCGGACTTCGTCCGCGGCCGCGGCCGGCCGATGTAAAGGTTCTCCGCGATTGACAGGTAGGGAAAAAGGTCAAGTTCCTGCGGGATCATCGCGATCCCGCGCCGTTCGGCGTCCCGGGGCGATTGCAACGAGACGGGTTCTCCACCAATTCTAACTTCGCCATCGTCAGGGCGGTACACCCCGTGCAGGATCTTCATCAAGGTGCTCTTGCCTGCGCCGTTCTCGCCCATCAGCGCATGAACCTCCCCAGGCCGAACCTCAAAATCGATCGCTCGGCAGGCGACCGTTCCGCCGAACTGTTTTGTGACTGCCGCAAGCTCGCAAAGCAGTGAGTCGTTCCCGGGCTGGACGGAAGGCCTCTTTGCCAATTGATCGGCGTGCTTTACCAAAGCGTGTGCCCCCCCTCAATGACGAGATTGTGCCCGGTCATGTAATCAGAGGCTTCCGAAGCCAGGTAGACCGCCGCCCCCTGGAGGTCCTCGAGCTCGCAGAGCCGGCCCATCGGAATGTCTTGCAACCACCGATTGATCAACGGGGCCAGTTCCGGAGAATTCATGATCAATGGCGTCCGGACAATGCCCGGAGAAATGCAGTTTACTCGAACCCCTCGATCGGCCCATTCCGCGGCAAGGCTCCGGGTCAGGCTAACGACCCCGCCCTTGGACGTATTGTAGGCCGCTTGCTTCTGAGGGTGAGGCACGATGAGGCTCGACATGGAGGCGGTATTAATGATTTTGCCGTACCCGGCTTTTAGCATGTGACGGCCTTCTGCCTGGCAGCACACGAAGAGACCCCTCAAGTTCACGGCAAACGTCTCGTCCCATTCCACAAGTGGGGTTTCCTCGGCGGGCGAGTTCTTGTTAATACCGGCGTTGTTGAAAGCGATGTGGAGGGCACCGAAGTGCTCGATAACCTTTGTGACCATGGCTTCCACACTCTGGGGATCAGCAATGTTGGCCGTGACAGAAAAAGCCTGGATGCGCTGTTCTTCCAGTTCATGGCGAACTTGATCGGCCAGCTCGGCGCGCAGGTCGGCAATGGCAATTTTGGCACCTACCTCTCCCAGCGCGATCGCAAACGCTTTGCCAATGCCTTGTCCGGCTCCGGTTATCAGGGCCACACGACCATCCAGCCGGAAGCGCTCCAAAATTGACTTACTCATTTTATCAGAAAGACAAATGCATTTGGTCGATGAAGCCGGCTCGAATTAGCCCAACGCGAAAATATTTTGTCATAGCGGACCTTTCTCAGGGGTTCTCTCTGACCATTCGGAGAACAGAGAGAGGGGGCACTCGAAACGAACTGGAAATTGAACGGGATCGCTCAATTTGTCAATGTTATTATTGATAATATCTTTGACAATCTCGTTGCCAGATCTTGATCCCGCGCTATAATCGTCTGGCAAGCGAACCGTGAACATGGTTTCCAATGAAGACATCGTTCGTCACCTCGAGGAGGACATTGTTTTTGGCGTCTTCCATCCGAAAGAACGACTGACCGAAGAAGACTTAATGGCGCGTTTCGGCCTGAAACGACATGTGGTGCGCGATGCGCTCAGCCAACTCGATTCGATGGGACTTGTGGTCCGCGTTCCTAACCGAGGCGCATACGTGCGCGAACTAACTCCAAAAGAGGTGATTGAAATTTATGAAGTCCGCGAAATCCTGGAGGTTGCAGCAGCGCTTCGAACGCATTTGCCTTCCCCCAAAGGCGTAATAGAGGCTCTGAAAAGAATCCAGGATCAGCATTCAGAGGCAATCGCGAAACATGACTTGCGCAATGTGTTCCGGCTGAATATCCAATTTCACCGCGAACAGTTTCTGGCCTGTCAAAACATGAAGTTGGCCCAAAGCATCATGGAATACGCGCAACAGGCGCACTTGATCCGCGCAATCAAGTATGCAGAGCCCGGACATTTGCAGAAAGTTGAAAGCGATCATCGGCGGATAATCAAGGCGATGGACGGAAAGAACCGCGAGGCACTGGTCGAAATTGTTCGGAACCATCTTCCGGACTCTCGCGATGCATACCTGAGGGCCTACGCTCTTCGACATGGAACTGGCGTTCCAGACCTCCGAAAAAATGCAGCCGGTAGAACCTGACCTGATTATTTCCTCCTGGAACATTTATGCCGCCCCCGTTTGATCTTCCAAAACTCGACCGTTTGCTCGACGAAGCCGGTGTCGATCTCTTACTCGCGGTCACCAAACACAACGTTCAATACCTGCTTGGCGGCTACCGCTACTTTTTCTTCGCAAACGCCGACGCGATAGGGACCGGCCGTTACCTGCCAATCGTCGGCTATTTTCGAGGTAGACCTGAATGCGCCTTCTACGTTGGCGGCGGAAACGAAGCCTGGGGGCTGGAAGTCTTTCCTGTCTGGACTCCCGACGTCGTCACGCGTTCTTGGACGAGCATTGATTCGGCGTCAGCCGCCGCAGAATTCATTCGTAAGGCAGGCGTCACTTTCGGGCGAATTGCACTCGAGCTCTCCTTCTTCCCAGCAGATGCCATGGATACGCTGCGGCGCCAATTTCCGAATGCTGCCTTCGTCGAGGCATTGCCTATCCTTGAAGAACTGCGCGCGGTGAAGACTCAACAGGAGCTAGAGTATCTCAAGACGGGAGCCGCAGCCATCGTTGACTCAATGCTCGCAACATTCCAAAATGCTAAACCGGGCATAAGCGAAGCGGAAATCGTAGAGCGTCTACGGCTCGAGCAGACTCAGCGTGGCCTTAGCTTTGACTACGCTCTCATTACGACTGGATTGACCTACGGAAGAGCTCCATCAAAGCGACCTTGGAATCCGGGAGAGGTGCTATCTCTAGACACTGCTGGATATTGTCACGGCTACCTGGCCGACATGGCGCGTATGGCCGTCATGGGCCAGGCGACTCCGCTTATGCGAGAAATTCTAAACGAGATCCGATACGTCCAGGATCAAACACGCGTTGCGATCGCTCCCGGTCGACCCGGCCGAGAAGTTTACGAAGCTGGGCGCAGGGCTACTGAGCAGTGCAAGTTCGGAAAAGGCTTTGGCTTCGTCGTGCATGGGATGGGCTTGATAGCCCATGAGGCTCCGCGCCTGCGACGTAACGACGAGATCGGATACGACGGTGCCCATGCCGAACGACCGCTCGAAGCCGGGATGGTCCTCTCAATCGAAACTGGTATCAAGCATTCAGAGGCGGGCTTCATCAAGCTCGAAGACACCTTGGTGGTCACTGAGAGCGCCTGGGAAGCTTACGGCGATTGGGGCCGGGATTGGAACGAAGTCCAACTATGAAACAAATTACCGATGAACTTTCATTGCGCCGGCGGCTTCTCGATGGAGAAACTTTATACGGGCTGGTCATCAAAGCGCCGGCGCCCGCACTCGTAGAGATGTGTGCGGCGGCGGGATTCGACTTTGCGTTCATCGATGGAGAGCACGGAAGCGGAGAAGCCCTCGAATTGGAACACCACGTGCGTGCAGCTGAAAGCTTCGGGATGCCAGCCATTGTCCGGGTAGGGAGCCATTTCCCCTGCGAGATTCTGCGCGCGCTAGATATTGGCGCGGAAGGGATCATAGTCCCGCATGTGAACACCAGGGCAGAAGCGGAAGCTATTGTACAAGCGGCGCATTACCCGCCAATCGGCCGGCGTGGTCTTGCCACAACGACACGTGCAGGACGGCACTCTTTTTCCAATCTCAAAGAGCATCTTCGCTCTGCGGAACAAAACACACTCATTGCGGTGCAGGTCGAGGAACCGGAAGCCATTGAACAAGTGGAAGAGATTGCTTCGATTCCCTATGTCGACTGCGTGTTTATAGGTCCCGCGGACCTCTCGCTCGGACTCGGCTACCCTGGAGAAAGCGAACACCCGACGGTCGTCGAAGCTTTCGCCCGAATCTGCGGCATCATTGCCTCTAAACCGAATGTCAGCCTCGGTACCTTCGCGAGAGATGCCAAGGATGCAAACAATTGGACTGCCAAAGGCGCATCCTTTATAGCTCTGGCATCCACTTTACTAATTGCCCAAAAATTTCGTGAAGTAGTGGCCGACTTACGGGGTGGGAGGACGTAAGGATAGACGATGAATTACAACGCCAGTTCACGTCGATACTCGGAAATGATCTACCGGCCCTGCGGCCGCAGCGGGCTCAAGCTACCTGCTTTGTCATTGGGGTTGTGGCACAATTTCGGAGACACCACACCCATGGAGAGACAGCGCGAGATCCTGAGAACCGCATTCGATCTCGGCATCAACCATTTCGATCTCGCGAATAATTACGGGATACCGCCGGGCAGCGCCGAAAACAATTTCGGACGCCTCCTGCGGGAAGACTTCAAAGCGTACCGAGACGAGTTGATCATCTCGACCAAAGCCGGGTGGGAAATGTGGGCCGGGCCCTATGGGGAAGGCGGTGGCTCACGCAAATACATGCTCGCGAGCCTCGACCAAAGCCTTCGGCGCATGGGACTGGACTACGTCGATATTTTTTACTCACATCGTTTTGACGTCGACACGCCCTTGGAGGAAACCGCGTCCGCCCTGGCGGCTGCGGTTCAACATGGGAAAGCCTTGTACGTGGGCATCTCGTCCTATTCGGCCGGCAAGACTCGCGAAATTTCTGCGTTGCTCAGGGAATGGAAAATCACCTGCCTGATCCACCAGCCGTCATACAATCTGCTCAATCGCTGGATCGAAGGCTCTTTACTGGCTACGCTCGAGAAAGAAGGCATCGGCTGCATTGCTTTTACCCCTTTGGCACAAGGGCTCCTGACGGGAAAGTACCTGAATGGGGTTCCTGAGGACGCACGGATTCGGCAATCCGGTGGCGATTCGTTGCAGCAAAGTCACCTGCGTGGGGAGAACCTCGACCGGATTCGCGCATTGAACGAAATCGCGAAAGCTCGCGGTCAAAGCCTCGCCCAGATGGCGCTGGCGTGGATATTGCGCGATCCTCGGGTCACCTCCGCCCTTATTGGCGCGAGTAAACCGAATCAGGTCACGGAAAACGTGGCCGCGCTCAAACACCTCGACTTTTCCAACGATGAACTGGCCGCCATCGAGACACACGCACAGGAGGGCGGCGTCAACCTTTGGGAGCGTCCCGCGCAAGACCTTCGACCTTAAGTTGTTGACGTCAGTTCGA
Source organism: uncultured Verrucomicrobiae bacterium (assembly GCA_963736745.1). Lineage (GTDB taxonomy): Bacteria > Verrucomicrobiota > Verrucomicrobiia > Chthoniobacterales > JAFAMB01 > JAFAMB01. The sequence goes on along the minus strand of CAVTQD010000038.1, from coordinate 135,378 downwards.
GCGTCGTAATAACACACATATTGAGTGTAGCAATCTCATCGCTCGCCCTTGAGAAAGCGACATCATCGCGGCTTGTTCGCCCGAATAAAGGCGCTGATAAACTTTCCTTCCACCTCTTTTGCTATCTCGTCGACATAGAGGCCGCTATTCGACAGAAAGACCCGGGCGTCGTCGATATTGTAAACCCGCGTGACCTCGATATCGATGTTGTCAAAACCGGATTTGGCAAGTTTAGCGACGTACTCGTAATCGCTCAAAGCACCGGCCAAGCAGCCCACCCAAAGCTCGATGTTTTTCTTGATCTCGCCAGGTACATTGCCCCGGACGACCACGTCGGAGACGGCAAAGCGGCCGCCCGGTTTGAGCACCCGAAATGCTTCTTTGAGCACACGGTCCTTATCGCCCGAAAGGTTGATGACGCAGTTGGAGATGATGACATCCACACAATTGTCGGGAAGCGGGATATTTTCGATTTCGCCTTTCAGGAACTCGACATTGGCTAGTCCGCTTTTGCGTTTATTTTCTTCTGCGAGCGCCAGCATCTCATCGGTCATATCGAGACCGTACGCTTTTCCTGTCGGACCGACACGGCGAGCTGAAAGCAGCACATCAACGCCGCCACCGGAGCCAAGATCGAGTACGATTTCACCTGGTTTCAATTCGGCGAGGGCAGTGGGGTTGCCGCACCCCAGAGAGGCTTTGAGCGCCATGTCTGGCACTTCGCGCTCCTGCGCCGCATCATAGAGCTTTGAGGTTATCGGATCACAAGACCCTTCCAGTGCGGAAGAATCATTGCGACAACAGGAGGGATTGCCCGCGCCTGAGGTAACGCCCAAGGCAGCCTGTCCGTATTTCTTCCTGACAACTTCTTTAAGGTTCGCTGTGCTCATGAGGGAATCCTTTCGTTACTTGCAAATGGAGACAATCTTCCGCGGCTCAATGGCCTTGTTGCGTGTGCAGCATTCCGCGTATAAAAAACCAAGCAGCTCCTGGAGCACCTCGGTGTTGGCCGAATACCAGAGGAAGGTCCCTTCACGCCGGACCTTGACCAGATCCTCGTTTTTTAGCTTTTCAAGATGGTGCGAAAGAGTGGAACTGGGAATTTCGAGTTCATTGCCGATTTCGCCGACAATGAGGCCATCAGGATGCGCTGAAAGAAGAAGCTGCATGATCCGCAGCCGTGACTCTGTTCCCATGGCCGAGAACATATCGGCATAGCGGGTTGTCTGTTCGAGATTCTGTCTTTTAAGCATTGGGTGTTGCCATGTCTCTATAATTCTGCAATAATGGAAATACATGCCCAGGTCAAATGTTTTCCAGTCAGTCAGCCAATCCTCTCAGCAAGGCTTCCGCGAAAAAAATGATCTCTCAGAAGACATTTAAAATCTTGTTCCTTTGTACCGGGAACTCTGCTCGCAGCATTTTCGGAGAATATCTTATCCGCAAATGCGGCAAAGGCCTGTTCGAGTCTTATAGCGCGGGCGCTGACCCCAAAACGAGGGTGAATCGATATACGATTCGGGTGCTGCAAGAAGACTTTAGAATCGACGCTTCAAGTGCGCGCAGCAAATCCTGGGACGAATACCGGGAAGTTGTTTTCGATTTTGTCATCACCGTATGCGACGAGGCCCGAGAGCGTTGCCCAATTTGGCCAGGGCAGCCCATCATAGCACATTGGCCTTCGCCCGATCCGGGTGAGTTTAAAGGCAGCGACAAGGACACGTATAACCATTTTTGGAAAGTCGCCCAGCAGATCTATCGCAGAGTCGATCTGCTTTGTAGTCTGCCGATTGAGAAGCTCGATTGGCTTCGACTCGAGCACGCAACCAAAGAAATCGGCGAAAAAGGGAGCGCACTCTAAAGCTCCTGACAGGGCGTCACCTAGCTCCTTCCCCCTTGTACTAACTCATTATGCATATGTCCAAGTCCTCCACTAAAAGGCTCGATTTCTTTGAGCGTTACCTGTCGCTTTGGGTACTCATTTGCATGGTCCTCGGAATCGCAGCAGGCAAGCTGTTTTCGAGCCCGGTAAATAGTTTGAGCCAGTGGGAGTTTGTCCCAGGCTCTCAGGTCAACGTGCCGATCGCAATTCTGATCTGGCTCATGATCTTTCCAATGATGCTGAAGATTGATTTTGGTGGACTCAAAGCTGTGGTGGCGCGCCCCAAGGGCCTGTTCGTAACGCTCTTTGTGAACTGGCTGGTGAAGCCGTTCAGCATGGCGTTTTTTGGCTGGTTTTTCGTGCGAGTCCTTTTTTCCGGCGCATTCGGTTGGATAGAGCCCGAAACTGCCAAGAATTACACCGCAGGACTTATCATTTTGGCTGCAGCACCTTGCACGGCCATGGTCTTTGTTTGGAGTTATCTGACCGACGGTGACGGGCCATACACGCTTGCTCAAGTCGCGATCAATGACCTGATAATGATTTTTGCCTTTGCTCCAATCGTAGCGATCCTGGTTGGTGTCAGCGGCGTCTCGATTCCGATTCAAGTCCTACTGATCTCTGTGCTCGTCTTTATCGTTATCCCTCTGTTTGCTGGTTGGCTCAGCCGAATGTTATTGATCAAGGTGCGGGGCATAGCATGGTTCGAAAGCACCCTTTTGCCTGTGTTTAAGCCGGTAACTATTTTTGCCCTGCTGGCAACATTGATTCTGATCTTCGCATTCCAAGCAGAGAACATTTTAACCAATTGGATAGCAGTTATCCTGCTGGCTGTTCCAATCCTCATCCAGGTTTACTTCAATTCCGGACTAGCCTATTGGCTAATGCGCCTTTTCCACGTCCGACACAGTGTTGCCACGCCGGGTGCCCTGATTGGAGCCAGCAATTTTTTCGAGCTGGCCGTGGCGGTAGCTATCACCCTATTCGGAGCGAAGAGTCCAGCGGCACTTGCCACCGTAGTCGGTGTGTTGGTGGAAGTGCCGGTAATGCTATCGGTTTGTCGGATATGCTTAGGCTCTCGGTCTTGGTATGAGAAAGCGTTACAGTCCGTATGATCGGGATTGACCATGGAAAAGCCTTTGATTCTAATTATTTGCACCGGGAATTCATGCCGCAGTCACTTGGCGGAAGGCATTCTTCGACGGAAAGCCGGCGATCTCATCCGAGTTGAGAGCGCGGGCTCGAGACCAACCGGATTTGTTCATCCTTTAGCGATCCGCGCCATGGAAGAGATAGGGATCGATATTTCTGACCATCGCTCTAAGCACATCGACGAATTCCTTGACCAGAAAATACACACGGTGATCACGGTCTGCGGATATGCTGACCAAGCATGTCCGATATTTCCAGGGATGGTGAAGCGGTACCATTGGGGGTTTGACGATCCGGCGAAAGCCACGGGAAGTGAAGAAGAGGTTTTCGCTGTATTTCGCCGGGTTCGCGACGAAATAGGAAAAGTTCTCGGAGCCTACGCTGCCGGTATAGACTTGGGAAAGAAGCTGTCTCTATAATGCGCGGCGAGAAAAATAGGGAAGGGCTCGTACTGGCGCACTTTCAGGGCGCATCATCGCGCGGTGGCGGTTCCCAGGGCTGAACCCCTGAGTTTTATACACAATTCGGAGAAAGGGCAGGTGCGGGATAAGCGCTCAAACATAAAGTGATGGCGCCCCGATACAGGCTGGAAGCCTATGCTACGTTGCGCCGTCGCGTCGCGGCTGTGGGTTCGCGGAGGTACCAGAGGGATAGCCTTAAGATATCGCTCCAGACTCTGGAGAGCAAAGTAGCATAGGCTTCCAGCCGCTATTTTGTTTGCACCGAGCGATGCCTTCTAGACAATCAGAACTGGTCGCCGGGCTTGCGATAGCTTCCCTCGGACTATTGTATGGTGTATAAAGCTCAGGGTTGAAACCCGGTTTCAACCCTGGGAACCATCCAACCAAGACGAGTCGCCCTGCATGGGCGAGAGCACTACCTGCGCAAGCCCCAAATTTCGCGGTAAAGCCCTTCGATTTCGCCTTCGGACGGGACCCGCGGGTTGTTGGCGGGCGAACCGGATGCCAGCGCTTGTTTGACCATCGAGGGGATGCTCTCTTCCCAAGCTCGTCGCTCAATCCCGAACTCGGCAGGAGTCGGCACTGTCAGCTTCGTATTCAGCTCGCGAAGATTGCGAATCAGTTCGACGACCGCTTCGTCGTCCGCGCTGTCGCTCGGCGCCATCCCCATGACCCTGGCGCATTCGGCATATCGTGCCACGGCTGCCGGAACCGAGAACTCTGTCACCGCCGGTAACAACATCGCGTTCGACATTCCATGCGGTACGTGAAACTTTGCCCCAATCGGACGGCTCATCCCATGCACCAGCGCAACACTGGAGTTCGAGAATGCGATGCCTGCCTGGGTCGCGGCAAGCATCATTGCTTCACGGGCTGCGCGATTGTGCGGCTCAAAAGATGCGCTTGGCAGATTCGCCCAAATCGCACGCATTGCACTCAAGGCAAAGCTGTCAGCAAACGCATTGGCTCTCCGGCTGACATAAGCCTCAACGGCATGCGTGAGGGAGTCTATACCCGTGTCCGCGGTCAATCGCATCGGCTTTGTCATGCTCAATTCGAAGTCAACCAGTGCTGCAAAGGGCAGGTAGGCTAACCCGATACAGAGCATCTTTTCCTCAGTTTCCTCGTCCGTGACAATCGTATATCTGGTAGCCTCGGAACCTGTTCCGGCGGTTGTCGGAATCGCGATGATCGGCAAGCCCGGTTCATTCTGGTCATGTGGTGCTTTGTAATCACGCAACTTGCCGCCGTGCACCGCCAACACGGCAATCGCTTTTGCAGTATCAATCGAACTGCCTCCTCCAAGTCCAATGACACAATCATGCTGCCCCATTTTCAGAAATTCAACCCCGGCTTCCACGGCAGCGACTGTCGGATCGAGAACCGTCTCAGAGAAAATCCGCGTATGGCCCAACGCGCTCAGCGATTCAGAGAGCATCCGGGCCAGACCGCGTTTCCTCAAATACGGATCCGTGACAATCAATGGATTTTGCAATCCCAGAATTTGGAGCACTTCCCGAGTCTCAGCAAAAGCTCCACTGCCGATTCTCAGGATGCGCGGCAAAACGATTTTGGCAACCATGGTTCTTGTAATTGAAATCGTTGTCCTGTCCCGGAAATAGCAGGTATTTCGGGGACAGGATGCTGGATAACCTCCTATTCTAGTCGGATCTGTGTGCGCGAGTAAAGGGAGCGAGCACTCCGGCTCAAGATTCACTTGTTTCGAGCCAACCGGTTTCTATGTTTACCTGCAGATAAGGATCAAGCAGAATGACCGATTCCAAAGAGTCGCCTCGGCTGATGGTGGACAACTGGCTCACAGATGTGAAGCGTCGAGGAGCGGACCTTTACGCGACCAATGAGGGGGACGAAGTCCAATATTTTTCTTTCGAGGGGAAAAACCATTTCAGATTCAGCCTCGAAGTCGATTACGCTCTTCAGGAGATTTCAGTGCAGATCACTGATCCAACGACGAGCGGCGTTGAGATCGAGAAGCTGGGACTGACGGCCCCAAACCTAGGTGCGCTTGCGCGGTTGATGTGCAGCGTCAAAGAAGGTGAGGCAATTGTGCCTGTCTACCTCCTTGCGCAGCTTGCTGTGATTTGCCACGGATACCAACGCCTGGTGCAGGAACTCGACCAATTGCACGGCATCCACACGACTACTGGAAGTGTGAGCGATATTGAGGCGGATCTGCGCCGTTTTCTTACGCCAGAGGAACAGAAACGCACAGACAACCCGCTCTTGACCCAAAAGAGCAAAGATAGCAGCCAGACGCACCCGCCATCTTAAGTGGCTGCGGACTGGTCATTGTCCCTTCTCCAGAGTATTGTTCTCCTGGATACAATGACCAGAGCGTCTGCAACGATTAACGGCCATAAACTCGCTTACTCGCTTCATGGCGATCAGCACCGCCCGGTGGTCGTATTAAGTCATTCGTTGGCGACCAGTATGGATATCTGGGCTTACCAACTTCCTCTGCTAGCGCACCGATTTCGCGTTCTCCTTTACGATCTGCGCGGCCACGGCATGAGCGCAGCGCCAGGAGACTCCTACACCCTCCAGGAACTTGCTTCAGACGTCGCAGCGCTGCTCGATCATTTGCAGATCTCCCGGGTAGCATTTGTTGGCCTTTCAATCGGCGGCATGATCGGTCAGGTTTTTGCTTTGGAATACCCTGAGAAGCTCTCCGGCCTCTTCCTGTGCAGCACCGGTAGTCGGACAGAACAGCAAGCAAAAGCAACGATTGAAGACAGAATCAACCGGGTCCGTACGGACGGCCTCAACAGCCAGGTTCAGTCAACGCTCACCCGCTGGTTTACCTCAGGCTTTATAAAAGAGGCGCCTGTCACCATGGCGTGGGTATCGGATCTGATCCTTGCTACCTCGGTTGACGGATACGCCGGGTGCTGCCGCGCCGTTCAGGGTCTTGACCTGACCGATGCACTCTCCGAAATCCGGGTCAAAACTTTGATTGTTCCCGGTGAACACGACCTCGCGTTTCCAGAAAAGGCTTCGCGAACGATCCAGCAGAAGATTGAAAACTCAGAACTAATTTTGCTTAGAGGCGCCGCCCACCTCGGCAACGTCGAACAGGCTCACCTCTTCAACGAAATTCTCCTGGAATTTCTTGGCAGAATTCCGACCTGATTTGTTCCAGTTACCCTGAGCCTCTATGGACTGCTTGGAGTTTCTCGATCTGGTCATTCCGGGATTTGTCGCCTGCGCCGAATTCGGGTTCTTCCTTTTCCTGCGCCCAAGCATCCATGGGCTGCCTGAACGCGACCGCATCGAGGTAGAACAACGATTCATCCGCATTTTCAACCGAGTATTCCCGATCCTGACCGGCATCTCGCTTCTTCTCATTCTACTTTACGCGCTACGTTTCAAGGAGAATAGCGCCGCTAATCGCGCGGTCTGGGGTTCCCTGTTTTTCTTCTCCGCGGCGACTGCGTCCTCGATCTGGCTGAACCGCTCAGTCGACGAAGAAATCACAAGTTGGGACCCGGGACGATTGCCGGAGAACTGGAAATTCATCTGGAACCGCCACGGGATCGCCAAAGGCCTACGGGCTTCACTTCAGCTAATGGGGTTTATCCTTTTATGCGGGTCGATCGCAGCGCGATGACCGCTCTCCAATGAGAATTCTATCGGTCACTCGGCGAGCGAACCAAACGCCGCGAGCCATCAAGACTTGCCAAGAACCGCAGCGCTCCCGCTGCTTGCGCTATCGGAGATAGGGTCTAACGAGGCGGAAAAGGGAAGCTTCGTAATCCCGCTTCCACACTTCTCGCCGATAGAAATTGAACAACATCAACGATGCGACAACGAAGCTTAAGGCCGCGGCTACGAGCAACCCCGGTATATCGAAACTCACCAGGAAAAAAATGGCCACGAGAAACAGACCTAGCCGACCCCATAAGATTTTGCCGCCGTCAAAGAACAGATCTCTGGGGCGTCGCCCCCAGAGCCAAACCGCACGCTCCAACTCGGCCGGGTCAAACGCATTTGCAGGGATTGAACATTTCTCGAGCAATGTACGCGGGGGAAAACCCGTGTACTGGTCTCTGCGGCAAGAGAAAATCTGATCCAAAAACCGAGACATACAGGATCCGGGAAAAGTAAGTCTCAAATGTTACCTCAGAGGTTCTCAGCGTGCACGTTAAAACAATCGTATTCTCCCATTGTAATCCACTTTTCCGACGAAAATTTTTCGCTGCGAGGCGGAAGAAGAACCAAAACGCTTGATGACACTGGCCAGTTCCGCGGATTATGAGCTATGTCTGCATCGAAACTCGATTCCATCCTGAACAACATCCGCACGATCCTCAGCGACGTCGACACCAGACAGGAGGCGGAATGGGATCTGCCCACTCTGGAACATGCAAAAGCTCGCCTCCAGTCGCTCGCAGCTGATGCACTGCAAGCCATGAACCTGATCGACGAACTCACTGAACAGCACGCTGAAGACTAAATCCCCTCCCTTTGCAGAAACTCATTTACCACGAAAAATCCGTGAAAAGAAGTACCGCGACAATAGAGAATATAGCACCACCGGCCCAGAGAGACTTGGGCGGAGTAACGGTCTATCTTGTTGAAGTGAGCTTCCGACTCGATGACCCTGATGCGCAAAGCAGCACCGCAACACAAGCTTGCTTCGAGGAACTGGACAAAGTCTGGGGCGTTTCCGACGATACCGGTAAGCTTTGGCAGCAGGACTGGTCGAAAAGCGTTTATCCGGTGGAGAATGGGGTTTTCGTAGCCACACTACCTGCCGATCCCAATTGGAAAATCGGCCAGAGATTCTCTGTCATATTGCCGAATGTTTCAGATTGACGCCTGCAAGTGCACCGTCAACATTCGGCAACTTGCCCACGAATCCCTCGAAATGAAGCCTGATTACCGAACTCATCGGGTCCCGGGCTGAGTACCAGAATCGAGCGGCTCTCTGCCATGCGGCGCCCACAAATTCTGCACCGGACCAACCGGAACAATCCGGGTCGGATTGATATCGTCGTGAGTGAAATAATAGTGACGTTTTATGTGATCGAAATTTACGGTCTCGGAAATACCATTGATCTGATAGAGATCGCGTAAATATCCGTACAGGTTCGGGTAGTCAGCGATCCGTCGGATATTACATTTGAAGTGGCCATAATAAACCGCGTCGAATCGGATCAGGGTTACGAAGAGCCTCCAGTCTGTCTCAAGCGGTAAATTCCCAAAGAGGTATCGCCGATCGGACAACATCCCATCCAGCTGATCAAGCGTTTCAAAGAGCGAATAAGCGGCTTGCTCATACGCACTCTGGGATGTTGCAAACCCTGCCCGATAGACCCCGTCGTTCACGTTCTCATAAATCAATTCGTTCAGCGCGTCGATTGCCGCTCGATGTTGCGCCGGATAAAGGTCCAAGTCACTCTTTGTAAATGAGCTGAATTCGTTGTTCAGGATTCGCAGGAGATCGTCATCGGAATTGTTGACGATCTTTCCTGTCTGCATGTCCCAAAGCACCGGAACCGTGACGCGGCCCTTATAGGCTGGATCGGTCGCAAGATAGGCTTCCGCCAGGAACTTAAATCCATTGACGGGGTCTTTCGAATGATCGGGACCCTCCCGAAAGGCCCACCCGCGTTCGTCGCGAATCGGATCGACCACGGTCATCCCAATTACCTCCTCAAGCCGCTTCAGGTGGCGAACGATGATAATTCTATGCGCCCATGGACAGGCCAAAGAAACATACAAATGGTACCGTCCGGGCCGAGCCGGGAACTCGGAACTGTCGTCGGCCGTGACCCGCTCTCGAAATGCATCCTGTTGCCGGACAAACCGCCCCTCTTCGGATTGCTCGTCGGGGAATTGCGCTTGGGGGACATTTGCCATGGATGAGACGTTAGCGCACACGCCCAAAAATGCGAACATTGTTGAGTCTGATACGTGACCGACGACCAACGAAGCAGCCGACCCATTTTCAACGCAACCCTGTGCTACGCGGCCGGTTGGCTGTTTTTCCGCGTTGCTCGCTCGACCGCTATGATCCAGAGAGCGGCGCTTTACCGCCAGTCCGGCTCGGACCGCCTTGAAAAACAGCCAACTGACCTGCGGCGAAGCCCAAGGGATTCAGGAGACGGTGCACTAGGAAACAGCTCGGATTCAGTGATTTGGCCTAAGAGAGTGTCATCGAAGTCTTTTCATGTTCGATCGTAATGCTACAATCGCGCCATGAAACCTACCTTCCTCTTACTAATCGCACTAGCACTTACCCCACCTTTGATGGCCGTCGAGAAGGGCAAAAAACCCAAGCACTCGGCAAAAAAAACCACCGAAATGAAGGCCGAGACCGACGCCATAGACTTCAAAGTAACGGGTCCCGGCGGTACCGTGAAGAGCTATCATCTCGAAGTCCCCCAAACAGCGGGAAAGGCTCAGGACCTTCCATTCAAGGTGTCTGAACAGGCGGCGGCATTGGCTGCCATCAATTGGGCGTCAGGTTTTTATGGTGCCTCAAACCTGACAGCGAACACAGTCGAATGGAAGACTACACACTCGAATGGGCAACCTCTTCCGTTTCCGTACTATCTCGTGAACTTGACCGGTAAGGTTGGGGACGCAATTCAACCACTCTACGCCGTAGTTTTAGAAAATGGAGAGCTTGTGCGACCGGTCGAGACTGCATCGATGGCAGAGGCACCTGCAAAACCCAAGGCGAAATCGAAGAAAAAGGCCTAGCCTGAGCCTTGCCAGTCTGGCAGGTCACCGTCGGTCAATTCAGCGGGTAAGAATGATCAAGGAACGGGTAGCAAGTTGTCTCCCCCCAACAGGTGGCTAGCCAAAGCGTGGGCTCCGTCATCGAGAAGGCGATGACGGAGCCAGCGGATCTTATTTCAATAATTCGCTGGTATTCCGGTACTTAAAGATTAGCCGAAGATATCTCATGGTATCCCGGAGTGGTCGGATTTTGCTGTGTTGATCCGTGTAAATCGTCCGGATTGGCACGAAACCGAGCCTGAACCCTTGCTGAGCAGCCAGAATTATACTCTCGCTTTCAAACTCGAAACGGTTGCTGGGGGCCATCAAAACAGGCAGCAATTCTTTACGCGCAATCCTGAATCCGCATTGGCTATCGGGAATCGGGATTTTGCAAATCCGTCCAATCTGCCAGGACATGAATTGATTTGTCCACCGGCGAATGAGTGGCATCGATTCAAGATTCCGCATCCGATTGCCGACCACCAGGTCAAAGTCCGAGCGATTGATAGCATCAATAAATACGGGGATTTCCGAAGGATCGTGCTGGCCGTCCCCGTCGAGGAACAAGAAGAAAGCAGCGCCGATAGAGGCAGCATAATCAAGACCCGTCTTCAAAGCGGCTCCCTTTCCGAGATTTTTCGAATGACGGATCACTTTGGCCCCTGCCGCTTCTGCTTCCGTCGTGGTGTTATCGGCGGACCCATCGTCGACGACCAAAACGGCTTGCAGATAGTCCAACACTTTTCGCACTACTTGTCCGATGAATCGACCTTCGCAATAGGCTGGAATGATCGCAAGAACAGTCTCTCTAGTGGCTTTCATCGAGAGATCCCCTGATGCCGCCCGAGATGAACGACCCATATGATTGAGCCTGAAAAACGGTACTCTTCCAGCAGGTCTGCACGCTACAAAAGGGTCACTAGCCGAGATACCCGGGCCCGCCGGGCAATATTCCCCTCGCGAATACCGGGTACTGTAAAATGGATCCAACCCGATCGATCAAAAAAGAAAGTCCACCCTGAGAGTTTCGCGTATATCGCATCAAAATCCGGATTGCCCGGAACAGGGATGTCGACGGACAATCTCTGGCCATTCCATTGAACGATTGCGTCATGCAATCGCCGATTGCTGATCATATCCCAAATCTCCGCACTGCCGGATCTAAAGGGAACCGGCAACCTCCAGCGATGTTCGTTGGCGGTCCCAGACCTGAATGCGAGCAAGATTTCCGAACGGAATCTTTCGCGGGGGGAAACGATCAATTGGAGGCTCAAAACACCTTCGTGCAGACGCCACGCTGCAAGTGTTGTGTCGTACGGCTTAGACTCGATCCGATTGTGCGTATAGTAAATTTCCTCAATTTTTGCAAATCTGGTAAAGCGCCCGCGACTCAATGCCACCTGCGTTTCATGGCACAGAATAGCCCTCCTTTTACGCTCGACTTCTTCGGAGCTTAAAAGAATTTTCACCGTTTCTTGGGGAAGCGGAATCTGCGGCTTGTGGACCAGATATTCCCAAGTCCGGATCGGCGATCCAACCGCATCAAGCGCCATTGAGAATGCTACGGACAAAGCGCTATGATCCGGGTGCGCATCGAGCATCATTGGAATCAAAGCCACGGTCGGCTTCCAGTCGTGGATCTCGTCAATAATCCGAACCGATAGTTTCCGGTCACCCTGCATCAAAAGACGGGTTGTCCCGAGATCAGGAAGGTTTAGGAACCTGACACAATCAGACTTCCCGCCAAGAGTGCAGATCGCGCTGAGGGCCTCTTCACGGCGGCGTCGGCCCCATCGAACGCGTTCATCAGAACCGATCTGCCATCTCCTCTCCCAGTAACGCTGAGCCCAGGGGTTATTCTCGCCGTTTGTCGCGAACACGATTCGGACGGGTATCTTTTGGGTAAAAATTCGCTGGAGCAAACCACCGGTGCCCAGTGACTCATCGTCCGGATGGGGCGCCAGGACCAAGACTTTGTCCGTATTCGAAAAAGAAAGCATTACAATTCAGTTCTGTTTTTTGGCCTGCCCAAATGGAGAATACCCTTTCTCTATCGCACGCGACCAGACAATCGCCACAGAGTCGTCCGGAGAATTGAGAACGAGCTCATGCTTGCCTGCGGACAGGGCACGAGAACCGGCAATCTCGATACCGTCCAACGTCCCGGAGACGGGGCCGTTCCTGCCAACGACCGTGTATTGCTCGGGAACAGCGATCTCAAATTGAAAATCTCCGATCGACGCCGGCACGAATCTCTTACCCAAGACTAGTACAGAACCAACTGGAATATAGTTCTGATTCACGAACTGCCCGGTCGCCTGAGTGAGCCAGTTCGACTCAATAACAACCGGAGTTCGAGCCGCGACGAGACGGCTTGGAGCGTCATCAAGCAACTCTCCTCGCTCAACTCGTTCCCGAGTGATCTGTTCGAAGACGTAGTAATATGGTCGAGAGCGATAGATTGTTTGGCCCTTCCCATCGAGCACGGTCTCTCCCCGATGAGTGAGATTCAATGTATCCGCGATAATCTGAACGTTATTTTGATTCGTTGGTTGCATCGGCGGATGCGCTTTAATAATGGACGCCAGCTGCCAGCAAACAATCAGAAATGGAAGTAGAAAGACCGGCAAGTTGGTTTTTGATCCGATCCACTCCCCGAGCCAGATCAGGGGACAGGTGATGGCAAGCATCAGAAGAGGATAAAAAGGCAGGAAATCCTGTTTCGAAACCAAAGGCCAAAATGTAAAGAGGAGCGGACAGAAGAAACCCGTAACAGCTAGAAAGAAGAATCTCGGTGGTCCAAGCTCAGGTTGCATGTTGCGTTTGGACCACCACAATCCGCCGGCAATCATTGGGATAAACAGCCAGAACCGAATATCCCAGATTCTATGGATCATGAGCTGCCATGGATTTCTCTCAGAGGTGGTATTGTGCGTGATGACGCAATAATACATTTGAGGTAACGCCCCTTTGATGGCAAAAAAGGCAACCACGAGAAGCGGAACGATCAAAGCGCCGGCAACAAACGCCAAAAAGCATCCGATAACATAGGATATCGGCTTGACTGGCGATGAAGGAGTCCGAGACTTGGCAAACCGGAGGATCGACACCGCGAAAGCTGCCACCAAAAGGTCCAGCAGCAGAAATGTCGTTTTCATCGAAACCGCAAATGCGATTCCAAAGACAACTCCGGCAGTAAACAGCCGGCGCGGATCGGGTTTTCCGTTTGTTAAGATCGCTAAACCGACCAACCACAGCGCCGCCCAGAAAAGATCGGGTCTGTACTCGCCAAATTTAGCGTAAAGAGCAGGAAAAGATGCGGCCATCAATGTGCTCCAAAAACCGATTCGAGGCGAAAAAAGTCGCCGCCCGATCCAATAAGTCGCCAGCAGGATGACTACAGCGATGGGCAACATTGCCCAGCGCATCGCAGCGACAATGTCCGCACGCTCACCGAGCAACGAAAAAAGCGGCGCGCTTATTGCCTGGAAGAGAGGCGCATGATTGTCAAAAACGTCTTTGTAGGGAAGCAGCCCATTTACCCAGGCCCAGACTACGTGCAGGTGCTGGGGTTCATCCGAATCCCAAGGCTGCGTCGTGACATAAAACCATCTCAGGCACAGCAACAGGAGGAAACAGGCAACGCCGAGCCCTACCTCGACCTGTGTAAGTTTTGGGTTCAGTTGACGATCGCCTGATAATACCCGGATTTTACTCTCGGGCGCGTGCGTCCTTCCCATTTGGATTCTTGAAGATGTCATTCCAGTCCGTCGTAATCGCGAGCTTTTTTGAAGCACAGCCCACTGTGCTTTGCAACCGGCGAACGACTACTGCAACCTCCGCCAAAAGGTTTGCCAAAATCGCAACCGTGACCAAAACGCGAATCGGGAGCCAACTTGAGTCCCAAAAAACTCACTTCTTTGCTGCCCTCTGTTCAAACCCTCTTGATCTTTTCTGTCACCGTTCGCCGACAATTTTTCGAAATCAAAGCCCCGTGTTAAACGATGTCCCCTCCGCTTGATGCCGGCCATCTGAAGCCTGCGGCGTTCAGTTTCTGAAAAAGGACTTCGAGTTCAGATTCCTGCAACGGCAACAACGGAGGTTGTACGCTTCTCCATGCCGGATCCCCGCGCATTCTGGAAACAACAGCCTTTAACGCTGGGATCAGCGGATATTCCAGGAACACTTGACGTACCCGGTTGACGACGGTCTGCCGTTCTTCTGCCTCAACTTTCTGCCAATCCCTAAAAATAGTTTGGAGTGCTGGAGCACTTACGTTTGCGATTCCGGAAATGCAACCCGCGGCACCGATCCGAAGCCCGGCGAGCAGAGTGGACTCATTTCCGGGAAAAACGTCAAACCCACTTTTGGCAAATCGCTCGACAAGCCGCTTGGTGTGTTCCCAGTCCCCTGAACTATCTTTGATGCCAACGACGACGCCCGGATAGCCGGCGATCAATCTTTCAATCAAAGGAAACGTGAAGTGCACGATGGCAATCGGCGGAATATGGTACAGATAGAGTCGCAGCCGATTGTCTGAAACGCCCTCGATCAGAGAGGCGAAATACCGAAACAAACCGTCATCGACCAATTGCTTATAGTAAAAGGGCGGCAGGGTTAACACGCCCGCGCACCCCATCTGAATGGCGTGCTTCGTCAACTCAAGGGAGTCGGAAAGAGCGCAGCAGCCGGTTCCAATCAGCAGCTTTTGCGGATTGATCCCGCGCCGACAACTTGTTCGAGAAATCGCCTGCGCTCGACGACAGAAAAAGAATTTGCTTCTGAGGTCGTTCCGAACACCAGGAGACCGTCACATCCGTTTTCCAGGAGCCATTTGAAATGTGCTGATTGTTCGTTCCTGATCGAATCCGGAGGTTCTCGGTCACCGCGGTCAGCGCCGGTACCAGGATACCCTGTAGTTTGGTAGTCATTGAATAATTCTCCTGTTGCACACCATCGGGGCACCGCAACTGTTTTCAATTCCGAGACCGGAAACGGCCTCCTGAGTTCCTATCGGAGTCTCTTCGACGAACCCATTGCAGGGTGAAAACCGCATCAGGCTAAGAAAGAGGTTATATCCTTGGAACTAATTTGTTTGAATCTCGCAAAAAAGCCTCCATAACCTTTTCCCTCCGACCCCCAATGAGCCCCGAAGCGGTTGCTCCTCCCCAGCCAGAAAAAGCAGTGCCACAGCGAATTTTCCGTCTGCCTCGCGAGATTGGAATCCTCGGCGCACTTGGATTGATGCTTCTCGTTCTGGCGGTCTTTATCCCGCAGTTCCGGGACCTCCAGAACATCATTAATATCACACGCAATTTTTCCTTCGTCGGGATCGTTGCTATGGGTATGACTCTGGTCATCCTGACAGGCGGCATCGATTTGTCAGTTGGATCTGTATGGGGAATGACAGCGGTCATAGTTGCTTTTTTGCTAACGCACGGGTGGCCCGTCCTTTTGGCGATTCTGGTGAGTCTGCTCGCCGCGGCTGGAATTGGGCTGATGAATGGGCTTGTGCATCACCCGCTTGAAAATGTCACCCTTCGTGCCGACGCTCGCGACTCTCTCGATCGCGAGAAGCTTCGCGCTGATTGTCACTCACGGGCGGCCGATTTCAATTTTTGGCGACGAATATCAATCTTTTCTCTGGCTGGGTGGCGGCGATATTTTCGGGGTTCCAAATCCGTCTATTATTTTTTGCATTTTAGCGCTGTTTTTTCTGGATTCTATTGTCACGCACGGTGTGGGGTCGCTACGTGTACGCGGTTGGAGGAAATGAGAAAACGGCTCGGTTGACAGGTCTGCGGGTTGATCGGCTAAAGATCATCGTTTACATCCTGTCTGCCTTGGTCGCAGGGATCGCAGGGATCGTGCAGTACAGCTATTTGTCGAGTGTTACCGCGGACTTAGGGACAGGCGAAGAGCTCGCTGTCATCGCTGCGACGGTCATTGGCGGAGCGAATCTGGCCGGCGGCGAAGGCACGATTCTCGGTACTGTGATTGGTGCGATCATACTGGAGGTATTGCGAAATGGCCTGCTGCTTTTCGGAATCGATCCCTATTGGCAAGGGGTCTTTGTCGGCGCCGTAATAATTTTGGCAGTTTCGATCGACTTTTTTCGCAAACTGTTCCGCAGCGAATGAAGGATTTTTTAATACCGGATACCGCTGTGGGGTTAAGCGGAATAACAAGGACGCGAGGGCGTCTCAAATTCAACCACAGTGCGCCGGCAGGCACACTGAATTCCTGGAAAAGACCTAACATGAAATCGATGGCATTCCTACTTGCAGCCGGGGTACTGAGCCTCTCAATAACCGCGCTGACCGTCTCCAAGCAGCCGACAAACAACGAGTGTTCGCACTTGTCCCGAAAACGATCAGTGTTCCCTTCTATAACGACGTGGAACGCGGATGCAGCGACGAGTCGAAGAAGATCGGCGTACAGGGCAAATTCATTGGGCCTACGACCGCGGACGCGGCCCAACAAGTCCAGGTACTCCAGGATTTGGTTAGCCAAGGAGTGGACGGCATCGCAGTCGCGCCGATGGACGCGGATTCCGTCATTGGCGTGATCAGCCAAGCTCGGAAGAAAGGGATCCCGGTGATTACCTTTGATTCTGACTCCCCGAAGGCGGAACGAATTTCCTTTGTGGGAACGAACAATCTCGGTGGGGGCCAGGAAGCCGGCAAGGCGTTCAAGAGACTCCTTCCGAAAGGCAAATTTGCAATCATCACCGGCGGTCTGGCCGCAGCAAACCTGAACGATCGAATCAAAGGATTTCGAGAGTTCGTGAACGGCGAGAATTACACCGAAGTTGCGGGCTCGCCTTTTGCCTGCAACGATGACGCGAGCAAGGCGATCCAGATCATTCAGGATGTGCTCACCCGGAACCCCGACCTTAATGGATTTTTCTTTTCTGGTGGGTGGCCTCTCTTCGGCGCACCAGAAGCATATATCAAAGCGATCGGCAAGCATGCGGCAGACATAAAGAATAAGACGTTTGTGGTCGTCTCGTTCGACACCCTGACAGAGGAATTGAAGCTGCTGAAAGGAGAATACTGCAACGTCCTCATTGGCCAGCGTCCTTACGCGATGGGAGTGAAGAGCATAGATATGCTCAATGATCTCGCGGACAAGAAAAGCATTCCCCCGGTCGTCGACACTGGCGTTGACGTTGTCGATTCCAGTAACGTCGACCAGTTTCTGAAGTAGGTGTAAAAGCGGGAGTTCAGGAGTGGCCCTACCCGGAACCTCTTGAACTCCTGAACTCCCGCAACTCCCGACCTTCTTCCCCAATGCCATCAATCCTCAAGATCAACGAAATTTCCAAGCGTTTTCCGGGCGTCCAGGCGTTGCAAGACGTCACATTCGAAGTTCAGGAGAGGAGCATCCATGCGGTGATTGGTGAGAATGGCGCTGGGAAAAGCACGTTAATGCAGATTATCGCCGGTGTTCACCAGCCTGATGCCGGAACAATTGAATTTTACGGAGAGAGCGTAAAATTCACCAACCCCTCAGAAGCGCAGGCAAAAGGTATCGCGATTGTCTATCAAGAGCTGAACTTGTCTCCCAATCTTTCGATCGCTGAAAATATTTTTCTTGGCCTGGAACCGAGACGCTCACGGGTCTTCCTGGACCGTCAGAAACTCAAAGCCGCGACTCTCGCTATTCTGCGGCGGTTGGGGCTTCACCATGATCCCGACACGATCGTGCAGACATTGACGGTGGCCCAGCAGCAGCTCATAGAGATTTGCAAGAGTCTCGTCAGGAATCCTCGTTTGTTAATTCTGGATGAACCGACCTCCAGCCTTTCGGAAACCGAGTCAGCCATTCTTTTCCGCGTGATAGCGGACCTCCAAACCCACGGCGTAACCATCCTCTATATCTCACATCGGCTTCCGGAAGTTTTTTCACTCTGTGACACGATGACCGTGCTACGGGATGGTCGGCATGTTCGCACAGTACCGACCAGCGCCACGACCGAGGACGAAGCGGTCCGATTCATGGTAGGTCGGGAGCTACTTGCCTTCCATCGGCATCCAATCGAACCGAAGGGCGAGGTCGTCCTCCGCGTAAACAACCTCTGCAAAAAGGGCCAGTACGAAAACGTGAGCTTCGAACTGCGATCCGGGGAAATCGTGGCAATGGCCGGGCTCATCGGCGCGGGCCGCAGCGAGACGGCTTTAGGCATATTTGGTTCACCGCCACCGGACCGAGGGGAAGTCTTTCTGAGGGGTATCAAAGTCCAGTTTCGTGAGCCGAAGGATGCGGTAACGGCCGGTATTGCTTACGTACCGGAGGATCGGAAGTCCATGGGGTTAGTGCTTGGCGGAGGCGTCGGCACAAACATTTCCAGCGCAGCTCTGCGCAGTGTAGCGCGCGGCCCATTCGTCGATCAACCGTCCGAAAACCAGTTGATCAGAAAATATGTTTCAAGGCTGCGCGTCCGAACGCCAAGCTTCCAACAGCGAACCGGGCTTCTGAGCGGAGGCAACCAGCAAAAAGTGTTGCTGGCAAAATGGCTCGCCGTCCAGCCATCGGTGCTTATCGTGGATGAGCCAACACGCGGCGTCGACATAGGTACCAAGGCCGAGATCTACACTTTGTTCGATGAATTGGTTCGAGAAGGGATCGCGATACTGATCATTTCAAGCGATTTGCCAGAAGTACTTGCTCTGGCGGATCGGATACTCATAATGCGCCATGGCAGGTTGGCTGGCGAACTTACACGGGCCGATGCGACAGAGGAAAAAGTAATGCATCTTGCCGCAATCGGGAGCGCCACAGTCGACCCGGAGACGAACGGCACCGCAAAAAAAGCGTAACTTCATTCGGTTTCCAGACAATACCCATCTCCGACGAAGCTTCTCTATTTCACGGATTGGGATTCTTTGACCGCCAGAACGAGCGAGTTGGCAAAATTATCAACATTCTTGTCCACAACAAAAGCGGTAACGGCATCGTTCAGCGCTTGTTGGAACGCAGCGGGGGCAGCTTCGCCATGGACGCAGCTCGGAAGCAGCTTGTCTCTTGAAAACGAATCCATCGACCATTGGTGATAGCCGTCAAACTTCGAGCGATCGACATCCGTCCGCGCCGGTATAGAGCCCTTGAGCGGATTGAATGCTTCCTGAGCCTCTTTGCTTCCTATGCTCTTGAGCCAGGCAATTGCAGCCGCCTTGTGGGGAGCGCCTTTCGCCAGCGTGAAACCATCCGCCACGATGATAAAGGAGCCGGCGGTACCGGGATGATTGACCCACCCAAAGTCTTGCTGTCTCCTTGAGATTCGCTTTGAGAAACTCACCATCGGCCCAGTCGCCCATCGAACTGAAAGCGACCTTTCCCTCCATAAGTGCTTTGATCGCCTGATCCCAACTCAGCGCCGCGTGATCGGGGTTCACATAATCCTGCATTTTAGCAAAGATTTTCATCGCCTCTTTGACCTTCGGATCGTCCCACTGCATCGAGCCGTCGAACAGATCCACCCAACCTTTCGGCCCCACAACTCCTAGAAGCGTGTTCTCAAAAAGCTGCGCTGAAGCCCATATGCCTGAATCGCCTACGCCAAGCGCGGGAATTCCGGCCGCCTTCAGTTTGTCGCAAGCAGCGAAGAACTGGTCAAAAGTCATCTGATCGCCCACCTTGATCCCGTTCTTTTCGAGCAACTTGGTATTGTACCAAAGAACGTTTCCTCGATGGATACCTGCGAGGACCGCATAAATCTTGCGATCTTTGGTCATCATGTTCACGACCAGTTCCTTGGGGAAAGCATTATCCCAGCCGTCGGTCTTATAAAGATCTGTGATCTCCTCGCAAGAGCCGGGATCAACATACTGATCGAGGAGTTCGTGACCGGGATGGATTTGCCAAGTGTCGGGCGGGTTACCGCCGGCAAGGCGAGTTTGCAAGACAGGACGCGCCGCGGAACCTCCGCCACCTGCCACAGCTGCATTAATTATTTCAACCCCAGAGTTCTGCTTTTTATAAACGTTGAACAGAGCATCCAGCGCAGCGGACTCTCCTCCGGACGTCCACCAGGAAAAAATTTCCAGTTTGTTTTCGCCGGCAGTTTGAGCCGCATAAGCTGGTTGAAGCACGAAACAGAAGGCCGCGAGCGCCACCAGTGGAAAGCAATCAGGTAGTCTGAATTTCATATTCGTAGGGGGTCCTGCACCATCTTCATACCCAAGGTCTAGGCCATCAGTTCCAGGACGGCTTCTTGCGAAAATTTTTCGTGCGAAAGCTCACCCGTCACGAATCCTTCTCGCAGCACCACGACTCTGCGAGCGAGGTTGAGTAGTTCCGGCAGCTCCGAAGAGATCATCAGGATCGCCATACCCTGACATGCAACCTCGTCGAGCAATTCATAGATTTCCGCTTTCGCGCCGACATCCACGCCACGTGTCGGTTCATCTACAATCAACAGGTCGCAGTCGCGCAGCATCCATTTCGCCAGCGCAACTTTCTGTTGATTGCCACCGCTGAGCCCTGCGGTTATCGTCTCAAGCGAGGGCGCCTTTACGCGAAGCCGTTTTGTTAATTTCTCGACTTCGTTGACCTCGCGGTTTCGATCGACAAATCCCACGTTGCTGAAATAGTCAATATGCGCAAGTGACACATTGTCCATGACGGACATTCCCAGAACGAGCCCGGCCCGCTTACGATCCTCGGGCAACAACGCGATCCGGCGCCGCATCGATTCGTTCACATTCCCAAGCGCCATTTTTTTGCCCTTCATATAAACGTTCCCAGTCGCGCGAGGATCCAGCCCGAAAATTGCAGTCGCAACTTCAGTTCGCCCTGCGCCAACCAGCCCACCCATGCCAACGATCTCACCTCGGCGCACATTGAAGGACACATTCTCGAACTTTCCGGTCGAGCAAAGGTTCTCGACTCTGAGAATTTCCTCACCTGGCTCCAGATCGAGATGCTTCGGACGCTTCATCAAGACTTCCCGCCCAACCATCTGACGAATCAATCGATCGCGATTGGTCTGCGCGATCGGTTCCGTTGCAACATGTTTCCCGTCACGAAGCACCGTGATGGTATCGCACACCCGGAAAATCTCATCCATACGATGCGAGACATAAATCATGCATACACCGCGCTCTTTTAGCCGGGCCATCAACTCAAACAGATGTTCGCTCTCGTTGGTCGACAGAGAGCTTGTTGGTTCGTCAAAGATGATGATGCGGGCATTCACCCCGACCGCGCCAGCAATTTGCACCATTTGCTCCTGACCAGTTGTGAGCTGCGCAAGCTGCGTATCGACGTCGATATCCGATCCAATCTCATGCAGCAGCGAGCGCGCTTTTTCCCGGAGCTTACCCCAGTCCATGAAGCCGGCGTGGGTAGGGAATCCAGCGAGCAGCAAGTTCTCCGCCACCGTCATATTCGGACAGAAAGCCAACTCTTGATGGACGAGGGCAATCCCTAATCCCTGAGCGGTTCGAGGGTCAGTCGGCTTTACCTCCTGGCCGTCGATTTTGATTACGCCCTGATCAGCCCCGTAGACGCCTGCAATAATTTTACCAAGAGTGCTTTTGCCGGCGCCGTTTTCACCCATCACGGCATGCACGGAAGCCTTTTCGAAGTCAACGGAGACATCGTCGAGGGCGCGTACCCCGGGGAAAGTTTTTGAAATATGTTCTACCGAAAGGAAAGCCATAGTGTTTTAAGTGGTTTTGGGCTTCAAGGAAACAGGTGTGTCGCCCGATCGAACGACTTCCTTTTTAATCGAACTTGTTTTTGCCAACAGGCTGCGCTTCGCTAGCACGGCGTTTAACTGATCAAGCAGGACAGCAGCAATCACAACCACTCCAATCACGATCTGGCTGTAATTCTGAGGAATATTAAGGATCACCAATCCGTTGGAGATCATCTGGAGAATAATTGCTCCCAGCAGCGCGCCAAGAGCAGTTCCTTTGCCTCCAACGAGGCTTGCGCCTCCGACGACCGTCGCCGCGATGACGTTGAGCTCATAACCTTGGCCGTCCCCCGAGGAACCTGCTCCATAGTAACCGAGAGACAACACCGCGGCGATCCCGGCTGCCAGACCTGAAAGGGTGTAAGCGAGCAGTTTGACGAATCCGACGCGAATCCCGCTGTAACGGCTTGCAATCTCGTTCCCCCCGACGGCATAGACCTTTCTGCCAATCGAGAGTTGAGAAAGAAAGATGCCGCCAACAATCACCACGATGATCATCACAATCAGAGGGACCAAAGTCAGCCCGCTCAACTCTTGGCGAACAAACGCGCGAAACGCCTCCGGGAAACCGCCGATCGATTGGCCATTTGTCTGGACGAACGCTATACCTCGGTAGATCGCCATCGTTCCCAGCGTAATGATAAATGGATGGACGTTGAAGGACGTTATCATGGCTCCGTTTAGAAAACCCAGGAACGTGCCGACAACGATCGTCACAATGATTCCGAGAACGGTAGCACCGGCCCCTCCGGAGGGACCATACGGCGACAATACCAAGGCACCACAGACAGAGGCCAGAGCATAGATGGCACCGACAGAAAGATCAATTCCACCTGTGATTATCACGACCGTCATTCCAATCGCCATGATCGCGAAGAAACTGGTGTCCTTGGCAATCTGGACGATTGTCCTCGGATTAAAGAACTTGTTGACTGTCACAAAGGCCGGAACCTTCTGCCCAGACGCATTCATTTCGAAAGCTCTGACTCGTTTTCCGTCGGGAGTCGTTTCGAATTTCGGTAGTTGAACCGAACCGCCGAAAATAGCCAGAAGCAACCCGAGCGCGATGATCACTAAAATTAGACCGCCCTCAGGGAATTTTGAAAAGCTAAAACTAAATTTTCCAGGTGATGACATGGCGTTTGACCTCTTGAATTGTACTGCGGGGTTGGCCCTCTGAAATGCACGCCCAATTCAATCATAGAGGAAGGAATCCTGCCTAACAAGGAATGAACTGGATTTCGATAAGAAATCTGTCCTTCCGCCTCCTATCGGAATAATGACGCCATTGAGGCGGCACGGGCGACAACGAGCACCAGTGCGATTGAAGAGGGACGCCAAGAAGTGCTACACTCCTTAGCTTTTCTCCGACTGATGACCGCGCGCGCCCTCCCCGGCAGGCGGAAGTTAGCGAAATGGAGTTGGGGGACAGACCTTAACCCAGGAAGAGTAATTCGGGCGAAGCCTGCGAAAATGACAAACGTTAAACAATCTCCACTGACGTTCCCTTATCGATTGGCGGCAATCGACTTGGATGGCACACTTCTCGGACCCGACAAAGCAATCAGCGAACAGAATGCTGCGGCCGTCCGCCGGTTGAATGAAAATGGCGCACTGGTAATCATCGCGTCCGGGCGACGCCATCAGAACAGCATTCGTTTCCAACACCAATTGAAACTGACCGGACCGATCATTGCCTGCCAGGGCGGCCTGATCAGAGACGGCGAAAGCGGCAACGTAATCGAGGCGCACTTTCTGCCTCAAACCGTCGCGCGCGACCTCGCCAATGAAGCAGAAAAGAATGGCGTGCAAGCAATCTATTATCATTTGGACCACCTGTATGTGCCGGAACGGAACGATCGCTGGATTGATCTTTACGAATCGCGAGTTGGTGAACGGGCTGAAACTCTCCCCAGCCTGAGTCAGCTCGACGGTCGGCGCGCATTAAAGATCGTTTGGTATGGAGACCCTGTAGTGCTGAAAAAGATTCGCCCGGTAATAGCCGAGCAGTATCACGGAAAAGTTGATGTGCTATCGACCGAGTCGGAGAACCTGGAATTCATGCCCCGCGGTATCAACAAGGCGGCGGCCCTGGAAAAAGTCGCCCGCGAGTTTGGGGTACCACGCGAGCAGGTATTGGCATTCGGGGACGGTGAAAACGATGTTCAGATGCTGGAATGGGCCGGAATGGGAGTCGCGATGAGGCACGGAAATGCTGCGGCAATCGCCGCAGCCAGAATGGTTAGCCCGCCCGGTCCTCCGGAGACCGCATTCGCACGCGCTGTCGACGTATTGTTTGGAGAAGAATGATTCAGAAGTCAGAATTCAGGAGCCAGGAGTGGCAGGAGTCGGAGAATGCGAAATAGCCGCCCATGGTTTCAGCGCATGTGAAGATTTCTTAACCAGTGGAAGGCTACCGAGCCGGTTCGCACACACAGGCGCCATGGTCGGCCATTCTGCCACTCCTGACTCCTGCAACTCCTGGCTCCTGAATTCTGATTTCTGATTTCTGAATCCTGAATCATTCTTTCCAACGCTTTAGCTTGCTAAGGCCGACCTACAACCGATAGTATCGCCACCAGTCATGGCCACCTATATCTATGAGACGGTGCCGGAATCTCCGGAAGTCCCGGTTCGGCGGTTCGAGCTCAAGCAAAGCATGAAAGAGGCTCCGTTGACCCATGATCCAGATTCAGGTCAGAAAGTCCGCAGGGTGATTGCGGGAGGACTGGGAATCATGACAGGCGCCCGCTCCTCTGTCCAATCTGCGAAGTCCAGCTGCGGAACGGGCCGGTGCGGTTGCTGTTGAACCAAATGCACATCTCAGAAGATCAACCCGGACTGTTTCATGAGCCGGCTAAACAGTCTCGCGGATCGAGTGCGCCGGACTCACTCAATGGCGACCGGACACACATCAAGAACTATGTTCTTGATACAAACGTTCTGCTCCACGACCCCAATTCCGTCTACCGGTTTGCGGATAACCACGTCTGGATTCCGATCGACGTGTTAAGCGAGCTCGATAATTTCAAGAACGAGCAGACCGAACGAGGAGCAAATGCTCGGACTGTTCACCGGTTCTTATCACGCTGCTTTCATCAGAACAGCAAACTGGTCATGCACGGTGCGAAGACCCCTGAGGGCGGGACGATTCGCATAGCAATCAACGAATTTCTGACTGCGGACCGGATGAGCAAGGAACTCCGCAGGTTTCAGCAGGTTTTTCAAGACCTGGACAATCCCGACAACCGGATTCTAGCGCTCTGTCTGTACGTCAAGAGCAAACGCACTGAACGCACGATTCTTGTCACCAAAGACTTGAATATGCAGCTGAAAGCTCTGGCCATCGGACTGGAGGCTCAAGACTACGAGAACGACAAGGTCGAGGCAGCCGATGTGGAGGGCTACGGTCACCGCACTGTCGAGGTTGATCCGCACACGCTCCAGCGTTTCGCAAGCTCCCGCGAGCTAACGCTCAAAACAAAAGGAACCGACGGATTGCACCTCAACGAGTATGTTTTCCTGTCGGCTGGCGATAACAAATTCATGGCCGCGCGGCACGCCGGAGGAGGCCTCTTCCGGCGCCTCAATCTGCCGCATGTCCTGACCAATCCCCGGGGTCTGCACCTGAAACCGCTGAACCTCGGCCAGCAATGTCTCATCGATGCATTGCTGGATCGAGATATCGCATTAGTTACCTGTTATGGTCAGGCTGGAACCGGAAAAACCCTGCTTGCGGTCGCTGCCGGCCTGCACCTTTTCTGGTCCCATATTTTCGGCGGCCTGACCGTAAGCCGGCCGGTCGTCGCAATGGGAGAAACACTCGGGTTTTTGCCCGGGACCTTAAATGAAAAAATGAAGCCTTGGCTGCAATCTATCTACGACGCGTTCGAACTGCTCCTGCCTGTCGTCCCACCGGGTGAAACGGGGAAACGGCAGAAGAAGACCGGCACAGCTGAAGTTTCTTCGACAAATGGCGCCGGAACCCCGCTGAAACCTTACGCGCAATTGATTGAACAGGGGATCGTGGAGATCGAGGCGCTTTGCTATATTCGCGGACGATCAATTCCGAATCGTTATTTTGTACTGGACGAAGCGCAACAACTTACACCGCTAGAGGCGAAAACCGTCGTTACCCGCATGTCGAAAGGTTCCAAACTAGTGATGGTGGGTGATCCCGCTCAGATTGACAACCCGTACGTGGACAGTCGTTCAAATGGCTTGGTTTACACGCGAAACCGGCTTAAAGGTCAGCCGATTACTGCGCATGTCTGCCTGACAAAGGGGGAACGAAGCCCCCTCGCGGAGGTCGGCGCGACGCTCATGTAGCATTTGTCGGGGTCAGTCTTGAATGGCGCGAACATAAGGAGGGTTTGAGGCGTTTTATGCCCCGGAGGGGCTAAAGGATTCAAGCCCAGGGTTTTCAACCCTGGGAACCATCAAACCAAGATGAGTCGCCCTGCATGGGCGAGAGCCCACGCGGGCCAAACTAACGCATATTGCTCCCTAACTAATAAAGGAATAAGGTGTCCGTTCGGCAGAGCTCCAACTCTTGTCCGAGAGGATATCATTAGACCAGGGCAATGGCGGGCGATGAGATTACTACACTGAATATGTGTGTAATTACGACGCCCGAACTGGCGCCGCCTCGCTGGTATGTCAAACGCACCGGCGACCCTTTCAGGGCGCATCATCGCGGGGGTGCGGTTCCCAGGGTTGAATGGGTTGAAACCCTGGGCTAAGCCGCGTAGCCTCTGCGGGGCATTAAACCAGCCCAAATTCTATTTATCTTCCCGCCATTCGTGTCAGTTTTCAAGTTGGACCGCCCATTTCAAAGTTTTGGCTTTCTAAGATGGATTGATTTTCATTTTCTATTGGAACTATGAGCTATTCCCCCCTGACTCCCTTGGATGGTCGAGTTGCAATCGTTACTGGAGGCGCACGCGGAATCGGGCTCGAGACCGCCAGAGCCCTTAAGGAGAACGGTGCAAAGATTGTCATCGTAGACATCAACGCTGAAGCCGGCGAAAAGGCAGCCAAAGAATTGGGTGCCGATTTCGTGCGCACGGATTTGACCCAATCAAACGAAGTTAGCAGGCTGGCCGCAGAAGTCCGGTCGAAGCATGGTCGGATCGACATCGCATTCAATAACGCAGGGATCGCCGATCAATACGCCGTCCGAGACATGCAGCGACGAAGACTGGCACAAGGTTATTAATGTTAATTTGCACGCCGTTTTTTACTGTTGCCGGGAATTCGGAAAAGTGATGCTCGAACAGGGCAAAGGCAGCATTATCAACACAGCCTCGATGTCCGGTATTATCTCCAACACGCCGCAGCCGCAATCGGCCTATAACGTCTCCAAGGCTGGGGTTATCATGCTGACAAAATCACTGGCCGGGGAATGGGCAAAGCGTGGCGTCCGCGTGAACAGCATTTCTCCCGGTTACATCGGCACGGAGATGACCAAGGCAGGGATGTCCAATCCGGAATGGGAGGCGGACTGGTTAAAATTCACGCCAATGGGCCGTGTTGGCGAACCTCGCGAGGTCGCTAGCGCCGTGGTATACCTAGCGTCGGATGCGAGCAGCTATTTCACCGGAAGCAATCTTGTCATGGACGGCGGATATACGTGTTGGTGAGAGGAGTTCAGGAGCTGCAGGAGTTCAGGAGTGGGGAATGGGCACCCGCGCCGCCGTACATTGTTTCAGCGCCTATTCGAAGTCCTCGATTTTTGAACTTGAATTAACAACCGCGGTGTTGCCCCCGGCAATTCCTAAGCTCTTGAATTCTGCAAAAAAAATGGGCGGCCTGCGGCCGCCCATTCAACTTCTGCTTCCGTTCAGAAATCGTATTTGTCGATATTGTCCTTCGTGAACACCGTCGGCGGACCGAGGAGAATCTGGCTGCCGTTAATGATCTTGAGCTTGCCGAGTTTGCCGGCGTCGAGCTCGGTATCGCCCGGCTTCAGCTTCCCGTCGATAACCGCGCGCATCGCGTAAGCCGCAGCGTATCCCAAATCGACAGGGTTCCACAGGACGTCGCTCTTCACAGCACCGCTCTTGATGAACGGCTTCATCTGATTCGGAGTGGACTGACCCACAACCGCTATTTTGCCGATCAGATTGGCCTGCGTGATCGCATCCGCGGCGCCAGGGAAAGCCACACTGGATAGACCGATAATGCCCTTCACGTTGGGATAGGCTTTTAAAATCTCGCCTGTGACCTGGAAAGCCTTCTGCTGATCTTCCTCAGCAGGAAGAATGGTGACCAGTTTCAGCTTCGGGTAAGCCGAAGCAATGTATTTCTTGATTTCTGCTATCCAGGCATTCTGGCCGGCGGCAGTCAGGGAGCTGGTGACAATTGCAAACTCGGATTCCGGGCCGATTTCTGCTACCAGAGAGTCAATATCGGCTTTTGCGACTCCTTCCGGTGTGCACATTTGCGCAAACCATTCGCGAGCGTCCGGTTGTGATTCTGCGTCATAACCGATAACGTGAATGCCGGCTTTCAGTGCTTTGCGAAGTACCGGCGATATTGCGACGGGATCGTTCGCCGCGAAAAAAATCCCATCAACGCCACGCGAAATGGCATTGTCGATGAACTCGATTTGTTTCTGGATATCGCCAACTGTCGGGCCGTCAGTGGTTACTTCGGTTGGAAGACCGGCTTTGGTCAGATCCGCGCATCCTTCCGCGATTCCTTTTGCCGTGGCATTGAAATAGCCGATACCGATGAGCTTCGGTATATCGGCAAGAACGACCTTTTTACCCTTTAGATCCTTTGGGTTTACCGCCTTTCCTCCATCGTATGGAGTATCGGCGCCGAATGCCGTCGCGATCGAAGCGACAGCCAAAAGGAAGACCGCTTTTTTTAGGTGAAACTGTCTGAATGAATTCATGTTGGGAGAGATCCTGATGGACTAACTGTTTGGGGTTGGTTTTGATTTGGCGAAGGCACCTCCAGGGCGGAGGTGCTTTTCCAAAAACTGATTCAGTAAAATGGAAAGAATGAGGACGGTGCCGATCAATATCACGGTCGACTCGCCTCGTAATCCGGCGAGCTGCAAACCGTTTTTTAGCAACTGGATTGTTACTACGCCGATCGTCGTGCCGAGAATAGTGCCTCGACCTCCGAAGATGCTCGTCCCGCCAAAGACCACCGCTGCTATGACGTCCAGTTCGAGACCCGTCGCGGCGTCGGCTCGGGTGCTTGTGACGCGGGAAGTAAAAATGAAACCTGCCACTCCTGCCATGAATCCGCTGAAAGAATACATCAGAAGCTTGATTCGCCCGACACCCAAACCGGCGAACCGAGCTGCCGTCTCGTTATTTCCAATCGCGTAGACCGAACGGCCAAGGGGGGTTCCCGCCAGTGCCATGGCGCTCACAATCAGCACTCCAATTAAAATGAACAACTGCACTGGCACTCCTCCAATATCGCCGCTGCCCCAAAAGGCAAATGATTCGGGAAAGCCGTTCACCGAACGGGATTCGCTTATTCCAAAAGAGAGTCCGCGATAAATTGCCAGTGTTGCAAGAGTCACGATCAACGGCGGGACGCCAAGATACACAATGACAAGACCGTTGAGAAGACCGGCCAGCGCACCGCCGAAAATCGCAAACCAGATGGCTGCCCAAAGCGGAAATCCAAAGGTTTGCCAGGAAAATCCCAGGAAAATCGTGCTTAGAGCCATCATTGAACCGACGGAAAGATCGATTCCTCCAAGAATGATAATGAATGTCATTGGCACCGCCAGAAGAGCCACCTCGCTTAGAAAGCGAGTTTGATTGAGCAAATTTGTCGGAGTCAGAAATCGGTCAGATGTAAACGACAAGACGATGACCGCGATAATCAGGATGCCAATCAGCACGGCTTCCTGAACCGTCAGCCATCGAAGATTCATGAATTTCGGCGAAGCGGCCTCTCCTCCACCTCCCCCCGCCGCGACCAATGTTGAAGCACCCGATGTTTGTCTGCGGCGGAAAACATCCAGGAGAATTGTCAGGAGAATGAGGCTGCCTTGGACCGTTTGAAACCATTCCGCACGGATATGCAGGTAAACCAGCGCCGTCCCGATGGTCTGAAGAAGTATCCCGCCGAGCAGAGCACCGATAACCGTGCCGGTACCCCCAAGAATACTGACGCCGCCGATGACCGCAGCAGTGATCACCGTCAGCTCAAAACCGGGAGCCACGTTCGATTGGATCGCGGTGAAGTTCGTAGCGTACAAGATCGCCGAAATGCCCACCAGAAAGCCGTTCAGAACAAAAACGCCAAGCGTCACGTTACGCACCGGAATCCCCGACAGACGAGCGGCTTCCGCATTGCCGCCCACAGCGTATATTTGCCGCCCGGCAGCCGAGTACTTAAGCCAGATCGAAAAAACGGCCCCAAGCAGGAGCAACGCGCAAATCGGCAACGGAATCCCCATGATAAGCCGCCGGCTTATGCCGAATCCCGGCGGCAACCCATAAATCCATATCCCGCCGGTCGAAAGGATCAGTCCACCTTTCAGGATACTGGCCATACCCAGGGTTGCGACGATTGCTGGAATCCGGCAGTACGCAACCAGCAGGCCGTTCGCAAGGCCGATTATTCCGCCGGTGAATATCGTTGCCGTAAAGACGATCCAGAGTGGAACTCCGGCCACTGCCATTTTCCCTGCGACCGTGGCGCATAGTCCGAGTGCCGCGCCGATTGAAATATCGATATGACCGCAGAGAATGATCATGGTCATTCCGATAGCGGCCACTCCGATGTAGGAAGAGTTATATAGAATATCAACCAGATTGGTCGAAGCAATGAACCCTCGATTCACCACGGTTACGCCGCCCAGGACCAGCAAGAACGCGATGACTAAAACACTTTCTTGCTGGTTGAATATGGCCAGCCAATTCCCGGCACGACTTTGTCCGGCAAGGTTCGCCAAGGCTGAATTCACTGACTTCTCGGGGGGCGCCGCGTGGGACATACGTTTTAGAAGGGAGTCGCTGCAGTAAGAATACTTTGGGTGGTGGGTTAGCAGAAAGGAAATTGGCTAATGCCCTGAGACGGTCGCGTAAGTGGAGTCACCGTTTGCTTGTTGTCCGACTGCGGCGGCAAGGATATTTTCCTGGGTGGCGTTTTTACGTACAAATTCGGCAACGAGGTTCCCTTCGCGCATAACGCAGATTCTGTCGCTAATACGCAGGACCTCTGGCAAGTCGCTGGAGATAACCAGGATCGCCATGTTCTCCTCGCGCGCAAGTTTGGCCAGCAGGCGATGAATTTCGGCTCGGGCGCCGACATCAATTCCACGGGTTGGCTCATCCACAATCAGCAAACGCGGTTTGGTGGCAAGCCATTTGCCGAGTACCACCTTCTGCTGATTGCCGCCGGAAAGATTCCGAGCGACCTGGTGACTAGTTGGAGTCTTGATCCGCAACATTTCGATGTACTCGTCCGCCAACCTGTCTTCCGCCTGGAAATCCAGAAATGGACCGCGCATCATTTGCCAGATTCTGGTAAGCCCGATATTTTCGCCGACGGTCATGGCGATAACCAGGCCTTGGCGTTGGCGGTCTTCCGGCGCATAGGCAATTCCAAGTGCGATCGCATCTTCCGGCCGAGAAATATGAACCTCTCGACCATCAATCTCAACGGTTCCCGAGTCCGGCGGCGCCACGCCAAAAACCGCCTGCGCCAACTCAGAACGCCCGGAGCCGACCAATCCAGCGAGTCCAACGATCTCACCTCCGCGGACCTCGAGAGAGGCATTCCGCAGGAGAGGTCGCCGCGCCAGATTCCGTACTCGCAAGACCACTGGTCCGGGCGGAGTTGTCTCACCAAGGTGAGGTGACGGTTCGAGCTCTAATGCCCGACCCACCATCATCCGAATCAACTCGCCTTCGTTCGTTTCGGCCGCCGATTTGACTCCTATGAACTTTCCGTCACGCAGGACCGTAACGCGATTGGCAAGGGCAAAAATCTCGTTGAGGCGATGACTGATGTAAACGATGGCAACTTTCTGAGTACGCAGACGGTGGATGATCCCGAAAAGCCGCTCGGTATCGTGCTGAGTAAGCACTGCCGTGGGTTCATCTAATATGAGGATCCGGGCCTTCCGTGACAGCGCTTTTGCTATTTCCACCCTTTGACGGTTTCCTACGGAAAGCGTGCCGACACGTGTCCGGACGTTGAGATCACCAGCATCGAGGGATTCAAGAAGCTTGGCCGCTTCGCGCTCAGCGCGACTCCAATCCAGCGCAAATCCACCCAGCGTCCGCGGCATGTTGCCGGAGAAGATATTCTCCGCCACGGTCAATTCCGGGTACAGGCTAAATTCCTGGTAGATCGTTGCGATTCCGTGGGCTTGGGCCTCGCGCGGATGAGCAAAATGCACTGTCTTGCCCTCGACCTCCATCTCGCCGGAACTTGGCGGGTATACTCCCGAGACAATTTTGATGAGAGTCGACTTCCCTGCCCCATTTTCGCCGAGCAATGCATGCACTTCACCGGGCGAAACATCAAACGAAACATCATCCAGAGCACGGACACCCGGGAATGTTTTGCTGACATTCCGCAGAGCCAGAGCTGGCCCGCCCTGGGGACTTGTCGGGTCAGATGCTGTCGGGTTTTCTTGGATCATGGAAACGTAAGGGGGGACAGTGAACGCTGGCGCCAAAGCCGTCGACATTTCAGATGCTTGCCCACAACGCGCAACCAAGCCCCAGCTATCCTTGCGGCCTCCGACTTTGGAGACGGCTACCTTGTATCTTCATCGGCGAGGGAAGTCAAGCGGCGGTAGTCCCTAATTTGGGCGAACGGCTTCCTAAATGGCCACTCCCCTCCCCCATCCCGCAATCACGCCAAAAACGAAATGCGCTCGGTCGCCGCACGCAACTTCTCGTAGAGCGGCGTGAGGCCCAGGGGTATAACTCGCGTGCCGCCAAGAACGGTCATGAAATTATGATCACCATTCCATCGCGGGACAATATGGAGGTGGAGGTAATCGGTAACACCGGCCCCCGCAGCGACGCCCACATTCCATCCAATATTAAATCCCTGAGCTTTCACGACATCCTCAAGAAGACGCTCGGCATAAATCGCCAGATCCATCAGTTCTATTTTCTCGCCGTCAGTCAACTCTGCCAATCGCGAGATCATGCGGTAGGGCACAACCATCAGATGCCCCGGCGCATACGGATAGAGGTTCATCATCAAAAAGCCATTCTTTCTGCGGTAAACCACCAGGTGTTCCGCATCATTCGCAGCCTCCGCCGCTTCACGTAGAAAATTGGTTTTACGCTCCCGTTCGAGATATTCGATCCGCCAGGGAGCCCATAGACTTTCAAGCCAACCTCCTAAGTCGTTCACAACCTATGTTTAGCCTGCCGTTTACCGAAAGGTCTAAAGGATTTTACGATTTCACCATTAAATCCAGTTCTCGTACAACAGCCTCAGCGGCCTGCCGGCCAGCTCCATTCCCGCCCAGGAGTTTGATTATGCGTGCCATTTCGCTGATCATAGTGGCTCTCCGGGCGGCATCACTGTAGAGCTTCCAGACCGATTCTGCGATCCGAACGGGTGACGCTTCGTGTTGAATGAACTCCGGAATAATCTCTCTGCCGGCGAGAATATTTGGCATCCCCAAATGATCGACGCGGATGAGCAAACGCCCCGGAAGGTAAGTAAGCCAGGAGACCTTGTAGATTAAAACAAATGGCAAAAGATAAAAACTGCATTCCAACGTCGCCGTTCCGGAAGCAACCATCCCGACGCACGCTCGCTGCATCAGTTCCCAGGAATTCTTTAATCCAATAGAGATATCGCCCAAGCCCGCTTCGCCAGCCAGGTCCTTCATGAAATCGCGGGCGAGTTCGGAAGCAGCGGACGCCTCGAAACGAATTGCTTCATCTTTTCCCCGAAGCAATTTCGCCGCTTCCAGCATCACCGGGAAAATGCGTTTGATCTCTCGACTGCGACTGCCCGGCAAAAGTGCGACGAGATTCGGCGCTCGTGGCTCCTTGATTCGGTGCTTTTCCAACTCTTCTATCATTGGATGGCCAACGAATTCAGTTTTTAGACCACTGGCTTCGTACAATGGTTTTTCGAATGGAAAGATGCAGATCATTAAATCGAGGAATGACGCCATGCGCGGTATTCTGCCGCGGTTCCATGCCCAGACCTGCGGACTGATATAATAGATTAGTTTCCCGGTGAAGCGTTTCCGACTGAGATAGTGGGCCAGTCGTAAATTGAACCCAGGGTAGTCGACAAAAATCACCGCATCGGGGTCCAAGCTACGGATATTGACGTACATCTGGTAGAATTTTTCCCGAAAATAGGGGTATTTTACAATCACGTCCCAGAGCCCTACGACAGCTTCCTGCGTCCAATCCATGAACTGCCACCCTGCGATCTTTTTCATCTGCGGACCACCTGCTCCAAAAAATTTCACATCGGGAGCCAATCTGGCGATTTCACGCATCAGCACCGCACCGTGAGCATCCCCGCTGGATTCGCCGGCAATGATGTAGATGCGCTTCGGCTTCATGCTCCGGTTTCGTTATTATTCGCGGCAATTTTCGTGCAGCAAGTAGGGCGGTGCGCGCTTTGCACGGTTTTCAAAAGGCCAAGCGGGAGGCTTACACTCGCCGATACTCCGACACAGTGATTCGCCGACACCGCGTCATTTTCGACCAAGTTCCTTGATCAATTCGCCGGTCGCCGACCTCGTGATCTCCGTGATTTCGATTGCTAGTTCGAGAGCGGCGGCTGCTTCAGAACCCGATACAACCGGCTGAACGCCTCTGCGGCTGCATTCAACGAAAGATTCAAGTTCGCGTTTTAATGGTTCGTCCTTATCAACCTCCACCGCTTCCCGAGTGATCATTCCGTTCACTAATCGAAACATTTCTGCGCTCTGATTCTGGTAATCGAGCGAGAGATACGCGTCCTCTTGAAACACTCTGATTTTCCGCATTTTTTCAGGGCTGATCCTGCTCGCCGTGACATTGGCAACACAACCATTTTGAAACCGAATCCGCGCGTTCGCTATATCCTCGCCTTTGCTCAAAACAGGAACGCCCACGGCGTCGATGCTTTTCACGGGGGATCGAACAAGATGCAGAATGATTTCTAAATCATGAATCATCAGATCCAGGACAACTCCAATTTCGACGCTTCGAAACGGGTAAGGCGACAATCTGTGTGCCTCAATAAACCGCGGCCTGGTCAATCGTTGTTCGAGAGCGCTTAACACCGGGTTAAACCGTTCAACATGACCAACCTGTAAAATGAGTGAGCGCTCTTTAGCAAGTTTGACGAGTTCTTCGGCCTGCCCCGGCGTTTCCGTGATCGGCTTTTCAATCAGCAGATGCTTGCCCTGATGTAACAGATATTTTCCCACTTCGTAGTGATCCGCCGTCGGAGTAGACACCGTTGCCACATCGATCAACCGGGCGAATTCCGCGAGCTCCGTAACCGCTTTGACCCCGTGCTGCTGGGAGACCGCATTCGCGACCTCAGGGTTCGTGTCGAGAATCGCCGAGAACTCGACTCCCGCGAGCCCAGAATATATGCGCGCATGGTTTTTGCCGATGCTGCCGACCCCGACGACGCCTGCTCGAATGTGCCTGCTCATAGTTTGTAACCGTATATCGTAACCTGCTTTTTCCCGGCTAAGGTTATTACCGCGTCTTTGTCCAATAAAAGCGATTTCCCGGCTTCAACCGCAATGACCGCGACGCCGGCGGCGGAGGCGATCTCCATGGTTTCGCACCCGATCACCGGAACATCAAAGCGGAGATCCTGATTCGGCTTAGAGACTTTCACGACGACCGTTCCCTGTTTTCCCAGAGCCGCGCCACGACGGATTGCTTCGTTTGTCCCTTCAAACGCCTCTACGGCAAGCACAGTCCCATTTCGAACGATCACCGTCTGGCCAATATCCAGTCTGCTGACCTCTTTTGCGATCTCGAACCCAAACGCCACATCTTCGAGATAGCGCCTCTTTGGTTTTGGACCGCCAATCAATCCTTCGACAGCCAACGAATCTTCCAGGAAGGTCGTGGCGGGCAACAATTGAATGCCTGCTTTCGCCAATTCATCGCCCAGAGCCCCAAACAAGGTTTCGGCATTCCGCCTTTTTAATTTGCTCAACACCATCAACACCCTGAAATCGGGACGCAGATCAAATAGATTTCTCGGAGCAATCTGTCCGGCCATGATTGCCTGTCGAACACCTGCCTTCTCAAAATATTTGAGGAGCCGGCCAAGCTGGCCCACCCGCATCCACTCGATCGAATCAGCCTGATCGGCCAACTCCGTGCGTGTTTCATTCTCAAACGCTGCGATATGAATCGCGGCAACGCCGCTCTGCCGCGCCGCTCGGGCGATGAGAAACGGATAAATACCGTTTCCGGCAATGATTCCAAGCGCAGACTGATTTTCCATTGCAAAGATCTAGGTTGGAATGAAAGCTTCGGCAACCGGTTCCAATACTGCCTCAGCACTTAGGAGTCTGGTGCTGCGGGAGTTCAGGAGGCAAATTCCCGGCGTTGAATCGGGCTGTCAGCCGAGTTCGATTCTGCATCGCACGGAAGTGGATGAATCACCACCCACCCACAAAGCGGCAAGTCGCCGCCCCATTTTTGGATGAACCCACGGCGGTTCTTACTCACCGCGCTCACCACTCAACGCTCAAAACGATCTTCCCGATGTGGTCCCCGCGCTCAATCATCCGGTGCGCTTCAACGACCTCTGATAATTTAAAAATCTTATCGACGACAATCTTGATATGACCGGATTCCAGCAGCGGCCAGACACGTTCACGCAACGCCCTTGCAATGTTCGCTTTCTCTTCAACGTTTTGAGGACGCAACGTCGATCCGGTGAAGGTCAAGCGGCGCAACATGATCGGCAGAAAATCAAAATCGGAAACCTTGCTTCCCTGAAGAAAAGCTATCTGAATCAGCCTCCCTTCGAACGCCAACAGGCTGATATTCTTCTCGATGTACGGTCCACCTACCATATCGAGAATGATGTCGACGCCGCGTGGCCCGACAATCCTTTTGATCTGAGCAACAAAATCGTGAGTTCGATAGTTGATCACGTGGTCGGCTCCCAAGCTCAGGCAGAACTTTGCCTTTTGTTCATTGCCCACGGTCGTGAACACAGTGGCGTCGAACTGCTTTGCAATCTGGATGGCAGTGTAGCCGATTCCGCTCGAACCGCCATGGATCAAGACGTTCTCATTGGCCTGGAGGCGGCCGCGGTCCACCAGGTTTGTCCAAACAGTGAAAAACGTCTCAGGAATGGCTGCGCTGGGTGCCAGATCCAACCCTCGAGGCAAAGGCAGGCAATGGCCTGCGTCTGTCCGGCAGAACTCCGCGTAGCCACCGCCAGGGGTCAACGCGCAAACATGGTCTCCAACTTTCCAAGCGGTTACTTCTTTGCCAAGAGCAGCCAGGCGACCCGCAACCTCCAAACCAAGAATCGGCGAGGCGCCGGGCGGCGGCGGATATTTTCCCGAACGCTGTAAAAGATCCGGACGATTAACCCCCGAAAATTGGACCTGAATCAGCACTTCGCGTGGGCCGATTGCAGGAACGGGGCCTTCCGCGATGCGCAAGACTTCAGGTCCGCCCCCATCACCGTAGGTGATATATCGCATGGTCGTTGGTAACATGGATCGTCACGGATCTGTCGTATTATCGACCAAAATCTCCGCATTTCTCGGAGAATCCTCCGCAATCCTCCTGGACGTCTTGAGGCGCAAATTCCGTCGCGGAGCCCCTCTGTTCACGACCTTTTCGAAAAGCGGAGATCGAGCTGAATCCGGAAAGCGGGAGCTGGGAAGTCGATGTTTGGGTATTCGTGGGGAAAAGGACCGCACCATGGCTTGCCTCCAGGCACTCATTATAATAATTATAATAATTCTTGATATTATGGGAATTATTGTTATTATTGAGTCATGCAAGCGCTCCTTTCTCCTTCTAACCCCTGTTCCTGTTCTTCTTCCAAGTCACTCGGCTTTTTCGGCCGGCTTCTGCCAAAATTCCCTCTCCTGGCGGCCATGGCCTCCGGCCTCTTTGCTTTCGGGGCAATGGCTGCCACACCCAATTTTGTCCAGAGCAACAGTACCGTGCCTCAGACCCCTCAGACCAAGGTCACCCTGGCATTCCCCGCCGCGCAGAGCGCCGGCAACTTGAACGTTGTCATTGTCGGTTGGAATGATGCCAGCGCGCAGGTCAGTTCTTTGACCGACTCCAAGGGCAACCTCTACCACCTGGCCGTCGGCCCAACAGTGCTGACCGGTTCGGCCCCTTTCTCCCAAGCCGTTTATTACGCCAAGAACATTTCGGCGGCCATCGCCGGCGCCAACACCGTCACCTTGAGCTTCAACACGGCGGCGGTCTCCCCGGACATTCGGATTTTGGAATATAGCGGCGTTGATCCGCTCAATCCCCTGGACGCCAGTGCGGGTGCCACCGGCAACAGCGCCACCAGCAGCAGTGGTGCGGTAATCACCACCAATGCCATGGATCTTTTGGTCGGAGCCAACATGGTTTGGACCCAGACGACCGGCCCAGGCAGCGGCTTTACACAGCGCTTGATCACCAACCCCGATGGCGACATCGCCCAAGATCGGGTGGTTACCGCGCTGGGTTCCTACAGCGCCAGCGCACCCCTCATTAGCGCAGGCCCCTGGATGATGCACATCGTGGCCTTTCGCGCCGCGGGCTCCCCTGCTCCCACACCTACTCCTACACCCATACCCACACCTACCCCAGCTCCCACTCCGGCAGCACTCGCCTATGTCCAAGGCAACTATTCGGCCCCTCAGTCCCCTCTGGCGACAGTGAGCGCTCCTTATACGGCCGCGCAGAAAGCTGGGAATCTCAATGTTATCATCGTGGGCTGGAACGATGCGACCGCGCTGGTTAGTTCTTTGACAGACTCCAAAGGCAACCTCTATCAGTTGGCCGTGGGCCCAACGGTGCTGACCGGCTCGGTTCCTTTCTCTCAAGCTATTTACTACGCCAAGAACATTTCGGCGGCCACCGCCGGCGCCAACACTGTCACGGTGAAGTTTAATGCCGCCGCCATCGCGGTGGACATTCGGATCCTGGAATATAGCGGCATTGATCCGCTCAATCCCCTGGACGTTAGCGCGGCCGCCACCGGCAATAGTGCCTTAAGCAGCAGTGGCGCGGTCATCACCAAGAACGCCAAGGACCTCCTGGTGGGAGCCAACATCGTATGGACCGGCACTACCGGCCCAGGCAGTGGTTTGATTCAGCGCATGATCAGCAACCCCGACGGCGACATCGCCGAAGATCAAGTGGTCACAGCGCTGGGTTCCTACAGCGCCAGCGCACCCCTCTCCAGTGCCGGCCCTTGGATGATGCACATGGTAGCTTTTCGCGCCGCGGGCTCTCCTGCGCCTACTCCTACACCCACACCGTCGCCGACACCTAAACCGACTCCTACTCCTACTCCGACACCTAAACCGACTCCTACACCTACACCTACACCTACACCTACACCTACACCTACACCTACACCCACACCTACGCCTGCACCCACACCGGTACCGTCCCCAACCCCAACTCCCAGTGTCTCGTTAGCTTGGACCGCCGTTGCCGCCACAGGCGATGCCAACACCAACACCATCGGATATAAATTGCATACTGGTTTTTCCAGCGGCAACTACACCCAGACTGCCGATCTCGGAAATACAACCGCGGTGACCCTCCCCATGCAGCAAAGCGGATCCACCTACTACTTCATTGTGACCGCCTACAATACCGCCGGGGCCGAAAGCCTGGCCTCAAACCAAGTTTCTGTCACCGCCCCCTAAACTCCCCAACCAAAAAAGCAATTCTCGCCTGTAACTTGCATTGCAGGACATGGGAGTATCTCACGGAGCGGATATGACCAGCGGCTCAAACTTAAGAGCCACATGAGATAAGAGCGAAAGAGCAGGAAAGGATTCCACTCTTTCGCTCTTCGCTTTTGGGAGGCCACCGAGGCGAGAAGGAGGCCACGAAGGGGATGATTCACCACAGAGACACAGAGAACACGGAGTCAGGATTTGAAATTTCAAATTCAGAATTCTCCGTGTTCTCTGTGTCTCTGTGGTAAAATTATTCCTCCGTGCTCTCTGTCCCCTCCTCTGGCGCTCTCAATCGTTCGCGCCGACGAGGGAGGCGGATTCAGCTCACAAACCGCAGACCATGTTCGATCGCCGAATTCGGCCCGAAATCGAGCCTCCAGCAATCTTCCGTCGGCATGACTTCGCACGATCGCGAATATCGTCGATCCTGAACCAGACATCAGCGCGAACAAGGTCTCCGACTGTTTCTTCAGCCAATCCTTCATCAACGGCAGGAACAGATACTTTGATAGTACGGCCGGCTCGAGATCATTCCGAAGCTTCCCCCATTGCGTCTCGGTTTCCGAGCCATTCTTGCGACCGGCCTCCAATCGGCCATAAGCGCGGTACGCGGCAGCCGTCGAAACGGCGAACCCGGGTTTGAACAGACATATCCAGAGATCTTTGGGAAAGGCGCGGGGTTCGATCCGTTCGCCTCGCCCAGTGCACCAGGCAGACCGGCCTTGTATGAAAAAAGCCACGTCTGATCCAAGATTTGCAGCCAACTCCTCCAACTGCTGCTGACCAAACAGGGAGTCGTGAAGGTCATTCAGTAAACAAAGCGTTGCCGCTGCATTCGAGCTACCTCCTCCAAGCCCGGCACCAATTGGAATCTTCTTTTCCAAACGAATCGCGTACGCCGTATCGATCGAGGCCGACCGATTAAACATTTCGGCAGCTCGGATAACCAGGTTCGACGGATCCACTTTGAGCTCCGGCACGTTCGAAATGAATGATAGCCGGTCAGCCCTTTCAATTTCCACGGAGTCGTACAAACCAACCGGCAACATCCAGGTGGCAATTTCATGAAACCCGTCGGGCCGCTGGCCCAGAATCTCCAGAGTGAGATTGATCTTGGCGGCACTATCAGTCTTCATACATCGTCATGCTGTGCAAAGTCCGACCACAGCAAAGGATAGAATAATCGTTCCATTGGATGTTCCGACGGCTCAAGCCGCCCGCGAACTCATCAAAGCAATCGGGGGAACGGTGGGTTTTTTCAAGGTTGGCAGTGAACTTTTCACATCGGCGGGGCCCGAGATCGTTAAAGAAGTGCGCGCCTCGGGCTCAAAGATATTTCTGGATCTGAAATACCACGATATACCGAACACAGTCCGGCACGCTGTGCAGTCTGCATCTGCGTTGGATATCGACATGCTGACCGTTCATTTATCCGGCGGACGCGCAATGTGCGAAGCCGCCGTCGTTGGCCGTGGAATTTCGGAGATGTTGATCCTCGGCGTTACCGTCCTGACCAGTCTGAACGACGCCGCGTTGTCTGAAATCGGTTTTCGCGGGTCTGTGGAGGATGAAGTGTTGCTGCTTGCCGAGCTCGCCAAAAATGTCGGGATCACCGGCTTGGTTGCGAGCCCTCGCGAACTTAACATTTTGCGCGAACGCTTTGGCTCTCTCTTCACGACGGTAATCCCGGGAATCCGCCCCGTCTGGTCCG
Source organism: uncultured Verrucomicrobiae bacterium (assembly GCA_963736745.1). Taxonomy (GTDB): domain Bacteria; phylum Verrucomicrobiota; class Verrucomicrobiia; order Chthoniobacterales; family JAFAMB01; genus JAFAMB01. The sequence goes on along the minus strand of CAVTQD010000038.1, from coordinate 93,834 downwards.
AGGCAGGCGACCAGAAACGAATTTTGACTCCGCGGCAGGCAGTCGAAGCCGGAGCAGACTACCTCGTTATCGGCCGGCCAATAACTGCATCCGAAGATCCGAAGATTGCGGTACAACGAATCGTTGACGAGTTGGAACAAGAATCTCGAATGCCCGACCCGAAGATTCGAAATTTAGGCTAAGTCTCAGAGGCCAAAGTCAAATTATAGCAGATTTCCAGATTAGTCTTGCCCCATTCCTCGACAATCTTCTCTGCGCCGCGAGTAAACCCGACCGATTCGTAGATCGAGATCGCGAGATCCAGACCTTGCACGGTCCAAAGGTAAATGGTCTTGAATCCACAGGACCTGCAGTATCGGATCGATTCCTCCACGAGCCATCGACCCAGACCAATTCCGCGCACTGAGCGATCAACAAACAGCAGCCGGAGTTGGGCCCGATCATTCGGCCGTTCAATGATGAATATCGAACCGACAACTTTTCCTTCCATTTTGGCCAGCCATGCACGGGAACGCCCCTTTTCGGGATCAAGAATGTGCTCAACTGCGATCTGGGCGCAGTACGCCTCGTGGATGTGGTTGAAGCCGTAGTCGGAAAAATTCTGCATCCCGTGGATGTAAATGAGCTGGCCGAGATCTCCAGGCGCAAAATCGTGATGGATCGAAATTCCAGCAGCTTCAATTTTACCCAGCAACCGCATCGTTTGATTCACGCGAAGTATGACGATTTAAGCTTCTCGGCGCATCAGAACTTAGACAATTGAGCGAACCACGCCGCCGTCCACTCTGAGCGCAGCGCCGTTCGTCGCCGACGCGAGCGGACTGCAGACGTAGACCACCATATTCGCAACCTCGTCGGGCGTTTCAAACCGCTTTAGCAAGCTGCTTGGACGCACCTTTTCAAAAAAGAACTTCTCGAATTCGGATGACGTTTTGTTGCTTTGGGACGCGAGCTTTCCTACAAAATCGGTTACACCTTCGGAAGCAGTCGGTCCGGGAAGAATCGCATTCACCGTCACGCCGGTTCCGACGGTACTCTCTGCGAGGCCTCGTGAAATGGCCAACTGCGCGGTCTTGGTAAAACCGTAATGTATCATTTCTACCGGGATCTGAATTGCGGATTCACTGGATATAAACACGATGCGACCCCAGCCTCTTTCCTTCATCCTTGGCAGATAGTACCGCGAAAGGCGAACGCCGCTCAGGACATTGACTTCGAAAAATCGTCGCCATTCATCGTCGCTGATTTCCTCGAAAGGCTGAGGATTAAAAATTCCCAGATTGTTTACCAGAATATCGAGGTCAGGATACCGGGAATTCAAGGCCTCGCACGCCTCCTGTGTGGACAGATCGCCGGCAAAAGCCTCGACCTTCGCTTCCGGAATCTTTTTCTGGATATTCTCCACCGCCTTTGCCGCACGAGCTTCGGACCGGCCGCTTACAATCACTGTTGCACTTTCTCGCGCCAATCCTTCAGCGATAGCGAATCCGATGCCGGCAGTCGAACCGGTGACCAGCGCGAGTTTTCCTTTAATTGACAGATCCATAAATTTTGAAATCTGGTTTGCACGACGATTGATGCACCGTCGCCTAGCTTACACGATAATGTTTCGCGTTGTGCAGGATTAGCGAACACGCTGATGGGCTTGCTATTCGTTGACTTACGCGACCGCTGCACGAGTCGCACCAATAATCCGATAGGCTCCCGCTTCCATGTGATCCAAAACACCGAGACTATTTGAGATTTTCGCCTCCTGGACCAAACCGACGATGAAAAAATGGAGTTCCTGCGCCAGCAATTTAGGATCCCGTTCGAGGATATCCCCTGCATCGATGGCATCGCGCAACGTAACTTCAAGGTAACCGCACTTCCTTTCGCTGATTTGCTGGGCCATAAGCCGGATCGCTTCGTCTTGTGTGCTCAATTCGCTTCCTAACGAGGCAAACGGACACCCCAACATGCGACCGCTCTTTTCGAAATATTCGGTCTGGATTCGGCGAATATTCGCAAAATAAGCGTCGAGCCTTTCTAACGGCGGAACGTGCGCTGAGAAAATCCGATCCAAAACCAAACGAATTTGTTCCCAGTAAAATTCGTACGCAGCGACGGTCAATTCTGATTTAGACCGGAAGAAATGATAAAAACTTCCCTTTTTTACACGGGACTTCGCACAAATCTCGTCGACACCCACTGACCCATAGCTCTGCCGCCAGATGAGTTCATGAGCTGTCTGCAAGAGGCGCAGCTTGGAATCACAAAACCGCATTCTAAAAACAAAGATACTGGACCGATCGGTCAACCGCAACATCCATTTTGAAGCGAACAGCCGGATACTCGTACTCCCGGCGGCATCTTGGCCATCTGAATTCTGGCTGAAATCTTCCGCTGAATAAGCGATGTTCCGCCCACACTGTATTGCGTATGATCGGCAGATTTGTTCTCAGCACATTAGTCGGCTATTACCTCCTTGATTCTCTCGCCAAACTCCTCAATCTGAGGAGCCTGCAAACGCTGGTTCCGAACGAATTTTTGGATGTTTACGACGTCAATCGATACCGTCGTTCGCAGGAGTATACGAGATCGAACACCTGGTTCGAGTTGCTTGTAGCAACGATCGACCTCGCAGCCCTGCTGGCATTCTGGTTTCTGGACGGATTCGAAGCTTTGGATCAATTTGTCCGCGCCTTCCACTTGCCGCCCGTCTTGACCGGCTTGCTTTACCTGGGGATCCTCTGTGCCGGCCGAGAGGCCCTTATGCTTCCCTTTGCCATCTACCATACGTTTGCCATCGAACAGCGTTACGGTTTCAATCGGACCACCGTTGCCACGTTTGTCATAGATCGACTGAAAGAATGGTCTATATCCGGTCTCCTGATGGCCGCTTTTTCTTTGATCATTTTGAGCTTGTTCGAAATGTTCGGCATTCGCGCCTGGATGATCAGCTGGATTTGCACTGCGGCGATGTCGGTTTTTTTGATTTACATCGCGCCGACCGTCGTCCTGCCGCTCTTCTTTAAGCTAAGCCCGGTTCCCGACGGGCCTCTGCGAGATCAGCTGACAGAATTCGCGCGTCGTCAACGATTCCCAATCAGAGAACTTCTGGTCATCGATGGCTCCCGCCGCTCCTCTAAAGCAAACGCTTTCTTTACCGGATTTGGTTCGAACAAGCGAATAGCATTGTACGACACATTGATCAGCAGCCACACGATCCAGGAGTTATTGGCAGTGCTTGCCCACGAAGTCGGCCACTACAAAAAACATCACATCGTTCGTCATCTTCTAACCGGGCAGCTCAGCCTGTTCCTGTTTTTCCTGGGAGCATCGTTTTGCATCTCGCGTCCGGAACTTTTTGAGACCTTTGGGGTCTCAACACCCTCTTATTATATCGGTTTGGCACTCTATCTGGTTTTGATCCGGCCACTGGCGGTCTTGTTTGGTATCGCAATGAATTACTGGAGTCGAAAAGATGAGTTCGAAGCGGACCGTTTCGCCGCGGAAACTCTGGGCGATCCGAACCCTTTGATCCAGGCACTCAAACGACTTAGCAAAGATAGTTTATCGAACCTTACGCCGCACCCGTTACTTGTCAGCTTACATTTTACACATCCGCCCGTGTTGGCGCGTGTGCTAGCGCTGAAGAGACTGGAGAGTAGTCAGTAGTCAGTAGTCAGTAGTCAGTAGTCAGTGGTCAGTGGTCAGTAGTCAGTAGTCAGTAGTCAGTGAGTCAGTGAGTCAGTGAGTCAGTAGTCAGTAGTCAGTGGTCAGTGGTCAGTGGTCGGTGGTCAGTGGATCTCTGATGCACCGAAATAAGCTATACCTCATATCAGTTACTGGTAATTGGTCACTGAGCGGTCACCGACAATGGCGTTCTGGAGTTCAATCGATCCGATGCGATCACGTTTGGCGGTGTCGTCAACGGCAGCGGGGCTTTTCCCCCTGACGCGCTCCTGACTCCTGACTCCCGACTCCCGACTCCCGACTCCTGACTACTGACTACTGACCACTCACCACTGACCACTTCTTCCGAGCTTTGCTTCAACTTCTTCAACGATTTGCCGCTGGGCATCTGCCATCCTCTCGACACCGTCGGCAGTCAAGTCATCCAATCCCGCCAAGTGCAACAGGGCATGAACGAAATAAAGCCTTAGCTCGCGGCTGAAGGAGGTAGAGAAAATTATTGCCTGCCGATCCGCGGTTTCCACACTGATAATTATCTCGCCGTGTTGAAACGTAATGACGTCGGTAGGCCCATCCACCGACATGAAGTCGCGATGAATCCGAGCGATCCGGGCATCGGAAACAAATACCACGCTGATTTCTTCGGGAAGTGTCGCCGGCTTCAACATCTCCGTGACCTTCAAAATCGCCAGTTCCGCGAATTCTCGGAACCTTACCAGATCAACCCCCTTTTTGCGTTGCCGATTAGATAGCTCGAGAGAGGGCATCAGGCCGCCGTGGCAGGCGGAAGATTGCGAAGACGCCGGCCTTCCTGCTCGGCTCGTTCTTCGTCCTTCGGATACTTGATGCGGGTGTGCAGCATGTTCTGAATAGTGAATCTGAAGGTCTCTGCGATTATCTTTAATTCCCTCAAAGTGAGGTCGCACTCGTCCAACTGCCCTTCCGCGATTCGACGACCGATTATATCACTGACAAGCTGCTCTATTTTTTGCGGGGTCGGTTTCTCGAGGCTCCGCGAGGCGCTCTCCACAGCGTCCGCAAGGCTGATGATACCACTCTCCTTGAATTGCGGCTTCGGTCCGCTGTAGCGGAAACTTTCCTCGCGTACGTCTGGGATGTCCTCTTCCCGAATGTTCATGATTTTCCCGCCCTCGCGAGCGTCCTGCTGCTGTTGGATGGCCCGTTTGTAAAAGTAAGCGACCAACGACGTTCCGTGATGTTGCTGAATCACATCAATGACGCGCTGATTAAGCCCGTACTTGAGCGCCAGGTCCACACCTTCCTTAACGTGGGAAATAATGATCAGGGCGCTCATCGTTGGAGCAAGGTCATCGTGTGGATTGTCGTCCCCAATAATGTTCTCTGAGAAGTAGTTGGGCTTTACCAACTTGCCAATATCATGAAAGTAGGCACAGGCCCGGCACATCGTGCCGTTGGCCCCTATCTTGTTCGCAGCCACTTCAGCAAGGTCTGCAACGACATCACTGTGATGCCATGTCCCCGGGGCTTCGAGACTAAGCCGTAGCAACAATGGATGATTGCGATCCGCCATCTCAAGCCACGACATGTCCGTCGTAATCCGGAACGCCGCTTCAAGCATCGGCAACGCTCCGCTGACAACCATCGCAGTGACAACGCCGGTGAGAATCGCCGCTGCCGATTGTTTCAAGAACATGGTCAGGTCCATGTCGTTTAAACGCAGCCACGGGATCGTGATGATTCCGAATGAAACAGCTAAAATCCAGGTCGCCAGTCCCACATAAATTCCCGCACGCAACAGCCGACTGCGACGACGCACCTGGATCGTGACAAAAACTGAGATGAATCCGCTAATCAGGCTCATCACCAGAAGGAACGCGTCCACACCGCGGAACAATATTGAACTCCAGAGACTGACAAAGATCGCGCCGTAAATACCGAGATTCTTGCCCAACAAAACCGATAAGACCAGAGGCGCAAAGGCAAACGGAATCAAGAGAACACCAAACTCCTTCGGCAACCCGCCCTGACTCTGCGTCGATAACACCATGACCAGCTTGGCCACGCACAAGTGAAAAAGAATCACCCCAAAAACGAGTCCAACGCGCGAATTTTTTTGGAACGTTTCCGGATGATTAATCCAGAGTTGAGTGACCGCAGTCAGAAACACAAGCAATCCGATCAAAAAGTATTTCGCGGGATCCGGGTGCTCTCCTGAAAAGATTAACAGGGCCAGAACCAGCATAAACACGCCAAAAATGCCGGCCTTTACCCAGGGCTCCGACTCAAGCCTGCGCATCCACTCCTTCTGAGTGGATTTCCGACGGGTTTTCGGACACGCCAACCCTTTTTTGATTAACTTCTTACGATTTGAAGCTCCAAACATGCCTTAGATTCCTTCTGCTAACCCTTTTTCGTACCTGTCGGCTCTTCCCGGTAAACGCTGTACGCACGAATGATGGACTGGACAAGCGGATGTCGCACCACGTCCCGTTCAGAAAACCGGGTGAAGTGAATCCCAGGCACATTCGCCAGCGCGTGCATGGCCTCTATCAGACCGGATGTCTTCTTTGGTGGGAGATCAATCTGAGTTTGATCACCGGTCACCACACATTTCGAGTCCGCCCCTAACCTGGTGAGAAACATAAACATTTGCTCAGTGGTTGTGTTTTGCGCTTCGTCCAGAATGACGAAAGCGTGATTCAAAGTCCTTCCCCGCATATATGCCAGTGGCGCGATCTCGATAACACCCCTATCCATGTATCTCTGAATCTCCTCAGACTCGAGCATATCATACAGCGCATCATAGAGCGGACGCAAATACGGGAAGATCTTTTCCTGGAGGTCGCCCGGTAGAAACCCCAATGCCTCTCCAGCTTCCACAGCCGGCCGGGTCAGGATAATCCTCTTGATCTGCTCCTTTCGCAGCGCGTCAACTCCCATAGCCATAGCAAGATACGTTTTTCCCGTTCCCGCCGGACCTACGCCAAATACAATGTCAAAATTCTGGATCGCCTGAACATAGTTCAGCTGCTGCTCGCTCTTTGGTATAATCGGGGCTCGACGAGTCGGTGTAAGGACCTTGTAGCCAGCCAATTGTCCCAACGGCTGACGGCTTCCCTCCGTTACCGAATCCAAGGCATACTGAAATTCGTGCCGCCGAATTTGGATCCCGTGCTGACGCGCCTCCTCGAGCTGATTAAACACTCTGCGCGCCTTCTCAATATTCGCCCGCTCCCCTTCCACACGCAGCCATCCGTCTCGCGTGGTCACTTTCACCGCCAATTTTTCCTCCAGCGTTTGCAATAGCTTGAAATCATTTGCGTACAGATTCTGGAGAGTCCGTGCGTTATCGAACTGAAGCGTCTCGGATTCAACCATCAAGCCGGTATTTGCAAGGCCTTACGCATTATCTCAAAGTCAGGTATAAGCAAAGAAGGTTTTCCGAACCAAAATAAGTTCGGGCGCGCGACGCCGGAGATCGTGCATCATGCAATAAGCAAGCTCTCATTTGTACCCGTAAACCATTGCCCAGGTCGTCCGTTCTTTAGGAGAACTTGTGATTTCAACAATGACATAATAGGTGCCAGTGCTAGGAGGCAGAATTCGAGCGCCCGCGAATCGGCCCCTCTGCCAGGAATCATTTTCGGCGAGTTTTCCTCTGCTGTCATACAGATGGATCGCAACCCGCGCGTTCTCTACATCGGATGCCATGCAAAACCAGTAATCGTTCCCCCTAAAGAGGGTATGCGTTATCGCCTTTTGTTCTCTTAATCCGAGATCACCGCCCCACTGATCATCGCGGATGTTATAGCCCTGCTTGACGTACGGATCCATCGCTTGAATGCGCACTCGTGATTGCGTCGTCCAGCGTCGCATCCGCAGGTGTGAGGATGGCGCAAAAACCTAGTATAATTAGAAATCGTCTCACAAAATTCGTCCGTTATGCGCGAGAGGCGATCGCTTTCACCATCTGGCCGGTGATTTCGTTGATCCTTTTCACTGAACCCGGCGTCAGCTTCTGGTTGATGAGCGGGGAAATCTCGTCGAGCCCCTTTTGGATTCTATTTACCAGGGGTTTGTTCCGCATCCGAGGAGGCATGCCCGCGAGCCGCTCTTGAAAGTATCTGAGAAGGTCGGGTTGATTCAACAAATCCGCTCCGTCCGTGGAGTAGCTTTTTTGCACGACCGCGGTCAGCACTTCTGTGCCCCGCAGCCATCCGCCCAGGCTGACCAGATGCGCCAACTGCGCGTCTTTCAGCTCGATCATCGCTTTCTTCACGTCCGTCAGGGCGCCGTCCAGCTCCCGCCGAACGGAAATCCAATCTCCAGAGTCGGCTTTTGTAACGATCGAATTTGTTCGGGTCAAGACAGTCGATTCCACTCCAATCGCTCTGGCAAGTTCCAGCACGTCGCGGCCAATTTGTTTGACTCGCCCTTTGTCGGCTGCTTCAACAGCCACGAAACCTTCGGCGACAACAGAACCCAGCAATAGAGCAATCTGTTCTCGTTCTCCGCGATTCTTGATGTTCGGATCTCGCAGTTGCTCTTGCCAGTTGGGAGTGCCCAATTTGTCCAATACGTTGAATACCTCACTCGGCAGGGGAACAACGATATCGTCGAGCTGCGTCGCGGGAAACTTGGAAAGATCGACATGATTCGGAGGTGCATCGCCGAAACTCGATCTTGCCGAGAGGAAAAGCGTCATGACAAAAACGAGTCCAAACAGATTATTAATCATCCAAGCGTTCCCCGTCTCCAATGCAGTTTTCATTTCATGGACCGACAATTGATGCACGGCCCAACTTTCTGATTTTTAAGGATTAACAGACGGTCAATCCTAAAAGGAGTCTTTTCTTTGAGCAAACTGAGTTTATGAATATGGCTTGAGAGAGATCATGAAACTCGAGCGCGTCGAAGAACTCCTGCGTGAATTTCCAAAAAAACGGCTCCTGGTAATTGGTGATCTCATGCTCGACGAGTTCGTCTGGGGCCGGGTATCCAGGATTTCACCGGAGGCGCCGGTCCCTGTAGTGGAAGTAATCAGGGAATCCTATTACCCCGGGGGTGCCGCAAATGTCGCACGAAATGTCAGAGAATTTACGCCCTTCGTGTTCGTGATGGGCCTGATCGGAGAAGATGCCTATGCCAACAAACTGAGAATGCTTCTCGGTGAAAATGGAATTAGTTTGGAGGCACTGCAGAAGGATCAATCTTTCCAGACCATCGTCAAGACCCGGATCATCGCACGGCAGCAACAAGTGGTACGCGTCGACCGCGAACGGCCGCAGCCACTCAGCGACGAAGCTAGTGCCCGATGCATTGAGAAGGTCTGTGAGCTCCTCCCTCAACTTGACGCTGTCGTTTTCGAGGACTACGGAAAAGGTCTCCTGCAGCAAAATTTTGTGGACAAAGTGGCGGCCCTGGCGAGAGGGGCCGGCAAATTGGTAACCGCCGACCCCAATCCTCACAATCGCCTGATCTGGCGCGGAATGACGGTGGTAAAACCAAACCGAAGCGAGGCTTTCGCTGCGGCAAATCAACCCTGGCGTGAGCCTGAGTCGGATCCGTTGCGAGATATTCCGCTGCTGCTTGTCGGAGCGGAATTGCTTCGAAGATGGAAGCCGGACTTCCTGCTAGTGACGCTCGGAGAACAAGGGATGATCCTCTTTGACCAAGAGAATCCGCCATTTCACATACCATCGCGTGCTCGCGAAGTCTACGACCTTTCCGGAGCTGGCGACACGGCAATTGGGCTTTTTACGCTCGCGCTCGCTTCGGGTGCCTCCGCGATTGAGGCGGCGGAGATATCGAATCACGCAAGCAGCGTGGTCGTCGGCAAGTTAGGCACAGCGACACTTACGCCGGAAGAGCTTGTGGAGAGTTTTCACCGAAGAAATGGATAGGATGAATCCAGGAGGGCAGAAGGCAGTCTTTTTTGATCGGGATGGAACCCTGATGAAGGACGTTGGGTATTGTTCAAGATCTGGCGATGTCGAACTTCTGGAAGGCGTTGGCAAACTGCTTCCGAAGCTGAAGGAGGCTGGCTTCAAGATTGTCATCGTCACAAACCAGAGCGGTATCGGACGGGGGTACTTCACTGAAAGAGATTTTTGGTCCGTCCAACACGAATTGGAAAAACAGCTCGGTCCGGGTGTAATCGATGCCACCTATCTCTGCGCGGATACTCCTGGGAACGAATCGGAACGGAGGAAACCAAATCCGGGTATGCTGCTGGAAGCGGCAAGAGAATTGGGCATTGACCTGAAGTCGAGCTATATGGTCGGCGATAAAGCGTCCGATATCCAGGCAGGCATCCGGGCCGGGGTCAAGGCGACGATTCTTTTTGGCAACAATGCCGCCGGTGGTCCATTGGAATCAGGCGCCACACTGGTTGCAAAAGATTTTCGGGAAGTGGTGGAGTTCATCCTGGGAGGTTGATCACCGGCGAGTTTCGAGACCGCACGCGTCATGCCAATGAGCAAAGTTGTCGGCATCATTCCGTCCCGGTGGGGATCGACCCGATTCCCTGGAAAAGCACTCCACGGTATCGCTGGCAAACCATTGATCCGCCATGTCTGGGAGCGTTGTGTCGAGGCAGGTTGCTTGGACCAGATCGTCATTGCCACCGATGATATGCGGATCGCTGAAGCCGGATTCAATTTCGGTGCGGAAGTTGCCGTGACTTCCCCAGATCACCCGAGCGGAACAGACCGGATTGCAGAAGTCGCTCGAAAAATTAAGAAAGCCTCCATCATTCTTAATGTGCAGGGTGATGAGCCACTGGTCGATCCGGCTCTACTGCGGCGGCTCATCCGAAAACTAAAAGATAATCCCAACATCCCGATTGTTACTGCGGCGACACCCATTTCAATTGAGGAGTTTTCCAACGAGAACAATGTCAAAGTGGTCCTGGATCGGAAAGGAGACGCGCTTTATTTCTCCCGCAGCTGCATTCCGTTTCGCAGAGGAATCAGCAACGTCAAGACGTACAAACACCTCGGCATTTACGGCTACCGTCGGAAGGCTTTGTTGGACTTTGTAAGGATGTCTCCTGGCGCTTTGGAGCAAGCGGAACAGCTCGAGCAGTTGCGCGCCTTGGAAAATGGCCTGAAGATTCGCGTCGTTGTTTCTGAAACCAATTCCATCGGGGTAGACACCCCCGTGGATGCGACCGAGGTCGAACGGCTAATTATGAGCAGGAGAATCGGATGAAATACATTTTTGTAACGGGCGGAGTCGTCAGTTCGCTGGGTAAGGGGCTGGCTGCGGCGGCGCTCGGGACATTGCTCGAGCACCGTGGTCTGCGTGTGATCATGCAAAAGTTTGATCCGTATCTCAACGTCGATCCTGGAACCATGAGCCCTTTTCAGCACGGAGAAGTTTATGTGTTGAACGACGGGGCGGAGACGGATCTGGATCTCGGCCACTATGAACGATTTACAAATTGCGTGCTCTCCCGTGCAAACAACGTAACGAGTGGACAGGTGTATGAAACTGTTCTGGCAAAAGAACGCCGCGGTGATTATTTGGGGAAAACTGTCCAGGTCATTCCGCATGTCACGGATGAAATCAAGGGCCGCATTCAGCGATCTGGCCAAAGAACAGTCCGGCGACGTGATCATCACTGAAATCGGCGGAACCACAGGGGATATCGAGGGCTTACCGTTTCTTGAGGCGATTCGGCAGTTCCAACTCGAGGTGGGACCAGAGAATGTGGTGATCATGCATGTGACACTTGTCCCCTTCATCAAGGCCGCCGGCGAGCTGAAGACCAAGCCTTCTCAACAAAGCGTCGCGAAACTTCGAGAGATCGGCCTCCAACCACACGTGTTGCTCTGTCGAACAGAAAGGCCTCTCGTTCTGGAGGTTCGGCAGAAGCTTGCGCTCTTCTGTAACGTCCCGCTACACGCCGTGGTCGAGGTACGGGATGTCGACCACACAATCTACGAGCTGCCACTCACCCTCCAGGATGAAAAATTGGACGATACGATCTGTCGATTGCTTCGGCTTGAGACGCCTTCCGCGCAAATGACCGAGTGGCGCAGATTCGTCCAACGGGTCATTAGTCCCAGAAAGAATCTGAAAGTCGCAGTCGTCGGGAAGTACGTCAATTTGCAAGACGCTTACAAGAGCATTTACGAATCGCTAACACATGCCGGCGCGGCAAATGATTGCGGAATCGAGATCATGAGAATCGATTCCGAAGATTTGGAGGGAACCGAACCCGGCAAGACGCTCGGCACGGTTGCCGGCATCATCGTGCCGGGGGGATTCGGCGATCGCGGTGTCGAAGGCAAAATCGCGGCGTGCAGATACGCCCGGGAGAAGCGGCTGCCTTATTTGGGTCTCTGTCTCGGAATGCAGGTCGCGACGATTGAGTTCGCCCGCAATGTCTGCGGACTCGAGGGAGCCAACAGCACCGAGTTCGAAGAACACACGCCGCACCCTGTCATCTGTTTATTGGAGGACCAGAAAGAGGTCAGAATGAAAGGCGCCTCAATGCGTCTGGGGAGCTGGCCAACGAATATTGTTCCAGGGACTCTTACCGAAAAGATGTACGGCAAGCAGCAGACTATCGAACGTCATCGTCATCGTTATGAATTCAATCTCAAATACAGAGAGGCAATGGAAGAGAAGGGCTTCGTGATCTCCGGGACATCTCCCGACGCAAGGCTGGTCGAACTGGTCGAGCTGCGGGATCACCCCTTTTTTGTGGCGTGCCAATTTCACCCGGAATTCTTATCAAAGCCGAATGCGCCGCATCCGTTGTTCCGGGGATTCATTGCGGCCTGCCTGGCTAGTTCCGAGTGAACAAAAACAAGGAACCGGGAGTCAGGAGTTCAGAACTTGAGAATGGAGCGGCGGTTTGCCGGTCTGTGGGTGGTGATTCATCCACTGCCCATGCGACGAATAATCGAATCGGCTGAAACGGAGATTTCCAGGTCACCTCAATTATTTATTCAACGATCTGTAATAACACTTGCTGGCCAGACTTCGACGCCGCTGCGTTCAAGAGATTCCGGACGGCAGTGATCGTATGTCCATTGCGCCCAATCACCTTGCCGACATCCGATTTGCGCATCTCGACTTTGAAAATGACCTTGCGACCCTGCTCTAGCTTTGTCACCAGAACCTCTTCAGGTGCCTCAACCAGTTGCCTGATGACAAACTCAAGAAAAGTCTCCACAGGAAATTATTGAGCCGGCGTCGCTGCAGCCTTCTTGCGGGCTTTCAGGATCATGCTCGCGACGGTCGAGCTAGGCTGAGCACCATGCGTCACCCAATAGTCAACGCGGCCAAGATCCAGATGAAAATTCTCACCGGGCTCACGCGGATCGTAGTTTCCGATCATTTCAATAAATTTCCCGTCGCGCGGACTGCGTTTGTCCGCGACCACCACCCGATAGAAAGAACGATTCTTAGTTCCTTCTCTTCTTAATCTAATCGAAACAGCCATATATCAATGTTGAGAACCATGTCCCTCACCTTTCCCTACATTCCACCCGCTCCAGCCCGCGGGACCCGGGCCAGCATCTTCTTCAGTTGTCCCGCATTCTTCATCAGTTTCCGCATTTGACTAAACCGTTGAAGTAGCGTGTTCACTTCGGTGACTGAAGTCCCGCTGCCGCGAGCAATACGCTGTCTCCTCCTGGCGTTCAGGATATCCGGGCTTTTCCTTTCGCCGGGAGTCATAGAGAGAACGATCGCTTCGATTCGACTCAGCTGTTTTTCGTCAACCGAAAAGCCTTTCATATTACTCATTCCTGGCAACATGCCAAGGATATTTTCCAGAGGGCCCATTCGACGCAGCATCTTGAATTGCGAAAGGAAATCGTTGAAATCGAAGCTTGCCGTCCGCATCTTTTTCTCGAGCCGGGCCGCTTCTTCCTCATCGATTGATTCGGCCGCTCGCTCGACCAGGCTGACCACATCCCCCATCCCAAGAATTCGGCCGGCAAGACGTTCCGGATAAAAAGCCTCGAATTGATCGATCTTCTCGCCGACCCCGGCAAATTTGATGGGGCGCTTTGTTACTTCCCGCATGGAGAGAGCCGCTCCGCCGCGGGCATCACCGTCCAGCTTAGTAAGAACGAGTCCCGTCAGCCCCAGAGCCTCGTGGAAGTGCGTCGCAACGTTGACAGCCTGTTGGCCAGTCGCAGCGTCGCACACGAGAAGAATCTCCTGCGGTTCCAAAACGTCCCGAAGCCTTTTCAATTCGTTGACCAACGTCTCATCGATCTCCAGCCGACCGGCGGTGTCGAAAATCTGGACATTGCCACCCTGCGTCTCAGCCCACTCGAGCGACTCTTTACCCGCCTTGACGACGTCGCGCTGTCCGGGCTCCGGCCGGAAGACAGGAACACCAACCTGGTCGGCCAACTGCGCCAATTGGTCAACGGCGGCGGGCCGCTGAAGATCGCATGCAATCAGCAAGGGCGATTTACCTTGCTTTTTCAAGTGGAGGGCGAGTTTGGCAGCAGAGGTGGTCTTACCTGCACCGTGCAAGCCGACCATCATGATCCGGGCAGGTTTGTTCAAATTTAGCGGCTCGTTATCGCCGCCGAGAAGCTGCGTCAGCTCGTCATAAAATATTTTAACAATCTGTTGCCCCGGAGTGATCGAGCGCAAGACTTCCTGACCCAGCGCCTTGCTTTTTACTTTGGCAATGAAGTCTTTCGCGACTTGAAAATGAACGTCAGCTTCCAGCAGGGCCAGGCGGACCTGCCGCAAAGCTTCGTTAATATTTGCCTCCGAGATGGTTCCGTGCCCACGGAGGTCCTTGAATATATCCTGAAGTTTATCCGAAAGCTGTGAAAACACGATTATGCCCCTTGAGCGGCAGCCTGCTTGCCGGCCGCCGGTGCCGATGGATCGACCGTAAAGTTCCAGCGTGTCTCCACTTTTCTTCCCTTAACCTTGGCCGACAAAATAACGGTATACGTTTTCGGAACCAGGTTCTGGGTAAATTCATAAGAAACCAGTTTCGTTTTCGTGTCGTATCTGGCCGGCACCAGACCGAACCCGCTGACTCGCATCTCCACGGAGTTCGGTTCGACCTCGCCCATCGAGGCAAGGTTTGCTTTGATGACCGGTCGGCTATTCGGTATCTTTTCCTCGTTCATCGGCTGAGTCACCATTGCGGCGGAGGCTAACTGCGCGGCTTCTACGCCGGGATCAACTCCATCGTTATTGCCAAAGTTGACCGCCATCTTGAAGACATCAGGATGAACCGACTCAACTGCGTAGCGGCCAAGCTGGTCAGCAGCAGCATCGATTCCCATATGCTGGCCGTAGACAGTGAACAGCGCCTGGTACCCGGCCTCCATTGCCATTTTTCGAACAACTTCATTGTGAGTTCCGTAAGGGAACGCAAACGCCACAATGTTTATCCCGAGCTTTTGCTCAAGGATTTCTTTTGAACCGTAGATTTCGTTGTGCAGCCAAGTAGCGTAATCCTGGCCCCGCGGTGCGTGACGAAGGTCATGATGCGAGACCGTGTGGCTCTCAATATCCACTCCGGCATCACGCATCTGCTCCAGCTGCGCCCAAGTGATCGATTTGCCCCCGACACTCACATAGTTCGTGTAGATAAACATGGTGAACGGATACTCGAACTCCTTCAAAATCGGCCATCCGACCGCATATCCGGACACATAGCCATCGTCGATGGTTATCACGGCGCTTTTCGGAGGAATCGATTTTTCTCCGCGGCGCCAGGCAAGAAAATCTCTCATTGGAACAACCGCGATGCCGTCATCTTTCAGTTGTTTCATCTGCGCGCGAAATTCCGCGGGCGCGATTGCTAAAGAGTCGCGCGGATTGTCTTCGAACCTGTGATAGCAAAACACGATTACCTTGGCGGAGCGATCGATCGCGGGCGGCGGCGTGGCAGGTGGTGTTGCCTGCGCTAAGGACACGGAAGCGGCTGGAGCCGCCTCAGACGATTTGTCCTCCAGTTTTGCCAGAGTCGAACTTTTTTTACAACCTGCCACTAATAGCGGCAGGACAAGGATCAGCGGGAGAATACGACGAAGCATACCGGTTTACTAAGCGCGCAGAGTATCACGTTCTAGAAGAAGTTGCTAGGAAGTTGTTAGCGGTAAGTATCAGTAGCAAGTTCAATTCTTCTCGAATCACGATGCACTATCGAATAGAAGAGCCGTCGATCACGATTCTCTTACTGATAACTGACACTGGCAACTGATAACGTGCTTACAGTCCCGCCTCCCGAAAAGTTTGATCGATGTAACGAAAATGCTGTTCCAGCGAACAAAGTTTTTCCAGATCCGCCGGCGGGATCACAGAAGTGATCTCCGGAATCTTCCTGACTTCGGTCAAAAAATCATTCTCGCCTTGCCAGGTTGCCATGGCAGCTCGCTGAACGGCTTCATATGCGGTCTTGCGTTCGAGTCCCCTTCGTGTCAGCTCCAGTAGAATAGCTTGGCTGAAATAAAGACCTTTCGTGATTGCAAGATTCTTCAGCATGTTTTGCGGATACACCTGTAGTCCAGCCACGAGCTCGGTCAGTGTCGCAAGCATGTAATCCATCAGGATGCAGGAGTCCGGAAAAATAATCCGTTCAACACTGCTGTGGCTGATATCTCTCTCATGCCACAACGCCACGCTTTCGAGTGCTGCAACCGCATTTCCGCGGATAATCCGCGCCAGCCCGCTCAGCCGTTCACCGCGTAATCGGATTTCTCTTGTGCGGCATGGCAGAACTTCCTTTCTGCCCCGGGCTGAAATACTCCTCCAATTCCAGCACCTCCGTTCTCTGGAGATGCCTGAACTCAGTCGCCCACCGATCGATGCTCGAAGCGATCACCGCAAGGTTTGCACTGAACTGCGCGTGCCGGTCCCGCTGAACGACTTGTGTCGACAGAGAATCCGCCTTTAACCCAAGCCTTTCGCAAACGATAGACTCCACCTTTGGATCAAGATGCGCGTGGGTACCTACTGCGCCACTTAGCTTGCCAACGGCAACCTCCTCGCGCGCGGAACGGAGCCGTTGTTCGGCCCTGCCGAATTCGTCGTACATCAAGGCCATCTTCAGTCCGAATGTAATTGGTTCGGCGTGAATGCCATGGCTGCGGCCAATCATCGGCGTTTCCTTGTACTGGCGTGCTTTCTGGCCTACCACTTCCCTGAGTTTGTCGACATCTTCCAGAAGAATGTCACACGAGCGGACCAAGTTGAACCGCCAAGCGCCGTATCGAGTACATCTGAAGAGGTGAGACCCTGATGCATCCATCTCGCCTCAGGTCCGACGTACGACGCGACATTTTCGAGAAACGCAATCACGTCGTGATTGGTTTTTTTCTCGATCTCGAGAATCTCGGAATGCGAAAACTTCCCTCGAGCACGGACAGCCTTGGCGTCAGCTTCGGGAATCAGCCCGAGCTGTGCCATTGCCTCGCAGGCCAGGATCTCAACTTCCAGCCAAATCGAAAACTTGTAGGAATCGTCCCAAATCTCCCGCATCCGGGGCCGGGAATATCGCGGAATCACCCATTGACGTTAATTCCCACGCATCGGTTGAAAAGCAATTTCTGAACGAATTTCTACCGTGAAAATCACCGCACACGTGCTCTGACCTGGCGCCCGTTGTTCATTAGTGTGACCTGACCCGAAGCAAGAAGATCGGCCACCGTTGCGGCGGTTTCCTCCTTTGAATCCGAATAGGAACTGACCGCTAAAATTAAATCTCCCAGGCACAACGGCCGATTTGTCAATTTTCGTCTCTTCATAAATTAAAACCTTTCAACTATCCAGTATCCGCTCTCAGGAAGGGCTAAAGTCGCCGCCCGTTCACACTGTTTGCCCACCAAACACTTATACGCTCGAGGGTATAGACCCGGATGTGCTTCCGAACGTTTAAACTAATTCTGGGAACCGTCTTCTTGATTTCAGTTGCAGAAATTCCTCCTATGACCGATTCATTGCCGTTTTAGCCCTATGGATTGGCTTGCAAATTTCCTGAACATCATCCTGCACTTAAATCTGTACCTCGGCCACGTGGCCGATAGCTTATGGATCCTGGATCTACGCCCTGCTCTTCCTGATCATCTTTTCCGAGACCGGATTAGTGGTGACTCCGTTTCTGCCGGGAGATGCCCTTTTGTTTACGGTCGGAACTCTAACCACCCAAAACGGCCCGCTGAATCTGCCCATCATTCTTCTCCTGCTCACCGTCGCGGGAATTCTCGGCCACACCGTAAATTATTGGATCGGGAATAAGATCGGTCACAAAGCTTTTCAGCAATCCGCGAAGTCGTATTTTCAACCAGAAGCATCTGGATCAAACGCACGCGTTCTACGAGCGACACGGAGTCAAAACGATCATGCTTTCACGGTTCATTCCATTGATTCGAACATTCGCTCCCTTTGTGGCCGGAATGGGTTCGATGAGTTATCGAAAATTCTTCGTATACAATGTCGTAGGAGCATTCGTCTGGGTCTTCGGCATCGTTTTGCTCGGACATTTTTTTGGGAATATCCCGTACGTGCAAAAGAATTTCTCCCTCGTGATTCTTGCGATCGTGGTTGTCTCGATGATCCCACCCGCGGTGGAAATTTTTCGGGGCTGGCGTGGACGTTCGAAGGTGTGAGGCAGGAATTGCAGAGCGTAGAATCGGACGGCGACTTCCCTCTTTTTGTAGAATGATCAACTCCTCTTGTCTCCTGAACTCCTGCAACTCACTGAACTCCTGCCTGTGCTACATTGCTTTGCAAGCAAGCTTTAGCCGCACCTCATGAGGAACCTCGGGACGATCCAATTGGAGATTGAGCAACTGGGTCGGCAAATATTTGCCCTGATCGACAATGACCGTCGCACACCCAGACTATTTGAAGACAAGGATTTTTATGGGCACCTGATGGAATGGGCGATGCGAGATCCGGTGTTCAAGACCCAGATGTTCAGATTCGTCGATGTCCTGCCAACGCTGACGTCGTCCGAGCGAAGTTGTGAAGCACATGGCAGAATATTTGAGTAGCGTCAAAACGCCGGCTTCCGGCCTTCTCCGCGGTGCTCTAGCCTTCGGCCGATTGCTTCCAGCAATGCCCGCACGTCTGATCCGTCAAAACGTGCTGGCGATGGCGAATATTTTTATTTGCGGCAGGGATGGAAAATCTGCCTTTCCCAACCTTCGCCGGCTCTGGAGAGAAGGCGCCCGCTTCACGGTGGATATTCTGGGCGAAGCGGTAGTAAGCGACCGGGAAGCAGACGAATTTGCGGCGAAATACAGCGAACTCCTTGATTTCCTGGCTGAAGGCACCCGCTTTTGGAAAGTGGAGGGTCCGTTAGCTGCGGGTGAACCACCTTTTGTCAATGTTTCTGTCAAAATTTCTGCTCTTTGCGCGCGGGTTCAAGCGTCTGATCCGCATGCCAGTATAACGACCATCATGAAGCGCCTTAAGCGCATCGCAGTTCACGCAGGTCGACTGGGAGCGTCGATTAACCTCGACATGGAGCATTACGGGTTGAAAGAACTCACCCTTGATCTCTTTAAAAAGCTTTCGAATGAACAGGAGCCGGGATATTCGCCTCGCCACGGTTTCGTCATTCAAGCTTATTTGCGTGACTCCTACGCCGACACGGAAAAAATGCTGAAATGGGCCCGCCGCGAGGGTCGCCAATTGACTATACGGCTCGTAAAAGGGGCCTATTGGGATTTTGAGAAGGTGGTCGCCGCACAAAAAACGTGGGAAGTTCCCGTCTACCTGTCAAAACCGGAGACAGACGCGAATTACGAGCGGATAACCCGACTGCTTCTAGAGAACCGTTCGATCGTCTTCCCGGCTTTTGCTTCGCACAATGTGCGCAGCATTTCCCACGCAGCGACATACGCGCGAAAACTTGGCATTCATGCCGGCGACTTTGAATTCCAAATGCTGTACGGAATGGCGACGCCGATCAGGCGCGCGCTCATTAAGCTCGGATATCGGGTCCGCGAGTATTGCCCGATCGGAGAACTGGTTCCGGGAATGGCTTATCTGGTCCGAAGACTGCTCGAAAATACCTCCAATGAAGGATTTCTAAGGGCCACATTCAGCGCGAACAGATCAATCACCGAACTGTTGTGCGATCCTGTTCAGCAGATTCCGAATGGCCAGCTGGCGCTACCGAACGGAGTCGGCTCCGCAACTGGTGAGTCGCGCACAAAGTTCCAAAGTGCGCCGCTGTCCAAGGGAGCCCATTTCGACAATGAACCGCCTTCTGATTTTGCTGTCGCCTGGGCACGAAACAAGATGGGCCAGGCCCTTGATGCGGTCCGTGGAAAGTTGGGACGGGCCTATCCCTTGGTGATTGGCGGCAAAGAATTTCATCGGATCGAGGCAACTGGCATCGATCAACCCGGCTCAACCGAAAGAAGTGATAGGGCACGTCGCCCTCGGTGCTACCGAAGATGTTGTACACGCCGTTGCTGCCGCCAGGAAGGCCTTTTCCACGTGGAGCAGAACCTCTGTGGAATCCCGAAGCAAGTTCCTCGAACGGCTGGCCGACAAGATGCGTTCGGCGCGTTACGAACTTGCTGCATGGGAGGTCCTTGAGGTTGGGAAAACGTGGTCTGAATCCGACGCGGACGTAGTGGAGGCGATCGACTTTTGCACCTTTTATTCCCAGGAGATGCGCCGCATCGGAAATGGCCGACTGACACAGGATGTGCCTGGAGAAGTCAGCATTGAGAGCTATGTGCCACGAGGCGTCGCGGCCATCATCGCTCCTTGGAATTTTCCGCTCGCCATTCTTTGCGGGATGACTGTCGCTGCTCTGGTCACGGGTAACACAGTCGTGATCAAGCCTGCCGAACAATCTTCGGTGCTCGGGGCAATCTTCATGAGCCTCCTGCAGGAAGCCGGATTGCCCGATGGCGTGGCCAATTTGGTTTGCGGAACCGGAGAAGAAGTTGGATCACTCCTTGTCGCCCACCCGGCCGTCGATCTCATTGCCTTCACAGGTTCACGCGAAGTCGGAACCCTCATCTGGGGAACAGCTGGGGTCACTCATCGGGATCAACGGAACCTTAAAAAGGTGATTTGCGAAATGGGCGGGAAAAACGCTTTGATCATTGATACTGACGCAGATCTTGACGAAGCCGTCCTCGGCATTATCCAATCGGCCTTTAGCTTCCAGGGACAAAAATGCTCTGCATTGTCGCGGCTGATCACAGTGGGCGATATACACAAACGATTGATCCCGCGGCTAACGGAAGCCGTCGCCGCGCTCGAGATCGGGCAGCCGGAGCATCCAAACACCGACATCGGTCCCGTGATCGATCACGACTCTTTGGAGAAGGTTCAGGGGTACATCGATCTGGGAAAACGCGAACATCATCTCGTGTTTCAAGCCCAGTTGCCAGCGGGCTTGGAAGGATATTATGTCGCGCCGGCAATCTTTGATTCTGTCCAACCAGACGCTCGGATGGCGCAGGAAGAAATCTTTGGGCCGGTTCTCGCGGTGATCACCGCGAAAGATCTGTCGACAGCCATCCAAATTGCCAATAACACACCGTTCGCTCTTACGGGCGGTCTCTACTCGCGCAGCCCGCAGAATATTGAACGCGCGCGTTCCGATTTTCTGGTTGGAAATCTCTACATCAATCGCTCGATCACAGGTGCGATCGTCGGGCGACACCCATTCGGCGGATTTAAAATGTCCGGTGGAGGAACCAAGGCCGGTGGTTCGGATTACCTTCTCAATTTCATGTTTCCGCGTGTCGTCACGGAAAACACTCTCCGCCACGGCTTCGCGCCGGAGACGCCGACCGGTAAGGAGCGGTAGGGAGAAACGTGTCGGCGGTAGGGTCACGCTTCTGCGTGACCGGCATGTCGGCGGTAGGGTCACGCTCCTGCGTGACCGGCGTGTCGGCGGTAGGGTCACGCTCCTGCGTGACCGGCATGTCGGCGATAGGGTCACGCTCCCGCGTGACCGGCGTGTCGGCGGTAGGGTCACGCTTCTGCGTGACCGGCGTGTCGGCGGTAGGGTCACGCTCCCGCGTGACCGGCGTGTCGGCGGTAGGGTCACGCTTCTGCGTGACCGGCGTGTCGGCGGTAGGGTCACGCTCCTGCGTGACCGGCGTGTCGGCGGTAGGGTCACGCTCCTGTGTGACCGGCATGTCGGCGATAGGGTCACGCTCCCGCGTGACCGGCGTGTCGGCGGTAGGGTCCACGCTCCCGCGTGACCGGCGTGTCGGCGGTAGGGTCACGCTCCTGCATGACCGGCGTGTCGGCGGTAGGGTCACGCTCCCGCGTGACCGGCTGGAGTGTGACCCTACCGGCCTGTCGCGCCGGTCACGCTGGAGCGTGACCCTACCGCCGATACGCCGATACGCCGATACGTTTCCCCTACCCGCTCGGATTCACAATTCCGTAGAGTTCCACCGTGATGTATCTTCCATCTTTAAGCACGTCGTCCTGGAGCACCCCTTCACGGGTCATCCCGACTTTTTCCAACACTCGCCCCGACGCACGATTGCCGACAAAATGCCTCGCGGATATTTTGTGATACGAGAGAGCCTTAAAGCCGTATCCTACCAGGGCCTTCGCCGCCTCGGTGCAATAGCCGCGATTCCAATAGCCGACTCCGATCCAATAGCCGAGCTCTGCGCGATTGAACAGACTATCCCTGGTCAACGAGGCAGCCCCGACTACGAGTCCGCTCGGTTGACAAATCGCGTAGACAACTCCCAGCCCTTCGTAGAAACATCTCTGATGCGTCGCAATCCAGGACTCAGCCATCCCATCTACATACGGATAAGGAACACACAGCGTTGTCTCGTAAATTTTCTGATCGCCGGCGAGCGCCTTGACCTGCGGGGCGTCGGTCAGAACAAACGGCCTCAGGATCAGTCGCTCAGTGCGGATTGTTTCCTGCAGTAGCATGCAGCCAATAGTAAGCGAAGTCTTCGGCTTTGCATGCCTTGAGATCTGTTCTGCGCTTGAGGTTACAGGGTTTGGAGCGCCGGCAGATCGAGGCGCAGCACTCAGCCAACCCAGGACGGGTGCTCCCCACAGCCCCTGAAAACTGCCCGCCCGATTAAAAACGTGAACCAAAAGCACGAGAGCCTTTTCAAAATGGGTCCCGGCTGGTTAAGGTAAGCGCTGTCACCCTTTAAGAACCCCCATGCCTCTGCTAGGCTGCATCGCAGATGACTTCACCGGTGGAACCGATTTAGCCAATAATCTGGTAAAAAGCGGCTTTCGAACCGTTCAAACATTCGGTATCCCCAAATCGGTTACGGAGTTGGAAAACATCGACGCCGTGGTCGTCGCATTGAAGACCCGTACCTGCCCGGTCGAGCAAGCGGTCCGCGAATCCAGGAACGCGCTCCGTTGGTTGGAATCTATTGGCTGTCGGCAGTTCTATTTCAAGTATTGCTCGACGTTCGACTCCACACCTCGCGGAAATATCGGCCCGGTAACCGAGACCCTTTTGCAAGAGCTCGGCGCCTCTTTTACGATCGCCTGTCCGGCGTTTCCGGACAACGGACGAACAGTCTACCGCGGCCATCTGTTCGTCCATGATCAACTCTTGCACGAGAGCGGAATGCAACACCATCCTCTTACCCCGATGACAGATCCGAACATCGTTCGGGTATTGGCTGCTCAAACCAGTTTACCAGTCGACTTAATTCGCCTCGATTTGGTTCGGCTGGGCGAAAAAGCGGTTTTGCACGCCTTCGAGACGCGTGCAAACCAGTCAGCGGCGGTGGCGATCACTGATGCGACGTCAAACGAAGATCTCGTTGTTCTGGCAGAGGCGGCAAAGCATTTGAAATTGGTTACCGGCGGTTCCGGCCTCGCTCTCGGTTTGGGGAAGAACTTCGGATTGCAGGCTGGACAGGCCGCCAAATCGATCATCCCGTCTGGCCGGAGAGCAATTCTGGCTGGAAGTTGTTCACGAATGACCCTGAAGCAGATCGATTGGGCAAAGAAGATTTGCCCTCACTTCAGGGTCGCACCAGAGGAGCTCGCTTCTCGATTCGAGACAACCCTGGAAAACGTGTTGAGCTGGGCAAAATTGCATCGATCTGATCCGAATCCTCTTTTGGTCTACACAAGCGGATCTCCTGATGAAATAGCCTCAAATCAGAAAATCTTGGGCGTCCATCGCGCGGGAGACCTTTGCGAGAGGTTTCTCGCAGAAATCGCCGAGAACTTTGTCGATGACGGAATCTTGCAACTGATTGTGGCCGGCGGCGAAACTTCTGGAGCTGTCGTCACGAAACTTGGTCTCGATCTTTTGCGCATCGGACCGGAAATCGACCCGGGAGTGCCCTGGACGCTCGCTTCAGGTGGCAGCCGAGAAATTGCTCTCGCGCTGAAATCGGGAAACTTCGGATCGGAAGAATTTTTTGTGAACGCATGGCGACTTCTTGGACCAACTAAATGAGCGCCGAATCAAAACTTCGCGAACGCATCATTGACATCGGACGCAGTCTTTACAGGCGGGGGTTAAGTCCCGGAAGTAGCGGTAACATCAGCGCCCGCTTGGAAGATGGCTGGTTGCTCACTCCCACGAATTCTTGCCTCGGAGAGCTCGATCCTGACGATCTCTCCAAGCTGGACTGGAATGGAAACCTTGTTTCCGGCGCCAAGCCCAGCAAGGAATATTTCCTGCATCTCGCAATGTACCAAAAACGCCCGCAGAGCGGTGCAATCGTGCACCTCCACAGTAGTTACGCCGCCGCGATTTCCTGCCTGGACGGACTCAACCCGGCAAGCTGCATACCGCCGATCACACCCTATTTCGTCATGCGAGTCGGACAGCTGCCCTTAATACCTTATTTTCGCCCTGGCGACAAAGCTCTGGCCAACGAGATCGCGAAGCACGCAGACAAACATGCCGCCGTCCTTTTGGCCAATCACGGACCAGTGGTTTCGGGCAACGATCTGGATTCCGCCGCGTACGCGATCGAAGAGCTCGAGGAAACGTCAAAACTGATGCTTCTCCTGCACGGCCAAAAAATTCGGACCCTGGACAAATCGCAAATACAAGAGTTATGCGAAACCTTCGGCGCACGATGGGAATCCTGACGGCCAATTGTGATCTTGTGCACCAGGATGAAGGCATTGCATGTCCAATTGGAGGTGGACCGGCTGCGATCACGCGAAATTCAACACCAAACAGATTTAATCAAATTTACAATGCCTAGATTCAACGCCAACCTCTCCTGGCTTTTCCAGGAAAAGCCGTTTTCAGGTCGTTTTGCAGCGGCCGCAGATGCCGGATTTACGGGGGTCGAAATCTTGTTTCCGTACGACCAACCAGCGTCTGAAATCCGCGCTGCGCTAGCAATCGAGCGGGCAGGAGTTGGTCCTGATGAACGCGCCGCCGGGCAATTTTAATGCAGGGGAACGCGGCTTGGCGGCTTTACCTGGGCGAGAGAAAGATTTTCGAGAGACATTTGGCCAGGCGCTGGACTACGCGACAACCCTGGATTGCAAACGAATTCACGTCATGTCAGGGATCACCAGAGAATCGGATCAAACCAAGGCCCACAGGACGTTTTTGACTAACCTCGAGTACGCGTTGGACAAGGTCGAGAACTCAGGTATTTCCATCCTGATCGAGCCGATCAATACCCGCGATATCCCTGGATACTATCTTACGACCGTCGAACAGGCGGACCGTATCCTGCTGGAACTTTCCCGCCCAGCACTCAAAATTCAATTTGATTGGTATCACGCACAGATCATGGGTGGCGACCTAGCGCGCCGAACGGAGAAATACTTTTCGAAAATCGGGCACTTCCAGCTGGCCGGAGTTCCCGATCGAGCTGAGCCGGATATGGGCGAAGTGAATTATCCGTATCTTTTTCAGCTGGTTGATTCTCTTCGATACGATGGGTGGATCGGGTGCGAATATCGACCGAAAGGCCGAACCGAAGAAGGTCTGGGATGGCTTGCAAAAACGTCTTATGCCTAAACCAAATAAAGTTGGATTCGTCGGGCTTGGCGCCATGGGGATGGGAATGGCGACTCAATTGCTCAAAAAAGGGTTTCAGGTCGCTGCGGTTGATGCTCGATCGGAGGTCGAAGAGCGGTGGATCGCCGCTGGCGGCGAATGGTGCGACTCGCCGGCGTCCGCTGCGATCAACGCTGACGTGTTTGTTGCAATGGTCGTCAACGCCGAACAAATCGAGTCTGTTCTATTTGGCGATAATGGGGCGCTGAAAAATCTCCGTCCTAAAGGCGTCGTCATTGCGACAAGCACCGTTTCTCCTGCATTCAGTCGTGGACTAGGGAAACGTCTTGCCGAATCAGACCACCTCTTCATTGACGCCCCGGTGAGCGGAGGCGTAGTCGGTGCCGAATCGGGCAGCCTGTCGATCATGGCATCTGGCAGCGATGAGGCATTCGAAACAGGCGAGCCGGTTCTGCAGGCGATGGCGGCGAAAATCTACCGAATTGGCGCCGAGCCCGGCCTGGGTTCTATCGTCAAGACGGTGAACCAATTGCTGGCTGGGTCTCACATTGTGCTTGCGGCTGAAGCAATGGCCTTTGGTACTCGGGCCGGCGTTGATCCGCAGGTGCTTTTTGATGTGATTTCGAATAGTGCCGGGACTTCGTGGATGTTTAACAATCGTGTTCCCCACATGCTCAAGGGAGACTTCACCCCGCTGAGTGCCGTGAATATTTTCGTAAAGGATCTCGGAATTGTCCTGGACGTGGCTCGCGAACTAAAGTTCCCGCTGCCGATGTCAGCGATTGCGCATCAGTTCTTTCTGGCGGCAGCCGCTTCGGGCTTGGGGAATCAAGACGATGCATCCATCGTGAAGCTGTTTGAAAACCTGAGCGGCATCTCTGTCGCCAAAACTGATAAGAGGTAACCGCAGATTCCATCGCACGGCAAAGCCACAACTAAAAAGACCAGCCAACCTAACCGCGGGAACGGCGCGATTTTTTTGCGAGCGCGCTTTGGACCATTATCAGTTCACTGACGTTTTCTGTCGTGAATAATCCGACCAACTGACCCAAACTATCGACCACGGGCAAGGCGGAGACATCTGTTTCTTTAATCTTCGAAAACGCTTCCTCAAGACTCATCTGCGGAACGAGCGTCGGCAACCCTGTAATCATTACGTCACTCACCGGGCTATCAGGATCTGCTTTGCGCAATGCCACAAGCAGATCGTGCTTGGTCAACAAACCGGCAAACCCTCCGTTATTATCAAGAACGGGAAATTCATGTTGAGAACTGCCGAGCAGGGCGTCAACTGCCTGATCGAGGGTCGCTTGGTAATTCAACGTGTCAAATCGAGTCATCATCGCGCTCGACACCGGGATACCCGAGGTCGCATGGCGCATTTGCACGAAGGACGACTCACTTTCTGCGCCCATGTAGATAAAGATCGCGATCAGCGCCAGGGAAGCCGGTCCCCTGCTGAACGCCCACACACCCATCAGCAGAGCCAGCGCCTGACCGACGGTTGCAGCAATCTGGGTCGCACGTTCGTAACTCAATCTCGTGGCAAGCAGGGCACGGAGGACTCGGCCTCCATCCAAAGGAAAAGCCGGAATCAGATTGAAGACCACCATCATGACATTGGTATAAAGCAGCGCCCACAACGCGTTGAATCTGGTCGGATCCAATAATTCGCCGAAATCCAGGTTTCCGGTGACAGCTAATACAAGCAACAAGGCGCCCGCAATGACTACGTTGACGAGTGGCCCAGCGGCTGCGACAACCAATTCTTGAACCGGCTTTTCCGGCATCCGCTCCATTCGCGCCACGCCGCCGATTGGCAGCAAGGTAATGTCCACAGTTCGTATCCCGAAAGCCTTCGCGGCGAACGCATGACCGAACTCGTGCAATAGTACGCAAAGGAAAACCAGAAGGAAAAAGATAAGGACTTTCAAAGTCCCGGAAACCCCGCCTTGTGCGCCGTAAAATGAAGCGAAAACCGCCAGCAACAGGAAGAACGTGATGTGTATCCGAACTTCAATGCCACCAATCCGCGCAACTTTAAATGACCATCTCATGGCTCGATTTACGACGCATCCCCTGGTGCGCCTACCGGCATATGCCATGCCAGGCACCCCAAAGGCTAGAGTTTTTTCCCAATTACTTTCATAAAATATCAGGAGTTGCAGGAGTTCAGGAGTTACAGAATGAAAAGAACGGATCGCGCGTGTGCGCATCGTTCGACTGATTCACAGTCAATTTAAGCCACGTGTTCATCAGTCGTCTTTTCCAGGAGGCCATTGCCTCCTGAACTCCTGCCTCCTACCTCCTGAACTCCTGCAACTCCTGCCCCCTGCTTCTTTGCGATCTATCCATTTGATGATAGTTTCCGTGTCCTTCTAATGAACTACAAAGAGACATTGAATCTGCCGAAGACCGAGTTCCCGATGAAGGCCAACCTGTCCACTCGGGAACCGGAAATTCTCGCACGATGGGACGCTGAAAAAATCTACGAACAGATTCAAGAAGCGCGAAAGAACGATCCCCTTTTCGTGCTGCACGACGGTCCGCCTTTTGCCAATGGCGACGTCCACATGGGCACGGCGCTCAACAAGATATTGAAGGACATGATCGTGAAGAGCCGGTCGATGGCGGGTTTCAGAGCTCCCTACATCCCCGGCTGGGATTGTCATGGGCTACCGATCGAGTTCAAAGTCGTTAAAGAATCCAAAGGGCTTTCTCCATTGGAGGTGCGCAAACGATCCGAGGCGTACGCCCGCAAATACATCGATATTCAAAGGCTGCAGTTTCGGCGGCTCGGCGTTTTAGGAGATTGGGAACATCCCTATCTGACCCTTGATCCGTCCTACGAAGCAGTCATTCTACGCGTTTTTGCCGAACTGGTGGAAAAGGAACTGGTTTATCAAAGCAAAAAACCCGTCTTTTGGAGCACCGGCGCACAGACCGCACTGGCAGAGGCTGAAGTCGAATATAAGGAACGGACCGATCCCTCGATCTATGTCGAGTTCCCGATTCTGACCGGACTATTCGCGGCAAAAGCCTCGATCGTCATCTGGACCACCACTCCCTGGACTATTCCGGCCAATCTAGCGATCACGGTCCATCCTGCTTACAAATACCTGGTGCAGGAGTTTCGTCATCCTGAGCAGTCCAATCCGAGAGTCCTGCTAATGGCGAGCGAACTAGTGAGTCATTTCGAAAAGGAAACAGGCTGGAAGCAGGTGGGCGAGCCTCTCAGAGTTTTTGCGGGCGCCGATATGGAAAAATGGCTCTGCCGCCATCCATTCCTGGATCGAGACTCGATCGTCCTGCTGAGCGAACATGTCACGCTCGACGCCGGCACCGGTTGCGTGCATACAGCGCCGGGTCACGGTGAAGAAGATTACCAGATTGGGCTGAAGTACGGACTACCTCTTCTTTCTCCCGTGGACGATAACGGGCGTTACACAGAGGAAGTTGGAGTCCCGGATTGGGTTGGAAAATACGTCTTTGACGCGAACAAGGACGTTATTCGTCGGCTCTCTGAGGTGGGCTGTTTGCTGGCGGTGAACGAATACCATCACACTTATCCGAATTGCTGGCGTTCCAAGACACCTGTGATTTTTCGCGCCGTCGAGCAGTTCTTTATTCGAGTCGACCTCTTGAAACCCGCCGCGCTTCAATCAATCGACCGAGTTACTTGGATACCGCATTGGGGGAGAAACCGGATCTATGCCACCGTTGAGTCACGCCCTGACTGGTGCATATCGAGACAGCGGAGCTGGGGTGTGCCGCTGCCGGTCTTTTACGAAGGCAGCAAGCCAATCTTGAATCCGGTCTGGATCCGCAAAATGGCCGATCTGGTCGAACACCGGGGCACGAACGTCTGGTACGAGCTGGGAGACGCTGAACTGGCACGCGAACTTGGCCTGCCAAAAGCGTTTTCGCGACGCAATGACACATTGGATGTATGGATTGACTCCGGCGTGAGCCACGAAGCCGTCCTGCGCCGGCACCCGGCGTTGCATTGGCCGGCAGACGTTTACATCGAAGCAACCGATCAGCATCGAGGATGGTTTAATTCCTCTTTGTTAACCAGCATCGCAATCAACGGAGAGGCTCCCTATCGAGAGGTCCTCACTCACGCTTTCGTTGTGGACGTGGACAGCCGCCGAAAGATTTCCAAGTCTGACCAAGGCGGATATGCCAAACCGACCGAAGCGGAACATTACATCAATAAGTACGGTGCAGATATCGTCCGATTGTGGGTATCAAGCGTCAACTACACCGACGAGGTGCCATTCGGCGAGACGATGTTCGGCCAATTGACGGACACCTATCGCCGAATTCGAAATACGATCCGGATCCTCCTTGGAAACCTCTACGACTTTAATCCGGCGGAAGATTCGTCGACGGATCTCACCCTGGTGGATCGTTGGGCCGCGGCGCGGCTTCAGCAGCTGATTCAACAATGCCGGGATGCATACCGACAATATGAGTTTCACAAAGTTTACCACGGCGTTAACCAATTTTGTGCCGTGGATCTGAGCAGCCTCTACATCGATATCACAAAGGACCGGATGTATTGTGATGCTCCGTCCTCCCACCGGCGGCGCGCGACTCAGACCGTCCTCCACGAGGCCTTCGATACGCTGGTGCGGCTGATCGCTCCGATTCTCGCTTTTACAGCTGAGGAGGCATGGAGGTTCTTCGGTCAATCAAATTCCGTCCATTTGGAAAGGTTTCCGGAACCCGATCGTTCGCAGATCGACCCCGGAGCCATCCATGACGGGGATGCTCTCCTGGCCGCCCGTTCGATCGTTGCCCAATCGATTGAACTTGCGCGCCAGCAAAAGCTGATCGGAAACACGTTGGAGGCGCACGTTGTCCTCTTATTGCCAAGAGAGCATCGAATCCACCAATTGAATCTCAGCGAAATAGAAGAGTTCTTGATCCTCAGCCACCTGGATCTGGTCGCGACTGACGGTGAGTCGAACGCTATCGTCACCAAAACGCCGTATCCGCGTTGCGAACGGTGCTGGCGCCACAAACCAACCGTAGGAATGCAACCCGCTCATCCGCATCTGTGCGATCGATGTGCCGAAGTTGTGAGCGAGCTCGCCACCAACCAATGAGATATCTGATTCTTCTCGGACTGCCCCTCTTCGCGTTGGACCAGCTGAGCAAATGGCTCGTGCGCCAGAATATTCCTTACGGCTCAGAACTCCCGATCATTCCCGGCTTCTTCAGCCTGGTTCACGCTTCCAATACCGGCGCTGCATTCAGCATGTTCACCGGGAACAATTTCTTTTTTATCGGGTTGGCGATGGCTGCGTTGGCCGTCCTTGTCATTCTTCTAATACGAGATTCCCGAGCACAAAAAGCGGAGCAGCGGCTAAGTCACCTCACAAAAATATCGTTCGGATTGCTCGCCAGCGGCATCCTTGGAAATCTGACCGATCGAATTTTTCGCGGAGCGGTCACCGATTTTCTGCATTTCTACGTTAAAGAATATGCCTGGCCATCATTCAATGTCGCAGACTCTTGTATTTGCATCGCTGCAGGCCTTCTAATCCTCGGTTCTTTCGGAAGGACGCAGAGTGACGGAATGAGGGCACGAAGAGGGTGATTTTACCGCAGAGAGACAGAGATCACGGAGTATACAAGAACTGGAAAAATATATGTTTTATTCGTAAGCACAGTGAATTTGGTAGGAAAATCCTCAGAGGGATTTATCCAATTTCCTAAACTCTGTGACCTCGGTGTCTTCTGTGGTAAAATCATCCTCTCCGACCTCTCTGCGCCCTCCTTCCTCCGCGTTCTCATTCCTTCCCTTTGTGTCCTCTCCTCCGCCATTCGAAGTCTGCAGTCTTTGCCGCGCCGAATAAATCGCGGGCAATGGCTTCGAACTCGAGATCCGGTGCATTAGGCACTTCGTCCCAAGTCGGCAGAACTCGATATGGAGGCGAATCCGACGTACCAAGAAATTTGTAATTTGTCTCCCCTTTGACTCGCACTCCGAATGCAACGGAAATCACTTTGTCCGAAGTCGACTCAGCCTTGATTTCCCAACGTTCGTCGATTTCGCTGTTTCGGTTCGCTTCCAAATGTAGCTCGCCGAGTGGCTCAGTCCCGCTCTCGAACGGTTGCGGATTGCGCAAGACCAAACTCGACCATGGGGAGAGCTCAACAGTCAGCTGATTGTCGGGGCCCGGACCAAAAGTTATCCCTTTCGCACCGGAAGCGAAGACCCGTTCCCAGTTGCCCGCAGATGAGTAGACCTTGATATTTGCTTTGTTTGTGTCGCCCGAATTGTTGAAAACAGCCAGCATCTCCTCTCGGCGCTCTCGGTCAATTCGGGAAACAGCGAAGATTCCCGGTTTCCCATCCGCATAACGTACAGTTTGAATGCCTCGTTGCAGCGTTGGGTTCTGTTTCCTGACCATGATCATTTCGCGGATCGCACGAAAAAGCGGCTGATCTTCGTTGAACGAGGGTGCCGATCCCTCTCCTCCACCGATTCGCTTTTCTTGAGCATAAATAGGCACCTTTGATCCAAACATATCCTCACGCGCAGCTACATCTCCTCCGTTGCCGGTGAAACCCTGTTCGTCGCCGTAGTAGATTGCAGGGATTCCTCGGGTGAAGAACAGCACAGCGTGAGCCAGAATATCCCGAGAAAGAAGTTCGTCGTTCGAGGCAGAGCCGACATCATTACATAAAAAGTAACCGATTCGACCCAAATCATGGTTTCCAAGGAAGGTGACAAGGCTGTAGGCATTGGACGACGGCGTCGTATAAAAGGCATCTTTGGCAAAAAACTCAGCGAGCTTCGCAGGCGCATCCGTGCCCGACGCAAATCCCCGCACGGCTCGTTGAAATCCGAAATCCAGAACGGACGGCATGCTGGAGCGATGAGCGAATTCGGAAAGAAACGCAGGGTCGGGATCGTACACTTCGCCAAAAATAAAAAAATCCTTGCGTCCCGATTTCTGCGCAGATTCCTGGATTGCGGGAATAAAGCTTTGCCAAAACTCGTTGTTGACGTGCTTCACCGTGTCCAATCGGAATCCTGTGATGTCAGAGTACTTAATCCAATTTGCATAAACATCGATCATGCCGCGGACAACACGCAGTTGTTCGGTAAACAGATCGTCGAGACCAGAGATATCTCCATACTGTGCGCTTTCGCCGCCGGTCGAGGCTTCGCCGCGGTTATGATAAACGGTCGGATCGTTTAGCCAGTCGGGCACCTTGATCTTCCGATCCACTTCACTCATGATTGTTGGCGGCACCGGGAAGCTGGTGTTAGCGTCGAGTTGAGGGAAATCCTCCCTGTTGATATACTCGCGATCGTCAAATGGTCTCCCGTCCGTGTCGCGGTACGGGTTGGAATATTTATACTGGTAGGCGTGGATCCCATTTTTGGGCTGAATAACGTCCGCGGTGTGGTTGACCACAGCGTCAAGGATCGTCCCTATCCCACGATTCTTTGCCTCCGCGATCAGACGTTGAAGATCCTCCTTTGATCCGAAATGAGGATCAATGTCCGTAAAGTCCAGAATCCAGTAGCCATGGTAGCCTGCTTTTGACGGAACACCCTCCCCGTAATTCTGCACTGCTCGATTGCGGAAGATCGGATTCATCCAGATCGATGTAGCCCCAAGGTCACGAAGATAATCGAGCTTGGCAGTCATCCCCTGCAGATCGCCGCCATGAAAAAAGTCCGGGTTAGCAGGGTCGAATCCACTCTCATAAGGATCGGCAGACGCGGACTGTCCCTTATTGTTGGATGGATCGCCATCGTTAAACCGATCAAGCAGAACAAAGTAAATAACCTCGCCCATGCGCGGCGATCGAGCGCTTGGCTTAAAAAAACCATCATCTCCGCGATTAACCGAAGCAGATAGAAGGAGCAGCAGTATAAACAGACCAAACCGCAGATGATGTTGCCTGTTGCCAGTGTCAGTTGTCGGTAAGAGCATCAGCCTCAGCCTAGCAGAATCGCTACGCTCCCGAATAGACAAGATCCTAACTTCAAATGCGAAGTGTTACCCATGTATTGAACCAGAAGTGTTACCCATGTTCTGACTGCGCCCTAGGAAGTCACCGGTTGCCAGTGTCAGTTGTCAGTAAGAACCTCAGCGTCGACTGCGCCCTAGGAAGTCGCCGGTTGCCAGTGTCAGTTGTCAGTAAGAACCTCAGCGTCGACTGCGCCCTAGGAAGTCGCCGGTTGCCAGTGTCAGTTGTCAGTAAGAACCTCTCGACTCAGCCCTGGAAGTCGCCGGCGTTGCAGTAAACGTCAGCGTCGACTGCGCCCTGCGCCGACCACTGGCCACTGGCCACTGGCCACTGCCCACTGACCACTGACCACTGACACTGGCAACTGGCTACTCTTCCTAATTCCTGCCTAGCAATGACTTCAGCAAATCCATGGCCTCGGCTCGCGTTTTGACTTCGCCTTCCAACTGAGCCGTTTGGACCGCCTCCAGTAGCTCGCCGATTTTTGGTCCCGGCTTCAAACCCATCGAAATTAGATCATCGCCTCGCACCAGACGAGCCGGGATCAGCGGTTCCTGCGAAAACTCCGACGCTTTGTTGACAAGAAATCTGTAGTTTTCCAGGTTACCATGACTGCCGGCACAGTCTACCCGATGCAGCTCGAGCTCAATTTCGAAATGAGGACGCGCCATGAAACGCCGCAGCCTGGCTGGACGCATCTGCTGGACATCCTTGAATATCATGTGATTGCGTACCGCATCGACCACGGAATCAATTTCGTGCCGCGGGAAACGAAGTCGCGTCATCAGCTCCTCGGCCATCTCTGCTCCTACCCTGTCGTGACCGTTGAAACGAATCCGTTGATCGACTGGGTCAAAAGATCGCGTCGGGGGCTTGCCGATGTCATGCAGAAGCACAGCGAGCACTTGTGGTACGCTCGCACTGGGAGCAAGCAAACCCAGCATCAATCGAGTATGAACGAACACATCCCCTTCCGGATGGAATTCTTCCGGCTGTTCACACCCTTTGAGCGCCTCGACCTCAGGAAGGACTACTGCTAATAGCCCGCTCTTATCAAGGAGATCGAAGCCCCGAAGGCGGTGCGGGTTCACCAGGATCTTGAGCAACTCTTCCCGGATGCGCTCCGGGCTTACTATCGCAATCTCTTGAGCCTCTCGCTTGATTGCCGACCAGGTGCCGGACTCTATCTCGAATGCAAGAGCCGAAGCAAACCGGATCGCGCGAAGCATCCTCAAGCGATCCTCCGCAAAGCGTTTGGACGGCTCACCGATCGCCCGGATCAGCTTGCGAGAAAGATCCTCCCGACCCTTCACGTAATCGATGACAGTGTCGCTTAAGGGATCGTAAAACATTCCATTGATCGTGAAATCCCTCCGGATCGCGTCTTGTGCAGGCGTCGATAACCGAACCTCTGAAGGGTGTCTTCCATCCAGATAAACTCCATCGGAACGAAAGGTCGCCACTTCAAACTCCATCTCGGCCGCTAGCACTCGGACCACCCCGAATTGAACTCCCACAGGAATCGTCCTGTGAAAAAGACTTTGTACCTCGTCGGGATTTGCGCTGGTAGCAATATCAATGTCCTTCGGCGGAATTTTCAGTAGTGCATCCCGGACGCAGCCGCCGGCAAAATAGGCGACATAGCCATGCTCATGCAGCTTTTGTGCGATAGCTGCTGCAATACGGTATGGCTTCGCGTCTCGAAGGACTGCCAGGCTCATTACGCAGCTTCCGCGACCAGCTCGGAACCGTCAAGATGCACCAAATCTGCCTCAGCTGCGTCCATGGCGCCTTGCAGCGACAGGTGCAACTCCAGGTAGACATGAGCCAGGGCGACAAACTTTTCCTCCCTGCTCAGAGTTTCCTTCCTGGTGTGATATTGTTCATGATTTTACCTCGCAGATTTGATCGCCGAGAGAGTCGGCCGCGGGCAAAAAAAAACCCACTGCGGATCGATCAGCAGTGGGTTTTCTCTAAAGTCTTCGAATTTTGGCCGATTAACTGCTCGTACCCATGTCTGCCGATCGTACCTCGCCATCGAGCATGGCGAAGGCTACACACCAACGTTTAGTTGGTGCGCAGTTAGAATCGGTAATGACAAGTGGAACGAACATCTGTTCGGCAACAAACTAGTAACTAAGCACGAAATCAAGCAAGAATATTCGGAATTGAGAAAAGTGACGCTCACGTACAACAGCTTCATTTGCATAGATACGGGCGGGAGAGTGCCAGGATTGACTTCTTTCGAACGGAAGGGTGGGTCCTGCCGTCTAACCGGGACAATTTGTGCCCCGCTGAAATGGGTCCAACGAAACTGCCTGTATCACTGTGTTTGAACCCATGTTGACTCGTTAAACCAGGGTCGCTGAATCGCTAATATGAATACTGAACCAGAGTTAGCCCAGAATATGCACGGCAAACGCACGACGAGCGTTCGCCTCGAACATCTAGATACATTAGAACGAATCGTTCGCGATTTTGGGTTCAAGGACCGAAGCCATTTCTTTCAGCTATGCACGGACGCGTTACTGCAGGCTCACCGAGATGGTCGTCGGCTGGACTGGCCGCCCCGCTTCGTGGTAAGGGACTGAGTAAGGGCCGGTTCCCTGCGATGTCGATCGCCGGCAGGGAGCCGCTGACGCAGAGAATCGTTGAGCTATGGTTGATCCCGGCGATAGCTTTCTCCTTGTTTGATTCCTAAATCTCATAATTAGCAGCACTAACAGTAGCCAAACGCTCTTTCTTGTGTTTTCTGGCCGATGTTAGTCTCTCGACCGCGCGAATCTTCGAATCGCCGCTCCCCTCCTCGATCCAATTGCAAATCTCCTTGCCTCGGCTGCACCCTGAGACATAGTAGCCTCCCAGGCTGATTTTTGAGTTGCGCCCTTAGCTCAGCCGGATAGAGCAACGGATTTCTAATCCGAAATAATATTGTTTCCCTGTTTTGCGTGCATTTGCAACCATCTGGAATGGCAGTGCTTGTAATGAATTAGTCTTGCCTAGATTTGCCCATTTTTGCACGAAAAAGACCTTCGAGTATAGAAAACCAGTATAGAACGAATTTGGGTTCTCGGTGCATTCGGAGCGAAATTTCGGGGGCCGGAGGTTTGAAACTCGTTTCGATACTTTTCTATGCTTTCCATCGATGGGCACTGGACCTTTTCCCCGCCGGCCGACCCGCCCTGATGACCGGCAGCGGCCCAAACGTGAGGAGAGAACTGAGGGGAACCAATTCCATCCTATCCATTATCAGAAAAAGCGGAGCGGAGACTTGCTACATTCCACGGGGCGCGCCACACTCGCCGCAAGCTTCTTTCGCTGACACATGATCGAAATCTCTTTGGGCCAACGACTTCGTGAATTGCGGGATAAGGCGGACTTGTCCTTGCGTGAATTGGCAAAGAGAATCGGCATTTCCTCCCCTTTCCTTTCGGATATCGAGCTTGGAAGGCGGTTTCCTTCAGAGGAAATCTTGGAAAAGCTGGCTCGCGCTCTGAATGTATCGCTGGAGGACCTAAAGAAATATGACAATCGCGAGCCAATAGCTGATCTGAAACGCTTAATGGATTCCGACCCAAAGCTGGGCTTCGCGTTTCGAACGGCCGTGGAAAAAGTAAAGAGCGGCGAACTCACGGCCGAAGAACTCATCGCCAGATTGACCAAGAAGTCTCCCCCAAAAAAGTAGCGTGCGCAAAGTTCAAACACCTTCAGGACCGTTCGCCTTCCGGTTGTACTTCGAAGATCTTGGCGAAATAGACAAGATTTGTTTGGAGGCTCTCAGGTCGCAATCACTCTTGCCCTCCGAACCGGCACCAATAAGGATCGAACGTTTTGTCGAGAAGCAATTCAAAGCTCCACTGCGATATGAAGACCTTGGCCCAGAGCACCTCGGCTGCACGATATTCAATTCTTCGGGCGCTGTGGAGGCGATCCTGGTATCCCGGTTATTGGAGGAACAGAACACGATTCCAGCCCGCAGACGAGTTCGTTCAACGGTTGCTCACGAAGCCGGTCACGGTCTTTTGCACGGACCGCTCTTCAGCGAAGGCAATTCTGGAGCTCCTGTAAACGATGCTCCTGGAGAAAAACAGCCTCTAATCCTTTGCCGGTCGGAGGACATTCTTGTGGACGCCCAGCGCTCCTACGCCGGCCGATGGTGGGAATTCCAGGCAAACCAAGCGATGGGGAGTCTTCTGCTTCCCAGCTTGCTGATGAATGCTTTTTTAAAACGGTCCGGCATCGAACCTTCTTCTTTCGCAAGTCGCATCCTGACTCCGCCGCAGCGAGAGGCACTCATCAAAAAAGCGGCGGTGATATTTGATGTGAATCCGATCGTTGTCCGGATCCGACTGGATTCGCTTTTTCCTCAAAAGAAAAATGAAAAAATGCACTTCTAAGACTTGACTTCGTACTGCAAGCTGCGCAAGCTTTCTACGCTTACATACGCTTTAGAAGTCATGAATATATATTACTTCGATTGTATGAAAAAGGCGGTTCCAGAGGGAGCCGTTGCGAATACATTAGATGATAATTTGTACGATGTTAGGCAGGGTAGTCCCCGAATAATAGATACATCTGTATCGCCGGACAGAAGCGCTTTGAAAAGCGACTAAATAGAGGCTCGCCCGTGCTAGTTGACTTTTGTTAGTAGTTTGTTTTGATGCAAAACGGACAGTCAACGTAACGGGTGATTTAGACGGAGCGTTGATACGCCTAAGACGATCTGCCTCGTCTCGCCACGCGCAATTGTTGTTCCACGAACCCTTTAGATTTGGCCCAGAGCTTTTTTCACAGTTTTAGCCGGCGTTTTCCGACAAGTCGCGAGCTGGATTGGGCGTACGAATAAAAAGGACCCAGATCTAATGACCGGAAGAGTGTTGATCAATGCTGGGATGTTCATGCAGAAATC
Organism: uncultured Verrucomicrobiae bacterium; assembly: GCA_963736745.1. Taxonomy (GTDB): domain Bacteria; phylum Verrucomicrobiota; class Verrucomicrobiia; order Chthoniobacterales; family JAFAMB01; genus JAFAMB01. The sequence goes on along the minus strand of CAVTQD010000038.1, from coordinate 55,333 downwards.
TTTCAAGAGCGGCGGTGGTGATTGCTGGGGGCGAACGCCTTCCGCTTTCCCATTGTTGCAATGTCTGGAGTTTGGCGGGCACGCCTGCGGAAACGAGAGCGGCGACTGCCTCGGCCTGGCTCAGATTTTTGGCCTCCCGCCAGGCCTTGAGACGAAGAACGATCGGAGCGGGGATCTTTTGCGGCATGGATGTTTCGTGGTGCTCCAAAAGGAATCTTTCGAGTGCCGCAGCGGTCACAGCCTGAGGAGAGGAGCGCGCTCTCTCCCATTGTTGAAGGGTGCCAAGCTTTATTGGCAAGCCACCAGCCACAAGCGCACGGATCGCCTGAGATTGACTCAATCCCCGGGCCGTACGCCAGGATTTCAGTTTTGTGATCACCGGGTGGAGCGGCTTACTGGCCATCAGACGGTTCATCATGCCGATTCCGCGTCACTCTAGCAACTCGAAGTAAGCGCAAATTTTAGCAAATGGGCTGGCGACACTGTCCAAACTATAGGTTCTTTACCTATAGCATATCGGCACATAAAGGGTCAGGAAGGCACATAAACGAACACTAGAGGACGTGTGTAGAATCATTATAGAAAGGGCTATTACGGCCATAACGGTCATGCTGGCCAAAGAAAGAAAACCAATAACTATTGACGCATTGATGTCGATGACATATTAATCGATCGGCAGCTCGGTTTGCCGGAAAAAAGAAACGGCTGGGTGCTGCAACACCCAGCCGCAAAACAGTCCGTAACCAAAAGGAGATAGAGCAGATGATCAATTCCCTAATGGGTATCGCGTGGAGCCATTGCGGCCATATCACGACTCACAAACTGCTTTCAGGGATTGTTGACGTAACAACCCTGGGATGCAAGAAACAACTGGCGGGGCGGACCAGAACCTGGGAGGACAAATGATTCTTTCCCCGCTCGACAAACGGCGCTCCATCGGGCTCGCGGAGGCCGCACGGGTGCTTGGCATCCCTCCCCGCACCTTGCGACGGCACGCCGCCGAAGGCGCGGTACCCGGCGCATTTCGAATCGGCAAGCGAAGGTCGCATTGGCGATTCCGGACAGATGTTCTCGAATGCTGGTTCGAGCGCCAAGGAGGGGGAAGAAAAAACGGAGGTAGCCGATAATGTTACCACCCACAAGCCGAAAGGCGCTTCGCCATCGCGACCGGTGGCGAGTGACTGACATGCTCCGGGAACAGCCGGATTTAACGGCCAAGGACGCGGGACGCGACATGGATCTTTGGCGTCATTTGTTCGCTCCGGATGAGATTGTTCGAGTAGGACGATTTTACCGCGCAGCGTGCGAGGCCGCAGCAGCAGAGTGGTGCTGGGGCAACACTTGGGCCGGCGCCGTGATCGAGGGAACTGTGGCGCTGTGCTGGCCTGCGTCAGCACTTTTGCGAGGAGCAACACGCGAAGACACAATGACGCGGCACGAGGCGTGCGAAGCCGTTATCGGCAGGCTGCGCAGTGCTAGCGTAGGAATCGTCCTGATCGTGGATGACGGCGATGGCGGCCTGGAGTGCTGGATCGACCCTGGACCTGGAAGCTACCCGGTTGCCTCGCGTTCACGTGGACGCTGCCCTGGTGGCATAAACAGCCGCACCGGGCGGCTACACAGGGTCGTGTGGGCGCATCCAGTCACGCGAATCCCATGGGAGGAAGACGACTGGTCAGTGTGGGAAGCAGCGTAGGAGGTATCGATTGAGTATCCGCCTGATGTCGCAAGTGTGGGAGGATGCGCGGATCCAGTCCCAGCCGGAGCTATTAGTGCTGCTCGCGCTGGCGGATCACGCCCGTGATGATGGGGTTTGCTGGCCCTCAATCCGGACAATAGCGGCGAAAGCCCGCGTCGAAGAGCGCTCGGCGCAGAGAATCCTTCGCCGTCTCATCGAGAAAGGGTTGGTCGAATTGGTGACCAAAGGTGGCTGCATCGACGGCCACAACGTGCCAAATCGGTACAGAGTCACAGGGGGTGACCCGCCGTCACCCCGCGGTCTGACCGAGGGTCACCCGGGGGTGACTTCAGGTCAGGGCGTAGGGGGTGACCGCCAGTCACCCCGGGGTGACCCTGAGAACCCAGACGGGGTGACCCTGGGTCAGGGTAACCATCATATAGAACCATCACTCTCTAAAACGACGACGTCGTCGTTACACCGACGATTGGCGATTCAAAAGGGATGGAGTGGCGATGAAGCAACAGAAGAGTCGTCGTCGCGTCGTTCTTTTGTGGGGGAGGGTTCTTCGGAATCCCGAGACCAGCGAAATTCGCGCCTCGGAAACCTAATGTTCGGGCTCTGATCGATCAGCTAGCCCGAGAATATGGACTGAGTCAAACGCAGCGGAAAGTCCTGAGCGAATTCTCCGACTCCCGAGGTGAGGAATACGTCCGGGAGAAAGTGCAAATCGTCCGTGCCCAGCCGCGACAGAACGCTGGAAGAGCTCTAATGGCCGCCCTGCGTGACGACTGGCAACCACCAGTCACAACAAAAACAAAGTCGAATGCAGCACATAAAACACCTCCTAGAGCAGGAAATCGAAACATTGGCAACTCCAACGAATACTGTGATACCAGCCAGTACAAGAGCCGCAATTGAGTTCGATTTCGGATTTGAAACCTTTGGGGAGAAGAAGTTGTGCGAGATGCTCAGCGCCGCTAAGGATTATGTCCGTGAGATGGGGATTGGCGCGACTCCGCGATGGCTTTCCTTCCTGGGATGGAGCGGCACGGGAAAGACCCACCTTGCCCGTGGTATCTCCCGCTTCTTCAAGGCCCATGCGTCGATCCATATCGACCCGGAAACAGGAGCCCGCTTGGGCAGACGCGGCGGATTCATCGGATGGCGTAAGATAGTCGACCATCTCCGGGACGGTGACTATGAGATTATGCACGCCATTTGCGATGACTGGTTTGTGGCACTCGATGATATCGGCGCCGAAAGAACCAGTGACTTTTCTGTCTCTAAGCTCGATCAAATTATCGATGCGCGGCTGGGCAAATGGACCGTGATCACATGCAACTTCACCCGGGAACAGATCGCAGAACACATGGATGTACGTATCGCATCGCGGCTCGGTCGCGGGAAGAACGTCATCGTTGATGATATCAACGTTCTCGACTACTCCACTCGTTCCCATGAGGAAGTGGCCTGATGGCGAATCTGGCTTCAGAAAAGCTAGAGCCTCCGGAATTCCATAACACAAGTTACGCCATTGTCGCTTTCTTGAAAGCTGAGTCGACGGATAGCACGAACCTGCGAGTGGTACAAAGTCGTTTGGTCTCATGAATAAGTATCTTTAAAATACATTTCATGGTGGCCTTGAAGTAACTGCCATGGACATCCGGCCAATTCGGCCATAATATCGCGATATGGATGGCCGAAAGATGGACTGGATCCGCAAACAGCTCGGAATGACGAAGGTCCAGTTCCATAAAGAGCTTGGAATTTCGCGCATGTATTTGTTTCGTTGTCTGCGCGATGGCCCTCCACGGTCCATTGAACTGGCGGTTCTCGGGCTATGGTACTCGCGGAAGATGAGCGACATCCTGGAAGCGCCTGAGCCTCCGCCGGAAACAGAACCGCACGTTAAAGGCCGGCGGAAAAAGAACTAAAGGAAAAAATTTATAAAAAAGCGAATCTTTCTGCTTGCCATTAGTATCGGTACCGATACTTATTGGAGCGTATGGAAGGATTACTTGCAAAACCTTTTGGCTTGTTCCTTTTCGGACTGGGGCCAAGGACACTGTTTTTGTTGGCGGCCGGATTGGCTCAGGCGCTGGGGACGGCGGCTGGCATTATCAATGCATTCGGCCTGGTGGCGGTCTTTGGCGGTCTGATCGGGGCATGCATTTCGGCTCTGAGCGAGAGGCACGTGGGAGGCGTTAAAACCTCCCTGGTTATCTCTGCGGTAGGTGGCCTGGCTTGGGTAATCGCCCAAGCGATGTTCGCCGCTGGCGGGACACAAACCAACCTGCAACTTCAAGCGGTCAATTAACCTATGGCGCTCCAGATGCATTCTAACGACAATGCGCGAGAAGGCCGGCCCGGTGTCTGGATCTTCCAGGGCAGATCGGTCGTGCTGCTCGTGATTGGTGCAGGGACCTTTGTCGGGCTGTTTCGGATCTTGGACGCTGCCGGCGTCGATTGGCCGCTGAACATCGCCGTTAGTATCCTTCCGCTGGCTCTCTGTGCGCTTTTCGTCTGGCGGTTCGTTAATGATAAGCCCTCAAGCTACGCGTGGGATTTGTTCATGCTCGGGGTCTGGCGCTGCAGATCGTGGCTTTATTTGAGAGGCGCACTCGACCGGCCGCCGGCGTTTTGGATCCGCGACCGGCTGCCACGGCATCCCAGCGAGTTTAATTCGGAGGTGCAAGCATGACATTTAGAAAAGCAGTCCTCCGGTGTCCTCCAGTCCATGACAAGCCGCGTACGTCTTTTCTTACTTTGCATTTCCAACCGGAATAACCCTGTGAACGCGATCATGCCTGACGGTTATTTTTACGAGGATCACATCGTTTTCGGTGATCCTGGAAATGGCTAGCGTGATAGCCCGCGGATACGCGGTTAATTTCCCGGATCTGTCCGCGAGCGACGACCAGGCTTTCATTGATTTGGAGTCCGACATCCGATTGATGCTGGGGAGCCTGAAGCCTGACGAACGGCTCCAATTGCAGTTCTACACCTCGTCGGACTTTTCCGGACCGCTGAATCGTTTCCTGGAAGACACGCGTGCCAACAGCAAGGTGGAGTTCTGCAGCAAGGTTCGGGACGAGTTGGTGTTTCGTTATCGAGACCGGATGGCTTGCGAGACCTTAATCCAGGCTAACGTCAGACTTTATCTCTCCTCGCAATTCCCCAAATTTGTGACCGACGCCGGCCGGAAGGTCCGCGGGTTCGATGAGGTATTCAAAGTTTTGCGGCGATCGTTTGATCAGAGGCAGCAATTCTTTGATCTGCTCCTTCGGAGCTACGGCGGCGGCGTCAAGGCTTTCGATAATATGGCCCAGTACTCGGAGCTGCTGAAGTTCTGGTCACCCGGGCAGGCTCGTGTGTGGCAACCAAAACAAGAGGACATTGATTGGCTTAGGACAGTCACGGACCTTTGCCAGTTTTCGGAACTGGCGCCGCGGCGAGAGCCCGAGCAGGGATTCTACCTGGATGGCTATTACTTCGGGTTGATGGTGTTTAAGACGATGCCGCGCGCGACCTGGCCGAAAACTTTTGAGCCCTTCTTTGCGCTGACTATCCCGAACCTGCGCGTCGTGGTTAACATGCAGCCCTTGCCGGTTGAGAGCGAGATGCGCTACGAGGAAGAGCGGTTCGCCAAACTGGTTAGTAACATCGATCCGCAATCCCCTTCCCTGCAATCGGAAGTCGGGTTGGATAAGCACCGCGAACGGATGCGCCGGCTGATGAGTAACCAGGTGGTGCCATTCCGAGCCCAGATCATCGTGATCGCGCATGACCGGACCAGTGACGGGCTTGGCATTAAGATGGAAGCACTGCGCGCGGCGATCGGCAAGACTGGCGCCGAGCCTCACCGGCCATCGGTTGCGACATCGAATTTGGCATTCTTTAACTGTGCCACACCCGGGTTTGGTCCGTGGGTACGTTACCCGGATTACTGGCACAAGATTGACGATTTAAACCTTTCAAATTTGTGGCCGGCTGGGTCGACACCCTGCGCCGATCTTGAGTCAGCAGACTGGATCGCCGACGGAGACCAAAACAATCTGATAGGAGGCAGATCATTCCTTGGGGCGCAGCCGGTCCACATCCTTGTTGTCGGATCAACCGGCGGTGGCAAAAGCGTCCTGCTGCAAACGACCACTCTGCAGACCGCGTTGCGGTTCGGGTTCATCGTCGTAATTGACGACGGACTTTCCTGGATGACCACCTGTCACAAGCTGGATCCCACCAGCCAGCCGATCATCGTCAGATCGAATGGTAATCAGACATTTAACATTTTCGACACGCGCGGGTTGCCGCTTAGTGCCGAGCACCTGACCCATGCGACGGCGCTTTGTCATTTGTTGGTCGGCCGATCGAGCGATGAGGACAAGGACAAGCTTCGGGCGGCTGTCTTATCGGACACGATCAATGAGATCTACGGAGTGGCTTATCGTGCCTGGCGCAATCGTCATCCGGAGCTGCATTACGAGCTTTGCCGCGAGACGGCGGTCTTGCTCCAGTTTCAGCAAAGTAACGGAATCGAGGGGTTTTCTGGACGCATTTCTTGAAGCGCGCCAACTGCGCAAAGCGAAACCGGAAGCATTACTCGAGTTTGAGGACGACATCAGCGACGCCGAAGCTCTTGCCCTGGATCGCGATCCGAAGACCGAACATTTGGTGCGAAATCTCGCCTTTGCATCCTGGACACCGGAAATGTTCCCTACCCTGTCGGATCTGCAGGATGAACTTCACACCGCGGCTTTGCAGAAAAGCCCCCATCAAGAGCTCTGCGCGACTCTAGCGAGCCTGTTGCGGCCGTGGCTCCGTGACGGCCGCTACGGCCCGATCGTGGACGGTGCGAGCAATATCGATCTTGGTTCGGTCGAACTCTCGGAAACTGACCCGCTGAAAGTGGTTCACTTCGACCTGGGCAAAATAGGCAAGTCGGAGGCCGAGCTCCGGGCGGTCGTCGGCTTTCTGATCACTAACCAGGTGCGCAATCACATCCAAGGGATGCCGCGCGCAATTCGCAAACAGGTCATCATCGAGGAAATGACTTCCTTTCTCAAGATCCCCAACGGCGAGGAAATCGTGATCGATTTCTATGAGCGATTTCGGAAGTACAGCGCCCAAGTAGTCAGTGTTTTCCAGCATTACAGCACGTTGCTGCAGAGCCACCCGAAGGTGGCTCACGCAATATTGGGAAACTCGGATGCCATGATGCTTTTGCGCAACCCGAACCGAAAAGATCTAGAGACGTTGAGCACGTTCGTTTATCTCCCCGAAGTCATCAGGGATAAAATCGCGAGTTTTCCCAAGCCCGCCGATATGACAGGCCGATCAGACGCCTACGCAGGGTTTGTTTACGTCCAGCTCGACGGTGAACAACCGCGATTCACGGTGGCGCGCAACGTCATTTCTGAAGAGCTCGAGGCGGATCACTTCAAGCTCGGGAGACATATTTGAAGAAAAGCTTCGAGAACTAAAAACAACAGTTAGCAGCATAAAAATATGAACCTAAACGATGTTAAAATTGCCGGGAACCTGGTCAAGGATCCGGAACTTCAGCATACGCCTCAAGGGACACCGGTCACCAATGTCTCGCTTGGCGTGAATGAGACTTACACTTTGAATGACGAGAAGCGGACAGCAACCACGTTTGTTGATGTTCAACTCTGGGGCGCCGCCGCGGAAAACTTTGCCAAACTGGTGCAGAAAGGCCAACAAATCCTCGTTGAGGGCGCTCTTCGCCAGGACACTTGGGAGGACAAGCAAACCAAACAGAACTCGCTCGAAGCTCTTCGTCAAAGCCGAGCGCTGGCAGTTTATCCAGTACAAATCTCTCTCGGCCCAGCGGGAAGCCGCCAGGGCTCAGGCACAAGGACCGGAACGATGAGATTCGCGATTCTGCTTGTGGCAACCGGTCTCAGCTCGTGCACGAGCACCAAGCTGCCCAACACGCAGACGGCCGCGGAACAATTTTCGGTTCTTGGAGCTGGAGAGAAAGCGGTCGCCCGCAACTTTCTATGATCTTGGGTCAGGAGACGCGATTCGGCGGCTTTACTGGGCACAGCGTCGCGCCCAGGAAACCGGAGGAGTATCCGACGCGCAGCCGACAACAAACCTTCAGCGTAAATATGTCGTCCTGCCGGTGCCAGAGCATGTGGATCCGGACGGGACCATCAAGGAAGCGAACAACCAAGTGGTCGAAGTAGTGCAATGAAAAAACAGATCATATCTTTGGTAGTGTCTAATCGGGTTAGCCTTCCAGGCCGGGGCCACCCTTCCGGTCGTTGACTATAGCCACATAGCTCAGGATGCCGGAAATGAGATCGTGAATTTTGCGAAGTGGGCAAAGACGGAAATTGACCAGGCGCAAACGCAACTCAACACGCTTCAGACCTACGAAAACACGGTTCTGCAGGTTGCGCGCTTCGGTAATCCGGCTGCGCTGCGGAGTCTGCCCGGCGTCTCGACGGTCGCGGAGCTTTACCAGATGTACGGACAACTCTCGAGGAATGTTGCCACGGCTGAGGCGTTAATGAATCCGCAGCGGTACCAGGCCGACATGAATTCGATTCTGGCAGCGTATCAGTTGCCAAGTTGGAACGGGTTCACGGCTGCGAATGGGTTACCGGTTTTGCCAGGACAAGGGATGTTTCAGTTTTCTACCGGCTCCTACAACATTGCAAATAACGCACAGCAAGCAGTTGCAAACTCTGGATCAGCAACGCCAGAGACTTCAGCAGCAACGCGATGCGGCTCTCAGTTCTCTACAATCGGCAACGACGGCGTCAGACGTTCAGAAGTATACCGCAGTCGTGCAAGCGCTGAATGCTGGCATTGCCGAGGTAGCACAAGCCGAGCAAGAGTTAAATCATCGGACTGCATATCAGACACAGCAATTGCAGGCCGGTCAGCAAATCTATCAAACGTCGGCGACGCAAGCTGTCCAGGCGTCGGACTACAAAACAATCGACCTGGGGTTGAATGGGTTGCCGATGGGTAGTTTCCGTCAACCGGTCTACTGGGGAGCTAAGCCGTGAGCCTACAAAACTGGATTATTTCTGGCCTTCTGCTGCTTGTCGCAGGGCTTCTATTTTCGTTGCAATCGGAGCTTAAGACCGTGGAGGCGAAGCTCGATAGGATCGCTGGTTTTGTCTCGGACCTAGCCGGGGAAAAAGAGCCAAAAAGATGAACTCGAACAACTTCTTTTCTCTCGTTCCAGATTTTATCAATGGAGTGCACGCTATGCGCCTGGAACTCATCGGGGCGGCGCTCGTGATCGCGTTCGCGGGGCTTATCATCCACGTTTGTGCTGCGCTCGTTCGGAAAGATATCGGGCACATGGCGCCGACACTTGTTCGCCTGGCGCTCATTCCGATTATTATCGGTTCGCTGGAATCCTGGGGTGATCTCTTGGTCGGCGGGGTGCAAGGACTGATTTCCGATATGGGCATGAATGGAACCGGCTCGAACATCTTCCAAGACTATCAAGCCGCGATCGCCCGCAAGCTAGGGACCGCGGCCGGCGCAGCGAATGCAGCGCAAGCCCCCGCCCAACGTGGCACGCCAGGCCAAGCCGTACCTTCACCGCTTCCAGACCCCAATCAGATGCCGGCCGCTAGCGCGATGCTTACGCATTACGCTTACCCGGGCGAGTCGACGCCGGACAGCAAAAGTAGCCAGGGCATCGGCGCATTTGGGTTCGATAGTGCGCCAGGCTCTTTAATTCCGATGTACTCGGCAGCGCTCACTGCTTCGGCAGCGAAAGCCTATAACTTAACGCCTGGACAATCCTTTACGATCACGTCGCAAGGTCAAACCTACAATCTGATGTACGCAGATGTGGCGCCCGAGTCGGATAATCGCATCGACATCTATGACCCTAACGGGACGCTCGCCGGCGGAAACAATTTTTCGCAAAGCATCTCGAGCATCAACGGAGGCGCAATGGTTATGGGCCAAAGCGGAATCGCTTCGATGCTGCCGAATCCTGGGGGCTCGATAGGTGACCAAGTTCTTTGGGCGATCACGCTCGGGCTGTCATGGGTGGCTTCTGCAATCATGTGGCTGATGCAGATAGCCCAGCAAATCCTTTACGAGATCGAAATTGCCATCTCTCCCGTTTTCGTCGCGTGTCTTATGGTTCCCGCGCTCACGCATCTTGCGAAACGCTTTTTCATGATTTTAGTGGGGATTTGCCTTTGGCCGCTGGCCTGGGCGATCTGTGACCTCGCGACAAAGGTCTTGATTGATCTGGCAGTCAATCCGTCCAGTAACGCGGGCCTGGGAGGAGCCAATTTCGCCTCAACCGCTTCGGGACCGCTGGCCGGGCTCGCCTATCTCATCGTGATAGCGCTTTGGGTGATTGGCTCAACCTTGGCCGCTCCAGTGTTTATCGGAATCTTATTGGCGGTTGGGGGCGGAAGTGCGACCGCTGCGGTATTCGGCGCAACGTTAGGCGCAGCAGCGTCCAGAGTAGCACACTCAAGCGCGGGCGCAGCGGCCGGAGCTATCAGCGGCGTCGGCTCAAATGGCAGAGGCTACATTTCACCGGCCGCGAGCTCTCGAATGAATATCGCGCCGAATTATGCAGTGCGGCCGATTGGGAAAGGACAGAATGAATAATGATCCTTATGCCGTGCTTGCGGCCTTTTTTGCACTCTTATGCTTCGCTTCATGGGTGCTTTTTATCTGGCTTTGGGCGTGGAACCACAAGCCGGGCAAATCGTCACCTGAGAACAGCCCTAAACCTCAGCAATGGGAGCTGCCAAAGAACTGGAGAAACTAGGAATGAGTGCGCTCACGGTCATGCTTCGGAAACGCCTGATGGCCACCTGGCTCTGGCAAACGCTGTTCGTGCTAGCGGTGATTGCAGGATTCGTCAGTCATCACCTTACGGTTTCTGAAATGATGAGCCGGATCCGGTTCGTGGCGATGGATTCTCGAGACACGTTTTATTTGGCGAATCTCGGGAGCTTCGAGACCGCGCAACAAATTCATGCCGAGCTCGCGAAAATGGCTGCGGAAACGATTTTCAGCCGTAACCCGGACGGCTTTGATAATCCCGAGCGACTGGATCGACTGTTTAATCCGGTCACAACGGCAGCCTTACAGAAGGACGCCGGACGGGATGCGGAAGTTTTTCGTTCTCAACAAATCCACCAGAAGATTGAGACGGGCCAGATCAAAGAGCTAGGGGTCGATAACAACACGGCTCTCGTCTCCGTGGAGGGACAGATCTTAAGAACAGGCGTTTTTAATCAGCGGGTCGTTAACGACACCAAAAAGGTCACGGTCTTTTTGCGCCTGAGAGTCAACGAAGACATGGCGCTCAACGGCCGCTACCCACTGGTAGTTACCAACTACGAAACGAGGTTCGAATGAGGCTGGTCCTGATTCTTTTCGTTAGTGCATCTCTGGGCTACGGGCAGGGTATCGAGACCAAAGTGCTCACGCCAGGCGCACCGATCAAGATTAACCTGAGCCCGGCGCTGACGACGACTTTGCTCTTTCCGAGCCCGTTGTCCGGGACCTTCGGCCTGGGCCTGGTCAGCGGCAACAATTCACAAGGCGCCGGCACTGGTGGAAGCGTCCAGATAGAACACCCCGATGGTTCGAATGTCCTAGTCCTTCACGCTTTAATCGAAACGGCTCATGTTCTGGCCACGGTTCTTTTAGACGGAGGGATGTATGTCCTGGATATGCAGAGCACTCCCTCACCGGATGTTGCTGTAACACTCGTCAAAAATGATCCAGGCTCGCCTCGAGCTGTCGAGGTTACGGCAGAGGATGTTAAATCCGCTCGGCTGAAATACGATCCTGAGCTCCTGGTCGGGTTTCTGCGCCGCGCTCGCGACGCGGCCTTGCTGCGCAAACTCTATCCGGATCTGTATCAAGGGTACACCTCGCGCGGAGCCGATTACACGAGCGATTCAGGGAGCGTCAAGACGACCGTGACACAGATTCACCGGTTTTCGAAAGAGGATGCGATAGTCCTTGAAGGGACGGTTCAAAATGAAACGAATCATCCGGTCCAGTTCGACGGGCGCGCTACGACCGTTCAAGTCGGTAACGAGGTGCATCCTGCAAAATTGACTGATTGCCTGCGGCCGATCCCGGCCGGCGCGACCGTACCGATTGATGTCGTCATCCAAGGCGATATCGACGGCGGTCGGGCGAATCTCTCAATCGAAAACGAGTTTCGAATCATGTTGCCGGGCGACACCGGAACGGTCTGGAGTTTTAAGAACGGATCTCCGGGCGGGCGGTTTCAAGTTCCGGCACCGACCGAGAAAAGATCGATCCCGCTCACCCAAACTGGCCGGCCTGCCAAGGAGGTGCACGCAGCAATGAGAAGGCTTTTACGCTTCTTCCTTTTCGGTCCGGGCGCCGTTCTGGTGGTGGTCGGGATAGTGATTGGCGTTGCTTATCTGATCAAGGAAGGTCAGGACAAGCAGCGCGCGGAGGCCGAGAAGCGCCAGGTTCAACGTCCGCTTGGTCAGATCAAACCTTCTGAGGCAATCGATAAATCAACAGCGCCAAAAGAGGTTGTTTTGTCCAATCAGCGACTCAACCCGGCTGCCGGATCCGGACAGGAGGTCCATGCAGTTCAACAGCCGGCGCCGGCGTTAGCACCTATGCAGCGGGCAGCGCTTCCGCAGCTAGTGAGTTTTTACGCGCAAGTTCAATCACCTGCTCCCTCCCCTGCTCCACAGCCTGAACGTCGGAAAGATCCGCAAGCCTGGCTGCCACCAGGCGTTTTTATTCCGTGCGCGCTTGTGAACACAGTCGAGAGCAGTCACATCAACACTCCGGTAGTTGGCGAGGTGCTTCGGGATGTGTATCAGAACGGGCATTTAATCGTTCCGGCCGGCGCGGTGGTAAGCTCCTTTGCTCAATCGGGCGCCGTTCGAGATCGGATCGAAGTCGCTGGTATGTGGCTGATTGTCTACCCCGATGGCAGACACCTCCGGATCCACGGTATCGCGTGCGACCGCGAAGCGGACCCGAGCAATCAGCAATTCGGGATCGAAGATGGGAGCGCCGGCCTGCAAGGTGAGTTGGTTGAGTCCGATCACTGGGCCAACGCCAAAGCATTTATCGCGCTTTTGATGACCGCAAGCCTGCAAACGGGCACAGCTGTAGCCACTTCAGCGCTGCAGGCTGAGCACACTACTGGCGTCACCGCGTTGCCGGACACAACCCCTATCCTGGCGAAATACCTCGACCAACTCTTGAACGGCGAGACAGGCGATGGGCGTTTCGTGCGCGTTCGCAGCTCGAAAGAATTTTATGTCTTCGTGACCGATACGGTTCTTCCAGGCAATCGAACGATCACCGATCAAAGAAGCGCGGATGACGATCCGGCACCCAAAAACATCCCTTCAGAAAACGACAAGATTCTCCAGGAAGCAGTGAACATGGAGCGCGCAGTTCAGGATGCCGCTCAACAACCTGAAAGGAAAGATGACCCGAAGTTTCATTATTAGCAGTTTAGCCGTCCTATCCCTGGCCGGCTGTGCGTCAGGACCGGAAAGCGTCACGACCGAGCACAAAGGCAAAGTTACGCTTGTGCATCACCGTCGTCGGACCTCCAACGGACTGGTCGATAAGATTGAGGCGATCAGCGCCAAGGGTGTTGTCACCCAGGCCGAGATTCACGTTTACGATGTCGGCCGGCTTCCGCATGGCGACAACGGCATGGACGAGGCGCACCGTTACTATCGAGTAGTACAATCCGAGCGGCCAAACTTGATGTTGCCAAAAGGGACACAGCCGACGGGACCGAAGACCGTTTTTACGCCGCCGAATTACATACCTGCGCCGAAGGATCAACGTATCAATGACGCGGTTGCTGAGGCGAAAAAAGCCAAGGAGAAATTGGAAGCGGCCGCCGCACAGGTTCAAGACCGGCTAAAAGAGGACAACAATCTGCGTGGAGAGTTGCAAGCCGAGATAGACGAAAACCAGCGTTTGCAGGATCAGATCAACGCTGGATTCAATACGCCGCAACACGAGAAACCTGCACCGCAAACTGAAGCACAGAAAGCGGCGGAATCTGCCATTGATCCATTGGTGCAGTGGGGTCAAAAAGTCGAGAATAGCCAATAGTAGCCGTGGATAGGCTAATTACAGCCGATCTGGTTTCGAGGCTGAACGCGCTTTTGGGTTTCCTGCGCAGCAACATCCTTGGCCAGGATGAAGTTCTTTCCGACATCGTTTCTCTATTGCGGCGTTCATTTTGCGGTCTGCGATTTCCGGGCCGTCCGATAGCGTCCATGCTGTTTCTTGGTCCGACCGGCGTCGGCAAAACGGAGACGGTGAATCTGTTTACGCAACATCTCTTTGGATCCGCTCAAGAGAAGCTCGTGCGTCTAGACATGAGCGAATACATGACAACCGATTCTATCGGCATTCTTGCGCGGGCATAATCAAAACGAGCGAGGCCTCTTCGGTCATTACTATGATCAGTCTCAGCGCTGCGGCACTTTGTTATTCGACGAGATCGAAAAGGCGCATCCGCTCATCATGGATGTGTTTCTGCAGATCTTGAGCGCCGGCCGCTTCACTGTGGCGACCGGTGAGACTCTCGATTTGAGCAATTACATCGTCGTTGCAACGTCTAATGTAGGTTCTCGCGTCCTCATGGAAAGCCGCTCAACGGATCGCGAGACGCTGATCAGGCGCACGGTACTGGCCGGGACAACAGATTTCCGCCCCGAGACATTCGCTCGATTCGATCTTCAATGCGTTTTCAACAAGCTCGACTACGAATCCTTAAAACAGATCGGCGAGCTGCACTCGGCCAAATGCCTGGAGCTCATCAATAGCCTTGGGCACGATGTTACGCTTGAGCCTGGCGTAGTCGAATACGTGCAACGAGAAGGGTATTCGGAAAAGTTCGGTGCTCGGCCGATGCAGAATGCGGCGATGCGAATTCTTGGGGACGTCGTAAGTCAGGAAATGCTTAAGAACGGCGGCCTACCCGTATACGGCGCTATTGAATATGATCGACGGGGAAACAAATGCTTTCTCAACTGACAAGTAGGGATCAGCGGATGAGAGGTCTGTTATCTTTGTTCTCTGGCGAGAAATCACAAACAGCGTGCGTCGCAGTCATCGGACGCCTGGCCGCTTGATCTGCCATTGGTCGGGTTCAGTAAGCGAGAAGCCGACGTGTGGACCCTCGGCGATGCTTTCCAAGGGGTTCTGATCATGGGCGAAAACGGCTCAGGGAAAACGTCTGGAAGCGGTGAACTCTTGGCGCGCAAGTATCTGAAGGCGGGATTTGGAGGGCTGGTGCTTTGCTTCAAGACCGATGAAGCGGCCCTCTGGCGGGGCTATCTCAGGCGCGCTGGGCGTGAGGATGACGGGCGCTATTTCAGCGCGGATAACGATTTTCGCTTCAACTTCATGGATTACGAGGCGCAAACCAGCGGCGTAGACTTTGCCGAAAACCTGGTCACGCTTCTAGTCGACGTAGCGAGTATTCAGAAGCGCACTGAAGCAAGCGGATCAGAAGCGCATTTTTGGTTACCGCAGAAAAAGAAGCTTATACGAAACGCGATTGAGCTTCTGCTCATGGCTGAGGAACCGATCCAATTGCGCTCGCTCTATTCCATGATCGTATCAGCGCCTAAGGACCCGAGGGAGACCGCGGACGAGAATTGGCAACGAGAGAGTTTCCTGTTCGCCTTACTGCAACAGGCCGAAGCAAAGGCTCGCGATCATCCCGAATGGGAATTGATCACCAACTACTGGATGCGCGAACGGCCGGCCTTGGCCAGCAAGACACGGGAAACGATTGACGCAGATTTTACCGGAATGTTCGATCCCCTCACCCGTGGCAAGATTGGTGAGTTATTCGGTACAGGAACCAATCTAACGCCGGATGACATTCTTGAGGGCAAAGTTGTCGTGATCGATATTCCGATCGCGAAATACCGCGAGGTGGGACAATACGCAGCGTTAATCTGGGCGCAGCTATTCCAGCGCGCCGTTGATCGCCGCAGTTACGAGGCGCCGAGCGGCCGCCCAGTGTTTCTGTGGGAAGACGAGGCTCATTACTTCACGATTGAGCAGGATGCGCTATTTCAAACCACAGCGAGATCCAAGGGCATTTCCGTAGTTCGGCTCACGCAAAACTTGCCAAACTTTCTGGACGCCTACGGTCGCGACGGCAAACACAAGGTTGACACGCTCCTGGGCAATCACGCGACGAAGATTTTCCATCGCAACGGCGACCCGACAACCAACGAATGGGCATCGAAGGTGATTGCCAAGGAAACTGCGTACAAGCACAGCCTATCGAATTCCGGTTCTCTGCAATCATCGAGCGGTTTTAGCAGCAACACGTCGGTGACCGAGGTCGAAGAAGATTCATGCCCGCCGAAAGAATTTATCGGGCTTAAGAACGGCGGGAAAAAGAACGACTACACCGTGGAGGGGATCTTGTTTCAGTCAGGCCGGCTTTGGAACAAAAATCAAAGATGGACGGTAAGACGGTTCAAACAAACTTGAATAAAGCAATGTTATGGAAGCAACGGAACTCCGGTGAAGCAAGACAACCCGAAACCTTACCGCTCTCCGCTCTGGGCTCATTTAGATGAGATCCACAAGTGGCGATTGGCCCAAGATACGTGGGAAGCCATCGCCGACAAACTCTCTCTCCAGCACGGCCTCAAGATCTCTTTTCAAGCCGTCCACGCCTTTTTCAAACGCGCAATCAAGCGAGGCCGGCGGCGACCGCTTGGTTTTGTCGCTGAGCGTTCAAGTTCGATAGCAATTCAAACGACCGTCACCTTGGCGCAAGGGCCGGACTCAATTTACGAAGAGGCCCGACAGGCCATCAGACAAGAGCAACAATCAAAACCAAAAATAATCAAGCCGGACAGACCGTTATGAGCGACAAAACTGCGAAGGAAGCTCCACGCCGAACGCTTACATCCTTGCAAAGTACAGGCCGCATTGGTCGATCCACGCTAAAACAAGGTTTGATGTCGTGGTTCAGCTACGCCGGCATCGAGTTTAACGCGATCGATGCGGATCCCGAGCATCACACGCTTTCCTCCTGGTATCCCGACCTTACCGACAAAAAGCCATACCACGACGAAAATGATCTCCTTACGATCCTGAACGCCGTCGGCGAAGCTCCCGTTCAATTAATTGATTTTCCCTCACAGGAAACTCAATCAATCCTCCGGGCACTCGAGCACTTTAACGCCTTCGAATTGTTCGTAGCGAAAAACACCAGGCCGACCGTCTTTATCTTCGCGAGCGACGAGCGAGCCGCAATGGTGTCGGCGCACCAAATTATCTCGAGCTTTGATTCACACGCCGACTACGTGATCGTCGAAAATCCGGCCCGGTTCACATCTGGGGTCTTTTATCGCTCCAAGCTTCCGGAGCTCCTTGAGAAGTTCAACGCGCCAACCATCCAGATTCCGCGGATAACCCCGACAACGATCGATATCCTTGACGATGCAAGCAAGCAGACTGAAAAAAGCGCTCACTTTTCGCGAGGCTGAACCGGTTCTAGAAATCGGCTCCCGGTTTGAACTGGAGCATTGGCGCAATCGGCTTTTCGCTCAATTCGAAGATATCGCAGATCTCCTTCTGCAATCGCCTGATCAGATCCAAAAGAAGATTGAGCGCCCCAAACAGAAGAAGCTCGCACCGATCGATCCATACGACCTATGAGTAGCAACGGCCAAGCTGATGACGCGGTTCCCTCAGAACTCAACGTCATGCTGGATCTCTACGCTGACGAAGGGGATCGGGATGCGATCCGCAAAGCCTATTATGGCTTAGCGGCTCGGCGATCCAAAGACTTTCCCGGTCCAATTTTCCGTGCTCTTAACTGCTCACGCCCAAGCGCTGAAGGCCTATCAACGGCCCGACCTGGATATCCGGAAAGGCCCAAGTCGACGTGTCGCGATTGACTGCTGCGGTCGACACGCTCACTAAGCGGTGCGAAGGCGTTTCCCAAACTATTGCGATCGTCGAAAGCCTGACCCGCACAAGGCTGCGCTGGGCTCTCACGATTGCGTTCGGTGTAGGCTTACTCACAATCCCCGTACTCGATGTCTTTGTCGGATGGCTACGCGGGTTGCTCCATTGTTAATCAGAGCACGCCTCTGTTTGGAATGAACGACGCTCATCAAACCCCGCTAGAGGAAGCAATTTCGTTTCTCACGATCGCGGCCATTCTTGTCGCGGTAGGCTGTTACGCAGCAGCCGCGCAGAACATCCCAGTCGCCTCCCCTGCCCTGTTTTGGGTTGCTTCAATGGTCTACCACTGGTTTCCGGGTTTGAACGCTATAAGGGCACCACAGATGCCAATGCTGGTGAGCGCTGCAGCGGTTGGAGGCACCTTCTTTGTTGTGGGTATACCGTTCGCGGGTTTGTTGGCTACGTGGTTTTCAAGCGCGCAAATCGCAAACTTGGAGCGGCAAACGGCGAAGCTGCAGCGTAACCGAGCCAGGATTCAAAAGCAGCGGCGCGACCGCGATCGCTATGACGCTCGATAGATTTTTGCCAAAGTTAGTAAAGCCGAGTTTCAACAGCTATCATCATGTTTCATCACCTTTCAACAATACGAGGCAAAAGCGAATATGGGCAGTGTTGAAACGCATTGAAAAGATGTATGATTTTCGACCGTTATCCGAAGGATAAGGCGACAAGTCTGTTCCCTCCAAGCGTGGTCCAAAAACCGCCCGAAACAAGAGGGACATAAACAACGTTGAAACGCGTTGAACGGCTCCAAGTACGAGATTGAACTAAAAATGCTGCGTATAACAACAAGTCATTCTGCGGAAGGGGCGAAAAAGTATTTCGATGTCTCGCTTAAAACGAGCGACTACTACACCAGGGACATAGGTACGTGGGGCGGTAAAGGCGCGGAAATATTGGGGCTCAAAGGTGAGGTAGAGAGGAAGGATTTCGTGGCGCTGATTAACAATCGGTGGCCGGGAGCTAACGGAGAACGACTCACCGCACGAATGAACAAGACCCGGCTGGAGGACATGAAGGACACACTGGTGTCCAAGATAGGGTTGCGAAAAAGATGATTGGGTAGTGACCTCCGTCTCCGGTTGAATGGTTGGTAATTATGAAAAACCAAAAGAACCATCAACGGAGGTCGGGAACATGGTAGGGCACGCCAGTCTGTTTAGCCAGCTGCTTTCTTTAGTGGACCGGCATCGCTTCGAACGCTTTGTCCGAGAACATAGGGCCGAACGAGGTGCCAAGGGCTTCAGCTGCTGGAGCCAGTTTGTGGCGATGATGTTTTGCCAGCTGGCACAAGCTAAGTCGCTGCGGGAAATCATCGACGGCTTAGCCTGTTGTGAGGGCAAACTTCGCCATCTGGGTCTGGAGCGTTCACCGAAACGTTCCACCCTATCCTATGCAAACACCCATCGACCATGGCAACTGTTTGAAGCGCTCTTCTATGCAATGCTGGAGGTAGCGCGAAGCTCGGCGCCGGCCAAGCGTCTACGTTTCAAGAACAAGCTTTTCAGCCTGGATGCGACCATTGTCGAGCTGTGTCTGGAGATGTTCGACTGGGCCAAGTACCGGCAGACCAAGGGAGCGATCAAGCTTCACGTGCTGCTTGATCACGACGGCTATCTGCCAGTCTATGCACACGTAACCGAGGGCAACGTGGCCGAAATCGAGATTGCCCGCGCTTTGAGCCTGCCAAAGGGCAGCATCGTGGTCATGGATCGTGGCTACATTGACTACAAGCTCTTCAGCCGCTGGACCAAGGCGGGGATTCATTTCGTGACTCGACTCAAAGAAAACGCCGATTATGCGGCCTGGGAAGATCGACCGATACCGAAAGGCAGCAACGTCACAAAAGACCGCCTGATTCGACTCAACCCTTTCATGGCCGGTGCACCCTGCCCAGAGGATCTGCGCTTGGTAAGCGTATGGGATGAAGAAAACCAACGCCAGATCGAGCTATTAACTAATCTGGTGCACTTAAGTGCGGCAACGATCGGCGCCATCTACAAGGAGCGCTGGCAAATTGAATTGTTTTTCAAGGCACTCAAGCAGAGCCTGAAAATTAAGACCTTCGTCGGTACCAGTCCAAACGCGGTGCGGACCCAGATTTGGACAGCATTAATCGCCATGCTGCTCATTAAGATATTGCAGCAGCGCAGCACCTTTGGGTGGGCCTTAAGCAACCTGATCGCACTGCTGCGCTGGAACCTCTTCACTTACCGCTGCTTATGGGAGTGGATTAATCGGCCCTTCGACACCCCGCCAGAAACGCCGCCCGACCAGCTCGAGCTCTTCGATTTGGACAGCAACCCGCAGCCCATTTAGTCCACAGACCCCAACCTCATCTTGAAAAATCCATCCAGAGCGCCGCCGAAGCGCTTGAATACAGGACTAACTTGTCCAACTAACGGTTATTTTGGACAGCAGTGTGAAGGACAAGAAGACAGGGCTACCGGTAATACATCCAGAGACCGGAGACGTGCAGAAGCGTGAAGTATCCAACCGGCGCGTGGGCTACGATTTTACGTTCAGCGTACCTAAATCGGTGTCGTTATATCTAGCCCTCAATGAGGACAAGTTCGTCGAACAAGTGATCGCCGAAGCCCTAGACGAGACCATGGCGACGATCGAGGGCCGGATGGAAACCAAGGTTCGCAAGGGGTATCAGCACGACAATCGCGTTAGCCCAAACATGGTCTATGCAAAGTTTGTTCACGGCGAGAGCAGGCCTGTCGATGGGATCCCCGACCCCCATTACCACATTCACGTCTTCTCGATGAATGCGACCTTCGATGAGATCGAGAAAGAATGGAAGGCCTTGGAAGTGGGAAACACGGTGGGCGATCGCACTTTCTACGAGGCCCATTTCCACCATTTACTAGCGGCAAGGCTCGACCTCTCGGGCTACGGCATCCGGAGAACCGAGCACCACTTCGAGTTTGCCAGTGTGAGTCGGGAGCTGGTCGAGAAGTTCAGCCGGCGAACAGAGCTCATCGAGCAGCGGGCCCGGGACAAATATAAGGTGCTGGAAGCTCAAGCCAGGGCGCTCATGAAGTCCACCAACATGGCTTTCGATGACGCCTTTGCGCACGTGATTGCAGAAATCGGCGGTGATTGGGACAAATGGAAATCCAATTTGGGAGCTCGGAACCGCGAAAGTAAAAGCTCGGCGAAGTACAAAGCCCGGCAGGAGTTAGTTGCACATTGGCAGAGTGAGATGACTCCAGAAGAACGGGAGTCATTGCGGCCCGAGTGTGTAAAAAGCGCACCTTCCCAAAATCTTCTCGGTGCCGGCGCCGCGAAGGAACTGGCGATACAACACCTCTTCGAGCAGGTGTCACTCAAGCGTGAGCTTCACATTGCCGGGATGCTACTTCGGCGCGGGATTGCGCGGGTGTCAATAGCCGAAGCACTCACGTGGGTAAAGTCAGATCCGTTTTTCGTGCGGCCGGACCCCGACGGGAAGTTGCTTACTACGCGCCAAGTGCGAGACGCGGAGAACAAAATGATTCAGCTTGCGGCAGAGGGCCAAGGCAAACACGAGCCGCTCAATGGTGGAAAAGAGTGGGTGATTCGCCATCCCCTCGTGGCCGCCAGCGAGGAACAGAGCAAGGCGGTTCGTCACGTTCTTGGCTCAGAGGATTTCGTGATCTCTTTCAAGGGACCAGCAGGAGCGGGAAAAACGGAATTAATGACTGAAGCCGTGACAGCGATCGAATCCTTATCAAGCAAGCGCGTCATGATCTTGGCGCCATCGTCCCCATCTGTAGAAGTACTAAGAGCGCAAGGCTTTGCGCGAGCGAACACTTTGCAACAATTCGAACTCAATCCAGAGCTTCAGCAAGCGGTGAAAGGACAAGTCTTGTGGGTGGACGAAGCCGGCTTTCTGTCCGTCCACCAGATGCTGGAGTTACAGGAATTCGCGGTTGAGCACAATTGCCGGCTAGTCCTTACGGGCGACACCAAACAACATCATAGCGTTCAGTGGGGCGATGCTCTCCGGATCTTAGAGCAATCGGGCGTTATCGCGCAGGCCGTGCTCACCAAGATCTATCGTCAGGGGATTCCCGAGCTACGTGAAGCGATCGGAGATTTAAGCAAGGGCCGGACAGGAGAAGGGTTCGACAAGCTGGACAAGTTTGGAGCCATTCAAGAGATAGCGGACGACGCCGACCGCCTGGCAGCCATCGCCGAGAAGCAAATTGAGGCCTTAAAGGCTCAGAGATCTTCTTTGATCATAGCGCCCACACATGGCGAGTGCCGGGCTGTAGCTGGCGCTGTGCGAAAGGCGATGAAAGAGAACGGTCTATTGTTAGACTCGGAACATTCCGTTACGCGGCTTCAGCGACTGAACCTGACTGATTCCCAACAACGTGATGCAGTCACTTATGAGCCAGGGCAGATTGTCGAGTTTCACAGGATGGCCAAGGGAGCTGTTCGCAGAGGAGTCCAAGAAAAGCGATTTAAGAGCGGCGAACAGTGGGAAGTCCTTCGCCGGGAGGAGGGAGCTGTCATCGTCGGAAAGGACGGCGTCGAGAAGCAGTTGCCACTCGACCAGACACGGAAGTTCAGTGTGTTCGAGCGAGAGAAGATCACGCTGGCAATCGGCGACCGGATCCGATTCACGAAAAACGTCAAACACCGCGGGCAAAAGTTCCTCAATAACGAGCTCCGGACCGTGGTCAGCATTGATGATGGCAAGATCGTATTCGATAGAGGCGAGATTGTTCGCAATGGGGCCGCTTTGCATCTCGGCCAGGGAATAGCTGTCACCAGTCACGCCAGCCAGGCGAAGACTGTCGACCAAGTCATTGCCAGCGTGCCGGTTCGGGCGTTCAGCCAGGCGAACGAAGCACAATTTTACGTGTCGATGTCGCGCGCTCGATTCGCCATGCACGTCTTTACGGACAGCAAGGTGGCACTGCGAGAAGCCGTCACCAGGCCGAGCAAGCGGCTTTCTTCTTGGGAGGTCCTCGACCTGGCCGAGAAGCACAGAACTTTAAAGGCCGAGCTGGAAATGCAGCGGGCTAAAGAACAGGCGAGACAAAAAGAGAAAGCTCATGAGCGATAATTTGATACGAGTGCCGGCACGGTCACTGAAGGAGCAATTCTCAAAAGGCTCAGATGCGTGGAAAGAGCAGTCAGATCCGATCTTTCGGTTTTGGGCAGAGGGAGACTGGTGGGGTTTTCCGTTTTTTAGTCTCTCCGCCAGCCGGTACTTCGGCGACAAAGAAACACTGTGTCTCTATTGGCCGCTTGGGACCGTCGTCATCGCAGGTCCGAAGGCGCTAGATTTCTACGCTGGCTTCTGTGCACACCGGGCTACATCACTCAAATGCGATGGGAAAGACATCCTCTCGGTGACGATGGTGTTGAACTCAGAGCATTCGCGCGGAGATCCAGGCAGTTTATTGTAATCCCTCATCGAAAGCGCTGTTGTAGAAATGTAACGCCAACTTTAGTTTCCTTCGATGCTCAGGATGCTCTAAATTCTAATTCGAAAAATTAGTAATGGAAGGGCGAAAGGCTCAATGCAGCAGCGTCGACCACCCGGCGCGATACGTAAAGGTCTCGGAGAATATCTACCGACCAGTGTTCAGAAAAGCTAATATATGCTGATATCAGTTCTGGAGTTATTCATGACCGAGCCAAGCGGCCCTGCGCAGCAAGGAGAAGCGACGTTGTGAATAACTCCGCCGCAGGCAAGAATATCGCCGGCGGACGTTCTGCCTCGGCTCGATCACGGTCAATTTCATGCCACCCTAAGAGGGTTACGAAGAGACTGCCGGGCGTTGCCGGAGGCCCTTGGCGCAACATCTAATGGAACGACGCCTCGAGAAGGCCGTTATATCAGCTCGATGGATGGCAGGGCAAAGGGACAACAACGGTGCTTGGGCTTGTGTTAGTAAAGGATGCGGAGGGAAATGTTATCCGGGAGCGCCCTCGCAGCTCCGGGCGAATTTCCGCCTTGGACTCCGCCATTGCGGAGATCGATGAGAAGACGGACTTAGATGTTTCACTCGAATCACTGGGATGATCAAAACATCGGCGGGTAACCAGGCCGCACAAAACTGAGACCCAAAACGCAAAAGTCCCAGTTTGAATAAAACCTGGTACGAACGCGGAGGTCTTCGTGCATGAAACGGTGTTGCGAGATTCAGTTGCCATTCAAAAGGAAAAGGCAACAGGATTTTCAAACATCTTCTTCCTAGGAAAGAAGGCGGCGGAGTGTTGCCGCGAAACCAGGTCCGTTTTCGCAACACATGTTTTTTCTCAACTATTCTGCAGTTCCTGGCTGAGTGGCCGCAACACTAGGGACTTTCTTCCACTCGGCATCGATTGTCGGCGGGAGCTTATCCATCTGCTTGAGGAACATCGCGATTTTCCAGATCTCATCGTCCTGCAACGTGGTGGTAAAGCTCGGCATCGCCGTGAAGCGGATTCCATGCTTGACCTTCCAGAACGACGCGGTCTCGGGATCCTCTTCGACTCCATCTTTGGCAAGCTGCGGTGCCTCGATATAGAAGCCTTGGGCCGGGTTCGAAGGCTTGGCATCCGATGCGCCATGGCATATCGCGCAATTTTCGGCGTACAGGTGCACCCCGGTGATCAAATTCTCGTCGCTCGGCTGAATGGGATTCTTGAGCCCTTTAGTCTCGCGCTCAAGCGTGGCGTCCAGCGCCGTATTTGCAACCCAGCTTTCCACGGCGGCGGGCTTACTATCTGCGTTCGCTGGTATGATGCCTGTTTTCACAACAAAATATCCGACCCCGGCCAGCACGACCAGTGTGAAAATTATACCGCCGAGGAAACCTACGATTAATTTCATTGCTTTAGAGTGTTCTCCCTCAACAAGTTATAGGGTCACGCCACCCAAGAAAATAACAAATTCGGCGCCACGAACAGTGCGCTCTCAACATTTGTCGCCCTCCGAATGGGCGGGTAGTGCTCCGCTGAGTCTTGCCATAACCGGTAACAACATTCATCCACCCGGTGGAAAAGCGGAAAACCGGCCCCAAGGTTGAATTCGCCGAGCCGGTGAGCCAAATCGCAAGATTTCGCTGGAAAAGTTTGGCGCTCGCGGCGGGACCCGGTTCGGGTTTACTCGGGCACGCATCAGAGCGGCATGACAGCCTGTCTAACCTAACGCGGCTCGGAGATCGGCAAGTATTTTAGGACTTTCAACAGATCGCTAGCACGGGGCAAGATCCAGCCAGTCCAACTTACCTCTTCGTGACGTTGGCGGTATCCCGTCGAGAGTCCGTCAGCGGTGTCAACTTCCAGACGTTCAAGAACATCCTTCGCGCTCAATTGATGGAGCTCGGTGTCGTTAAATTAAGAGAATCTTTTAAAATGGCGCGCATGGCATCAATTGAGCAGAAGCCATCAATCGGGCGGAGTTTAGGCTTGGTCTCCCCGTCAGAAGCCTTCCAGGTTCTTTTTGGCTGATCCTCGTTCGTGGTACGCCTTGTAGGCAGCTGGGTCGTCGATGCTTATGGTAAGCGCCTGGAGAGTACGGAGGCCGGACAAACCTTTTCCTTTATTCCACCACAACTCGCTATGATGTTGGGAGAGCCCAAGCTCCCACGGGGTATCTTGGGCATTAGCTTGCAATAGAATCATTGTTTCCGCTTCGGAAGGCGAGGCGGATTTTTTGGAACTCAGAGGATCCTTTTTGTAGTAGATGATTTGATCGACCTTTCCCGCGATAAAATGCACCGAGACCGTCAGACCGTTCTTCAAGAACAACGCCGCATCTTTCTGGATCGATACGGGCGTCCCGTATCGTGCTTTGCACTCATCCAGTGTCTCACCGATTCTGCCTCGCGCGTTCCTGGGCAATGCCAACAGTGCGATGAATAGCAAGCCTAAGAAAAAGATGTGCAGACTACAGGTTTTGACTTGTCGCATTCCTGCGCGCGAAAGGCGGGTTAACGCAGGTGGATGGAGAAGGGAAAACATGTCATCTCCTTTGCTGTCAAAAGACTAACGGCCGAAGCGCCGCTTGGCTCTCCCTGGCTTGGCAAATGCTTTCCCAGGTTTGACCGGCTTGTTTGCCGAGATTTCATGCGCAGGTTGCGGGTCCGCGGCATACCGACTGCTAAATCAAATGCCCATTTCTGCTCGGTTCCGGAACCAGTTATTAAGCGGGTGCGAGCTCGAATCAAAAAGAAGGAAAAGCAGTTCCAGCTTTTTTCGGAACGGAATCGGATTACCGATCATTTTGCAGATGCACAGCTGTTTCTTTGCCGTTCTGCGCGGATTTCTCTACCGGCAGTAAGAGGAACGCCCCTACTACTAACAGACCGGTGAGGATGCCAGCAGCGAGTCGCCAGACGTGTTTCGAAGCAGCGACCTTCACAAGCCATTGCCAGTTTAAAAAAAGATGAACTACTAAGAGGGCGACTGACAAAAAACCGATCCAGGTGTGAATCTCTCCCCATTCATGCCGCCCAAAACCAAGAAAAAGTATACGACTAGTACCATCACCGTGTGGCAGGCGATAACTCAGCAACATTCCGGTTCCAACCATGGCACAGAAGAGCACGTACAGGATTAGATCAATTACCTTTTTCCAAGGCCCTTTTCCCAGGCTGCTCGCTGGCTTTATTGCGCTTCTACCTTCGTGGGTGTTAGAGCGAGATTTTGTATTGACACTCATATAGATCGGCAATCCGGCTCAATTGTCGTGCCAGAGTTATGATGTCGCTCTACGAATCTTGGCAAACCGTGACCCTCCTTTGCAGAGTTCGTGGCATGGCCTTTTCCAACATCTCTATCTGACTCAGGGATCCGTCGGACTCTAAACTTGCCACGCAACTCGTTTTAGTTCATTCAAAGCAGCCGTATTCAATATTATGACCCGCGACAACTCCTCTCCGTTACCTCCGGCCGATGAAAAGGTTGGGAATCTACCTCTCGGCACGCGTTTTTTCGACTTGGCGGAACGGTACGTTTACTTTGGGGTTGCAGCCTTGTTACTGTTGGGAGCGGTGGCAACAATTGGGCACGCTCTCTACACTGCCTCTAGTTCGCAAATTATGGTCACGCGTATAAAATAAGTCGTAGTAGCCATCCTCGAGCGGTCCGTCTTCTACGCCGGCATGGCCATTGATCGAGCGACATCAACTTGCTCCCAAAAAATACAGAATGGAAATCAATGGATAGAGCAATACCGATCTGGAAATCGATGACCGCTGTCTGGCAACGCAGGACCACGGTCATCGCCGTGGTCGCGGTAGCCGCCATTTCGGTGCATCTCCTTCTGCGTTTCGCTTTTCGCACGAGAGCGGCTGCTTACGACGTTCCGCTGCTGGTTACCCTGGCGATCGGCGGTATTCCTCTGGTCTATGAATTGTTCAAAAAACTTTTGAGAAGAGAATTCGGTTCCGATCTGCTGGGAGGGATTTCCATCGTCACATCCGTAATCATGGGCGAATACCTCGCCGGTTCAATTATCGTCTTAATGCTTGCGGGAGGTGAGGCACTAGAGAGTTACGCATTGCGAAGCGCGTCTTCGGTACTGGCAGCGCTCGCCAAACGAATGCCTTCGATCGCCCACAGGAAAACTGATTCTAAAATCGTGGATGTGGCGCTGCACGAGGTTGCCGTGGGCGATACACTTGCACTCTATCCGCATGACATCTGCCCGGTGGACGGCGTTGTCATCGACGGGCACGGCATGATGGACGAATCCTATCTCACCGGCGAGCCGTTCAAGATCACCAAGACCTCTGGCTCGACGGTAATTTCTGGTGCGATCAACGGCGAATCGGCTCTGACCATCCGGACTACCAAACGCGCCGCCGATTCGCGCTACGCGAAAATCATGGAAGTCATGCGCGAGTCTGAGCAGACTCGTCCGCAATTGCGGCGTCTGGGAGATCAATTAGGAGCAATTTACACGCCGATTGCTGTCATGGTGGCTCTGTTGGCGTGGGTGATCAGTGGCGAAGCTGTTCGATTTCTGGCCGTGCTGGTAATCGCGACCCCTTGCCCATTACTGCTTGGGATACCGATTGCGATCATCGGTTCGATTTCCCTTTGCGCCCGCCGGGCGATCATCGTCAAAAATCCCGTTGTGCTCGAGCAAATCGCTCAGTGCAGGACCGCGATTTTTGACAAAACCGGGACGCTTACTTATGGGGAGCCGAAGTTAACCGAACAAATCATCGCTCCTGGCTTTGTCCAAAAGGAGGTTCTTGCCCTGGCCGCCAGCCTCGAACTCTATTCTAAGCATCCGCTTGCCCGGGCCATTCTCGCCCAGGCGAAAGAGGAAGGACTTCAGCTCCAGCGAACATCCGAGGTCAGCGAGGGTCCCGGACAGGGTCTACGCGGTACCGTGTCAGATCATCAGGTTCAAATCACCAGCCGTAACAAACTCGCTTCGCAAAGCGTCTCCGGTGCGGACCACCTTCCGCCGATTGCGGGTGGACTGGAATGCATGGTGGTAATCGACGGCAGGTATGCGGCGACCTTTCGATTGCGCGACGCGCCCCGAGCCGAAGGGCAGTCCTTTATTCAGCATTTGGGACCCAAGCATCAATTCCAGCGTATCATGATCGTCTCCGGAGATCGCGAATCTGAAGTGCGATACCTGGCTGAGCAAGTGGGCATCAGTGAGATCCAGGCCGAGAAAACTCCTGAAGAAAAGCTCTCCATCGTCCGCAAGGAAACCAGCCAGGCGAAGACTCTCTACGTCGGCGACGGCATCAATGACGCTCCGGCCATGATGGCGGCTTCGGTTGGCATGGCCATCGGACAAAACAGCGACGTGACGACGGAAGCCGCCGGCGTCGTGGTGATGGACAATTCTCTCAGAAAAGTGGACGAGTTCATGCACATCAGTCGAAGGATGCGTACCATCGCCCTCCAGAGCGCAATCGGCGGCATGGTCTTGAGCCTCGCCGGGATGATGTTCGCCGCCACTGGCCATTTAAGCCCTGTAGCCGGAGCAATCAGCCAGGAAATCATTGATGTGCTGGCAGTGCTCAACGCACTGCGTGCCGCGTTTCCGCCGAAAGTGATTTCGGATATTGGACAATGAACGTTGGAGAGACGTTCTTCGCAAATGACGTGTCACGAACCACGCGTAGTAGTGTTTTGGTAGGAAGCTTCAAGCCTGTCGTAAATATATAAATTGTCTATGAAAACTTGGTCCTGGATCTGCAGCGAATTGATGTTGGATGTTGTTTTTACTATCACTGAAAAGACTGGGGCTTCCGATCTCATTCCAGACAGTCAAAGTTGTGCCACAGTAATCAGTGCAGCTTCTTCGCTAACGGTTTACAGCTTCACGATGCGGTAGGCCCGGAGGCGAACCGTAGAATGGATCAGCCCATGCAACATATCGAAAGACACTTCTCTGGGGGCGAAACAGTTCGTGATGTGGTTATTGGAATGGCAGACGGGCTCACGGTTCCGTTCGCCCTGGCAGCCGGTATTTCCGGAGCCATCGCTTCGACGCACATAGTGGTTACCGCTGGCCTGGCCGAAGTTGCCGCAGGGTCTATCGCGATGGGACTCGGCGGTTTTCTCGCGGCCAAAGGCGACGCCGAGCACTACGAAAGTGAACTCAGGCGAGAAGAAAACGAAATCGTCGAGGTGCCCGACCGCGAGGCTGATGAAATTGTTGACTTGTTCAAGAATTACGGCGTGGGTGCAAGTGAAGCTGCGCCGGTGGTCGCAGCGCTTCGCCGGGAGCCGAAAGCTTGGCGTGATTTCATGATGCGCTTCGAACTGGGTTTGGAAGCCCCTGATCCAAAGCGCGCCCTGCGCAGCGCGTTGACAATTGCCGGGTCGTACGTCGTCGGAGGGATGATTCCGCTTCTACCTTATATGCTGGCCGCGAACGCTCACCAGGCGCTGTTGATTTCCATTGCCTGTACCCTGCTGGCGCTCGCCCTATTTGGGTTTGTGAAGGGTCACTTTACGGGCGTCTCGAAGTTCAAGAGTGCATGGCAGACAGCTCTCGTCGGTAGCCTCGCGGCCAGTGTCGCTTTCGGCATCGCCAAGCTCATTTCATAGCGGGTCAGACGTTGCCTGCGAGCCTTCCTCCGACAAGGAACTACCTAGAAGAGTCGAACGCAAATCCGCAAATAGATTGAATTCTTTGATTCGAGCTCACATCAGGACCAATTTCCGGCAACCAAATCGGTGCCTGCGAAGGAAGGGTTTCGGCCCCGGGCACGATCTCCAGCCTTTGCTTTAACTGGCTAAGTTACTGCTCGATAGGCAGGCGATTGGTGTCGCTTTCCCTATTGTCATTTCTGACTTGTACTTCAAAGCCGGCCTTAGCTTACCAAACGGCTCGTGTCGCCGCTTTCCCGATTTTGGCGAACCTTGACCAAAGTTGGAGGCCTGGATTGCGGCCTTCGATCGCAGGCAACCGACAGGTTCATTCCAGGTCCTGCTCCGTCGCGCTCGCAAAGGCATGATAGATCGCAGGCACCTGAAATCCGCGCCGGCGCATCGCGGATTCCCGGAGTGCGACCACAAATTGAGCTGTTTTGGCGATCTTAATCGAGGATGCCGGGATGTGCCGATCGGCCAAGTCGATCGCTAGCTTGCCGGCGATCAGCCCCTGCTCAAAAGGCGAAACGCCAACGGCAGCCATGCAGCCATCCTCAACATTGGATAGCGTCAGACCCAGCACAGGGATGGTCGAGTTCGCCTCCGTCCAGTCGAGAATTTCGTGGACCGAGGCGATCGTAGGATCGGTCGCCGAATGGCGCATCCCCTCGTCTATGCTGACAATGATGACATCAGCCGTCCGCTGGGCTTGTTTGACTGCCGCCTGCCAGTCTTCAAGCGTCGCGACTCGACGGCTATCGACAAGCGCAAGGGGCTTCCAGTCATATTGGGTGATCTGGGGATCGGGGTATTCATATTTCTCGTAGTCCGCCGAGACATGGAAGATTCGCATCATCGGATGGTCTGGTCTGAACGTATTGGCGGCGAGCAGCAGGTCGCGCATCGCGCCATAAGGGCGAGAATCGATGACGCCTGTCACGTTGGGCTGGTCGATGAATCCATACCGTGAGATATCTCCAGATATTCCGGTAAAGACGACGGCCGGGCTGGTCCGGCCCGCGAGATCCTTGGCGACATATTGCTGGGCGTCGTCTCCGACCGAGACGAGCACGGTCGGCTTCAGTTTCTCGACGAGTTTTTTCGCGATCATGCCGATGCGCTCTTCGCCCGCGAGGTCGGGCGCCATGCCCGCATCCATGTAGTGGGTGCGGATGGTCATTGTCATCTTCGTACCAAAGGCTCTGCGCAGACCGATATCGACCCTGCGGGCGACGGCGTCGTCGACACCATCGCTGTGCAGCACGAGAATGGTGTCACGATCTACATTCTCTGACACAAGGAAGATCGCGGTCAGCCCCAGGAACAAGGCTACCAAAATGGCTTTCAAGTGAATCGACCCGATCATCTTAATAGCCCCATCATGTGCCAGACCGGTTCAGACAGAGCGAGCGCCGCGAACTTAGCAACGTTGCTAATTGCGTTGATCAGCAGGAATCGTCCTTCGCTACCGATGCCGCGGCTCAACACGAGCTCACGGAATTGCAAGTAGTAGGAGCACTGAAAGGGGAAGAACCAGAATTCGACCAGGTTCAGGATTGCAAAACCCACGACCCATGGCGAAATCCCGGCCTCCCTGGCGATCGGGAGCATTACTGCCGCAGTCATGACTGTCGCTGCACTGGTTGGTATGGCCAATCGGAGAATCGAGACAACGACGAACAGAACACCAAGGAACAAGGTGAAATTTTGCTTCATCAAGGTACCGACTGGTATAAGCCAATTCGATAGCAAGCCGTCTAGCCCGACGAAATTGAGGCTGTTGACTAATCCTACGAGGCTGGCCGTGTAAAGCAGAAGCGGCCAGTCAACATTGTCGCGGAACTCACGCTTGTGCAGGAGCCCCAGCATCAGGAGACCGCAGGGAATGGCCAGCGCCACCCAAGCCGGGGGGATCTTGTGCAGCCCGGTTGTGAGCACACCGGCTGCGAAAATCATGATGCCGGCTGCAGCGGCCCACTCGCGCGGTTGTGGCTTGCCTAGGATGCGAATTTGTTCTCGCACCATCTGCCGCGAGTAACTGGTCGTCTCTCCTCCCCGGAGCAGGGCCGAAACGACGAGACCGTTTAGTGCGATCATGAGGACTCCGCTCACTGCAGCCGCAGCCAGCCAACCGGTCCATTGGAACAGGTCACGGCTTTCCGGCGGCATCAGGCTGTGCACGACGAGATTCATCGGCTTTCCGGTCATGAACACGCTGGAGAGGGCGGTAACGCTGATGAACGCGGTGGTGGCGAGGCGCACACTTGCCAGACCAGACGGTTTCAAGCCTAGCGCTTCGATCATATCGACTGCGAACGGCCCGACCATCGCAACCCGGCCATTGGTGCTCGGAATGAGCGGCGTGAGAACGGTGCCGACCACCATCATGCCCAGATTCTGCCAAAACTGGCCGGTCGGCAGTTTTGCGAGCATCCACAACAGAAGCCGGTAACTGAGGCCGGAACTGGATATGGTTCCGCCCAGGACGAGAATTCCCAGCGTCATGAAAAACCCGTCGGACGAAAAACCCGACAAGGCGACTGCGGGCGGAACGATGCCGATCGCCAGGATCGCGCACAACATGAAGAGACCGGGGATAAATTCTTCGACCAGGCCGAAACCCCACAGACAGATCACAGCGCTCAAAATGGCCAGGAACGATGTGGCGTCGTGACCGACCACGGCGCGCGGCACAAACAGGAGGATTGCGATGGGTGCCAGCACCGTAAGTAACCAGCCCACCGTGTCCGTCTTTGGTACAGCGGAGCCGACGAGGCGTCGATGCCTTGGAGGTTTCTTTTGAGGGAGGCTGGATAAGCGATCGAGCACCGCGATCTCGAAGGCATTCCTTGCCGCCGTATTCTCGGCCACAGCCGCCGTCAGAGCGCGGCGCGGAATGACGACCAACATCGCCTCTGAACGAGTCCGGGCGGACATGGCGTACCGTCCGGTGGCAAGCGCCGCCTCGTCGCCGAAGCGGCTTCCCTCCAGTGCTATTGCCTCGCGGTTGGGTACGACAATCTCGATCATACCCGTGATCACGAAAATGAGTTCCGCCGCAGGTTCGCCACTGGCAAATATGGCCGCGCCCGCAGGCAGACGTTTGATGATGGCGCACGACAGCAAGCGCGCGAGCGCTCGCTTCTCAAGCAGGCTCATCACCGGGTCGTCTTCGAGCAGACCGGCAATGATGGTCGGGTCGGGATCGGGCAGTTCGCGCAACGCATCCGTGTCAGCATCGATTGCTGTTCCCGCGATGCCCGTTGCCGCTTCGATGAGACGAGGAGGTAGGCCGTGACAAGCCGCTTCTTCCCTCAGTGATGACAAATCGTCAGTTTGCCTGTGCGGTCTCTCGCCATCTCCAGCGTTAGCTTTAACTGCCATGAATTACTGCTCGACTTCCAGGTGAATGGCATCGCTTTCCCTATTTCGTTCGGATCTCTCCACCGGCAACAAGAGGAAGGCGATAATGACAGACGAAGCATTCGTGTAGCCTTGAGCCTTGCCGATGTCATCAGAGGATTTAATTGTTGATTTCAAAGTCTTGGACTTTTCCACTTTTCCCTCTTCCAGGTTTAATGACAGAATCCTTGGTCAAATCCGCCTTGTTCTTCAATTCGGGGTTAGATTACTAAACAGCTCGCGGCACTTCTTTACCGCTGTTGGCGAACACTGACCGATCGTTGCAGGCCTAGAGAAAGGGGTTCCATGTCCTTACTACTGGGAATAGGAATCATTCTCAATTGCGAAGAGCACTGATTCAGAAATAATAGCGCGGCGCTGTTCAGCGGAATAGAGGCAAAATGTGAGTTCCCAAGAGTTAAAAACATCCGGGTCGTCGGTCAGAATTCCTACGGCTTAATTCGTTCCTCGAAGGCCCTCGATACCCTTGATCGGTATTCTGTCGGAGAGCAACCAACAAGCTTACGAAAAATCCGGTTGAAGTGTGTTAGGGATTGGAAACCTACGTCGTAGGCTATCTCGCTGATGCGGAGGTTTTTGTTGTGCAGGAAAAGTTGAGCTTGCTCTATTCGGACGCGGCTCAAGTATTGCATAAACGTTAGCCCTGTTTCCAGTTTGAACCTCCTGCAAAAGTGGAATGAGCTCACATTGATGGCACGAGAGATCTGTTCAAGTGTGATGACGTCAAACTTATGATCGGCGATATAGTCTTTCGCACGTCTGACTATGCGTGAAGTGCCCTTACATTCATGCAGGGCGATTTGGTTAACCATTAATGAAAAATGTTCAGCGAAAATTTCCAAAAGTCGCACTACTGCACGATATTGCTCCGCTGAGACGGCGCGGGAGCGAAAGTACGCATCTTCGAGCTGCGGTAAGTTAACCGTAATTCCCGCACTGGTGACCTGGGTAGCGATTTTCTTGAATCGCTTGACAGTAAGACTTCCCAGGAAAACTTGACCGGTTTGCAAGAATCCAATGACGCGCTCGTAAAACTTCAGCGGTACGCGGGTGTATGTGAGTCCGGCAAAGCATGTCACCGTCTGCGTGTCCGCGATATCCGCGCCCGTGAGTTTCCGGGAGACCTCCAGGCATACGGTGCAAGTGTTGCTTGCCACTGCGAGGATCGCACAGACTGGGTTTGCACAGTTGCTCCGAATCCGATGAACCTCACGGCACGTGTCAATCGAATAGAGTTCCAAAGGTAAATTCGTTGTTTTTGCGAAAGCCCACTCGTAGTCCTGGTAAACGCGCGTCTGACTAATCTGCCGGACGAAGTCGACAGGCGTGTCATTGGCGCCCAAATTTGCAGGAATAGCGACGGTTTCGACTTTGCTCATTGCTGATACACGTAACCGGAGATTAGACGATAGAAAACGAGGTCATCGAGTACATTTCAATTCCACAAGGATCGCCGAGATGAGGATGGTCAGCGGCTGGTGAACGGGTTTTAATGGAGCTTTCGACCTCGGTGACGGACCTCTCCTGGAACACAGAAGTATTTGGCTGCCGGCGAAGCATGGTTCTGTTAAGATTTCCAAAGCCCGTTGGCTGTGATGTTTCGACCAATACCTTTAGACGGTTTCAGAGCTTGTTTGCTGAGAATCAAATGGCCTCCAATCACCTTCAACAAATCCGCATCAATTGGAGAATGGTGTTCGGCAATCGATGTGTGGCATCTAATTTTTGATCTAAGGAGAGTGAGATCGAACAAAATCGCACGGTTATGGAGCATTCCAATACGAGCTATAGATCGGACACAAATTCGGTCGGTTCGGCGGTGAGCGATTCACTTCGAACTCAAGTGGGATTGGCAGCGTCCCGAAATCCTCAGGAGCTGGTAATAAGCATCCACCGATCCAGTTACCTATAAGGCCTACCAAGAACGGAAAGCAGCCTTAAAAAACTTGAAGGGCTTTTAATGCGAGGGAGATCCTGCCTCACCTCCGTCAATCGGGGCCTTCTGCTCAAAGCAATGCTATGCCTGCCATTTTGAATGGACCTCTTGAAGGCTTTGAGCCGCATCAACTCAGCGCAGAAGAACTGCCTCAACGGCTGCAAGTCGATCCCGCTCAGGGGCTCTTGACCGAGGAGGCGCGGCGCCGCCTTGCCGAGCAGGGTCCCAATGAGCTTACGGAACGCTCCGCCAGAACGCCTTGGGCCATCCTTTGGGACCAGCTCTCGGCCACGATGGTGCTGGTGCTCTTGGCCGCCGCAGCGATCTCCTTCGCGCTGCGCGATGCCAAGGACGCCATCGCCATATTGGCCATCGTGGTTCTGAACGCGGCGCTGGGCTTTGTCCAGGAATACCGCGCAGAGAAAGCGATGGCTGCCCTCAAAAAACTCGCCGTACCGAACGTTACGGTGCGGCGCGACGGCCAAGTCCAATCCATTCCGGCGCGTGACCTCGTGCGCGGCGACATCCTTTACCTGGAGGCGGGCAACCTGGTCGGGGCCGACTGCCGGCTCCTTGAGGCAGAAAGCCTGTGCGTCGACGAAGCGGCGCTGACGGGCGAATCGATGCCGGTCGAAAAAGTCGCTCGCTTGTGCCTGGAGGGTTCAGTTCCGCTGGCCGAGCGCCGCAACATGGTTTACCTCGGCACGGCCGTGCGGGAGGGCCGGGCCACCGCGGTTGTGACCCACACGGGCATGCAGACCGAACTGGGCCGCATCGCGGGCCTGCTGCAGCAGGTCAAACGAGAAGCCACGCCGCTCCAGCGGCGCCTCGACCGCTTCGGCCGATCCATGGCCATCGCGTCGCTCGCGCTCATCGGGATCATCGTGGTCTTTGGGCTGCTGCGCGGGGAGGAAGTTCGGTTGATGTTTTTAACGGCCGTCAGCATGGCGGTAGCCGTCGTGCCGGAAGGCCTGCCCGCCGTGGTGACCATCGCGTTGGCCCTGGGCGCCCAGCGCATGTTAAAACGCCAGGCGCTCATTCGGCGGTTGCCCGCGGTCGAATCGCTCGGCTCCGTGACGGTCATTTGCACCGACAAGACGGGCACGTTGACCGAGAATCGCATGGCGGTCACCACGCTCATCGCTGGGGGACACGAAATCGCATTTGCTTCGGCGGCCTCCTCGATTTCGAGCCAACCGGAATGCGCACTGTTAATGCTAGGGGCCGCGCTGTGTAACGACGCCCGGCTTGAACCCGAAAAGGGAGGGCAACTCCGGGCAATCGGCGACCCTACCGAATCGGCGCTCATTGTGGCGGCGGCGCAAGCCGGGCTGCGCGAACCGGCATTGAATTTCCCGCGCGTCGCTGAGTGGCCGTTTGATTCCGGGCGCAAGCGCATGACCACGGTGCACCGGTTGCCAGCAAGCGAACCGGCCCTTTCGGGCGTGATCGGGGCGGCGTGGCCCTTGCTTTCGCTCGACACAGCGTTTCGCGGCCTTTAGTAAAGGCGCCGTCGAAGGCCTGTTAGCCCTCTGTGACCGATGGCTGCAAAATGAGCGCACGGTGCCGCTCACGGACGGCGCACGCCGTGACCTTACCACCGCAAGCGAGCGGCTGGCCGCGTGCGGCCATCGCGTGCTCGGCGTCACCTATCGAGGGCTGGACGCCTTGCCGGAGCACGAGCAACTGGAACGCGGCCTCGTTTTCGTCGGCATGATCGGCCTGGCCGACCCGCCGCGGGCCGACGCCAAAACGGCCGTAAGCCGATGCCAAGCGGCCGGGATACGCCCGGTCATGATCACGGGCGATCACCCCATGACCGCGCTCCACGTCGCCCAGGCAGTCGGCATTGGGGGCCGCCTCTTAAGCGGCCCGGAGTTAGATCGCATGCCTGAGGGCGAACTTGAGGCACGCGTCAACGAGTTTTCCGTCTACGCCCGAGTGGTGCCGGAACAGAAACTCAAGATCGTGCAAGCGCTGCAAAACCGCGGCCACCTGGTGGCCATGACAGGCGATGGGGTCAATGACGCGCCAGCCCTCAAAAAGGCCGACATTGGCGTAGCGATGGGACTGACGGGCACCGACGTGGCCAAAGAGGTCGCCGACCTGGTGTTGCTCGACGACGATTTTTCGACCCTCGTCGCGGCGGTCGAAGAAGGGCGCGCCATTTACGACAACATCCGCAAGTTCATCCGTTACGTGCTGGCCGGCAATGTGGGCGAGATTTTCGTGATGTTGTTCGGGCCTTTGCTCGGCCTGCCGCTGCCGCTACTGCCTCTTCAGATCCTGTGGATTAACCTCGTCACCGACGGGGCGAGTGGCCTTGCACTGAGCGTGGAACCACCGGAGCGAGATGCCATGCTCCGGCCGCCTTACCCGCCGGCCGAAGGCATTCTGGACCGTGGGATCGCAACTCACATCATGTGGGTTGGCACGCTCATGGGGCTCATTTCCTTGTGCGCGGGCTGGTATTACTGGCACCACCACCATCCCGCCTGGCAGAGTATGGTATTTAGCTTGCTGGCGTTTGGACAGATTATCCAAACGCTGGCTGCGCATTCGTGGAGCGACTCGGCGTTTGCTTCCGGTCGTAGGCCGACCCGCGTCTTGATCCTTTCGGTCAGCCTAACCATGGCTTCGACACTCGCCATCCTCTACGTTCCCTTCTTGCAGCGGGTCTTTGGTACCCGGGCGCTGAGCCCCGGTGATTTGCTGGTCAGCTTAATCCTCTCAACGGTCGTATTCTGGAGCATGGAGCTTGAGAAGTTCTTCAAGCGCCGCCATCGTTAGCTAGCTAGTTGCACTGTAGCTGCGAATGGCGTCCCTGCATTTCCCCCGCCTCGGCCCAAGTTGCGCGACTTGAGGCCGCGAAGTAGGTCGGCTAGTCTTTGCCCGAACGCAGCATCATGCCGAAAAACCCTCTCGCCTCCTCCATATCTTCGCAAGGACCTGGCGCTTTTCGTTTATCGGAAGAGTTAGCAAAACTTGAAGAGAAATCGCGAGACCAAAGCATTAACCTTGGCGATGTGATCTTTTTGCTCGATGAGCGCGCCAACACGTTTCTTCTGCTGTTGCTTTCTTTGCCGTTCGTCCAGCCCATCCCGTTGCCGGGCTTTTCGACCCCGTTTGGCGTGGCAATCGCATTTCTCGGGATCAGTTTCCTGGTCGGGCAAAAGCCATGGTTGCCGGCGCGGCTTCTCAAGATGCAATTGCCCGAGATATTTTTGGCGCCTGCGCTTCAGGGCATGCGTCGCCTGGCGCGCATCATGGAAGTTCTATTACGACCGAGAATTCTTTTTCTGGCAACCAATCCCACTATGCAACGATTGGAAGGTCTTTGTATTCTCGTTTGCGGAGTTCTGCTTTCTTTACCTTTGCCGATCCCATTTTCAAACATGTTGCCCGCGTTGACCGTGATTACGTTTGCATGCTCGACGCTAGGGAAGGACGGTATCTTCTACGTCGTCGGCATTTTCTGTTTTGCCATCACCGTGGTGTTTTTTGCCGCGATCGGATTGGGAGGCGCAACAGCGATGGCGTGGGTTTATGAATGGCTCGCACAGAACGTGTTTGCGGAGTAACAGGTCGCCGCAACACGGTTGGGGTGCGAATTCTCAATAAAGGCTCGCGTAGCGCCTATTATTGAAGCCGCCGGCAGCAGTTATCAGCATCGCGCCTCAGCGAACCGGCCACCTCATCCTTCTGGCACGATGGGGGTCTTTATCTGCTGGTTACACCGCTTTTGCGGGTCGAGGTGGCAACGGCGAGATAATCACTTATCGTTCGGCTATGTCGACGGAAGCCGCGATTTCCAGATCTGTTGACGCGAGAGCAATTTGCCTGTTCTACGGTGTGGCGTTTGTTTTGAACTGGTTGCTGGCGTTGCCGCTATGGTTCAGCGGGGAAGGACTGCATACCCTCCTGGCACTCTGCCTGTTAACGCTCATGATGCTGACTCCCGCAATCGGCGTTCTGGCGGTCTGGGTTTTTCTGCCGCACTCGGTTCGACCAATCATTCCGGTAACCGGTCTCGGCATAGGTCGATGGCCGCGGTGTCTTCCATACTGGCTCTTTGGGTGGTGGGGGATAACCGCCCTAGTCCTCGCCGCGCCGTTTGTCGGAGCGTTGCTGGGTTTGTACACGCTGGACCTCCAGAATTTTTCCGGGTTTCGCCAACTCTTGCGGCAGCAACCTGGATCTGAGGGCATATTGGAAAAGGTTCCGTTTCAGACCCTGCTCCTGATTCAGTTCGCTCAGCTCTTGATTGCGCCGGGTATCAACGCGGTTTTCGCGTTCGGCGAAGAGTGGGGTTGGCGTGGATTTCTCTTATCGAAATTGTTGCCGTTGGGGCAATGGCGTGCGCTTGGTTTGAGTGGAGCGTTGTGGGGTCTTTGGCACATGCCTGTGATCTTGCTCGGATATAACTACCCATTACACCCACAGTTCGGTGTCCTCTTAATGATGATTTTCTGTGTGATCATGGGAATTCTTTTCGGTTGGATGCGATTAGCGACAGGGAGCATCTGGCCAGCTGTCATTGGCCATGGCGCGCTGAACGCGGCTGGAGGATTTGGCTTTGTATTTGCCAATGCGGACCAGACGATCGATACCGCCCACGTCACGATCTTGGGTTGGACCGGATGGATTTTGCCCGTGCTAACGATCTGCCTGTTGGTAGTCCTAAAATACTTGCCAGTCTCCGAGCCACGCTAGTTGCTAGGTTGGGTGCAGGGAGTGATGCTGCTCTGATGCATGCCCGAGCAAGTTGACACTGCAGCCCGCGCTCCTCGGCTTGAGTCGCAGTGCTGTTTACCGATCGGTAGCGGAATTCTCAGGGTTAAGTACAACGCGACAATGGTTTTTCAGCAGAATCAAACTTGCAACGCATCCCCTTCTGGTTCCATTGAAGCAACGTTCATCAAAGTTATGACCTGGGATCCTCACTCTCTGTTACCTTCGGCCGATGAGAAGGCTGGATCTTCACCTCTGGGCATGCGTTTTTTTGATTTGGCCGAACGCTACGTTTACGTCGTGGTCGCAACCTTGTTATTGTTGGCAGCGGTTGCGACTATCGGGCATGCTCTCTACAGTGCCATCGAGAAAATCTGGAGTGGATCGGGGCTTTTGATCCCCATCTTTTCTCTCCTTAGTGATCTGCTTCTGGTACTGATTATCACGGAGGTTTTACGTACGGTTGTCGGCTTTATTCGTAAACGCGAACCCGGTGTTAAGGTAGGCGACTTGACCCCTTTTCTTGTGATCGGCGCGATTTCCGTAACGCGGCGCATTCTAGCAATCGCTGCCAACCTCTCTGTCCAGGAAGCCCATCATATGGCTTCCAAAGGCGGCGGCGCCGCGGGGCAAACCGGGTCTACTGCAGTGGTTCAGACGGCATCTGAAATAATGCATCTGAATCCGGAGACTTTTTCCCAGGCCATGGTGGAACTGGGAGTGAACGGGCTACTGATCGTCGCGATCACCGTGGCCTTAGTCTTAATTCGACCAAGCCAAGTCGCTTCGCACGAGGCGGTCCAGAGCTAAAAATCACAGCCCAAAACGATGCTAAGCGTCTATCGACAGCTTACTCGTCGATGAAGAAGTAG
Source organism: uncultured Verrucomicrobiae bacterium (assembly GCA_963736745.1). Lineage (GTDB taxonomy): Bacteria > Verrucomicrobiota > Verrucomicrobiia > Chthoniobacterales > JAFAMB01 > JAFAMB01. The sequence continues at coordinate 14,613 of CAVTQD010000038.1, read as the reverse complement.
TCCGCTGGCGATTTCCCGTTCCGGAAAGTGACCATTCCGTACCACCAGTCGCTTCCCATCTTCATCCCTGGATCCTTGTGAAATTGAATGTACTCGATGACCTCGTTTTCAATCCAATCGGAGTAGCTTTCGGCCCCAGTGCCGCTACTTACGCGCTTCAGTCCGGTGTTCGTGCCCAGCCCGTACAAGCAGAGTAAAAGGCGTTTCTGCAACGTCGCTAGCGCGGAGGGGATCCTCCGGGCTTAATTGTCGCCGACAGTTACCGCTTTGTTGCGTTGTGCCTTATCGCTCTTTGCCCGGTGACTCTCGCCGTCAAATTCCAGGATGATCGAGTGATGAATCAATCGATCGATTGCCTCGGATCCCCAAGCTGTCAAAACCATCGTACAGCGGGAATCCCGCCACGGGATGCACTCAATGAATCGGCGCCCGCCCTTTCGCCCTGATCGCGGCCTTCTCCTCTGGCGTGATCCATAACATCAGCCAACGGGTTCTAATCTAAAATAGCGACTGACCCAAGTATCGCTCCCCTACTCTCCCCTTCCCCACCCTGCTCGTCGATTGTCGGTTTTCCTATCCACTCGCTTGTTGCCCAGAGTGGCCTTGAGTTCCCGGTTGACGAAATGGTCGATTTTTCGAACAGCCCTGCCGTCTGGTTTTCGAGAACCGTAGGTCGTGATGGGCTGCAGTGGTTTATTCAGGTCTGCGGTCGTTCGAGGACTAGTAGACTCTCCGTCTCGCTCTCAATAAACTGCCGAATAACCTGACAACGCGATCTCAGAAGATTCGTAATCAGGCTAGTCTCGCAATTCCCGACGCGTAGCCAAATGATCTTCGGCGGGTGGCCAAACACAATAGCCCTTTGATGAAAATCTGTGTCCTTTGATACAATCGTAAACCTGTACTTCTTCGCCCACTCCCAGACGACGAAATCTTCCGCCTCTCTTAGACCGACTGCCTTGATGTGCGTCGAATCAGGAAATAAATCAACAACCCGAGAAATAATCCTGTCCGAGAGGTTCTCATCCAATAGCAGCTTCACGCCGGCGCCACGAAGAGCTTGCGCTCGCGGTCGGCCGCAAAGGCGAAGCAAGCATTAATGTCCTCCCGGGTAAGCTCAGGAAAATCCTCTAGAATCTGATCCTCCGTCATACCTCCGGCCAAGTACTCAAAAACATCCTGCACCGTAATTCGCATGCCGCGAATACATGGTTTGCCGCTGCGCTTGCCGGGCTCAATAGTGATGATTTTTGAGTAATCCACGGCCGCAGAATAGTTCAGCATCCATCTAGCGGTCAACGCCTCGGCCAAAATACTCAGGGACCCCGCCGCGCTTCGGCTCTTATTTGCCCAAGCCATCATTGATGTCAATTCCTAATGTCCAGAGTCTTACGCAACAACCGTATGACGATAACCGACCGGAATGTGGGTTGGACTAAACCGCTCCGCGGTATTCGGGAAGTCTACTTCTGGTCACTAACCAGCTTTCGATTGCACAGGGAAATTATGCTAGGTCCAATGTTAGGTATTGCCTGAGGGATTGGTCATTGGAAAGCTGTTTGCAGCAAAGCTCCGTGCAGCGCAAGGAGCTTTCATGACTTCCCTTCGTCGACGCATGACCGAGGATATGCAGGTGAGAAACCTCTCACCTCATACCCAAGCTACTTACGTGCAGCAGGTCGCCCTGTTTCCACGCCACTTCAATCGCTCACCCGAAAACTTGGGCCCGAGGATATTCGTTCCTACCAAGTCTACCTACCAATGAAAAGAAGCTCGCGACAGGTTCTATCCTCCTTGCCGTAGCTGCGCTTCGTTTCCTGTACAAATCACGCTGCACAAGGACTGGAGCCTGACGGAAGTCATTCCAGCCCCCAAGAAACCCCAGAAACTTCCTATCGTGCTCAGCCCCGAAGAAGTTCGGCACTTCCTGGGCTGTGTAGGGATCTCAAGCACCGCACGATCCTGACCGTTTGTTACGCGGCCGGGTTTCGGGTCTCGGAAGCGGTCCGCCTGAGACCCACCGAATCGATAGTCAGCGCATGGTCATCCGAGTCGACAAGGCAAAGGCGGAAAGACCGCTATGTGATGCTTTCTCCAAAGCTACTGGGGATCCTACGAGACTGGTGGCGGCTGGGAAGACCGCGGCGATGGCTCTTTCCGGGCGATCAAGCCGACGTCATATCGGCAGGTCTACTATCGAGTAGGCCTGTCAGACAGCGCGGCGGCTCTGCCGGATCCCCAAACCCATCACACCGCACTCCATGCGACACGCGTTCGCCGTCCATCTGCTGGAATCGGGCACCGACGTGCGCACGATCCAGTTGCTGCTGGGACATCGCAGCCTGGCCACCACAGCCCCCTACCTGCGCATCGCCACCAACAAGGTGTGCCACCACCAGCCCCTTCGATTTGCTTCCCAAAACGCTCGGCGTTGAGCTCGAATCCAGCGCTAGCCCGGTATTTGTAGAGCGACGGCGGAAAAATGGATCGCCCGCGGTTGGAAGTAGCGGATGTTTTCCGTCGTCACGGCTCAGATTATCGTCTGCAGCACGGCGCTTCGATGTCGATGGCGCAGCGCCGTGTCATGACTGCGATCGAGGTCTGCCGGACTGCTGTTCTCGGCGGCCATCTGGAACAGTGTGACCATTGCGGCCATCAGCGCAACGCGTATAACTCCTGGCGCGGATCGCCACTGCCCAAAATGCCAGTCCTTCGCCCGGGCTCAATGGCTCGAGGATCGCCAATCCCAGCTCTTGGACACCCAGTACTTCCACGTGGTCTTCACTGTACCAGAACAGATTGCAACAATTGCCATCAGAATAAGAGGGAGCTCTACGGCATACTGTTTAGAGCCACTGCGCAGACCTTGTTCACCATCGCCGCTGATCCCAAGCACCTGGGTGCTGAGATCGGCTTTTTCGCCGTCCTGCACACCTGGGGCCAGAACTTATTCCATCATCCCCATCTGCATTGTGTTGTCCCCGGCGGCGGTCTCTCTGCACAATGGCAGCCAATGGATTGCCTGCCGGGATGGATTTTTCCTGTCCGTGCGGGTGCTCTCAAAGCTGTTTCGTCGTCTCTTCCTGGAAAAATTGGTCAACGCCTTTGATGCAGGTAAACTGAAGTTTTTCTCCTCGCTCGAACCACTCCAGGACCCGTCCTCATTCCGAACGATGGCGCGAAGTCTTTCCCTTGTGTCAGTCAAAACCAGCCACTTTTTGGAACAGAAAACAGCTCCACGGGAGTAGTATCCTTGAGGCTTAGCCCAGATGGGTCAGCGCACGAAACGGACCCCAGATTCCCGACAATCGCAAAATAAAGCACGGTAAGACAACGGCGGCCTGGTTCGGAACACTACGGGGACTGTTGCGCCTGTTCTTCTTCCCATTCCTCGTCAGGGTCGGTTAGCAAGCTCTCCAGCGGCTTCACCGCTTCATACGCCTGCTCTAGGTGCGCGATGCATTCCAAAATGTCCCCCGTTAAGCGCTCAGCCAGTTCGCCGATAGATTCGTCCCTGGGCGTCCCCGAGCTGTAATCCTGGTTGATGAGATTGTGCGCCATGCCGTGCAGGTTAAGCATGTCCTGGCGCAAATCATCGTCACGATAGCGCACCTGGTCAATTGCATCGACGGCACGCAACAGCTCCGTGGTATCGAAGCTGTCCTGTAGCTTTTCCAAAGCCTGTCCATCGACAGCACCGAAGGATGTCTTGACGATCTTGCCCATCCGGTCTCCCGTGTCTCTCGGTTCGTAAGGGAGCGAAGTATAGCGGCTGTTCGCCGTGATGCAAGTTTGCGAAAAAGACCGGACGGGTACGGCCATCATCCTTAAAGGATATTTTTACATGGCTCCGACCGCTTGATCGCCCGCATGTAGGAAGCGCCTAATCTGACGCCGCTGTCATCTACCTGCGCACCCTGGCGACCCTGTGTGGCTTTTCAGCAGTTTCTTTCTGGAGTTTTTCCCGCCGGAGTTCGACGATCGCCTGGTCGCGCGCAGCCACTAATGACGGGCGTTCTTTCTCGAGCCATTGACGGGCCGCTGGTCCGTCTACTAAGCGATCATACTCTTTGATGATCTCGGATTTGTCGACCTGTAGCTCCTCCCTAGATACGGACTGCTGTTGCTGGAGGGTCTGCAGATAAGTGTGTATTTTTTCGCCATCAGCCGCCGCCCGAAAGATCTCAAGGGGCTGGTTCTCCAATATCTGGATCCAGGATGCTGCGTAAGCCGCGTGCTGGTCGGGATCGTAGCCGATCCCCAACTCCGAGCCGATGATCATGCTCGCGATCTCCGCGCGCAGCTCTTCTCGAGCGTAACCGATTGAACCAAAGGGATCCGAGAGGTCTCGGTTTAACCGGGTCGCGTGTCCACTCCAATGCCCTAGTTCATGGAGCAGCGTCGAATAATAATCCTCTGCCGATGGAAATTGCTCCTTCAAAGGCAGATGGATCGAATCCGTTGACGGTCTGTAATACGCACGATCACCGGCAGCGTGCTGAAGTTTAGGATTTGCTGCTTGAACAAGCTGTTCAGCCTTTTCAAGCGGGTTCCAGGAACACTCACGAGACGGCGCCGGCGGAACTCCCTCAATCTGTTCGGCGTTGAACACATATGCGATAAACACTTGCGGGCGTTCTAGGCGGACCTTTTCCGTGTGCGGCTCTCCATTAGCGTCAATAACAGGGCGACCATTGGAATCCTTGATTTTGCGCTCCTCATCAAAGCGCCAGTATTGCACCTGCGTGCCTTTTTCGCCCCTGCGAACCTGATAGCCCTTAGTTTGCGCTTGGCGGTAGGTCATCCAGCGCGCATCGCCGTATCCGCGCGACAATAGATTGATAACATTGATCCCCTTGTACCGAGTTCCGTTAGTCGGGTTAAACGGCAGGAAACTCGTGCCCGGTCTCCAGGGTTTCTGCCATGGGGCAGTGCCGTTTCTGATCTGTTCAATGAGCCGCGAGGCGACGTTCTTAACAAAGGCGTCGTTGTTCATTTCTCTGACTCAAAGTCCTCTACGCTCTCACGAACGTCTTCGAAAGAGAGCGCGTCTTCGACAAATGCCCCCATTTCCTTTGCCTCCTCCACGCTATAGTCAGTTTCAACGGCTGGTTCCGGTTCCGGTTCGCTATTCTTATTCATAATTTCATCGACGCCGAACGGTGTGATTTTTCAGGTTGCGCTGGTTTAGCTCGGCTGCCAGTTTCTCGCGCTTGAGCTCGACAACCGCTTGGTCCCGCGCGGCAACCAACAGAGGCGCGGTTCTTTCGAGTTTTTTTCGGTCTTCAGGGCTTTTCACGAGGACGTCATAGGCTTTAATGAGCGCGTGGCGGTTAACCCCATGATTATCCACCTGCCAACTGTTACGCTTGGCATCGATTCTCACGGTTTGCCTTGAGCCGTCCGGCTGCTCCTGGATTTCCTCAACTGTCACAGGTTTGCTCGCCACCCGAGTCGCAGTTATGGACTCACCTACTTTTGCCCCGGCCTCTTCCAATGCGCGCGGCAAATCTTTGCCCCAATAAATCCGCTGCTCGCCCTGGGGCGTGATCGTCCGCACAAAATAATTTAGGTCGTTCTTCTCATCGAAATTGAACGGTGCCGCTCCGCAATCAACGAACACCTCGCCAGTTTGCTGGCTTGCCACCTGGCCGTCAGGTTGCACTGCCGTTTTTCTTTCTGGCGTTGATCCGCTAGCGCCAGCGCCGCGCTTTTGGGCCGCAGTTTGCTCTTGCTCTGAGGTCACGATCGAACGCCCTCTGTCCAGACCATTCTGGGTTCTTCTCAACTGAATCTGGGCATTTAATTGATCGTCGGTAAAGGTCACCGCCAAATCATGCGTGACCACAATATCAACCAGGGTTCGAGCTCCAGCCTGATTTCCATCGAAATGGAGGTAACCGCCGAAGCGCTCAACAGCCCGCTCCAGGGCAAGCTCCAAGCTATCATGATCCTGGTCAAGGATCTCGATCTTATCGCCGGTTTCACGGACCGCCACACGGCCATCCGAGCTCCGGAAATGCTCAATCACGCCATTTTTGCCGATCCGAAAATCCCACTGAGAACGAGGATCTTTGTCGATTGGTGGAACAGTCTTCTGTTCTTTCTGCAGATCCCCGGACGAGAGCACCCAGCCTGGCTCTTGTTCGGCCTCGCCGGAGTCGACGCGGGCTTCTTCCGGCGTTGCCGTGTTGCCAGCAATGTTTTTTTCTGGCGTTGCCCCCTGGTGATCGTCGTTAAGGACCCGAAGCTTCTCGCCGCCCTCACGAAGCACGAAGCGGCCGTCGGCGGTCCGGACATACTCATTTACGCCATTCTTGCCGAGAGAAAAAAAGGTCTCCTGTTCATTCTGCACGGTTACGCCAGAAGAAATATTCCGGTCATTGGCTACGCGCTTCATTTTCCCGGTCAAAGGCATTCACCAGCTCAGTATTGCCGTCCACAGTGCCTGCGACAGAAGACCGGTGCGAGGGCCTGCAGTGCAAAAGCCTTCTGTAGCGCTTGCTCAAGCTCTTTAGCGACCAGGCCCTTACGCACCTCGTCATGGCTGGCTAAGTCGTTCCAGTCACTGAATCCGGCCTCGAGTTCCTCTTCGGAAAAAGAAGGCGCCATCAGCACCGCTCCGTTTGCCGCGGCCGCCTGCTGGCCCTTGATGAGACCTGGATTGCGACCAACCTCTTGGCCTTCCATCGCCCGATCATTGTCCGCCGCAATGACCATCGCCGCGCTGAGGTGCCGCTCGCGAAGCACCCGCGCGACGTGCGGCACATTGCCGGCATCAAAGGCCGCAACGAATGCTACGCGCCCTAGCGGATCTCCCGCTTCGGCATGCAGGGATTTCAGCGTGGCGGCGGTGGCGTAACCCTCGGCCACGACGATGGCATCGGCCTTGTTCAGATCACCCACTGGATCGGTTGATCCCACCACGTGAAAGCAACCCTCTTTCCGCGATTCACGCGCGAATCGCTTTGAGCCGTCCGAGTTAACGTACTGCACGCTCCAGAGCTTGCCGTCTGCGTCAAAGGCTGGAATCGCCATGCTGCCTCTGGGCGTCTCAAAGACGCCAGGTTCAGGGCTGATGCGTTTGGCTTTTAGATAATCGTGGTCTGGAGAAAGGGCCGGGTAAGCCTCAATGTGCGCACTCAATCGCTCCGCCGTGCGCTCGTAGAGCGCCATCCTATCGGCCTCACGCTCGGCAACTTTGCCTGGCACGATCGCCGTAAACTGCTCGCGCGTCATGGTAACCGCGGACGCCTTCCAACGCTGTTCTTCGCCAGTGCGATTGTTCTTCGCATAGCCCGCTGGCCGGCCATCGGAGTGGGCGATGTAGAACATGGATTTCTCGCCCCGATCATCGTCCAGGGTTGCCATCCTGTGAGGACGGCCGTCCATAATCGGATGCTCGCCGGTCAAGTCGCCGCCCAGCTCGCGCAAGACAGCCGCAAATTCTTCACGCGGGCTGGCTTTGGGCGCCGCTGCGGCCGCATTCTCCGGGAGCCATTTAGCTAGGCCGGCGCGGGTTCCTTCGGGGCCGATGTACCACAATTTCTCGCGCCAATCCCATTTGGCGCCGGCGGCTTTGGCCTCTTCGCGTTCCGCGTAAGGAACAGTTAAGTATTGGCGCTCAGGTTCCTCCCGCTGCGCTCGATCCCGTTCAGGATCGTCGATCTGCCGAACTTGGATTTTATCCATAGGTTTTTTCTCGGGCTCCGGCTCGATAAGCCTCGCGACTTCTTCTGGGGATGCGCGGGTGTGGCGCGGCAACAAGTTTCTCTGGTTTTACCCATCTCGTGACCCTGATCCATTGCGAGTCAGGCAAGGTAATCGACCCAACGCGCGTTCGGGCTTGCTTTGACTGTGATGGCACTGCTATCTCAACCCGCTTACCTGCAAGCTTAGTCACCACGCCGGGTACAGCCATGACATATCCGTACCCACCTCTAGCCTCGTAGTTCCAGGTGACGCGATCGCCAACTTTGAAACCATTGGTACCGTCATTTTTTCTTTTGGCGTCAGCAATCGCTTCGAGCACTCCCAGCCTCTCCCCTTGAGCTCGCTCAGCGCGTGATAAGAACGCTTCCTTGCTCGGGACATACGTATCGACGCGCTCCCTGGCCCGGCTGTGGGAGACATAAATCGCTTTCTGGTCGAAAGACGCACCGAAAACCACGGCAAAGTTCGCTGTCAAACCCTGGCTTGAGTGACTCGTTGTGGCGTAGCCATGAGCAATTTTTAGGTAATCTTCCGGCACCACAAACCCGCCGGTTGTCACCAACCGCCCTTGTTCATCCGTGCCCGCAAGACTCGCCAGAGTGCCATTAGTGACGCCAGAAGAGTTCGCCCTGAACCAGAGCCGGTCACCAGCTTGCAATTCAATTTCTCCGATCGCTCCCAGCTCAAGCTTCTCTCCGTTAGCGTGGACGTTGATTTTGTGGTCTTTTCCGTGCGCATCAACCAGTGTGACAAAGTCTTTCTTTTTTGGCGCAGACTGCGTCTGGTTCTGTTTGACCGTGTAGACTTCCCGAGCGGAAAGACCACGCACCTTTGTCTTTTCCGAGACCAGGGTTACAGCCATGCCAGGCGTGTACGTATTCGAATCGCGCCGCATAGCGCGCGTCGTATCATGCGCGATAAACGCTCGCCGTTTGATCACAGGGCCGGAAAGCGCGCCCTCAGAGCGCATCGCCGCGCGGACATCGGCCGTGAAGGCGCGGATTTCCGCGTGGGTTGGACCTACTGCTAAGACGTGCGGTTCTCCACGTTCAGTGACAAGTTTCTTGCCGCAACCGCTCAACTCCAGGTAGCGCTTGGCAGCCTCGATCAGGTAGCCGGATTTTTCTTCGTGGATCCAGCCTTTCTGGTCGAGCCTGGCCAGTCCTTCGGTGATTTTTGAGGACGCCATTTCCATCACCGCGGCGCGGTATTCTGGATCGCGTTGACGGCTGATTTTGGATATGGAAACCGATCGCAGGTTTGAATGCTGTTCGAGCGTCCGTCCGAAGTCTCCAGCTTCAACCGCTACATGCTGCCGGGTGTCGCCCACAAAACGGACCAGCGCTCCTTGCTCTTTCGCTATCCTCAACAGTGCGTGACCGGACCGGTTGGACAACAGTCCCCATTCGTCAACGGTAATAACGGCGTCTTGAAGCTGCGCGCCTTTTTGCGAAGCGAGCAGAAACGCTTCGACTGTTTGTACCTGCCCCTCTGGGATCTCGCGCTTGAGCGCCTCGACCGCTTTCGTCGTCGGCGCTAAGAGGACGTGACTCTTGCCGGCAGCATCCACTCCGGCGTGAAACTCTTTGAGCGCAGTGGTTTTTCCGGCGCCGGCAACGCCGCGCAAGGCAAAGACCTGGTCAGTTGAACGAAGCATCGCTTCAACCGCCGCCCGTTGTTCGGTGTAATCGTGGGTTACGCCGTCGGATTGCTCCTTGAGCCAGCGTCCATCGCGTTCCACGAGCTCGGGAAACGGCACGAAAGAAGAATTGATCGCGGCCGCACTCCCGATGCCTGCATTGACAAACACCACGCTCTCCTGTTCGAGGCGGAGGTTTGTCTGGTTGGTGAGTACGGCAATAGCGTTTTTTTGCTGGTCGAGCCGGACCAGCTCTGGGTCAACTTGGATCGCGGCTTCCAGCTCAGATAAGCTCACCTTCCCCATCCCTCGGTTGAGCGCTTCGGCGATCAGATCATGTTCGCCGAAGGTCGCCCGGCGTTCCGCCAGATGATCCCGGACAAGAGACACAAGCTCGGCCGCGTCGGTGTTCGCCGTCTGATTTTCTTTTCTGGCGTACGCTTGCGCTTTCACCCGATCTATTTGCGCGAGCTCTTCCGCGCTAGCCCGTTGTCGCTGCTGCGCGCGCACTGCTTCGGTTGAGATCTCGATGAGTTTCGAGGTCCTGGTTTCCTTTGCAATCACATGAATTTCCGCCGGCGTCGGCTCGCGTCCGTGCTCGGCCTTGAAGTCTGCGATTCGCTCTTCGATCTCAGCGCGCCGTTGAGAATATTTTTCGCACAGCTCGTCAGAGATCCCGTCGATCTCAAAACCTTCGAGCTGGCCCCGCTCATTGAATTTATCGCGCGTACGATAACCGAGTTCTTCCACGTTACGCCGCAGGGCCGACTGATAGATTTTACCGCAGTAGCGTATCGCCTTGACCATGTCGTGGGTCTCGAGGGCGTAACGTCTTCCTTCTGGCGTAATGGAAAAATTCGTGGTCGCGAAATGAGTGTGAATATGCGGATCAAGCGCGCGCGATGTATCATGCTCAAAGCGCGCAGAACAAAGCACACCTGTCGTCACGCGCTGGCGGTCGATCCCGAGCGTTCCTTCTTTCACACAAGCAAGGCTCTCCAGCTTTCCGTAAGCTTCAGTGGCCGCTTGCTTATGAGCTTCCAATAGCCGGTCATCACCGCCAAGTTTTGCCATGATCGAGACGGACTTCTGCGCCGAGCACTGGAAGTCGTAACCGATAATTTCTGACTCATGCGGTTTGAGCTTCTCGCCTTCTGGTGTTTGCCCTGAGAAGAGCCGCAAGAACGCCTCGTTTTGCGGCTCGATTTGCTGGCCGGCTATGCCGAAGAATTCGGCTCCTTTTCCGGCCCAGGAACCCACGACGTGTTCACCCTCGCAATAGTAATCGTTGGCGGCATAATGGTTACTCAGCCACTGGGCGCCATCGCGCATTTTAGCCATCGTCCACACTGGGACCGGAGACTAGCCAAAAGTCCCTTCAGACGTCAACCCAGGAAAAAACGGGTTAGGAGCAGAGACGCAATACGCCAAATTCTGGCCGATAGGTTGCTGCAAAGACCTCGCGCGCCAGAATTTGGCGTATTGCGTCTCTGCTCATTTTCTCTTCTAGGGCGATTTCTCGCCTTTTTACGGTTTTTGGGCGTACGACGAGCACGTGCAGTGACTGGATAGCATTCACGAATGCTACGCTCACCACCAGCTGCGTACGAACGTGAACAACAAGCTCACGATAGAAGCTTAAGGCGCAAAGCGCCAGGCAACTGGTGAAACCTCGCGATCAGGTACTTGAAAAACTGGTAAGCTCTTCTCCTTGGCAACTGCCGGCGTCTCTGGCAGAAGATAGAATACATGCACAGCCAGAATATCGATTACGCGGCAATTAAGGACCGCTTAAAAAGTCTGCAACCGAAGAACCGCGTTGAAACGCGTAACGCTCAGCTAGCACACCTTCGGGAAGAGTTGCGCAACGCCAGAAAACGAGGTGTCAGCGTTAACACCTTGAGCGCGGAGCTCAAGGCCGCCGGCATTACGATCAGCTCTGGTGCACTGGCAAAGTATCTCTCCCGCCGCTCAAGTAACTCAGCCAAGTAACTCAGCCAAGAAACGAACCACGGCCGAACCTCACGGCCAGGTCAAGACGGGGACAAAGGAGCCTGAGCATCGCGAAAGCGGGACCGGCCCGAAATAACGACTATCCCAAGAGGTCGGGGTAACACCCATCAAGAAGGCTTGATCAGTCCCCAGCCTGAAGTGATCCAACTGTGCCATCGTTAGTGGCCTGCCGGCTTCATCGTCAAAGAGCGGTGCACTGTTGGGCAGAAGTTGTCCATTAATTGACACGCCAGAAGAAGAAACTGAAACCACGTCGCCCGCTAAAGCGACTACACGCTTGAGTAAAGGTAGCTCGCGAGCCTCGTAACCGCGATTGATTCCCAGCTGCTGAAGTGGTGTGCTTTGATCTGGCTTGAATAACACGATTGATCCTTTCTTGATCGGCACGTCGCTCCAGTAGTACAACCCCACGGGTAAGCTGTGCGTCCGGTTAACGATCAATCGATGACCGAAAAGGATAAACGAAGTGATTAAAGCAATCACCACCAACGCGACCAGTTTCCGCATATGAAACGAGAGCAAAGAAATCGTAATGAGCGATGGCAACTAGCAGTAAAAATTGTTTGTGCCGCAATCGCAAGCCTGTTGGCCGGCGCCTTCGCCGCGAGCGAGCTGTTCGCTCTCTCGACTCGATTTTCGGGAAGTCTTGGGTCTCACTATTTTTACCTGTACCCTCCCTGGGCGATTGCTACTTGGTGGTCAAAGTGGCACACGAACGCTCCGGCACTCTTCACCCAGCCTTTGCAGGTCGGCGGGGCCTTAGCTGTAATCCTGTGTCTCGCGTATACAATCCATGTCGTGACTCGCTGGCAGTCCTTGCGGGAGTACAGCGACATCCACGGCAGCGCGCGCTGGGCGAAGCGCTCGGACATCAAGCAGGCTGGCTTGATCAACCAAGAAGGAGTTTACGTCGGTGAATGGAAGAACGGCTCAAAGATCTACACGCTTCGCCACAATGGCCCGGAGCATGTCCTGTGTTATGCGCCGCCGCGCAGCGGCAAAGGCGTCGGCCTGGTTGTGCCGACCATGCTCACATGGCCGCATAGCGCGGTTGTCACCGACCTCAAACGCGAGATTTACGAGCTGACGGCCGGCTGGCGAGGAACCGAGGGCAACAACCGCATCTTGCGATTCGAGCCAGCAAGCTCGAGCCACTCAGTTGCCTTTTAACCCGCTTGATGAAATTCGGATGGGTACTGACCACGAAACCGGCGACATGCAGAACCTGGCAACTTGATTGTCGATCCTGATGGCAAAGGGTTGCAAACACACTGGCAGAAGACCGCCTGCTCGCTAATGACAGGCTGCATTGCCCATGTACTGTATCGCGCAGCAACAAGAGAAGACTCCCGCAACGCTGCCGGCAGTTGATCGGTCTCTTAGCGATCCAGACAAGAAAGCTGACGATGTGTGGACCGATATGATCAGTTATCTTGCACGAGAACGGCGCCACGCATTCCACTCGTCGCGAAGCGCGGCAAGGGATCAGCTTAACCGGCCCGAAGAAGAAGCCGGCAGTGTGCTCTCCACCACCCTCTCCTATCTGACGATCTATCGCGATCCGGTGGTTGCCAACAATGTGTCTCGATCCGACTTCTGTATCCGGGACCTGATGCATAGCGAAGAACCGGTCACGCTCTACATCGTCACAGAGCCGGTCGATAAACAACGGCTTCAGCCGCTCGTGCGCGTCCTAGTCAACATGATTGTTCGCCTTTCTGCGACCGGACTTTCTTTTGAAGGTGGAATGCCCAAGCCAAACTATCGCCATCGCTTGCTTCTAATGCTCGATGAGTTCCCATCTCTTGGAAAACTGGATATTCTTCAAGAATCGCTCGCCTTTTTGCCTGGGTACGGCATCAAAGCTTATCTCATCGCGCAAGACATCAACCAGCTCTACGCTCACTATGGGCGCGATGAAGCAATCACCTCGACTTGCCACGTGCAGTGTGCGTTTGCACCCAACCGCATCGAAACCGCTGAACACCTTTCAAAGCTCACCGGGCAAACCACCGTGGTGAAAGAGCAAGTCACCACGAGCGGACGCGGCTGGTCAACCAATGTGAGCCGTTCAACGCACGAAGTATCGCGTCCCCTGCTCACTCCCGATGAAGCCATGCGCATGAAAGGCGCGCGCAAGAATGCTCAAGGGATGATCACCGAACCGGGTAACATGGTAATCTATGTTGCGGGTTATCCGGCAATTATGGGTCTTCAGCCGCTTTATTTCCGAGATTCAGAGCTCGCCCGCCGCGCCCGGATACCGGCAGAGTCGGCACAAACGAAAAAACTCGAGGACACGCTGGCTAACGCCAGCGTATAAGAACGCCCGGCAAATGAAGACCCACCCAAATGGTTCCCGTAACGCCCTCCTTCCTAGCCTCTGCCAGTTGCTTGCGTGCTCGTCTAGATCCATTCGGATTTACCGCTTTGTTTATTGAGCGCAGGTCTCGCATTCAAGGTCGCATCCGTGATGGAGAATCCCCTGGATCCGGTAACTGTCGGTGATCGGCTCGCCACACGTCCGGCACTTAAACTTGCCAGTCCATTGCGCGGTCTCAAATTGCTCCCGTGCAGCAGTGTTGCCTCCATATTCGTCAAACTCGGCGTCATTGTCTGCGTAACGCTCAGCGTGCCATTGCCCGACGGTGCGCTTAGCTTCTTCGAGCGTAGCGCTTTCTTGTTGGAGATCGCCGATGTCCTCGTGTGCCAGGCCGTCGTTAGTGGACATTCGGTCGGCCACGAAAGACACGTTGCCGGTCTCGTCGCATTTAAGCGCGATCGAGTAATACCATTTTTCGGTTTCGGACGCGTTCCATTCATGTCCGTCATAACCTCCGCGGAATGTCCATTTGAGCATTGCTGGTTTGTACACGCCTGGCTATTGAGCGCCAGCGCTATCTAGACAGCGTGAACCGGAGCCGGTCAGCCCCGCCCAGGCCACACAGGCAAAACTCCCATCGCAGTTACCGAGGGTCACATAGACGGAGCGTTAGCCGCGCCGCAAATAGAAGGTTTCGCAGGCGCTGATCGGGAACTTTATGCCCACATTGGCGTGCATTAGCGCCTCGTACAACCCCTTTCAGGACGCTTGCCAGCTTCCCGGACCTGGCTGAATTTATTGGCTGCTCTCCGGCCTTTCAAACCGCCAAATGAAGACCATCGCAGGAGACCGACGGCTGGCCCGTCATATCGTAGTTCCAAAGAGTCGCTGAATGGGTTGAGCGCGTCGCCCACGGCGTTCAGCG
>CAVTQD010000037.1:0-14589 GCA_963736745.1 uncultured Verrucomicrobiae bacterium | reverse complement strand
GGCCAACAGAAACGATTGCCTGAAGCATGCCGCGATCATATCGGATTCCGCCATGCGCTTGAGATCAAGTAGGGCAAAGGATGCCGCGCAAACAAATCTTGCGGGGTCACAGGGTCGCTTATAGATGTAAAGGCCGGTCTTTTTTATGAGGACCCGGAGATTCCGAAGGCTGCCGAAAATGGCTGTTTGATTGCAGGTCAGGCGCGCCGCATTGCCGCCATATTTGGAAATTGCGTTCGGGAATAAGTGAATCGGCGACCCAAGTATCGCGCCAGCAACAGATCAACAAGGGTGTCGGAATCTCTTGCATCCGCAAAACGCTGAACGCGGTCGGCAGTGGCCAATCTTCAGGTGCCATCGAACAATCAGAGTGACTCGTCGTAGTATCTATGTTAATTCCTCTTTATTATGGTACCTAGAGATCCATCTTTTGCCTATCTGCGGCCTGTCGCACGCTCGCTCGAGGCTGGATGCTCTAGGTGCGGATCGCGCCCGCGACCGCCCACCCCTGCCGCCTTGGGCCTGCATCGTCACAGTTTGGGGGCTTTATGCCACTGCTGCTCAGGCGCAACTCAATAATCCTGATATCTGGCTGCAGAATCCGAGTTCGACGGCCTTTGGGGTCGGGGCAAACTGGAACACGAACACTGTGCCAACTACTGCAAACGAAGTGCGAGTAGACAGCACCTCGACGCAATTCCCTGTGCTGAGTGGGGGGTCGTTTAGCACGGGCCCAATTTATTTTAGCTACGCCGGAGGTCCCGGGCCATCCTCGCTCACCATCCAGAATGGCGGTAGCTTAACTACTTCGCTCAACGGCCAAAATGTCGGCGTCGCGATGGGCATTCAGCCCAACACCAGTGCCGTTGTCACGGTGACTGGGGCCAGCTCGCAGTTGACGACCACCGGTTCCATTTGGGTGGGAATAGAGGGATCGGGTACCCTGAATGTTCTCAAGGGTGCGAATGTCCAGTCCAATACACTCACGTTAGGCTTTAATGCCGGCAGCCAGGGTGTGCTCAATTTCGGCGCTGCGCCCGGTTCTGCGCCTGCCAGCCCTGGAACGTTGACGACTGGAGCAATTTTTTTTGGCGATGGCACGGGCGTGATCAATTTCAACCACACTGCCAACAATTACGTTTTTGCGACGGAAATTGATGGCGCCGGCTCTGTCAATCTGTTTTCGGGAACCACCACTCTGTCCGGGACCAACAGCTACTCGGGGAATACCAATCTGCATGGCGGCACCGCTGCGGTAAGCAACGACAGTAATCTGGGAACGGGGGCGCTCAGTTTTGACGGTGGCACACTCGAAGCGCTTGCCGTCGGAGGTGGGATCGTTTCAAGCAAGTTGGTCACGATCAATGCCGGAGGCGGCACATTTTTGGCCGATGCGGGCACCATTTCGACCTTGAGCGGAGCCATCAGCGGTGTAGGGCAATTGACCAAGGATGGCGCCGGCGAATTGGTTTTAACCGGAATAAACATCTATGCCGGCGGTACGGTGATCGACGCTGGGACGTTAAATGTAAATGGCCCCCAAGCCTTGGCCTCTGGGGATGTGACGGTGAATGCAGGAACGCTGCAATTCTCAAATATGGGCTCGGCGGGATCTGCGGCGATCACAAACATCGCTGTCACCAATTTCTTTGACACGAGTACGGCTGCGAGCGCCACGATCGACAATTTGGGAACTATGCAGTTCGCCAATGGAAGCACGGCCGGCAATGCGGTGATCAACAATACTGGAAGGGTCTCGTTTATAGATACCGCTACAGCAGCCAATGCGATTATTACGAATAATGGGAATGGGGTAACGGCTTTTGCAAATACCAGTTCGGCCGGGGGCGCGCACATCATCAACAGCAGCACTGGTTCGCTGACAGAGTTTTCGGATGCTAGCACCGCTGGAGGCGCCGTGATCGTGAACAACGGTGGAAGGATAAATTTTAATGATAGGAGTACGGCCGCGAATTCTGTGCTGACCAATAACGGCGGGGTTACGGCGTTCCGTAATAACAGCACAGGAGGTGAGTCTACAATTATCCTGAATGCGGGCGGTACATTGACCTTTGCGACCGCGAGTACAGGGGGCGATGCGCGAATCATTAACAATGGGACCGTGGATTTCACGTTGCTTACCTCCGGTGCTGCTAGCGCCGGTTCTTTTGAAGGTTCGGGCGGGTTTCCACTGGGGACCAATGCTGTCACCGTGGGTTTGAACAATCTGAGCACCCAAGTGAGTGGAGTTATAGGGGACGGCGGATCAGGGGTTTTGATAAAGGTTGGACCGGCCGGCTCGCTCCTGCCGGCTTCTGCGCTGACCGGAGGGCTGTTAATTAAGGTGGGGACGGGGGTATTAACGTTGACGGGCATCAATACCTATAGCGCGGGGACGGAAATTAACGGCGGGACAATTGCGGTAAATACCGAGCGCGGTTTGGGTACCGGGACGCTCAGCTTCAGCGGCGGGGTCCTTGAAGCGATTTTGCCCAATAGTGGAATCTTCTTTGGAAAGGCGGTGACGCTTAATAGCGCGGGAGGCGTATTTTTAGCAGATCCGACGACCGGATCAATTTTTAGCGGCGTAGTGAGTGGCCCTGGAGGACTGAGGAAAAAGGGGCAGGAACACTCACGCTCTCCGGGCCAAATACGTACGCTGGGGGCACGGTGATCAACTTGGGCACGCTGGTGGTAAATAACACGCAGGCCCTGGGCACGGGCGATGTAATCGTTAATGGAGGCACGTTGAGTGCCGACCCCCAGCGAATTAATGTTTTAGGGAACTACGCCCAGAACCCGGGAGGGACGTTGCAGTTGCAGGTGGCGGGAGCGACTTTGGGTCAATACGACTCACTTAATGTAGTGGGAAACGCTGCGCTAAACGGGACGTTGCAACTGATCAACCTTGGCTTTAGGCCTGTAGCCGGCAATGCTTTGACGTTAGTGACGGCGGGCGGATTTGTTTCGGGTCAGTTCGCCAAGTTTGGAGATCCCTTTACGGTAGGAGGCGGGGTCGGTTCAATCCTTTTACTGTATGCCGCCCACACCGTAATACTGGAATTTTCCGCAGCGCTGCCGCCGCCTGGCACGCCGATCGTGCCGGTTGTCCCTGCCCCGCCGCTCCCCCCTGGCGTGCCAGAGGTGCCGATCGTTCCAGTGGTCCCAATCTCCATTTCCCAAGTGGATCCCGGTTCTGTGACCTCTGTTTATACGGTGGGGTTCGCAGATGCGAATATTCAGCTCTTAGATCTTGAAGATAGATTGGACGCGGTGCGCGCGGGTTGCGGCGGTTTTAGTTCGAACCTGAAGATTAACGCGGGGGGCAAAGAGCTAGTGGATGGAAAATCGGTAAGGGAACCTGTCGTGGAACCGATTTTTCAGTCCGGGTGTGACAACCGGTGGGGGGTGTGGGCCACGGGATCAGGGGATTTTGTTACTGTCGATGGCGATGCAAATGCGAAGGGATACAACTCGACCGGCGGCGGCGTGACGCTCGGCCTCGATTACCGGATCACCGATTACCTGGTGATTGGTGTCGTGGGTGCGTATTCGCATAGTTGGACGGGCCTTCAACCGGCCGGCCACATCGACATGAATAACGGGCAAGGTGGACTATATGGGACTTGGTATGATCGCGGGATTTACGTGAACGGCGGGATTTCCGGCGGGCATAATACGTATGAGATCAGCCGCACGACGATAGCCGGACTAACCAACGGCAGCACCGAGGGACTGGAGTGGAGCGCCTTTATCGGCGGCGGGTATGATTTTCATTGGGGTAATTTAACGGCCGGCCCGATCGCATCGCTACAGTACATCTCGGTTAGCCTCGACGAATTTACTGAGACGGCGTCGCTCGCGCCTCTGGACATTCATTCCAATGCAGCCGAATCGCTCCGCAGCGACCTTGGATTCAGAGCCTTCTTTCAATGGCAAGTTGGCAAGGTTGTGCTTAGGCCCTCCCTGAGAGCCACTTGGGAACATGAGTACAAGTATTCAGCGTTTCCGATTGTCGCTGGTTTTGCTGGATTTCCTCAAACATCGCAAACCTTTTTCGGACCCAAGATGGGCCAGGATAGCGCGGTCGTGAGCGTCGGTCTCACGGCTCAATTGACACCCGCAATTTCAGTTTATGCAAACTACGACGGTCAGCTTGGGCGCTATCACTACGATTCGAATGCCGTAACCGGCGGATTCTCGATGAGTTTCTAAAGGGCGGTTTTTGAAATTGCAATCCGGCCGGACCGCAAGTCATCGAATTTAGTCGCCCATGCTCAGCGTTGGACGCTGCCTTCCCGTTACTCTTGGCGTCTAAGGACGGCAATCGCTTCACTGGTTACCTGCGACAGCAGTCCACCGGTTCCTCCTCCTAACGACTAGTTCGACGCCAATTCCAAACGTGCTTTTGCGGCACGCTTGGAAAGCCTTCGTGCTCGGACCGAGAGTCGCGCTGTTGCATTCGCCGACTTCTCACATCCCAAGATTCGATATTTGTCGAGGCCCGAGAGATTTTTAAATCCTTCTTAGATTGGGCCCAAGTATTCGAGGGTTAGTTTAGAAATCGAAGACGAGATCCCCTAAAGCCAACGCGGTTAATAAAAATCGTCCAGAATTAGGAATACTCTAATTCCAATGAATTTAGGGCGTCTACTGTATACGAGATCACTCTAGCTGCTCCTCAATGAGTCGAATGCAGGTAATAGCTTCAACCGTTTTCAGGTCGGTGCAAACACGCTAACCACAAGTCCCGGCAAAACGCGCAACCAGCATATTTATGAAAAACTCAAATTACGAAGTCGTGGTTGAGAGTCTTGGCACCGTGTATTGTGGCGAAAGCTGCATGAGAGCATCGATGGCATTTTACACATTCCACAATCACGCAAAGAGCATTAAAGCCGATGTGATATTTTTCGAAAACGGCAAAATCAAAAGACGTTTCGTTGGATCAGACGCAGACAAATGCAAGACAGAGTCGCAGTCTGTAGGGGTAGATTAGCAACTCAACTTTCAAGAAGGGAGGGGTCCAAACTCGCCCGGCTCAAGCGCGATCATCCCGAGATCGTTGAACGGTTGGCGAAAGGCGCGTTCCGGAGCGTGCAGACCGCCGCCCCATGTCACATGACCTTACATGCCTCATCAACCGCGCCAGGACCGCCTCCTACGCACGCTCAACGCATTTGGAGAGCGGGCTAAAACGCACCGGGAATACTCACCAGGGCGGCTGTCAATTTGCGGGTCGAGTTGCTCGCTTGCTTAGCAAGAAGCAACGCATCTTCAAAAATACCGTTCGCAATAGCTTCCCTCATTTTCCGCAGATCCTCCGTGATGGCGTGAAACCGGGAAGCAAGCTCGTTTGAGGACATATACATAAGCTGAAGTACGACGCATTACGCCGAAGGTTGAAACCGTACAACAGAGCACTTTTGCTGCACGTTATTGATTTTATGGAATCTATTAGAAACCCTTGCTCGAGAGTTTGGAACACCTTACCGGTAGGTCCCTGTCGAATGGAGCGTAGTTGCTTAAAGGCTAAGGACTGCTGTTCCCGAGAATCGACAACGATGACCAGCTCATGGTCAGCCAGCTCGCTTAAAGAGTGAAGGCGGGGAAGGTTGAAGCTCAAGGATACCGATACTTACTGGGGGGTGGCTTTTGGGTATGCCATCAGGTTGACGGTAGCTGGGGCCACATTGATGATCAGCAGACGCCACTTCCATGTATCGCCGTCACGCTGGGCCAAAACAACGGAGTTGCCGTGGACCTCTTTGACCAAGTTGGCCGGGCCAGTAAAAGTTTGGGTCCATTCTCCGACTGCCCACGCCATGTTGTTGCCGACAGCGTGTGCCTCAACGGGCTTGCTTACAATGGTTACGCGGACGGCCTTCTTTTGGAAGTCCTTAAAATCGTCCTCGTAACGCTTCTCGATCGCGTCTCTGCCCGACAGTACACCCGAGGGGGTCACAAACAATGCATCTCCGGTGTAGAGTGCCGCCAAGGCGCCTGCATCGTGGTTGCTCCAGGCCTCGTCGTTTTTCTTTCCTAACTCTACAAGCTTCTGGTAGTCCTGTTCACCAAGAGGTGGTTCTTTTTGTTGGGCCAGGGCCGGCACGGCGAGACCGATGGTTAGCCCTGCAAGGGCAAGTAATACGTGCAATTTCATGATCTCCTCCCGGAGAATCTAGGGTCATTTGTCGCCGGGGGATCCAGTTCGGAGTTTCCGTGCCGCCAGGGCAAAAAAAGGATAAATGCCTTCGGTCGAAGATTTTTGGGCGACACGCTAATTGCACGTCCTACCCTTGTTCGTCGTCAATGAAAAAATGCGATGTGGTGCGAAATGCCGGCACTTGCCTTCTCCAGAGTCTGGAACTGCAGATCAGCGATTGCTCATTTTCGTATTGGTTCGTTTCACATTCGGCGTTTGTGTTCCGTGCCATCCCCGGTGCCCGTTGAGGCGCTCCTCGCAGGTTTGGGAAGTTGACGACCCTAGTTAGCGACCGAACTGGGCCTCGTCATCTTGATCGATCCGCAGTGCTTAATTGCTCGAAGCGCAGCTTGTAAGAAGGATGATTTGCTTTTGGGTCTTTCGGATGTGTGCAAGGCGACGGGCGGGTTCGCTGGCGATGAGCCAATCGCCTTCTTCACTGCGTCACGGAGAGCGTCACGCGAGAAGGGCTTCTGGAGGAAATGAGATATACGAAGCTGCTCCGCTCCCAACGTGACGGCACTCGGGTCATAGACCGAGATAAGAATGATTGGAGCTGAGCCCCATTTCAACCGGATCCGTTCCTCCACTTCGAGTCCGGAACCGTCCGGCAACCTGTAGTCAACCAGATAAGCAGCGAAAGATTTTCTTTCGATGACTCCGAGAGCATCGGCGACGGATTGACTTGTCTGGACCTTATATTGCTCAGCGGAAAGCATCCGGTGAACGATCCTACAGAGTGCGATGTCGCCTTCTACAATTAAAATGTCCGTCATAATTCATTTGGATTCTGGCGATCTATCGCCTCCAATCTTTATTTTGCCTGCCTAGAGAGGAATAATCGACCATATTTACCATAACTGCAATAGATTTAAGCTTTTTCGCAATAAACTTCGCGTGTTTTCCGCCCTGGCGGCCTTCATTCATACGATCGAATACGCGCTCGCCTACTGCCGGTCGTAGCCAATGGGACCAAGGGTTGACGCCCGCCGACCTCAAGCGCTGCCACCGGCTCAATCCAACGCTTGTTTGCCAATTTCCACGCGCAAGTAAAAAAGGAGCAATTTCTAACCTCAAATCGAGCAAAATTGTCTAGGGCGCAAATGCTTCGAAACTGAGGCACTGGTTTGACCATGGCGAATGCCTTGTACTGCCAATTAAACCAGAGGAGCGTGGCAGCCGTCAGGATGATCGTTGCTGCAGGGGCAGGCGGAGCCGGAGTAATAAGACGCCTCGGTGGTACCTGAAAAGCTACCCTGACTGTCGACTCGCGATGCTCTTTGACTGGGGTATTCGCCTACTATCCACATCCAAGTGAATCTGCTTTTCTGGCCTCTCCGATTCGTTGAGTGGATCGCCGGATTCCCCTTCTGGGTGTTTAGTCTTTCCGGATTTAGTCAGGCAGAAAAGGCGCTGTCCTCCATCGGCTCGGACTGAAATAAACGTTGACTCTGACGAAAACGCCGCCAGCACCGGGTAATCAACCGGCTGCCGTCGTTGTCGAATATGCGTGGCCAAGTATTTTTTCCTAACCCTTCTGCCACAGCCGTTTGATTCCGGCTAGACGCTGTGGAACGAAACCCTCGTGCCGAGATTCTTTAGTTTGGCATCTTTCGGATTCAGACGTGGCGGGCGGCGAGCCAACCGCCTTGTTCACTGCGTTATAGATTGTCTCCCGCGAGAAGGGTTTCTCGATGAAGTCAGATATACCAAGCTTCTCCGCTCTTAATGCGACGGCACTTGGGTCATAACCCGAGATAAGAATGATTGGAGCTGCACCCCATTTCGACCGAATCCGTTCCGCGACATCGAATCCGCTACCATCCGGCAACTTGTAGTCCAACACATAGACATCGAAAGATTTTTGTTCGATGACTCCGAGAGCATTGGCGACAGATTGGCTTGTCTGGACCTTATGCTGGTCATCGGAAAGCATCCGGTGAACGATCCGACAGAGTGCGACGTCGTCGTCTACCACTAAGACATTAATAATTTTCATCTTGATTTAGGCAATCGGAATAGATTCTCCCATCATACCTCGCTCTTATGAGCCCTATTTGCCTTTTCCCCAAATTTTGCTGTAACATCGTTCCCAGTTTTGTCGGATCAATCGCCTTTTCGAGAGGCGCTCCGCGAATCGAGCTCTCGGTTTTCTCCCACCGGCAACTTCTCTTGCAAAATGCTCCGGGTGCGCGAACGATGATGGGTGGCTGATTCTGTTCTATCTGTCTTTTCACGGCGCCGGTTTCTGCGAGCGGTCGCCGTTGCGGCGGCCCCGGTTGCTTTTCTGGCACGGGTTCAGACTTTGCTCGGCCGCGACAGCGACGGCGTTCAGCTTGAACCCACTCCTGCTGTGGGCGAGCAACTTGAACCGACACCGGAGGAAACGGCGGGGCCGTTTTTCAAGCCGAGCTCGCCGCCGAAAACTAACTTCCGCGAATCGGGTGTGATCGGTGTTCCGAGCAGGGTATCTGGTTACGTTCTTGATCGCAGGGGCAACCCGGTTGGCGGGGTGCTGCTCGACTTCTGGCACGCCGATGGCGATGGTCAATACGATTTAAAAACCTTTCGCTGTCGGGGCCACCAGTTCTCAGATGCCAGTGGCCGCTATGCGCTCGAAACGGTCGTGCCGGGTTTGTATCCAGGTCGGACCCGTCATTACCACGTGCGCTTACAGGCCGCACACGGGCCGAGTCTTTCCACGCAGCTCTATTTTCCGGGAGAATCCCGAAACGCGTCTGATTCGTTGTTCCGTCCGGATCTGCTTCTTAAGGTACGGGAGACAAATTCCGTTCATTTCGCTACGTTCAATTTCGTTTTGGAAGTAAGTTCAGCTTAAATTTCGAATTTGCGGAATTTTGTTGAAGGCGCCGAGCAAATAGCTTGGGTTCGGAGGATGAGCAACTCCGAGGAGCTGGCGGATGAGATTCCCTATAACCAGATCGCCGGTCAAAGTGTCGAACGTCTAGCGGCGATCAGCGACGGCATTTTTGCCGTCGCAATGACGCTCCTGGTGCTTGATCTCCGCAACCCTTCCCACGAGCTCATTCACAGCGAGCGAGATTTCTTACACGCCCTGTGGACGATGTTTCCTCAATTCATCACTTACCTGATGAGCTTTCTTACGCTTGCAATTTTCTGGAATGGCCAGCAGGCGCAACTGAACGTTTTCGCTCGGACCAATCGCCATTTGACCTGGATTCATATGGGATTTCTGTTCGCGGTTTCTATAATGCCATTTTCAACAAGGCAACTCGCCGACTTCATTGAATATCGGTCAGCGCTTCTGTGCTACTGGGGCAACGTTCTCATCCTCGGATCCGTTCTTTACTGGAGTTGGCGGTACGCGAGCCATGCTGGTTTGATCAAAGACAAGACACCGGCCGATATATGCAAGGCCGTCGTTCGCCGCATTCTGGGCGCACAGGTGCTTTACGCGATTGGGGCCGCTCTCTGCGTCGTTAACACGTACGTAAGCATCGGCGTCATTGTCCTCGTGCAGCTCAACTTCGCTGTAGCTCCGCGGATTCGCTGGCTATCGAAAATCTAGAGGCAGTGGTCAGTGGTGATGGTAAAAAGGGCCAGGCTCGTACCAGGCCCGGCCCTCTTTTACTACTCACTACTACCACACCACTGCCACGAATGGCGCGAAGATAAGCAGAGTTTGAGATGGTTTAATGCCCTGCAGGGGCTGCGGCTCAGCCCAGGTTTCAACCAGGTTGAAACCCTGGGCTTTATACACAATACAATAGTCCGGGGGAAGCACTCGCAAGCCCGGCGACCAGTTCTGATTGTCTAGAAGGCATCGCTCGGTGCAAACAAAATACAGGCTGGAAGCCTATGCTACTTTGCTCTCCAGAGTCTGGAGCGATATCTCGAGGCCATCCCGCTGGTACCTCCGCGAACCCACAGCCGCGACGCGACGGCGTAACGTAAACCCTCCTTTTCTTCGCGCCATTCACCACTGCCACTAACCACTGCCAAACTGACACTGACAACTGCTGTCATCAGTTGCCAACTTCTTCCAAACTGAAATTGCTTTGCATCCATTTTTTATAACATTCCGGGCAGTAGCCGTGGGTGAATCGTGCTTCGGAATGAATCTCGATGTAATTTTCGACACGCTGCCAATTATCTTTCTCGTCACGAATCTTTTTGCAACTGCAGCAGATCGGCAAGAGGCCCTCAAGTTGGGTGACGTGCTGGTGCAGGCCAAGAATGCGTTCGGCGACCACAATACGGGCTGTCAGTTGGTCCGCGTCGAAGGGCTTGGTCATGAAATCATCCGCACCGGCATCCATCGCTTCAAGATAGTTGGTCTTGCCTTCGAGCGAGGTGAGCAGAACGATGTAAGTGTAGTTGTCACGCGGCTAACTTGCGGATTTCGCGGCAGAGAACCAGTCCATCCATTTCCGGCATCATCCAATCGGAGATGATCACGGGGAAGTACTCTAGTTGAAACGTTTCCCACGCTTTGCGACCGTTCTCGACTGCGACTACTTCGTGCCCGCGTTTCTTCAACGAGGCTTCCAGTACGATTCTGGAGATGTTTTCATCCTCTGCGATGAGAATTTTCAAGGGATCATCCCTTCTTGTTCAATTTCGTTTTTCACCCGGCCAAACTCGCGTTCCAGCCGGGCGAGTTCTTGTTGTGCGCCCTCCAGGCTTTGCGCGATGCCGAGGTTCTCCAATTGTTGGCAGAAATCTGCCATGCCTCGCGCGCCGATTGTGAGGCTCGCTCCCTTCAATGCATGGGCTTCTGCACGGAGACGTCCTGTCTCACCCCCTGCGATGGCTGATCGCAGCCCGGCAAGACGTTCCCCAGCGTCGTGCTCAAACGTCTCGAGCAATTGCGGGAAAAATGATTCTCCCACTTCTGAACCGAGCTCCTTCAACCCTTCCAGTGTCTTCTTGCAAAGCGCACTCTCAGCCTCATCTTGCGCACTACCGACCCTGGCTGCGCTCTTGTTGTTATTTAGCATAGTCGTTTTCTCTCCTGCCGGCAGTCCGCGGCCTAGAGCGGCCGCAAACGTTTCCAACACTACCGGCTTGCTGATGTAGTCGTTCATACCGGCCGCAAAACACTTTTCGCTGTCACCGTGCATCGCATGAGCAGTCATCGCGATGATGTAGGGTGGGGGAAACTTGCCATAGCGGATCCGAATACGCCGAGTCGCTTCGTAGCCATCCATCTCTGGCATTTGGCAATCCATCACTATTATGTCGTAATGGGTGTGATCGAGTGCCTCCAGGACCGCGAGTCCGTTGGGTACGGCGTCTGCGGTGCAGCCGAGTTGTTTCAACTGCCCCAAGGCAACCTTCCGGTTCACGGCGTTGTCTTCCGCAACGAGCACCCGCACCTTCTGCCGCGGCGGGCAGTCTGGTGCGGAAGATCCAATGGACCAGTGCGACGTTGGCGACTCCTCGAGCATAGCGTTTGCAAGGCAGTCGAAGAGCGTGGATTGCCGCACCGGCTTGAAGCAACAGGCCGCAATCCCCGCAGCGCGCAATGCCTCCCAATTGATCCGCTTGCCGAAACCTGCGAGCAAGACCAGTCGCGTACCAGCAATCTTCGGGTCAGCCTTTATTTCCCGCGCGAGCGCCAGCCCATCCATGTTCGGCATCTCCAGCTCGATGATCGCCAGCGGATAGGCGTCTCCTTCCTGCGCCGCTTTCCGCAGGCAATCGAGCGCATCCACCCCGGTGGGGGCGGTGCCAATGCGCATTTTCCAGGCAAGGACCTGCTCCCGAAGGAATCGACAGCTTGCCGTATTGTCATCGACGAGAAACACCCGCGTGTTGACGAGGCGGTGATTATCATTCGAGGGCGACTGAAGCGCCGGTGACCTTTGCAGACGCACCGTGAACCAGAAGATCGAACCTTTTCCAAGGGCGCTTTCCAGGCCGATATTGCCACCCATTTTTTCGACTAACTGCTTGGAAATTGCAAGCCCTAGCCCGGTGCCGCCAAATTTGCGCGTCGACGACATGTCGACCTGGTTGAAGGCTTCGAAGAGGCTTTGCTGGGACTCTGGCGCGATTCCGACGCCGGTGTCGCTCACTTTAAACCGGAGTTCGCATTGGGTCTCGTTTTCCTTGTCGCAAGAGACGCGCACGGTGACTTCGCCAGCCTCGGTGAACTTGATCGCGTTGCCCACCAGATATGTCAGCACCTGCCGGATCCGGCTGGCGTCGCCCCGAAACCGCCTTGGGATAGCGGGCTCAATGAAACCAGCGAGCTCGATCTTTTTCGTTTGGGATCGTCCGGCAAGCAACTCGAGCGTCTCCTCGAGAATATTTTGGAGATTGAAGTCAAGTTCCTCGAAGGTTAATTTTCCTGCTTCGAGCTTTGAGAAATCGAGAAGGTCATTGATTACCGAGAGTAGCGCATCGCCGCTGAAGCGAATCGTCCGGGCAAGGTCGAGCTGCTCACTTGAGAGCGAGGTCTCGAGAAGGAGGTCGGTCATTCCGATCACGCCATTGATTGGGGTGCGGATTTCATGGCTCATGTTCGCCAGAAAATCGCTCTTCGCGCGGTTGGCCGCTTCAGCGGCGGTTTTGGCGTAGACCAGCTCCACCTCGGCGCGCTTTTGCTCGGTAATCTCAGTAACCACCGCGCCAACCGCCTTGGGCTTCGCTGCGTCCCCCATGATGGGGAAGAATGATTCCTGCCAATCACGAAGCTGGCCCGGACTAGAGTCTGTCTCTCCGCTCAGTTCGAGGTTAAGTATAGGTTTGCCCGTAGCGAAAACCTGCAGGTAAAGCGGCTCGAGGATGTCGGCCAGCTGCGGTACAATTTGGCGGATCGATTTACCACGGTGTTCCTCAACCGGACGCCCGGTAATATCCGCCAGGCGCTGGTTGACTTTTATATACCGCAATTGAGGGTCCACCATCGACATGCCCGCCGGGGAGGCGTTAAAGTATGCGTTGAGCTGCGCTTCGCTCTCTCGCGCGGATTCCTCTGCCTGTTTGCGTTCGCCTATTTCTGCCAACAACTCAACGGTGCGGCTTCCGTACGCGATGTTCCAGGTCGTCATTCGCGCAGCGCAGCGCGCCCGAGACTATTGTGTCTGAGATTTTTTTTTTTTTTTCTGCTCCAGCGTATCAGCCATCTGATTGAAAGCATCGGCCAGTGCACGGGTTTCATCATGGCTGGTCACGATCACCCGAGTTTCGAAGTGTCCAGCGGCAATCGTTTTGGCGCCCTCGGTCAATTCTAATATCGGTTTCGCCAAGCGGCGTGCCATCCAAAGACCAAAGAGTGTCGCCCCGGCAAGCGTCGCGAACAGCAAACTTAGCATCCGGTTAAACTTTTCTGTCGCTGGCTTCATGATAGCGTCGTAAGAAGCGAGACTAATCAGCCGCCAATCGCCGGCTTTGTTGGCACTGTAATTCCACAGGCTGGTGTAGCCGGCCATCACCTGATGTCCACGCGAGCCTGTATACTCTGAGTAACCGCCATCGCCACTGTTTAGCATTGTTCTCAACGGTCCATTTGTCAGATCGGGATGGATGGAGAGTAGCGACGCGCTGGAATCCATCGTCATCAGCACCCGTCCGTCTTTATCGAGCAAGAAAGGAGATTCATCGCCCAAGGCACTTTGTTTCAGACTCTGAAGCAAACACGCAACTCGCCCGTCATCAGGTTGCCAACCAGCACCCCCACAAAATTTCCTGCGTTATCCTTCACCACCGTAAGCATGTGAATGTCGAGCGCAGTGTTGTCCAGTCGGCCCTCGAGCGGCAGCCTGTCGGAGTCGGTCAGAGACGTTAGCCACATTGGAGAAAAAGATTGATCCGACTGGACCGCGACGAGCTAACTCAAACTCATTCTGAGTATTCTCGAAAAGAACGAACAGCGACTTGCCCACGTTCGGCTTGTAGGAAGAAGCGACGACCATTCCTTGTGCGTTGGCGAGCACGACTTCATTGAAATCGGGAAATGCGTAGATAAAGGAGGACAATTGTTTGCTGATCACTTCGGAATCTCCGGAACTCAGGTCGGGATCAGTGCCGAGAGATTTCAGTGCGCTCGTGCGGCCGAGCATAAACTCATCCATGCGCTTGCCCACCTGGATGACGGTATCCTCAAGTTGCGTTCCAATCTGCCGTTCGGCCTGTTCGACGACAGTTTGATGCGATACCCAGATAATCACGCCAAGCGGGACTAAGGTGACCAGCAAAAAGGCCAGGACCAGCTTTTTGGTCAGGGACATGTTTTCGACGTTCCTTTGTCATTTCAAGGCGCATATAAAGAACCCATCCAGAAACTGGCTGCTCTCTCCAGTCTGAGCCCTACCTCGGCGCGTTTTGGTGCTCCTCATTTTGCCATTTCTTCGGGGGTGAAATTGCTCTTCATCCATTTTTCATAACACTCTGGA
>CAVTQD010000036.1:0-9435 GCA_963736745.1 uncultured Verrucomicrobiae bacterium | reverse complement strand
GCACGACCGAAATTCGAGTTTAGAGAAGAAGACTTTCTAAAACTCTGGGGAATCGCCAACGCGATAGCGCGATAAAGCGTGGGTCTCCATTTACCGTTTCGTTCAAAAAAATGCTTCTGCTTGAGAAAAACGGGCAAAAGCGAGCGTAGACGATTTGTCGAAACTGCCCCGGCTTAAGCACCGACAGGGGCGGCGCGGGCACCCAGATCGAGGAGAGGGTGGAGACAATGGAGGCTGAGAATTTGCCAATTTTTGTGTAGTGGGGGTGGTAATCGCACGATATTATCCCCACGATAAGAGCTGCAAAAAAAGGCTATCGAAAAGCACGTATCTCGAGAAGCGAACGAGATGCCGCCTGATAGATACCCTGATAACCCCCGACGTGAATTCTATATGAAAAATACTCTATTTTTTCTTACTCTAACCTTGGTTGCTGGTTGTCTGCTGATTCCCAGCCGCACCTCTTCGGCTGCAGATGCCGCACCGAAGAAGGAGTATCACTTCGTCATTGTCCCAAAGGTGGTCCATCCTTGGTTTGACAAGGTGAATAACGGCGCGAAGCAAGCGGCTAAGATGCTGAGCGATTTGACGAACACCCACATCGTGATCGATTACCGGGCACCCCAAACTGCGGATGTCATAGTCCAGAATCAGATCCTGGAGAGTGCGATTGCCACCAAACCGGACGGCATTACCATAGACCTGCTCGATGCGGCCGGAAACAGGGCCGTTCTGGATGAGGCCATCAGCCAAAAGATTCCGGTCGTGATCTTCGATTCGGAAGCCCCAAAAGAACTGCATCTTACCAGTGTTGGCAACGACTATGCATTTCAGGCATCGGCAGCCGCTGAGAGGCTGGTAAAGCTCCTGGGAGGGAAGGGCAAAGTTGCAATTATGCAGGGTGTCCCAACCGCTCCAAACCATCGGATCCGGTGCCCAGGCGCACAGAGAGACGTTTGCAAAGTATCCCGGAATTCAGGTCGTCGCGGAAGGGATCGACAATGACGACATTGAAACAGCCCAGAAACAAGCAGCTTCCATCATTAGTGCGCATCCCGATCTAAACGGCTTCGTCGCCTGTGATGCCGCCGGTCCGATTGGGATAGGGATTGCCATTAAAGAAGCCAATAAGACGGGTAAGGTCCTTGAAGTTGGCCTCGACGACCTGAATCAACTTCTTGAACTGATTGACCAAGGGGTCGTGGATTCTTCCGTCTCGACCAAACCGATGATGCAAGGTTATTGGGCGGTCCTTGCGCTCTGGCAAAAGGCGCAGGGAGCGAATCTTCCGGACCGCATCGATACAGGAGTGGTCACGATCACCAAGGAAATGATCAAAGGCTACCAAGGCTTTTGATAGCAACCTCACACGTACGGTCAATCGTGCGGAGGACACATGGTCGTTCTCGAAGCGAAAAATGTGCTTAAAAGATTTCCTGGTGTCGTCGCGCTTCGCAACGTGGATGTGGCTGTGGAGAGCGGCCGGGTCCACTGTATTATGGGAGAAAACGGCGCCGGGAAAAGCACTCTCGTCAAGATTCTGACCGGTGTTTACTCGCCTGATGAAGGCGAAGTATTTATCGAACGCATTCGGGCGTCTGAGCACACCAAACTGTTCGAGAAAGTTTCGTATGTTCCGCAGGAACTCCAACTGTTCCAGCATTTAACGGTTTCGGAGAACCTGTTTATCCCGTTCGAAAAGAGCGGCTTTCGGAGAGCCTTCCTCACCAGGAGTCGGCTTCACGAAGCCGCTCGGCCATTCCTTGAAAAATTCGGAATTCATGCGAAACCGAATCAAAAAGTAAGAAATATCTCTGTTTCTGATCAGCAGATGCTCCAGATCGCTCGAGCTTCCGCAAATCAGAGTTTTCAGACCCTGATCTTGGACGAACCGACCACCTCCCTGACAACCCAGGAAACCGATAGGCTTTTCGAGATTATTCGCCGGCTAAGAACAGAGGGTAAAGCGATTATCTTTATCTCCCATAAGTTAGATGAGCTCTTTGAGCTAGGCGACACCGTTACAGTTCTCCGGAATGGTGAGAAGGTAGGCGAGGGTAAGGTGGCCGATGTTACGTCGGATTGGGTCATCAGCCATATGTGCGGGAGGGAAATCGATGTTGAGGAAGACTGCCGGCCGACGACGGCTCCCGGGGAGACGATCCTGCAAGTTCAGGGGCTGAGTGGTCGATGGCTTTTCCGACATCGATTTCACCTTGCGCAGAGGCGAGATACTTGGGTTTGCCGGCCTCGTAGGAGCGGGACGCTCAGAGATCGTCCAAACGCTGTTCGGCTTTCTCCCCAAAACTGCTGGAGATGCGACTTTCGAGAGCCGGCGCTGGGTTTTTCACGATACCAACCATTCGGTAAAAAACGGTTTGATCTATCTTCCTGAGGAACGAAAGCTTCACGGCATCCTGCCATTATTAAGCGTCAAACATAATATCGGGATCTCGCTTTTCGAAAAGACAGCAAAACGATTGCTGATCTCGCAAAGAAGAGAGACTAAAATCGTTAACGAGATTATTGATCTATACGATATTAAGACTCCATCGTTGGAAAAGAAAATCATGTTTTTAAGCGGTGGTAACCAGCAGAAAATAATGATTGGACGCGC
The DNA here is from genome assembly GCA_963736745.1 of uncultured Verrucomicrobiae bacterium. GTDB lineage: Bacteria > Verrucomicrobiota > Verrucomicrobiia > Chthoniobacterales > JAFAMB01 > JAFAMB01. The sequence continues at coordinate 6,818 of CAVTQD010000036.1, read as the reverse complement.
TATGTACTGTCTTCCTAAGGTCTTGATCTTTGATGAACCGACAAAGGGAATTGACGTTAGAACGAAAAACGATATTTACCACCTGCTAAAGCGTCTGGCGGAAGAGGAACAGCTCGGCATTATCCTGATCTCCTCTGATCTGAAAGAGCTCTTGAAGTGTTCTAACCGGATCGTGACCATCTACGAAGGGAGAAAATCAGGTGAGTTCGTGACCGGTCGAACGACCCGTGAGCAGTTGTTGAGAGCAATCATTGGAGTGAATGGAGATAAACATGCATAAGCTCTCAGAGACCAGGAAGTTCGAAGGGCGTTTCGACTTTATCAAAGGAATTTTCTCGAACCAATTGAGTGGGGTGATTCTCGCGCTGGCTATAATGATTATCATCGCGAGTCTCTTTTCCCCCTATTTCCTCGGAGCCTATAATATCAGTATCGTCGTCCGCTCTCTGGCCTTTGTCGGACTTGTAGCCATTGGCCAATCATTACTCTTAGTTCTCGGAGATCTTGATTTGTCAGTCGGAGGGATAGCCGGACTTTGCGCGATACTTGGCGGCAAGTTGATGGTTGATTTTAGCATTAACCCTTACCTTTCGTTCTTTTTTGCCCTGGGCTTTGGCCTGGCATTTGGATGCGTCAATGGACTCATAGTCACAGCATTGAATCTGAATTCGCTGGTCGTCACCATCGGGATGGCGGGGGTCTACACCGGCATCAATCTTGTGATTACACAGGGCAAAGCTGTCGTCGGCATTCCCGATGCGATCTACTTCCTCGGTAGAGGAGATATCTTCGGAGCACCGGTACCCTTCCTGATTATGGTTTTAGTGCTTATTCTTGTTTGTTTTTTAACTATGTTCACGCGTTTCGGTAGATATATGTACGCGATCGGTAACAGCCGTGAAGCAGCAAGAATGTTAGGTATCAGGGTGAATCGGATTAGGGTGATTACGTTTATGCTTACTGGTTTTCTCGCCTCGTTGGCTGGGATGCTGATGGTCGCGAGATTAGGTTCCTCGCAGCCATCGATTGGGGAAGTATGGGTACTGGTGTCGATTGCTGCACCGGTCATCGGCGGCGTCGCGACCACCGGCGGGGTCGGCAACCCGGTGGGGGCGGTCATCGGCGCCGCGATAATCGGAGTTATTGAAAATATCATCGTGCTTTTCGGCGTTTCGCCGTACTGGCAGACCGTCGTTAGTGGAGGAATTGTGGTCGTCGCAGTGTCCTTAGACGCGGTATCGAGGTGGTTTTTCGACAAGGAGGGCACATAAAAAGCGTATATGAAATTCGGTTTCACTTCGTCGAGCAGCGGTACCTGCAGCATCGGCTTCTCATCCGTGAGTCACTCGAAACACAACCTTTCCAAGGACAGCTATGACAAAAAACATTTATAGCGCCGCAGTCGTCGGCACCGGCTACATGGGTGGCGGCATCGCGCAATCGTTGGCATTCGCCGGAGTTGACGTGCAGCTTGCCGATGCTAATCCCGAACTAACTAAGGAAGCCTTTGAACGGTTGCTGACCGAATCTGAGCACTTTGAACGGGAGGGCTTGTTTAAGCCAGGCAGCACCGGGATCCTTAAGGAGCGTTTACGTGCTGCCGATTCGATAGACTCGGCAGTGGCATCGGTCGACTTCGTCCAGGAGGCCGTGCCTGAAGTGCCCGAAATCAAGCATGATGTCCTTGGTCGTATTTCCCGTGCGGTTCGTTTGGATGCGATCGTAGCTAGTAATACCTCCACCCTTCCGATCTCGGGACTGGCCGAGGCATTTGAGGATGCGAGCCGCTTTCTGGGCGTCCATTTTTCAAATCCAGCTCCGTTCATCCCGGGCGTCGAAGTGATCCCTCATGCCGGGACGGATGAGTCGATCTTAATCCCGGTTGAGGAGCTCTTGCGCCGTGCCGGCAAAGTCCCCGCGCGGGTGAAAGATTCTGCAGGTTTTGTCCTCAATCGTCTACAGTACGTGCTCTTTAAAGAGGCGATTAATATCGTTGAGGAGGGTATCGCCAGCGCGGAAGCGATCGATGAGATCGTGCGCACGACGTTCGGTTTCCGGTTACCTTTCTTCGGGCCTTTTGTCATCGCCGATATGGCGGGATTGGATGTCTACGCCGCTTGTTTTAAAACGTTTGAGAGCCACTATGGAAAGCGCCTGGCGGCACCGAATATTCTTACCGATTTAGTTAGCCAGGGTAAATGCGGCATCAAGTCCGGGGCAGGTTTTCTGAACATCTCGGCGGAAAAATCCGCTGAACTTGTTACTTATCGCAACCGGGCTTATCGGAAACTGGCTGATCTCTTAGCGGAGCTTGGACCAGCACCAACGAGTTAAATGCGGTCCTAAGCTATTCGTGTCCCCCGGAAACCGCCATTTCTGCCGCGACATGTCGCTAACTCGTTCTTGATCAATAAGTTAACTCATCAGTCTGAAATAAAGTATAGATTATGCCTTTTACTAAATCCGAATGGCCGATCGCCGCAGCGATGTTGCAATTTCCCGGCGTCACGAAAAAGGGGCAGCTGGTCCAGGAACAGGGAGCCGACGAGTGGGCGGTTTCGCTCAAAGAAGTCGCAGAGGCGGGCTTCACGCATTTTGATCCCACTGATTCCTGGCTACGCGTCGCGGATCTTTCCGAAGCGCGGCTCGAAGAATTTATGACGACCGTCAAACAAGTTGGCCTTACCATCCCGGCCATTTCAACCGCTCGTCGGAGCGTGATCGACCCCGATCATGGCGACGAATATTTTGCGTACAGTTATCGGGTGCTGGATGTCGCCGCAAGAATAGGCGCAACCGTCGTGTCGTTCGGTCTCTTTCAAGCGTTAACCCCTGCACAAAAAGAGGCCCTCTGGTTCTGGACTGCACCCGGGCCTGCCTACCCGGGTGATCCGGCGATTTGGAAATTGGCCGTCTCCCGATTTCAGGAGTTGGGCAAACACGCCGAAAGCCTGGGTATAGATATTGCCCTCGAGATGTATGAGGACACCTTCCTCGGGACAGCCGATAGTGCGGTCGCCCTAGTGAAAGATATCGATCATCCTCGCGTTGGTTTAAATCCGGACTGGGGCAACCTTCAGCGACTGCTTCGCCCGGTCGAGCGGTGGGAACAGATGGCCGAAAAGACACTGCCGTTTGCCAAATATTGGCATGTCAAAAACTACTTTCGATCGGAAGACTCCTCTAGCGGTTTCATCGTTACGAGTCCTGCACCGCTCGAGTTTGGCGTGATCAACTATCGTCACGCTGTGCGCGCCGCGATCGAGCTAGGCTTTAGATGGCCATTTTGCGTGGAGCATTATGGTGGAGACGGTCTGAGTGTCAGCGCGACCAATCGCGAGTATCTGAGGCGAATTTTGCCAAACACCGTTGAGGGCAAGTGACCGTAAGGGTGCTCGAACAAATTTAGCGAAGCAGAAATCTCAAGCCACACTACTACTTCTTCCTATGAGAAACTTTCTTGTTACTCCTGCCAAAGTTGCCGACTCTGTCCTTGAGGGTATTCTCGCAGTCAGCCGTGTACCGCTCCAACGCATCGAGGGCCATCCAGGTCTCGTCTATCGTGGCAATCGAAACCGTCGGGTCCGAATCGTAGTAGGAGGGGGAAGCGGCCACGAACCACTGTTCCTAGGGGCTGTCGGGCCTGGGATGGCAGACGGCGCGGTCGTGGGATCCGTGTTTGCAGCGCCCAATCCGTTTTCGATCCGCGCAACGGCAGAGGCTTTGGGCAAATCCGACGGGACGATTTTCATCTACGGTAACTATTCCGGTGATATCCTGAACTTCGATTTTGCGGTCGAGGAGCTTTCGGATGACGGGGCGACCGCCACCCAGATTCGCGTCCATGACGACATTGCATCTGCACCGCCGGACCGGCTCAAGGCGCGCAGAGGAACTGCAGGAGACATATACGTTATTAAGTGCGCGGCGGCTGCGGCCGATCGGGGACTGCCGCTCGAAGAGGTGTTGCGGATCGGTGAAAAGGTTAACGCTACTGTCCGCTCGATCGGAGTCGCTCTTCAGGCGTGTTCTTCGATTGACACCGGCGAACCGATGTTTGACCTACCGAAAGGATCGCTCGAGATCGGTATGGGACTCCACGGTGAGATGGGCGTCAGGCGAGCCGATTTTCAGCCGGCAGAGACCTTAGTGCCGCAAATGATCGAATTGCTGATTGCCGACTATTCTGCAACTGGGACTCCGTTGGAGCAGGTGGCCGTCATGGTCAATGGCTTGGGCGGCACTACCGTGCTCGAACTGCTTGCGGTTACCGGGCATGTGCGAAAGGGCTTGCAGGAAAAAGGGATCCAGCTGTGCCAATGTGTAGCCGGCGAATTCGCAACATCTCTCGATATGGCCGGGTTCTCGATCACCCTGTTATCGATCGATGATGAAATCGAGCCTCTTCTCGCAGCAGCCGCCGACTCTTTCTGTTTTACGCATCATCCGCGGACAGGACACTAAGAAATTAACTTCCCAGTGAAACATGAAACAAACAACCCTGAATAAACTTGAAGCTTGTGATGCTCTGGTCGCAGCTCTCACTGTGTTATCGTCAAACGCTGGTTACCTCAACCAACTTGACCAGGCTCTCGGAGACGGTGATCACGGAAGCACCATCGCGCGCGGCAGCGACTCGGCAATCCACGCGCTTCAATCGGGTTCGTTTGGCTCGATTAACGATGAGTTCGAGACGATCGGCTTGGCCATGATGAAGTCGATGGGAGGCGCGTCCGGCATGTTGTTTGGTATCCTTTTTCGTTCCGCCAAAAAATGCCCTGCTAGCGAAACGATGGACACGCCAACCTTGGCAGCCTTTCTTCGGCGTGGGCTGGAAGAGCTGAGACGGAAAACTCAGGCAGCCGTTGGGGACAAGACAATGATCGACGCGTTGGTCCCAGCCGTGGAAGTGCTCGAAGCGAAACAAACGGAGCCGCTGGACGTGGCATTGCGGGCCGCGGCCGCGGCCGCCAGACAGGGAGCTACGTCGACCATCGGGATGCTCGCTCGTTTCGGCCGCGCCACTACTCTCGGCGAACGCGCGAGGACAGCTCAAGATCCGGGTGCAACTTCAATTGCCCTGTTCCTGGAATTCCTCACCGCGGCGGCGGAAAATTACACCGGTAAAAACACCTGACTTCCAACTTAAATCAAAGACAAAAGCAGTATATGAAAGTCATACGCCCTCAGATTCGATTCACCGAAATTTACATGAAGCGAGGCTTATGAAATTCTATCTTGGCACGAACTGGAAGATGCGCAGGACGAATACGGAAGCGCGTCAATTTGTTGAGGAGTTTTTTCCACTTGTGCGCGAACTGGATCTCTCGAGGTATTATCTCTTTGTCATCCCATCGTTCACGTCCCTACAACTCGTTCGGGACGCTGTCACCGATGCTGGCCTGCCCCTAAAGGTCGGCGCACAAAATGTTCATTGGGAGAACGGAGTGGAAGCAACGGGAGAGATTTCCGTTCGCATGTTGGCGGATATTCCCGTGGACCTTGTTGAGATCGGGCATTCAGAACGCCGGCAAAAATTCGGCGAAACTGACGCAGACGTTAATAGAAAGGCGTGGGCAGTACTTGACCACGACCTCACGGCGCTAATTTGCATCGGAGAAAACCACACCGAGAAGGAGCAAGGATCTGGTACGCAGGCGTTGGAAAGACAGGTGCGCGCAGGACTTGAGCGCATTCCCCGCGAAAAGTTGTCCAAAGTCATGCTCGCCTACGAACCAACCTGGGCAATTGGAGCGTCCGGATTGCCTGCGGACCCGTCCTATGTTCAGGAAAAGCATGCAGCCATTCGGGAAGTTCTCAGCAACATGTATTCCGCGGAAGTTGCCGCCGAGGTGCCATTGCTATTTGGCGGTAGCGTCAACCATAAGAACTTCCGCTCCTATGCAGAAATCGCGGATGTTGATGGGCTCTTCGTCGGTCGTGCTGCTTGGGACCCCAAACCTTTCGTAGAGCTTATCGAGATATCCCGCCAATTTTTGTGACGACCTGAACGCGTTTAAAAAATAATCCGGTCGTGATATTGATTCGCAAACCTCAAAAAATTGCATCTTACCGGTGTTGGCAACGGAATTTCGGACCGGCGCGGTGGTGATGAGTGAGCGTGCATGAGGTAAAATTCTCATCGACGCGTTTATGGTTTTGGCTCTAAAAGTGCTTGTGAAACGCGTGGCCGGTGGACCTGCATCTCAACCTGGCGGCCGAAGAGGCACGGACGCAGACAAACGGCCTGCGTCACTTTTAAATAACACTCTGGCTGCAATCAAATCGTTCAACGCCGCCGGTCTTGAACAGACCCTGAATCGTGCCTCGATCGAACTCTCGAGGCCCGCTTTTCTCCGGCAGACCGTGGCGCCGTTAATCGAGCAAATCGGCATTTATTGGCAAAGCGGACAAATAGAAGCCATTCAGGAACATTTAGCGACCGCCGTCATCAGAACTTTCTTGGGAAATTTATTGCACACTAAGGCCTTGCGCAAAAATGCCCCTCGGATCGTCTTCACAACGCCCCCGGCCGAACTCCATGAATTGGGGGCGCTCTTGGCCGCAGTCACCGCAGACGACCAGGGTTGGGGTGCCATTTATCTGGGGCCCTCGCTCCCCTCGGATGCAATCGCCGGAGCAGTGAGACTGAGTAGAGCGCGGGCGGTCGGCCTTGAGTATTGTTTACCCGGAACGGCCCTATGGGCTGGAAGCCGAACTCAAGAAACTACGACTCTTGTTGCCCCGCGAGATTGTGATGTTCATTGGAGGACGGGCGGTACCTGCGTATCGTTCGGTGCTGAATGAAATAGAAGCCA
>CAVTQD010000035.1:0-15838 GCA_963736745.1 uncultured Verrucomicrobiae bacterium | reverse complement strand
ATATAAAACGAAATCATGGGCTCCTGCCGTGAAATAAGCCCGCCACCCAAATAGAATCGCCACGGCATTTCGCGAACGAAGGCCTGAATATCAGCGATCATGGTTTCCAATCTCTGCTGTACCTCCGGATCAGCTTAATCGATCCATATAACAATCCCGAAAAGACTGGTGATTCCACGTCGCACAGTAATAGGTGTTCGTTCACAGAGCATCAGATACGGTTATATATTTCGTACATTGGCAGGATGATCGCGGCGGCAATCATTCCCACAAGCAAGGCGAGCGCGATAAGAATCAGTGGATTCAGGATCGTTTTTAGTCGTTCCGTATGAGCATCCAGATCGCGGTTCAATAAGATTGCGAGGCGCTCCAACTGTTCAATGTCTGAGCCAGTTTCTTCAATGAATCGAAAATACTGAATATTCCTCTCACCAATAATATCTGACTCAGCTTCCAAGACGTTAGAAAGAGATTCACCCGACTTTAGACCGATGTGAGCGCGAGCGATGGCTGTGCGGTACGGAAAATACCAGCTGATATCCTTAAGAAGCATCAGCGCGCTCGGATTGGGCATCCTATTCTTCTTGAGCTGGGCAAACGCCGCGACGAAATTCGTCTGTATTCCGGTCAATAGGTATCGGCCAAATCCGGGTATCTGGACCACGAGCCGATGAGTCCACGCGTTATCCTTCACAAAGGCCGGCAATGCCAGCATCGGGTAAATGCACGCTGCTAACGCCCCTGCGATGATGAGCGGATGACGGGTGGCAACGTCGCTGATGGAAATCATCACCTCGGTTTGCCACGGGAGCTTCCCCCCGAGGTAATCCAGTAGCGATCGAAACTGCGGTACGATGTAGACGATGATGACTCCCACCGTCAGCACCGCCATAAGCATGGTAATCGCCGGCTGCAAAATCATCATGCTGGTTTGATGACGAACGTTTTCGCTCCTTGCCGCCAGAACACGAATCGACCGAAAGCTTTCGTCCAGGCTTCCTGATCCTTCACCCGCTTCGAGCAAGCCGACGGCCACTTGACTAAAAAGATTGGGAAATTGCTTCGCAGCATTCGCCAAGCTCTCCCCACCAGCTACCATTCGCTCCATCGCCGCTACCACTTGTTGAAGATTTCTGCTCGACTTTGATTTTTGACAAATCGTGATCGCGCAGGCTTTAAGAGCAAGCCTCGGCTCCATTCCAAGGAACAACGTATTCTCGATCTGTTCCATGAAATAGGCGACATCCTTTGTGGAAATCTTCCCTCGCGCAAGCGGATGTAGGTCCCTGTGTTCAATCACCTTCGCGACTGCTGTTCCGGAAGCCAGAAGCCGCGAGGTAATTTCGCCGGCCGACTTGCCTGCCAGTGTCCGAGCCAAGAACGGCCCGGTCCTACGCTCCTGAACAACACAAATGAATTCAGACATATACAAACGTTTTATATTGTACGTAAGTATTTGTTTATGCGGACGCCTCGTTGAATGCAAGGCATTTTCTTTGATCCTTTATTCTGTCGTTCCCTGAAGACGCGACGGCCCCTACGGGCGTTATCAATATGCTGTGGAGAACCAAATACAGGTTCTGCAAATGAACAGTCTTTCAGCGACCGTGCTGTCCGCACGCACGCTTATCCGCCCGCGCCATTGCCAAGACCATTATTAATCATCGTAACAATGGGCTGCATACTCGGGGTTACATAGGCGGGATTTATCGGCTTGCTCAGCGAGAGTCCGGTATTGTACGAGCCGTAACTTGTGACCGTCCGACCGCCGGTGCCGGCCATCAGTTGCGCCTCAGTCGTTACCGGAGTGCCCATAACCATCAGATAGGGCTGCAGGCTGCCAAAAGAAGCTGCTGCGGCCGGATCGGTTTCTGGATTGTCGAGTAGGAATTGTTGCTTGGCCTGCTGAATCGCATCAACGGCGGTAAGGGTTTTCGTGGCAATACCTTTTTCCATTCCATTGATGATCGTGTTACTGGCCCACGTCACGGTCAGAGCGCCCAAAAGAATCGCTAGCAGTACCTGGATCAATGAGACCCCCTGCTGGCCTTTGTCAAAGCATCCTGTTTTTCTGGTCATAAAGTATCCGTTTTTGATTTAGCGCATTTAATAGGAGAAAGGGGGAAGCAATTTCTTTACCCGTTGGCTTCATCTGACTTCAAATCGCGAAGCAAAATCTCGCCGTGAAGTTCGAGTACGAACGGTGCGTTTCGGGGTACGAAGATGCAGCGACCGTCTCGCTTGACTGCTTCCCTTTGAAGCGCTCCAACTTCGTTCGATGTCTCTTGCCCCAATATTCCAGGCAAACCTGCCGGCCTGTCCAAGAGCCGAGCTTGGACTTTGAGTTCAGTGTCATCGAAAAATATCGACCACTGACCATCCGATTTGAATCTCCCGTTCTCCGGATCAAGCAGCCCCGAGCCAACCACCCTGCTTCCTGCCATAATAAGGATCTTTCCGGTTGATGATACGACCTCTTGCGTGACTACGCCTTGCACTGTGACCGTTCTTCCATGCTCGTTGTCGATTGTCAGGCTGGTCCTGCATTGAATCGCTAACGTGCTGGCCGTGGTCTGTTGTGACGCGTCGACGCGAATCGTAAGCATCGTTATCGGCTCACTGACTGACGTTCGCGCTCCCCCCGAAATGGGCCTACTGTTTGTTATGACTTCCTTCACGAATCCCTGCACAGAAGTATTCGGTCTGCGGACCACGGAGATCTGAGCGTACCAAAAGCGAGTTGGTTTACAGACAACTTCGTTTGCTTGTTTAGCAGGCTGCGGCTGGTGAGCGGAAGACAGATATTGAATTTGCGCCGGCGTCCGAACCGAGGCGCTCACAGCGCTCTTGAACTCGTGATGGCCAAGGCGTCGCTTCAGAGACACCTGACCCGCACTACAGACCATTGCGATAACTGCGGCCGCCCAATACAGCAAGGGCAACCAAGGGGAAGCTAGGACGGTCCTGATCATCGATCCTCCGGGATTAGGTGAATCAGGCAATCGATCATCCGAGGTATCATGGCTCGCGCCTGGCATTCCATCAGCCCTTTTGCGAATGACTTTCTGCACAGTGTGACCAGAGCAAGCTTCGGGGTGATGCCCATGATCAGGAGATGGTATTCGGTTCCGATAGTCATGCGGCCTAGAACCTCACCTTCAGTTCCGAGTTCCCGAGCAAGCATTTGAGAGGCTGCAAAGATCATGGACGAGCAAGCCCCTAATGTTTCGACATCCAGATTCGCATTGGTTGAAACCTTCGCCAGGATCGCCGCATCGTCCTGTACGATGAGAGCGCACACTGCGTCGGTATTCCGCTGATAATCATGCAAACAACCGATTAAAGATCGGGATCCCCATGCCCGCAATTCTCTGTCTTCGCACACAGCCACGATATTTTCTCACGGCTACGAACTGTAAATCATGTTTAGAGCCTGAGCTGTCGCCACAAGCCTTTCGCGAAGGCCGGGAGGGAGGTTCTTGCCCCTGTGCCCGGCCAATATCAAAACATCTCCGCCAATTGTCAGGCTGATCCGGCAAGCGTGATCCGAAAACGTGACGAAATTCGCGGGACCCTCTTCCATGCTCTTAGTGAAGATCGATAGATGTTTTACAAAATCAGGAGTCACGCTCAGTAATGCCTCATTGAGTCCTCCGCTTAAACTGCCTCCAAGAGCCGCGCCGTCTGACAACATAATGACCACACCTGTGACTCGAGGAAGTTGCAAAATCAGATCTGCCACTTTGGAGCCGTCGAGTAGTTCATCTGTGAGATAGAGCTCCTGAAGGTATCCATGGCCGTCGCGTCGAATATTGTTGTTCTCTATCCTTCGACCGCCGGACGAAAGCGCCGAATCACGCGAGGCTGCGCTGGGCGATTCAAACGCCGGAAGCAATTTCTCATTTGCCGGTCCGGGCTCCGCACGAATTGGGCAAATCTCAGCGTCTCGGCCAGTTTCGGCGGACGTGCAAGTTTCCCCGCTCTCTTTATCGAATGTTGCCGGGGCCGCCCTCGACTCCTCAGACGTGCTCTTATCCTTCGACTGAAGTTCTTTGAGACCGTTACCTCTACGACCAAAAGGCCCCGCTTTCAGCTCTTGCGTGGAAGCCTTTTCGGTCAGCTCTTCCACACCCGTACTCTGACCTTCTTCTTCTAAAACTAGTTTCGTTCCTAGCTGCGGCGGCATGACTAATTTTGCAGTGATGATCGGTTGTAGCTCTGGCCGATCCGCGGGCTTCTCCTTAAATTTCACTTCATCCTCGCGAGCGAGCTGCCCAAAGGGCGTATTGAAATCTTCGGGGACAGATTCCCCGGAAGATAGATTGGAAAACATATCCGCGAGCTGCATAACAACCACCTGAAGAGGTATATTAAATTCAGTACCTGGGTTAGGCACTTTCTCGAATAGCGCAGGGTAAAGATCCTGAAGAATCGCTGCCTTAATCCGGGTTCGTCCTTGGAGAATACCTAGTATTTTATCGGCTTTGACTTTGATTGCCCCGCCGACGTTGCTCCAAACAAGTGGCGCGCGCGTTTCCCCGTCCAACAATTCGCCTTCACAAATAAGCACGTCCCTCTCGTTTAAAGTTTCCCTCGTATTATCTCCAGTAATCGGAGGCGCGGAGCCCTCTTCTTTTCTTTTGAATAGTCTTTGGAAATCCATTTCGAATAGCTCGGCAGTTTAAACAGTATTTTTGCCGAAACACAATCTGTTTCATGCAAGTATTACGTTTTAATACGTAAGTTGTTGTCAATGGACGATAAACGAAGGGCCCTTCTGTCTTTGACTTCTTGAACCCGTAGACTGCATGCGAGCCTTTCTCTTTTTGGTAGCTCGTTTCCCGCCGGTAGGATTTCCTAGACGGGGAGGAAGATCGGATGCGGGGGTTTGCTGCCCCGGTCCTGACAATCCGTGCTTTTTCAGGTTTGGATAGAGGATCGAATGACGTTTTCCAGTTCCGGAAGCTCCTTTGACCTGGCCAAACTAGTCGCTTTCAAGTGAAGCGCACGGAATCGCCGCGCAGTTCACCGCATTAAATGGGCGTTTGCCAAGATCCTGGACAACCCGTCACCGCACCGCGGCGCTCGGCACTCTACTTTTTGGACTTTTCGTCAATGAAGGGAACTGGCTGAGGAGATTAGTTGTCGTCTGAACCGTAGGCGCTCCTGACTATTCGAGTAAGAAAATGCCGAACGAGACAGGGCCCATTTCCAACCGACCGTCCCGAAATGCCGCGCCCTGAAGAAGCAATGGACGTGTTGGCGTAGACTTGGTCACGCCCCCCAAAACAGCCATACAGGGCCTTTCGGCAGGATTGATGGCGACGATGATACGCTCCTTACCCGCTGCACGCAGGTAAACAAATGGATACTTATTTTGCTCCGCATACAACGGCTGAAAATCTGCGTCATTGGCGAGCGCAGGATGGTCGCGACGCAGCTTCAATAATGCACGGGTGAAGTTCAACATTGATGCCGGATCGTTTTCTTCAGTTCCAACATCCGGCCGTGATTCGGACGGATCGATCGGAAGGTAAAGCTCCTCTGCTGGTGCGATCGAAAATCCCGCGTTCTTTTCTTTGGACCACTGCATCGGGGTTCGTGAACCACAGCGCTGCACCTTTCCGAGTGTCCCACCTTCTTTGTTCGGGACTTCCGGAAGAAATTTCATCCCGATCTCATCGCCATAATAAATAAAGGGCGCGCCGGGCATAGTGAGTAGCATCGCAAAAATAGTGCGAACCTCTCGTTCGTTGCGCCCCCAGGTCGGACGCGGCGTATCGTGATTGCCTGTCGGGATTGAAATGTAACCACGCGATTTCGTTATCGTGTAGTGCCTGAGGTATTCGTCGAGGAAAGCCTTGATGTCGCCACCGCCTGCTCGTTCGAAGAAGGCGTCAGGTTCGCGGGCGTTGCCGTTGAGCTGCGCCTCCGGACCAAGGAGTATTTGATAGGGTTTACCGAACTGGAGAAGGGAATCGATGTGGAAGCCGGCAGGAATGGCGACAGCGGGGTCGCTCCATTCGGAGATTATGACCGCTTCAGGATACTCTGATTCCAGCCAGGATCGATAATGGTGCCAGAGCGCACTGATCACTTGATGATCCGGATCATTGCGGATCAGTGAGGCTGCCAAATCCACCCGGAAGCCATCGGCGCCTAAGTCTAGCCAGAACTTCATAACCTTTTTGAGTTCCTCGCGCACCGCGATGCACGCGGGGTCAGTCGTCGGAAGTTGCCAAGGCTCGTTCGGATCGGGCCGACGCATAGCCGTAGTTCAGGGCCGGTTGAAATGGGAAGAAGTTCGGTAAGTAACGATCCGAACGATTATGCTCGCCGGGAAATGGTTGTGAATCAGGAACATTCTCGCTCGCTGGTGTCCAGATATACCAGTTCGAGTAGGGATTCGGCCGGTCGAGCGCGGACTGTTGAAACCACTTATTCACGATTGAGGTATGGCCCGCCACCAGGTCGAGGCACACGTGCATGCCGCGCTTGTGGGCTTCGGCGCAGAGATTCTTTAAATCGTCGTTCGTCCCGTAACGCGCAGCGACCTTATAAAAATCAGCCACGTCATAGCCCGCGTCGCCAAAAGGCGATTCAAAAATCGGATTGATCCAAATCGCGTTGCAGCCGATCGAATCGATGTAATCAAGCTTCGCTGTGATACCAGGCAAGTCGCCGATCCCATCGCCGTTCGAGTCGTAATAGCTTTGGGGATAGACCTGATAAAATACCGCCGTCCGAAGCCAATTCGGTCCCGGAGGGACTTCGGCGCAAAACGCCGCACCAGCTTCGATCGCGACCCAAAAAACGGCCGGGAGAGTCCAGCTTCCGATCATTTCAGCGCTCGATTCATAGAATCGTCCTTCAGGGCGGCGGTAAGCATCGAGGTAAAATACACTCAGATTGATAATTCAGCCAAAAATGGTGCGGCAAGGCTAAAATTGTGGAGCGGTTTTGCGCGTCGTCACGGCCGCCTCGACTGGACGGCGTCCACCCGCCCAGCTTAATTCCGAGAAAATCGAACCGCTGAAGGAAGCACATGGGAGTCGGCCGAAAGGGCAACCCGCATGGTGCGTTCGAGAAAGCGATGCAACTTGCCGCCGCCATCAGGCTCGCCGGGGAATCATCCGGCGGCAGGACATACTCGTCCGAACCAGGATCCAGAGAATTTGTGACCCTAAAAAAGGCACTCCTGATAAAGGTGCCGCTTTATTTCTGCCGATTTTCTGAAACTCGGGCTTTGCGATGCATTTGTAAGTTGACGAAGCCCGACTGCTCAGCAGCGAGCCGCCCGCGCAGGCGAATCGACAACCGACACTTAGGATGAGAAGACAAAAGCGACGGCAGAAAATATCAACCGCAATAAAATTGATCGGCTTGGCTCTGGGTTTTTCCGTTTTAGGCCTCTTGATCGTCGCGAAAGAACACGATGGCAGTGCATCGATAACCGGTGGAATTCTTGGCGTCTCGCTAAGCGTCGCATTCCTCATTGCAGCGAACCTGCCAATCGACGTGCGGGCTGAAAGTGGCGAACGAAAAAATGAGCGGCATGTGATCGAAGCACGCACACCCGTCCAATTTGAGGAAACCGTACCAATGGCGGAGGGTGAGCGACAGTACGTCGCGGTTAAATATCTGCTGCGGGACCGCACGGCAAACCCGTATTCGGTTTGCGGCATCGCGACGGACATCACAGAGCGCACGCGGGCGCAGCAGAAACTGGCCGGGCTGAACCGAACTCTGCAGACGCTCTACCAGTGCGACCGGGCCCTCGTCCGCGCAACCGAGGAGTACGAACTGTTGCGGTCCGTCTGCCGCATCCTCGTTGAGGTTGGCGGCCTTCGCATGGCATGGGTCGGCTACCGCGAATTCAATGAAGACAAAACTGTCCGACCGGTCACGCATGCAGGATACGAGGCCGGGTACCTGAGACGAATCAATATCACCTGGGGAGATAACGAAAGGGGACGCGGGCCAGTGGGCACAGCCATCCGGACAGGTACCAGGTCCTGGAACAGAGGAATTTCGACCGATCCGAATATGGCCCCGTGGCGGGCCGAGGCGCTCAGGCGCCGCTATGCGTGTTGCATTTCCCTTCCCCTGATGTCTCACGGGGAAGCATTCGGCGCGCTCGCTCTCTACGCCGAAGAGCCCGATGCCTTCACACAAAGCGCAATTCAGCAATATACGGATTTAGCAAACAACTTGGCGTATGGAGTGATGGCGCTCCGCACACGTGAGGAGCGAAATCGGGCCGAGAGCGAAATTCGTCAGCTCAACGCTTCGCTTGAGAAGCGAGTGGCCGAGCGCACGATCGAACTCGTCCGGTCGAACGAACAACTCAGACGCGCCGAAGAACAATTGCGCAAACACGGCGAGCAAGTGCAGATACATCGCGACGTGCTTCTTGAACTGGCACGCTCCGACAAATCGGATCTCGAAAAAGCTCTGCAGAAAATTTGTTCTCTATCGGCGGCGACGCTTGGGGTGGCGCGAGTTAGTTATTGGTCACTGCAGGAAAATAATTCTGTCATCGTTTGTGAGGTCCTCTATCTACGGAACGCGGAAAGCTGTAAGGAACAGTACAAAGGCGCTCGGCTGGGCTTCTCCGATTGTCCTGCCTATTTTGAGGCGTTAGCCACTAACCGGCCGATCGTGGCCGACCGCGTATTAACGCACCCGGCCACGAGGCACTTGGCCGAAAACTATCTGAAGCCGCTTGGCATTTCTTCCTTGCTCGATGCACCCGTCTGGGTGTGCGGCGAGGTCGTCGGCGTTCTTTGTCATGAGCATACAGGTTCGCCTCGCGACTGGTCGGCGGAAGAAATTGACTTTGTTTCAGCGCTCGCTTCCATGGTTTCGCTCGCGCTGGAAGAATCAAATCGCGCGCGGTCGGAACATCTGTTGCGCGAGTCCGAAGAAAAGTTTCGCGCGCTGTTTGAAGGCACCAGTCAGGCAGTAGTTTTGCATGACGAAAATGGAATTTTGGAGGTGAATCCAAGTTGGTTGCAGCTTTTGGGCTATTCCAGATTGGAAGATGTCAGCGGCAAACACCCAGCCGAAGTCTCCGCACCGATCCAAGCCGGCGGTGAACGCGCCGAGGCGCTTGTAAGAAAGCACATCGCCAGCGCGTTAGCCAATGGCAGTGCGCGTTTCGAATGGATGATGTTGCGCCGGGACGGCACTGAAATTCCGATTGAAGTGTTTCTTACGCCCATCCAACTCGGGGGCCGACAGCTTCTTCAAGCCGTCTGCAACGACATCACCGTGCGCAAGCGTGCCGAAGAGGAATTGCGGCAGAGTGAGGCGCGGCTGCGAGAGAGTGAGGCGCGCCTTAGCACAGCCTTTCGCGCCACCCCGGTGCTTGTCACGATTTCACGGCTCAGTGATGCAAAATTCATCGAAGCTAACGATGCGTTCGTGCGGTGGATTGGGCTTAGCCATGACAGAATTGTCGGTCACGACTTGAATGAACTGGGCATTTGGCTGAATCTCGATGATCGCGTGAAGTTTCTGACCGATCTTCAGCGCGACGGCTCGCTGAGCGAGGTGGAGTGCCAACTGCGCAGCCAGCGCGGTTCCGTCCACACGATCCTGCTCTCGGCCGACATTATCGAAATCAACCGCGAGCCGCACATGCTCGTGTCCGGACTCGACATCACACAGCACAAGCAGGCCGAGGCCGAACTACTCCGAACGCTGGCGAGAGAAAAGGAGTTGGGGCAGTTACGGAGCAAATTTGTGTCCATGGTGTCGCACGAGTTCCGCACGCCGTTGGCCATCATCCAATCCTCAGCTGAAATCCTTGACGATTACCTGGACCAGTTGGAACCGGCGGAGCGGAAAAACTATCTGCAATCCATCTGCAAAAACACGCAACGCATGGCCGCCCTGATGGAGGAAACTCTGCTCATCGGAAGCTTCGATGCCGGCAAGATGGAGTTCAAGCCCACGCTGCTGGAGTTGCAGACATTCGTGCGAAGACTCGTGGACGAAGTCCTATCGGCAACCAACCGGCGATGTCCGATCAAATTCTTGCTTGCTGAAATGCCCGCCAGGGTGCAGGCCGACGAGCGCTTGCTGCGGCACATTTTCACGAATTTGCTAACCAACGCGGTAAAGTATTCTGATGCAGGGCGGGTGGTGCAACTCGAAATCGTTTGCGTCAAAGCAGACATTGTTTGCACCATCCGTGACGAGGGCATCGGAATACCAGAAACCGACCGAGAGTGGCTATTTAGCGCCTTCCATCGCGGGCGTAACGTCGGCGACCGTCCAGGCACGGGTCTCGGTCTGGTCATCGTAAAACGCTGCGTCGATCTGCACGGCGGCAAAATCAAAGTGGATAGCAAACTCGGTGAAGGTACATCAGTGATTGTGAGGCTGCCTATATTCAGCTCGGAATCCACGGCTGCAGGCGATTGGGTAAACTCGCGGTGAAGCGTTCGGCGCACCGACACCGAAGGTTCCCCTCCGATTTGGGCCGAGGCAAAGCCGGGAGGCTTCGCTTACCACAAACTTCGATCAAACGCTCGGTACTGAACAGCCTCCGCCAAGTGTTCAACCTGGATCCTCCGGGCGCCGGCAAGATCGGCAATGGTCCGAGCCACTTTTAAAATCCGGTCGTAGGCTCTGGCGCTCAGATTCAAATTTGTCACTGCCTGCTTCAAGAGCTCCATGCTGTCGGAATCGAGGACGCAGTGTTTGCGCAGCAGCCGCGTACTCATCCGCGCATTACACGCCACCTTGCTCTCCTCGCTGAACCGTTTCAATTGCACGAAACGTGCACGAGCGACCCGCTCGCGAATTGCAGCAGATGATTCCTCAACTGAACTTCCGGTCAGATCCTTGAGTTCCATGGCCGGCACTTCCACATGAATATCGATTCGGTCCATCAACGGACCCGACAAGCGGTTCCGGTACTTCTGCACCTGCGCTGGAGCGCACCGGCATTCCCGCCGCAAATCTCCGTAATGTCCGCAGGGACATGGATTCATCGCGGCAACCAACATGAATTCAGAAGGGAATGTTAGTGAACCGGCCGCCCGCGAAATTGTCACCTTCCCGTCTTCGAGCGGCTGACGCATCACTTCCAATGTGGAACGATGAAATTCCGGAAGTTCATCCAGAAACAAAACACCGTTGTGAGCGAGACTGACCTCGCCCGGAGCAGGTTGGCCGGACCCGCCCAGTAACCCGGCATCCGATATGGTGTGATGCGGACTCCGGAAAGGCCGAGTCGTCACAAATCGGTGCTCGCCATTGAGCAATCCGCACACGCTGTGCACCTTCGTGGTCTCGATCGCCTCGCGCAACGTGAGCGGCGGCAGAATGGACGGGATCCGTTTCGCAATCATCGATTTGCCCGATCCTGGTGGCCCGATGCAAAGAATGTTGTGCCCGCCGGCGGCAGCGACTTCCACGGCGCGCTTCACATGTTGCTGGCCTTTGACTTCGCCGAAATCAAGGTCTTGTTCGGCTGACCCGGCGTCAGGCCAACCGTTGATTGAGCGCACCGGCTCCAAAGGGATATCTCCTCGCAGAAAATGCACGACCTGCGAAAGTGAACACGCCCCGTAGACATCGACACCCTCCACCACGGCGGCTTCCGCGGCGTTCTCGAGAGGCACGATCAGAGTCTGCCGGCAGCGGCGCTTGGCTTCCAACGCGATCGAAAGGACTCCCTTGACGGGGCGCAATTGTCCCGATAGTGCCAGTTCACCCGTGATGCAGAAGGCATCGAGGCCGGGCAACCGATTGTTTTCTTCCAGCTTCAGCATTCCAAGAGCGATCGGCAGATCAAAGCTGGGTCCTTCCTTTCGAACATCCGCTGGGGCAAGATTGATCGTGATCCTCTTTCCGCTCGGCCAGCGCAGGGCACTATTGCAAATGGCCGAGGTGACCCGGTCTTTGCTTTCTTTGACAGCGGTGTCCGGCAGTCCCACTACCGCGATCTTATCGGAGTTACCCCATCCGGCATGGACTTCTATCTCTACCTCAAACGCCTCAACACCAACGACCGCAGCGGAATAGACCTTCGAATGCATAACAGAACAGGAAACTGTTTTATTATGATAATATTTGCAAGGATTGTTTTGGTAGAAATCGACGGTTCCGAAAGGGCATTCAGTTAAGATTGTCGACCTGCTCTGAAAACGCTGAGATCCGCCGAGCGCCTTTTTCTTCTCAAATCTTCATGCGCGCCTGCCCGTGGGGTGCTCCTGTCACGGTTGATTTATCCCCCCAACGGTTCGCCGATATCAACGACCCCTCGCGGCGCCGACCGAGAGGGCACCCTCCAGTGCTCGCGCCAACATTGATCCTCGATCTCATTCGCGTTCCGGTTCGTACCGAAAGGCGATCGAAAGCCGGTTCCAAGAATTGATGCTCATCACGGCGAGGTTGAGATCAACGAGTTCCTGCTCCGAGAAAACGCGGACGCCTTCCGCATAGACCGCGTCGGGCAAATGATGCACAGAGATTAACGTGACCGCTTCAGCCCAAGCCAGCGCGGCGCGCTCTCGGTCTGAATATTCGGACGCCTCTTGCCAGGCGTTAAGCAGATGAATCTTTCGTTCAGTGACCCCAAGCTTGAGAGCATCTTTGCGATGATAGATGATGCAATAAGCACATCGATTAATCTGGGAGACGCGCAGCTTCACCAATTCCCGAAGTTCAGCCTCGAGCGTCGATTTTCTCAGATATACTTCGATGTCATAAAGACTCTTCAATGCTGGACCGAGCAGCTGATTCACCTTCGGCTGCTCCATTCGCGACGAAACGGCGGCTGTCATACACAAGTATATCCGAATATTCTCCCTTATCTCCAATCATTGGGGAAAAATTCACCGCGGTCGTCGCCAACGATCAAATAGCGTTAGAGGAGCTCGCAGTTCAGAACGCACGAGGGGAACGAAGTCTGGGAGCGTGTCGAATCGAAACAAATTGACAAAATTCCATTTTCTAAATAGGAAAATGGATAGAGTCAGTTGTGAGTGGCACTGATAGCTTCAGAGCAGCGCGAGATTTTCTCCTCGCGAATCGTACCGATTACGAGATGGCCTACAGAGGCTTTCAATGGCCCAAGCTGGACCGTTTCAATTGGGCTCTGGATTGGTTCGACAGCATTGCTGCGGGCGAAAGATGCGATCAACCAGCGATTTGGGTTGTCTTTGAGGATGGAGCAGAAACCAAGCTTTCCTTCCGCCAACTCTCGAATCGATCATCACAGATAGCGAACTACTACCGTGAGCTGGGCATCGGTCGAGGCGATCGCGTCATGGTCATGCTTGGAAACGTTCCTCCCCTTTGGGAGACGGTTCTGGCCCTGATCAAACTTGGCGCCGTCATCCTGCCCGCAACACCTCTTCTCGGCGGAGGCGATCTCGCCGACCGCATTGAAAGAGGGCGTGTGCGGCATATCGTGTGTGCCACGGACGGCGCGCTGAGGTTTGGTCATCTCTGCAAACATTGCACCCGCGTTGTTGTAGGTGGACCGGTGCCCGAATGGCACGCATACGAAGATGGGTACGGCGCTTCAGCGGAATTCAAGCTGGATGGAGAAACACGAGCCAGCGATCCGATGCAGCTCTACTTCACATCTGGTACGACATCGAAGCCCAAGCTCGTGATGCACTCACACGTCACGTATCCAGTTGGGCATCTCTCAACCATGTATTGGATCGGGCTGCGACCAGGTGACATACACTGCAACATTTCTTCTCCCGGTTGGGCGAAGCATGCTTGGAGCTGCCTCTTCGCGCCCTGGAACGCCGAGGCAACCGTCTTCGTCCCAAATCAGTCACGCTTCAACGCGCAGGGGTTGCTCGAGACGATTACCGCTGCGAACGTGACTACCTTTTGTGCCCCGCCCACAGTATGGCGCATCCTCGTCACGCACCAACTTGCCGATTACAAGACCAAGCTGCGCGAAGTCGTGAGTGCCGGCGAGCCGCTCAATCCTGAAATCATTGACCACGTGCAGGGCGTATGGGGACTTACGGTCCGCGACGGGTACGGTCAAACCGAAAGCACCGCCATGGCTGGGACCTCTCCTGCCCAGTTCGTCAAGCCGGCATCATTGGGCAGACCGTTGCCTGGTTTTGAGCTCCTCCTGCTGGACGCCAACGATCGGGAGACGAACGAAGGTGAACTCTGTGTAACGCTCGATCCCCGACCTCTAGGACTGATGCCTGGGTACCAGGGGGATGATGGCACAATATCTCCACTCGAGGGAAAGGTTCACCGAACAGGGGACGTAATGTCACGCGACGCCGATGGTTATCTCACCTTTGTTGGCCGGGGCGATGATGTTTTCAAGGCTTCGGACTATCGGATTAGCCCGTTTGAACTTGAAAGCGCTTTGATCGAGCACCCCAAGGTTGTCGAATGTGCGGTCGTTCCATCGCCGGATCCGATCCGATCCGCATTGCCCAAGGCATTCGTAATTCTTCAGTCCGGTGTTGAGCCTTCGCGCGAGATCGCGCTGTCGATTTTTCAGCACATCCGCAAGGTGCTGGCACCTTACAATCGCATTCGACGAATCGAATTTTCGGATCTGCCGAAGACCATCTCGGGCAAAATTCGTCGTGTGGAGCTGCGTCACCGCGAGGCAGCTAGCGTGCAGAGCGGCGGACGGCCGGAATTTGAGTTTAGAGAGGAGGACTTTCCTGAGCTGGAGTGAGACAGCCGCGACACGTGACTGCTATTTTCCGGAGAGCCGCATTCCCGTGCGGGATCCGCAGGTCTTTAGCTCCATGACGACATTGAGAACGGACCGGCCACTTCCTGATTGGCTGGCCAAATGCTAGGGCTCACTTCTCGTGAAATTTGATCGGAATAGTTCGAGTCTCGTGCTCTGCAGACTTAGTTGAAGACGATAAAGAAACTGGTAGTTGTACACCCAAGATAATGATACCAACAATTTACAAATTTGTTTATCCCTTCCTACAATTTTATTGGTTCATTTTCCGACCCAAGACGCAGGGCGTTATATGTCTCATTTTAAGCGGGGATGAGTTACTTCTAATTCGCCAAACTTATGGTCATTCAGCGTGGACTCTTTCTGGTGGAGGATTCAAAAAAAATGAGACCAAAGAGGAGGCTGTTAAGAGGGAAGTAAAAGAGGAATTGGGACTAAATATTACACCCGAATATATAGGAGAGTTTACTCATAACACAGAACACAAGATTGATACGGTATTTTGCTTTGTCGCAAGAATGGAGAAAATAGAACCAACAATTGATCATCTTGAAATAAAAGAGGCTAAATGGTGGAATATAGATAACTTACCAAAGGATCATTCAATGAGTTTGCAGCGGGTAATTTTGATGCATAAATCAAGATAGTCGTTGCCTGGTTATGCCCTGGTAATCCGGGATGTCGATCGATAGATAGCGCTCCGGTAATTGAAACTCGGAAATATGCGCGCCCGTGGTTTCACCCGCCTGAGTTTTCAAACCTATTTTCTACAATCGCTTTCGCTTCATCCAGAGCCATCCCCGCCGGCAGGCTGTAGTAGATGGAGATGTAGGCATTGCCGCGCGCGGTGTGAGCGGTGAGCCCGTGGATATTCCCCTCTAGATATCGGAACACTTTGTAGGTCAGCGCGTAGATGAGGCCGCCAGCATCGCGCGAGGTTTCAAAGCGCAGGCAATGCTGGCCCGGTCGCGATTCGGTCAGCGTGAAACGGCCGCCGATGCGCGGCAGGCCGGCTTCGTCCGAGACAGCGATGTGGCGATGGGCGCGGATCGAATCTACGACGATTCCAGACAGCTCTTGCCGAAGGGGCTTTTCGCCGGGAGCAAGGTGAAAAAAATCGAGGGCCAAACC
>CAVTQD010000034.1:0-25376 GCA_963736745.1 uncultured Verrucomicrobiae bacterium | reverse complement strand
AATTGCGTCATGCTTCACTTTCCGGCCGACAAAATTTACCTGTTTGATGCTACAGGCGCGGCAATCCCGGTTAGAGTATTGAATTAAGAATCTATAGAAAATATCCCCAACAAAAGGAATTCCTATGAGCGCTACAATCGATAAATTACCAAAAACAATGCCTGCGGTGATGGCGCACGGCCCTCACGATTACCGGCTCGAAGAACGTCCGGTTCCCCGGCCAGGCCCAGGTGAAGTATTGATAAGGGTGCAGTCCACGGGAGTCTGTGCCAGCGATATCAAGTGTTATACGGGCGCCGCCCTGTTCTGGGGTGACGAACACCGAATCGGCTACTGTCAGGCCCCTGTAACACCGGGTCACGAGTTTGTGGGGAAGTGGTTGGACTCGGCGACGGCGCCGAGGAATTGTACGGGTTCAAAATCGGCGACCATGCGGTCAGTGAACAAATCGTCCCTTGCTGGAAATGCCGATACTGCAAGTCCGGAGCTTACTGGATGTGCAGCGTTCACGATATCTATGGATTTCGTCAGCGAACATTTGGATCCTGGGCCGATTACATGCTTTTTCCTGCAGGTGCCCTGAATTATAAGGTGCCGAATTCCATACCGTTGCACCACGCCGTGTTCATTGAGCCGCTCGCCTGTTCGATCCATGCAGTGGAACGAGGCGACATAAAATTCCAGGATACGGTTGTCATCGCCGGTTGCGGCCCGCTGGGATTGGGAATGGTTGCGGCTGCCAAGATGAACGGGGCCGAACGAATAATCGCGCTTGATCTGAGCGATGATCGGCTTGATGTCGCCAAACGCACGGGAGCCGACCTCGGGATTAATCCGAAGAAGGAAGATGCAATTAAGAAGGTCCTTGATTTGACCGACGGTTACGGCTGCGACGTTTACATTGAAGCAACGGGTCATCCGATGGCCGTAGAGCAGGGCCTGCATATGATTCGTAAGCTCGGCACCTTTGTTGAATTCAGTGTTATGCGCGAAAAGGTAACAGTCGACTGGACGATCATCGGTGACACAAAGGAGTTGAATCTTCATGGGTCGCACTTGGGTCCGCGATGTTATCCAGTGGCCATCCGGATGATTGAGCAGGGTCTTTTGCCGATGGATGAGATTGTCACTCACCGTCTTCCGCTGAGCGATTTCCAGAAAGGGATCGACCTGGTGATTTCCGGCCTGACATCGGTGAAGGTGACCCTCGAACCTTAGTCAATCTTCCCGTCTTCGAACGGATGCCACGCCCGGCAGGGTCACGCTCCCGCGTGACCGGCGTGACATGACCCCAAGCGCGGTAGGGTCACGCTCCCGCGTGACCGGCGTGGCATCACCCCAAGCGCGGTAGGGTCACGCTCCCGCGTGACCGGCGTGGCATTACCCCAAGCGCGGTAGGGTCACGCTCCCGCGTGACCGGCGTGGCATCACCCCAAGCGCGGTAGGGTCACGCTCCCGCGTGACCGGCGTGACACCACCCAAAGCGCGGTAGGGTCAGGCTCCTGCGTACTAGGGTCTCACGCTCCCGCGTGACCGGCGTGGCATCACCCCAAGGCGCGGTAGGGTCACGCTCCCGCGTGACCGGCGTGACATGACCCCAAGGCGCGGTCGGGTCACGCTCCCGCGTGACCGGCGTGACACCACCCAAAGCGCGGTAGGGTCACGCTCCCGCGTGACCGGCGTGACATCACCCAAAGCCGCGGTAGGGTCACGCTCCCGCGTGACCGGCGTGACATCACCCAAAGCGCGGTAGGGTCACGCTCCCGCGTGACCGGCGTGACACCACCCAAAGCGCGGTAGGGTCACGCTCCCGCGTGACCGGCGTGACATCACCCCAAGGCGCGGTAGGGTCACGCTCCCGCGTGACCGGCGTGACATGACGACCCCAAGGCGCGGTCGGCGTGTTCTACCACC
This sequence comes from uncultured Verrucomicrobiae bacterium, assembly GCA_963736745.1. GTDB lineage: Bacteria > Verrucomicrobiota > Verrucomicrobiia > Chthoniobacterales > JAFAMB01 > JAFAMB01. Next base: position 23,462 of record CAVTQD010000034.1, on the reverse strand, counting down.
AAAAGTCCGCCGTAAACACTTCGCCTCTGTATGGCCAATCGCGCTCTCTTTCTACAAGACCTGCCCGGACCGGATTTTCGTACATGTAGGCGCGAAGCCTTTCAGCGCTTTCGTAAGAACGAATACGATGATGAAAGGAAGCTCTTTGCCAGCGCCAATCTGGTCTGCGTATGCGTTTACTAAAAACAGATTTCCAATATTGGATCCAGTCATCGATATTGGCATGGAGTCGCCCAGACCACGTGAAGAAATGTAAATGATCGGGCATTATGATGTAAGGCCCGACTTTCCAATGGGTGGCTTCCGCCCAGATCGTCCGCAGAAGACAACAGCTTTCCTCCGTTGCTAACCATGGGTTACGACCTTTTGTACAGATAGTAGCGAAGACCAAAGTGGGCTGATGCTCTTTGATCACAACTCCTTTATTGGGTCGGGTTCGCTCTGGGAAAGGGTCCATTATCATAACATTAAGTGATATTGTATCAATCTTTGGTTCAAGTCAATTCCTCCTTGCTTTTCGGGTTACGCCACGCTCGGTCACCGCGTGGGTTGTGCCGCGCCGGTCACGCTGGAGCGTGACCCTACCGCGCCTGGGGTTATGCCGCGCCGGTCACGCTGGAGCGTGACCCTACCGCGCCTGGGGTTTACACCGGTCTGGAGCGTGACCCTACCGCGCTTGGTGGCCGCGCCGGTCACGCTGGAGCGTGACCCTACCGCGCCTGGGGTTGTGCCACGCCGGTCACGCTGGAGCGTTGACCCTACCGCGCCTGGGGTTGTGTCACGCCGGTCACGCTGGAGCGTTGACCCTACCGCGCCTGGGGTTGTGTCACGCCGGTCACGCTGGAGCGTTGACCCTACCCGCGCCTGGGGTTCGCGTCACGCTGGAGCGTTGACCCTACCGCGCCTGGGGTTGTGTCACGCCGGTCACGCTGGAGCGTGACCCTACCGCGCCTGGGGTTGTGCCACGCCGGTCACGCTGGAGCGTGACCAGGAGCGTGACCCTACCGCGCCTGGGGTTGTATCACGTCGCCAGGTAGCCAATTTCTTAACGGTCATAGTGACCGTTGTCGGGCAAGGCGGGAATGAATTCCTGTGAAATTCGCTCGACCCAGACATCGTATTGCTGATGCTTGGTGTGCGGGTACGTGATTTCGAACTCGACCCAATAAGTGGGATAGAAGAACGCCTTATGGTAAAACTCGTAACCATTGGAGTTTACCCCCGAAATGACATAGAAATTGGCTCTCTTGAGTTTGTAGGTGACCGTATCACCTCGGTCGGCTAATTCTTTTTGCCAGAAACCATTCAGGTTCTCGGCAAAGGTATCTGGATGGGTATGGCTGCCTTCCGCGACCAGGGAAACCTCCTGATTTGCTGAGTGGTAGCGACGCCCGGCACCATTCACTGGAATTGGTTCCGGAATCAAGGATGCAGGATAACTCAACGAGAAACCCCAGCGGCCGTTCACCTCCCGTTTCCAATCCGAAGCAAAAGCCAGCCCGCAATAAAACAAGAGGGTTATCAGTATCGGAAATAGTCTTTTTATCATGATTGGTATTCGGACCTCTCCCGGAAATCGTAAAATTTGGAGGCCGCTTGAGCCTTCCTGGGGTGCCGCCCTATTCGTCCTTCTGAATCTTTAGATCGTAGGGATTTCCAAAATCAACGATGAAATATTTGCTCACGATTTCGCCAGATATTGCTTTCAACGCTTGCCGAATCCGGATCTTCGTCCCGGACACCCAATCGGGATCAACAACGACGCGACCTTCATCTGCATAGGAAGGAATTGGGAATAAGTTCTCAGATCGAATTTCATGAACTGCTCCATTCCGCAGAATAAAAAAATAGAGATGGCCGGCTCTTCGGCGATTTAACTCGTCCAAGGCAACGATCGTTCCATCCTTGTTCCAAAAGATCCCGTACGCCTTAGCATATTGAATATTTGAGCTGTTTGCATCGGGATAGTATGCCTTAATCGTGACCACTTTTTTGCCATCAGGCACAGTGAGAAGTTCGTAACGGACCGGGTTGGTTGTTCTAACAAGCCATTCGTACTTTCCATTTGGGCTTTTCGGGTTCCCTCTAGGAGCGTACGGATCGCCTGTCAGCGGCGGGTTTTGAGCCGTCGCAGCAGCCGTTATCAGACATAGCACTAGCATTTCCGCAAAAATAGAAGAAAGAGGTAAACTACAGATATCACAGATAACTGAGATCAGGGAGTCTGGAATTATCCGTTTCAAGGATGTATCTGGAACAAAAATGTATCTGGCGAGGACCGTCTGCCCTTCTTTGCCAGTCTGCGAAATCTAGTGTTTCAATTTGGGAATTCAGGCTTAGAAGCCTCCGTTTTTCCAACCGGGGCCCCTGTGGACGATATAAACTTGGCCGTACTCATTGCCTCCCACCTGGTTTTGAAAGTTTTGTTCGACCTGCCCTGCCGAACGGTCTCCGGCCAGATTGTAAACATCTACTCGGCCCGCTCCGTTTGCGCTATAGTCCATTTGGCCCGCGTCTGCATTTGCCCACATACCAGTCGCGCCGGTGTCGTTAGCTTCCGCGTACATGTCTAAGGCCGGAATGTAGATCAAGGAGCCGCGAGGGATGCGGTTGAAGTCGACGGCCACCGTGGTACCTTCGAGAGCGAGAGGATCTCCGTTTGCCGAGGTAGCGCCAGCCCAATTCGATGAAGCTGCCGTAGGAAATGGCCAGTCGCCATCCTTGTTCGAGTACGCAGTGAGTCTGGCATCATATTCTTCCCATTGCGCAATTGCTCCTGGAGTCGGATCGCTCAGACCGAATCGTTGCCGAAAGGCCTGTTGATTCTGGTTCGCGTCACCGCCCAAGTAGCCGAGTCGCCGCTACCAGGGGAGGAGTGTCAATTCCGCCCTTTGGAATGATTGCACCGGCTCCTGCTTGCGTTGCGATCCGGTCGCCCTGAACAATGATCCGATTCCGTCGGATCGAGAAGATCCCGACGGGAGCTCCGGACTCCGCAGTCTCCTCGTCATCGCATCCGAACAGAAACAGAGACATCGTTAAAATCAGAACTCCGAGTATTCCGCGAGCCTCGGCCTTATCGCGCATCGACGCTCGAGTCAGGCGGTTTAAGACCAGTCACTAAAGGCCTGGAGCGTTCTTGCCGGAAATCGGGCGTGGATAACGAAAGGCGTAAGTGCCGTTGGCGCCAGAGAATTGTCTTAACCAACTGGCCAAAGAGAAATTCTTGGTACGAGCACCTCCATACCTGGCATCCGCACTATATATTGAACCATCTGATCCGACGATTCCTGCATGCCCGAGATAGATCGGGCCTATGGATAAAACTGCGTTGGACTGACTATGATCGACCCAGGCGGGGCGGTTCTCGGGTTCAACTGCGACCGTCGGACCCGTTCGCAGGAGGCGCAGGATCTCGTGCGTGGAATTTGAGCCAAGTCGAAAACCGGAGATCGGATAGATGACTTGGTCGATCTCTCGTCCAATCGCGCTGATCTCCGGATCCAGTCCTGAAACAAGCTGTGGCACCCGACCGTTTTTCATGATGCTTCGCTTTCGCAAGAGGACTTCAATTGCGTTTTGCACCGGTTTTTGCACAGAACCTGCCGAATCATCTCGGAACGGCAAAAGAGAGGTGTCAGCATCGACGATCACAGGGGTCGCTCCGGCACGCTGCTGGACGAGAACGATCCCGGCGAGCTCCTTTCGTTTAAGAAGAAACAAATAATAGTCGACGTTGCTGGTCGATACAGCGCCGCAAAATTCAATATTGGCGCGTGTATCCGCATGTTGGATCAATTCACGCACTGCGGGTGGCGCTTCGGCAGAATGTCCGATTACACGCGAGCAAATAAAAGTCCAGAACAGCAGGTAAGGCACAAAACGGCCATTCAACATAACATCAAAATAAGATGTTATTAGTAACAAAGCAACAAATAATTTGTTTGTTGTTAGTTTGGGAGGTTTGAGCTTTTTCTGAGATGTGTTGCGTCTGGGATTTTTACTTGATTGCTCCCATCGTGAGGCCGCGGACGAGTTGGCGGGACACGATGATGCTGAAAATAATCACTGGCAGCGCGACCAATGTTCCTGTCGCCATGATCTGGCCCCACGGCAGTTCGTAGCCGCTCAGAAAACTTGTGGCGACAACCGGGGCAGTCTTCGCGTTGTTCCGAGTGAGCACCAGTGCGTAAAGGAGTTCGTTCCAGGAAAAAATGAAACTGAAAATGGCCGAGACCGCAATTCCAGGAGCCGCCAAAGGCAAAGCAATCCGCCAAAAAATCGCGAAAGAATTGTATCCCTCCAGTGTAGCCGCCTCGTCAAGTTCCTTAGGAATATTGCGGAACTGGTCAGCGCAAATCCAGACCACGATCGGCACGTTGAACGTAAGATAAATCAGGATCAGGACCAGTTGGGTATCCAGCAGTATGAAATTGGCGAGCGATCAGAAAAAACGGCAAGCGCAACGACGATCGGGCTGATCATTCGATTGCTGATAAACCAGAACCAGAGGTCCCGTTTCCCTTTAAATTCGAAGCGGGCAATAGCGTAAGCCGCCGGCGCTCCGAGTAACAACGAAATTGCCGTGGTCGACAGCGCGACGATCAACGAGTTGACCAAGCTGGCGCCGAATATCAAATTTTTGAAAAGCCATTGTGTAATTTTCCAGCGTCGGGTGGAAGAAAATTGGGGAGTCGGGCGATAAGATCGCCGCCTGTTCTTTGAATGAGGTCGTGACCATCCAGTAGAACGGAAACACGCAAACGACGATTACCACTAATAGCAGAACCAAAATGGCCACGTTGAATCCCTGAGGCATTGAACCCGCTTTTGACTTGGGATTAGCTCATAGCAATCTCCTCAAATTTCCTTGTAGACGTATTTGATGTAAAAGCGGGAAAGAAGTGTCGCGATGATAAGCAAAACAATCGCTTGGGCCGAAGCGATCCCCTTGTCGAACGCCCGGAAGCCAATTCGTTGCACATACAGACTGATCAGTTCGGTGGCCGAACCTGGGCCGCCGCTTGAGTCATGATGTAGACGACATCAAACAGCTTTAGAATATCCGCAGTCCGAAGAATCAGGATCGCGGTGATGCCGGGCAACATATATGGCAGCTGAACTCTCCAGAGAACCTGCCACCATTTGGCTGTCTCTAATTTTGCGGCCTCTTCAATCTCGGCGGGGACCATAGTAAGGCTGGAAAATAGAACGAGCGCGCAGAAAGGCGTCCACTGCCAAATCTCCATGATCGAAATCGCAAGAAAGGCCAGGTTTGGATCAGCCAGCCAATTCGAGCACGGGAACGAAAATCAAACTCCAGAGATAGTTTATTATCCCATAGTTCGCATCGAACATGAGGCGTCCCATCAGACCCACGACAGCGAACGTGGTTGCCATAGGAATGACGAGTGCGACACGGCCGATTTTCTTCATCAGTTCGTTCCCTTGCGCATGCAGGAGCAACGCGATGACAAGGCCCAGAACCAATTCACAAGGGAGACAAATAATCAGGAAAAGGAAAGTCCTGCCTAGCGATTCTCGAAACGATTCATCCTGAAAAATTGACATGTAGTTTTGGAACCAGCAAAAGGGGCATCGTAGATTGGCCAGAGACCAAAAAACTTCCCATGCCAATGGACCTTTGGGAGAAGAAACTGGTGAAATGATACGCCGAGAGCAAACAGTAACGGAAAGATCCCAACGGCGAGCAAAACGACGACCGCCGGCGCAATGAAAAAGAATGCGCCTGTAGAGTAGGTTTTCTTTCGTGCTTTTCGCACTCATCCTGCCATGAGCCCTTCCGGTTTTCTGTTGTTATTCACGAATTGCTGGACGGGCCCCGCTTTTACGGGGCCGCTCAGCCTTTGACGCTCACGCTCTCGCGACTATTGCGCCAATGGCTTCTTGCCCTCGTAGTAGCCGGCTTTTTTCAGTACATCTTCCATGCGCTTACTGATTTCTTCAGATCCCTGTTTTACCGTCGTTTGACCATCCATCATCTTTGTGCCCCATTCGGCAATAATTTCAGACAACTGCGGCCATTCGGCGAAGCGCGGACGAAATTCCGGGACGCCCTGCTGCCAGGATTCAACCATCGGCGGAACGAATGGATACTTCGCCACCAAATCCTTGTCCTGGTAGGTCGATTGGCGTCCGCTGACACCGCCGTTTTCGACATATTCTTTCGCTTTCGCTTTGGATGTTACCCATTGAATGAACAACCAGGCAGCGCCTTTCTTCTTGTCATCGGCTTGAGTCGTCACGGCGAGGGAGAAGCCTCCGAGGGCAGGTTTGCGGCCGTCCGGACCCTTCGGTTCTGGTGCCACCGCGAGATCGAATTAACGATTTTCGAGGTCTTCGGGTCGACCAGTGTCGAGTAAAATGCGGACCATTCGGTGATCATCGCCACCTGTCCCTGGGCGAGCGCATTGACCGCCTCGCTATGATCGAAGTCCACGATGCCGGGAGGCATGTATTTCATCCAACTTTTGCCGGAAATCGAGACCCTCTTGATCTTTTGCGGATCCGAGCAGATTCGCATTTGAACTTGGCGTCAAGGAGTGAGCCGCCCCAGGCCAGATGAAACGCATGAAGCTATCGCAAGATTGGGTTTCTCCCCGCCGCGACTGGAGCGCGTAGGCGTACTTTCCGTCTTTGGTTAATTTCGGTCCGTAGTCGTTGATCAGTTCGATCCCAGGTTTCCGGGGGCTTGTCGAAACCGGCCTGCTTGAGCATTTCTTTGTTGTAGAAAAGGAGACCGGAATAGTTATCGAAGGGCAATCCGTACACGTGTTGTTCCACGTACCGAACGCGTTCAATAGAAGCGGAAAGAAATCTTTCAAGTCCAGATCCGGATCTGCCAGGTTTGGGAATTTTTTTGCAGCTCGTCGATTGGAACGATCCAGCCGGACTCGGCGAATTCACCAATCCAGACAAGGTCCACGAGAGCGATCGAGAGGTCGCCCTGGGCACTGAAATCCAGAACCTCTTTTTCACGAGTGCTCTCGTAAGGGACGATTTCGTAGGAAACCTTGATGCCAGTCTTTTGCTCGAATTCCGGCAGCATCTTGATTGTCGCCCTGTAACCAGGACGATCGAGAAAGATCACTTTGATCTCGGTTCCTTTGTAGTCTTTTGCCGCCTCCTCAAGAGACCAGGCTTCAGCAACGCTTAAGCCCAGGCAAGAGAAAGCGACTCCGGCACATAACGTGCAGAGAAGTTTCTTCATATTGTTTTTTTGGGGGTCAATGAATGATAACAGGGGGTTCGAGTTATTTCTGTGAATAATAATAGGACAAGTGCAAGCGAATGTAGAGAATTATCGAGGTAATGTCGCAAACGCCTGAGACGTCTCGAGAAACGTCACGAAGCGCTGAACTACCTGAACCGTTTCAATCAAACCGAAACTTTGCCCGCATTCCAAGCATTAATCCTCCAAAGCTCTGAACTACTTGAGTTGGCTCCGTAAGAAATAACAGCATTTGCTGATCCCGGAGCGCGTTTTCGATGCGATTAAACGGCCTGAGCGTTTTCGCTCATCAGCCTCGATAAAGCCGTTGGCACACCGATGAGTGAAATGACGACAGCATCGGGCTCTGCCAGTTGCTCCAACGTCGGAGCGGGTGGGGCATCTCCGCGCAATATCCAGACCGTCCGAAGACCGAGGCGCTTGGCGGGCCGAATATCGCTATCCAGCCGGTTGCCGACATGCACAGCGCGACTCGCCGGAACGCCGGCTCTATCAAGGGCGTATTGAAAAATCTTTTCGTTGGGCTTCTCTACTCCGACTAGGTCTGCCAAAGCGATGACGTTGAAAAGGTCGTGTAGCCCGTCTCTGCGCAGGGCACGCAGCGCAGCCTCACCGGAATTAGCGACCAGCCCCAATTTAAATTGAGCAGCCAACGCTTTAAGTGCGGGTTTCACGTCCGGGTAAAGGGAAGAGGCTGGGTATTCCCAGTAGCGCCGCGCGAGAGTCGTCAACCTTTCTCGGTCCCGATCAGGAACAAAATGGTTCGCGATGGCGGTACGCAACGAACCCGACGCCCGCATGCGTTCGGCATCATAAACTTCCCAGAAATCGTGTTCCTGGACATTCGGATCAATTTCACGAACGGCCCGCAGCAACGCCCGCGTGTAAGTTGAGTCGTCGTAGATCGTCCCGCCGAGGTCGAACAGCACGAGATCAATGTCTTTCTCGCCCGCCAGAGCGGCCATTGCCGGTGGATGCGCCAGCAGGGATCCCGACGAGCCGAACGCTGCCTCGCCGATGCCGCTCCAGCCAAGGTTCCCGTGTTCCACTTCCTCTGGTAGCGTGAGAAACAGCGACAGAACCGCGCTGAGCGCATAAAGACCAGCGAAGATCCACATCACGCCTTCAACGCCTAGTGGTCGAATGCAGACAGCGACGATCGCCGGACCAAGCATCGCGCTTGCACCCGCTCCAAGGTTTAGCATCGAGATGGCGGCACCTTTATTTTCCGGCGCCAAGAGAGCCATGATTGCGGTAAGCGGGACGTAGCCCGCAAGGGTCGCCCCGTAAAGAACAGCCACCAAAACTGCGAGCCCGAAATTTCCTCGGTGTGCAGCCGGCACGTAGTAAAGCAGCAGCGTCGTGATCGTGCAGCCGATCCCGCCCACGTAGGCTACCGTCCGTCGCCAACCGAGTTTATCCCCAACGATCCCCGACAACAGGTTCGCAATGATGTTGCTCAGGAACATGTAGCTGAGTAACCGCAGCCATTGGCTAAGGTACAACCCGACGACAGTCGTGAAAAAAGTTGGCAAGAACACTAAAAAGCCAAATTGTGGAGCCGTGTTAATCATTCGCACCACGCAGCCGATCGCCGTTTTCGGTTTTTCCCAGGCGATTGTGACGCCGGAAAAAAGTGAGCCGCGCGTGTTGGTTTCCGTCTCTTCCAGGCATAGCCGCGATCTGACTTGGCAGTCCTGTCAGCGCGATGATCCGCCGGCAATTACCATCGCGAGTGAACACCAGAAGGTGAAATATTGACCGAAGTAAGGGATCAGCAGACTAGCAAAAAGAGAACCCAAGGTCGGCAGTCCCGCGCTGAAAGCGAACCAAAACCAACCGACGGCGGATCCCAGCCGCTTCGCCGGCGTCGCAGTCGTGATCAAGACGAGGAAGCCGTAGGCGAACAACGGATAACCAAAGCCCCGGAGTCCGTAACTTACGAGCATGGTGGGGAAATTGCTGGTCGGAAGCGAGAAGCCCAAAAAAATGACCTGGAATACTGTCCACGCCAAAAGACCGATCCACATCACGAAACGCGGTCCCAAGACGTCGGATAAAGCGCCGGAATAACGGGCCGCCATTGCCGCGAGCGCGCCATAAACCGTGAACATCAGCGCAATTTTTCCTTGGGAAATTCCTTGGCCGTGGAGGAAGTGGGCCAAATACCCTGACTCCATCCCGTCCCCCATCATGAACAGCAACAGCCCCAGGTATCCCCAGGCGAGGGGTCGGGGGAAACTGAAGCGCTCCAGAAAGGAGGCCGGCTGAAGAGAGCTAAGCGAGGCCTGGGACGCGGGCGCCATTGTTCGATATTACCTCCGCTCGCTCCCGATACGCAACTGAAATCTGCACCGGCTTCTGAGGCGTGCCTCGATCAGGGGATTCCAGCTTCACAGTGATACCGTTTGCCCGTGATCAAGTCAGGTTTGACCACAAGCCTGCACCCTTGCTGCCTGTTGCCCCAAACAAAGGTTTCGACCTGCCCAGGAGCAAAAATTGGCGTGTCTGTGATTCGTTCTCTGGTCCCGGACGCTCGTTTGAACATCCGTGGATTTGCACCTACTCCGAAAGCACTCTGGCCAAGGTCTGCAATATGAGCGCAGCGGAAGTGGCGCCGGCGTCGAGAACCCCTCGTGAACGTTCGCCAAGCCGGGCGGAGCGGCCAATTTTCGCAACCATGTCAACCGTGGAATCTCGTCCTTTTTCGGCGGCATCGGCCATCTTCTTGAGCGCTTCCTGCAGCGATGCTCCCGCATCCACAGCCGCTTGATAGGTCTCCTGCGCGGGAATTACGGTGTCCATGAGAGTTTTATCTCCGACTTTTGCTCCCCCAAGATCCGCCAGGCCGTCTCGTGCTGCCTTGAGCATTTCACCGAACAGACGGGCGTCGGTCTCAGGTTTGTTTTTCGATTTGAGACTCATCTGAATAAAGAAGGTACCGTAGATAGGACCCATCGAACCACCGATCTCCGTCATCAAGGTTTTTCCTATCAATCCCAAACCGTCGCTCAACGAGACCTCTCTGTCTCCTAAGCGTTCTTTGATCAGGTTGAACCCTTTCGCCATGTTAATCCCGTGATCGCCATCCCCAATCTTGCCGTCGACTTCGCTTAGATGCGCTTTGTTATCGAGTATCGTCTGGACTAACTCCAGCACGACCTTACGCCCTTGGGAATTCGAGAAATTAGTCATATCGTTGCTAGTGCGAAAGTTGAGTCAGGCCCATGCTTTCAGCCTCTACGTCAATCAAGGTCTTGAGTTCGTCGTCTACCTTCATCAGCGTAAAGCTGATTCCCATCATATCCAGCGATGTGAAGTAGTTGCCCACATACGATCTATGAATGCTAATCTTGGCCTTCTCGAGAATGTCATACGCCTTGTTGAAGGCGATATAGAGCTCCATGACAGGCGTTGCGCCAAGTCCGGAGACCAACGCTACCACGTTGTCTCCTGCCTGAAATGGTAAATCCTTGAGAATGTGATCCAGACATAATTCTGCAATCTCGTCCGCCGATTTGAGGTCGCTGACCAGGACTCCCGGGTTCACCGTGGTGCCCGATTCCCACTTCCATCTTTCCGGGCTCGATGAAAAAATTCGGCTTTCCTGCCGCTGGTATTGTGCATGAAGTTAGTCCCACACCGATGCTCCGTGTGTTATCGATGGCCTTCTGAGCGACTCGTATCACTTCATCAAGAGAGCCGCCCTGGGCCGATTTTGCTCCGCCGACCTTCCACATAAGGACTTCTCCTGCAACGCCTCGCCGCTTCTGCGGCTCTTCCTTTGGCGCGGATGCAACATCATCGTTCGCGACGACCGTTTTGACTTCGATGCCTTCCATCGCCGCGAGCTGTTTGGCCATCTTCACGTTCATGTTATCGCCCGCGTAATTGCCGTACAAACAGGCGATGCCAGCGCCGCCGTTTGCAGCCTTAAACGCATCGAAAAATACTTGGGCGGATGGCGAGGCAAACACTTCACCGACCGCCACGGCATCGCACATATTCTTGCCGACATATCCGACGAAAGCCGGTTTGTGACCTGAGCCACCGCCTGTGACAACGCCCACCTTACCTTGGATAGGCGCCTTGATGTATTTCAAGACGCGAGGATTTTCTTCTACATGTACCAGCAGGTTTTTGTAACATTTCACAAAACCCTTAAGCATGTCTTCAACGACAAGGTTTGGATCGTTTATGATTCGTTGCATAGGGGGGATAAAATCGGGACGTTATTCTTTGTGGAACTGTTCATCGATTTCTTTCATCCGATCGACTTTCGGTGCGGACCGCCCGCCCTGGTAATCTGAGGCAAGCCAGACATCCACAAGCGATTTCGCAAGTTCTTCACCAACCACTCGACCACCCAAGGTCATGATCTGACAGTCGTTGCTCTTCCGTGAGCGCTCTGCCGAGTAGGGATCGTGGCAAACCGCAGCGCGTATTCCGGGTACTTTATTCGCCGTGATGGCGACGCCAATGCCAGTGCCGCACATTAGAATTCCGCGGTCATGTTTACCGGCTGCTACCGCTTGTGCCACAGTAAGTGCGACATCCGGGTAAAGAACCGATGGATCCGGCTTATTTACACCGTAATCTTCCACTGGTATTCCTTTGGATTTCAGGTAGTCGACGATCTTGCCCTTTAATTCAAAGGCTGCATCGTCGGCGCCAACCGCGATCGGCTTAGTCGGAGTGCTCATAAAGTTTGGAATGGTTTGACGTACATAAATTGCAAAAGGCAAAAGCAGTCACCGTGACCGGCTTTCTATCGCAAAGGGACAGTGTCTCCAGGGTTCACGTTGCGACGAGGCTCAATCAATGCCCAACCTGTGTGTTCTGTCTCTTTTTCACAGTTCACAAGCCTGCCCAATCGCTCCAAGTTAAAATCGGCGAGTTCATGTTCACCCGTCCACTTCAGATTAATCCGGATTGCACGCTCCTGAATATTCTGGCTTAACAATGTCCTCGTCTCTGTGTCAGCATGCACGCTCACTACAAGTGCTGTATCCTCGCTGCTGTTCATGGTGATTTTTTTTCGAGTTATTTGCTCTGCATCTTGCCTGCGTGTAGCCGCGATAATGTCTACAACGCCTAAATCGATGCATATCCAGTCTTGCGTATCCGTTTTCGATTCACAGGCAATCGAAACACTCCCCTGTCTATGGAGCTCCCCGTCTTCCGTGAAGGCTCCTGCTCGGCTGATCCCGCTACGCGCGGCAAGTCACTGCAATCTGGTTTTTTAAGGCTCCAAGACAATTTTGAGCGATTTGTCGCCCTTCTTCATCATGTCGAACCCTTTCTCATACTCTTCAAGTGGGAGCCGATGCGTCACAACTCCTTCGGTCGGGAGCCGTCCAGTGCTAATGGCATCGATCACGAACGGATAGCAGTAAGGTCCAAGATGAACGCCCAGGACATCCAACTGTTTGCGATCAGAAATGATGCTCCAGTCGACTGTCACGTCGTGCGAAAAGACGCTGAACTCTACAAAACGGCCAAGCTTGCGAATCATCTGCAGACCCTGAATAACAGCGTTTGGATGACCCGTAGCTTCAATAAACACATCGCAGCCGTAGCCATCCGTCATGTCTTTGACGATCTTGACCACGTCATCATTGATCGGATTGAGAACCACATCGGCGCCAAACTTTTTCGCCAGTTCCAGCCGATCCGGTTTAGTGTCCATGACGACCAGCTTTTTCGGACTATGGAGTTTGGCGGCACCAACCATTCCGAGCCCCAGCGTTCCTGCGCCGGCGAGGACAACGATGTCGTCCCATTGGATATTGGCCCGTTTGACGCACCACGCTGAGCAGGCGTAAGGCTCGACCAAAATAGCCTTTTCGATCGGCAGATCTTGAGGTACCTGATGGTTAATCCCCTCCTTCGGGTATCGCATGTACTCGGCAAAACCGCCGTTCACGTTGTTCTGGAATCCGTAAACATCGTGCTTCTCGCACATCCAATACTGACCGCTTTTACAAAAACGACATTCCCAGCAGGGAACGATTTGTTCCGAGATCAGTCGGTCCCCGATCTTGACCTCGCCCTTCTTCGCGACGTTCTCGCCCATCTCGACGACGTGGCCAAGGAATTCGTGCCCTGGAATCATTGGCGACTTGATGTACTTGGGTTGGCCGCCCCCGCCCCAAAAAGATTCAGCGCCCACATAAGCTTTGATGTCGCCCGCGCAGATGCCGCAGCCTTCCACCTTGATAATGATTTCGTCCGCTCCAGCTCTCGGGACTGGAACAGTCTCCAATCGATAATCGCCTGGCGCATACGCGACGATCGCACGCATTGTTTCAGGCAGTTTTCCCTGCCCGGTGGAGCGCCCGGATACCTTTTCAGGCGCTGCTACAGTAGCTGAACTCATGAATCTATCCTCCTTTAAGAGGGGTTATCTTTGCTTGATTGAAGACGACGAACTGCGGGCTTCGCGTCTTCGTGATTTTTTTGTGTCTTTGGCACTCTTAAGTTTGTCTAAGCTACAAGTCGTTGACCACCTTGTGGGTCAAAAAGATTCAGATCCTCATCATTGAAACTGATGTGCACACGACTCCCTGGTTTGAAACGTTCGGTCACCGGAAGGCTGGCCATCAACAATATCTCGCCATAACGAACGCCGACATGTGTTTCGTCTCCCAGATTCTCGACAACAGCGATCGTCCCGGGAACACCGGTGTCTGAAGCATTCGTGTGCACCCTCACACCCCAGGGACGAACTCCAAGCTTGACCGAGGAGCGGTTTCCGAGCAGCCGTTGAACATAGTCGGTCATAGGGAGGACAAATTCCGTTCCCGGAACGGCGAGCCGCCGGCCGGAGTCTACCTCCACGCTGAAGATGTTCATTGGCGGTTCCCCGAGGAACCCCGCGACGAATTCGTTGGCCGGGTTGTTGAAGACTTTCAGGGGCGTATCAAATTGCTGAAGCTTGCCTTCGTCCAAAACCGCAATCCGCTCCGCCAAAGCCATTGCTTCAAGCTGGTCATGCGTCACGATAATCGTCGAAAATCGCTGTTCGGCGTGCAGACGCTTGATCTCCGTGCGCATGTGAACTCGGAGTGCCGCATCGAGGTGACTCAACGGCTCATCGAGCAAGAGAACAGCGGGGCGCCGGATCAACGCTCTGGCAATATTGACACGCTGTTTCTGACCGCTGCTCAATGTAGCAGGCTTCAGATCGAGCAGGTCTTCGATTTGCATGTATTGGGCGACTTCGGCAACGCGTTTCTCGATCTCCTTCACGTTGACGCCGTGCGCCTTCAGGTTGAACGCAAGATTTTCGCGAACCTTAAGCGGCGGATAAAGCGCGTAGTTCTCGAACGCCAGACCAATCCCCCGATCTTTAGGATGCACGTTATTAATGACTTTGCCACCGATCAGCATTTCGCCCTCGGTGATAGTTTCCAAACCGGCAAGCATTCGCAGCGTCGTCGATTTTCCGCAGCCCGATGGTCCAAGCAGCGCGATAAATTCGCCGTCCCGCATTTCGAGATTCAAATTATCGACTGCCCGAGGTGTGGTCGGGCTGTATTGCTTTACGACTTTTCTGAGAGCGAGCTCAGCCATGGATGACTTCCTCAGCAGGTTGTTCCGATCGCGCCAGAAACGCTTGCGTGTCTGAATCGAATGTTAGGAGCGAATGCGGGTCAATCGAGAATCGCACTCGCCGATCTATTTCAAAGCTTAAGTGTCCATCGACCAAAGCCCGGATTCGCGTGCCGTCCACCGCCTGCACCGTTAGAATCGACTTTGTCCCCAGCGGCTCGAAACTGTACACGACTCCATGAAAGGCATTCTTATCACTATCCGATACGATGCTGACGTCTGATGGACGAAAACCGAGGCGAACCTTTTTTTTGCCGTTCTTCTGCAATACTTGCGCGACATCTGCAGGTACCGGTATCGGAATGTTTTCAGCGAGAATTTGCAGTTCCAGTTCTGCTTTGTTGGTCGATTTGAGCGTTGCATCGACAAGATTCACGTCTGGATCGCCGAACAAATGAGCGACCAGCGTGCTGGCGGGGCGGAAGTAAATCTCTTTTGGGGTACCTATCTGCTGGGTACGACCTTCATTGATCACCAAAATTCGGTCAGCGAGACTCATGGCTTCCAGGTAATCGTGCGTCACATAGAGCGTTGTGGTCCCGAGTTGGCTCCGCATCTCCTTAAGTTCCGCACGCATCGAATGTCGAAGCTTCGCATCGAGGTGACTGAGAGGTTCATCCAGAAGAAAGATATCGGGGTTGCGAACCAGGGCGCGACCAAGCGCGACCCGCTGGCGTTGCCCGTTGCTCAACGCCGTTATCTGCCGGTCCACCAGATGGTCAATCCTCATGACCCTGGCGTATTGAGTCACTCGCTCCTTTACTTGGTTTTCGGGTAACTTGAATTTGGGACTTCGAAGAGGAAATGCCATGTTGTCAAAGACGCTTAGCTGCGGATAGAGCGCGTAACTTTCGAATACCATCGCAACATTCCGGTCCGCCGGTTCCAGGCCGTCAATGTCTCGACCTGCAATCTTGACGCTGCCCCGGTTCGGAGTCACGATGCCCGCAATCAGGTTCAACGTCGTTGTTTTGCCGGCCCCCGCCGGACCGAAGATCGCCACGAACTCCTTATCGGCGATGTTCAGACTCAGGTCTTCAACCCCACGTCTCTTGCCGTACCACTTGGTCAATCCCTTTAGCTCAACACTGGCCATAAATATTTATCCTTTCACAGCGCCGAAGGAGAGACCGCGCACCAGGTGTTTCTGAATTAACAAGGCCAAGATGATTTCCGGCAACGCGCAGATTAACGCCGCGGCGGCAACCCATCCGTAGTGGACCGTATCGGATGCCAGGAATCTCATCATCGAAACCGTCGAGGTCTGTGTGTGCCCCCCTCCCAACAGCAATGCGAACGTGAAAGAGTTCCAGCAAAATATGAAGCAGAGTAACCCCGCCGCCACCAGGCCTGGTTTGACCAGGGGTAGCAGCATCTTAAAGAACACCTGCCACCAGGTATACCCATCCAGTTGAGCCGCCGCTTCCATATCCGTTGAGAGATCCTCAAAGAATCCTCGCAAGATCCAGATCAACAGAGGAAGACTGATGAGTTGGTAGACCCAGACCAACCCCACGGTGCTGTCGATCAGGTGCAAATTCTGGTAAATCAAATACAGCGGAATGATGACCAGAATCTCCGGCGCGAATTTGAACGAAAGAAACGTAAAGGCGATATCCTCTTTGCCTTTGAAATCAAAACGACCCAGAGCGTACGCGGCAGGCACTCCAACCAACAGGGAGAGGGCAACCGCAAGACAACTGACAACCAGGTTGTTCCACAAGGTCACGAGGAAATCTGTCTCGCTGAAGACGGCCCTGAAGTTATCCAGGGTCGGCGTGAAAAAGAACGTCGTGGTAAACATCTCGTTATCCGGCTTGAAGGAAAGAATCAGCATCCAGACAAGCGGGAATAATGCGAAAAGCGCGTAGAGCAGAAGCAAGATAGTTTTCGCGATGGATCCTGCCACACCGAGGGGATTGCCATTTTGCTTCATAAATTACACTGCTCCAGAGGATAATTTCTGCGCCTTTCTCCAATATCCGATCAGTACGAAACAAACCGCGTAGATGAATGCCCACAGGAAAAGCAGCATCGGAATCGATCCGCTCAGATTGTAGAAAGGGAAGGCCTGGTTATAGGCCGCTAACGCTATGCTGAGCGTCTTGTCGCCCGGACCACCTTTGGTCGAGGCAAAAATGATCGCGAATTCCTGCAAGGAGGTCATCAAGCGGAATATCAGCGCGACCAATAAAACCGGCGCCAGCATCGGCAGTGTCAAATTGCGAAAGACGAACCAAGCCGAACCTCCGTCGATCAATGCCGCTTCATACGGAGATTTAGGTAAGGATCGGAGCCCCGCAAGCGCCAGAATGACCACGAACGGCGTGTATATCCAGATGTCAATCAAGAGCACTGAAAACAACGCGAAATTGGGATCCGCGCTCCATCTAAAACCGCCTAGACCGATCCAGGAAAGCGGAAAACGCAGAATGCCGACCGATGGATTGGTCATCAGTTGCCACACCAATGCGCCGATCACCGGAGCGATCATCAAAGGAAAGATCAGCACTAAACGCAAAAACTTCGAAAGCCAGTTCTCTTCATTTAAGAGCAAGGCAATGCCAAGTCCCAGTAGCATTTCCAGCCCCGTTGCCCAGAACGCATACTGGAGGGTAATAGAAAGCGAGTGCCAAAAATCGGGACTCGTGAAGGTGTCTACGAAATTTGCGAAGCCGAGTAGACTGAAGTCAGAGCTTCTAAGTGTCAGATCCGTGAAGGAATAGAAGATAGCAACAATGAACGGAATCAAGATTCCGATAGTCAGCAGAAACGACGGTGCCAGGACCAGAAATGGGCGCAAGGCTTTCCTTCGGGCATATTTCTTTCCGGCTTCCGAGAGTTCTGTTCGCGGCGGGTCGATCCGGCGTGGTTGTGTGTCAGCTGTGACTGTGCTCATGCTGATGTAATGGCGCTAGCCGTTTGGAGGGGAATGCTTTCGATGGCAACGAATGGTTCCCCGAGGGACTTGGACGATTCAAATTCACCACACAGATTGCGGATCGGGAAGAATTTTTACACTGGCGATTCATCGTCCTGTCGTCTCGTTCTCCGCAATCAGCCTGTGTTGCACGCGTAGCGCGAATCTTCAAGGGCTGGGCGGCTCCGATGTGCCGCCCAGTGCCATGAGAATCCGCTTATCGTGCCGATTGCGTCTGCGAGTCACTCTTTTCGCCCGACTCGCTCAACTTCAACTTGGAAGTCTCGCGCGAAATCCGCTTAGCGAGCTCTTTCATCGCCGTTTCCGGGTTTGCGCCCGAGAGTACAATTTGTTGCAGAGTAGCAGCCCACTCCGTTGTCGATTGGATGAAGTACGGCTGAGGCGTGAATTTGATGCCGGTGTTCGGAATCGTCTTCTGGAAGGTGTCGGCGTATCCAACAACCTTGGATAGCTTCTCCTTGAATTGATCGTTATCCCAGATCGACTTGCGCGCCGGGTCGACGGTCTTGGCGTTGAGCGCCGCCCAGAGTTCGAACTCTGGTCCCGTAAAATACTGGATGAAAAGCCACGCTGCCTTCTTGTTCTTAGAAGCGCTGTTCATGGCCAGCTGCCATACCCATTCGTTGGATTGTGGTGCGTCGCCCGCCTTCAACACCGGCGCTGGCGCGAACGCAATATTGCCAGATTGATTGGTGCTCCCTGGAACGTTCTGGAAATACCCGTTGATATCCGCATCGTACAAGATAGCTGCTTTACCAGCTCCAAGGTCAGCACCGCACTGATACCAGGTATAGTTCGACCAAGCCGGCGGGCCTCCGTCCTTGATCATTTTCGCAAACTTGGTAGTCACCCCAATTGCTTCAGGTGAGTCCAGCGCGGAGACCAGTTTGCCGTCCTTGATGACGAAATCCTTCGCCCCGGCGCTGCTGAAAGTCGACATGTATCCGGGATGGATCGTCGCCCAATTCCGCGTACCTCGAACTGCCACCCCGTATGATCCAGGACCATTCCAACCCTTTAGCTTCGTGGCCATTTCAGTCAATTCGTCCAAGGTCTCCGGTGGCTTCAGACCCTTCTCGTCGAAGTATTTTTTGTTGTAGGCAAGGGAGTACATCTCAAAGCCGAGCGGGAGCGAATACAGACTGCCTGTACCGGTAGGATCTCCTGGCTTAAGATCCCATTTTCCCCCATTGAATACGCCTTCGAAAATATCCTTTGAGTTATAATCCGGATTGGTGAGCGCTGGATCGCCGAGGTACTTATCCAAAGGCTCAACGCGATTGGAACTCGCATAATCCCACATCTGGTAGACGCCAGTCATAAAGACATCGGGAGTACCGGTCTTGGCCGATAGCATGGTTGTCACTTTGTCAAAGTAGTTCTCCTCGGGAGTCACTTCGTGCGACACTTCGATGCCCGTTAATTCTTTAAATTTGGCCAGTTGCTGGATCATTGCGTCAGCATACGGGTGCTGGTTAAACGCAATCGTGATTTTGGCACCAGATGCCTGTTTCCAATCGAACTTGCTATCTTCAGCTCTGGCGGCAGCACCGGCCAGAATCGCAGCGCAAACGGACACCACGAACAATGCACTTTTGGGGGAACGTATTCTCATATTCAGTAGGAACTTCTCAACCCTGGTAACCCATGGAACTATTTTGAAGAATTGAAATTAACCACGCGCACTAACTCCGCCAAAAACCGGCACTCGTTCAATTGCGCCGAATACCTCATTGATTGACAGGTAACTCTCACCACTGCGCCATGATCACCTTTTCATTTCGGGGGGCAAACAAAGCCTCTTGAGAGGCGATATGACAGTAGCTTGCCGACAATTCTTACTTCGTTTCGTTAGGCCGTAATATTGAATCAGTCAAGCGATTTCACAACCCGCATCCGAACATCAAACCCACTTGAATGAATCAGCGGCGCCTCGCTGCGAAAAGTCACGCAAAGTTTCGCATGGTCACGCAAATTTGCGCATAGTTCACCAGGACAGTCGTGCTTACGACTGCAGGCTTCGCTCAAACTAGCAATTCTTAAGTAGCGCGTGAGTGGTCTTTGCTCACTCTCTGGTGCGCGAAGTCGAAACACCGGTCGGATTGGCATTCCTTGCGATTGGATATTCCGCCTTCGACGGTTCGGCGTCGGATGCTGAATTCATTTCAGCCGCGCTCTCACTTTGCCCTCCTTTGGAACCTGTCGGCAGATCTTCAACCACACGCGCCGTCGAGACTCCGGCTGGATTAGCATTCCTGGCGATTGGAATTTCCGGTTTGGCAGTTTGGTTTGCCGATGATGGCTCTGCGGACGCAGCGTTCTCCGCTTTCATCGTTCCTGGGTCGGGAATCTTAATTTCTTCTTCCATAAGTCCATTCCTTGTGAGTTGAAATGTGCGGCTGAATTCCTGTTCACATGCAGCCGCACACAGGCCGGGTTTGCAGCCGCTCGGCTTTTGCAGGCTCCCGTCACGATTGAATCGCTACGATGCAACATCAAGCGGTTAAATTCCACTAAAACAGGCGCAAAATTTTGCTCAATTCCACAAGCATGGGCAGCGTCTGGGGCGCTCCGCAATGCTCACTTGCCACAACGGGAAATCGCCAGCGCCACTGGACCAGTCTCGGATGAAGTTCAATTCTATCTGTTCTGGCTGGATCAGCGCCTAACTAAACAGATCAGATTTATGCCTACTTTGTTCATAGCAATAAAGCTTTCTGCCTATGTAGGCGTCGGGCCTTCGCGGTCCATGCTGAACTGAATTAGGCAGGCTCTATAATGCAAGAATATCGCGATAAGTTTTGGATTTGTGAGACTTTCGTATAGGAGATGGGCGATTATTAGGAAGGGTCACAAACTCTGCAACGAAACATTTTATCCCGACGTGCTTGAAAAACGCCACAAAACCAGTTGACGGATCACCGCAGATACTGGGTTAGTGCACGGTCCACTAGTCCTTACTCTTTCACTGCGATCATCACCTGCACTTGAGCCTCGGCTAGCGCCATCGCCAAGTCGCTCGGCGGTTCGCTGTCTGTCACGAGGATGTCAATGCTCGCAAGTGGCGCGATATGCGCCATACAGCGTTGTCCGAATTTGGATGCCTCAACCACCACGATGGTTCGACTTGCCGCATCAATCATTGCAGTTGCTGTCAGCGCCTCTTCTAGAAGGGCTGTTGTGAGCCCTTGTTCAACTGTGATTCCGCCGACACCGATGATCGCCGTATCGGCGGCGATGCTCACTCCTGCCAGCAAAAGCGGGCCAAGTGTTGCCCGCGAATCCCGTTGATAGCGGCCTCCAAGAAGGTAGACATCGCAACAAGTCGGCACGACAGCAGGCACCCCAAGATTATTAGTCACCACGGTAACATGATCAGAGACCAGTTCCGACGCGAAAAGCGTCGTCGTTGAACCCCCGTTGACGAGCAATGTCTCGCGGTCCCCGATCAGACGGGAGGCCGCGTACGCAATATTTTTTTCGGCGGAATGCCAAAGATCGATCGGTTGGTCCGGAGGCGCAGTCCGAAGGGACTGCATTGCTGTTTGCGACCGCACCTCCGTACGTCCTGATGAGGAGTCCGTGACGAGCCAGCAGGTCGAGGTCCCGGCGTATCGTGTCGCCCGAAACCTGGAGGCAGGCGGAAAGTTGGCGAACAGTCATTTGACCTCGACGCCGGATCAGATGCAAGAGATCGGAATGACGCTTTGCCGGCAGCGCACCATCCGAATGAACAAGTCCGACTGATTGGACGCCAACCTCTTCGAGGATCGATCCTTGGGTGCCGGAGTTGAGCGGCACCTCTTTCTTTGCGTTAAGCGGAATTGTTCTCATAGCTGAGCGAGGAAGCATAAAGCACGAGAAGGGTCAACATTTGATCATAATTAACGACATTAAGATACACGCAAAACTCTAGCCTCTGCCTCTGCGAAGGCATATCCAATTGAAAATAATCATTTCTTTGAAGAGATGCAATACTTTTGCTCCAAATAAGGTACTTTTGTAAATATGTTGCGCTCTTATTGCATCCCAATCGATCCGAACAGGGTTTCCGGTCCGCTCTGGACTCTCGCTTGACACGAAGTAGAATCTTATCGCCCTGTGAACGTCAGCTTTGCCATGCCCCTGAGATCTTAAAGGTCCGGATGAATTCTCCGTGGGTCTTGATTAGCGGTGCCTTTTATCCGGTCGACAGAGGTCACCTTCTGATGAGGTCCACCCTGCCCGAATGACCACTTGCAGGACCTGGATCATCGCAATTCTAATGGATCAAAACGAGAGTCAGCCAGTAGTCCGCGGTCGCAAGAGAGGTCGCAAGAAAAGCGCTCTCAGCTCCGCGCGAGTGACTTTGCTCGACGATAGGAACGCTCTCGCAAAGGTCACTTGGCTTTATCATCATCGCAAACTGACCCAGCAGCAGATTGCCGAGGAGCTGGGATTGTCCAGGCCGACCGTCATGCGTCTTCTCCGACAGGCGACCGAAGAAGGGCTGGTAACGGTCTCATTGCGATTGGACATTCTCCGCTGCATGGACATCTCCGCTCGAATGACCAAAAAATTCGGCCTCAAAGAAATATTTGTCGTGCCGACATCGAAGACGACACTGAACCGGATGTCATGCGCGCGGTTGGTAGAACGGGCGCGCTGTACCTGGAGACCAATCTTAAGCACGATCAAATTCTGACGATTGCCTGGGGACGGATGATGTTTGAAGTTGCACGGGCACTTAGCGACAAGCCTGTCAGCGGCTTGGTCGTTGCTCAATCTTTCGGAGGATTGAACAGTGGCGAATCGTTCAATCCATCGCGCGTCACCTCGTTAGTCGGTGAAAAATTGCACGCCCGAGTCTATCACCTGTACGTGCCCGCGGTGGTGGCGACCAAAGAACTCCGCGCCGTACTGCTAGCTGATCCGGGTATCGCTGCAGCCTTGGAGGTTGCACGCCAGGCCTCCACATTCATGGCTGGCATCGGCAAGGTCGAGAGCAGCGCAACCATCTTGCAGACCGGATTTTTTGACATCTCTACGATTGACCAGTTGAGAGCGCGCGGTGCCGTTGGAGATATTTCCGGACGCTACTTTGATATTCAAGGGAATCGTATTCTCGGAGATGTGGATGACCGGCTCATCGGGCTGACCTGGGACGACCTGCAAAAACTCGAGAACGTGGTAGCGGTCGTCATGCGGCTCCGACAAGACGGCGGCGATACTTGGAGCTTTGCGAACAGGGTTACTCGACTATCTGGTCATTGACGATCGAACCCTTTCGGAAGTCGAAAAGGCAGACTCGGATTAAAATATTAGGAGTTACAGGAGTTGCAGGAGTTGCAGAATGGGCGACCACAGCAGTCGTGCCACCCGGACGGATGCGCAGCGCGATTGTTGCCATTCTGCAACTACCTGCAACTCCTGTAACTCCTTCTTCAATCATTACCCGGTTTTTGATCTCACTTTTCCCGCTAGGTGGAGCATAATATCTGTCTTGGAGATGCTGCCGATCAGCCGTTGCGAACCAAGATTATCAACGACCGGCAGCCGTTCGGAGTCCACCTCCGAAAACTTTTCCAACGCTTCAGCCATGGGTTGAAGCGGCGAAATCCTTGGAAAGTTCTCTTTCATGATATCCGCGGCAATAACCATGTTGGCGAGTTCCGG
>CAVTQD010000033.1:0-19014 GCA_963736745.1 uncultured Verrucomicrobiae bacterium | reverse complement strand
ATTCCATCCTGCAGTGCCGCTCAGAACTTTGACCAAAGGCGTTTCCTCTACCCCCCGGCGACTCAGACTGTTATCGGGGACTCGGAGAAATCTCCCGCAGCAGTCGTTGGGCGACAAATCTCCAAAACACCAGGAGAAAACAATGAAAATTCGCGCAGTAGTAATCCTAGTCGGATTAGCAATCAGCTTTGCTTTGCCGATCTACGCTCAGGAGCAAGAAGATGCTAAACCCTTTCCCTTTACTCCTATCCCTGCTGGTCCTCAACTAGTCCAACAAATCGAAGCGATCAATCAGAAGTTTGATCGAGCGTTTAACAAGCACGACGCAGCCGCTGTCGGTGAGCTCTACACCTCAAACGCGGTTCAAACGACACCGCAAGGTTCGTTTTCCGGTCGAGAGGCTATCGAAGGATATATTACAGATTTGTTTCAGCGTCACAATCCATTCGATAGAGTCACAAAAATGAGCTATGTCTATGCCTTTGGCGGCGATCTATGCGCCCTCGGCGGATGGACTGTAACTATTGACGGCTCCCGAAAATTTGGCGGCTATCTTGCAATTGTATATACCTTCGTCGGTGGTACTTGGAAGATTCGTGCGTCGGTGTTTAAGTATCCCACCTCGTGAACACCGGTTATCCCGTCGAAACTGAAGCCATCGCGCTGGATGGCCAGGGACCGAAGCTCACCCGCACTCTCGGTGATCGTGGGCTTTTGGGCGCGACAGCAGGATGCGCTTGCCGAGACGAAATAGACAAGAGAGTAACCGACAGTATTGCGCAAATGACTTGCTGTCGGCTTATTTCATTCGCTACACCTAGTGTCCTGTCCCCGAAATACGAGGTATTTTGTTGCGATCAAAATGGGCCGCCGGCCAGGCGGTCCGAGCCGGACTGGCGATAGGAGGGAGCATATCTGAACCGATACGTGACCGACAAGCAACGCGGCCGCCGGCCCATTTTCATCGCAACCCTTTGGGCCGGGGCCAGTTGGCTGTTTTTCCGCGTTGCTCGCTCGACCCGTATAACTCGGATATGGGCGCTTCGCTCGCGCCTTGAAAAACAGCCAACTGACCTCCGGCAAAATACCTCGTATTTCGGGGACAGGACACTAGGCCCCAGATTTAAGGGGAACAAAGACAATACTCTTGCCGCCTGGTTTCGCAGGCGGCTCCTCCGGAGGAGTTGCGTCAGGTAATATACATCGTTTCGATCAGGAATTTTTCGAACTTCTCCCGGTAGGCGTCTGTCCATTCTTGCCGAGCACGCTCCCAAGAAAGGTTGCGGCCTTTTTCCCCTTCGGTCCACTTGTACTTCCGGATTTCTTCTTTGATA
The DNA here is from genome assembly GCA_963736745.1 of uncultured Verrucomicrobiae bacterium. Taxonomy (GTDB): domain Bacteria; phylum Verrucomicrobiota; class Verrucomicrobiia; order Chthoniobacterales; family JAFAMB01; genus JAFAMB01. Next base: position 17,680 of record CAVTQD010000033.1, on the reverse strand, counting down.
AGGTAGGTAATTCGGTAGAACGGATCGGAATACATGATCGGCGGACCGCAACGTGTTCTTCAGTCTCTAAAATTTCGCGCATACCAGTTCAATGAACCACAGCTTGAGTTGCAGCGCCAAACCGAAGGTCCGTTACTGGATCGTCCGGAGCGGAAACGGCTGGCGTTCTTTTAAGACCGGGTTCTTGGCAGGGGTTCCAAAGATAGTGGAACCCCAATACCCTCTTGAGCCTTGCAGCAGTTTCCTGGAAGAGAATGTAGCGCTGGGTTCTACTTTATACACCGACAGTCTCAAGAGGCTTTGCGGGGTTGCAGCAAGCCGGATTTCAGGATGTGCCTCGCCCTCAGCCCCTGCGAATCGATCTGCGCAAAGCCGCGAAGTCGGTGATGCCTTTGGGCAGAGCGCGCCATTGGGAAAGACCTTCAGGTTCACGACGGCGCCGATCCGGGCGAACGTATAGGCAAGAGTCCCGAGCAGAGCGCGATCGCGCAGCCCGATGTGTGTCAACGATCCTCATCTACTATCCAATTTACGAGAGTGTGGGACTACGGATAAATCCGATTTATTTGTCTCGTGCGAACTCCGGTCGTGTGGAACTTGATACTGTTAAAAGATCACTATATCCATGACTTCAGAGCAACGCGGCAACTCGTAAAATGCCTGGTGTATTTGCAAACGTTCTCATCCGGCCATTCCCTTTCGCAACCGAAACGATCAGGTAGTAGATCCAATACCTGCCCTCGAATTGGGCTGAGGCCGACTGCGGGATGCGTTCTCCGGGTGTCACCGTGAAGCCGCGGCAGGAGCGGTCAAATTCTTACTCTGCAAACGCAAAGACCGGAAGATCAGGCCGAAGAGCCTCCAAAAACCCATTAAGAGTGTCGCTAACGGCAAAGGTTTCAAACGATGGATAACCAAATCCCGGAAGACCATTATAGAATTCTAGCGCGCGAACGCAGCCATGAGGATGCGAGGCAGACCGTTGCTACCAACAGGATGCTTGTTCAAAGCCTCGTAATAATTAATGGCGGTGCGGCGACCGCCGCCCTGGCCTACTACGGTGCCCATAACACTTCCGGCCCGGGTAAGTCGGCGGCTCTGCTGACGATCGTTCTTTATTGTCTCGGGGTCTTTACTGCCATATTCGCCGGTCTCTACGTGAGGCGAACAACTCAAGAATGGTCAAGTTTCTGGGAACTTAGGTCTTGCCCCGACGAGGCCGAGCGGGAAAAAGTCATGGAAAGACACCGACAGCAGGCGATAAAGAGCAAGCGCTGGTCGACCGGGTTGCTCGTAATTAGTGAAGTCTTCTTTCTCGCCGCCAGTTTATGTTTGGCATTGTCCTTGGCATAGCAAGGTGGTTCGCGTCTGGGCCAGATATTCGAATCGGATCCGTTTCAAATCCTATAATCGCATTTATCGTCTTAAATCTGAGTCAAGGACGAAACACCCGATGATTCGACGCGGCATTGGATCCAGCCAACGCCCGACTGGTTGCACATTCTGTGGCGAGCTGACGCTCAAACGCCACTGTTGAAAGGTTGCAGCGCGACAACGAGGTGCTTTTTCAAGCTATCTTCCACGCTCGAATGCCGCGCTCTTCGCGGTCACACGCCCTTTGGTCCATAACGCGACGTCGATCCTCGTACCAGATCGGCCGATCTTCATCGTAAAGGCCGGCCGCGCGTTCTCCTATGGGGAGGAACGGGGTTGCCGTCTTGAGCGCAACATCCCGCGCAAAATCAAGAGCCATCGCCTTCTCTGTAAAGTCTTTGCCTGCTAGATGCGACTGTCTCTGACTAAGCAACCATCTCGGGACTTCGACAACAATTTCGTGAGGATTGCCAGCAGGTGCTGCCAGAGATACACTCTTGGGCGTGAACTTTAAGTGTACGTAGTAGAACTGCTTGCTCATACCTAAAACTGTTCGCTTATATCTCACTAATATTTCGCTTATATTAGACGAACGGTTTTGGGCTGTCTTCAAGCGAATTGAGTGTATAACCCCGAAACGGCGGTACGATCACCGTGCTCGTAAATTCATAGCGAAAAGACTCCTTCGTGAACTGAAAGTGACGGTCGAGCGTTCGGGGCATGTCGTTGCCTGGATCGGGAAGCATAATACCGTCGACGTCGAACTGATATTCATACAAGTTCGGCTCGAAGGGACCCAATGTGGTCTTGCGGATTGCCGTCATGTCTGCCCACGAACAGGCTGGGGTCGGCCTCATCGAAACGGAAAGAATACGTCAGCAGGAGGCTCCCCCAGATTGCATCCAAGTTCCTTGCGAACTCAATTCACAGGCTCAGCCACGGAAGACGGCGTTTTGCCATTCGCCACCTGAACAAGCGGAGGAGCTTTCCATTTTCCATCGAACGCTTCCGGCTTCGGCTAGACGCGCTTCATTCACGGGCTTTTTAGACCTTTCAACACCTTCTTCACGAGAGCCGTTTCCGCGTCCTGACCTTGTTGGTCCTCCAGCATATCAATAATTTCATCAGCGGTCTTAGTCCCTTCGAGATTAACGACGGCTTCGACAACCTTGGCATAAGCCTTTCGGAAGTCACGGTTCCATTTGGCGTCTCGCGACCGAACAGGCTTCAGAAGCAGTTTAGCGGCTTCGGCGTACGCAACTTCCTCTGGCCTGTCGGGATAGGTGGAGTAAGGGTCTTTCTGAGAGAGCGCGACGAAGGCCTGGGCAATATAGCCATCTGCCGCGATATACTTTGCCTGTGCTTCCGGCAGATTGCGGAAGTCCCGAATCGCCAGCATGGCCAAATGCACGAAAGTGCATTGCCGATCATCGGCTGACAGGCCGCTAACGATATAGATATCATTTAAGTTTGGGTCGTAGAATCCCCATGCTCCGATCTGTCCCTCGGGAATACGGAGGAAGGTTCGGTGTCCGGATGCCTCCCAGGCGCCGATCTTGTTTTGGGCAATCAGACCCGCAACGATCTGAAACTCTGTCGGACTAAAGTGAAATCCCGTCCCGGGACTTACGAAGTCGATACCGTTCGCATATTTGAGCAGTTGAGGCGCTTCACTCGCGATCGACTTTGATGACCATTCGAATTTCAAGTTTTGTTCGAGCTTCGCAATCATATACTCCTTAGCTTTGCCCTTCCATGGAGTCTTGGCCGTCAGGATGATCAACAGCGCCTCCTCATCCTCTTTAGAGATCTTACCCTTGCCACCTGGACCCAGCGCGGCTTCCAAAACGGTGTCTACGTCGTGTTCGGCGAAACCACCGAATCCCTCAAGGGGACGCTTTTTCACCAAGTTCTCCGCATTGACCGGATTGACTCCGATGACGTATCTCCTGGCGATCTCAGGATCCAACTTCGCCAGAGCCTTATATCGATCGGTCATTTCGAGTGTGGCGGCGGCTTGGACGCGGTCTTCGAATTTAGACATCTTTAATGAAAGGGGATGGGTTTTTTCTGCTATCCGCAGCGGGACGATCTTAGTCTCACTATTTTTTCCGGGTTGATTGCGACAGCGGCCGTCCGCCGGCTGTTGCCGGGAGTTTGCGATGTAGCCTTTTCTTCTATTGGGTAATTAAGGCGAGTATGAGGACAATTGGCAATTACCCGATCGGGTTACATTCTGCTAAGTCCCAGCTCGGCCAAGCCCATTTTTGCCGAAAAGGCCAGACGGCAGAGGATCGCGAATGAATGATGCGGGGAAAGGCGAGCATTTCCCGCAGTTGCTCTATCCTTGCTAGATTGTCGACTGGTTAGTACCGAATCGATATCCCCGAGCAGAACCTTCTGACTGCGGCGGTCATAGAGCTTTGTCGTCCGACTGTCGGCATGGCCAGCGATCCGTTGGATCGCTTCAAGTGTCCAGTCATTTTCTCGTGAACACCGCTTATCCCGTCGAAACTGAAGCCATCGTGCTGGATGGCCGGGGACCGGAGTTCACCCCGCACTCTCGGTGATCGTGGGCTTTGGGGGCGACAGCGGGTTGCACTTGCCCAGACGAAATAGATAAGAGAGACCAGCCTCCGAGCAACCAATAGCATCCGGATCCGCGCGGTGCCAAATTAGAACCCGGGGCCCTTCGATAGCAGAAGAAGCTTCAGCGATGTTTAATGCTTGCATCGGAATGCCTCATCGGAAGTTCGTTCAACCGCCACGCGGGGATCCGTTCCCAAAGCTAAACGTGCTTTATTTTCCGATATCCGTTAGCGGAATACTTTCCTTTCGTGCACGGACTCCAATAAGTCTCTTTAGAGAAAAGAAGAGCGCGAATTCCGCTCTTCTCCCCCGGACAACTGACAACTGGCACTGACAACTGCCTTTAAATCGGCTTGAGATTGGCTTCAATCTCGGCCCTTCGACCTTCCAGAAATGGCGGCAGGACGAGGCTGTTTCCGAGGTCGGAAATATTTTCGTCGACCGCAAATCCAGGACCATCGGTGGCCAGTTCAAACAGAATTTGATTGGGTTCGCGGAAATAGAGGCTCTTGAAATAGTAGCGATCAACTTCTCCGCTGTTGGGTATGCCGAGATCCCGGAGCCGGCGCGTCCAGGCGTGATAGATTTCCTCATTTGGAACTCGGAACGCGATATGGTGAACGCCACCCGCGCCAGGCCGGTACGGTGCGAGATCCGGACGCGCTCGGACATGCAATTCCGCCGATGCGCCTCCTGCGCCGATCTCATAGACCTGGACACTGAATTCTTTTTGTTCAGGATCAGCATATTTCAAGGTTGGCCGCATCCCCAGAACCTCTGTAAGCAGACCGCTTGTCGACTCCAACTCCGGAACAGTGATGGTGACGGGTCCCAGACCCCGGATCTGATGGGTAAGCGGTACGGGGCTGCTTGACCATGGAAAAGATTCTCCGGTGTTCCCGTCATCGACGAGACTCAACCGCTGACCTTCACCGTCCTGGAAATCGACGGCCGCCCTTCCACCCCGCTGCAGGAGGGGTGAATGGGAAACCTGCAATTGATCGAAACGCTCCATCCACCAGCGCAAAGATTCCTCTCCGCCGACGCGGAGACTGGTGGAACTGATACTGTTGTTCCCATTGCGTTGCCGTGGGCTGTGAGCCCAATCGAAAAACGTGAGATCGCTCCCGGGTGACCCTTGTGCATCTGCGTAGAACAGGTGATAAGCGCTGACGTCGTCCTGGTTGACAGTCTTCTTGACCAGACGCATCCCCAGAACCTGGGTGTAGAATCGATGGTTTTCCCGCGCATTGGCAGTGACCGCTGTAACGTGATGGATTCCGAGTAGCTCCGTTCTCATAAGTGACAAAGAGGTTCAATAATAACTTGATATCAAGATAATCGGGGAAAGGTTTTTGTCAAGGAGTTGCAGGAGTTCAGGAGTCAGGAGTCAGGAGCAGGAGTAAAAGGATCAGGAGTGAGCAGGAGTCAGGAGTCGGAGACTCAGAGTTTAGGAACCACAGAATCGGGTCTCTGATTCTGCGAACTCCTGCAACTCCTGAACTCCTGCAACTCCTGGCTCTTGGCACTCCTAACCAAAGCTCTGATCCATTCTTCGCGCGATGTCCTTGAGCCGGCTCAGCTGTTGGACCAGCGCCGGTACATGGTTGAGGCTCGCGATGAAATTCCATAGATACGCAAGCATGGCGTAGATCGTGCCAGGTTCAATGTGCGGCAACGAAGCGATTCTTATGATTACCGCGGCTGACAAAACAATACTAAAGAGCTCCATGACACCCCAATTCAGCGCTTCGGCATCTGACAGGGCGATGCGCCACTTTGCTAGGAGCCGGTAATGTCCGAAAACTCTACTGGGCATTCGCCGGGTCAGCATCGTAACCTCGCGTTCAAGCTGATTGTTTAGACGCTTGTTCAGCGTCAATGTTTGTTTGGAGTAGCGCCGGTTCAAGATTGCGAGCGGGACCAACAACAGAAGGCAAAATACTGCGCTCCACGCGTCATAGAAAAAAAGCAGAACCAGCGCACCAAGCAATCCGAACAAAGAATTGACAGTTGCAGGCACATCACGTTCGAAAAAGTTAACGAACTCTCTTGAGAGTGATGAACGGGCGACGATTTGAGATGTGCAGACGCCCTTCGTATCCTGTTCAGAGACCGTGCGTGTGGCCAGATCCGTATAGATCGCCGAAAACACCCGAGTGTCGTAGCTTTGACGAAATACCCCGGTCGCCGTGTGAGCAAGCCAGACACCGAGAAGCAACCCGAGTCCGGCAAAGTCATGCCTGAGCAATCCGTTCACAGCCCACCCGGTCAGCGATGGGTAACATAATTCAAACATGTTTTCGGCCAGGGTGACGATGTAAGTCACCACGATGCGTCCACGATATTTCCCGAAGATGGTCTGCAAAAGCAGGGTTCGCCTGGTCTTGATCGGGCTTGGCATGATTGGGGAAGTTGTCAGTGCCAGTCGGATTTGTCTGCGGCTGATGCCCTTGCCAGCTGGGCAACTTGGATTTACCGAAGACCGGTACTAACACTGGCAACTTCTTTGGCTTTTTTCCCATCGGCACCAGTACCGATAGTGACAACTTCCGCTTGCCGCCAGCTGCGCCATCCTTCCGTTAGTTCAAGCCAGGCCCATTGGAGAAGCATTTTGAAAATGAGCCGAACATCTGACTTGCTCAAGGTAAAGCCGTTGGCGAGCCAACGGCGGGCGCGATTTGTTTTTCCAAGCAGGTCCAAGCGGCGGCGGCGGCGCGCAATCTGGGCGAAACGCCGGTTGTAAAGGCACATCAGTAAGAACACCGGGCGGGAAAGCGGCTCGGAGAACGGCGGGGCGAGCAAACCTTTAATTCCCATCTTGAAAGGCTGCGAGACGATACCCAGATAGTAAAGTCCGAGGTCGAGTAGAAACGCCAAACGCATCAGGTCGTACTCACCCATGTATTCGTACTTGTCCTGGTAAACAGCCTGGAACCATCTGTGATAGCTCGTGGAAAAAACGGTGTTATGGTGCTCGATCGGTCCGGTGATCGATTCGCCGCGTCGCTGCGCGGTAATGAGTTCCGCCGCGCATGTCGCCGTAAATGAAATCCAATCCATGCCAGGGCTGTAAAATGGATCGATGAAGCCAGCCGCGTCACCTACGAGCACAAAGCCGTCTCCGGCGAACTTTGTGCTGAAGTAAGCGAGGTCCTTGCGCCAGTGAACATCCCCGTCGATCAAACAAGCGTCAGCAAGCATCTCGCGCGCAACCGGATGTTGCATCAGGAAATTTTTGAGCCGATCGCCAAGTTTTCCGCCATCCTGCGGCCAGTGGACGAGGCGTTGATCAAAAACAACACCGACACTCACGTCTCCCCCTTTCAGAGGTATCCACCAACTCCACCACCCGTTTCCAATCACATGATTGGTTGCTGTGCCGCGAATCCCGTATGGCGCACTCGCCCATTCGGGGAATTTCTGGGCGAGCTCGTATCCATCCCAATCTTTCACGCCTTTCCAGCGTCCCCATGCTGCGGCAATCGGATGAGCGGTATTCGACTGCCACCACCCCTGCTGTCGCGCAAGCAATGCGGCGACACCGGAGGCGTCGACCACCCAGCGCGCGCGAACTGTCTCCAATTGTTCTCCCGTGCGAAGCGTGATTGTCTGCTCGCCGCCGGGCGAAAGTTGCACCTTCGTTACGCTCGCCGGACGGATCAATTTGGCGCCGGCCGCACAGGTGCGCTTGAGAACCTCCTCGTCAAACACCGCCCGATCCAGTTGATAAGACGGCAGCCGAACCTGGTATCGGCCGCCGAGCTCGCTCGCCTGGTCAAGCGATGCGACTTCATCGTTAGTGAACCAGAAGCGCATCCCCTGTTTCACCAGGTGCGACTCATTGAGATGCTGAGTCATTCCCAGGATCCGCCCGAGAAAAAATGCGCTAACCTCCACGGTGGCCTCACCAACGCGTCGGGTGAATTGGGACGATTTTTCAACGATGAGCAGCTTTAGCCCCGGGCTTCTCCGAAGCAACAATGTCGCTGTCGCAGCGCCAGAAAGCGAGCCGCCGACCACAACAACGTCATAAAGCGGAACATCCTGGTTAACGGCAGAATTCATAGCGCCGACTATTTTGGTTGGAAACTCATGCGTGGAGCGATCATTGCAAACCGCTTTTGCAAAAATACCAGGAAATCAAAAATCCACAGGCGCCAGCGGACTTCCGGCAGGCGTTCCTCACTGCCTGCAAGTACAGAATTCACGGCGGGTACAATCTGAAAAAATTTCTTGGGGTTAAAGAAGACCTCCGCAAACTCCTGGGTATACCACGCGGTTACGAACTTTAAGTACAGGTCCATCACTCGGCCAAGGTGACGCTCATAGCGAGCGAATTCGGCGGCACGCCGCCGGGGTTGACGTAACGTTCGGTCGAGCATATCGGCGGCTTTCTCGCCGGAAAGAACTGCGATATACACACCGCTGCTCCAAACGGGGTCAATGAAGCCGGCGGCATCCCCGGCGAGCACCCACCGCTCACCAGTAAACCGTTTGTTTCGAAAAGAGAATTCCCCGGTGGAATAAACCTCGGTGACGCGTTGTGCCCGCGTCATCTGCCCGATGACTTCCGGGTTCTCATGAAGAATCCGGGTGTAAGCAGTTTCCGGCCTTAACTTCATCCGTTTGAAAGTCTCCGCGTCGAGCACGATCCCAACACTGGTCTTTTTTGCAGTGATGGGGATCATCCAAATCCAGCGATCCTTGCACCGAATCATCTTGGTAAGCGTGCCATCGATCCCTTGCTCACGGTCAACGCCCTCAAAATGAGCGAACAGCGAAAATTTCCGAAGATGAGGATAGTTCTTACGCAAATTAAACCGCGAGCCGATCAGGCTGTTTCGTCCGGAACAATCGAGAAGGTATCTCGCGCGAAATAAGCGGTCGAATGTCTGGATCGTGACCCCGTCCGCGTCAAATGCGACATCAGTGACCTGGGTACCTTGTGCGACCCGACAGCCGCATTCGGCTGCATGATCAAGGAGCAGCTTGTCAAACATCGAACGCTCGACTTGGTAAGCGGTCGGGTATTTGCAGCGAAAGACGTCACTGAAAAGAAAACGATTGCTCCGCGTCCCACAGGCAGAGACGATTTTGCCGCCGTACTTCACAATCACATCGGCTTGATCGAGTTTCTCCTTGACCCCCATGCGCTCAAAGGTGCAGAGGCTGCCGGGCAGGAGAGACTCGCCGATTTTGAAACGCGGATACTTTTCCTTTTCGAAAATCGCAACATTCCATCCCTGTTGCGCCAGTAAAGTCCCAGCAGTGCTGCCGGCCGGCCCCCCACCAACAATAGCGACATCGAAGAATTCAGCCATGCTTAGGCGCAGTAATTAGTCATCGCCATAGTGAACCACGTTCCGTAACTCTGTCAGCCTGAAATTTACGTCCGCGATATCCCAAATGCCGTGTTCAACAGAAGGACGGAAGAGAATTTGAACAGAAGGCAGCAAAGGAAGCAAAGATGGATTAGGAATTGGAGTTCCAACAATTACTATTCTTTAAAGTCCTTCTGCCAGTTTGAAATTCAATCTGGCCTGACTCCATTGAGCCGACCCGGTCATAACCGTGATCAACACGCCAATCCGGACCGAACAGGAGAAAACAAAGAGGGGTTTGAACATAAGGCAGCAAAGGAAGCAAAGATGGGTTAGGAATTGGAGTTCCAACAATCACTATTCGTCAAAGTCCTTCCGCCAGCTTGAAATTCAATTGGCCCGACTCCGTTCAGCCGACCCGGTCATAACCGTGATCAACACGCCAATCCGGACCGAACAGAAGAAAACAAAGAGGGTTTGAACAGAAGGCAGCAAAGGAAGCAAAGATGGGTTAGGAATTGGAGTTCCAATGATCACTATTAGTTAAAAGTCCTTCCGCCAGCTTGAAATTCAATTGGCCCGACTCCGTTGAGCCGACCCGGTCATAACCGTGATCAACACGCCGATCAGGACCGAACAGAAGAAAACAAAGAGGGGTTGAACAGAAGGCAGAGTCAGAAGTTCAGAAATTTCAGGACGGCACGGCGGGGGTTTAGGGTCTGAGGTGATTCTTGCGATAGAGAATTGCAGATAATTACGGGCCTGCCTGGAAATTCTCACTCTGCGGCGAAGAGGATTTACAAGGGATCCGGCTCTCTTGGTCAATGTTGCTTTTCACCCGGGCAAATTCACGGTCCAGCTGCGCGAGCTCTTTCGGTGCGCCCTCCGCGCTTTGCGTGGTTGCGAGGGTCTCCAACTGCTCGCAGATATCTGCCATTCCTTGCGCGCCGATGGAGAGGCTCGCTCCCTTCAACGCGTGGGCTTCTTCACGAATCCGTCTTGTCTCGCCGGTTGCGATGACCGATCGCAGCAGGGCGATGTGCTCAGCCGCGTCGTGCTCAAACGTTTCGAGCAACTTAGGGAAAAATGACTCCTCCATGTATAAGCCGAGTTCCTTTAAACTCTGCAGCGTCTCTTTGCAGAGCGCGCTTTCACTTTCAGGTTGAACCTCACCCGCCCCGGCATCGCTCGTGTCGTTGCTGGGCAGAATCGTCTTCACTTCTGTTCCGCGAGCAAGAGCGGCCGCGAGCCTCTCCAAGACTACCGGCTTGCTAACGTAGTCGTTCATGCCGGCTGCCAGGCACTTCTCAGTGTCGCCGGTCATGGCATGAGCGGTCATGGCGATGATGTAGGGTTGTGGGAAGCCGCCGCCGCGGGCGCGGATACGGCGAGTAGCTTCGTAACCATCGGTTTCGGGCATTTGGCAGTCCATCAAAATGATGTCGTAATGGGTGTGCTCAAGCGCGTCCAGGGCCGCCCGCCCGTTGGATGCCGTGTCTGCAATATAGCCAAGCAGTTTTAACTGCCCTAAGGCGACCATTTGATTCACCGGATTGTCTTCAGCAATGAGAACGCGAACCTTTTGCCGTCGCGGGACGGGAAGAGGGCGGCTGTTGTTCAGCAGGCGAGTGTGGCAATGTAACCGGCGCCTCGCCCATGACATTTGCCAGGCAATCGAACAGGGTAGATTGCCGCACTGGCTTAAAGCAACAGTTCGCAAACCCCGAAGCGTGCAATTCTTCGGAGCTGATCCGCTTGCCGAAACTAGTGAGCAAAATGAGCCGGGTGTCAGAGATTGTCGGGTCGGCCTTGATTTCCCGCGCCAGCGCCATGCCGTCCATGTCCGGCATCTGTTGATCGATTATGCCCAGTGGATAAGGGTCCCCTTCCCTCGCCGCTCTACGCAGGCAGCTCAACGCCTCGGCTCCGGTGGTGGCAACGCCGTTGCGCATTTCCCAGGCAACGATCTGTTCGCGGATAAATTGGCCGCTTACCGCATTGTTATCGACGATGAGCGCTCGCATATTAGCCAGCCGGTGATTACTGTCCGAGGTGGATTGAGGTGACGGTGATTTCCGTAGACGCACTGTAAACCAGAAGGTCGAGCCCTCCCCTATAGCGCTTTCCACGCCGATCTCGCCGCCCATTTTTTCAACTAACTGCCTGGAAATGGCTAATCCCAGACCGGTGCCGCCGAATTTTCGCGTCGTCGAGCTGTCGGCCTGGGTGAATGCCTTAAAAAGGTTTTTCTGGGTCTCTGGAGAGATTCCCATGCCGGTATCACTGACTTTAAACCGCAGCTCGCATTCCTGCTCCTTTTCCGTGTCACAGGAGACGCGTACGGTCACTTCTCCAACATCGGTAAATTTAATCGCGTTCCCCACGAGGTTAGTTAGCACTTGGCGGATCCGCCCCGCGTCGCCGCGGAGCCGCGTTGGGACAGAGGGCTCGATAAGGCCAGCTAGCTCGATCTCTTTCTCTTGGCAACGTGAGGCCAGTAGCTCAAGAGTCCCCTCAAACAGGCTGCGCAAATTGAAGTCAAGTTCCTCGACAGTTAATTTACCTGCTTCTATCTTCGAGAAATCCAGGACGTCGTTAATCACCACAAGCAGCGCCTCGCCGCTGGAACGAATCGTATGGGCGAAATTGCGCTGTTCAGCCGTAAGCTCGGTCTCCAACAGGAGCTCGGTCACGCCAATCACGCCGTTCATAGGGGTGCGGATCTCGTGGCTCATGTTCGCTAGAAATTCACTCTTGGCGCGGCTGGCTTCTTCGGCCGCCATCCTGGCGCAATTAGTCTCCACCTCGGCGCGTTTTTGCTCGGTAATATCGAGCGAAACCGCCCCCACCGCCTTGGGCTTCGCGTCCTCTCCCATGAGAGGGAATAAAGAAAGCTGGTAGTCGCGATGCTCGTTTAGAGTATCTCTCAGTTCGAAGTTAAGAATAGGCTTGCCGCTGGCGAACACTTCCTGGTAGAGCGGCTCGAGGATGTCGGCTAAAGACGGTAAGATTTCGCGGACGGTTTTACCAAGGCGTCCGTCATTCGACACCTTGGTCATGTCCGCCAGCCGCTGGTTGGCTTTCAAATACCGAAGTTGCCGGTCCACCAACACCATCCCAACAGGCGATGCGTCGAAGTAGGCCCTTAGCTCTGCCTCGCTTTCGCGAGCGGCCTGCTCCGCCCCTTTGCGTTCGCTGATTTCGGCGACCAGCTGCGAGGTGCGTTCCCCTACGCGCTGCTCCAGCTCGTTGTTGGCGCGGGAGAGCGCCTCTTGAGCTTGAGCGCGTTCTGAGGCTCTCTTTTCCATCGCTTCGGCCATCTGGTTAAAAGTATTTGCCAGGACGCCGATTTCATCGCGAGTGGTGGCGAGTACCCGGGCATCGTAGTTCCCTGCAGCAATCGTCTTTGCTCCCTCGGTGAGTTTTAACAAAGGCTTAACCTGTCGGCGCGAGAGCACGACGCCAAGGACACCCGCCGCCAAAAGGGTCGCCAAAAGTATAACCATCATCCGGTCAAATGACTCGTCCGCCGGTTTCATGATTGTCTGGTAAGAGGCTGGGCTGATTAGCCGCCAGCCACCAGCATTGTTGTCGCCATAAGTCGCTAAGCCGGTGTAACCGGCCATCAGCTTGTGTCCGCGGGAGTCTGTGTACACCAAGTGTCCGCTATTAACACTGGCCAAGGCACCTCTCAACGCTCCGCTCGTCACATCAGCATGAGCCGAAAGCAGGCGGGCATGCGGATCAGTGCTCATTAATACCAGCCCCACCTTATCCAGCAAGCAAGGAGATTCGTCTCCCGGAGCTTGGCGTTTTAGGTCTTGCAAGAGCCAAAGCAGCTGGCGCGTCAATACATTGGCTACAAGCACACCCACGGGGCGGCCCTCGCTGTCCTGGACCGGCACCAATATCTGGATACCGAGAAGAAGCCTGTTGTTCCGGCGCTCTTCGGCTGCGGTGTGGTTCAGGGGCTCTAAAGCACCAGTCAGGGAAACATACGCGGAACCGGGCCCGGCGCGAAATGCCATCTCAAACTCATTTCGGGTGTGGGCGAAATACGTAAAGAGCGATCGGCCGAGACACGTGCTATCAGAGGATGCGATAATCACGCCCTGAGAATTTACCAGCATGACTTGGTCGAAGAAGGAAAATGAGTAGGTCAAGCGGGCCAGATCACCGTTGGCGAAATCCAGTTTTTCCGAACCCATATCAGGGTTCGCCGCCATCGTTTGAATATTACGGATAGAGTTGAACATAAACTCGTCCATACTCTTTCCAACCTGTACCACGCTGTCCTCGAGCCGTGTGCCGATTTGCTGCTGAGCCTGTTCAACGAGAGTCTGGCGCGCGACCCAGATGATCACTCCAATCGGAATCAAGGTCACCAATAAAAACGTGAGAACGAATTTTTTAGTTAGGGACATAAACTGAAGGCGGAGATCAGCGACATTCCTAAACATTGGCTAACGTCCAATTCTTGGCAGTAATGCCCCTTCGGTCATACCTTAACGGCTTTCTAAAATCCTCTCCTTAGCCACTACCGCGTGGAAAATGCCGGGACAGCGGCGCTTTAAAACGGTTTGTTTTCCCCAAGTCAAGGACTATAATTACCATATTCAACATACTAATTGCAGACAAAATAGCGAGAGATATCAATATGGGATTTTCCAGAAGTCGATCACAGGTCCATTGTGACTGAGATTGAACCGGTTACCGATATTGGGATCCGACAGCAAGCCGGGGAAAACAAGTTAAACCAGTGCGGAGTCGGGCCGTCTGGGCGGGCGAGGGCCCTTGCGAATGGAATTCCCTACCAGTTCTTGGTTTGCCTGAGCGATCCGCGAATGCAAAGTTGGGCTGAAAGCTGTCAATATTTGTGCCTCCTCGCTGTTTAAAGTGGGTAAATATGTCAGCGATCAGTCAATCGGGGCCATGGATAATCGAAATTAAAGGGCTCAAAACCATCCACTCTAGGAAAGCAAAACAACTCCATTGGACACGACAGGTGGACTCCGGTTTGGGAGCCCCGATTTGCGATGGAGTCAGCCGATCACGACGGAGCTGGGTCTTTCGCATGGTCTTAAGCTATTCGCGCAAAGCCTACAGCGAAGCGGTTCTCCGTCAGGACACTGAAACGTTCCCTGTGTTGTCTGGAAAACGGCTTACGAGCCTTCGGCGGTGTGCCGCTCTTACTCAATCTGGATTTTGTTCCGCGGAACAAAATCTAATTCTGTGCCCCGCCGTTTTATGTACCCTTCGCTCAGCCATACTTCAGGTGCAGTAGTTAGTCGTGGCCATAGTCGACGACGTTCCGTAGCTCTGTCAGCCTGAAATTTACACTAGGGACAATTGTCAGTGTCAGTTATCAGTTGTGAGCGGGAAAGAAGCGCTAGTTGACATCGAGCTCTCATTGTCGGCGTTGATATGTTTGCTCAGAACACAGCCTGAGCTTCTACGCTAGAAGCGCAGCCGCAAAATGCAGAAGCAGGGGATCCGGGGGCGCCGTGGACGGGCGCACGATCGAATACAACCGCGGGGCTTTCTTTCTTCACCGTTTTCTTTTGGCGCTAATCGCTCTTAACCATCCACGTTGAAGATCGGGTAGAAGTACGACGATTGGATGAACATGCGCGCCCGTCATTTTTCACCACCCTACGCGAACCGCGCGTTACTGTTAGCGGTCGCACGGATAACTTGAAGGTGAAACTGGTCTACCTTAGTCACATCGTGCCTTGTGATGCACCGTGTGCGTCCTCAAGTTTCCGCATACACAATCGGAAGATAAACATTGAAAAGATTATCCAAAGCTGCCATAAAGCGCGAAAAAGATCGGATTCATCATAATTGACGGTGATGACGAAATCTATATCCCTGAAATTCGGACGTAACGATTCATGACCCTGCCGGCACGGATTGCCAGTGTAAACGGGCTGACGGATGCCGGGCTGGAACCCGCGCTGCAGGTCGGGAAAGCTGAGTGCATGTCACCGGGCCGCCATTCACTTTTCTCCAAGATCAATGCGATGTGCGGTTTTGCGATTTCGAGCTACAACAGCTCACGAAGAATGCAATTCGATCCCGATCCAAAGAATTGCCTGCGGATACCGTCCGGGAAACGGCGGTGTCCAATTATTGAATTAGAATGCCCACTAACAAGTTTGTTCCTGTAAGAAGTCTTTTAATAGCGGTCGGATGTTTGGCCGCGATTTCGGCGTTGCCGCTTGGCGGACAAGTTCCTGCCGCATCACCCATCTCCACTCCGATTGCAGGGCCACAAGCTTTGCCACAAAACCCTGATTCGCACTCCGGCGCCGACACCCGCCGCCACTCCGGATATGGAAATGCAAGCTTTGCCACAAACCCCCGATGCGTCGCCGTCGCCGACACCTGCCGCGGAAGTTACCCCGACTCCCACACCGACCAAGCTCACACCGACCAGCGAACCGGGAGACCCAACGCTCAACACGAGCAATAGTTTCTGGCTCGACAACTATCCTTTGAACGATCTGTTCCAATACCTGGCGCGTCAGGCGGAATTCCAATTTTTCCAAAATCCGAATCTCAGTCCGATCAGAGTGACCGGCGAACTTTTCAAAGGAGGTAACCCGCTGGATAACATCCGTGCACTGGCCTTGCAATACAACCTTGTGCTCTACCAGAAAGGCCGCACCATCTACGCGCTTACGCAGGATCAAATCGCCACGCTGCCCCAGCAAGAGTATCGATACGAGCTGAAGTACCTGCATCCTAAGCCGGAGGACATCCAGCGCATGCTTGGGCATTTTTTAACACCGGATCGTGGGACCGCAACGCTCGAGCCGCAGATCAACACCATCGTGGTGAGCGATAATGAGACCGTGATCCCGAAGATCGCTAGATACCTCCGATCCATTGATGTGCCAAGGCGCCAGATTTCCATCCAGGTACGGGTCATCAGCATCACTATGACCGGGAACAAATACACTGGAGTGGATTGGTCAACTACGCTGGGGGCAAACGGATTGTCCCTTTCCGCCACCGCGCAAAGCAATCTGGACGCCGCGTTCGGCTTCAGACCGTTCCGGCAGTTTTCGCCGCCATCGACGACAACCACCTCGCCTACTTTGACGAGTGGAGGAACCAACGTTATTCTCGGCCCGGTCACGGTAACCGCTGTGCTCCATGCCCTTGTATGCAAACACCAGGGCGCACGAAGAGAACGCGCCGCTGGTCATCACGGAAGACAACCAACCATCGACCGTCAGGGTAGTCACTCGCACACCGATTATCGTTTCGACAGTCACCGTGACGAACGGGGTTTCGAACATTTCCAACGATGTCCGGTATTATCTCGATCCGTCTGACGCGGGGAAAATCCCCCCCCGTGAGATCGGCACCACTCTGATCGTGACGCCAAGCATCCTGCCGGATAACACCATTCGGCTGGCGATTGATGGCACCGTGTCGACGCAGGTGGGCACGGTTGCGGCGCCGACGAGCCTTGGCGCGAATGCTGATGGTCAACAATTATCCGATCGTCAACGAAGCGCATTTGATCAACCTGTCGCGGGTTCCCAGCGGCTACAGCTTGATCCTGGGAGGATTTGTGACCATTGACAACTCCACCTCAACCAACAAAGTGCCGATCCTAGGCAGTATCCCGCTGCTCGGACAAGCTTTTCGATATAAGCACAGTTTCGCGTACGCGCACGAACCTGGCATTTATCATTACGCCCATCGCGTTCGAAGCCGAGAACCCCGAGCGATCGGTCGAGATCAGCGAACACGACCGGGGGGCGATCATTGGTCCGGAACGTGACCTCGCCGATCCTGACCTGATCGGCCGCGTCAACGATAACGCGACAGATTTTCACAACGCGGTGTCGACCGGGCAATACCAGGAATCGGACAAGAACCCGGTCAACGGGCATAAAAAACCGAAACCCAAAAAGCGGAATACCCTGCGCAGGACACCATCCCGCGCACGCAATCCGCGAAGCCTGACGACCGGTAAGTCTCAAGATATTTTCACCTATAATAGCGTTCCGACCAGCAACGTAGCCGCCGTTCCACATCCATCGCAAGCCTACCGGCCGTGACCAGTTGCGGCGAAAGGGATGCCATTTGGGGACAGTGAACTACCACCGAGAATGACGATGCGATTCTCACGTTTCATCTCGTTGATCCATGTCTTGCTTGCTGTGGGGATGCTCACCGGATGCACGAGTCTGGTTAGAACCTTTAACAGGATCTATGCCGGGATGACCAAAGAGGAACCCAACGAGCAGAGCAATAATTACGGCGCGTTTTTCAGATGGTCGCTATCGTCGAACTCGGAGCTCCCAAAGGAATCGTCTGGTCCCACCCCTATATCGAGCCTCTCCGATATGCCCACGGCCATCTACCGATACGGT
>CAVTQD010000032.1:0-32926 GCA_963736745.1 uncultured Verrucomicrobiae bacterium | reverse complement strand
GTTTTATGTATTCTGGACAGATTCTCGTATTGCTTCTTCATATGGGCAGGAGTGAGTGAGGTTCAGGAGATACAGAATGCCGAAGGAGAACCCGACCTGAGTTCCGGCTCCTGACTCCTGACTGCGTGAGTTCTGAGTCCTGCTTTTCAATTTCAAACCGAAAGGGTCTGGCTGGAAGATCCGTTTGTCCATTACGGTGAGGTTGTCGCTCACTCGAAGGGGAAAGCCAGCCTGGGCAAGGACGTCCTGTTTCAAGTCGATGCCGGGAGCGATTTCGGTGACCGTCAATCCTTCCGGCTCAAGACTCAAGACACAGCGCTCGGTGATGTACAATACCCTTTGTTTTAGTTGTTGCGCTCTGCGCCCGCTGAAAGTCACATGTTCGACTTCCGGAACAAATTTCTGGCTTTTACCTTCTTTGGCGATTCGCAACTGGCTGTCTTCCACGCGCAGGTCAAGACCTCCGGCAGTGAAGTAACCGCAGAAAAAGATCTCCCGAGCCGCAGCGGTGATGTCGATGAATCCGCCACAGCCGGCCGTCACGTGGGGACGAAGAGCCAGTCGAGAGACGTTAACGCTTCCATGTTGATCGACTTGAAGGAACGAGAGACAGCTGCTGTCAAAACCGCCTCCTTGAAAGAAAGTGAACTGGTCTGGCGAGGCCACGATGGCATCCGCGTTTGAAGCGCACCCAAAAGCAAAACCCAGCAACGGCATGCCGCCGACGGCACCCTGCTCGATCACCCAAGTCACTTCTCCGTGCAATCCTTCTTCCAACAATATCCGAGGGACAAGTGCGCAAATACCGAAGCCAAGGTTGACGACGTCCTCTTCGCATAGCTCGAGGGCGGCGCGCCGTGCGATGATCTTATCCACTCCCCAGTCGATTGGCTTGAAATCCCACAGGGGCCGAAAGACCTCGCCGCTGATAGCCGGGTTGTAGGCGGTTTGGGTGGTCTGCTGCTGGTCGGGGTCAATGACGACGTGATCCACCAGGACGCCTGGCACCCGGACCTGTTGCGGCCGCAAGGTGCCGAAAGCCGTCAACCGTTTCACCTGAGCGATGACGATTCCGCGATTGTTGCGAGCTGCCAAGGCTTGATCAAGGGCCCCCAGATAGGCCCCTTCATGCTCCATCGTGAGATTGCCGTGCTCATCGGCTGTCGTCGCGCGGATAATCGCAATGTCCGGCGGAATTGAAGGGAAAAACAGCCATTCGTCGCCTTCAAAGTTCACGACTCGAACGATATCCTCGACTGCGCAATTGTTCATCCGCGCACCGTTCCGTCGCGGATCGACAAAGGTATCCATCCCCACTTTGGTCAGAACCCCAGGGCGCCCGGCGGCCGATTCGCGATGCATATGATAGAGAATGCCGCTCGGCACGTTGTATGCCTCGACCTGGTTGTCGATAATCATCTGCCAGATCTTTGGACTCGGCATATTCGAAGGGCCGCTCGGGAGCGAACCGGCAATGACTCGCTTCAGCAGGCCTTGATGCGCCAGATGATCGATTCCTGGAATACCATACATGTCGCCGGCGGCAATCGGGTGGAGCGTTGTCAGCCCGCGCGGGCACCCTTTTTCCAGGAAATATTTTCCGATCGCGCGCAAAGCGGCATCTGGACACCCTAAACCGCTCGATGAACTGATGGTGACAACTGCTCCGTCAGCAATCAGCTCGCCGATTTTTTCTATTGGGATTATCTTGGACCGCGCCATAACCGATAAATTATTTGATCTAAGATACGGCTCCGCATGAGTGGCGGACAATCAATCGAGGTTGAAGAATCACGGTGCGGATCGGGGAATCACGTTGTTCAATTCTTTTGAGCATCAATTCTGCGGCAGATTCCCCGAGCTCCCGAGGGGAAGTATCGACGGTCGTCAATCCGGGAAGACTTTGCGCTGCGTCAGGCACATTGTTAAATCCCACCACTCCAAATTCTTTACCCGCCTGGACGCCTGCCTGCCGAAGAGCTTCGATGACCCCAAGCGCGACGACGTCATTGAAGCAGAGAGCTGCAGTTGGGCGATTCTCCAATTGGAGAAGTCGGCGCACGCTATCATAGCCGCCTCGACGTGTCGGAGGTGCCGGGAGAACCATTCGAGGATCAAACTGCAGACCCAATCGGGCCAATGCCCGCTGATACCCTTCGATACGTTCGTGGCCTGTCGAGACATCCGGATCACCGCCGATGAAAGCGATTCGACGGTTGCCGAGCTTGCATGAGATGTTCGACTGCAAGGAGCGAGCCCTTGGCATTATCCACGCCTGCGTAATCGAGCCCGTCTACGCGCCTGGCAAAAGCGACAGTTGGCAGTCGGCCGGCGAAGTTCGAGTGATCCGGTCGAGGTTCCGCGTCCGATCGCGTGACATATCAAGACCCCGTCCGCAGGAAATTCCCTCATAGTCTTCAGCAACCGTTCTTCCTTGGCGTGATCCTCGGATGTGTTTCCGAGCAGGGTCACCAGGCGTGCCGTGGCGAGGCGTTCCTCGATCGCAACGATGACTTCCGCGAAGAAAGGATTGGTGATGTCGGAGACGATCAGCCCGACTGCGTGCGACTGTTTCATTCGCAAGCTGGCAGCACCCCGGTGATAAATGTAACCGAGTCGTTTGATGGATTTCTGAACGCGTTTGCGGGTAGAATCGGCCACCGACGGCACGTTGCGAATTACCAGCGAAACGGTGGCGCGTGAAACGCCTGCGTCCGCGGCTATGTCAAGGAGGGTAACGCGCTGTCTTAGAACCTCATCCATGGAATGTCGGTACGCTTTCCAATGCCGGGGGTTAGATCGATCTAAAGCAGATATATGGAATTCGCGCTCCGTACAAGGCAATTTTTCTTACCGTTCAGCGTTTTATTCGTAGATCGATCTATATCGCGTCTGAATAGTTCCGCTCGCCCCAGACGCCGGCAGATGCCGGCTGCCAAACGAATATGGGCTGCAGTCTATGCTTCATTAACCGGCCGAACGGCACCTCGATATCCTTCAGTGGGCTTCTATTCCGGGACAGTCAGAGCTTTTCAAATGTGCTGCAATCTGCTGTTGTCGTTGAGAAGATTCACTGGAGACAGAGTCATGGCACATCAAGCGATCGACGATTCAATCTTACTCACTGATGCGGTGCGCAACGTATCCGTGAAGGAATGGAAAATGAGCTCCGATGACACTGGAATCGAATCAGATCAACCCAGGTGGAGCATTGCCAAACGCGTCCTCGCAGGCGGCAGACAGGAAGGCGTCGAGGTCATCGATGTGGATAACGGCCTCATGAAATTCACCGTTGTTCCTACTCGCGGTTTTCAAGTCTGGACGGCCAGCGTCGGAGATCTCCGGCTGGGTTGGGACTCGCCGGTGACGGAAATTGTGCATCCGCAATTTGTCAATCTGGCAGAACGCGGCGGTCTCGGGTGGTTGAATGGTTTTGGTGAATGGATCGCTCGCTGCGGCCTCGAATCAATGGGTCCACCGTGCAGGGATGGCAATCAGACGTACACGCTGCATGGTCGGATTAACTACATTCCAGCAAGCTATGTCCAGATCCGACTCGAATCCAATCCGGTGCCGCGGATCGTTCTTCGAGGAGTCGTGGACGAGTCACTCATGTTTGGGCCACAACTCCGATTGACGACAGAGATCTCGACCGAGATCGGCAAACCCGCATTGACTTTGGATGACACTGTGACAAACCTCTCCGACGCGCCCCAGGAGATGGAAAGCCTTTATCATGCGAATTTCGGCCCTCCTGTGCTCGGCCCCGGCGCTCAATTCGTTGCACCTGTCAAGAAGGTAGCTCCCCGTGATTTGCGCGCGGCGGAAGGGGAGATGGCTGGCTGGAACACGTACACAGGCCCGCATGCGGCTGGCTATACCGAGCAGGTTTACCTGATGGAGCTGTATGCCGACGATGCAGGCATGACGGAAGCATTGCTAAAATCCGCTGACGGCACGAAGGGCGCACTTGTATCCTTTAACGTTCGTCAGCTGCCGTTTATGACCCTCTGGAAAAACGAGGCGCCGTCGAAAGCCGGATATGTGACAGGGCTGGAACCCGGAACGAGTTTTCCCCTTCCAAAGCCCGTGGAGCGCGCTGCCGGGCGTGTTCCGAAGCTTAACGGTGGGGAGAGCTACAAAACAAAGGTCACATTCAGCGCCTTGGTTTCGGAGGATGAAGTCGAAAGCGCCGCGGGTTCGATCAGAAGATTGCAGCGTGCAGATCCGCAGGTGGAGATTTCGCCGATGGATCGTGAGTGAAGAAATATTAACCGCTGATTCAACAGAATAGACTCAGGCGAGGGGGGGTCGGTGCCATCGCCAACGTCTTGGCCTCATATCCGTGAAATCTGCAGTTTTTCCTCCTGCTGCACCAGCCTCAGACTTGGTGCACTAGATTTTCTTATAGATGACGCAGGAGTTTATCCCGCCAAAACCGAATGCATTGCTTAATATATACCGCAGGTCGCCTTCGCGCGGTTCATTTGCAACGATATCCAGATCGCAGGCTGGATCAGGGGTTCGGTAGTTCAGGGTCGGCGGAATGAGTCGATGGCGAATTGCCAGAGCGCAGAGAACGCCCTCAATGGCTGCGCTCGCACCAAGAGGGTGTCCGTAGTAAGCCTTCGTTCCGCTGACCGGAATTGTGCTGGTCCGCTCACCGAAGACTTTTCTGATGCAGAATGCTTCGTTTGAATCGTTGAGCTGCGTCGAACTCGCATGAGCATTGATATAATCGACCTGATCCGCGTTCAACCGCGCGTAACTCAACGCGTCACGGATCGCGCGCACGCAGGACTCGCCGGTAGGCAGAGGAGTCGTCATGTGGAAAGCGTCGTTGTTGAGGCTATACCCGATCACTTCCGCGTAGATGTTTGCGCCACGGGCCTTTGCATGTTCGTATTCCTCGAGGATGAGGCTGGCGGCGCCTTCACCCATCACGAATCCATCGCGATCCTGGTCGAATGGACGGCAGGCAACGGATGGATGGGCGCGGCTCATTGTCCGGATAAATGCGAACGCTCCATACGTCAGCGGGCTTAACGGAGCTTCGGCGGCGCCCGCGATCATAACGTCCGCCCAATCATCGCGGATATATCGAAGGGCCTCTCCAATTGCGACATTGCCGCTGGCGCAACTATTGGAGTTCGTGGTTCCGACACCGCGGAGTCCGAATTCGATTGCGGTGTTACAATGAGCTGATCCACCGAAAACCTGTAAGGCGAGCGTTTGTCGGACAGACTTTGGTCCGCCATGGACAAAGGCTTCGTGCTGGTTTTCAGCATTGGCCACGCCTCCAAGTGCGGTTCCGAAGCTGACGCCGACGCGATCATGAGGAACATCGGGGGAATATTCCAGGCCGCTGTCTTCGAGTGCCAACTTGACGGACGCCACCGAAAATTGCGCATAGCGGTCTAACCGTTTAAGCCGATGCGGGGGAAAAATAGTGTCCGGAGCCCAATTCAAGATCTCACCCGCGCTGGTTGCCTTGAAGATCGAAGCATCGAAGGTTGAGACAGGGCCAATACCCGATTTTTTATTCTTGATCGCCTCCCAGAATGCCTCTTTCCCGATTCCGATCGGTGTGATCGGTCCAACCCCTGTGATGACGACTCGCCTCATCTCTTCTCCACATGAGCCTTCATATGCCGCAGCGTCTGCGTCGCAATGTAGTCAATGAAAAAACCCGCCGATGATCGGCTCCGCGACAGGCGCAAGCGCCGGCACCCGGAAAGAGAGATCGTGAATGATTTGCACCTCGACCCCGACTGCCAGGGAACGAAACTTCCAGACGACCTTCATCCCTTTCGTCCAGGCCTTCAGATGTTTAAAGCGTATTTCCCGGTTCTTGCGGTCAATGATTTGCTCCGATACCCAGGCAATTGGTATCGCGCCGCGATTGGCAGCCATCTTCACCACGTTCCGGACCGGGCCTTTCTCAAAGTAACGGATATAGCGATAATGGGGCAAAAACGTGGGCCAGCGTTCGAGGTCGGCGGCCGCTTCGAAAATCGTCTCTGCGGCGGCATTCATGACAATTGCATTGGTATGGTACATGGCGGTCGATCTGCAACGTAATGAAGGTAACATTCATCCGACTCAACTTTCATCGACTGGAGTCGATAGACCCGTGAAGAGGGGAGAAAAGTTCCGGGCGTGCCGAGAATCCCTGGAGCGCCGATTCCGCCTGAAAGGATAGGGGCTACCGTTAGAAAGAGCTCGTCGATTGCGTCTAATTCGGCCAGCGCCCTGGCTAATTGCGGTCCTCCCTCGCACACAAGTACTCCGACCTTGCGCGTCTCGCACAGATCGTTCAAAACCTCTTGGATGTTCACGCGATCATGGGTGTCGAGATGCAGTTCGGCCCTGGCCCGAAGTTCGGTTTGATTAGTTGCCGGCATACGCGTGGTCGAATAGATCACAATCGGAGAGAACCGCTGATTAAAAATTTTTAAATTACCAGGGAGATCGCCAGAATTCGAGATGACGACGCGAATTGGGTACTCGCTTTGGCCCCGCTGAATGCGCGCTCGCCGAAGCGCTTCGTCGGGCAGGCCCATAGACATCTGATCGATCTGCAAGGTGTTCCTGCCGACCATCAGCGCATCGCCGAGCGATCGGATCTCCAGAAGGCGGTGCTTGTCGAAGGCGGAGGTGAAACCCGATCGAGTCTGTTTGGCTGTCGATACCTTGCCATCGACCGTCATGGCGAAATTCAAGATAATTCGAGGCCGTCGCATAAGATTTAATACTTCTTTCGATGCAAAATTATTCCCTCTAATGTTCTGCGTTCAACGTTCGGCGGCGCAGGGCGCGGGGCGCGGTCAGGACATCGGTAACACTTTTGGGTCAGGACAGGGGTAAAACAAATACGATTTTGGTTCACAATTAAAATTCCTAGATTCTGCCATGCGTCGTGCGAACGCTGACCGTTGAATCTGAATGCGCCGCCGAACTCCGACCGTTGAACGTTAAACGTCAAAGTCAGAGAATCCTCTGTTTCCAGTGTGTCACAGCTGCTACAATGTCGTCTTTGGATGCGCTGGAACTCAACTCCCAAACCATCGGTTGTTCGGCTGGTAGAGTGGGGATCAGGGCCGAAAAATCGATCATTCCGCTGAACGGGACACGGTGATCGCGGGCAGGGAATTGCACGTCGTGAATATGGCAGCCGATCAGTCGCGGGGCCATCTCGGCCAGCCATTCGGAATGATCAATCAAAGTCAAGTTGTGGCGGATCTGGGCGTGACCGAAATCGTGCCAGTACCCGATGGTGTCGTCCCCAATCTCCTTGAACAGGCGACGAAGCTCCCGTTCGGAGGGAAAAGTTTCGATTCCGATACGGTTTTCGACCCCCAGTTGAACGCCGGCCCCTTTCGCGTGGACAAGCGCAGGTTGCAGCCATTCGACGACGCGATCGTAGGCGGCAACGGCCTCGCGCTTCCGGATGGCGTCCAATTTGAGCCGGACATAGCGGCGATCAAGATATCGGCCAGAGAAAATGGATCGAATTAGCCGCTCTGTGTAGCCAGAAGGCGTCACCGAACCAAGGTGCATCACCACTCGCTTGGCACCAACCCTGTGTGCGTAGTCAATAGTCTGCAAGGTGTAATGTTGAGCACGTTCCCGTTCGGCCGGGTGGACAGAAGTACACTGATAGCAGTCTGGCGCCGGACCTTGGATCTCAATGGGAAGCGGACAGAAATTGTGGAGGCTAGTTACCGTCATCGGATGATCGGCGAGGAATTGTTCGATTCCCTCCCATAGCGATAGACGGATACCGTGACTCAGTTCGACACGATCGAACCCGAGCGTGAAGATTTCGTTCAACATTTCGTCGCCACGAATGTGACGGCTCGAATTCCAGCAGGTGGAGAAAGCTAAAGGCATTGGCAGTTCAGGAGTTGCAGGAGTTGCAGGAGTCAGGAGCAAACAGGAAAGCCGCCGCCTTATTCTGAACTCCTGCAACTCCTGCAACTCCTGCTCGCTGCTATCTGGCCCAGGTGATCAATCTCAACTCATGCTCCTGAACGAGGTTAGGATGGGTCGGAATCACACGTACGTTGAATCCGTAACTTCCGCTTTCCGAGGCCGGAATCATCCCACTGAAGCGATAGACCCCGTGTTCTCCCCCTTTTTCGATGCTTGAGAGATCGACCGTATAAGGATTGTGAAGTGTTCCATTGTCCGTTTCGCCGACATAAGCCTGGACTCGAACGTGAGTGGGATCGACCGGTCCCAGGAAAACGCGGGCGACGATCTCTAGTTTGTCACCAACAAACATGGAGGCTCGACCCGCTTGAGAGGTTTCCACCGCTTCGATCCAGATATGCGGCCAGTCGACACGCGTGGCGTGTTTCCATTTCGCGAGCTCCACGGCAGCGCCGCAGTTGTTCGAGATGAGGGCCTTATACCCTTGAGCAGCAGGTTCATACAACCGCTCGTTGTATTCTTTAACCATCCGGTGGGTATTAAAGACCGGAGTGACACTTCGTATCGATTCACGCATTAGCTGGATCCAGGCAATTGGAATGCGGCCATCAGGCTTAGCGTAATAGAGAGGGATGATCTGGTTTTCCAGAGTGTTGAATAGGCTGTCCGAGTCGACTTCATTTTGAAAATCCGGAGTTCCTTTGGTAATTTCCGCTCCAATTGCCCATCCATTCTTGGTGTTGTATCCCTCGCACCACCAGCCATCCAGGACGCTGAGGTTCAACCCGCCGTTCGGCGGCAGCTTCATGCCGCTGGTTCCGCTTGCTTCAAGAGGTCGAAGCGGGTTGTTGAGCCAAAGATCGACTCCTTGATATAACCTGCGTCCGATATAGGTATCGTAATCTTCAATGAAGACAACCGCCTGTTCGAGCTCGGGTTCACGCGATATATTATAAACTTCCTGAATAAATCGTTTTCCGGGTTCATCCTTCGGATGGGATTTACCCGCGAAAATGAATTGGACAGGTCGCTCGGTATTATGAATCAGGCGCAGGAGTCTTTCTTTCTGGCTGAAAAGTAAAGTGCCACGTTTATAGGTCGCAAAACGGCGGGCAAATCCGATCGTCAAAACGTCCGGGTTGAGAATACTGTTAATCTTTCGCAGCTGCTCGGGTGACTCACCGAGCCGGATACGTTGGCGACGCAGCCTGTCGCGAATAAAATCGATCAGCCGGGCCTTCAGCAAACTATGGGTTTCCCACAATACGTCGTCTGGGATATCGATGACTCTGCGCCAATATTCCGTGTCGGTGAGATGTTCCTCCCAATCGGAACCCAGATATTTTGCATAAATGCGATGAAATTCGGGGGCCGTCCATGTCTTCGTGTGGATCCCATTGGTAATGCTCGTGATCGGTACTTCTGAAATGGGGACGCCCGCCCAGACATCCTGCCACAGCCCTTGACTCACATCCCCGTGCAATTTGCTCACGCCATTGGCATGTCGGCTGACTCGGAGCGCGAGAATAGTCATGCTGAATGTGTTCGTAGGGTGCGCTGTTGGTTCTCCGAGCCGGAAGAAATCGTCAAAACTGATCCGGAAATCTTCCGCATACCATGAGAAATGGCGGATCATCATCTCGCGCGGGAAAGCGTCATTTCCGGCCGGCACGGGAGTGTGTGTGGTAAAAACGTTGGAAGCCGCGACAATCTGGAGGGCCGTGTAATATTCCACTCCCTTGTTCTGGACGTATTGGCGGATCCTTTCGAGGGCGAGGAACGCGGAGTGCCCCTCATTCATATGGTATACCTCCGGGTGGATACCAAGGGCATCCAACACCCTGACGCCACCGATCCCAAGGACAATCTCCTGCCGAATCCGCATCTCCAGGTCACCGCCATAAAGTTGCGCCGTGATCGGACGATCTTCAGGGGAGTTCTGCTGAATATCCGTATCGAGCAGGTAGAGCTTGATCCGGCCGATCTGCAGCTCCCAAACTTTGGCCGTAACGTCTCTGCCGAGAATTGAGACAGAAACGTGAAGCGGTAGGTCACCGCTTTTGGTTTCAAGCAACGGCAGATGATTAAAATTCTGGTTAAGGCTGACGGCTTCCTGCCAGCCTTCCTTGTTGATCTGTTGCTTGAAGTAACCGTGCCGGTAGAGCAGGGTCACCGCGCAAAAGTTCAAATCAAGGTCACTTGCCGACTTGCAGTGATCGCCGGAAAGAATTCCGAGACCTCCGGAATAGTTCGGCACTGATTCGTGAAACCCGAATTCCGCCGAGAAATATGCGATACGAGGTGTGCTCGGCCGAAGTTTTCCATAAGTGTCGGTTCGCGCCATGTAGGCCTTGAATTTATGATACACGGCCTGCATCTCGCGGATGTAATCGTCATCGGCTGCGAGTTCGATCAAACGGGCCTGGCGCGACAGCTGCAACATTCGGATTGGATTATGGTTCGTTCTGTCCCAAAGCTGAGTATCCAAATGCCGAAATAGCCGTCGTGCGTCCGGCTCCCAGGTCCACCAGAGATTATGAGCAAGTTCCCGGAGCGGTTCCAGATTCTCCGGTAATCGGGGTGATACGTTAAACGTTTGTACAGGTTGCATCGTGTATATCCTCAGTTCTCTCCGTCAAGTCCCGCTATTCAGACGACAGGACCTGCGCAAGCACAACCCGTGCTGAGCGGACATGCAAGCATTTTGGCGAGGGAAACCGAATTCAAGGGCGTCACTAAAATACATTGCCGCCCCGTTAATCTCATTTGCCGACATTCGTTGACCTTGGGTTTCTCTCGCAGGATAGTGGCTGACGCACAATGAATTATCGCACTTATCGAAATACCGATCTTCGAGTAAGCGAAGTCGGATTTGGGATGTGGACGGTGTCTACAGGATGGTGGGGCAGCTTTACTGAGCAGGAGGCCATCAATCTTTTGCGGAAAGCTTTCGATCTCGGTGTTACGCTCTTCGATGCGGCTGATACTTACGGAAATGGACTGAGCGAAGAGTTAATCGCAAAGGCGTTTTCCCATCAGCGTGATCAAATTGTGATAGCCACAAAGATCGGCTACGATTTTGTGCATCATGGAAGCGAACGGCGCGGGCAACGAGAGATCCCCCAGGATTTTTCTCCGGAAGCAATGATTCGGGCCACTGAGTCCGCGTTGAAACGACTCAAGACAAATCGGATCGACCTTTTGCAGCTCCACAATATCCGTATGGAACAAGTTGGCGACGAAGCGGTCTGGGAAACTCTCGAACAGCTGCGTGAGCGAGGGCTGATTCGATATTACGGAATCGCGCTTGGGCCTGCAATTGGCTGGATGTACGAAGGGATGAATTGCGTAAGAGAACGCTCCGTTACCAGCGTCCAGCACATTTACAATTTGCTTGAGCAACATCCTGGCGCGGCTATTCAGAACGCGGCGGATGAATATGAGAGGGACACGATGTTCCTGATCCGCGTGCCGCACTCCTCCGGGATGCTGGAGGGGCATTACTCCACAGAAACAAAGTTTCCGTCCGGCGACCACAGAAGCCATCGTCCGCGCGCCTGGCTTATCAACGGAGTCAGAAAAGTGGAACAGCTGCGGTTTTTGGAACGGGCGAACCGGACCTTGGGGCAGGCGGCCTTGCTGTGGCTACTCAAAGATCCGCGTGTTGCCTCAACACTTCCGAATATCTACGATGAGAGGCAACTCACCGAATTCGCGACAATTTCGAACTGTCCGGATCTGACAGACGAGGAGATGGAACAGGTTTCGGCGTTGTATGCGGCGAACTTCGGGATTGAGGATGAAGATCCGCCCAAGTTCAAAGGGACAATGGAACTTCAAGAATTCAGGAGTCCAGTAGTTCCAAAATGGGGCGGCGGCTGATCCCGACGCCAGTATCTTCCAGCCCGGAGTTATTTGTCTCCTGAACTCCTGGCTCCTGATTACTCCTTCCTCTTGGTATCGATGCAGATCGTCACAGGTCCATCATTGACGAGGTCGATTTGCATGTCCGCGCCGAAGAGTCCGCGTCGGACCGGTCTGGTGATCTCCATTTCAAGTTGTGCGCAAAATTCTTCATACAGCTGGTTTGCCTGCTCGGGAGCCGCTGCGGCGATGAAGGAGGGGCGGTTGCCTTTTCGCGTGCTCGCCAACAACGTAAACTGGCTGACGACAAGCAGATCGCCTGAAACGTCTTGCACGGAAAGATTCATCGCACCGTTTTCATCGGAGAAAATGCGAAGCCGAGCGATCTTGCCGGCCAACCAGAGAATGTCATTCCCTGAGTCCGCGGGTTCGACGCCTAAGAGCACGAGCAGTCCATGACCGATTTGACTGACGATCTGTTGATTAACCTGCACTGAGGCGCGTGTGACGCGTTGGATAACAGCCCGCATCGCCAAAGTGATAGCAGTAGTCAGTTTCAGTGTCAGTAGTCAGTGGTCAGTTGCCAGTGTCAGTTGCCAGTGAGGAAGGCTGGGGTGCATGCTTTAGAGTTCGCGGGGCTGGATTTGTCGACGCCGGGAAAAAGGATCGTTAACTCGGCGGGTGATCATCTGGGGATCGTCCAGTTGATGGACCTGCCGCGGCAGGGACGAGCCGAAAGTTGATAAAGTTGGCTCGGGCAACGCATCACAAGGGCCTTCATAGGACTGTTTCTCGTTAAACTCCTGCTGCCATAATTCCAGGCTACTGACACTGACCACTGACCACTGGCAACTGACACTGACAACTGACACTGACCACTGACACTGACCACTGACCACTGACCACTGACCACTGACCACTGACCACTGGCAACTGACACTGACACTGACCACTGACCACTGACCACTGCACTGACAACCGGCAACTGACACTCACCACTGACCACTGGCAACTGACCACTGCCCAGTGTAGGTTCGCGCACTGACTCATGGATTTTTTTATCGTTTTGATTCTCGCTTTACTGGTTGGGGTCAGTGGCGCGATCTACTTTCGGATCTTCAAGCTCATTTATGGACAGAACGGAGGGAAAGTCGACGCGAGTCATTTCACCCGGGCGGATGGCTATCTGGCGCTTGGATGCCTAACAATATTTGCCCTTCAGTGCATCCAGAATCTGCAAGCCAAAGGGAACATGCTTCCGGCGAATATTGATACAAATTTATTGGTCGTTGTGCAGCTGGGTTTCTGGTTGTTCGTGATCGGAACGATCCTGTTCTCTTTCCTTGTTCGGCGAATGCCGCCCGCCGAGCTTTTCGGATTGGACCGTCTCGGCTTTACGAAAGTCTTTTTCTGGGGGGCGGGGCTATTGATTGCTGCGCTGCCACTGATTTTCGCGAGTAGCGCGGTCGTCTCGAGCCTTATGCACGTCAATTTACAAAAAGATTCACAACCGATAATGCAGTTGTTTGAGCGTGTTGCGGAGCCGACCAGAAAGATTCCGATTATTCTTTTGGCGATAGTGATAGCGCCCCTCGCGGAGGAATTCTTTTTTCGCGGTTTCTTGTATGGAGTTCTGAAGCGTTACGCAGGACCGTTACCTGCTCTGGTTTTCAGCGGGGTTGTCTTTGCCCTGATTCATCTTCATGTCCCTTCCTTGCTGCCCCTGTTTTTATTGGCTTGCGTGCTGACGCTCGCTTACGAATTGTCCGGCTCGCTCCTTGTCCCGATGGCCATGCACTCGCTCTTCAATGCAATTACTCTTGTCGGCGTCTTTTTCGCGAGCAAATGAAGCTGAGCGAACTTGGAGAAGACGCTGTCGTCGCACGATTGACCCGGTCGCTCCGTCTTAGTGGGCGGGTCAAGCTGGGCCCGGGCGATGATTGCGCAGTGGTCGAGACGGCGGGACGCCTGCAGTTGTTGAAGTCCGATTGCGTGATCGAGGGAATTCATTTCTTGCCAGGCGCGGATCCGAAACGGATTGGATGGAAAGCGATGTGCCGGTCGATCAGTGACATTGCGGCAATGGGAGGGATGCCACTGGACGCGCTAATCACTTTGGCCATTCGTCCCGACACGGAGTTCACCTGGCTCAAACGAGTCTACGCAGGGCTGGAGGCTGCGGCCAAAATGTATGATGTCAATCTGGTGGGCGGCGAGATGGCAAAATCGCCCGGTCCCTTCTTTCTCTCGGTTGCACTGACTGGAACAGTCGAACGTGGCCGGTACGTCGGACGCTCTGGTGGGCGAAAGGGTGATTGGTTATATGTCACGGGAAATTTAGGGGGATCAATTGGTGGCAGGCACTTGAAATTTCGGCCTCGCGTTGCTGAAGCGCGCTGGCTGGTAAGTCGTTTTCCAGTTCATGCGATGATGGACTTGAGTGACGGGTTGGCAAGTGATCTTCCACGGTTGGCAAAGGCCAGTCGCCTCGGTTTTGAGGTGGATTTGACGAGGCTTCCCCTTCACAGGGGATCCAGCCCTGAAAATGGTTTGCGAGATGGGGAGGACTATGAGCTCCTCTTTGCCGTGCCGACGGTCGCGAAAAAACGATTGGAAACGGAATGGCGGGCGAAGTTCCCGAGATTGCGATTAACGGCTATCGGGAGACTTGTCGAAAATGGCAGGAGCCATTTTTCGGTAAGGGGGTATGATCATTTCGCGCGACGAGGATAGGATGCAACGTGTCTCCAGTAGCCCTGAAGAGACCCGGCAATTGGGTTCGGAAGTCATCAGGAACGCGCCGGCTGGAACTGTCCTGAGCCTGATTGGCGATCTTGGCGCCGGAAAGACGGAGTTTGTAAAAGGTCTCGCGCTCGGCCTCGGAATCGACAGCGACGTTACGAGTCCGACATTTACCATTCTTCACGAGTATAGAGGAGGGCGTCTCCCTCTTTTCCATATGGATTTCTATCGACTCCGTGAAGAACGGGAGCTGGATGAGATCGGGTTTGACGAGTATTTGAGGGCAGCCGGTGTTTGCGCGATTGAGTGGGGCGACAAATTTCCGAACCGGTTGCCATCTTACTCGGTGAAAGTTTACTTTTCTATTCGTACCGGCGACCGGAGGGAGATCGTCTGGTGAAGAGCTTGCTTATCGAGAACTCAACTGAGAGCGGGACGGTGGCAGTCGCCCGCGCAGGAGAAATTCTGGTGCGCCGGGAGTTTTCCAAGGCTGGCGAGCTCGCTGTTGCAATCCAGGAGATTTTTCTGAAACTTGGCGCTCCGGACGAGATTGTGGTCGGAATCGGACCTGGTTCTTACACCGGTTTACGGGTGGCGTCGGCTATGGTTATCGGGCTTCAGTTGGCGGTGGGCTGTCCTGTCTTTGGTTGTCCATCCGTTTTCGGTTATCAGGACGTCTCGTACCATGTCGTCGGCGATGCTCGGCTTGGCGCGGTTTTTCTTGCCAGCATCGAGAACAAACGGCTGACCCGTGGTCCGGAACTGTTGCCGGCGGAAGTATTTCAATCTTTGCGGCCCAGGCTTGGTGATGCGCCGATTTTTGCAGTCGGACCAATTCCCGGCTGTACCGATTTGCCAATCCTTCGACCTAAAGCGGAATATCTTATCCTATGCAGGGAGAGTTTCGTTCTGGCGCTTGAGCCGCTTTACCTGAAGGAACCGCATATCACAGCCAGAAAAACCTCACGAGCCTAAGCGCTCGTGAGTTTTTCTGGCTGTGACAGGAGTCGAGAAATCAGGAATCAGGAGTCAAGAGTTGCAGGAGGTACGCATTCATAGGGCGGAGGCTGCTGTCCCATTCTGCGACTCCGGAACTCCTGCAACTCCTGCTTCCTGACTTCTCGACTTCCGCGGATGAGCCGTGTATTGGTGCAGGCGCCATGAAAATTGTCGTCGCCTATTCGGGAGGGCTGGACACGTCCGTGATCCTGCAATGGATTAAGGAAACGTACGCTGCCGAAGTCATAGCATTTTGTGCCGATATTGGTCAGGAAGAGGAACTTCACGGACTTGAAGAGAAGGCTCTGCGGACAGGAGCCTCGAAGTGTTACGTCGATGATTTGCGAGAGGAATTCGCCCGGGATTTTATATTCCCAATGTTCCAGGCATCGGCGCTTTATGAGAACCAATATTTTCTCGGAACGAGTATCGCCCGGCCCCTGATAGCAAAAAGGATGGTGGAAATTGCTCGTGCCGAAAAAGCAGAAGCAGTGGCGCACGGCGCGACCGGCAAAGGTAATGACCAGGTTCGGTTTGAGTTAACTGTCGCCTCTTTAGCGCCAGAGATAGAGGTTCTTGCCCCCTGGCGGCTCGAAGGTTTCCGGGAACAATTTCCCGGTCGTGCCGAGATGATCAAGTACGCGGAAGAGCATGGCATTCCGGTGGCTGCCAGTTCGAAAAAGCCATATTCGATGGATCGTAATCTTCTCCATATTAGTTTCGAAAGCGGCGTATTGGAGGATCCCTGGGTCGACGCCACGGGTCCTGAGCTGCGCGATATGTACAAGTTGAGCGTCGCTCCGGAGGACGCTCCGGATGTTTCTGAGTATCTGGAGCTGGAATTTGAGCGGGGGCTATGTGTGGCGATAGGCCACAAAAACCTGCAGGGTGTGCTGGATCAGCTCGGCTTCCAAGGCGATCTGGTCAAAACTGAGGACGGCCGAATTCGTCTCTCTCCGCTGTGGATTATGAAGGTACTGAACATCCTTGGGGGTCGGAACGGCGTCGGGCGAGTTGATATGGTTGAGAACCGGTTTGTCGGAATGAAGAGCCGCGGCGTTTATGAAACGCCGGGCGGCGCAATATTGTTTTTTGCTCACCGGCAGATGGAGTCTCTAACGATGGATCGCGAGGTGATGCATCTTCGCGACGCGCTCGGGCCGAAGTATGCCGAGCTGGTCTACAACGGATTTTGGTTCGCGCCTGAACGCGAAGCTGTCCAGGCGCTCGTCACAGAATCGCAGAAGAACGTTGCCGGAGTCGTTCGAGTGAAGCTTTATAAGGGAAACGTTGCCGTGGCGGGACGCAAGAGCTTAGTCAGCCTGTACAACCCGGATATTGCGACAATGGAGGCGGACCCGACCAAGGCGTATAATCAATCGGATGCGACCGGTTTTATCGCGCTGCACGGGCTTCGCTTAAAGGTTGCCGCGAAAGTTCAGAAGTCCTGATCGCTTCATAGGGCATACGATCTTGACTGGATGACGATGAGCTGAGAAGAATCAGAGATGCCGCGGCAAAAGGCAGGGGATTCTCAACTAATTCTTCAAGAAGAATCAATACCGAATGCCGAATGTTGAATATCTAGATTGACGCTCTCGCAACGACCAAGCCTGATCGGTTCCCCCTATGAACACATTTGCAAACCTGCCACGTTGGTGGATTACGGTTGCAGCCCTCACCGTTACGGCGGCCCTGCTATCTCCCTTCTATTGGGTTTTGGTCGGTAGTTTCATGACCCCGGCAGAGCTGTTTGGCGGGCACATGTCTCTTTGGCCGAAGCACTTTGCGGTCGAGAACTGGACCGTAGCCTTTGGCCGTTTATGGCCACATATTCAAAACAGCCTTTTCGTGAGTACGGCAGCATCCATCGGCACACTCTTGATCACCGCGCCCGCCGCTTACGGGCTTGTGTGGCGGAAGCCACGGGGGCGCAAGACACTTTTTGCATTCACGCTGATGACCCAGATGTTGCCTGCGATTGTCTTTGTAATCCCGTTGTTCATCGTGTTCACCAAAATCAATCTCGTGAATACGCTCCCGGGGCTGACTCTGGCCGACATGACTTTTACGATTCCCTTCGCCTTGATAATGCTGTCTGCATATATGAAGGATCTGCCTTACGAGCTGGTCGAAGCTGCGCTGGTGGACGGGGCGGGTCAGCTCCGAGCCTTTCTCATCATCGTTCTGCCCATGACGCTTCCCGGTCTCATCACCGTCTTCGTCTTCAGTTTCCTGATTCCTTGGGGCGACCTTATCTTTGCCTTGAGCCTGATCACTGACGACGGCTTGCAACCGCTCACGCTCCAGCTTTACAAAGCTTTCGGCCAGTACGGAATTGATTGGGGGTTCTTACTGCCGGGAAGCGTTCTGACGGCAGTTCCGGCCGTGATTTTTGTCATCGCCGCCAGTCGATTCATTGTGTCGGGTGTGACGCGCGGCGCCATTAAATGATCCCGAAACGAATATGAAAGCCAACGTGAAAACCCGGCCAAGCAAGGAGGCAAAAACTGAGGTCGCGGAGCGACCTTGGCCGGTGGCAAGGAAGTTCCGTTTTGAAGCCTCACCCTACCTTTTCATTCTGCCGTTCGTCCTTTTCTGCCTGCTGCTGATGTTTTATCCGGTCGTGTACAGTTTGACGTTGAGCTTTCGGGAAGCCACCGTCGAAACCTTTGTGAGCGGAGATATGCCGTTTAACGGGCTCGTGCAATACCAGGCCGCATTGGCTGATCCGGTCTTCTGGAGGGCGGTCGTCAACACCGTTCTGTTCGCATTTTTTAGCATCCTGTTTCAATTCACCATTGGTTTTTTCCTGGCGCTACTCTTCCAGTTGAATTTCCCTCTCAAAAACTTTTGCCTGGCAGTACTGCTCATTCCGTGGGTCCTGCCGGTGCTGACGGCCGCGAACATTTTTAAAGGGTTGTTCAATGATATCGGCCCGATTAATCAAATCGTCCATATGGTTGGCTTGGGCCCGTTTCCGTGGTTGGCGGAGCCCGCTTACGCATTTCCAGCCACGATCGTGGCGAACATCTGGATCGGTTTTCCGTTCAATTTTATCCTCTTGTACGCCGGTATGCGCAGCATCCCGATCGAGGTGTATGAGGCGGCAAAAATTGACGGCGCAAATTCTTGGAAGCGGATGGTCCACATCACGTTACCGATGCTGAAGCCGGTCTCTGCGGCGGTCCTGATGCTTGGCACCATCTACACCGTAAAGGTCTTTGACCTGGTGTGGGTAATGACTGGCGGCGGCCCCGCTAATGGAACCCAACTTTTGTCAACTTACGCATACCAAGTGGGCTTTTCACTTCTGAACTTCGGAGAGGCGGCCGCGATCGCGACCCTGATGGTCCTGCTTGTGCTTTTGCTTAACCTTGTGCAAATGATTCTACAACGAAAGTGAGCTTGCGGGACGATCGACAATTCAGCATCCCGCGCGTCTTCTAAACCTATACTCCGAAGTTTGGATCCTCGTCCTCGTGGTCGTTCTCGTCCTCGATCGGTGGAGGACGAAGGACGACGACGAGCACGAGGACGAGTCCTCAATTGCGGAGTTTGGGTTAAATCACGGCATCAGCTCAAACTCAAGCTCGTGGCTACCGTCAGCGGGCTGCAGGATGATCCCCAGCGGATCGGGCGTGATGCGTGCGCCGTTCCGCGGCGTGACGGTTTTCGTTCCGGCGAGCTGAAGTTGCCAGCGGACCGAAACATGCCCGGAGACATTGGCGGACACGCGTTGGCCTGTGCGGCGCACGTTTAGTCGCACGGCCTCGGCACGTTGCGGCGTCGATACAGCGCACTCGACTCGTCACCGTCGGTGAGTTCGTAGATCCGAAACGTGACGCCGTCGGCATAATCATAGTCTGGCCGGTCGTCCACCGCCCCCAGCGGAAGAACTGTGCCCGGACGTACCATGAGGGGCAGGCTGAGGAAGTCATGCTGCTCGCGATGCCAGCCGGGGCCTTCCTGCGCCTGGCCGGTCAGCAAGTTCGTCCAACGGCCGGCCGGCAAGTAATAGTCCACCGTGCCGTCCTCAGTGAAGACGGGAGCGACGAGAAGCGATCTCCCGAGCATGATATTGGCGGTCCAGCGTATCACATGCCGGATCGTTTGGAAATTCGATCAGCATGGCGCGCATCGTGGGCACGCCTTCGCGGTGCGCTTCGAGGGCGGCGCCCCACAGATACGGCATCAGGCGGCACTTCAGTTTCGTGAACAGTCGGAGCACGTTGCACGCTTCTTCGTCGTACGCCCAGGGAACACGATAGCTCGAACTGCCATGCAGACGGCTGTGAGAGGAGAGCAGGCCGAAAGCGGCCCAGCGTTTATAGACGTAAGCGGGCGCGGTGCCCTCGAAGCCGCCGATGTCGTGACTCCAGAAACCGAAGCCACACAGGCTGAGCGACAGGCCACCGCGCAGCGATTCGGCCATCGATTCGAAGGTAGACCAGCAGTCGCCGCCCCAGTGCACGGGAAACCGTTGACCCGAGGCGTAGGAAGAACGGGCAAAGAGTACAGCCTCGCCGCGACCGCGCTTCGCTTCGATCGCGCGGAAGACGGTTTCGTTGTACAAAATCGGGTAGAAATTGTGCATCTTTACCGGATCGGAGCCGTCGTGATAAACGACGGCCTCTGTGGGGATACGCTCACCAAAGTCAGTCTTGATGGCGTCCACGCCCATCTCGAGAAGTCGAGTGATATGACCTGCAAACCATTCGCGCGCGGCCGGGTTGGTGAAATCCACGATGGCCATGCCCGGTTGCCAAAGATCGGTCTGCCAAACAGAGCCGTCGATGCGCTTGATGAAATAGCCATTGGCGGCACCCTCGGCGAAAAGCCGCGAGCGTTGAGCGATATAGGAGTTTATCCATACGCAGATCTTCAGACCACGCGCATGGAGGCGTTGCAGCATGCCCTCCGGATCGGGAAACACGTGCGGATCCCACTCGAAATTTGTCCATTCAAACTCGCGCATCCAGAAACAGTCGAAATGGAAAACATGCAGCGGCAAATCGCGCTGTTGCATCCCCTCGATGAAACTGGTGACCGTAGCTCTCGTCATAGTTGGTCGTAAACGAGGTTGAGAGCCACAGACCGAACGACCACGCGGGCGGCAGCGCAGGTCGACCGGTGAGCGCGGTGAGTTTGCGCAGGATGTCCTTCGGTGTCGGCCCGTAGATGAGGAAATATTCGAGACTTTCGCCTTCGAGTGAAAACTGGACTCGAGCCACCTTTTCGGAGGCGACTTCAAAAGAAACCGGGCCGGTCTCGTTGACGAGCACACCGTAGCCGCGGTTGGTGAGGTAGAAGGGAACATTTTTGTAAGCCTGCTCGCTGGCGGTGCCGCCATCCTTATTGGTGATCTCTACGACCTGGCCATTCTTTACGAAGGCAGTGAAATGCTCGCCAAGACCGTAAACGCACTCGCCCACCCCCAGCGAGAGTTGATTGATGATGTGGTTGCCTCGGCCGCCGTCTGCATATAGCCGATACCTCGCCATCCGCTCGTGGTCAGCACCCGGCCACTCGCCTTGAACGTGATTCCCCAGGTGTCTTTTTTGACCAGGGCAACGAGTTCGCCGGCCCTAAGTGTGGCAGAGTCGGCGCCGTCGCTAATGTCAACATCGATATCGGCTGCCGGCAGGATCGGAATCTGCGGGCCGCGCGTGCCGCCGCCAGTAAAATGCTCGATCCGCACGCGCACGATGTCTGGCAGTGGCGAGCTAAGACTAACTGTTAGAAGCGGGCCCTGAAGCGTGTCGCCTCTGTCCTTGATCGGACGCGTCGGGGCGTGAACGACAAGTTTGCCGTCCGCCGAGGCAATCGAACGGGCTTCGGCGGCGTAGTGGGCAATCACACCAGGCTGGAGCAGCCATTGGCCATCGGTAAATTTCATTCAGGAGGAGCCAGGAGTCAGGAGTCAGGAGTCAGGAGTCAGGAGTCAGGAGTACAGGAGTGCAGGAGTCAGGAGTCGTCAGGAGTCGCTGAATGGCGGCTTCGCAAGTCTGATTCTGCAACTCCTGAACTCTGCAACTCCTGTTTTCAGCCTGCAATACGGCGCGCCGTTTTGGCCTTTGGGTGATTCTTGCGGGCTCGAGCGTCCTATTTTCTTGCTAGAATGGTCTTTATCTTTGCGGCCGCTTCCTTTAGCACTTCTTCAACACTAGCCTGACCCGTGAGCGCGCGCTGAATCGCGGTTCGAGCCGCCAAAGAGATCTCCGGGTACTTCGCTCCACCGTCTTGTGACCGGGCCCGAGCGGTATCCATTTGATCCACGAAAGGCTTCAACTCGGGATTAGCTTCGCCTTGCTGCTTGGCGACGCTGCGGATCGACGAAATATAGTTGAAAGTATCGCAGATCTTGCGCAGACGGTCCGGTTCCTGAGTGAATTGAACGAACTTGACCGCCGCCTGTTCGACTTTAGGGTCGCCCTTCAGAACGCACCAGACCTCGCCACCGAGAGGTACAACAGGCTTGGAGCCCTCTTTCGGAACGGGAATCGTCACGATGCCGAAATCGATGCCGCTCTTCTTTACGTTCCCCGAGCTGCCAGGGCCCCATCACCATAGTGGCTGCGCGCCCGCTGATAAACTCGTTAGGAACGTCGCCCTGGTTCCAATTGACCACGTCTTTGGAGGCGTAGCCCTTCTTAACCCAATTAACCCAAAGATCCAAGCGCGGTCTGTGCTTCCTTCGAGCTGAGATCGCTTAAGGTACCGCCGTTACTCCAGAGGAACGGTTCCCACTGCCAAGTGGCTTCCTCGGTATTTACCGCTGAGAAGGCGATCCCGTATACCGGGCTTTTGGTCGTCTTGCTGGCGGTCTCGGTGAGCTGGTCCCAGGTTTGCGGGGGCGCAGAGACGCCGCCATCGGTCAGCAGCTTTTTGTTGTAATAAAGAGCCAGACTGTTGCTGCCGATCGGCACTCCGTAAACCTTGCTGCCCTCGGTGACCGCGGCTTTGGGTCCCGGGTACAAATCACTCCAGACCTGGATCTTAGAGACGTCGGCGGAGATGTCCTTTAGGATGCCGGCTTTCGCGACCCGCAACACGTCGGGATTATCGATCGCGGCAATGGCCGGCGGTTTGTGCACTGCAGCCATCTGCAGCGTGCGGCTGACCAACTCCCCAAACGGTACATACGTGAAATGAACTTTCACGCCGGGGTTGGCGGCTTCAAAGTCCGTCTGCAGTTGTTTAAGGGCGTCGATCTGACCTTGCACGTTGAAGTAGTGCACGATTTCGACGGTGGTCTCTTCGGCTGGCGCGTTGACCAGTCCGAGACCTGCGAGTGCGGAACCGAGCAGGATCAACCAGCGGAACCGGAGTTTTAATTTGGTATGGCTTTTCATTGGATTTGCTTGGGGTTGTAGAGGGAAAACGGCTGCAGTTCTGGTCGTGCGCTCACATGCGCACTGTGAGCGGCTTAACGTTCACGCCGTAAGCCAAACTAACATTTCGCCCGGGGCGCGATTATCCCAAGCGAAGTACGGAATCATCTTGATCTCACATGGTTTGGTACCGGGCGCAGACAGAGAATAGAGCGAGGTTTCCTCCTGTTCCTCTATCGAGCCCGGGACCGAAAGCGAAACGATCTCACCCAGTTCGCTATTCTCGCTGCCTGACCTCGGCCGGCTTCTCGGGATCGATTGCCAATCGGTCAAGCTGAGCGCCATTGTCAATCTCTTCGGCGCAGTAAATCAGCGGGCCGCGACTGATCGCGACTCTGTCCTCGATTTCCGACTACTTCATAGTTGGAATAATGAGCTTGAACCGGCATAGCAAATCGGGCTGTCAACTCGTCCCCGGAGCTCCAGGTGCGCGAGATCACTGCATACCCGGCAACAATCTCCGGCAGACTTTCCTTGCCGTTGACCGCGAAATGATGGTCGCCAGCCCATCCGGGAACCCGGAGCAGAACTTCAAACGGAGTGCCGGGCGTTTCCTCGAACCGAATCGAGGCAGCACCTTCAAACGGGAAATCCGAGTCTGCGACAAGCGGGCCTCCTGGCCATTGATGGAGAAACTGGCTTCGCTGGAGACGTAATGATGAATCGCAATTGCTTTGGAACCCGAAGAATAGAGGTAACCTGAAAAGGAAAGGATCAGGCGAGACAGGTTTGCCGGGCAACAGGGACACCACCAGGGCCAGCTAACCCGGTGATGCGAGCCATCGCTCGCAAGCGGGTTATGGTAAAAGAAGGATTTACCGTCGATGCCCAGCCCAGCCAAAACGCCATTATAAAGGCTGCGCTCCATCATATCGGTGTATCGGCTGTCGAAGATCGATATGAACCATTCGGTGAGCCCAAAGCAGCAGGGAAATCGCAGCGCAAGTTTCTGCATAGCTTTCCAGGTTCGGCAGGTCGTAATCCTTCGGTGAATCCCTCGTTCTCGGCGGATGAGCCGAGGCCTCCGGTCAGGTAGAGCTTGCTCCTGCAGAGATCCTGCCAAAGATTTTTGCAGACTGCGGCGAGTTCTTCGTCTTTCAGTTCGTAAGCAAGGTCTGCAGCGGCGCTGTAGAGGTACATTGCGCGCACGGCATGGCCGACGACTTCATGTTGTTGGCGAAGCGGCTCGTGCGCCTGCATATAGGCATAAGGAGAAACCGGATGGTTCGGTCGAAATGGAACTGAGTCCATCCTTTCGACCGCTTCGTGGTCGAAGTAGTGAGGTTTTGTTCCTCGCTGTTCGACGAAAAATCGACTATAGATTCAGGTAGCGCTCTTCGCCTGTCAGGCGATAAAGGCGGATGAGAGCCAGCTCTATTTCAGGGTGCCCGCAATACCCGGGCAGCTGCCCAGATCCGGTGCCGAAGACCGTCGCCAGATGGTCCGCTAAACGGGTGACAATATTGAGCAGGGTTTCCTTACCAGTTGCGCGACGATGTACAACTCCCGCCTCGATCAAATGACCGGCGCAATACAGTTCATGCAGGTCGCGAAGGTTTTTAAAACGGTGACGGGGCCGCCACGTAAGGATGTGGCTATTCAGGTAACCGTCCGGTTGCTGGGCGCCTGCGAGAAGTTGGATGGTCCCGTCGACGAGAGCTTCAAGCTTCGCGTCTTTGTGGTGCTGGAGATAAGCGCTCGCGGCCTCGAGCCATTTGCCGACATCCGAGTCCCAGAAGATGCTACCTCCCCAGTACCATGTGCTGGATTCCTGCCGGCCGCGGTGCATGCGCTGGTCGAGCCGCAAGGCATCCAATTGGCCCTGATGCCGCATTTCATTGTAGATGTGGGCGAGTGTGACTTCTCCGACCTGCTGCTGCAGCCTGCCCCAGAAGCCGCCGGTGAGAGTAACGCGCGTTTGATCGAGAGGTTGCCAGGGGGGAAGCATGTTTAAAGCTTTAGTACGGAACGAGGCACTTGACGCAACGGGAGTGTGCGGTAGAATACCCGTCCAATTCCGACTTGGCAAACGGCTTCGGATCAGATTGAGGCTTCTCGGAGTGGCTTTCGATTCGAAATCTGAAACCGCCGCTCCCAATTTCTTCGGAATGAAACTACGCCGATTTCCGAAAGACTGGTTATCGTACGGAGGCCGCGAAGATCACGGAGACGGCCATCACATGTGCCACTCAGAGACACGCCGCAGGACGGAGGTGAACCGAGAGTCTCTCTCGCTGGCAGTCGGCCTGGGTGTGGCCAGGGCGCCGCAAGCCTGCACCACAAAAGAGGCAGACACGGTCCCCATGACGGCACATTCCACCAAGGGGCGACCTGCGACCAGGCCCGCAAGAAAACCGCCGCAATAACTATCTCCTGCACCTGTTGTGTCCAGAGCGTTAACGCTAAGAGCAGGCACATGAAGGACAGAAGCGTGCGGCCCTTCGCAAACCAGAGAACCCTTTCCTCCCAATTTCACTGCAATGCATCGGTTATAGGCCGCCGCCTGTTCCTGAATCCAATCGCTGAGATTCGCTCGGGTGCCAAATGCGGGAGACCTCTTCCTGGCTGGGAATAAACGCAGTGATGCTTTTCAAGAAATTCAAGTCGAGGTACTGACTCGCGTCGATGTAGGTGTCCGCCAGAATATCGAGTGTAATAATTGGTTCAGAGGCAAATGCGCTTAGATACTTCACATTGGCGAGGGAACTCGCCGGGGTTTGCGGTGCAATGTGAAACCCGCGTGACCCTCGATAAGCTTCGGGCAACGGTTTTCTT
This sequence comes from uncultured Verrucomicrobiae bacterium, assembly GCA_963736745.1. Lineage (GTDB taxonomy): Bacteria > Verrucomicrobiota > Verrucomicrobiia > Chthoniobacterales > JAFAMB01 > JAFAMB01. Next base: position 7,217 of record CAVTQD010000032.1, on the reverse strand, counting down.
CCAGAGTCCATCTCCTGTGCTGTTGAGGAGGTAAGCTTCGGCACTTGTTGCTTCTCGGTCTCGTTCTCGTGCAAGATCCACAGTTCAAGTCCACTTCCGCTAATACTGTTAAGCCCGGTAACGTCGAGGCCACGTTCCCTTATTTTGTTCGTGACAGTCTTGATATGCTTTTCTCCGGTGACGGAATGCATACCTACGCGGTCGCACCAGATCCGTGCTCCGATGGCGGAGTATAAAGCCCCGCCGCCGATCACCTGTTTCCGGCATGTCGCGTCTGGGAGAACGATATCATCGATGGTCAACCAACCGATGGTTACAATATCAATCATCCCTCTTTTCCTCGAATTGCTTCCAGATCCGCCGAAGCTGCGTACGCAGCGCCGCAAAGTAGACAAGTGCTTTTGCCAAGTGCACCAAGTCGTGAATATTCGCCGTCGGCTCTCCAAGGTCAAAGTGCCGGTTAAAGCCCGGGAATCCCAAAAGCAGAACATTCGGAGTCTTTAGCATCGTACTCACGTCGTCGCTCCGAGAGGTATAGGAATTGTTTGATATCTGGACCTTGACACCTATCTCTTCCAAAGCGGCAACGAACTCGACCGCGATCGTGTATAGATGGGGAGGCGTGACCGCTCCCCGGGCAAGGCTCGAGAATTCAGACAAGATCGCGCCTTGTCCAAGCTTCGCACCATCCGCGCCGCGGCCGGCAATGTTCGGGTGACTATCATCGCCGGCTTGTTGCACGTCTGAGACGATGACAAGCTCTGGAACCGGCAGCAGGTTAAGAATTCTTGCGCTGCCGCGACCCATCACCTGGTTCCCTGAGCCTGGAGGTCCTTCTTCCTCATCTGGGAATGCGAGCAGCGCTTCGACTTTCGTTGCAGCTAGCACTGGGGCGGCTGCCAACAAGGCGGCGACTCCTCCCGCGTTGTCGATGTGAGCGGAAAAATTGCCGCTCAACGGATCTTCCTGGTAGGACGTTGAGAAAACAATCCTGTCCCCTGGTCTCAGGCTGAAATCTCCGCTTTCAGGTCGAAAAGAGGGATTGGCATCTTCTGACTCAAGACAGCCGCGTGCAATAATTTCATACCTGGAATGTGAAGACACAAAGCGATAGGCGACAGCAAAGCGTTTGCCATTCTGAATCATATGATGACCGAACGGCACCAAAGGGTAGCACGCTTGTTGTTTTGGTTGGAGCAGATAGCTGATCGTATCCAAATGTGCGAAATACCAGAGTTTCTTCCTGACAACCTTGGTGCCCGTAAAAATGACGCTGTTACCGGTATTTTCGAAGTTCAGGTGGAAGTGCAAGTTGTTGTTTGCGAGGGCCTTGGTCTCTTGCAGGAGTTCCTTCAAAATCGGACCACGCAAGACACTTGCAGCCGTTGAAGGCGATGCCACCGATGAAATCGAGGCAACGTAGCGTCGAATGCGCTCAACGGTGATATGAGAATCCACTAGCGGCTGCAGTGCCTGAAGATCTGCGGTGCTCCGCCTTACTGAATTTGTTTGCTTCATACCTGTTCGTAGCAACTATGCGGTGGCTGGTGATCATTCCTAATCTTTGCTAGCCTGGTTCATAATGAAGACCGCAATGACAATGAGGGCGCCTTTAGCGAGCTGTTGAACAAATGGGTCCACTCCGGTGAGATTTAAAATATTGGCTAACACTCCGATAAATAATGTTCCGACAAAGGTTCGGAATACTGAGCCGGAACCCCCAAAGAGAGACGTGCCGCCCACGACGACCGCAGCAATTGAGTCAAGTTCGTATCCCTCGCCGGCGATCGGCGTTCCGACGCTCAATTGAGAGGAATAGACCATGCCCGCGATGCCCGCACAAAAGCCGGAAAGGGTGTAAACCAGCAGTTTATATCGTTTGGTTGGCACACCGGATAAATGAGCCGCATCTTCGTTTGAACCGATGGCATAAACACACCGCCCAAAAGGCGTCAAGTGCAATACAAAGGCGGCTGCGAGCAAAGTCAAAAGCAAGATGATCGACGGGATAGGAACTCCCACAAGATAACCGTTTCCTACATAGTAGTAGGTCGCATCAATGATCGGGATGGGCGTGCCGCTCGTACAGATGAATCCGATGCCTCGCCAAAAGGAAAGCATTCCAAGTGTCATGATGAAGGCCGGGATACGGGCGTAGGCAATGCCGAGACCATTGAAGATGCCCATCAACCCGCCGCAGCAATACGCCTGCAGGAATTGCCACCGCCAAGCTTTGAGTTTGCAGGAGTTCAGCAAAAATCACCACGCATAAACCGAGTATCGAACCGACCGAGAGGTCGATGCCTGCGGTAAGAATTACGAAGGTCTGGCCGATCGCCAAGATACCCACAATGGCCACTTGCCTTAAAACATTGAGAAGATTCGGAAGAGTCAGAAATCTGGGAGAGAGGATCGAGGAAACAATCAACAGCAGCACTAAGGCCATCACGATGCCGAGTTGCTGCTTCGCGAAAGGCATCGCCCTGTGCGTGAGGGATGGTTGGATCACGTTCGGGCGGTCACTCATCTGTCCCGCCTTTGGTTTGAACGAAGGCGGCAGCCTTCACAATCGCGTCCTCGGTAGCGTTCTCGCGTGTCAACCTCGCGGAAATACGACCATCTCTAAGGACCACGATACTGTCGGAAAGGCGAAGAAGTTCTGCCATTTCCGACGAAATGAGGATGATAGCGATGCCTTTCTTTGCGAGCGCTTCTATCATGGTATAGATCTCTTGCTTCGCGCCGATATCTACGCCACGGGTTGGCTCGTCCAGTATCAGGATTTTTGGTCCCAGGCCTACCGCTCTCGCGATCAATATCTTTTGTTGATTTCCACCGCTTAATTTTCGGACGGCGGTCTTCAATTCCTTCGTTCGAATGTCGAAGCGGGAGATCATCTCGCGCGCAAAATTCCATTCCATTTTCAACTGCAGACAAGGAAATTTGAAAAAACGCTGGAGATTGCCCGCGGTGATATTTTCAATCACCGGCCGGTTGAGAAATAGTCCATGCGCTTTGCGATCCTCCGTAACGTAAACAAGGCCTGCCTTTATTGAATCTCCAGGGTTTCCCGGTTTTAGAGGTTTACCGAATATTTCGATGGAACCTGAAGTCGCGCGAGTAAGGCCAAAGATGGACTTAGCGATCTCGGTCCGGCCAGCCCCTACAAGTCCGGCCAAGCCAAGAATTTCACCCTCTTTCACTGCCAAAGAGATGTTATGGAATTGCCCTTTACGGCTAAGTTCCCGTACTTGCAACGCGACCTTTCCGCTCTCGTTTCGCGCTGTCTGGTGAACCAGCACGTTCCGCCCAATCATGCGCCGAATCAGCCACTCTTGATCAACGTCCTTAACGTTTGCGGTCCCGGTACATTTTCCGTCCCTGAGAACGGTTACTCGATCCGCAATTTGGAAAATCTCCTCGATGCGGTGGGAGATGTAGATTATCCCGAGATCCTGTTCGCGAAGGCGTCTGAGGACTCGGAAGAGAATCCCGGTAGATTCTTCGTCTAATACGGCAGTGGGTTCATCGAGGACGAGGATTTTGGGATTCAAGGAGAGTGCTTTAGCGATCTCAACCATTTGTTGCTGGGCGACGCTCAAACGGCGGACGGATCGGGCGGGATCAACCCGCACCGACAGACGGTGCAACAGTTTGAGCGTTTCCACCCGAATAGTTTTGCGATCAACAGTGCCGAAAGCGGTGACGGGAAAATGACCCAGAAAGATATTCTCCTCTGTACTAAGATGCGGAGTTAGCGAAAGCTCTTGATGAATAACGACGATCCCATGCATGATCGCTTCCCGAGGTGATCTGGGTTGAAACGCTCGACCGGAGAGCGAGATCTGACCTTTGTCTGGTCGATGAACACCACCCAGGATTTTCATCAGGGTCGATTTCCCGGCCCCATTTTCACCGACCAGAGCATGTATTTCGCCACGCTGAACCGTGAGATCGACTTCGCTCAACACGATGTTCCCCTGAAACGCCTTGCTGATATGCCGGGCGCTCAACAGCGAGGTATCGTCCGGACTAATCGCAGGCAGATGATGATTGCGAAGTATCCACCGTCGGTGACCGGCATTATCAAGAGTGTTACCTTAATATGGCCGAGGCTCTTTTGGCCAAAGCGCCAGCCCACTCATCGACACGGATCTGGAGGCGGTGCGAAGTCGCCCCAGCCCTTGCCAATCCACTGATCCGCATTTTCCGGGACCACGATAGGAGAATCTGGCAACTTTAACTCGTAGCCGGGGTTCTCGTACTTTTCCTCCGCTGTTATCTTCTGGTCAGTCAAAGTATAGATAACAGCCCTGAGACCAACGTCTCCAATGAACGGGGTGTAATTGCCGTCGGCGCGAAAGGTTCCCGCTTTTACCGATTGAAAGCCCGCATTTGAACCATCGAAGGTGTAATGTTTAATGCCGTCTTTGCAGCGATTGGCGCGCGCGATGGCCAGTTCTGCTCCCCAGGAGGACTCTTCCGCGTGGGCAAAAATGGCGTCAATTTTGGGAAATGCAGTGAGCCAATCTTCCATTAGTTTCACGGCGGGTTCGCGAAGCCACTGGCCGTCTCCGCGAACGAGTATCTTAATTCCCGGATAGTTCTTGAACACATTTTCCATACCCTTGTTGCGATCCACGGCTGGCGAGGACCCCTTTAAACCGGTGATGACAACGACATTGCCTTGACCATGAAGTTCCTCTGCTGCTCTCTTCGCAACCTGCTCTGCCATGGTTACGTTGCTTTGACCGATAAACAGTGTTTTTTCGGTAGGGACGTCCCGATCCAGAACGACTAAAGGCAACTTGTTCTGCATCACGGCTCGAGCCGCAGGCACCAGGCCGGCTGATTCGACCGGGCTCATGATAACGGCGTCAACTCCTCGAGTTAGTAAATCGCGAACGTCGTCGCTTTGCTTAGCAATGTCGACATGACCATCGGTTACGATCAGCTGAATATTCGGATGTCTGGCGGCTTCTGCTTGAAGGGACTGAAGCATGGCAATGCGCCAAGGGTGATTAAATCCTGTTTGTGAGAAGCCTATCGTAAGCTGCTTGACCTTTCCGTTGATCGTCACTGGGCCTTCGGGAAGGGGCAGGATATTCGTCAGGGGCAATGTTTGATAGAACTTCAAAAGTTCTTCAGAAGTCATATTGGTAATCGGTTGCCGTTGTTGTGCAAATGCGGCACAGCTTACCAACATAATGGAAGGGATGACTAAGTTCCTGATTGTCTTAATTGCGTTTCTCATGGTGCTCCTCGGCTGCTCGCCAATTCATCTATGGACCAACTGCTGAATAAAGATCATCTTCGTCGTTGACTTTCCAGGTTTAGCGGGGAACGCGTCAGGGTCAAACGATACCGGTATCGATCTGAACGGAAGACCAGCTCGACGGATTCGATCGTTCGTGAAGCGGTGTCGAAGGTGTCTCGATGGATCAACATTACCGGTTGCCCTTTCCGCAGGTTTAGCATTTTCGCTTGATTCAGATTAGGCATCGCTACATCGATTGTCTCTTCTGCCGTATGCAAAACAGCTCCGCACTTCGTTCGTAGAGTCTCGTAGAGAGAATGGTGGTCGAGATATTCTTTCGTAAAGTAATCTCTCTGCCGGTCGACTAACCACGAGGGAAACCACGCTCGCTGCAGGGCCAGTGGGCGATCGTCCCCGAGCAGCAATCGTTCGATATACAGCGCTCGACCGCTTGGTTGTTGGAGCCTTTGCGCTATCTGCTGTGAAGGGAGCTTCCATTCAGCCAGGAAAGTGCGCCAGCCAGGAGTGATTCCGGCAGCCTTCATGTTTTCGGAAAAGCTTGTTAGGGCGGCTAACGGTTCAATCTTTGGCTCGGTCACGATCGTACCTTTTCCTTGGATTCTCCGTAAGTGGCCGGCGTGAACCAGATCCATGATAGCTTGGCGGACCGTCGCTCTGCTGACATTAAATCGGGCTGCGATTTCGAGCTCCGAAGGAATCGTTGTTCCGATCTTCCAGCCGCCTTTCGAGATCTCCTCCAGGAACATCTCTTTAAGCTGCTGATACAAGGGCAGGCGAGTATCCGGTTGCGCCAGGGTCTTCACTGTATTTTGCTCCGAATAAAAATGGAAGGCACATACATCCGGTTGTCCGGATGACCGAATTATCTCTTGCCGCATTGAAGCTGCTCTGTCAATAATAAGGCGAAGAGAATTAAAGGTCGTGCGCGCGGGCGGCAACATCCCGGACCTGAGCGGGCGTTATTGCGAAGGCGAGTGGTGTTACGTCGGGGAATCGATCTGATGTGCAAAGATCAGCGGTTGGCGTTACCTCGATGTTCCCGGATCACCCGCATCGCCGGGGTACGGCTAACGAGTGCGGGTTTCCGGAGAAAGGAGATTAATTTTTTATGACGATGCTTCCCAAAAAAGGCGATCCCTTGATCAAACTATTCAGTTCTGCAAAGCCGCTCATCGGGACGATTCATTGTTCGGCTTTTCCGGGCTCACCTCGCTATAAAGGGGAAAGCATGAATTCAATCATTCAATATGCTGTCGAGGAAGCAAGGGCCTACGCCGAGGGTGGGATGGACGGTATCATTGTCGAAAATTCGTGGGACCTGCCTTTCCTTCGACCAGAAGATATATGGTATGAGACGGTCGCCACAATGAGCGTGGTGGCGGACAGCGTGCGCGAAGCCACCTCCCTGCCCATTGGTATTAACGTCTTAGCCAACGCTGGCGAAGCTGCCATTGCTTGCGCCAAGGCGAGTCGCGCCTCGTTCATTCGCGTCAATCAGTGGGTCAACGCTTATGTAAGCAATGAGGGTATCGTCCAAGGAAATGGTGCCAAGATCCTCCGGTACAGGGCTATCCTCCAAGCGCAGGACGTCGCAGTCTTTGCCGATGTGCACGTTAAGCATGGTGCTCATGCGATTGTTGCGGACAGACCCGTAGAGGAGCAGGCACGAGACGTGGAGTTTTTCGACGCGGACGTCGCTATCGCGACTGGGAATCATACGGGCGATGCTACGCCAATCGACGAGATCGAAAAGATCCGCAGAGGAACACATCTTCCGGTGCTGGTTGGCAGCGGACTCTCGGCGGGAAACGCCGTCGACCTGCTCGGCAAAGCAGACGGAGCAATAGTGGGAACCAGCTTGAAGGAAAATGGGGAGTGGTGGGGAAGAGTCTCTGTAGATCGGGTGCGTGAGCTGGTCCGGGAAGTGAGCAGGCTGCGG
>CAVTQD010000031.1:0-13747 GCA_963736745.1 uncultured Verrucomicrobiae bacterium | reverse complement strand
GCATCCAGAACGAAAACCACTGGCGGATGGAATTTGGTTCCCTTAGTTCACTCCTCACGCTTGGGCCGCTGCTGGTCATCAGGGCGTAGTCATTTTCCCCCGGTGACCGGTCGCTTCTTAAAAAGGTCGGCATCTACCGGATTCGAATCAGGCTGATGCGCCCTTAGGTGACCCAATCGCCTTCTTCACTGCGTTACAGATCATCTCCCGCGAGAAAGGTTTTTGGAAAAAATCAAGTATACGATACTTCTCCGCTCTCGACGCGACGGAACTCACGTCATAACCCGAGATAAGAATGATCGGAGCCTCGTTCCCTTTCGACCGAATCCGCTCCGCGACATCGAGTCCGGAACCGTCCGGCAACTTGTAGTCCAACACATAGGCATCAAAAGGTTTTTGTTCGATGGCTCGGAAGGCGTCGGCGACAGATTGGCTGGTCTGGACCTGATATTGTTCATCGGAAAGCATCCGTTGAACGATTCGACAGAGCGCGTTGTCGTCGTCTACCACTAAGACCTTATTGCCACTGGATTTGGGCGACAGAGCCGATTCTACGGGTAGAGCAATCGAAGCGAATTTCTCCCGGAGGTGGGTAAAAATCTCCTTCATGTATTAGGTTATAATACATATGGTACTTATTGCCAAACACGATATTCACCGTAGGGTTCAAAGCGCGAGACAGCGACTTCAGCCACTTCCTCTCAGTGACCGACTTTGGGACATCCTGCTCATCGGTCTCAAAAACGTACTCAAGCGTCCCACCATCCTTTAGCGGCGCCTCGATACCCGAAACAATTCGACCCGATATCGATGGGACCGCAAGCAAGAGGTCCAACCAGTCCACCCGCAGGGTGTCCTTACGGTATTCGTAGCGTGGCGCGATCGGACTTTCCGAGAATCGGCGAGGCAAATCACATCCCGCCAATACTGGTATGAGAGGCTATGATCTTCCAGCCGTCGGCAAACTTTTGGAGGTTCATGACGCTGTTTCCCACCACCGCCTGCTTGGAACTTGGGAAAGCGACCGACCACCAAGTAAGGGCTAACGCGAGATCCGGCTTCAGCAACCTGACTTGGATGCGTTTGGGTTGGATGAAGCCCATTGCCGTAGCACCCGGATACCCGTTAACGTAAGAATCGTGAAGTTGCTGCCAGCCGTTAAACTGTTCAGAACCCACGAGAACCAGCAATTCGGGGGACTTCCAGTACACCTGCATATACCCCTCGATGTCGTGCGCATTCCAGCGATCGAGCATTTTGAGCAAGATCTCATAGACCTGCTGGTCATCGGGCTTGGAGATGTTTGAATTCGCAGGGAGAAGAGCCAAACTGCCATGCGTTCTGCTCCTGTGCCATCACTGGCACACAGAGAACCAAAGCGGCTATTGCCAATATTTTGATGAAGGACCCGAATCGTTTTAGCGACGCGATATTGCGATGTAATTGGATATGGATTCGGTTCACTCTCTATAGTCTACACGAATTCCATCCTTATAATAGTGAGTGAATCTCCTTTTAAGTAAGAACGGGATCGCTGAACCATCGGGAGGGCTCAGGAATTCTAGGCGAATTCTTCATGATTTTTTCTCACTTGCGCGAGATGAGGGCAGCGAAGGACTTGCATGAAGTTATTCCCTTTCATCATGGCATATTTATTGCTGTCTTTGGTCTTGCCATGCGTCGCAATGCAGATAATTTATATAGAATGCGCGACGGAATCTTCAGTTTCTATGTCAGACTCAGTAGACACCTTCCTCTGCCCGATCTAGATTCTTTCCACAATTGCTAAGGCGTGCGGAAAATTCGTTTGCATTCTGGCACTTGATTACACGCCGAAATCGGCGGTACCGAAAAACACGGACTTTTGATCGCCTCGTTCCGAATCCGGGGAACAGAGTTTTGGTTCAAAGCAAGTTCTGAGGCATCGCCCTCGGGTCGAAAGTCTTCTGGGCGGTGGCGGAATCAAATTTTCCGTGGAGAACGAGCAGTCGTAATACGACGGCCAAAAGCGAACCGGCTTTGCTTTGACGCTTCCAAATCGCGAACAGATTTTGGATCGCCTCTGGAGTGATCGATATGTAAGGCTTGAAAATGGGCCGAATACCCAACGAGTTTTCACCCGCCTACAAAAGCAGCAACATCGGAATTTACACCTCCGGCGAAACAACGAACATGAAGAATCCCAACGGGGCCAACTGGGCGAAATTCGCCAAAGCGCAACGCATTTTCAATCGAGTAGCGTATGAAACGGCCGCTTGGAGAGTATCAGAAAAACATGATCGATGGCGTGCTGAAAAAGTACGGCAAGTACACGGTGAAGCGCCCGATCGATAAACAGACGATCCGTTGCCTGAATTCACTAGTGAAACGGGGACTGGTGACTTTTGATGCAGAGACCGAAACCTACCGGCTTACGCCAAAGCCTACAGGTAGCCGACGCGCCTGAGGAAGCACGCGGTTAACGCCAACCTGCCTTTCGTCGGGCTTTGGCTGGTCGTGAGCCAGCGATTGAGGGTATGACGATTGACGCCAATCCGGGAGGCCACGACAATCTCGCTCTCGTTAGATTCTCTCAGGTATCTCTTCAGGAGCTTGATCAGCTCATCAGGCGTCATTTCGTTTGGTTCGTTGTCAGTCTCACATTTGTCGTCTCATTCGAGTATGGGAGCGGGAAAGTCTGATCGGAGCGGTTCGAATGTAGCTACTTGATTTCGATGCGGCTATGCTTCCTCCCACCCCGCGTATTTAGCTGTCGGACCGAGATAAGGATTAGTGCAGGGATTCCGAAAGAACAAAAGAACGGCCTATCTGCCGATTAGATTCACGCTCTCGATGATTTTTGTGAGGGTGGATATACGCTTTTTCGCATCCTTTTGTGGGTGATCCAATAGGTCACCGTGGTAATTTTACCGTTGCCTGCGTCAGTGAACACGAATCCGCCCGTGGCCACAGGAATCACAAGCTGACCCATGCTATTAAAGAATGACAACAGCCGTATGGCCAGTTCTGGCTGAACAATCATGCCGCTCGGAAGAAAAACAGGAAGGTTCCGTATCGAAATTTTTGAGGCTGCTGTTATGCTTTGTGAGGAGTTCGTAATGCCGACACTCCGCTTGGAGGCGGATCATGGCGAGTTGAAATTCCGCCCTCCGCATCTGCCGATGCAAATCTGCGGCCTGCGGAGGTATGCGTGCTGGAAAGCTACCGGAAATCAGCCGCCCATCGTGGTCGAAGCATTGGGGATTGGCTTTGATTACGAACGCGAGGAGGTGTTTGCGCAGTCGGGCTAATTGCTTTTGTACCCGCTGCCGATAAAGGAGATCATCGATGGCTTGCATAATTAACCATAATAACCATATTTACCATAATATCAAGTGAAACAAACGCCACGGATGTTCGTTTGGCTTCTGCGGGAACTATCCGTGATGAACCACTCCGTTCCTTTAACGACTTGGATTGACTACGATCACTGAGAAAATATCGGGGATTCGCGCACAAATCAGGTCGATTTAATGAAGCTGGCAGAGGAGGAATTGACTGGGTTCACTATTCGGATCGTCGATATCGCCTCACGGCCTCAAAATTCCTAAACAATGTTAAAGACTCCCCGGACGGCCTGAACGAAGCAGCTTTCGATTCAGCGATGTACATGTCAAATTGGCGTATACCTTCCGCCTCGGATTCTCCTTCATAGGCGATCCCGAGTCCTCCAACGAGCAATCTGTATTTGATTACAGGCGAGAGCCCGACTTCCGGAACTTGTGGTAATCCGAGTCTAAGGAGTAGATCAATTGCCGCTTCTTCATCGAACGATCTTCGGATCTCGGATTTGCCAATCAGATTCAGCTTGCGAATCTCGTCTCTGATCTGTGCGCCAGTAGGTGCTTTTTTCCGCTTTCCCATATTTCTGAAAAAATATACCTCATGGCATAACTCACCTATACTCTTGTCGATGAGTTACGGTTGCTTTCACCTGAAAAAAGGGGCTTGCTGGATTAATGATCAAGTTTACGAACCTTCAGCGGCGCGCACAGCGTTGTAGTCTTCTATGGTTGCGATTACGAGCGTCGTTCGGTTGGCACTAAGTTGAGCCCAACATTTGACTTGCAGTTTGCCTGTGCAGCCCAACCATTCTCGGATTGAATCCATAAGTGGAATCCAAACCACCTCGGGAGCGTTACCGAGCAAGAAAGTCCCGAAAATTGAGTCTTCCAAAGCCCTCTTTTGAGTGTAGACCACGCGGGAAATCGTTCCGTTAAGATAATATGCGCCAATAGAACAACTTTTGACTTTGAAAAGATAAAATGTTCTCCCGATCCCGTCCGCATCGGGCAACGGTCCCCTAACCGGACCGCCGTAGTGTTGAACGCTTTCGTTGAGGGTCCATCCGAGAGCAGCTTTGGATGCAACGGCAGTCGCAAACAGACTAGCTGCCACTGCAAAGATCAATAAAAGCTTCATGAGCCTTTTATGATCCTTGTTTGCCTACTTCTCCAAAATTTCTTGAAATCAGATTACAGCCGTTTCCCCACGCTCGGCACAACAACTGTCCCATCCGGCAACAGGACAACGAAAAACAAATTCTTGATTGGCCCTTTGACCACGTCCGAAAAGCAAACCAGCCAAAAGGGAACGGGCGTGGTCCTAAATTCCTGCGTCTCCAATGAGCCGACCTGTACGCGATAAAAGGTCGTCATAAAATCTGCGGCGATCTCTGCCGCTTTCTCTTTCGTTACGGCGTTGGGAGCATTCTGTTTACCGGCTTCAAAAACATATTCCAGTGTACCGCCATCCTTGGCCGCGCCTCGGTCAGTTGCTTCGTAACAGCCGATTTGGATTCTTGGAAAAGGTCACGATCACGACATTATTTTCGTCCCGCTGCGAACACAAGGAACCGGTGTGCGCCATGATACTGCCGACGCACACCAGTCCAGTGGAAATCGACACTCCCTGACTTACCCAAACCAAATTTCGATACGGATCACTATAAATGCAAGTTTTTCTATAATTCTCGTCGGTAAAATTTCTGCGGCGATCTCAGCCGCTTTCTCTTTCGTTACGGCGTTAGGTCATTGTTTTTTGGACTATTTACCCGAGCACTGATCGGCCACGCCTTCATCCGGTCTGCCGGGTACGGCACCAAAACCTCTTTTCCAGCTTCACCGGATAACCAAGCCTCGTGAAGCTCTTCCGGCAGGATGACCGGCATCCGGGTATGGATCTGCCGCACAAACTCATTCGGTTCGCCCGTGATGATCGTGCAGGTATGCAACCATTCGCCGTTCGCGGATCTTTCCAGCCCTCCCAAAGACCAGCGAATACGAAGGGTGAATTGTCGTTCATGCAGATCGTATAGGGGATTTTGTCGCCGAGAACTTTCTTCCATTCGTAGAATCCATCGACCGGAATCAAACAGCGCCGTTTCTTGAACGCTTGGCGATACGACGGTGCCGTATCGACCGTCTCGGCCCTCGCATTGATGGTCTTGTACGCGATCTTTGGATCTTTGGCCCAGTTCGGAATCAGTCCCCACCGCAAAGTGTCCAAGATGCGTTGCTTGGATTCTGGGTTGAACTGGATCGCAAGGATCTCCTGAGTTGGAGCGATGTTCCAACTGATCGGCAGATCCCGTTCGGGCGGTATTGGGATGTGATACCGCCGAGCCAGCTCTTCTTCTGAAGTCGTCCGTCTGTATCGTCCGCACATGGCTCAATTCTGAATCAGATCCTCCGCCCGATCTAGAGCTTTCCACAATGCCTGAAGAGCGTACGGATAAATCGCTTTTGCATTCTGGTTTGACGGTGGCATCCTGAAATCGGCGTACCGATGAGCACAAACTTTTGATCGCCTCGTTTCGAATCAAGGATTTCGTCAACGCATGTTCCAAGGCTTCGCCCTCGGCATCAAAGGTCTGCTGGGCCGGTGGTGGATCGCAACAGTTCCATTCTCTGAAAGGATCAAACGGAGTATTGGCGGTGACAACAAACGAGCAGCCCTCGTCGCGTACCAGTAATTAAATCTGAGGGGGCCGCCTGCGATCACATATATTATGGTGGCGCAGTCGCTAGTCCCTGTTCCATGCAAAAGCAGGATCAACTCGTCGTCTGGAGCCGTATTTTCCGTATTCCGACGCCACGAGGTTTTCAGAAGACGCCTCATACGGAGTGACACTGCAATGGTCAGGCTCGGATTTCCGACTCCGTAGAATCAAATCGTCAGGGCAAGGGACATTCAGTGAATGCCAACCCAAGCCCAGACAACTCGAATCAGCGCCTTAATCTTAACGTATGACCACAGTTGCGCACGTCTTGCAGGACGTTGGTTGCAACACGGAGGTTGGAGAGCAGCGGAATCCCCAGGGTGAGTCGGTACAGTTTTACCATTTTCGTCGCGAGCCGACTCATTATTACCGCAGCAGCTTCATTTTTGCATTGCTACTGCTGTCGAACTTGCACCTACGGGCATATTCGATCCCCGAAATCGTTGCGAAAACCAAGCCAGCGGTCGTGGAGATTGTCGCGATGGATCAGAATGGCTCACCCACGACACTTGGAACCGGTTTTTTTGTCTCGTCAGATGGCTTGGTTGTCACGAACTTTCATGTGATCAAAGGCGCAACCTCGATAGCAGCCGTCAACAATAACGGAGCTATATTTCTATTTGAACGGGTGGTTGCTCAACCGGCTGGAGCGGATCTTGCCATCTTACAGTTCCGAGCCAGTGATGTTCCATTTCTTACGCTTGGCAAATCCACGACTGCTGTTGAGGGGCAAAAGGTGATCGTGATCGGGAATCCGACGGGTCTGACAGGCACTGTTTCTGATGGCATCATCTCTGCATTTCGTGAAAAACGCTCGCTGATTCAGATCACCGCTCCAATTTCACCGGGATCAAGCGGCTCGCCAGTAATGGACGAAGACGGTCAGGTCATTGGTGTCGCTACACTTCAAAGTGTGGAAGGTCAGAACCTGAACTTTGCGATTGCGGCGGAGAAAGTGTCTGCGGCTCTGATGCAACCGACAAGTGAACCGTCTTCCGGCCCCGTACCGCCGATAGAGACGCCAACTCCAGCGATCGATGCGAAGGCTTATTTTGCCAGCGGAGTGGCCTCTGTTGGCAGACAGGACTACGATAAAGCGATCAGCGACTTTACTAAGGCGATCACGCTCGATCCAAATTATGTCCCTGCCTTCGAGAATCGGGGATACGCCTATCTCAACCATGGTAACCTCGAAGAGGCGATTAGTGATTACAATGAGGCGATCCGACTCGATCCACATTATGCCCCTGCCTACTACAATCGCGGATGTGCATACAACCGTAAGGGCGACCACGAGAAGGCTATCAGCGATTTGACCGAGGCGATCCGGCTCGACCCTCTCTTAGCCCCTGCCTACGAAGATCGCGGGGCCGCCTATCTCAACCACGGTAACCTCGAAAATGCAATGAGTGATTTCAATGAGGCGATCCGACTCGATCCACACTTAGCCCTTGCTTATGAAGGTCGCGGAACCGCCTACTTCAAACTCGGTAACCTCGAAAATGCGATTAGTGATTTCAATGAGGCGATCCAGCTCGATCAAAACTCTGCCATTAACTACGACAATCGCGGCTTTGTGTACGAGCGGAAAGGCAACTTCAACAAGGCGATCAGCGACTTTACTAAGGCGATCACGCTCGACCCAAATTATGTCCCTGCCTTCGAGAATCGGGGTTACGCCTATCTCAACCACGGTAACCTCGAAAAAGCCATTAGTGATTTTAGCGAGGTGATCCAGCTCGATCCAAATTATGCCCTTGCCTACTGCAATCGCGGCGCTGCGTACGGCCGTAAGGGCAACTACGAGAAGGCTATCACCGATTTGACCGAGGCGATCCGGCTCGACCCAAATTCTGCCATTGCGTACTACAACCGGGGAGCAACCTACCTCCGCACGGGTGACCGCGCCAAAGCTAATGCTGACCTTGCGACAGCGAGGCGGCTGAACGGTGGCCAAAGGTGAAGTGGACGCAAGGTTCGCTCTCCGCCTTTACTTTTCCTTCCAACACTCGGGGATCTTATCCCGGCAATTCGGTCCTGAACGATAGTGAGTGTCGGGCGAAGAATCAACGCGGTTCCCCGCTCCGGACGGCAATTGCACAAACGATCCTTTAAGCACTGAAATCCGTACTACGGAGCAAAGCGGCTTCCGAAAGTGCTCAAATGTATTGCGTAATGAAAATGAATGGCGAGAGGTTTACGCAATGATGAAGCTAGGCTACGCCCGAGTTTCAACAAACGAGCAGGATACAGCCGCACAGGTCTCGGCACTGAAGTCGGCAGGTTGCGAGAAGATATTCCGAGAAAAGGCGTCCGGAGGCAGATGGGACAGACCCGAGCTACTTCGGTTACTGGACCAGTTGAGGACAGGCGATGTTCTCATCGTCTCGCGGCTCGACCGGCTTTCGCGTTCTCTACGGGACCTGCTGATGATCATGGAACGGATCAAGGAAGCTGAAGCCGCATTCGTCAGTTTGACCGAAGCGATCGATACGACCACTGCTCCGGGTCGTATGATGATGCAAATGGTCGGAGCATTTGCCGAGTTCGAAAGAGCGATACTCCGCGAACGAACAAAGACTGGATTGGATGCTGCTCGCAAGCGTGGCTGCATCGGAGGGCGACGGCCAAAACTTAGACCTAATCAACAAGATGAAATTTTTGCGATGGTGTCAGCGGGAAGCAAAACTGCCGCTGACGCCGCAAGGCTTTTCGCTGTCCACCCGGCGACAGTTTCGAGGCTGTTGGCTAGGGCTGGTGGCGGGACCATCGGGGTGCCGGTGTGAAATATTCCCGCCGGGTAGGATTGAACGGTTAATCTATAGAATCGGACTACCTTGTTCTCCGAGCACGGCCCGCCGATTCCTTTCAATCTTTGAATAAGGGCCTGTCCAATGAGGACAACTTATCTAGTATCGTTGTTTCGCCATAGGCTTTCGTCCTGTTTTCGCCGTAGACTTTTGTGCGGTCCCAATCTCGACCTCGGAACTCTGCGTGACTACCTGCTACACCCGTCGATCCGTCTGTGGCTACACAGGCCCAGATCAGACACCCCACCCAACCCAAGAGAGTCCACCCCAAGAGTACACTCAGAACGCAAATCAAGTTTGGATGCGGGTGGTTTCGATGCCTAGCGATGAAATACGGTAAAAACTGAATAGCGGCACCAGCGATACATAGAAAAACAAAAAGTAAATTGGTCATTTTCTTCTCCGCATAGTCCATAAATACCATAATTATCGCCATTTATCAAACGAGAATTATGGCCATCAAAGCAAACCCATGGCCAAGCCGTGGAATGACTCCGGCTTTGCCGAGCTTCGTGGGGATGCCTAACCGGCTACCACCGGAGACACTCGGCCCCGGTTACTCCGAAGCAAAGAACTCGCCTGCATCCATACCGGGACCGGGATACTTGGCCATCAAATACTCATACATCCGGTCGTGAATGCCGGGGTGTAACCGTTCATTCTCTTCCATCTCTTTGTCCCAAGCATCGAAGAATTCCTGCGGGGTTATTTCACCACGGTCCAGTTTGTCTTGAAGTTCGCTCATGGCGCTACTGGCCTTCTTCGGCAGGAGGCAGTCTAAGAAGTATTTCCATCATGATACTACCGCCTTCAGCTTTTATTTCGGCGAGAACGCGGTCCGCCTGTCGATCAAAGTATCCGGGGTCTTCTTCAGTGATCTGACGGCAGAGAGTTTCTAATTCGGCCTCTTGTCGTCTTTCTTCGTCTGTGATTGGTTCAGGAATAAACTCATCTTGTAAGTCGTCGCTCATGCTACTAGAGAATCACCAAAGTAAACCCGTACTGCTTGCAAATAGCCGACGCCACCTCTGGCTCGATGGTCTGGTCACTCCGGACGAAAATGCTCATACCCGCGAAGTCGTGAATCATCTGAAATCGCGAAATCTCCAATTGTTCGGCAAGCTCTCGAACGATAATTGGCGGTTTGGCGTAGATGGTTTTACTCAACTTGGTTTCCCCAACATCAGTTTGGGTTCAGCAATCAACTGATCCACTCTGACGAGACCTTCAGTCTTGATCAAATTCAAAGGGGTGTCTTTAGGGTACTCTTCGTACCAATAAGTAATAGAATCGAACCCAGTATCAATCGCGGCCCAGATGAAAGGCATGTCGGGACTATCGTCAATCGACACGAAAAACCCACGATACTTGGTCATGGAATCCAGACCCCGACCGCCGCTGGTCTCGATGTCCCACCAACTCTGTTTTTCCACCGACTCACTGACCGGAATGTTGATTCGCTCGAACATACTCACCTTGCGGATTGGAGCTTTCCTCTCGGTATACGCTTAGTATTCGCTTTCCAGATTGTAACGACCCGCCTCGTTATTCCAGTGTCTCGTATCGTAAAAATTGAATTCAACCTTCAGGTTACAAATCACTACGGTAAAATAAAAGCCGCCATGATCGGAGCGATAAGTGGTTTCAATTGTAACAATGATCCAGTGGATACCCCTTTCAAAGCCCCAAAAAGCGACATCAAACTTAAAGCATTTGTGGTTTCTGGGTTTGCTGTGCCAATGGAATAAAGTGGTCATTCATGCTCTTTCTTGGGGGACGACCGGGCGAGTTTGATTTGTTCGGATTCATTCTTTCAGCCCCCTCTTCCAGCGTCTTTAAGGGGAGCAATACGAGGCCGCGTCCGTGTGCTTTTGTGTACTGGATTACCAGCGTCCCCTTGGTCCCTTCGGAGAAGACCGAATCACCGCACCAAGAGTATGACCACGACGACAATCAGCCAGACGGGCAAGGTGCAAAAAAAGAATGAAAGCACCGCCAGCACCGCGAGGACATAGAGTACCTGAAGGAGTAAATCGATCATCGGGAGTCAGCATTTGATCCAAAGAGCGTTCTTGTGATCGAATCTGTAAGTTAAATCGATTATTTCCATACAATATACATTTCGTGGGTTTCCAGAAGTCGGATAACCCGAGAAGAATCGCCATCTGAAAGGGTTCCGTCTGAACGGTCACGTTTTACTCTTCTTGGAGTCGTTGCTAGGACAGATCGCATTTGACCTTCGCCGGTTCCCCCCACGCCTCGACCGGAAGCCTGTATTGAGAAGCGTCAGGATTGGCGAGGAACGCCAAGTGTTCGACGACCGCGATGCCGTCCACCGTGCACTATTTGATGCTTCGACTCTACCATTAGTGGTAGAGGTACTTTTGGTAGAGTAGCCGAGAACCCGCTTAAATACGGGATCTACAGGGGTTCATCTCTCCTTGCCAAGGAAGATGTCGCGAGTTCGAGTCTCGTCACCCGCTCCATTCCTCTTGGCCCGGCGCCGTCAAAAAAGTGTTCCCACAAAGTATCTCACACTGGGTTTTAAGTCCGTTGTCTCGATAGGCAATACCATTGTGGAACGCAGGAAAATTCGATTCGAAATCCCAAGTGATTGGGGACCTGCGCTCGTCAACTCCTGTTGGAAATCTCCACCATGCGTTCTTTGGAGGTTGGTCGTTCCAGCCAAAAACCGTGGTCAACCGCGCATGCGCCGGCCGCCCGCCGCGAAGACACTCCTCTCGTAGGAGAGCCGTGTCGGCGAGAGTAAGCAAAGCGTCCCCGCTTTGCCTCTTGTTTTGCCCCCTGTAAATAAGCCGGACTGGAATTCAGAGGATGCCTCTTCCGCCACTCGATTGGAGTCATTCCCGAAATGCGACCCGCGATCGAATAGCTTGGCGGCATGACCGAGAGTGCTTGGTTCACATTTGGGGCATACGATATTGTGCTAATCGTTCCACCGTCTTCCCACAAGGAGCAAAAATAGCTCTCGAGATGCTGAATTGAAGCGGCTTGGCGGGTGGTTGTCTGCGAAATTGGTTTAAGAATTTATTGATTTACGTGGAAAGATTTTCTCAGTCTGGTCGCGATGCTGTCCCATAGGATTACTGAGCGAATCCTGGGAGATAGGCATGTTGCGGAGTCGCGAGATATCGAAAATGTCCACCTGCTGTCCACAGAATCGAAGCAAATCCCAGAGGTCAATTTTTCTCCAGAGCGCGGCTCGCAGCAGCGTGAATAGCCTGGTAAAGGAGTGATTCCAGCGACTGATCACGCAGAGAAAACGCATCAAGACGTAGAGCAACAGTGCCGTCCAGACCTGCCAGCGGACGGCGTTTGCGCTGTTGCCTAGGAAATCGCACAATTGCAAACTCTGCTTGATCTGTTTAAAAAACACTTCGATTTGCCAGCGGCAGCGATACAGATCAGCCACACTGCGGGCACTCCACTGGAGATTGTTAGTCAAAAACTCCATCTCGCGCTCCTTGCCATCAACCTCCACCAGAGCCCGCACCCTGCGCATTGCTTCGTGATAATTGGCACGCGAGTCTTTGTTTTTGAGCACCACAAGTTCGTCTCTCAAGATGCGCTTATCCGTTGCCTTGGGCAGTTTTTTAACCACCCGAAAACAGAGCGACTCCTTGCTGCGGGTCACCCAAAACACCCCGTCGCCATTGAGCACACCCAGGTGGATGAAATCAACGTAGGCGCGGTCAAAAATACGATCTCGCCCGGTTTGACTCCGGCGCAGACTTCCGCGGCGCGATACTGTCGGCGGCCTTTGCTGATTCGACCAAGACAAAGCGTGGCAGTAGACTGTGCAAGTCAAGACGCACATGAAGCTTGGCGGCGGCCTTGCGTCGACGGTGTTGCGCCCAGTCGATGCAGGAGGCTATCAGCGCGATGGTGCTGGAGTCCACTACATGACTGACCCGACGAAAACGGCGAGCCAATCCTTTGCCCCGACCCCTGGCAGCAAATCCCGGAGAAAGCTTTCGGGGGTGCTGGAGTACCGCCCAGAACAGCCTTTCAGCCAGTGCAGCATCGCGGCGCTTGTTGGCGTGAGGATTGTTACGGCTCGGAGCAGTCGCCCCGCGTAAGGCCGAAGCGGCCCGTTGTGCAGTCGAAGCGCGTCACAGACGTCGTTGAGACCGATGGCATGGGTCAGTTGCGCGAACAGCATGCTGACCACATGACTCCATGCGGCTGAAGGACCGCGTCATGGAAGCCACGCCGGTCTCGCGTGCAAGTTTACAGATCCAGATGCGGCGGAATGAGATTGCAAAGCTGCCCGAGTACACTGAGCTTGGATGCGGTTGGTTTGGAATTTCTTTTTTTTCACCTCCGTCGAGTGACAGAGTCAAAGAGCCATTCCAACCACTTTTTTTCTGCTCTAACCGAAGAACCCTATGGGACGGGTGTGTAATCGTTCAGGTGCCCAGTAACCTGGACGCGGGAGCGATTGGCATAGCATTCGCGGCGCCTAGCGCTTGTAAGGCCCGATTGCGGACGGGAGTCTCCGTACCCCGTTCGGGTAATAGACGGGAAGTGCCAAAGTTCTAAAATGGGCGATAAGCTAAACAAAGAATTCTAACCATCCAGAATTTTAGCAGAATTAATGCTCTTATGACATGCGCACGCATATTTTCCGCTCTGCTCGTATTCGGTGTCTTGACGCCCCAGTTGCGCGCTGAATCTCTGATTGCACATACGGTAGATACCAGAGAACTGCAAACTGAAGTCGCCGCCCTAAAAACACAACTAGCTCAAGTCCAATGGCAACTGAACCTCGTTGCGTCGAATCCGGCACTCGCACTCGGCCCCTTTGTCACCGTCGATGTAAATTCGGAAGTGGGAGTAGTTGGCCCCAACATGGTTTTCAAGGGTGCCAATGTGC
>CAVTQD010000030.1:0-83586 GCA_963736745.1 uncultured Verrucomicrobiae bacterium | reverse complement strand
GCTCCGCCCGGATGGGAGCCGGGAAAGAAGGACTAAGTCGGGAGTCAGGAGTCAGGAGTCGGGAGTCGGGAGTTGCAGAATGGATCGCGTTCTTCCAGTTTGTGGATGGTGATGCATCCTCTTCAAGGCGATGAAGAATTCGGCAGGCGATTCCGACGCCTTTTATTTGCCCGGCCACCGATATCTGCCTCCTGCAACGCCTGAATCCTGACTCCTGCACAAGTCAGTACTCATAGAACATGCGTTGAATCTCTTTCGTATCCTTCGTCTTGGTGAGAGCGACAGTTAAAAGGATGCGCGCTTTTTGCGGATTGAGCGTATCTGAAACGACGAAATCGCGTTTGTCATCGTTCACTTCGTTGTTTCGAGCGACGATTCCGTTTCCTACCCGGGCGCTGCGAACGATGAGTATCCCTTTTGCGCGCGCATCGGCCAGAGCCTGTTCGGTTAATTCCGATGGATTACCGTCGCCGACTCCGGCATAGACGATCCCATCTACGCCGCCGGCTGCGAGGGCGTCAACTGTTGTGCGCGAGACATTCGCAAAGCCATAAGCGATTTCGACGTTGGGCAGCTTGTCGACGGCGGATATGTCGAACTCGGAGTTCAGCGTATGCTTTCGCGCAGGCAATCGATAGAACGCGACGCGGTTTCCTTGAATATAACCGAGTACGCCGAGCTCAGGCGATTTGAAGGTGTCTGCCGTGGAAGTATTGGTTTTTGTCACGTCTCTGGCAGCGTTGATCTGATCGTTTAGACAGACAAGAACGCCTTTTCCAACCGCTTCTTTGCTGCCGGCAATCAATACGGCATTATAAAGGTTAATCGGTCCGTCAGCAGAAAGCGCGGTCGAGGGACGCATCGCACCAACGATCACTACCGGCTTGTCGCTTTTGGTGACCAGGTTCAGAAAGTAAGCGGTCTCTTCGAGGGTGTCGGTTCCGTGGGTAACGACGATCCCGTCGACATCTGGCTGTTGCAAGCAGCTCGTTCACCCGTTTTGCAAGCTTAAGCCAATTGTCGTTGGTCATATTCTGGCTTGCGATTTGGAAAACCTGTTCGCCTCGGACAGTGGCGACTTTCTTAAGTTCGGGGACGGCGTCAATCAAAGCTTGAACCGGCACGGTTGCCGCCTTGTAGCCCACTGTAGTGGTGGATGGTCGCTCCGCTTCCGGCAATGGTGCCGCCTGTAGCGAGAATGACGACGTTCGGAAGCTTTTTTTCGGTGGTGTCGTCCGCACGGACTACAGAATGGCAAAGGAGGACAAGCAACAGGATAGGAACGAAGCGGGTGTTCATAGCGGTTTCAGCGCGAAGAATCAAAGAGGTTGCATTTGCTCAGACCCTCGGATCGGTCTTGGTCGGGCTGGTGGGATTTGAACCCACGGCTTCCACGTCCCGAACGTGGCGCTCTACCAAGCTGAGCCACAGCCCGTTGTGATCAAGAGCAGGGAGGTTAAATCTCGATCGCCGAGAAAGCAACCGCTGATTTCCGGGTCGATCGCTGCTTGGTTCCTTGAAATAAATCGTGCGACTTCTTGAATTCTTGACGCGCTACTTCTCCGTGGCTATTCTGCCTCGATTTGCTCGGCAATAGGCGATCAGGCCATCCACGACGCCCTGAACATATTCTTCATATATATTCGGGCGCATGACGCCTGCGAAATTTCGGAGGCCTTCGTATTCTCCGGCCTGAATCCGGGCAAAGAACTCCTGGCTATTCATCACATAAGGCTCGATGTAGACTACTGGGCATTCGTAGAGCCGGTTTGCGAGCAAGTTGCGAGCCCAGACATAGCCTGAGTTACCGACGCTTTTAGCGTTTGAACCGGAATAACGGTAGGGCGGAAGTCCGGTAATCCTGGCCATCGATCCAGCCACAGATTCGGACGGCCAACTCTTCCGGATAGGTCTCGATTCAGCAACTTCAATAGCATGGCGAAACGTTCGTCGTCATAACCGAGTTCGGAAGGAGCTGTAATCGCCGTTGATCAACAAGTGGAGATGGTTCTCTGATACGAGTGCAGGATGTGTCGGGTCACCCCAAGGTTCGGCGTTAAAATGGAGGCAGAGGGCAAGGTCTGGTTTGATTTTTTCGTTTACGATTTTGGCTCGCGCGTGGATCTCAGCGACGCGATAAAACAGTCTTTCAGCTTCCCATGGAATCGAATCTTCGCGGTTCGGATCGTCTGGGCCGGAGTAAGATGAGAAAGCATTTGTAACACCTCGCTCGCGAAGCGAAGCCTCGGCCTGAAGTTTGAGTTCTTCGGGACGAACATCGTGACCGGGCCGGGAGCCGATCGAACCAATGCCACCTTAGCTCCAAGGCTCCGGAGCCGGGGAGCGAGAATTTGAGCGACGCGCAAAGTCAGATCCCCTTCCGTCACCGGAAACGAGTTTCCGATCTGAAACCAGCGTTCCTCCATTTGGGCCCATTCTCCACCCAAATGACCAGGATCGATGGCGATCTTGATTCCTCCGAGTGGGATTTCATTGTTCGGACTTAAACTCTCGCGGCGGTCCAATAGCGCGGAACCGGTTTGCTCGTTTCGGTGCTCGGCGCGAATCGGAGGACGAAATGATCCGAAGCGTCTTCCTGTATGACTGCTTCGGTTGCTTCCACTCTGATCCACTGCGCTGCAGCACCGTTTGGGGCGTAAACCGATTCCAGCAGACCGACAAATTCGTCATGAGTGATCGTTTCCTGGAATCGATTGAGCTGTCCCAATCCGGAGGGCGAGAGAGTGGCGTCAAGCGTTGGGAGAAACAGGCGACCGGAACGAAAACGAGCAGCCAGAAGAAACGTATCGGGGCGGTCGGGGGAAACGTATCGGGGGGACGGCGTATCGGGGTGTCGGCGAGGGGAGGAAGCGTATCGGCGTGAAATCGTGATGAAGAAGGTAGAAAAAAGCGTCCGCGACGCTCCTAAGACAACCCGCCGAAACGTCTTTGCCGGCGTTGAGGCTTCGCAGATGTTCTCTCCTGTTTTCTTCATCGCGTCTTCAATCCGCCGATACGTTTCCCCCGCTCGCCGACCCGCCGACCCGCCGACCCGCCGACCCGCCGACCGCCGACACGTTTCCCCCTCCCTCCGGCGTAGCGAATTTGATTCGGGATCTATGAGAACTTATATAAGATAGAAATCATTTGGGTGTGTGCAATGCTTCGACTTTTATTCCTCGGCGACATTATTGGAGAACCTGGGCGAAAAGCGGTGATCGAGATGGTACCGAAATTGAAGCAGGCGTGGGGGATCGATTTTGTCATCGTCAATGGCGAAAATGCGGCGGCGGGTCGAGGGATTACGGGGAAGATTACCATCGACCTATTGCGGGCCGGCGTGGCGGTCATAACGAGCGGAGATCATATCTGGGATCAGAAAGAGGTGATATTCGTATATCGAAACCGAGCCTCGTTTGCTTGCGTCCGATCAATTATCCGCCTGGCACCCCCGGAAAGGGTTCTATAGTGCTGGAGACCGCCAAAGGGAAAATTGGAGTGATCAATGTCCAAGGGAGGACATTTATGCAGCCGAGTCTGGAAAATCCCTTCCGGCTTATCGACGAAGAAGTCAGCCGGATGCGAGCCGAAACCCACGTTATCTTTGTGGATATCCATGCGGAAACCACAAGCGAGAAGATTGCACTCGGGCGATTTCTGGATGGAAAAGTTTCGGCTGTGGCGGGCACCCACACCCATGTTCAGACCGCCGATGAGCAGATTTTCCCGGGAGGAACGGCGTTTATTTGCGATGCGGGAATGTGCGGTCCGACCGAGTCGGTATTAGGGCGTGAAATCCAGCCGATCATTCAGCGCTTCATGAGTAGTATGCCGGTGAATTTCCCGGTGGCCAAAGGTGAAGTAAAGCTTCATGGGATCCTAGTCGATATCGATCCGTCCACGGGCAAGGCGAAATCAATTCGCCGGGTTGCCGAACCTTATGTGCCGGAACCGGTTGCAGCTCCGGAGGGCCACCGGGCATTTCGAGGACGGAGCCAGCAGGGTCGCCGGATCGGGGGACTGGCGTCGGTGCGGTCCCGGAGACTTGACGGCGTATGCCGGCCTCGCCGATGGCGCGGCATTGCGATCAAAAACGGTTGATTCGAGAGCTTTCTCCCGCGAACCCCAGGGAAATCGCCCGTCGGAGCGCCCGAAGAATCCTGTTGACGGGGTGGGACTCTTTGTTAAGTTTCGGGCTCGCTTGACGGACCTTGAGCAGCAAGCTTACTGCATCTAATCTAAAGGGACTTAAGATTGGCGGCTAATGCTTTTTGACTTCAATTTCCGGCGAAGAGATTCGGCCAGTCTTGGTAACTTTGTAAGTTGGCCGAAAACGGCAGCTGCCCATGTAGCTCAGTTGGTAGAGCACGTCCTTGGTAAGGACGAGGTCACCGGTTCAATCCCGGTCGTGGGCTCCATGTCCTGTGGTTATCCAGACGATTTCAGTTAAGACATTAGCAGCAAGAGTATAAGGAGACCTTAAATGGCTAAGGATAAATTTCAAAGATCCAAACCGCACGTGAACATAGGCACGATTGGTCACGTCGACCATGGGAAGACCACGTTGACTGCCGCTATCACGACGGTTCTGGCCGAAAAGGGCATGGCCCAAGCGACGCGGTACGACCAAATCGATAATGCTCCTGAAGAAAAAGAACGCGGCATTACGATTAATACCGCGCATGTTGAATATTCAGACCGAAAAGCGTCACTACGCTCACGTGGATTGTCCGGGGCACGCGGACTACGTGAAGAACATGATTACCGGTGCGGCGCAGATGGACGGCGCCATTCTAGTCGTTTCGGCGGCCGACGGACCCAATGCCGCAGACCCGTGAACATATTCTGCTGGCCCGCCAGGTTGGCGTGCCGTCGATCGTGGTATTCCTGAATAAGTGTGACATGGTTGATGATGCCGAACTTCTTGACCTCGTGGAAATGGAAGTGCGCGATCTGCTCTCGCAGTATGAGTTTCCGGGCGAGACAATTCCGATCGTCAAGGGCAGCGCTTTGAAGGCGCTGGAAGGTGATCCGAAGTCTAAAGACTGCAATTTACCAGCTGATGGCAGCGGTCGATGAATATATCCCGCTCCCGGAACGCCCTATCGATCAGCCGTTTCTGA
Source organism: uncultured Verrucomicrobiae bacterium (assembly GCA_963736745.1). Taxonomy (GTDB): domain Bacteria; phylum Verrucomicrobiota; class Verrucomicrobiia; order Chthoniobacterales; family JAFAMB01; genus JAFAMB01. Next base: position 78,463 of record CAVTQD010000030.1, on the reverse strand, counting down.
TGCCGATCGAAGACGTATTCAATATTGAAGGTCGTGGCACCGTGGTGACTGGTCGCGTTGAGCGCGGGATCCTTAAGAAAATGGAGGAAGTTGAAATCGTCGGCATCCGTCCGACGGCAAAGACGACTGTGACCGATATCGAAATGTTCCGTAAGCTTACTGGACGAAGCTCGCGCTGGTGACAACGTGGGAGTGCTGCTTCGCGGCATTAAAGAAGGAAGAGGTGGAACGCGGCCAGGTTGTCGCGAAACCGGGCAGCATACACCCCCACAAGAAGTTCAAGGCGGAAGTGTATGTGCTGAGCAAGGAAGAAGGTGGCCGTCATACGCCTTTCTTCACCAACTATCGTCCGCAGTTTTATTTCCGCACGACGGATGTGACCGGGACCGTAAAGCTTCCGGACGGAGTTGAAATGGTTATGCCGGGCGACAACGTCGCGATCGAAGTGGAATTGATCACCCCGATTGCCATGGAAAAGACAATCCGATTCGCTATCCGCGAGGGTGGCCGAACCGTTGGTGCGGGTCGTGTCTCCGATATCCTTGACTAGCTAGAGAGAGTCTGGAGAGATTTTTGATTGCGCGAAGGTGGTCCGGCGTTTGCGGGACCGTCTTGTTATTTTTGAATATTTTAACAATGATAGGTCAGTAGCTCAATTGGTAGAGCAGCGGTCTCCAAAACCGCCGGTTGGGGGTTCGAGTCCCTCCTGACCTGTTCATGAGAAGTTGCCGGATCGCAGTGCCGTAGAAAGATGAAAGAACGGAGCTGAAGTCTGCGTTTAGCTTATGATCGGTCGTGTAAAAGGGTTTTTGGGTGAGGTATGGGTCGAGCTGGAAAAATGCAGCTGGCCTTGGGACCCGAAGGAAAAAGGAATTAAGAGATATAGAGAACTCATCGATTCGACCGCCGTGGTTGTCGTCGCGATGTTGCTCTTGAGCGGATATATTGCGTTCTGGGATCTCGTGATGGTGAATCTCGTGAAGTTGTTAGTTCCGTAGGCGTTTGGTAGCTCGATATGAGTGAACCCGATAAAAGTCAGTGGTTTGTCGTGCACGTGCTCTCCGGCCAGGAGCAGAAAGTTTTCGATAATCTTACGCGACGAATTAAGACCGAGGAAATGGGCGACCTGGTGTACGAGGTTTTGATTCCCACTGAGCGGGTTTCTGAGATCAAACGAGGGAAACGGACCGAAACAACCCGTAAATTTTTTCCCGGCTACCTGATCGTTAATATGTATCTGCTGGACAAACAGAACCAGCTTGTAGAGCGGACCTGGTATTTTATTCGCGAAACGCCTGGAGTGCTCGGTTTTGCGGGTACGAAAGACCGGCCGGTACCGATGCGACCTCAGGAGGTCGAAAGCATGCTGGCGCAGATCCGGCAGCTTGAAGACAAGGTTAAGCCGAAAGTTAGTTTTGAAGTCGGCGAAACGGTTAAAGTGGCGGATGGACCCTTCCAGAACCAGAGCGGTGTGGTGGAAGAGATCGATCCTGACCGCGGAAAACTGCGCGTTTCGGTAAGCATCTTCGGTCGATCGACTCCGGTTGAGCTGGAGTATTGGCAGGTGGAAAGAGGATAAGCTGATTCAATCTGAATCGCGACATTAAGCACTATGGCGAAAGAAGTTGTTGCAACCATCAAGCTGCAGATTCCGGCAGGTCAAGCCAACCCGGCGCCTCCGGTCGGTCCCGCTCTTGGTCAGAACGGCGTCAATATCATGGCGTTCTGCAAAGAGTTTAATGCGGTAACCCAGAAACAGGCCGGAGATATCCTGCCTGTGGTAATCACCGTTTTTAAGGATAAGACTTTTACATTTATCACCAAGTCGCCACCGGCGGCGCTTGCTTCTGAAAAAGGCTGCAAATATCGCTGCCGGTTCGAAGGAGCCGAACAAGATCAAGGTCGCTAAGCTGACGAAGCAGCAGGTGATGGATATCGTTAAGTTGAAGATGAAGGATATGAATGCTCGCACGGAAGAAGCCGCCTACCGGACTTTGGTGGGGACCGCTCGCCAGATGGGCATTGAAGTAGAAGAATAATTGTTTGGGCACGGACCTCCCGCGGTTGTGCGAATACTTGGAACTGTGTCCGCACGCGACTGGACTGCCCGTCTCATGCCGAAGGCCGTATTGCTACAAATAGCAGGAGGGCCGAAAGGCCCGCCATAACTGCAAATAGAAATGAAAGTAGCAGACCGCAGTAAACGTTATCGCTCTTGCGCCGACGCTAGTCGATCCGGCCAAGGCTTATTCATTAACAGAGGCCGTCGAAGCGCTCAAAAAGCTTCCACCGACGAAGTTCGATCAAACTGTGACCCTGTCGTTCAGACTTGGCGTGGATCCGCGTCAATCCGATCAAATGGTCCGTGGAACCTGCCCGTTGCCGCATGGCAGCGGAAATAAAGTGCGAGTGCTCGTTTTTGCTCAGGGCCAGGCGGCAGAAGCTGCCAGGGAAGCCGGCGCGGAGTTCGTGGGCTTCGAGGACATGATAAAGAAGTGCCAGGAGGGCTTCCAGGATTTCGACGTAGCGATCGCAACGCCGGCGCGATGGCGGAAGTGCGCAAACTTGGGCAAGATTCTTGGTCCTCAGAGGATTGATGCCAAATCCGAAGACCGGCACGGTAACAGAGGACACGGCAAAGGCCGTTCGAGAAGTGAAAGCCGGTCGCGTTGAATTCAAGCTCGACAAAAATGGCAATGTGGCAGTGCCGATGGGTAAATTCTCGTTCGCAGCAAAAAGCGCTGGTTGAAAATGGTTCCGCTGTGATTGAAGCCGTGGTCAAGGCGCGACCCGCGACGGCTAAAGGCAAGTTCGTTCATAACATTACGATGAGCGCAACGATGAGTCCGGGTCTGCGAGTCGATCCGACGCCGTTTTTGAAATATTGAGAGGGGATAAACCAGAATGAGACCTGAAAAAACCACGATCGTCGATGATCTCTCCACGAAATTGAATCACTCCCCGTTTCTGATTGTGACGGAATACAACGGGATGAACGTGCTTCAATTTTTCGGAGTTGCGGATCCGTCTGGCCGGAGCCGGTGCCCAGTGCAAGGTGGTCAAAAATACGTTCCTGCGCAGAGCCGCGGCAGAAGTGGGATTATCCGGATCTGGCCGACAGCCTCAATGGTCAAACTGCCATTGTGACCGGGGAAAGCGATGTCTGTGCGGCCGCGAAAATCTTGAAAAATTTTTCCGCTGAATTCCAAAAGCCGGCGGTGAAGGTCGGAGTTCTGGATAAAGCGATCATCTCCAAAGAACAAATACGGGCGCTTGCAGATCTGCCGCCCAAGGAAATCCTCCAGGCGCAGCTGTTGGGAGTTCTCAAGTCGCCGTTGCAGAAGCTGGTTATGTTGCTCAACGAACCGGGCGCATCTCTGGCCCGTTTGTTGAAAGCCAGATATAGAGAAAGCGAGGTGCGAAGCGCAGAGGCGCAGACGCGTAGGCTGAGATCGTCCTCGATGATGATCGTGTGAAGGTCATTGCTTCCAGGTAAACGTTTCGAGCACGAGAACGAGGTGAAACGTTCCGCAGAAATCAAAATTTTCGAGACGTGAAAGAAGCCACACGTCCCGAGCATAAGTAAAAAATGGTTCCTCGTCGGGGTCCGCGGCTGCGGATTCTTAAATGCTCTGAGGCTTCGGAGCGCGACGATACCGAGAGAAAGAAAAAATGGCAGATACGAATCAAATAGTAGATCAGCTCAGCGGTCTTACCGTTCTGGAAATCGCTGATCTGGTAAAGAAACTCGAGGAAAAGTGGGGAGTTAGCGCGGCGGCTCCTGTGGCTGTCGCGGCAGCCCCTGCGGCGGGCGCGGGCGGCGCAGCAGCTCCTGCGGTTGAAGAGAAGACGGCCTTTGACGTCATCCTGAAAGAAATTGGCGCCGAATAAGATCGCGGTGATCAAGGAAGTCCGCGCTTCTGTTCCGGGTCTTGGACTGGCTGAAGCGAAAGCGCTTGTCGAAGGCGCGCCGAAAACGGTCAAGGAAGGTGTCACGAAGCAAGAAGCCGAAGATATCAAGAAGAAGATCGAAGCCGCCGGCGCAAAAGTCGAAATCAAATAATTCGGTAGAGACGTGGGCTTCGTCCTTTCGGAGAATTGCGGGGCGTCAGGCGCATGCGTGGCGCCCTGCATTTTCACTCAGTAGGCAAAGCGTCCTCGCTTTGCTCGGTTCTGAAGACGCAAAGCGAGGACGCTTCGCCTACACCTTCTGATCGCGCTTGAAAACAGCGGCAACTGGCCTGCGGCGTTCTGTGCGAGCGACGCACCGCCGTAGAAACTGCTTGCAGAGTACGTTACATCTGTGTATGTCTATATTTCCGTTAACCGCGGGGGAACTCGAGATATCGCTCGCAAGTTACAAGAAATAACAATTTGGCAGCTCCATGGGCTGTGGCAGATTTGACAAGCCACGCGGGTGGGGCTATTTGTGTTCCCCTTTGTTGTCGAAACCTTCACCGAAACGGTAGCCCGCGGTGCGGCAGCAAACTTTTACCGTTCGGCTAGAAAACACGATACCGTATGTCAGAGCGTATTTACTTCGGAAAGATCAAAGAAGCGATTGAGCCGCCAAATCTGATTGAAGTCCAGCTCAATTCGTATGTGGAATTCCTGCAGAAAGATGTTTCGCCAGGCAGGCGAAAAAATGTTGGGCTGCAGGCTGTCTTTAAGGAGGTGTTTCCGATCCAGAGTTACGACGATAAGGTCGTTCTGGATTTCGTCAGCTACGACATCGGTGAACCGAAGATGTCGGCACTGGAGTGCCAGCGCGAGGGACAGACATTCAGTGCGCCGTTGCATGTGACTTTCCAGCTTCGGGACGATAAGGGAACGAAAGAAGAGAAGGTCTACATGGGTGAAATCCCGCTGATGACTCCGCAGGGGACCTTCGTAATCAACGGTGCGGAACGTGTGGTCGTAAGCCAATTGCATCGGTCGCCTGGAATTGCGTTCGAATCTTCCGTTCACCTGAATGGCAAGGTGCTTTACAGCTTTCGAATCATCCCAGATCGCGGTTCCTGGCTCGAAGTCCAGTTCGATACAAACGATCTCCTTTATATCTATCTCGATCGCCGGAAACGTCGCCGAAAATTTTTGGCAACCACCTTTCTGCGCTCGATCGGGTTTCGGCGGCGACGGCGATATTATCAAAATCTTTTATAACATCGAAAAGCTCCGGCTGACAAACGATCTCGAGGAAGAAGAACTTAACACCCGGGTACTGATCCAGGATGTGCGCGACGGCGAAATCACTGTAGCGCGTGCCTTCGAGCCGTTAACAAAGGCGACGTTCAGCAGATCTTGACGCTGGGTATCACCGAAGTGGATGTCGTCGATGCCAAAGATGACGATACTATCATCAAGTCGATCAAGAAGGATCCGGCGCACGACGAGGAAGAAGCCCTCAAAGATATCTACCGCAGATTACGCCCTGGCGATCCTCCAACGGTCGCTAATGCTCGCGGACTACTAAAGCGGTTGTTTTTTGATCCCAAAAAATACGATCTCGGGCGGGTTGGCCGGTACAAGATCAATCAAAAGCTCGGAATTGAAGTTGATCTCGCCGAGCGAACACTGACGAAGGAAGATTTTATCGGAGCAATGAAGTATCTCATCACCCTGCGGAAGGGTGAGGGGATTCTGGATGACATCGACCATCTCGGCAGCCGCAGAGTACGGACGGTTGGCGAGTTGCTCGCGAACCAGTGCCGGGTTGGCTTGGCGCGAACCGAGCGTCTTGTCAAAGAACGAATGACGCTATTCGATGTGAACATTGACGGCATGACTCCGCAAAAGCTGATCAACCCGAAGGCTCTCAGCGCGGTGATTCGAGATTTCTTTGGCCGGTCGCAATTGAGCCAGTTCATGGATCAGACGAATCCTCTTGGCGGAGCTGACGCACAAGCGCCGATTGTCCGCACTTGGACCGGGCGGGTTGAGCCGGGACCGAGCAGGCTTCGAAGTGCGTGACGTGCATCCTTCGCACTATGGCCGAATTTGTCCGATCGAGACGCCGGAAGGACCGAACATCGGTCTCATCAGCTCGATGAGCACCTTTGCCAGAATCAACGAGTTCGGATTTATCGAGACACCCTATCGTCGAGTGGAGAATGGTCGTGTCATCGACGCAGATCGACTATTTAACCGCGGACCGCGAAGAAAATTATCTGGTCGCTCAAGCGAATGCGCCGATCGATGACCAGGGCAATTTTACCGACGAGAAAGTTTCCTGCCGTTATCGGGGTGATTTCTTGGAAGTGGACCCGGGTAAAATCCATTACATGGATATCTCGCCGAAGCAGTTGGTTTCGGTGGCGGCGGGGCTGATTCCTTTTCTCGAACACGATGACGCGAACCGAGCGCTGATGGGCTCCAACATGCAGCGGCAGGGAGTGCCGCTGATTCGATCCGAGTCACCGTTGGTCGGAACGGGACTTGAAGGAAAAGTGGCGCGTGATTCCAAAGCAGTCATTGTCGCTGAGGCGGACGGAGTGGTTGTTTCTGTTACGGCGGAACAGATTGTTATCACAAAGGATGGGAAATCGCCGGAGCCGAAGAAGAAGCTGGTCAGCCGGCCGGATGAAGGTGTGCACGTTTATGAGCTGCGGAAGTTTATGCGATCGAACGCCGGAACCTGCATTAACCAGAAGCCGATCGTTCGGAAGGGTCAACGAATCACAGCCGGCCAGGTCATCGCGGATGGACCAAATACCGAAGCAGGTGAACTTGGCGCTGGGCCGGAACGTGTTGGTGGCGTTCATGCCTTGGAACGGTTACAACTTTGAAGACGCGATTCTGATCTCGGAAAAAGTGGTGAAAGAAGACATCTACACCTCGATTCACATTGATGAATTCGAGATCGGTGCGCGCGATACGAAGCTAGGGCCGGAGGAAATCACTCGAGATATTCCAAACGTTAGCGAGGAAGCTCTGAGAAACCTCGGACCCGATGGAGTAATTCGGGTCGGCGCCGAAGTGAAGCCGGGCGATATTCTAGTCGGCAAGATCACGCCGAAAAGCGAGACGGAGCTTGCGCCGGAAGAAAGGCTGCTGCGCGCGATCTTCGGAGAGAAGGCCGCTGACGTGAAAGATACTTCGCTGACCGTTCCGTCCGGCACCTACGGAATCGTCATGGATGTTAAAGTTTCCTCTCGCAAGGAAGTCGCTAAGCAGAAACTTACCCCGGCCGAAACAAAACGTCAGGCCAAGCAGATCGGTGAAGAGTACAAAAAGAAGAAAGACGAACTGCACGAAGAGCTGACAGAAGCGCTATCGAACATACTGCTGGGTGAAAAGATTCCGCTCGACGTGGTCAACGCTGAGACCGGTGAAATCATTATTCCGGCGAACCGAAAGATAACCAAGACGCTGCTGCGGAAACTGGCTGGTGTTTACGATCATGTCGATATCGATCCGAGCCCGATTCGAAACAAGATTCATGAGATAATCAGTTCGTTCGAACACAAATTCGCCGAGCTGGATCTCGAGAAGGAGCGCTCTCTTGATCGAATCGAGAGTGGCGACGACATTGATCCGGGCATCATCAAGCAAGTGAAGGTCTATATCGCCAGCAAACGTAAGTTGAGCGTTGGCGATAAGATGGCAGGCCGTCACGGGAACAAGGGTGTCGTTGCGAAGATTGTTCCGGAAGAAGACATGCCATTTCTGCATGATGGCACTCCGGTCGAGATAGTGTTGAACCCGCTCGGCGTGCCGAGCCGAATGAACGTCGGTCAAGTGCTTGAGACTCACCTTGGAGTGGCAGCGAAAGCCCTCGGGTTCAAGGTTGCGACCCCGGTTTTTGATGGGATTGAAGAACCGGAAATTCGGAAATACCTGACGGAAGCGAAAAAGGTGGAAGGCTTCACCTGGGTGACGGAGACCGGTAAATCGACGTTATACGATGGCCGGACCGGTGACGCGTTCGATCAAAATGTCGTAGTTGGATATATTTACATGTTGAAGCTCGGCCACCTTGTGGCGGACAAGATCCACGCACGCGCAGTTGGGCCGTACTCACTCGTTACACAGCAGCCGCTGGGTGGGAAGGCTCAGTATGGTGGTCAGCGATTCGGGGAAATGGAGGTTTGGGCGCTGGAAGCGTACGGGGCAGCTTATACCCTCCAGGAGCTGCTCACTGTCAAGTCAGACGATGTGCAGGGGCGGACCCGAATTTATGAATCGATCGTGAAAGGCGACAATTCGTTGGAAGCAGGTACGCCCGAGTCTTTCAACGTCTTGATCAAGGAAATGCAAAGTCTAGGGCTTGATGTGAAGGTCGGCGGTCGCACGCAGGTATTTGGCGATACCGCCCTCGATGCAGCTCCCTCAGCTGGATGAATTATAGGCGCGGATCGACAGCGGCAGCGTTGAGCTTCCTGCTCAACCGCTCGAACCGACTCGACCGCGCCACAGCTCACAATTTTAATCAGTCAACCACTCATCCGTGGCAACTATGAACGAAACTAATCTTCGCGAGATTTTTGGAGAAGAGCGCTCGGTCGGTTTTGACCAAGTAGCAATCAGCGTCGCGTCGCCGGACGCGATTCGCTCCTGGAGTAAGGGCGAGGTAAAAAATCCGGAAACGATTAATTACCGCACGTTTAAGCCTGAAAAGGGAGGATTATTCTGCGAGCGAATCTTCGGTCCGACCCGTGACTGGGAGTGTTCTTGCGGCAAATACAAACGCATCAAGCACAAAGGTGTGATCTGTGATCGTTGCGGCGTGGAAGTGACACTGTCGCGAGTGCGTCGGGAACGTATGGGACACATCGAGCTTGCGGTGCCGGTCTCGCACATCTGGTTTTACAAATGCATGCCCTCCCGCATCGGTCTGATGTTGGATATGAGTTCCCGGCAACTGGAGCGGGTCATTTATTACGAGGATTACATCGTTATCGACCCGGGCCAAACCCAGCTGCAGAAGACGCAATTGCTCAATGAACAGGAGTACAGGGAGGCACAGGAACAATACGGCGACACCTTTGTTGCCGGTATGGGTGCCGAAGCGATCAAAATGTTGCTCTCGCAGATTGAGCTCCGCTTGCTGAATGCCGAGCTTGAAGAGTCGATGAACAACACCAAGAGCAAGCAGATCCGCAAGAAGTTGGCGAAACGGTTGAAGCTTGTTCAAGGGTTTATGAATTCTCATTCCCGGCCGGAGTGGATGATTCTGGATGTGCTGCCGGTAATTCCGCCCGATTTGCGACCCCTCGTTCCGCTGGAAGGCGGCCGATTTGCTACTTCTGATCTCAATGATCTCTATCGCCGGGTGATTAACCGAAACAATCGTCTCAAGAATCTTCTGCAACTGAAGACCCCGGATGTCATCATCCGGAACGAAAAACGTATGCTTCAGGAAGCCGTCGACGCTTTGTTCGATAACGGCCGGCATGGCCGGGCCGTAACCGGCGCAGGAAATCGTCCCCTGAAGTCTTTGAGCGACATGCTCAAAGGGAAGGGTGGCCGATTCCGCCAGAACCTGCTTGGAAAACGAGTCGACTACTCGGGCCGTTCGGTGATCGTGATCGGTCCGGAGCTGAAACTTCACCAGTGCGGTCTGCCGAAGAAGATGGCGCTCGTCTTGTTTGAGCCGTTCATTATTCGGCGGCTCAAGGAGCTCGGATACGTGCACACCGTCCGTAGCGCTAAAAAGATGATTGAACGTCAGACGCCGGAGGTCTGGGATATTCTCGAAGAGGTAACTAAAGGGCATCCTGTGTTGCTGAACCGCGCTCCGACTCTTCACCGTTTGTCGATTCAGGCGTTCGAGCCGATGCTCATCGAGGGTGAGGCAATTCGCATCCATCCGTTAGTCTGTACTGCTTACAATGCAGACTTCGACGGAGACCAGATGGCGGTTCACGTTCCGCTCTCTGTGGAAGCCCAAATGGAGGCCCGCCTATTAATGCTCGCGCCGAATAACATCTTCTCTCCTTCCAGCGGCAAACCGATTACGACACCGTCTCAGGACATTGTGTTGGGTTGTTATTATTTGACGCAGACTCCGCGCAAGACTGCACAAGTTGGCGAACGTCTCCGGTTGTTTTCGGAGCTCCAGGAGATTGAATTTGGGCTGGCCGAAGGAGCGATCAAGATCCACGAGAAAATTCGATTCAAGAATCCGAACTTCGGCAAGAAAACAATCTTACGGAAATTCCGGAGATCAAAGTTATCGAGACGACAGCCGGTCGCGTGATCTTCAACGGGATCTGGCCGGAGGGTCTTGGCTTTTACAACAAAGTCGCCGGGAAAAAGCAGCTGAGCGACATCATTTGGCGTACCTACCAGGTTTCGGGTCAGCAGAGGACCGTTGAGACTCTCGACCGACTAAAAGAACTCGGGTTCAGCTGGGCAACACGCGCCGGCGTCTCGATCGGGATCACCGACATGATCATTCCCGGACGAGAAGAAGACCGAGCTCGATAAGGCCTACAAGCAAATCGCGCTGGTAGAAAAGCAATACCGCAGCGGAATCATCACTGACGGTGAGCGCTATAATAAGATCATCGATATCTGGACTCATGCCGGAGAAGAAATCTCGAACGTGATGTTCCGGACGCTGGAGCATAACGAAGGGCGCCGGGAGATGAATCCGGTGTTTTTGATGCAGGATTCCGGCGCTCGAGGCAATCGGCAACAGGTCAAGCAGTTAGCGGGTATGCGCGGCTTGATGGCGAAACCATCCGGAGAAATTATCGAACGCCCGATAACCTCGAATTTCCGAGAGGGTCTTTCGGTGCTGGAGTATTTCATTTCAACGCACGGCGCGCGAAAAGGCCTTGCCGATACAGCGTTGAAAACGGCCGATTCAGGGTATTTGACTCGAAAACTGGTCGATGCCGCACAGGACGTGATCATTGTTGAGCCGGACTGCGGAACGGCTAACGGAATTATCGTTCGCCCAATTTACGAAGGAGACGATGAAGTAGTCGATTTGGCGACTCGAATCGTAGGCCGCGTAAGTTGTGAGACCATCGCAAATCCGGTCACCAAAGAAACGATTATCAAGGCAAACCAATTGATCGAAGGAGTCGCAGGCCAACGCGCTGATGAAAATCGGCGTCGAGCAACTTAAGATTCGATCGGTTCTCACCTGTGAATCGAAGCGTGGAGTTTGCGCGCAGTGCTACGGACGGAACCTGGCGACCGGACGGATGGTGAAGCTCGGTGAGGCGGTTGGCATCATCGCTGCACAGAGCATCGGGGAGCCCGGTACTCAGCTGACGATGCGTACGTTCCATATTGGTGGAACTGCGACTCAGCTCTTTAAGCAGCCGATCATCAAAGCGAAGAACGACGGAAACGTCCACTTCAACGATCTTCGGGTTGTTCAGTCCGTTGACGGTAACTTTATCGTTCTGAATAAGAACGGTTCGGTCTCTGTACATGCGAAGGATGGCCGGGAGTTCGAACGCTACAATGTCGTTATCGGTTCAGTTATCTCCGTCGGCGACGGTGAGCCGGTGAAGAAAGGTGACACCTTCGTTCAATGGGATCCGTACAATGTGCCGATCTTGACCGAAAGAACCGGCAAAGTGGAATTCCGGGATATGATCCCCGGCGTGACGGTGAAGCGGGAAATTGACGAAGCGACCGGTGTGATGGGCACTGTCGTGATCGAGCACAAAGAGGATCTTGCATCCGCAGATTGTCATCGTGGATGACAAACAAGAGGTCGTTGCGAGCTACTCGATTCCAGCTGGCGCGCATGTCGTCGTGCAGGAACACAAGAGAGTGCAAGCGGGTACGCTGCTGGCCAAGACACCGCGGAAAATTGCCAAGACCAAAGACATCACCGGCGGTCTGCCGCGGGTCGCAGAGTTGTTCGAAGCGCGGCGTCCGAAGGAAGCGGCCGAGATTGCCAAAATCGATGGATCTCGTTGAGTTCGGCGGCACGGTTCGTGGCAAGCGTCGTTTGATCCTCCGGGATCCAATTACGGGTCAGGAAGAGGAACATCTAATTCCCGTTGAACAAACACATGATCGTCTTCAAGGGAGATTTCGTGAAAAAGGGATCGCAGCTGACGGAGGGTCCGATCGTACCGCATGAAATTCTCGAAGTTTGCGGGCCGCAAGACCTTCAGGAACATCTCGTGAACGAGGTGCAGGAGGTTTACCGGCTTCAAGGAGTGGAGATCAATGATAAGCACATTGAGATTATCGTGCGGCAGATGTTGCGGAAAGTAAAGGTAACCGAACCAGGCGACACTGCCTTGCTCTGGGGCGACCAGGTTGATCGGCTTGAATTTGAAAAGGAAAACCGTCGTGTCATCGAGCAGGGTGGTAAACCTGCAGAAGCTGTTCCGGTGCTCCTCGGGATCACCAAGGCTTCGCTTGAGACCGATAGCTTCATTTCAGCTGCTTCGTTCCAGGATACGACCCGGGTTCTCACCGAGGCAGCTACGCTTGGTAAAATTGATTTCCTGCGCGGCTTCAAGGAAAATGTGATCATGGGTCACTTGATTCCGGCGGGAACCGGTTTCATGGGGCATCGCAGCATCCGTACGCTCGAAACCGGTGAACCGATCGGAAAGGCCGTTGCGGTCGAGACTGAACCTGTGGCTGTTGGCTGAAAAAGGGGCCGCATATTGCGGCCCCCATTTCGGAATTCAAAACCACAGTTGCGCAGATTACCCAGATTTAAGAAAAGACAATGCGTGTCCACCGCCTTTAATCCGTGAAATCTGTGGTTTCTTTCGAGTAAATCTCACCTATGTCCATCGCAACGAAGACCGGAGATGCGGGTGAAACAGCCTTGATGTACGGGAATCGGGTGCCAAAAACCGACCGGCGAGTCGAAGCCTACGGCACCGTGGATGAGCTAAATTCCTGCTTGGACTGGTGCGGGCCACTACCAGTGAAAGCCTCGATCCAGGAGGTCGTTTTATCGGTTCAAAAAGAACTGTCATCTTGATGGGAGAGTTGGCAGTCTGCGACGAAGATCGAGAACGATACTTGAAAGATGGCTATCAGGTTGTGACTGCGGCAATGGTGGATCGTTTGACCGATGTCGTGAATGACCTGGAAAAAAACTATCATGTCGATTTCAAACATTGGGCAACGCCGGGGCATAGTCTGAGCTCCGCCGCTTTGGATCGTGGCCCGCACCACCTGCCGACGAGCAGAACGCCGCGTTGTTGCTTTAGCGAAAGAGCCGACTTATGTCAATCCGGAAGCCTTCGATACCTGAACCGACTTTCGGATGTTCTCTGGCTTTTTGCCAGGTTTATCGAAACGGAAGGAGACACGCAGGGAGGAATAAGGATGCAGGATTGCAGGACGAAATACGCGTCGCTGCCGCCCTCCGGAAAAAGCCCTTGCGGACCTGTGGACCCTGCAGCATAGTTTCCGGCTCTACTCGGAAACAACCTTAGAATTACGGCAGCTGTCATAGAACTAGATATGTCTTCAATGGAATTAATGACGGAACTCCTGGAGGCGGGAGTTCATTTTGGACACCAGACGAAGCGATGGAACCCGAAGATGAAGCCTTTCATCTTTGAACAGAGAAATTCGATCTACATCATTAACCTCTCCGAAACGGTAAAACAGCTGCAGACGGCGACCGACTTTCTGGCGAACATTGCAAGACAGAACGGAAAGGTGCTTTTCATCGGATGCAAAAAGCAAGCCCAAGAGGCCGTTAAGGAAGCTGCGGTTGCCTGTGGGCAGTTCTACGTCAATCAACGGTGGCTGGGTGGAACGCTGACGAATCTAACAACCATTCGGAAAAGTGTCGGACGATTGACCTATCTCGAGCAAATCGAGAAATCGCCGGAGTACTCGAAGATGGGGAAACAAGAACTTTCAGCGCTGCGGCGTGAAGCGGAAAAACTTCGTCGAAATCTTGAAGGTATTCGCACCATGGATCGTTTGCCGGATGCGATGGTCATGATTGATACTTCCCGAGAATCGATCGCGGTAGCGGAAGCCCAGCGGCTCAAGATCCCGACGGTCGCAATTGTCGACACGAATGCAGATCCGGATCAAGTGAGTTATCCGATCGCCGGAAACGATGACGCAATTCGAGCGATTCGAGTTATTCTCCAAAAATTGGTCGATGCGATCTATACGGCGTCTCATGAGGCGAACAAGGAAGAGGCCGCAAATCTTGCGGCTGTTGCCGAGTAAGCTCTCGATTCGTTTTGGGCTTTGCGCTTTGAGTTTTGAGATCTCTCCGCGTTATCGCCCTGGAAGTTCGCTTAAGCGAAGGCGGCTTAGGACCCCCGATTGAAACTCAAAATCTTAATCTCGAACCTCAAAACCCTTTTTCATATGTCTGAAGTCAACCCTGCCCTCGTCAAGCAATTGCGTGAGAAAACAAACGCCGGCATGATGGATTGTAAGAGAGCGCTGGTCGAGTCTGGCGGCGATCTGAGCAAAGCCGAAGATATCCTCAGGAAGAAAGGGGATCGCCAGCGCCTCCAAGAAGGCATCCCGCTCCGCCAAAGAAGGCGTTGTTGCTTCCTACATTCATCTTCAGGGAAAAGTGGGTGTTCTCGTTGAAATAAACTGCGAGACCGACTTTGTCGCGAAAAACGAAAGTTTCCGCGACTTCGTCAAAGATATCACGTTGCACATCGCTGCGGCGCATCCGTTGTATATTGGCCGGGATCAGGTTCCGCGTGAGATCGATTGAACGGGAACGGGACATTTATCGTGCTCAAGTGAAGGGTAAACCGGAAAATGTCATCGAGAAAATCGTGGACGGAAAACTCGACAAGTTCTTTAGCAGTGTCTGTTTGCTTGATCAGGCATTCATTAAGAATCCGGATCAAACGATTAAAGAACTGGTTGCTTCGAAAATTGCCGAACTCGGCGAGAACATCGTGATCCGCCGTTTTGCGCGGTACGTTGTTGGGGAAGAGATCGCTTCCGGGCAGTAGAAACCTGCTCCGGGAAGGATGTAGCAGGTCCGTTGCCGTTGCAGAGGAGCAGATCTTCTGTTATAAGTCAGGTACATGACCTGTCGTCGGTCCGCTTTTTTCCTGCTGGCTCTGGCACTCCTTTTCTCATCATGCGCGACAAAGGATAATGACCATCGAATCCTGGTGAGCGTGGCGGATCAAAGCCTGGAGCTTTATCACAGGGAAAGACTGCTCGGACGCTACCCGGTCTCGACCTCAAAGTTCGGGTTGGGAGATCGGCCCGGCAGCCGCGCAACGCCGCTTGGAAGAATGGAGGTGGCGAAGAAGATCGGCGCAGGCGCGCCGCTGGGTGCAGTCTTCAAAAGCCGGCGGCAGACCGGTGAAATCCTGGCGCCGGATGCCCCGGGCCGTGATCCGATCGTGACTCGAATTATCTGGCTCAAAGGCCTTGAACCACAAAATCGGCATGCGTTTGCCCGATGTATTTACATTCATGGCACACCCGAAGAACGGAATGTTGGGCGTCCCGCCAGTTTCGGCTGTATGCGTATGAAGTCGTCAGATGTTCTTCGGGTATTTAACACGGTTGGTATAGGCGCAACGGTCGACATTATTCCCGGGTTCTTTGCCGGACTATCCGCAACAGCCCGCTCCAGTTGCCAAAGCCCAAGTTGCAAACGGTCCGATGGTTGGCCCGCCATCCCCGGCGCCAGCCGTCGCTGCCTCCAGCAGCTCACTCGGGCCTCCCGCCGCCGCTCGCTAGTTAATCACTCTGCAAGAAAATCATGCAGCTGCCGAAGCGACGAGACCATTGCGGGCCAGCTAATTAGTGCACCAGTTCACCCAATCATCCTCGTCCCGGACGCCTCGGCGCGAAAATCTCACGGCCGCTCTGGCTTGTCAGTTTTTCCGGCTAGCGCCAATTCCTTGCACTTTCCGAGATCGAGTTTGCCTGAACCGAGAATCGGAATTTGTCTCCACTCGTTTTATCGTGCGCGGGACCCAAAGGTTCGGCAGACCGGCCGCCAGCAGACGCTCCCGAATCTTATCCAGGGAAAGATCCTGCGTCGCGAGTAAAACGAGCGCTTCACCTTTGGCCTGGTCTGGAACGCCGACGATCGCGGCAACACGCGTTCATCCTCCATCTCTCAAGTCAAACGCTTCGACAATCTTTGTTTCGATCGTTTCGTGCGGAACCATTTCTCCGGCAATCTTGGAGAATCGCGATAATCGTCCCTCGATGTAGAGGAAGCCGTCTTCATCGAACCGGCCAAGGTCCCCTGTTTTGAACCATCCGTTCTGCAGGACTTCTGCTGTTCTTTCGGGCTCGTTGAGATAGCCTTCGAAAATGTTCGGGCCCTTCAACCAAAGGATTCCCAGTGCATGCGGAGACAACAAGGTCGTTCGTTTCCGGATCGCGAATCTGTGCCGCTTGGCCCGGCAGCAATTTGCCTACGGAACCATCGCGGTCTGGAGGTTGCATCGTATCGTTTGGCCGGCTTGGAGCAGGATCGGGCAGGTTCGTGCTGACGACCGGAGCTGTTTCCGTCAATCCATAGCCCTCCAGGACATGTTTTCCGAACTTCTGCCTCGAACGATTCGGCCAGTTCCCGGGGCAACTTTTCCGCTCCGGTAACGAGAAGCTTGATGCTGGCGAACTGTTTGGGTTCAGTCCGCTTCAGATATCCTCGCAAAAATGTCGGAGTCGTCACCAGCAACGAGATCTTGTAGCGCTCGATGATCTCGGCGTTTTTTACCACATCGACCGGGGTAGGGTAAGTAACAGCGCGCACCCCTCCGATCATCGGATACCACAAGGTGACGGTGCAGCCGAAACTGTGAAAGAATGGAAGAGAAGCCATCACCGAATCTTCCCGTCCAAGATTGAGCATCGAGCCAAACTGCAGGACATTTCCCAGCACGTTCCGATGGCTGAGCACGACACCTTTCGGTTCGCCGGAGACTGCCGCTGGTAAACAGAAGGACCGCCTCTTTCCGGTCGCCTCTCCGCGGCAAGCCTAGCAGATGACTGAGCACCCAGGCGGGTGTCACCGCCGAAATCAGGCGCCAGATCACGATTTTTGGTTTCAACTCCGGCATGAGCTCCTCCAAGCGAAAGACATCTTTCGGCCAGGGAAAATCTTCCAAACGCTTCATGACCGGCTTGGCGGAAATCGCATGCAGGATCTGGCCCCTGTTGATAGCTGACTGCAGGGCGGCACGGCCGGCCGTAAAGTTCAAATTGACCGCCACCTTGTTTGCCAAAGTGACCGCGACGTTCGCGACGACCGCTCCAACGCCCGGCGGCAACACGACGGCCACTCGTTCGCCTGCGCAATGTTTCTTAATCCATCGACTGAGGGCAATCGAGGCCGCGAGCAAATCCCCGCGCTTCAGCACACGACCATCCATCCCGTCAATGACCGCTTCGTCGAACGGTCTCCGCTTCAAGCCGCGTACGGTGGCGCGGCCTAAGTGACCGCATAGCTCCGGTCGTTTCTGAAACAGAACTCCCCGAGTTCAAGAAGTCTTTCGCGGGTTATGCCGATATCCACGGAGCGGGCGGGAATCGGCTTGCCGAAAGCGATTGTTGCGAGCTGCGGGATTCGCTTTGGAATCTTCAGAAAAGTACCGGCCGCCTTCGAATGAAAATATTGAGCCCCAGAGACCGTCCAGCCAAACCGGGACAACTTCGCACTCGGCCAATCGGGCAATCAATTCGAAACCCTTTGCGCAGTTTAAGCAGCGTGCCGGTGCGGCTCAGTTCGCCCTCAGGAAAAATGCAAACGATCTCTCCTTTTCTTATCCGATCAGCCGCTTCCCGAACCGCCTCTTTGGCGCGGACATTCGAGATCGGTATAGCCTCGATCAGTTTGAAGATCGGATTTAGCCACGCAATCCGGTAGATCGATTCGTGGACGATGAATCGAATTGGCCGTGGGCAAGCCAGCTGGAGAACGACCGCATCGACGTATGTCATGTGATTCGGCACCAGCAAAAAACCCGTCTTCTGGCAGATTTTCGAGGCCAAATGTTTTTACCCGGTAAATGTCCCGGCGACAACGATTCCGAATAAACGGAAAACTGTCTGACGAAACTTTTGACCAATCGGTGCGGGCATAGTCAACAGATAGAAGCAAGTTGCGCAGTCGCGCGGGTCGACAATCCACGGAGTTGCTCGCGGAGCGAACATCGCCGTCGGCTGATATCCATGGTGCCAGAAAAGAGCTGAGCAACAAATTGAAAACTGACCAATCACGTAGTGGCCAGAACAGAAGGGCAGTGACAGTATTGCAGAAAGCTGCGCGTATCTGCTTCACCTGTCCTGCCGTTCGGCGAACTGGCCCTCCACGCCCTTGCATCCCTGCATCCTGCGTGTGCATCGCTAACCTTGCCGCCAACATGTCCGCTACCCCGATGATGCAGCAGTATCAGAGCATCCGGCGGACTTTGCCCGAGGGAACGCTGCTCCTGTTTCGTCTGGGGGATTTCTACGAGCTTTTCTTCGAAGACGCAAAGATCGCCGCGCCGATTTTGAATGTGGCATTGACCAAGCGCAACGGAATGCCGATGTGCGGCGTTCCGTTCCACGCCGCGGAGGCGTACATCGGAAGATTGATCAAAGCCGGTCACCGGGTCGCCATTTGTGACCAAACCAGCGAACCGCAGCCGGGAAGAATCGTTGAAAGACAGGTCAGCCAGATCATCAGTCCGGGAACCGTCAGTGATCTCCAGCTCCTGGAATCCCGCCAGAACAACTTCCTTGCTGCCGTCGGGCGACACTCCTCTGCGTCAGAAAGCAATCCTCCGGGACAGGGCGAAAGGAGCGGTTCGGTTTGGCGCTGCTCGATGTAAGCACCGGCGAATTTCGGGTTACAGAAGTCTCTTCCTGCAACGCGCTCGAAGATGAACTAGCGCGCTTTGCTCCTTCGGAAGTGCTGATCCCTGATTCGGACCAAGATCTCATTCGCAGTATTCCGCGCGCTTTTCCTACGACGGCTATACTTTCGAACTCGATCACGCTTCTTACCTGCTTCGTGAGCAGTTCTGCGTCCAGTCGCTTGACGGTTTCGGCTGCGGCGACATGCCGGTCGCAATTGGTGCGGCGGGGGCGATCATCCATTACCTCAAGCACCAGCTCCGGCGCCGAACGACGCATATTCAGTCGCTGGGAGTCTTCCTCTCTGATCAATACGTTGCGCTGGATGCCGCCACTCAGCAGAACCTTGAACTGATCCGATCAAAGGGAGCGGTGAAGATTCCAGCCTCTTGGCGGCTTTGGATCGGACAATAACACCGATGGGGGGCAGGCTCTTTCGCCATTGGCTTTTAAAGCCGCTTCGGTCGCCGGCTGAGCTTCGGCAAGACAGGAGATGATTCAACAATTCCTGGATCAGCCGTTTCTGCTCAATTCCGTGCGGGAGATGCTGCGCAATATTCGTGACGTGGAACGCACTGTGGGCACGGTTGAGCCAGCTGAGCGGGAATGCCAGAGATGTCGTCGCTCTTCGGTTTTCTCTGGAATGCCTTGCCGGAACTCAAGGAGCATCTTGCGGCTCTCGCGAAATCTGCTCTGGCAGAGGGAGAGAATCGGTTATTGATCCAGATCTCTTCGGGAATTCGTGAGCTGCCCGATTTGGTTCAGCTCGTCAGCGATGCCTTGGTGGAGGAACCTCCTGCATTGATCAAAGAGGGCGGAATGTTCCGAGAAGGGTACGATTCGATGCTCGATGAATTGCGAAGCGCTTCAAGTAGCGGAAAAGACTGGATTGCAGCGCTGCAACAGCGGGAAATCGAGCGGACCGGAATCAGGTCGTTGAAGGTGCGATTCAACTCGGTATTTGGCTATTTCATTGAAATCACCAATTCGAATCTGGGCGCTGTGCCCGCGGATTACACTCGGAAACAGACGACCGTGAACGGGGAAAGGTTTGTAACTCCGGAGCTGAAAGAAGTCGAGTCGAAGATATTGGGCGCGGACGAGCGCTCCAAGGCGTTGGAGTACGAGCTCTTCCTTCGAGCTGCGTGAGAATCTTGCTGGAGTACATGCCTCAGCTGCAGGAGACAGCTCGCTCCATAGCAGTTCTTGATGTGATCGCTTCTCTCGCGGAGACAGCGCGGCTATTCGGCTATGCGCGACCCACGGTGACCGATGAGACGCGCATCTATATCCGGGACGGGCGCCACCCGGTTCTCGACCAGAATGTGACGGAAGAGAAATTCGTCCCAAACGATTGTTTGCTGGATGGCGCGGAGAATCGCCTGTTGCTGATCACTGGGCCGAACATGGCCGGCAAATCGACCTTTATCCGACAGGTCGCGCTGATTGTCTTGATGGCGCAGATTGGCAGTTTTGTACCGGCTGCCGCTGCCGAGATCGGATTGGTCGACCGCATTTTCACCAGGGTAGGCGCTTCGGATGATCTTTCGCGTGGGCAATCGACGTTCATGGTCGAGATGAACGAGACCGCGAATATTGTCAACAACGCGACGTGAGCGCAGCCTGGTGATTCTCGATGAAATCGGACGGGGCACTTCTACATTTGACGGACTATCGATCGCCTGGAGCATTGCGGAGTATCTCCATGATGTCCTGCGGGCCAGAACGCTCTTCGCAACGCACTATCACGAGATGACCGAATTGGCGGTGGTTTGCACCGGCGTTAAAAACTACAATGTGGCGGTTCGGGAATGGAACGACCAAATCATCTTTCTCCGCAAGATCCAGCCCGGCGCGGCGGACAAAAGTTACGGAATACAGGTGGCGCGTCTTGCCGGTTTGCCCAACGAAATCATCCATCGAGCCAAGGAAATCCTTGCCAACCTGGAGGCCTCAGAACTCAATGCTCAAGGCAAACCGCGATTGGCCGAAGCCAAGGTTTTCCGGAGCCGCCCAAAGCGAAAGGAAGAAACAAAGCCGCAGCTTAATTTGTTCGATTACAGGCCCGAATGAGCGTCGAAAGGAGCAGAAAGACAGGAGTTCAGGAGATTTCTCTCTTCGGCAGGAACGGATGAATCAAATGCAAAGGTCCGAAAGCGGCGCTCCACTCTGAACAACTTCTGAATGCCTGTCTCCTGATCTTCGTGCCCTTCGTGTGAGTCTTTTCTTCCTGACCTTTGTGTGATCCAATTGCTAAACTTGATGAAGAAGTATTTGATACTGATTGCAACTGTTTCGCTCGCTCTTGGGCGTGTGAACGCCATCCTGCCAGTCAATTGCCGAAAGAAGGTGAGGGTGTTGGGAAAGAAGAGCCGAGTAAGTCGGGCGAGACGCGGGAAAAGCAAACAAACCCAGAGCTTCTCCGAGCGGTACCCCGAAGACATATTTTCCGCAGAATTCCTGAGGCCGGTTTGAACGATAGTTTACCAGGAAGGCGTTCTTAAAGAACGGCGATCGGGAGTCGGGAGTCGGAAACTACATTCATTCCCGTGGGGGAACAGTGACAGACGTGGAAAAACGCTGGCCGTTCCTATGCTGTGACTCCTGAACACGCGCTTCCCTACCCATTCTGGAACTTCCGCCCCTGACTCCGTGGCTTCCGATTTAGATCTTTTTAGAATTATTCTTGATATTGTTATTGGCGATGGCAGGTTGGGAACTGTGAAGGTTTCTCCCGAAGTAGCGCAGCGGTTGGCGGCCAGTGGAATTCGGCTAACCAAACAGCGAGAAGAGGTCTTCGGGGTTTTACTCCAGAAAGCGGGATCACCCGACCGCAACTGAGGTGTTTCTCCGCGCGAAAAAGCATATGCCATCTATCTCGCTGGCGACAATTTATAACTGTCTGGAAGCTTTGGTCGATTGTGGGTCTGGTAAAACAGGTTAATCTGGACCGTGCTCCGACGCGGTATTGTGCCAATTTGCAGGAACATAGCCATTTCTACTGCGAATCCTGCGGAGCAATCTCCGATGTCGAGACGCCTTTCAATGGCACCTGGAACTTGCCACCGGGCTTTGTTGTCGCACAAGCCGAAGTGTCATTGAGAGGGCTCTGTGCGAAGTGTTCGACCGACCACGATTCCCTTGGAGCCGCGCCTTCTGAAACAGCCGGACTCCCCGCTCAATACTCAAAATTCAAACTTCAAAACTCAAAACGTTATTCATGAGTTCGATTGTCATTCAAGACTTACACGTTTCCATTGCTGAAAAAGAAATTATCCGCGGGCTGAGCCTCGAGTTCAGCAAAGGTGAGATCCATGCCGTTATGGGGCCGAACGGTTCGGGGAAAAGTACCTTAGCGAAGGTGATGGCCGGACATCCAGACTATCAGGTGACAGAGGGCGATGTGCTGATGGACGGTGTGAGTATCCTTGAGATGGAGCCTGATGAGCGATCGCGCAAGGGGCTTTTCATGGCCTTCCAATACCCGATGGAGATACCGGGGGTGAGCAACGCCAACTTTCTGCGCGCGGCCGTGCAAGCGCGGTTGCCCGAAGGCGAGGAACTCGACGCAATCGAGTTCTATCAGCGGCTTTACGAGAAAATGGATCTTCTGGATATTCGCAGAGAGTTCACGGCTCGCTCGGTCAATGAAGGATTCTCCGGCGGTGAGAAGAAGCGAAATGAAATACTTCAACTGGCGATGTTGGAGCCGGCCTTTGCCGTTCTCGACGAGACTGATAGCGGCTTGGATATCGATGCTCTGAAAGTGGTTGCGAACGGGGTCAATAAGATTCGCGGACCCGAGATCGGCATTTTACTGATCACCCATTACCAACGGCTTGTTAAATTACATCGTACCGGATTTTGTTCACGTCATGTCCGAAGGACGCATTGTCCGCAGTGGCGGCAAGGAGTTGGCTCTGGAGCTGGAATCCAAGGGCTACGACTGGTTGAAAGAAAAGAAAGGCGAGCCAGTCGGTGCGAACTGAATGGAATGGAGGAGAAAAAGATGAGCACCGAAACTAATTCAATCGATATCGATCGGAATATTGGTAACTTTTTCTACAATGTCAAGTCGACGCGAGATGCGGGCGTTGGCTTGACGGAAAAAACGATTGATTACATCGTCGATGTGAAGAAGGAGCCGGAGTGGCTCCGCGAATTCCGCAAGAACGCATACCGCGTTTTTAACAGCAAGCCGTTACCGACCCATTGGGCCGGCGACGAGCTCAAAGAGATCGACTTCGACGTCATCCGTTACTATCTTGCCTCCGGCGAGGCCGCCAAGCGGACATGGGAAGAGGTTCCGGAAGACATCAAACGAACGTTCGAACGACTGGGTATCCCGGAGAGCGAAAGAAAGTTCCTGGCCGGTGTCGAAGCTCAATTTGATAGCGAGGCTGTCTACTCAAATATCAAAAAGGCCGTCGCAGACCAAGGCGTGATCTTCATGGGGAGTACCGACGCGCTAAAAGAGCGTCCTGAACTGTTCCGTAAATGGTTTGGGAAAGTGATCCCGACCGCGGACAACAAATTCAGCGCGTTGAACAGCGCGGTATTCAGCGGAGGCAGCTTCATCTATGTGCCGCCCGGAGTGAAGGTGAAACATCCGCTCCAGGCTTATTTCCGGATCAACGCGGAGAATTTCGGGCAGTTTGAGCGGACTTTGATCATAGCCGATGAGGGCTCCGAGGTCATGTACATGGAGGGATGTACGGCTCCGAAGTTTACGACTGCAACGCTTCATTCTGCCGTCGTCGAGCTAGTGGCTTTGCCCGGAGCGAAGATCCAATATATTACGGTCCAGAACTGGGCCCCTAATGTGTTTAATCTCGTGACCAAACGGGGGTTGGCGATGGAGGAAGCCGAGATTAAATGGATCGACTGCAACATCGGTTCCAGGCTAACCATGAAATATCCGGGAGTCGTCTTGAAAGGGCGAAAGTCGCGTGGCGAGGTAATCAGTATTGCGCTGGCCGGTGACGGGCAGCACCAGGATACCGGGGCAAAGATGGTGCACGCGGCCGACGAGACTACCAGCAACATCGTTTCCAAGAGTATCAGTATCGGCAAGGGCCGCGCCACTTACCGGGGTCTGGTGCACGTGCCGAAACACCTCAAGGGCTGCAAGAACAACACCGAGTGTGACGCTTTGTTGATCAATTCCACCAGCCGTACCGACACCTACCCAGCCATCACGGTTCGAGGCACGGGTAACGCTACCCAGCATGAAGCTTCTGTGAGCCAGATCAGCGCCGAACAAATCTTCTATATGCAACAACGCGGGCTCAGCGAGGGACAGGCCATGAGCCTTGCGGTCAATGGCTTTGTGAATGATCTTGTGCGCCAATTTCCGATGGAATATAGCGTTGAACTGAAGCGATTGATCGATCTCGAGATGGAGGGATCTGTAGGTTAGAGGGAAACGCCGACGATTGGAGGCGAGCCGCTCGCGGCTCTTTTGGGCGTTGGAAGCAATGCCCCTCCAGGAGCCCAATGCCTAACACGTAGAACCGGCACAGGGATTCGCATAACAATGATAACGACCGAACTTTCTTCGATTCTTTCGGGAACTCGACAGCCATCCGCGACCGACTGGTTCAGGGATCTTCAAACGCAAGCCTGGGATGAATTTGAAGCCGAACCGTCTGCCCGTTCGCACCAATGAGCTTGTGGCGATTCTCCTCGGTGAAAAACCTTTCGCTCGATGGTTACGTTGTTGCTCCGGATTTTTCCGACGATCCTTCAAGTTTGACGCGTGCCGCGAGAATTCGCGAACCCGGCCGGCCGGATCGTTTTTGCCAACGAGACCGTGCTGACGTCGCAACTCCTGGATCCGGCGCTCAAACGGGCCGGAGTAATCTTTACCACCCTGTCGCACGCACTGGAGAAGCACTCCGACCTGTTGCGAGAGCATTTCATGGCGCAACCTGCCAGGCTGGGATCGGCAAAATTCGCTGCCTTGCACAAGGCCGTCGTTCACGCAGGTACGTTCCTATGGGTGCCCCGCGGCGTCGAGATACAGGCGCCGTTCGAAGTTTTTCACCTGGTCCAGGGAGATTCGGCTGCCGTTTTTCCGCACACGTTGATCATCGCCGATGACAATAGCCGGGTGACATTTCTGGAACATTTCGTTTCGGCGAACCCGGAGCATCGCGGATTCGCTTGCGGGGTGAATGATCTGGTTCTTAAGCCTGGTTCCAAGCTGACCTACGTCAGTATTCAAGAGTGGAGCCGGAACTTTGTATCGGTTCAAGTGAACTCCACAGTCGCGGCGAAGGATTCCGCGGCAATGAACCTCGCCTTGAACTTCGGAGGCAAATACTCGCGTCTGGAAAGCGTCAGCCGAATGGTCGACAGGGGTGCGCGCAGCGACATGTTGGCGATCAGTGTGGCGCGGGGTGAACAAGAGTTCGATCAACGCACACTCCAGGATCACCTGAAACCGGATACGACCAGCGACCTGCTCTATAAGAACGCTTTACATGACCAGTCGCGAACGATTTTTTCGGGCCTGATCAAAGTTGAGCCGGGCGCGCATCGAACCGACGCCTACCAGAAAGTTAGGAATTTACTCTTGAGCGACGAAGCAGAGGCGAATTCGATGCCGGGTCTCGAGATTTTGGCGGATGATGTGCGTTGTACGCACGGGGCAACCTCCGGGCAAGTAGAACCCGAAGAACTGTTTTATCTTAAGAGCCGCGGCATCGATGACCTCGCAGCTAAGCGCCTCATCGCACGTGGCTTTCTCAACGAAGTGGTCGATCGATTGCCGGACGGGCGAACTCACCGAATATCTGCATCAGCAGATCGAAGCCCAGTTGTAGAATGATCCGCGGCTGCAGTTGCGCGGTAGCGCAGCCATGCGCAAACGGTTTAGCCTTCGCATGAAGTCAGGCAACGCAGGCAAGGCCTGGCGGCTTCACCCACGCGGTTATGTCGAAGTCGGATGATCGATTCGAGCATTGGCTAAATTTTCGACAGCTATGGGTCAACAATTGTTACAGTCTCCGAATAAGTGGTTGCAGCTAGTAAAAATGGTCACTTTGACGGCCTACGCTTTCAGGGGTAGATTCACCATGCTCTTTTAAAGTGAGCGCGCATCAAACGCGTAACGGGTCTCCAGGAAACAGTTCAGTGAGCCCTGGTCAAATGAAGCGATTTTTATATCTTGTTGGCAAGAATCTTGCTTTACAAGTTCGTCTGCCAAAATTGTCGACCAAAAGCGCGGGGCGGTGAGCAGCGAATTAACTTAGATTGTTGGAATTGTTCATATGGTCACATTGATAGCCAACTTTGCTCCTATATTGGCCGCCGAGGTCGCCGCATCCGGCGGTCGCCCCATACCGGACTGGGCCAAAGGCAACTCGATATTTGAGACATTCTTTAAAGGGGGACCGGTAATGTACCCGATCGTTGCCGTTCTCGTTGTTGCGGTGGCGGTCATTCTGGAGCGCCTCGTTTGGTGGACGGTTCAGACTGCTCGGCGGGATCCAGACAAATTGGATAAGGTTTACGCAGCTTTGGAACAAGGGAACATCGCTGGCGGCGATCAATCTTGCCCGTGGTTCCAAAGATCCGCTGGTCCGTACGGTCTGGCATGGATTGAATCACGTTCACGCTTCCCTGGAAGGAGCTCTGCAGGTTGCCTCCGGGGTAGAGATTCAACGAGCCGGGCGGTTTATGTCGGTGATGGATACGACCATTACGCTGGCACCCCTCTTGGGTCTTCTCGGTACGGTCACTGGAATCATGGGCTCTTTTAATTTCGTTGGGAATGCCGATTTGGCACCGACCAAAGTCAGCGGCGGCATCGCAGAAGCACTGATCGCAACGGCTTGCGGTCTTGGGATTGCGATTTTCACTTTGATCTTCTTCAATTTTTTCAACGCGAGAGTGGCGCGGCTCCAGTTCGAGCTCGAATCGACCTGTAACAACGTCATTCTGATGCTTAACTCTCTGCGAAATCGAAACAACATTGCCACTCACTGACCAAGATGCACATCAGCAGCCACAGCAGTTCGCCGGTACCAATTAAGAGGGCCCGGATCGAGATCATCCCCCTGATCGACATCATGTTCTTCTTGCTCGCCGCATTCATGTTGGTGAGCCTGACGATGATCAACATGAAGGGCATCGATGTTAATCTTCCGACGGCGACGAGCTCTCAGCCTAATAACAAGCCCGACTTCACTATGGTGAGCATCGATGCTCTCATGGATATCTACTTTGAGAAGGAGAAGGTGCCGAAGGAAGATGTTCTGCCAAGATTTCAGAAGCTTTACGAAGCCAATCACGATCAGTCAAGATTTTCATTCGCGCCGATAAGGATGCGACCTACGAGACGGTCGTTTTCGTCCTGGATAAAGCTCGAACCGCCGGGATTCAGAAAGTAGGACTGGAGATCAAGGCATTTGATTCCGGTGCTAGGTCCACCCCCGCGCGGGTACTCCGGCAGTGCCCTCGGCATCTGCCTCCCATTAACCGTGGTTAAGTAGAGAGAAGATCCCTTGTTATGGCCGACCATGATTTAAGGCGGTCCTTTCGATCAAGGGATGGCGCGCCCTTCGTCGTCTTCCTCGTTATGTCGCTTGTCATCAATGGGGTGGGAGCCTATAGCGGTTGGTGGCTCAAATTCCCGGAGCCGGCTGCCCTTGAAAGATGATGCGATGCAGCTGACTGCCATTGATACGAATGATGTCGAAAAGCTTGGCGATCCAGATGCGCAGGAAGAACCCCCTCCGCCCGAACCTGAACCGACACCGCCTCCCGAACCTGAACCGACGCCGCCTCCACTTAGATAAGCCTCCCGAATTCGAGATTCCTCAAGCGACGCCGACGCCGGCGCCCAGTGCAGCGCCCACTCCGGAATTTACTCCGAAGCCCAATCAGAGCCCGAAGCCGCACTTGGAACCTGCGGTGAAGCCATCTGGAGCGCCCAACCCACACCCTGGGACAGCCCCTGGATCGAGCAAAGGCAGTCTGACTGGCGCCCCGAACGGAACCGGAAATGGCGGACCTCGTTCGGGTCTCCTTGTCCGGAGTCCGCGTCCTCCTTACCCGGCTCAAGCCCTTCAGATGCACCTTTCAGGCGATGTCAGCGTGAGAATGACTGTTCAGGCCGGAAACATCGTCGACGCGGAGGGCTCCGGTCCACCCATGTTGGCGAGCGCCGCAGCGCGATGGGTCAGGACCAATTGGAAGTTTAGTCCGACGACAAACGGGACGTTCACTCTTCCCGTTTCTTTCGTTCTGCACTAGTCCCAAAATAAGCGTGTTCCGAATGCGGCGCGACGAACTTCTGGCTTCGGCCAGGGCAATTTCCTAAAAAAATGGTGCAAATCCGGCGGTTGGAGCGACCGGAGGTCGAGAGTTGGTTCCGACGGGCCAAAATAACTAAAACGTTTTGAGTTATAATTATTTTGGAGGGCCGATTTAGCTCGCCAAGGCGTAGCTCTGCCTTTGGAACGTCGTGTTCTGCCTCGATCATCGCCCATTGGTCGAATAGGCCTGCCTCAAGCAGGTGCCATCCGACGAAGATTTTCCCAGGCCGTAAAGAAGTCTTTTAGCCAGCTGTTGTAACCCATGAGCCGATAAATGATTTTTCGACCGCTGCGCACGATCTGTGCGGGCAACAATACAATGGCGTGCAGAAAGCGACGAAATTCCATCCGGACTAACTCCAGACCCCGCTGCCGATTGGGCATCAGCAATCCATACCAGGATTTAAGATTCCACGCCAGGGCACTCATGACCATATAGGCCCAATTACTCATTAGGTCGTCGACTGGCATGCGCATGGCGTTAACGCCGTTTTTGAGTTGCTCGATGACATTTTCCTGCTCGCAACGCTCGTTGGCCAGAGCCACGATCTGTTCCGCGCGATAATCGGTGTGGTTAGTGATGTAGAAGAAGTATTTAAGGTCTTCAAAGAGCACCAGTTCCCCTTTCTGGACGCTGATGTTTTTGCGCACCACCACCAGCCGATAGCTGCGCCCGCATTTGAGCGGCTCATATTCGAACTCCGCGACAGTTTCGCCGACCAGCTTTTTTATTCGGATAGCCTTTAAAACGCACAATCCCCTCCTTGATCCGATGGGGCTTGCGTCGGGGCTCAGTGGCAATTTCATAGCGAGCCAGACGTTCAAGGGGCTTCCAGGACTCTGGCGGCAAGGCTTCAGCCAGTTTGACTACTTTAGGATGAGCATCCATGCCAAAGATAAATTTGATCCCTTGGCTATCCCAGCGGTCCAACTGGGCGCTCAACGTGAAATCGGTGTCCCCACGCAAAGTAATTTCACCGGCATGCGGGCGCACTAACTCGATGGCCCGATCGATCCAGGGCACACAGCCTTCATGACTGACCACATTGCCCGGTCGGTTCACCAGATAAAGGACCTCACGGCTGTTGGCTAAGGAGATTATCAAGGGCGCATAACCCCAGATCCCTTTGTAAGAAAGCGCCATGCCTCCTTTGCACTCTCCCAGCGTCGGAGCCATCGTACCGTCTGTATCAATAAAGGCGTGCGACAGAAAACCCCGAGGCTGTTCTTTCCAGACCCGTTGTCGCGTAGCATTGATGGCTTCCATCAGCGCCACCACAGAGTCTTGATCGAAGCGTCGGGTAAAATCTCCGCTGGTGGTCGGATCAGGAATGCGCTGGGCTCCCAGTCCATCCAGAAAAGCTTCATCGTTGCGACGTAACTCGATGTCTTCGAGCCGCACGCCATCCAGCAGGGAGTTATAGGCCAAATTCAACACGTGGTCGCTTTCGTGATAGGGCAGATGTCTCTTGAGCAGCTGCACCCGCGCATCAATCTCTTCGGCCAAGCCCAATTTCTGGCCCATCAGGTGCATGGCACCGATGCCACCATAGTTGAGCGCACCGGCTCCGTTCGGCCATCTCAAAATGGATGTTGGTGGCGCTCATCATCGGCGCCTCTGTGGCAGTCCACCGACGCTCGGGATCCAAACGGCGTTCGATTCGACGCTTGCGGTTTCGCAGGATTTTGGGGTAAGTTCTGTTCACTCGAAATGCTGTTTTTTCTTGGTTGCGGTAGTTTGGTCACTTCCCAGCGAACCAAGTATTTAAGAGCATTTCGAGTCTTTTTCTTTCCATCGCGCCTTTAAATCACGCTTCCTTAAGGACTAGTGCACCGTCTCCTGAATCCCCTGGACTTCGCCGCAGGTTAGTTGGCGGTTTTCCAGGCATGAGCGAAACGCCGCTAACTGATTAATCCACTGATTGAATCGGTTTGAAGAAATCGGTTTTGCTTGACTAAAACTCCCACAATCATTAGACGAGGCCGTATCTCTCGTAGTTTAGAGTTAATACTGAGCTTTCAAGGAGCGAAATGAGTAAGGGATTCACGATCGGTCCCTTGCCGCGCTGGCACTTGCGTCAGGCGGCAATGGTGTTCCTTGCCATGGGAGTGAGAGAACAGGAAGGCCCGACGCGCCGGTGACCGAGGAGAAAAATGAAAAGAAAGTTCGCCGATGGGCTCCTTGCCGCACTCGCCAGTGCGTGGGCGGCACTTACCCTTGTCCCGACAGGAGCGAGCTCGCAGCAACAGCAGGCGTCGACACTCGCCGGTCACTAGCGCTCCGGCTGCTGATGCGACAGTTGGCGGCGGGGAATTGGGAAAGATCATCGTAACGGGGTATCTCATTCCTAGAATCGGGGATGGCCCGCAGCCAGTCGACACCTTAACAAAGGACTTCATCCAGAAGCAAGGCGATCAAACCGTCAACGATGTACTCAACAGGTACCCAGGCGGGCTTAGTATTCAAAACACCCTGACTTCCCCGGGAAACAGCAACTCGCCCGCCTCATCGTTCTATGCTCTTCGGGGCTTGTTTGGTGCAACACTGGTGTTGGTCGACGGATATCGTTTTCCGAACTATCCCATTCCGATCAATAGCGTCCAAACGTTCGCGGACATCAATGCGATCCCGTTCGCTGCAATTGATCGAATCGAAATCTTAAAGGATGGAGGTAGCGCGACGTACGGATCGGATGCGGTCGCGGGCGTCATCAATATCGTCACCAAAGATGAATACAATGGAGCGGACATTTTCAATTACTACGGCATAAGCCAACGCGGAGACTTCGAGGTGTATCACGGCTCTTTCACCGCGGGACTCAGTGATAAAACGCTCTTTGGTGGGAAGTTCAATATTGTGACGGCCTTTGATTACTACAGCCAGTCACCCATTGAATCCCTCGATCGGTGGTACGCTTACGGGGACCGCAACAAACTCAGTCCCAACTATCCCAATCAACCAGTCGCCATCTTTCCGGCCAACGGAGGTTACTTCGGAAACGCCACTGGCAATTTCTATCAGCTAAATCGTGGCGTTTCGGGCCCGAACATTACCCAAAATGATTTTACTGTGAATGGAGCGGCGGACAGCACTTTAATTCCGATCGACGAGCAGCTTGCAGCCCGAGAAACCCGTTACGGCGGCATTCTCAATGCCAGTTATTCTCCCACTGATTGGCTGAAGATTTATGACAGATTCATCATTTCGCGAAATGAAGAAAATAGCGTCACGCCCAACCAGGGATTTAGCTTTTTTGACGGGATCACAATTCCAGCAAACAATCCGTTCAATCCCTGGGGGGAAGACCTCACTCCCGCCGGGCAATTGTTGCGGGAGTTTGGACCCTGGAGTTCAGATGTAATCACGCGAACATTGCGAAACATTGTCGGTGCGACGGTGCAATTGCCTCACGATTGGTTCGTTGACGCCAGCTTTTTGTACGGAGAGAGCGATGCGACATGGACTGTCTACAACGCGATTAACAAAAGCAGATTACAACAGGCATTGAACGGGACTCTTCCTGGATTTGAGGGACAATTTTTCAATCCCTTTAACGACGAGAACTTGACGGTCCATCCAAACAAAGAATTTTATGATGCTCTCCGGACCGAGCAGGTTCTGAACAACCGGACCGACATCGTTCAATGGACTCTCAAGAGCGGTGGTACAGTGATAGAGCTACCAAGCGGACTATTCACGGTCGCGGGTGGAATAGAATATCGGAGTGAAAGTCTGATTCAGGGCAACGACCACAACAGCGAGACAAACAACATCGCTTCCGGCAATTTCCAAGGCAAGCTTTTGTCTGCTCGGCGTTACATTAAATCTATCTATGGCG
Source organism: uncultured Verrucomicrobiae bacterium (assembly GCA_963736745.1). Classification (GTDB taxonomy): domain Bacteria; phylum Verrucomicrobiota; class Verrucomicrobiia; order Chthoniobacterales; family JAFAMB01; genus JAFAMB01. The sequence continues at coordinate 46,551 of CAVTQD010000030.1, read as the reverse complement.
AGTTGGATGTTCCCCTGGCAGGGGAGAAATGGTCATGGCCGGGTTTGAGAAATCTCGACATTGTATTCTCTGAACGATGCGACGACTACAGCGACTTCGGCACCGCTGCGAAGCCGAAATTAGCTATCCGTTACAAGCCTTTCGACGATCTGACGTTTCGCGGGACCTACGCCGAAGGTTTTATCGCACCGACGTTGGGAGAGCTTTTTGCGACACCGATGCAATTTCAGCTACCCATCAATGGCCAGCCAAACAACGCCATCTTGCAAACTGGAGGAAATCCAAATCTGCAACCCGAAAATTCCTATGGCTATTATCTGGAGGCGATCTGGACGCCCGCGTCGAAGGATGACAACAGCTGGTGGCACTGGGCAAAGGGATTTAGCGCGTATATCGACTGGTACCAGATTGATCTTCGCAATCAGATCTCGACGATTAATCCCTTCACGCTTATCGGTGCTCCTGACGCGTTTCCTGGAACGGTCATACGGAACGGCGCCGGGTTTATCCAGGAAGTCATCGCCAAATACCAGAACGTTGGAAACACGCTGACGGATGGGATCGATTTTGGCGCCAGCTATGTCACCAAAGAGTACTCTTGGGGCAAGCTCGATTTCGAACTTAACGCCACCTACATCTATAAATTTGACGAACACCGGCTTGAGGGGAATGCGGATGGCTCTGCCAGCTTCCAGGTATTGCAGGCAAACGATGCGCTCGGCTACAGTGGCCCGGACTTCAAACTAGTCGCCAGCTTGTTTTACTCCAAACATCTCTTCGGAAATGATACATTCCGTACCGGCCTTACGCTAAATTACATTGATTCAGAAGCAGACTTCATCTCGGACCTTCACCAGTCGCTCCCAGCCGTGGACACGTTTCAGAATCCAGCCGGCTATACCCACAAGGTCGGAGACTGGACGACAATTGACTGGCAGATATCTTATGAATTCGGACCTGCCGCCGAAGTTACGCCGGAAACTCCAGCCCCTGGCTACTCAAAGGATGGTAAGCGTCTCTTAGGAGAAAAGGCGATCTCGCCCAAGCTGGAAGGATCCCACTGGAGCTGGCGCAAGGCCTTGGCGAACACCACCTTGACGTTTGGCATCAACAACCTCGGCGATACGCCTCCTCCGCTTTCAGTTCAAAGTGGCACCTTTATCCAGGGCTACGATACCCAGGCTGCGACTCCATTCGGACGGTACTTCTATGTCGAGATTGAGAAGAGGTTTTAAGAGTTTGACAGATGATTGGATTGGGCGAAGACCGCGCTGACGTTCTGGTTCAACAAAATCTGGCACCGGTGAACCGGCGAGAGCGATCGCGCAATTCAAGCGCGAATGATGAACGGATACGCACTCTGCGGATAAGGCTTATGGATGGCTGAGCGAATGACACACTTTGGTTCAATTTGTTCAAAAAAAATGCGTTTTTCTTGACTATAAATTTAACAATCGATAAATCGAGAACCAAGTTGACTGGTAAGCCAGGGTAGGTGGCGCGCGAAGTTAGGGTTTCCGGGCTTGGCACACTGCTTGCTGATGGTCATAGATCCCGCGATCTTTCGGACCTTAACCGATTTAGCGAGATCATTGCCACAGACTAGAGAAGCAGATGTCGAAGCGTGAGAGTTGGCTTCGTTGATTTTGTTGCACAAACCAAGGAGTAAAATGACGACTAAATTCACCAATCGGTTGCTCGTCGCACTCGCCGTCGTGTCGGCGGCCATAATCCTTGTTCCGACAGGGGCGAGGTCGCAGCAACAAGCCGCACCCGCAGCCAAGGTGGTTCCGGGTGAGCCCGTAACCACCGCCCCAGCCACTTTGGCGCCAGCCGGCGGAGAATTGCAAAAGGTCACCGTGACCGGCTACTTGATCCCGCGCGTCGGAGATGGCCCGCAACCGGTGACGACGCTCGATCAGGATTTTATCACCAAACAGGCGGACCAAACCGTTAGCGACGTAATTGGAAGGTTACCCGAAAGCGTTGGTGCGTTTAATCCAATCACCACGGCAGGAAACAGCTTTTCTCCTGGCTCAGCGGCAGTCGGATTGAAAGGGCTTCCTTACAACGCGACTCTGGTTCTTGTGGATGGGATTCGATTTCCCGCCTTCCCGTTCGCGATCAACTCAGTCACAACCGGTCCCGTAAGTTTCGTCGATTTAAACTCTTTTCCGCTCGCCTCGATCGACCGGATCGAAATCTTGAAGGATGGCGGAAGTGCGATCTACGGATCCGATGCGGTTGCTGGCGTTGTTAATCTGGTTCTCAAGACTGATTACAAAGGAACCGACCTGAATTATTACTATGGAATTTCTCAACGCGGTGATTTCGAAGTGAGTCACGGTTCGTTTGTCAGCGGAATAAGTCACAATTTCAGCGATACCTCAAAGCTAAGCGTCGTTGCAGCCTTCGATATTTATTCTCAATCTCCGATTGAGGCGAGCGACCGCGCCTACAGTGCTTTTCTGCAGCATAGCAGGTACAGCCCGAAGTATCCGGATCAGGCGAATTTTTGGTCTCCGCAAGGAGTGTTCAATGACGCTGCTGGCAACACCTACGCGGTAAAACCTGGCACTAGGGGCCCGATTGTCACCCCAGACGATTTTCTGATTAACGATGGATTTACATCGAACTTCGACACCAAGTTTCAACAAATTGTGCCCAGAGAAACCCGGTATGGTGGGAATGTCTATCTCGATTACGACGCAACTTCGTGGCTTAAGCTATATGATTCGTTTATCATTCAGCGGAACGAAGAGTCCAGCGTAACACCTAATCAGGGTTACTTTTCGGGCGATCGTCAGGGGCTGGGTTTTACGATCCCGGCCAACAATCCGTTCAACCCATTCGGTGTGCCGCTCCAGCAGGCTGGATTTCCTGTAAACGCTTTGTATGAACTGGGGCCCTGGGCCACCGACACGACCATAAGGACGCTCCGCAACACCGCCGGATTGACTGTCCAACTTCCGCACGATTGGTTTGTGAACGCCAGTTTCACCTATGGCGAAAGCGACGGGACCGAGGTGGTGGATAACGCCGTCAACAGTGCAAGGTTCCAGGAGGCATTGAATGGCACTCTCCCGGGTTTTGAGGGGCAATTTTGGAATCCATTCACCGATCAGTCCATTACCAGTCCAAATACGAAGTTGCACGATGCTGTTCGCACGCAGCAGATTCTAGACAGCCGGACGGACTTGGTTGATTGGATAGTAAAGGCCGGAGGGACAGTGTGGGACCTGCCCGGCGGAGCATTGACGGCAGCCGGTGGGCTCGAGTACAGAAGTGAAAGCCTGATCCAGGTCAATGATAATAATAGTCTGAATTTTAACATCAATCTTGGGGATTTCTTAGGACCGCAACCCTCTGCCAGGCGATATGTAAAGAGTGCCTACGGAGAGGTAACGCTGCCCATACTTGGCGGGAAATGGTCCTGGCCGGGCGCCCGCCTCTTGGAGGTAGTTTTCTCCGAACGGTACGACAGCTATTCTGATTTTGGCGATGCTGCGAAGCCCAAAGTCGCGATCCGTTACAAACCGATTGAAGACCTGACGCTGCGAGCGACATACGCGGAAGGCTTTATCGCTCCGTCCCTCAGCCAGTTATTCGGGACGCCTATTAACGGCATTCAAAGCATCAATGACCCTGTAACCGGGACCTCGTATCAGACGAACTCGGTGACAGGCGGCAATCCCCATTTAAAACCGGAAAACTCTTACGGTTACTATGCTGGCGCAGTCTGGAGTCCAGGATCCGCCGATCCTGATCACAGCTGGTGGGGATGGGCGAACGGATTTACCGCCTACGTGGACTGGTATCAAATCACTATACGCAATCTGATTGGAACGCTTACCGCACAACAGGTCGTTGATTCGGCAAGTGCGTTCCCAGGAGCGATCACCCGCGGAGCAACCGGTAATATAGTCAACATTAATGCGGCGTTTCAGAACCTGGGCACGCGGACGGTGGACGGTATAGACTTCGGTTGTAGTTACATCACCAAGGAATATTCTTGGGGCAAACTCGATTTTGAGGCGAATGCAACCTATATTTACAACTTCACCATCGATCAGTTTTTGGGTGGACAGGCAAATGGACAGCCGAAGTTTGCAATTTGGGACCAGGAAGACTCCTACGGAATTCCTGACTTTAAGGCTGTTGTGAGCCTGTTCTATTCAAAGCTGTTATTTGGGATGGATACGTTTCGAACCGGGCTAACATTGAATTATATCGATTCCGAACATGATATTAATGACAATTTCAAAGGAACTAATCCGCAGGCAACCTTGGACGCTCCGAATTACGTTCACTTGATCGGCAGTTTCACAACCCTTGATTGGCAAATTTCTTACGTGTTCGGCGAACCGACTCCGCCCGTGTCCGAAACGCCGCAGCCCGGGTATTCGAAGGATGGCAAACGGGTTCTGGGTGAGAAGGCAATTTCCCCCAAACCGGAAGGGTCCGGGAGCGGTATTCGCAAATGGCTCGCGAATACAACGTTGACGTTTGGAATCAACAATATTGGCGACGTGAAGCCTCCGTATTCTGCCGACTGGTACCAGGGCTTTGATACTGGCAACACTGTACCGTATGGCCGCGTATTTTACTTCCAGATCGACAAGAAGTTCTAGGCCGGGCTTCTCAATCCGAAAAACCGCCGGTAGATAGACTGCCGGCGTTTTTGATTGTCGGGTGTCTTCTAGAACGCTACTTCGCTGTTGTCACTCGGAGCTCGGAAAGGTTTAGTGTGTCAATCCAGCGGTTCAGTGTCGCCATTTCGTAAAACAAAGTTCGGCTCTTAGTCGAATCGGGATAATAGTTGTACCGGTAGAGATAATCCGGATCGACAAGGCTTTCTGAGCCGCTCGCGAGAATCTTTCCCTTGGAATCGGCCAGGGCGTAATCAAAATACAATCGCAGCGGCGACGCGATATTGCGATCGATACGTACGTTGCTGAGCTTTCGGGTTTTGGACAGGTCAATGCGTCCCGCCAGATCGATATCGGTGAATTTCAAGGTCAGGTTGTCGCCCGGAAAGCGGTTCGCCAAAACTGGCGAGAGATACGCTGAAACTTGATCCCTAAATATCTCCGCGGACGCATTTTCCTGACGTCCCTGAATTCGGAAATCGGAAAATTTTTCAGGTTGAACGAAAGTAATCCGCACGTTACCTGGCTCTGCCGAAAAAGCAGCCGTCAAACCCACACTGAGCAACGGCAAAAGCAAAGCAGAAAGCAGTTTATTCATACTCATATCAGACTTTATTCTAGCCCAATATATTCCGTTTGCTCAATGACGCTACTGACACCCGATAGACAAATCCCATGCTTTCACCTAATGTCACCCGCGTCTGAAATGCCTCCGTCACGCCTATGAATCTGATTTTTGAAAAAGCGAACCAATGGCTCAACGATCTCGTCAGTTACATCCCTGGGAAACCGATTGAGGATGTAGCGCGGGAACTTGGGCTGGAACCGAGTCAGATCGTAAAACTTGCCTCCAACGAGAATCCGCTTGGACCCTCTCCGATGGCGGTCAAAGCAATGCAGGAGGCGTTGCCAAGAGCGCATTTCTATCCGGATGGCGGTGGCTACCATTTGCGCGTCGGCATCGCTGAGAAATTTGGGGTGAGTATTGATAATGTAATGCTCGGCAATGGTTCGAACGAGATCATTGAATTCCTCGGCCATGCCTTTCTGCAGCCGGGCGACAATATTGTTACGGCCGAGCATGCGTTCGTCGTTTACAAGATCCTGGCAAAACTTTTCGGCGCCGAAACCGTCGAAGTGCCAGATCCGAATTTGACTCATGACCTGCCCGCGATGGCTGCCGCGATCAATGATCGGACTAAAATTGGTCTATATCGCCAACCCGAACAATCCGACCGGGACGATGGTCGGTGAGAATGAACTGGACCGGTTTATTGACCGTGTACCGCGAGAACGTTGTCGTGGCCCTGGATGAAGCGTACTACGAATTTTTGCCTGAACCGCCGGATACCCTGAAGTATATGCGTAACCACCCGAACGTGATTGCGCTTCGAACCTTCTCAAAGATCCAGGGTTTGGCTGGATTGCGAATCGGTTACGGGTTGGCGCACGAAGACCTGATCAGGTTGCTTCAGAAAACCAGGCAGCCGTTCAACGTCAATTCCATCGCGCAAATCGGGCGCCCTGGCCGGACTGCGAGGACGACGCGTATCAGGCGAAAACGAGAGAGGTGATCAGAGAGGGACGGGATTTTCTCGAAGCAGAGTTCCAGCAGGCGCAATCTTGAGTATGTACCGAGCGTGGCCAATTTTGTCCTCGTCAAGGTTGGCAAGGGTAAAGAGGTATTCCAAAAGCTGCTTAAAAGAGGGATGATTGTGCGAGCGATGGATGAGTACAAGCTTCCGGAATGGATCCGGGTAACCGTTGGGACACCCGAACAAAACCGCAGATTTTTGGAAGATCTGGATCAGGTATTAACCACAGATTTCGCAGATTAAGATTTCGTTCTTGATCGTCGACGATTCGATTCACATCACAAGCCTCCGCTTTTCAAGGCTTTTCGCGCCGAAGTTAAATAGCAAACCCCTGCGGAATTCTGTTGCCCGCAAATAGTTGAGAACTTGGGCCATCTCGTTGTCTCCGAGATTCGAGATCGCCTTCAGTTCGACGATAATAGAACCGTGGCAAATGAAATCGGAGCGATAACATGTTTTGAGTCTCTTACCCTTGTAGAGGACTGGTATTTCAGTCTCAAAGGAAAATGGAATTCCGCGTTCACGAAACTCGATAGAAAGTGCTTCTTTGTAAACGGCCTCCAGAAACCCAGGCCCCAACCTGCTATGAACCTCCAGCGCCGCACCTATGATGTCGTATGTTTGCTGATCCACCGCGGATTATCATAACATAAAAATAATCTGTGAAATCTGTGGTTTAAATCTTCTTCCTCTCCTGTGGCTTTCGAAGACACCATCGCTGCCATCTCCACCCCGATCGGTGAAGGAGCGCTCGCCGTCATTCGGTTGTCCGGTCCCGACGTGTTGTCCGTTCTCGCCGTAATTTTCGCGGCGCGCTCGCTCCTGCAGAGATTCGTTCCTCGCCGGGTTGTTCTTCGGTAAAATTCATGATCTTGCCGGGAAAGTAGACGAGGTACTGGTGACTTATTTCCGAGCCCCCAGCAGTTATACAGGGGAGGATGTCGTGGAGATCAGTTGCCATGGTGGGATCCTGGTTACTCGGCGAGTGCTGGATCTGCTGTTGGCGGCTGGGGCTCGAATGGCGAATCCAGGGGAGTTCACTCAACGGGCGTTTCTGAATGGCAAAATGGATCTTGACCCAGGCAGAGGCGGTCATGGATCTGATCAGAGCACAGACGGAACTCGCGCTACGGGCCGCAAACGAGCAATTGGCAGGATATCTGGGGAACGAGCTGACCGAAATTCGCGAGTTCTTGCTGACCACTTTGGCTCACATCGAGGCGTACATTGACTTTCCGGATGAACAAATCGATCCGGATACAGGCAAAACGTTGCTCGACCGGATTCTGGTGTTAGAAGAATCGCCTTGACCGCTTGCTGGCGACCGCTGACCAGGGCCGGGTGCTTCGCCATGGGTTAAGGACCGTTATCTACGGAGCGCCAAACGTCGGTAAGTCGAGCCTGCTGAATCTCCTGCTCGGATACGATCGAGCGATTGTGAGTGAGGTGCCGGGTACGACGCGAGACACGATCGAAGAAGTGATCAATGTTCGCGGGATTCCGGTTCGGTTGATCGACACCGCCGGAGCACGCGAGTCCGTCCGACTTCGTGGAAAGCGAAGGAATCCGGCGCACTCAGCAGCAAGTTGAACAGGCCGATCTTGTCATCCAGGTCGTGGATGGCAGCAAGCCACCGGCGCAACCTGAAGATTTTCGACGAACGCAACAGTGTGCTCCTCCTGAATAAATGCGACCTGGGAGTTCACCCGCAATGGCGCGGGTTTGATGGCATCCGGTTTTCCTGCAAAGAGAGAACCGGCTTGGAAGATCTGAATCAGGCGATCTGGGATCGAGGTGATGGGCGAAAACAGTTAAGCTCGCCGATGTCCGAGTGGCGATCAATGCGCGACATCAGGCTTGTCTCCAGAGCGCGAAACAGCTCCTGGTAGTCTGGCCGCCGAAGCTTGCAGGATGGCAAATCGCCGGAGTTTATCTCGATCGAGTTGCGCGGAGCCCTCGACGCAGTGGGCGAAGTTATCGGCAAGCTTGACACCGAAGACTTGCTGGGAAAGATCTTCAGCGAGTTCTGTATCGGAAAATGAAAGTCGGACTTCGCCGATTCGCACGGATTCTTATCCGGATGGACTTTAATCGGTGTAACAGGAGAAATCTGGGCTTTATTTTGCCAAGCCGTGCCGCTCTACGAACGTTTCTTAAGCCGATCCTTTTCTCGATGGACCCGGAGCTTGTCCATGAGATGGCGATTGCCACTCTGAAGACATTGTCTCGACTTCCGTGGTTGCTCGATCTAGTGCCCCGTCCAGGCGATCACCGATTGGGCAAGGAATTGTTTGGAATCCGTTTTCCGAATCCAATCGGTCTTGCGGCCGGTTTTGACAAGAACGGGCATGGCGCTTCCGGCCTGGGAGGCATTGGGATTCGGCTTCATCGAGATCGGAACTATCACCGCGCAAGGTCAGACCGGGAATCCGCGCCCGCGGATTTTCCGAATTCCAGAGATGGAAGCCTTGATCAATCGACTTGGGATTCAACAACGAAGGAGCCGAAAAAATCGGCCTGCGTCTCGAACAACTCCGATTTTCATCCGTTGGCCGAAAATTCCGGTCGGCATCAATATCGGAAAAACTAAGGTTGTTCCGCTGGAGGAAGCTGCGAGTCGACTACCTCCGATCCTTTCAACGCTTGCAAGGGCTGGGCGACTATTTTGTCCTCAATGTGAGTTCACCGAACACGCCCGAATTGCGCAAGCTGCAGGAGAAGGACAGCGATCGGCGGACTTTTCAAAGCAATTCAGCAACAGAATCAAGGAAAACCGCTGCTGGTCAAAATTGCGCCTGATCTGAATCGTGAACAACTCGATCATATTCTCGCGCTTGGCGAAGGAGTATCGGCTGGCTGGAATCATTGCAACGAATACGACGACCGATCAGCAGGGCATTCCGGAAGATAAACGTCAGCCGGGCGGCCTGAGCGGAAAGCCACTGCGAACCCGCTCTCTCGAGATTTTACGCCATCATCAAAGGCAACAGTTCGCTTCCAGTGATCTCTGTCGGCGGTATTATGAACAGCGGATGACGCAAAAGAGCGGTTTGACGCCGGGGCCGAGCTTATCCAGCTCTATACCGGTTTTGTTTATCATGGACCTCGTTTGGTGCGAGAAATAGCGAGGTCCTTGGTGAAAAGGGAGGAATGAAAAGAAGAATTCAGGAGTTGCAGGAGTTCAGTAGTTACAGAAGGAGCGGCGGATGCCTGCGTTTACGAATGGGGTCTCCCGATTCCAACAGCAAAGTATACGGCGTCCTTCGCAGCCGGTTCCACGTATCCGCACAGATGGCTTCCGACTCCTGTAACTCCTGAACTCCTGCAACTTCTGAATTCCTGAATTTACGAATTCTTTCCCATGACTACGACACCGAAACCCTCATCCAGCTCGACAAAGCGCATGTGTGGCATCCGTTCACGCAGATGCGCGACTGGATTGCGCCCGACCACCAACCGCTGGTGCTGGTCGCCGGGCATGGGGCCATGGCTGGAAGACAGCCTCGGCAGACGCTATCTGGACGCGCAATTCTTCCATCTGGACCAATATCCATGGACATGATCATCCGATCTTGAATCGAGCTATCCGCGAGCAATTGGAGCGGGTGGCGCATACCTCATTTCTTGGTTTCACGAATCCAAACGCGGTCGAGTTGGCGACGCGCCTTGTCGCGACTGTTGCCCGGATCTTCATTGACGAAGGTGTTCTATTCAGACGATGGCTCGACCGCGATCGAAGTGGCGATCAAGATGGCAGTTCAATATTTCCTGCAGAACGGACATTCACGAAAAGCTTGGATTTATTTCGTTTGAAAATGCCTATCATGGAGACACGCTCGGCGCTTCCAGTCTTGGTGGAATTTCGGCTCTTCCATGATCGCTTCAAGTCGCATCAATTTCCTGTCACTCGAATTGAATCGGTTGATAGTCTTGACAGCGATTGATGGCGTCAGGAATTGCCGGGTTGGTCATCGAACCGTTGATCCAGGGAGCCGCCGGAATGCGGATTGTGGCCCGTCGGGACGCTGAAAACTCTGCGTCGCTGGTGCGATGAAAATGGAGTCCTTCTGATTTTCGACGAGGTCATGACAGGCTTCGGACGGACGGGAAAGTATTTCGCGTGCCAACATGAGGAAGTGTTTCCCGGACTTTTTAGCAGTTGCGAAAGGATTGACCGGCGGCTACCTCCCTTTGGCAGCGACTCTCACGACCGATAGGGTGTTTGCAGGATTTCTGGGCTCTTACGAAGAGCTTCGTACCTTCTTTTATGGGCACAGCTACTGCGGTAATCCGCTGGGTTGCGCCGCAGCCCTGGCGAATCTTGCGGTCTTTGAAGAGGAGCGGGTCCTCGAGAAGCTGCAACCGAAGATCGAACACCTCGCTGAGCGGCTTCGCGGGACTAGAAGATCTGGCAAATGTGCGGGAGATCCGGCAGGTGCTGGATTCATCGCTGGGATTGAGGTTGCCCGGAAAAGCGGAGACCATTTGATTGGCGTGACCAAGTAGGATCGCAAATTTGCCTCGCTGCACGACGGCACGGCCTGCTCACGCGCCCGATCCGTGATGTCATCGTTCTCATGTTGCCCCTCTGTGTGACAGTTGCATGAGATTGATCTTGCGATCGATGCCATCGGGAATGGAATTGAGGAGGTTTGCAGCCAGTTAGGTTACGCAGATTCGAGATTCAAGGAGAATCGATTAGTCAAGGTATCTGCCATCTACGTTTCTGTTCGTGTTCTCGAAATCTGCGGTTATCTCTTATTTCGGTCTTTAGATTTGAGCTTCTGAGATCGCGCGGTTTCGCGCATCGGCGGGATCGAGTTGGATCGCGCGCTGGATTGCTTCCTTTGCTTCGACTCATTTCTCCCGACCCTGCCGAGCGCCATGCGCCAGGTTTCCCCAGCTTGCCGCGGTCTTTGGGAAAATCTCGGTAGATTTCCGTGCGGCCAATTCGCATTCTTCCCAGCGACCGAGTTCCGCAAGGCACCAAGTCAGCTCCAGCCAAGCCTCTCCGTTCATCGGAGACAGCTCGACAACCGAGAGAAAATAATCGGTTGCATCGGGCCAGCGTCTCGATCATGCGGTACCCGAGACCGGCGACAAAGGCTGCCAGAACACGATGGTTTCCAGACGATCTGGAGGAAAGTGCGCGCTCGTTCCGCCTGGCGCGAGAATTTTTGATTCGATTTGGTCGACGACCGCTTGCCTTCCCTCGGCCCTGGCGAGATCGGCTTGCTGCTCAAGATCCCACAGGTAATTTCCCATTTCGCGGAGTTTCTCGTCGTAATCCGAGTCTGTTAACCCGATGTAGATCATAAAATCGCAGCGGTGAATATGCGTTGAACAATCCGAATTGCGAACAAAAGAACTTGATCAGAACGTCGCTTTCACGCGTTATGGAGTGCGGCAAACGATGAGCTCCAAGGTCCTCGCTTTCATCAATTTTAAGGGCGGCGTCGGAAAGACCGCAACGGTCGTAAATATTGGGGCGACGCTTGCGAAGCTGCATGAAAAGAAAGTGTTGATTGTCGATCTGGATCCGCAATCCAACTCGAGTCTCTGGCTGATGCGGCCGGACCGGTGGCGCGAGCATGTCGCCGAAGGGTAGGCGCTCGACCTTTCAGATTTTTGACGATGCGCTTCACGGAAAATCCCGTTTCAATTTCGATGAGGCGCTCGTGAAAGGAGTCGTGACCTGGACCGGATTCACCGATTTGCCGCAGACTTCATTTACTGCCGGCGTCGGTCGAATTGTTGCGGATCGAGGACAGAATTCACGAATTGCGGGCCCCGGCCATCTATCAAATTCTGGATACGGCGTTGGGCTCGCATTTCAAAGAGTACGACTACGTCCTTTTGGATTGTCCACCGAATCTCTACAGCACGACGAAAGCCGCGATTTTCTCAGCCGATAGCTGTGTCGTGCCGTATGTCCCTGATTATTTGTCGCTCTCGGGTTTTCAGGTGTTGGCAGAACAAATCGCCGAGATGCGGGAGAAATTCGCTCCCTACCTCCCAGGGCGACGCAAACCCAATATTGCGGCGCCCTGATCGTTAGCCATTATCGGCAGGCAGGAAACGTTTTTCGGCTTGCGGTCAACGAGCTTGAGCTTTCCATTTCTCGCGCTTCAGGAAACAGGACGTGCTTTCACGAATCAAGCGTCCTGCTCCAGCCTTATATTCGGCATTGTGTCCGAGTCGCCGAGTCTACGAGCGAGCATTTACCCGTGATACTCTATGCGCCAGGCAGTATCGGGGCGCAGGATTATGCTGACCTGACACAACGATTTATTGACCTTTTTGAGAGCAAAAAATGAACTACTCGGATCTTGCAAGCAGGCTTTTGCACTTGGGAGAACGGCTCGCTAAACACGCCGAGAAATTGGACGGAGAAACTCTTGGCCGGTCAGCCAGAATACTTACCGCGCAGCTCGATCGCTTTCGAGGAAGACCTTGAGAGCTATCTGGCCAGCTCGAAAATCCGGAGAGCTCTTGCTGGAAACCTTGCTTCGTTCGCCGGCATCGAAGAGGCATCTCACCGTTCGACATGCTCAAACATGGTCTCCGGGAGGTCGCGGGAAACGCCTGAAATCGGATGATTTGCCGGCCGCGAAGCGCGAGTTTATTGAACTAGTTCACGAATTTGGTAAACAGAACAAGGCGGCGGAATTTTTGCAGGAGGCGTTTGCTGATGCCTTCCACGTGGAATCCGGAGGGAAAGACAAACTGCGTCTGCAGCGTGAATTTATTCATCTCGGGCCAACTCGCTGGATGAGGAATTCGCGCATTGAGATTGGCACACGAACCTTTGGTGAACTTCGTCGCGTGGCCAGGTCAATGGCATCAGATTCACTGACAAAACAACCAAGCAGCGCTTAACGGCGCTTATTCGCCGGTATGCCCAAAGGGCAGCTTTTAATATCGCGGCAGCTCGTGTACCGTCTCACATTGAACGGTGATGCCGCCGCAGCTTCGGCCACGGTGGATTATTGAAGGCTCTAAAAATCGATGCAGAGTGACCTTGAAGAGAGTGCTTTATCGCGAGGAGCAAATCGCCGCGCGACTTGATGGCCTGGCGGTTCAGATCACCGAGGATTATCGCGGAAAGGATCTGACCGTGCTCGCGATCCTGAATGGCAGCCTGATCTTCATGGCCGACCTCCTCCGGCGGATTCCTCTTCCATCTGAAGTTGGATTGTCTTGCGCGTAAAGAGCTACCACGGCGGGACGGTGTCAACGGGACGGGTACATTTCGATCATGCGGCGTTACCGATGTGCACGGACAGCCATGTATTGTTGCTCGACGACATCCTTGATAGCGGCCACACGCTGGCGGCGATCATAGAAACTATTCGTGCCGAATCCAAACCCCTAAGTCTGAAAAGTTGTGTGCTTCTGCGGAAAATGAAAAAGCGAAGCCGGTCGATTGAGGCGGACTATGTCGGATTCGATATCGAGGATGAGTTTGTTGTTGGCTACGGACTGGACTATCAAGAGCGATACCGAAACTTGCCGCTAATTGGCGTTTTGAAAATCTGAGAGTGCTGATTCAGATCCAATACTTTTCCCAGCTTCGCGATTTGGGAGGACCGGAATCGGTCGAACTGGCCGAAGGAACGACGGTCGAGGTGTTGCTCAAAACGCTCTTCGAACTGAGTCCAAGTCTGGCGGCCTGGAACAAGCATCTTTTAGTCGCTGCGGGAACCGAGTGGGTCCAACGGGATTATTTGGTTAGGCCGGGCGACCTGATTTCGTTGATGCCGCCGGTCCAGGGTGGCTAGTTCGTAAAGCCGGGTGGGGATTCCATCGGCTGACCCGAATTATGAAAGCACTGCGTTTTGAAAGGACCGGCTCGATTGGATGAGCTGAAGATCGAGGAACTGCCGCGACCGGAGCCCGCTCCGGGAAATGTCTTGGTTAAAGTGAAGGCAGCCGCTTTGAATCCGAGCGACGCAAAGAATGTCTTGGGCAAGATGCATCAAACCACTGTCCCTCGGACCCCAGGGCGGGATTTCGCAGGCACAATTGCTGTGGGAACGGAAGCGTATCCGACCGGGAGCGGAGGTATTTGGCACAGGAGGCAGTTTGGGTTTCACTTCCGACGGAAGCCATGCAGAGTTTGTTGAGGTGCCCGCTGCAGCGATTCAACCGAAACCGGGATGCGCTGACTTTTGAGCAAGCCGGAACGATAGGCATTCCGTATCTTACGGCTTGGCGCGCGGTCGTCGAGGTTGCTTCTTTAAAAGAAGCCGAGACAATACTGATCACTGGGACAACAGGAGCTGTGGGCGATGCAGCAGCTCGCATTGCAAAACGAGTTTGCAAAGCAACGGTATTCGGGACTGCGCGCCGGCATACGGATTCCGTTCGACTGAAACTCTTGGATTACATTGATGACTTGGCCGATCTAAGTGCCGGGGCTATTTCTCTTTCAGAACAAATTCGAACGGCCACAGATGGCCGAGGCGTCGACGTGGTCTTTGACGTTGTTGGGGGGTCATTGTTCGAGCCGAGTTTAGCGATGCCTTGCACCCGGAGGACGGCAGGTCTCGATCTCATCCAGTCCAGACCCGAAGGTCACGTTTAATCTGGTCGATTTTTATCATAACCAGTCTCATTTGATCGGAGTTGATTCGATTCAACTCTCTTTTCAGGACGCCGGCCGAATTCTGAGAGAATTATTGCCTTATTTCGAGTCCGGCGATTTCGCACCTCCAACGGACCTCCTGCCGGTGAGCTTCGACGGTGTGCTGAGTGCCTACCGAGAGCTCTCAGAGGACCGGGCCAGCGGGAAATATGTCTTCGTGTCCAGCCGTCAGTCTCCTGAATTTTTAAAGCGAGACCTACGCCGAAATCCTTTCCTCGCAGGAATTGGATGACGGCTTGGAGATCGTCTCTCTTTTTGCCGGTCACTCGAATTTGCCGATCCTGGATTTGGCTCTGAACTCTTGGCATCAAGCGCTTTAATCGCTTTGATGATTTCCTTTGCCTTGTCGCCCTCCAGGCCTTGTTTGATGTGAATCTCCTGACGTGCGTGCCCGAGCGGCGAAATTGCCGGATCTTTTCGTTCCACATTGCGGAGATCGATGTTCCGTTTCGCGAGTCTTCCGATCACGATTTCCATCAATGACCGCAATTTGCCTGCATCTTCTGCAGTCAGTTCGATCAGTGCAGGATCGGCCATTTCGACGGTGGCCTTACTTTCTTTGAAATCGAACCGAGTACTCAATTCTTTCCTCGCCTGGTTGATCGCGTTGTCAATCTCTTGCTTGTCCACTTCGGAGACGATATCGAAAGAAGGCATATCTGATCCAATAGCGAGGGGGAGACGTTATTGCAACAACCGGTCGCGGACGAAACCCGCGATCTGTGCGAGGTCTGGACGCTCATCGTTTCCTTCCGGAACATTTCTCCCGTTCGGTTGGATCTGCACTTGAAAAATACGCCGAGCCTTTCCATATCCACGCCTCCGGATTGTATGGCCCGACCGATCCAGGGTCGCTCCACGTATGGATCGAGAGCAGCTCCGGTGTGATCGCCGCGCCAATGTGCATCGGACCGCTGTCGACGCTGACAATGAAACTCGATCGACGGAGAAGCCAGATTAATTCCGATAAATCGGTTTGATTCACCAGCGAGACCCCGTTTCGATCCATCTCAAAATGTCCACTGGACCGCCCGACGACGATCACCGGTATTGGAACCAGCAAACGGGTGAATTCAAAGATCTCTTCCGGCGTCAAGGATTTGCGTACTCCGCGTGCAAACGGGTGCAGGACGACGAATCGCTCCGGCAATTCGAGCGATGAAATCGCTTTTCCGCGAGGAAGAGGGAATTCAATCGGACCAGAGGTGTCAGCCCCGGCGAGTCTTGCCAGTGCCAGGTAACGATCGACAGAGTGCTGGCTGGCATTGACGAGGAGCCCGCCTGTCGTAACAGAAGCGGGATCCTTCTCTTGAATCAGACAAACCGAACACCAACTTCCCTTTTGCGCTTCGTGAAATCCATGCGCTCCGCAATAACCCTTGAAAATCCAGAACGAGGTCGGGCTCCAGGCGAGATAATTCATGGCACCATCGGACGAATTTGAAGATCCCGAACGGTCCCCGGAATTGCTCTTCGGGGAAATGGGACGACTGTTTTGAGGTCCGGAGTTCTCCTCCAGGAGCGGAACCCATTCGGTGTTTGCAATCCAGGAAATTTGCGCATCCGGGAAAGTCGCTTTCAAATAATGGACGGCCGGCAACGTGTGGACGATATCACCAAGCGAGCTTGGTTTGACAACGAGCACGGACGACGGCGTCATTTTCCGAACGCAAGTCGATCAGCGAGCCTTGGAGGAAGACCTGCGGCCAGGATCTTCCCCTGCGTTTTCGCTAAATCATACCGAAGCCGGCGCAATCGGATTTTGCGCTTTTCTTCATCAAATACCACGTAAGCGGCCCGCCAGTCTCCGTCCCTTGGCTGGCCGACGCTGCCTGCGTTTACGAAGTACTTTTTGCCGGGTTCAAGGCTCAGCTGATCGAATGGCAGTCCAACGACAGAGCTGTCCTTGATGTATGCCCGCGGGGTGTGGGTGTGACCAAAAAAGCAGAGTTCTGTGGCTTGTTTGGAAAAACTGGCGGCTGCATCCAACTGATTCAAGACATAGCCCCATCCGCCCGGGTCCTCCAAAGAGGCATGGACAATCATGAATCCGTGAATTTTGGAGATGAGCGGAAGTCCTCCGAGCCAGGTCTTTTCTCGAAGGAGTCAACTGGTCACGTGTCCACTGGATAGCGACTTCAGCCAGCGGGTTGAAACTCTCCAGAGAGCTCTCGGACGAAGCGTAGTCATCGTGGTTTCCCTTTACTACAGGACATTTTAACGATTGGACCATCTGCAGGCACTCTCGTGGATTGGCATTGTAGCCTACCACATCCCCAAGGCAGATATAAGACGTACATCCCTGATCCCTAGCGTCAGCGAGCACAACTTCAAACGCCTCAAGATTGGCGTGAATGTCGCCGAAAATCGCAATCCGCATCGTGCTGCGAAGTATGGGACGGAACGCGATTACAGTCTATGGTTTTGTGTTTGGTGCCACATTTTGGACGCGGATATGTACCGAAAAAACCATGCTCCCGGACTTAATGCCGAATCTCGAATCCTTTGACACCGCTTTTCAATGGAATTTCGTGGACTACAAACCGGCTGATGTGGCGTCGCAAATGGCTGTCGAGAATGGCTTCAAGAAATTCGTCTACTTCACTTTCTTCCCCCTGCACCTCGACTTCGACCCGGCCGTCAATCAGGTTTCTTCATCCATCCGACCACGTCGTACCCGGTCGTGATGGATTCTGACGGAATATCGGAAACCGACTCCTTGTACGCGTCCTTCATACAAAACTCGTTTTGCGACCATGAACCTTCCTCAGTGTACCGAGACGGTACCCCAGCGGGTCGCTCATTGGCTTGCTGAGAACAAACGGACCGATGCTCCTGGCATTGTCGCGACCACAGCGCTCATGCATAAACGCGATTTCAAACTGCCGGAACGCGCAAGAGCTACCACACCGTGGGAATCGCATGCTTCACCGCCTCGCAGGCGACCCATTCGGAACTCAACGAAGTCTAAGGGATTTAGGGGACGACTCACTAACGCTTCCAGTCCAGCGCGCCCTTTTTGATCGCATAAACGAAACCGACCATCAATATCACCACAAACCCAAGCATGCTGCCAAAAATGGTCCATGGATTAAACTTGTCGACGTAGTCGCGATACACCACGGCCCACGGGTACATGAACACGATCTCGATATCGAACAGAATGAACAACATCGCGACCAGGTAAAACTTGACGCTGAATCGCGGCTGGGCTTCGCCCTGCGGAAGCATGCCGCATTCGTAAGCTGAATCCTTGGTGGCATTGCGTTTACCGACACGACCGAGGACGACGCTCGCGAGCAATGCCACAGCGGCGAACCCGATCGCGACGATTACTTGCAACAGGATCGGTAGATAATCCTGTAACATAAAAGCATTGTGCGGATTAGGATTTCGACAGCAACTGCGGCAGCTTGCGCTGTGTTCGCTGCGGTCATTGCCGCTAAGGCGGATGAATCGCCTTTGTAAATTTTACCACTTTTCTTCACCACGCCCCGGGCTACCAGATTTTGAAGTTTTTCATAAGCACGCAAACGCAACATTTCTTCGCCTCCACTAGCCGCATTGCGCTGACGAAGATTTTCGTGAACGATCTCGAAGAGCTGCTTGAACTCGAAGGATTTCCTCTGAGAAAGTACAGCTACGAGTTCTTCGGTAACAAGGTCAGGGAGGCGTCGTGAAAAGGCGTTTTTCTTCTGAATAGCCATAGAGGAAGGAATATAGCACACAAACTTCTAAAAACGAGGGGGAAAGAGCTGAAAGTCCCTCTGTGCCTGATTTTTGGAGGCACAGAGTTCCCGGATGTAGATGTGAAATTGTAAATTGATCGACTCAGCGGTTCTCTGTTGTCTCTGTGGTAAAAATTGCTCTCCGTGACTTTTCTCCCCCTCTGTGACCTCCTCCAAAAGGGAAGCCAATCCCTCCTTGAACGTGGGATAAATGGGTTCCCAACCGATCGACCGCAACTTGAGGTTGCTGACTCGTTTATTCGTCCAGCCACGTTTTCGATTCGAATCCCGCGAGCCAAACGCAGGGAGCGGCTTGTTTAAACGGTGGCAGACGTATCGGATACCAATCGATCTCGGCCACCGGCTGGTTGTCTACGATATTGAAAAGACCGTTTGATCCCGTTTCAGCGAGAAACTGAAGTGCCTTTGCCGCGTCCAGTTGGTGCAACATGTTCATGACGCGTGATCCATCTTCCTGGATAATCGCTCGTCCATCCAGAAGCTTCTGCAACGGGACGCAACGCCCCGGGCCATAGAGCCCGGCCAGACGGGCCACCGTGCCGCCCGAGGCGAGAACGATATCCTCCGTTTTACGCAGGATTTGACCAGTTTCCCGGCTCGGATCCGCCAAAGCTGTTTCATCTACCCAGGAGCGGTCGGTCTGTGCATACACAGAGGTCGAACTGGTGAAAATAAGACGACTGTAGTCAAAATTTTCCATCAGATTTTGCGTGCCGGCAAAGAAAACCGCTGAATAGTTGCTGGCGTCGCCTCGCCCGGAACTGGCGCAATGTATCACCACGTCGAAGATGCGGCCAGCCAGACGCCCAAACCCGGACTTTTCGGTGATATCCAGGGCATGCGCTTGAAAGGGTTCAGCCTGAAGACTTGCTGCCGAAGATTCCGACGCTGTAATCGCCTCTGTCTTCCAGCCGGACGAGACAAAACTCCGGGCAAGAGGAAGACCCACAAAACCGCAGCCCGCGATAAGAACCGACCTCGGCATCCGGCATCCTACAACGAAGCCTTACCGCTCGCAAAGCCCGCCCTTTTCGTATCAACCCTTAACGGGGCGGCCGTGGTGGTAAACAGGGAATCTCAGATCTATCAGATTGGGGATCTTCGAGGTAAGACGATCGCTGTGCCGAACCGCTTTTCGGACCAAGAACTGTTTTGAGCTCACGACCCGGAACCGTCCGCAAACAGATCCCGATTGATTTACCCAGGTATCGCAACCCCGATTCCACGGGATACCTGGACGTGCGCGATGAGATCTTCCATACTATCGGTATGAGCCTTAAAGTCGGGGCGGGGTAAAAGAGGTTTGGCAGATCGAAATCGTACCACAAGCGTTCCGAGGACGGTTCAGTGACTATTGGGACTCTCCTTTGAAAGATCTTATCGAACAATTGCGAAACCGGATTGATCTCCGGATGGATCAGGCGCGCGAAGCTTCGAGACAGCTCGCCGATCCTGACGTATCCGAGCTCGAAAAGGGCGATTTCCTGGTGGCTTTGAAAATAAAGGGAGAATCCGGGGAAGAACTTGGCTATTTTGCTCGCTCCTTTCTCGAACTGGCGATCCGGCCTGCCCTTCTTCTAGAAGGCAAACCATCCGTGGATATCGTTGGGACTGGAGGCGATCGTCTCGAGCTGATCAATGTCTCGACGACATGTATATTCCTGCTCGCGGCGGCCGGTGTGGTGGTGCTGAAGCATGGGAATAAGGCAATCACTTCCAAGGCCGGTGCCGCTGATGTGCTCGAGATTCTTGGAATTCCCATTGCCTGCCCGCCGGAACAGATGGCCGATTGTATTCATCAGACCGGCATCGGATTTTTCTTCGCCCCGCTATACCATCCGGCCTTTCGACTCGTTGCTCCAATCCGTAGGAGATTGGCAGAGCAGGGAATTGCCACAATATTTAATCTTCTGGGTCCCCT
Source organism: uncultured Verrucomicrobiae bacterium (assembly GCA_963736745.1). GTDB lineage: Bacteria > Verrucomicrobiota > Verrucomicrobiia > Chthoniobacterales > JAFAMB01 > JAFAMB01. The sequence continues at coordinate 25,990 of CAVTQD010000030.1, read as the reverse complement.
CTTGAATCCTGCAGGACCAACTTGCCAGCTGACGGGCGTATTTTCTTCAACAATTTTGGAGAAGTATTCCGTTGCGCTACGAGAGGTTGGAAGAAGTCGCGCATGGGTCGTTCACGGGCAGGTTCTCGGAGGATCCGGGATGGATGAGATTTCGTTGCTCGGCGAAACTGAGGTTCACGAGGTAAAAGGGGATTCCTTGAATCAATTTCATTTGTTCCCGGATCAGCTCGGGTTCCGAAGACCGTTGCTTCATGAATTGCGCGGAGGCGATGCGGCGCAGAATGCGCGTGTCCTGACCGATATCCTCGCGAATCGAGACCGCAGCGCCAGGCGCGATTTGATCACGATCAACGCGGCGGCCGGTCTCGTGATTGCCGGTGCGGCTCCTCGGATGGAGTCCGGAATCGAGCTGGCCAATGAAATTCTGGACTCAGGCCTGGCTTTAGAAAAGCTTCGCGAATTTCAGCGTTTTTTCGCATCCTGAATCAGGAGTCAGAACTCAGGAGTTGCAGGAGTTCAGGAGGCAAATACATCGTCGATTTGACGAATTCTTCATCGCATGGAAGCGGATCAGACACCATCCACAAACCAGAAGGCCGCCGTCCCGTTCTGCAGCTCCTGAACTTCTGCAACGCCTGAATTCTTCACTTCGGCAGGTGATCGAGACAATATTCCTCGCCATTGCGTGAAACTCGGAATTCAAGCTCAGGATTACTTCTTTCGGTTCGCTTGCAGATGGCGCATCGGTGAAGGGTCTCTTCCGGGGATCCCTTGCTCTCGAACTTTCGCTTTCGGATATCTGTCGCAGCGCGGTCCTGCAGTTTTGCGTAGGCCGACGGCCCAAAAAAAACGAAATAATTGAGGAACGAAACCAGGATCGCGGCTTTTGTGCTCAGGGAACCCCATAGTAATTCGAGAAGCAATGGCGCCAAGCTAATAAACGCAAGCCATTTGATCTTTAACGGCAGGACAAATAAGACGTAGATTTGCACGTCCGGATAGAGGGTAGCGAAAGCAAAGAAAAGAGAAAGATTCAATAGAAACGCAAAAAGGCCACCGCCGCCGAAGAAAAATGCCGCAATGGTGACACCGACCATTCCCAGGAAATAGTAGAGAGTAACTCGGAAATGCGCCCCAGGCATGCTCAAGTGCGTCACCCATCCAGACCAGAAACCAAAGGTAAACAAATAGAAACAGCGGTTGCAACGCCGGGTTACCCCCTCTCAAGAGGACTTCCGGGTACGAATATGTACGAAACGAGGCGCCAAACTTCGCCATGGAGAATTCTTTCCGGGATCAAGGAAGAGCGCCAGGACATAGCTTGGTTGGAAAAAATTCAAGACATAGACCAGGCCGTTCAACAATGCGATCATCTGCATAAGGCGCGGAACGCCTAAGAACCCGATGCGCGCTTCCAGCCAGTTAATCCAAGACATAGGTCATTTTCTCCTTCGGTGTGGGCAGCACGTCAACTCCGTCATCGCTTCGGAACCGAGCTGCATGTCAAGCACCGTAGCCACCCGCGTAAGATTCCGGCCGCGATGACAGGAGCGCGCTTTCTGGCGCTTCCGCGACCGCAGGTGTCCAATTCGTAAGGAAGCTCTCCTGCTGGTACGCATCTCTTACGATCGCGATCTGAGTTCTGTACTCGGCAGCAGTTTTCAACGGCGAGATCTGCTCCGGATTTGACATCTTTACCTTAAACAGCCATCCTGCATTGTACGGATCAGCTGTTTATCAGAGCCGGATTACTTTCGAGTTCGGGATTGATCTCCACCACTTCGCCGCTCACCGGCGAGTAAATGTCGCTCGCCGCTTTGACGGATTCGACGACAGCCGCGGCTTGTCGCGCTTCCAATAAGGCGCCAACTTGCGGCAACTCCACGTACACGATGTCAGTTAACTCCGCTTGAGCATGGTCCGTAATTCCTACGGTGCCGATCGTGTCCTCCGGTCGGATCCATTCGTGGGTCTCGGCATATCTGAGATCGTCGGGAACTAGCATCGCTTTTTGTATAGCGGTTTTTTTTCGACAGTCGCGGCAAATCTTCTCCCCCGAACATCTATTTCAACTATTTGACCCGGATTCGAAAATGGAATGTCGACATAACCAAGACCGATCCCTATCCCAAGGCTGGGAGATTGCGTGCCGCTAGTCAATTCGCCTACCCGTACTTCTCCGACGAAAACGCTATAGTGGGCCCGAGGCGGGGGGACTTTCCATCTGACTTGATGGCCACGAAACGCTGTTTCAGCCCCACTTCCTTTTGTGCAAGCAAGACGCCCCGTCCAACAAATTCAGGTTTTTCGAGGTCGACGAAAAAACCAAGCCCGGCTTCAAGCGGGGTCCGCGTTGGCGATAGGTCGGCTCCGTTTAACGGATAACAGACTTCCATGCGCAATGTATCCCGTGATCCCAGTCCGCATGGTTTCACACCAAGTGAGACGCCGCATTCCAGCAGATGATTCCAAACCACTGCGGCTGCGGCGGCGGGATAGAAAAGCTCGAATCCGTCCTCTCCAGTGTAACCGGTACGAGCAAGCAGAACCGGGATACCTTGGATTCGAGATTCCTGGATTCGATTCCGGGTCGGCAATTCTCCGAAATGTCGAAGCAATTCAACTGACCCGGGACCCTGTACCGCAAGAGCTGCAAAATGGTCGCTGAGGTCGGATACCGCCACTTCACCTGTACGTCGCGCCAGCATCCAGGAAAAATCTTCTTCAATCTTCGCAGCATTTACCACGAGAAAGTAATCGTTGTCGCCTCGACAGTAAACGATCAGGTCGTCGATCACGCCGCCCTGTTCATTCAACAGCAACGTGTACTGCCCATCGGAAATTTGGAGTCGCCCCAGGTTATTGGTGAGCAAGGTATTCAACCAATGTTCGGCAGACGGTCCTGATACCCTGATTTGACCCATATGCGAAATGTCGAAGATCCCGACATGCTGACGAACCGCCTGGTGTTCCTCAAGAATGCTTGAATAGAAGACCGGCATGTTCCAACCGCCAAAACCGATCATCTTAGCACCGAGCTTCAGATGTTCTGCGTATAGAGGTGTTTGTTTAGAAGGCAGACTCATTGCATCACTCACAATCTTGTCACGATATGTAGGAACCAACTGTGGGCAACCGTTACGAGGGGATCGAGCGATTGTCTGTTTTCACGTATCCACGGGCCTCTCCTCGGCTCCTGGTCGCCGGCAACTTGTAATTATCGCCCCTCTACTCGATGTTTCGCGATGCTGAGCAGGAAGCTTTCCAAGAAAACAACGAACATTATCTTTCCGTCGTTCGTAGAGAGGCACGTGGGTCCCAGCAATGAAGAACTGAGCGAGATGCTGCAACAGATCGGACACGATTCCCTTGAATCTCTGGTCGATGCCACCGTTCCAGAATCGATCCGCTTTGATCAGGCACTGGATCTACCCGAGCCCGATAGCGAATTTGAAGTTCTCCGGCAATTCCGGGAGATTGCTCTCAAAAATCGAGTCGCCAAATCCTACATCGGTCTGGGTTACTACGCATGCGTGACTCCGCCTGTCATTCTGCGAAACCTCCTGGAAAAGCCGGGCTGGTATACGGCCTACACCCCTTATCAGGCCGAAATTGCGCAAGGGACGTCTCGAGGCTCTCCTGAACTTCCAGACGATGGTGACGGATCTGACAGGGTTGGAGATCTCGAACGCATCTCTGTTAGATGAAGCCACCGCAGCCGCTGAAGGAATGGCGATGTGTTTTGCGCTTCGGAAACAGACTTCAATTAAAGCATTTTTCGTTTCAAGAACCTGTCATCCACAGACGATCGCAGTGGTCGAAACCAGGGCCAAACCCGCTTGGAATCAAGGTGATCATTGGAGATCATCAAACCTGGGATTTTGAAAATCCCGTTTTCGGAGCATTGCTCCAGTATCCGGCGACCGACGGACCGATTTACAATTACACGACCTTTATCAATCGGATTCATGAAGGTCAGGCGCTCGCTGTTGTAGCCGCGGATCTTCTAAGTCTGACCCTCCTTGTTCCGCCGGGTGAGTTTGGAGCAGATATCTGTGTCGGATCGACGCAGCGATTCGGGGTTCCACTCGGTTATGGCGGTCCGCATGCGGCATTCTTTTCGACACGCGATCAATTCAAACGGCTTATGCCCGGGCGGTTGATTGGGGTTTCGAAAGATCTGGCAGGACGCCCCGGCTTTCGGCTTTCCTTGCAGACGCGTGAACAGCATATCAGACGCGACAAAGCGACGAGTAATATCTGCACCGCTCAAGTTTTATTGGCCGTTATCGCAGCGACTTATGCCGTGTATCATGGTCCAAATCGCCTAAAACAGATCGCGGAACGTATCCGGCGGCAAGTTGGCAAGGCTGGTCCTCGGTTGTCAGAAGCTTGGTTACGAGGTCTCGGGCGAGCCGCGTTTTGATACCATCCGGGTGAAACTCGGCCAGCGGCGGCACAAGATCCTTGCAAAGGCGGCGGAAGCCCTAATCAATTTTCGGCTTTACGATGACGATTCTGTCGGGATCAGTCTCGACGAAACCGTTTCCGAAGGGGATCTGCAAGCCTTGCTGAATCTTTTTGTCTACGATCAGCCGGTTTCCATCGAGGAACTTTCCGAGACGGAAATTGACGATATCCCTGAGGAGTTCGTTCGCCGATCCTCCTTATTTGACGCATCCTGTGTTCAATAGTCATCACACGGAGACCGGCCTGATGCGTTATTTACACAGGCTCGAATCGAGGGATTTGTCGTTGACGACTTCCATGATTCCCCTCGGATCCTGCACGATGAAACTGAATGCCGCGGCGGAGATGCTCCCCGTGACATGGGCTGAACTCGGCCAAATCCATCCCTTTGCTCCTGCGGTTCAAACGGCCGGATATCGCCAACTGATCCTTGAGCTGGAGAGTTGGCTGGCTACGATCACCGGATTCGATGCGGTGAGTGTCCAACCCAATGCCGGATCCCAGGGTGAATACGCAGGTCTCCTGGTGATTCGTGAATATCATCGTGAACGGGGACAAACCCAGCGAAATGTGTGCTTGATTCCAACCTCCGCGCACGGAACCAATCCCGCCTCAGCTGCTATGGCCGGGTTCCAGGTTGTCCCGGTGCAATGCGACTCTCAGGGGAACATCGATATCGAAGATCTTAGGAAAAGAGCGGAGCAGCATTCCGAGATGCTCGGCGCCTTTATGGTGACCTATCCTTCGACACATGGCGTTTTCGAGGAAGGGATATCGGAGATTTGTGAAATCGTCCATAAACATGGAGGCCAGGTTTATATGGACGGCGCGAACATGAACGCTCTTGTAGCGCTCTGTCGCCCGGCCGATTTCGGAGCGGATGTGTGTCACCTGAATTTGCATAAGACCTTTTGTATCCCGCACGGGGGAGGAGGCCCGGGAGTGGGGCCGATCGGCGTGAAGGCACACCTCGCTTCTTATCTACCCAGCCACCCGCTCGCGGATCTCCGCCGGGAATCAGGAATTGGCCCGGTCACCGCAGCTCCGTATGGCAGTGCGAGTATTCTGGGAATCTCCTGGATCTATCTCCGCCTCATGGGTCCCGAGGGATTGAGGCACGCGACCAAAGTAGCGATCGCAAATGCGAACTACGTTGCCAGTCGGTTGGCGCGGTTTTTTCCCGTTTTATATAAAGGAAAAAACGGGCTGGTCGCGCACGAGTGCATCATCGATCTGCGGCAGTTCAAAAAGTCCGCCGGAATTGAGGTCGAAGATGTTGCCAAGCGCCTCATGGATTATGGATTCCATGCCCCCACCATGTCCTGGCCGGTACCGGGAACAATGATGATCGAGCCAACAGAAAGCGAATCGAAGGCGGAATTAGATCGTTTCTGTGAAGCGATGATCTCGATTTATGGCGAGATTCGAGCCATCGAAACCGGCGAAGCAGACCGCGAGGATAATGTACTCAAATTGTCCCCGCACACGGCTCAGGATCTCCTTGCCGACCGCTGGGATCGAAGTTATTCGCGGGAGTCTGCCGCTTACCCCGCACCATGGACACGAGAACACAAGTTTTGGCCCGTTGTCGGCCGAATTGATAACGTCTATGGCGACCGAAACCTCTTCTGCACCTGCGTCCCAGTCGACAATACGGAGCTGACTCACGGAATGGAGCCGGCAAGTTGATTAAGCCACCCCAACGGACGAGATCGATAGGATGAAGATCCTTGATCGTTATCTCAGCGGACAAATTCTGGGCGCCGTGATCTGGGCGGTCAGCTTGCTTACCATGATTCTCGTGCTCGGCAATGTCTTGCGCGATTTGCTCAGCTTGCTGCTCAGTCACCAGGTCCCGGTCGGCTACATTCTGACGTTCGTCGGTTATCTGCTGCCGTTTTCACTGACCTATTCGATTCCGTGGGGTGTGCTTGTAGCGGTTCTGCTCGTATTTGGACGGCTTTCTTCCGACAATGAACTGGTAGCGCTTCGGGCGAACGGCATTGGTATGACACGCATTTGTTATCCCGTGTTTGTCATTGCAATCGGGTTTCTTGGGATCTGTCTCTTGATCAACCTGTATGCTGCGCCAATTGCAGAAGTTAGGCTGCGGTCGGCAGCGTTCGACCTGGCGTCTAATGATCCGCTCGCCTTGTTTGGGAGCGATGAAGTGATTGATCAATTCCCGAATCGAAAGATCTATGTCGGAAAAAAGGAGGGTTCAACTCTGCACGATCTTTATATCTTCGAGATGAATGCCCAGAATTTGCCGATGCGCGTGATCTACGCCCGAAGAGGGACGCTCGAAGTCGACAAGAAGAACGAACAGATTTTGTTACACGTCTATGACGCCCGTTACGAGGAGCGGGATAAGAATGCTCCGGACGACCTGAAGAAAATGCGCCACGGAATCACTATGCGTGAAGGTGTGATGCCAATTTCATTGGAAGAATTGCTTCGCAAAGCGCGAAATAATCAGCGTCCCACCGAGCTCACTCTGGACCAGTTGCGGAGCGCGCTCGAGCAGAGCAAAGATAAAGAGGATGACGCGGCCTTCCGAACCGAGGTGAGTAAACGGTTTTCAAACGCGATGGCTGTTTTCACTTTTGTCCTTATTGGAATTCCGCTCGCAATCACAGCCCAGCGAAAGGAAACATCGGTCGGTATTGCACTCAGTCTCGTCGTTGCCTTCTCCTATTTCATTATCATCGTGTTAACGGATAACGTGAAGCACAAGCCAGACCTGCATCCGGAATACCTGATCTGGCTGCCGAACCTTGTGTATCTGACAATCGGCGGAACGTTGTTTTTCCGGCTGGCGCGCAGGTAGGAAACTATCGGCGGGTGGGCGTAAGGGCGTATCGCAGTTCGTGTCCATTCGTCCGCCTCCTCTGGTGCCGATCCGAACCCCTTCTCTCGAGAATGTGAACGCGGACACGCCGACACATGTTTCCTGGACGCCACGACGGAGGAAGTTTATTGTCAACGAGTTTTCAATGAGTTTTGAACGCACAGAGTGTATTCTCCACAAGATTTCGCCCGGGAGCTTTCCGATTCGGAAACAGCCGACAAGAGGACACCTGCTTGTGAGAGAACGCCTAAAAAAGCAGCCAGATGTTCTGTTCGAGGAAGCTTTGAAGTATCTGAAAGAGGGCGGGTTTCGGCTGACTAAACCGCGCGAGGTAATCGTACGTGCCGCCGTCGCATTCGCCGAACCCTTTCATGCCGAAGATCTCTTAATCAAGGCGCGCCAGCTGGATCCAGAGATTTCATTGGCAACTATTTATCGCACCCTGCCGATGCTGCTCGATAGTCACTTGATTCGTGAAGTTGAACTTAATCGGGAGCATCGATACTACGAGGTGAACCGGGAACAGTCTCCGGCCGCGTTTCATATTGTCTGTGTCGATTGCGATCAAGTGATCCAGGTCCAGGATGAATGTATCATGCTGCGAGAGCGTTTCCTGGCGAACAGTTTGGGTTTCAAACCCCTGAAGCTAAGTGTCCGCATCGAGGCAAACTGCCTGGATCTTCATGAGAAGGGGACATGCGAACGCCGTACAAAAGGGAGCCCCGAGAAGATTCCAAGCGTTCGTGATTGACTGGCTGCCTCTTCGAGGTTGACCGCGGCCAGTTGCTGTTTCTCCGCGTTGTTTGCTGGACCGCTATGATATCCAGATAGCCGGGCTTCGCTCGGACCTTGAAGGACAGCCAACTAACCTGCCGCGAAGCCCGAGGGATTTGGAAGACGGTGCACTAGTTTCGCCGCATTTTAGACAGCAACCGAAGTATCTCGATATACAGCCAGACGAGTGTCACGGTTAAGCCGAAAGCGGCGTACCACTCCATCCACTTAGGCGCTCCGTAGGCGACGCCGTTCTCAATAAAGTCGAAATCAAGAACAAGGTTAAGAGCTGCGATTCCAACGACGACGAGGCTGAAAGCGATGCCGATCGGGCCGCTGCCATTGATCAGAGGTATCTCAGTATGGAAAAACAGTTGGAGCACCATGCTGATCAGATAAACGATAACGATGCCGAACGTCGCGCCGACGATCACCGATTTAAATGTTTCCGATGGTCGAATGATTCGCGACTGGTAGGCTGCCAAAAGCGCGAACATCACGCCGAAAGTGAGCAACACCGCTTGAAGGACCAGGCCCGGAAAACGCTGTTCCATCACCAGCGAGATACCACCGATAAACAGCCCTTCTAATATGGCGTAAATTGGAGCCGTGATTGGAGACCAACTTCTCTTGAACGAAGTCAACATCGCAACCGCGAATCCACCGAGCGTCCCTACCATCACTAACGGATAAATCGCAGACGGATGAGAGCTGGTGTATGTCCAAACTCCGGCCGAAGTCCCGGCCACCAGCAAAAGAAGCAGAATCGACCGGTTGATCACGCCACTCAATGTCATCGGCCGTGAGTAACCGCGTTGCGCAACGTCGGTAAAAGTCGAATTTGATAAAACTGGATTGCCTGATCTCATAGTTGTTATTCTCCGCGAATCATCGTCTGGCGACCGCAAAGGTGCAAATTACAAATCAGTAAGGTTGGCGAGTGGACAGTTCTCAGAATAACTGCAGATTTCCTCACCGAAAGGCAGCGAAATCTCGCTGCACCGTAAGGTCCACTCCTGTGTCGAAGACGTCTCGACACAGGCTCTCAGCAGCCGCAACTCCTTCCTGATTCCCTAGCTCAACACCTCTTGCGGGATATCAATCGGCTTCTCTTTCTTGCTCAATGCCCGCCTTAGCTTGGCGAGCGCAATATTCTGTAATTGCCGGATCCGCTCTCTGGTTACGCCGAATTTTTTGCCGACTTCTTCGAGAGTCTTTGGTTTGCCGCCATCCAACCCGAATCGCTGGAAAATAATCTTTCGCTCGCGGTCATCCAACACCTCGAGAAGTTCGCTCACTTCGTCACGCAAGTTCTTGTCTCTGAGAAGCTCAAACGGCGTCTGGGCATCTTCATCCCCGACGATTTCACCGAATTCAGTCGAATCATCATCGCTGATCGGAGCGTCCAGCGACGCAGGCCGGATCGAGACTGTTTTTAATTGAGAAACTTTACCGCTCGAAATACCGATCTCTTCGGCAAGCTCTTCGTCGGTCGGTTCTCTCCCTAATTCTTCGCTCATTTGCAGCGAAACTCGCCGCATCTTCGAGATCTTATCGACGAGATGGACCGGAAGCCGAATCGTTTTGCTCTGGTTCGCCAGCGCACGTTTGATCGACTGTTTGATCCACCAGGCAGCGTAAGTGCTTAGCTTACCGCCTTTTGCAGGGTCAAATCGCTCGACGGCCTTCATCAGGCCAATGTTTCCTTCGGAGATGAGATCAAGGAGCGGTAGCCCCAAATTCGCGTAGTCATGAGCGATCTTAACGACCAATCGCAGGTTCGCTTTGATCATCAAAGCGCGGGCCTCTCGGTCGCCCTTCTTAATGCGCGCGGCCAGCTCGATCTCTTCTTGTGGAGTCAGCAACGGAATCTGCCCGATCTCCCGAAGATAAATTTTAATGCCCGTATCAGAATCTTCACCAGCCATAGAAATTATACTCGTCTTAACTTTTAAGAAGCCAACCTGTCTTCCATCTCTGCCGCAGCAGAACGATTAGGGAACGAAAAGTTAACCACATTAACAAACCTGAACTTCGACAGCTGTTCCCGCCGAAACGTTCAATGGTTTTCTTGTCTCCCCCATTTTTTACCGCCCTCGCTTGCCACCTGGTCAGGCTTTTCCGGTCGCAAGATTCCGGCGGTGAACTTTTGTGGTTCCAATCTTTTACGCGATTTCCCTTCTTCCTACGATCCTAAACGCATTCCTGTCTCAAACAGTTCGCTGCGATGCTGGCGTACGGACTTGAAGGGCGCTGATTTAAGCCCGACTTTCGTCCAATGTCAAGTCGTTTGTGCCGGTTGCATGCCCTTTTCACCCCTTTGCGCATAAATATCTCTCTCCTGCAGGCGTTGAGGGCGATTTCCCGGTCCCAATGCTGCGTCCGGACAATGCGGATTGCCCGCCCTGTTGCGAAACGCCCGAGCGCGGCGAAACGCCTTCGCTGTTAAATAGGCGAGATCGTTTCTGCTCCGCCTAAATTGGTGTTGGCGCTTTTTTTCGAAGTGGTAAGAATCCCGTTGTTGTTTCCCGGTCGCCCGATTGCTTGGCGGAAAAGGAAAATAAATGACCACTGGAGAGATTCACTGGATTGCCCTTGCCGTATTTATCGGCCTTTTTTTGCTCGTCACGGTGCTTGGGTTCATGGCGGCTCGATGGAAAGCGGGTGACTTGAAAAGGCTGGACGAATGGGCTCTGGGCGGCCAGAGGTTTGGTATCGTTATAACCTGGTTCCTGGTGGGCGGAGACCTCTATACGGCTTACACCATAATCGCTGTGCCGGCCCTGGTGTACAGTGTCGGCGCTTACGGCTTTTTCGCGATCCCTTACGCAGTAATCATTTATCCTTTTGTCTTTGCCGTCATGCCCAGGTTCTGGAGTGCTTGCCGCCAAGGGGGCCACCTTACCGCGGCTGATTTCGTGCAAACTCGTTTTGGGCATTCTGCGCTCGCTGTCGCCGTCGCTGTAACCGGCATAGTCGCGACGATGCCTTATATAGCGCTCCAACTCGTTGGAATTCAGGTTGTGATTGCGGGTCTGGGCCTCGGTAAGGGCGATTTCCCACTCATCGTCGCTTTTGTTATCCTCGCTTTATACACTTACAAGAGCGGCCTTCGCGCCCCGGCGATGATTGCCTTTGTCAAAGACGTTTTGATTTATATAACTGTCATCGCGGCTGTGCTCGTGATTCCCGTCGAATTGGGCGGATATGGACCGGTGTTTGAAGCCGCCGCCAAAGTTTTTCAAGCAAAAGGCGGACCCTCTGGATTGTTGCTGAAACCGGGTCAGATGCTGCCGTTCGCTTCACTGGCACTTGGTTCTGCACTTGCGCTCTTCATGTATCCGCATTCGGTGACCGGGATCCTCAGTTCATCCAGCGGGCGAACCATTCGATGGAACGCTATTCTCTTGCCTGCTTACACTGTGCTCTTAGGACTAATCGCGCTTCTCGGCTACATGGCGATTGCTGACAATGTGAAAGTGGCAAACTCGAACGAGGTGGTTCCTGCGCTCTTTCTCAAAATCTTTCCCGAATGGTTCGTCGGATTCGGATTCGCAGCCATCGCTATCGGTGCCCTGGTGCCCTCAGCGATAATGTCGATCGGAGCGGCAAAATTATTTACCCGAAATATTTGGAAGCCGTTTTTCCGGGCTCAAATTGGCCCGACGGAAGAGACAACCGTTGCCAAAATTGCTTCGCTCGTAGTCAAACTGGGCGCCTTGATGTTCATTATCTTTCTGCCGAACCAGTACGCGATCGATTTCCAGCTTTTGGGCGGGATCTGGATCCTGCAGACCTTTCCCGCCGTTGTGCTTGGACTATATCGGGTTCCGCTGCGCGGTGGGCCTCTTTTTGTTGGCTGGGTAGCAGGCATGATTAGCGGAACCTGGCTTTTCGTGCTGGCTGGTCTGAAACCGGTCGTATCAATCCAGTGGGTGGGCGCAATCTACATCGCCATCATCGCGCTTGCCCTCAACCTCGCGATCGGTTTCGGAGGATCACTGCTGCAGAAGAAGCCCCTCTGAACGCTCCGCACCGTCTCCGAAGGAGCGCATTCGATTTTCAAACTCCTGCCTCCGGTTTCGGCGAGCTATCTTGCCCGTTGGCTGCGAGGCGTCCCAGCCCCAAAATCGCTTTCAGGTTTCTGGCGGGCATTAACAATCTCCCCTCCCCGCAGGGCCTCTTGTCGAAACGTGACCCGCGCGGTTTGTTATTCGATCGTACTCAAATAAGTAATTTGTCCGGCCTCGTTTATTCCGCACCGGATGGCCAACGGACGATTCCCCGCCAAGGCTTCCAGGTAGTAATACGATTCTTTCGCGTAGTTCGCGATTCTGTAGATTCGTAACAAGTCTATCGGGTGATCGCGTCTCGCGCCTCTGAATTCCAGGATGTGCTTCCAGGCTGGACTTGCCGACAGTTTCGCGGCTAATTTCGGCGAGAAGGCATCTGCGTCGGCTTTACCATCCAGAGCGTTTTCCATGGCCTTCTGAACCATTGCGGCAAAACGAGGATCTGCATCACGGGAACCGGGCACTTCCCCAGCCGTCCGTACGTTCGTTCTCGAAGACAAAATCAATTCAAGCAGGTGACCAAATTCTGCTCGCGTGACGTTCTGGCTGCCAGAGTCGTCGGCGCAACGGTGGACAATCACGAGATTGAGCGCAGGTGCCACGATCAGGTAATGTCCGTGGCTTCCCTCAATGCCGAAAGCATCGTCGCCCAAATCAACGAAAGGAATAAAGTCGCCGTTCAACGCGGTCCACCAAAGGTAACCGTAACCGCCGATTGAGCCGACCTGCGAATACGGGTGTATGCTCTGATCAATCCAGTTGGCTGGAACAATCTGCCTGTTACCGGCCCAGGTACCGTGCCGTAAGTAGAGTAGCCCAAATCGCGCCATGTCGCGGGAACTCATTCGAAATAGGTCCGCCGGATGGAGCGAACTCGGATCCCGAAAATATTTCGTATCGCTCGCAGCATCAAAATCCTCCATCTGCAATGGCAGGGCGATCAAGCGATCAAACCCGGTGAAAACGCTCCATCTGGTTGACTGTTCATAGATTGTGCCTAAGGCATTTATCTCCCAATTGTTGTAAAGCCAGAAAGTTCCCGGGAGGTGGCTCCCGCGTTGCGGTCGATGCGCATTGATCTCGGGAGAGTCGGTCGCCGCCGGGTGATAGATCCCTGAGCGACCCTTCAGCAAGTCCAAGACCCTGGCTAGTTTTTCCTGGGTTGATAAACTCGGCGGAAGGTCATCGATACCGAGTTGACCAAGACTCTTTGCCAAGTCAATCTGACCTTCAGCGGCGGCGATTCCGTAAAGCGCGCACAGGAAGCCTCTGCGAATAGCGTGACACGGCCACTTGCGATTGACTGGACCCCATTGGCCGACAACGACACCGTCGTCAACAATCAATACGGCCCCGGAGCCAATGGCCTGCGCATAGAGCCAGGCGTCGTTCAGCTTGGAACTTGACCAATTGTGATCCTCGGGTTTGACACTTGTCCAGGTGGCACTCGGGTAAGGCGCGTCCGCGAATGTGCGAGGCGAAAGAGGAAAACCGGCCAGCAGGGTGGCAATGAAGCCGGCGAAAATCGCGAATCGATCCAGCGTTCTTCGCGCGCGACAATGCGCGAAAATTTTCTTCATGACGTCCATGAGTGACATTGTCGCATCAAACGACCCACGAAACTCTCGCCCGCCGCCCAGATTGAGATTGTTACTTCGTCGACGACGCCTGATAGCAATAATTAATTTATACCGGTCGCTGTATCAATTGGTTTCCGGTTTCATGAGCAACGTGTTTAATACGTTCTGGAGCCATCCATGTCGCAAACTTTAATCCGTGCTTTCGACAACAAGAACAGACCGATTCTGGCTGGGAACAAGCCTGTCGAGCGCATTTATTTCAATCTTGTCAGATTGGCGGTAGGCGAAACCTATCGGTATTGTTTATCTGGCTTTGAGTCGATCGTTGTGCCGATGGCGGGAACCTGTGATCTGACCGTCGATGGCGCATCCTTCACGAAATTGGGTCATCGGGCTACCATTTGGGAAGGCAAAGCCGATGCTGTCTACGTCGGACCGAACGCAGATGTCGCTATCGTCGCGCAAAGCGGTTGTGAGATTGCCATTGCGGGAGGGGTGTGGGATCGAAAGATGGCCCCATTCCGTGTCAGACCAGAAGAGGTTGATATGGTCGATGTCGGCTCAAACGAGACAAAATCCCGCCGCCGAATTTTCCATGTCCTTGGACAGAATGGTGCGGGCCGGGCGGGAAACTTACTCGTCAGTGAGCTTTACGCAGATGAAGGCTGCTGGTCTGGGTATCCACCGCACAAGCATGATGTCGATCAGGCGGGAGAGACCGCGCACGAGGAAGTGTATCACTGGCGTTTCAACCCGCCGACCGGTTTCGGCGCTCAGCTTTGGTATAGTCCCGAAGGCGACGCTAAGGCTTATATGACACGTGACGGGGACACTTTCGCGTTCTCGTCTGGTTATCACCCGACAGTGACATCGCCTGGTCACGAATCGTACACCTTCACGATCCTCGTCGGAAAAACGCAGCGATCCCTGATCCAGAATTTTGACGGTACCTATCGTCACCTGATTGACCGGATACCGGGCATCGCTGCCATGCGAGAGAAATTTAAATGATAGTTCTTCGAAATGTCCCCGAGAACTCAGTCGGGCGCTTTGGAACCTTAGCTGATACTTTTACCGGCCTTGATCGCTTCAGATGGGTAGTTCTCCGCTTGCCGCGTGAGGGATCCTAAGAATCGGATCCGATGAGCCGCGATTATTGCGTTCGTGAAAGAGCTGATTTAGGGTAATAACCTATCGTTTGGAGCCACGGAGTGACCCATCCGAGAACGAAGGACTCAGTGATGGGAATTCTGTTAGCATTTGCACCTTTTTTCGTGTTTGCCGTTGTCGAACGGCTTCTAGGAATTACGGCGGGTTTGATTGGTGCAACAATTACTTCCGCAGGTTTGCTGGTTCGTGAAGCAGTAGGCCGGAGCAAAACGATCAAAGTACTGGAGGTCGGAACTGTCCTTCTCTTTGGCGGTTTGGCAGCTTATACCCTCATCATGCATGCGTCGTGGTCCATCCCCGCCGTGCGGCTGTGCGTGGACGCCGGTCTGTTGCTGCTAGTGCTCGTATCCATCGCTATTCGGCAACCGTTTACGCTGCAGTATGCGCGTGAACAGGTGTCCCGTGAGTTGTGGAATACGACTGCGTTCGTCCGCACCAACTACATCATCACCGCGGTATGGGGCGCAGCTTTCGCCTTGATGGTCGTCGCGGATCTGATGATGCTCTACGTACCAAGCCTGCCGACATTCGTGGCAATTGTTGTGACGATTCTGGCTATCTGGGGCGCTGCTCGCTTCACTTCGTGGTATCCGAAACGTGAAGTTGAAAAGCACGCCCGGCAATCGCCAACGGCTTGAGCAGCTTCTTAACTTACCAGTCCAAAACAGCATGACTCTTTACCCGGGACTGAAGCTTTAACGTGCAGATCGAAGTCTGGGCTCGATCCACAAAGGCCGCCAGAAACGTTGGACCTCGGCCTGGCTGAAACGCCGGAAGTAATTTAAAATCTTGTCGAATCAGCTTTGCACTCTGGCAACTATTTTGCCTCGGACGTGTCCCTCGGCCAGACGTTCCAGTGCCTTCGGAATTGCTTCCAACGTAATTTGTTCCGCAACGGTGGGTCTGATCTTCCCGGCCTGTACCAGCGCCATCAGCTCTGTCGCCATTCGACCCAAATCCTCTTGCCGCCGGCGAAAAGCCGGCGAGGCCATAACTCCTCCCAGACCGATATCGTGAATTGAGATGGAATAAGGAAGATCCGATAACTACGGAGAGATCCGGGATGCCTGCAATACAAGCGAGTCCGCCTTCCGGTCCTAACAGGCCTAAATTGTCGACTCCGTTGCTAGGGCCTATGTTATCAACAATCGCGTCGATTCCGCGATCGCCGGCGATCGCTTTCGCCCGCTGAAAAACATCTTCGGCGCGATAATTGATTACCTCGTCGGCGCCCAACTGCCGCACGTACTGCGTGTTAGGAGCGGAACAGGTGCCAATCACAAACGCATTTGCCGCTTTCGCCAGTTGAATGGCAAAACCGCCAACGCCTCCCGCAGCGGCATGCACGAGCACAATATCCCCCTCTCGAATATGAAGACGACGGTAAAGCGCGGAATAAGCAGTTAAGGCCGCACAGGGCAATGTTGCAGCGTCAACGAAGGAGATTCCTTCCGGGACGCGGGCGAACGTGTGAGCAGGCGCAACATTGAATTCCGCGTAAGATCCGTCCTTGCGCCAGGTGGCATGGTAAAAAACCCGGTCCCCAAGATTCCATGAATCGACCCCTTCCCCTAGCGCCTCAATCACGCCTGCGACATCGACTCCCAGGACGTGCGGATAGTTCCACCCCTCATATCCCCGGGCGGCGACCTTATAGTCGACAGGATTCAGACTCGTAGCGCAGACTCTGACCAGGGCTTCGTCAACCCCGGGGCGCGGTATCGAGATTTCACCGATACGCAAACTGGAGGGAGAACCAGGTCTATCGAGAAGAACAGCTTTCATGATTGGTTGTTTGATTTGAACAACGCGGTGAATGGGTCAGCACGCGGAAGGATGCTCGACGCCTCCGAAGCTCGCCGATTAGTCGACAATCCTGTTCCTTCACATGAAGTCACGCCGGACTCGCCGGAGGAACGATTCTAAAACGTCGCGGCGAAGTTGATAGCTGATAAACTTGCCGGTCCGCCGCGCCTTGATTAAACCGGCGAGTTCGAGTTCTTTCATGTGGTGCGATAAAGTCGGAGCACTGATGTCCAGGCATTCGCGCACAGTTTCACAGGCCATCGCGTCCTTACACCGACTGATACGTTTGACGATCTCGTACCGGCGGGGATCAGCGAACGCTCTAGCGATCAGCTGAACCTGTTCCTCCGTCAATTCACTCGATTTCGACGCGGGCATGTACTTCGGCAGTTCGCGATCACGCCCGTCCGGATCTCCGCCGGCGACGCATCCGATCGCTCACCGGCCAATAATGGGCATTGCCTGATCACCCACGCAAGCCCAATGATTTGCCCGTGGCCGGCGCTTACCGTAGACCGCCGGAGGCGAGAAGGCATTCCCCGGTCAACCAGCGCGAGTCATCCGAAGCAAGGAACACCGCGATCAGCCCGATATCTTCAGGTTGACCACCGCGGCCAAGCGGGGTTTGCGCGATCAGGCCCCGGACGAAATCGCTGCCGACGAACCCGCCGGTGTGGGTGCCTTCGGTTTCTACGAATCCCGGGTTAATCGAGTTCACGCGAATGTTCCTCGGACCTAACTCCTTGGCCAGAACACCAGTGACGGCATCAACGGCTCCCTTGGTTGCGGTGTAGACACAGCTGTTTGGTGGCGTCACGCGGGAAGCCGTCGAACCGATGTTGATTACGCTGCCGCCCTGGGAACCAAAATATTTTACGGCTTCCCGGGTGGCCAGGATGAGACCGAGAACGTTTGTATTGAAATGCTGATGGAAATGCTCCTCGTTTATCTCTTCCAGCGGTGCGAAACGATAAACTCCGGCGTTGTTCACCAGGATATCGAGTTGCCCGAAGGCACGGTGTGTTTCTGCGAAAACGCGCTCGATATCACTGGGCCTGGCAACATCTCCATGGACTGCAATAGCACGGCCGTTGCGTTTGGCGATCTCATCGACCACGCGATCAGCCCCATTTTTGCTGGAGGCGTAATTCACCGCCACGGCGGCGCCTTCCGCCGCCAGCATTTTTGCAATGCCGGCGCCAATTCCCTTCGAAGCTCCAGTGACTAGAGCGACTTTACCAAGTAACTTGCTCATGATAAATAATACCTGCGATTGAGTTCAGTTAGACACTTGTACAAGTATCGAACTATGTCAAGCGCTGATCTGGCCCAACCGGAGTTCCCGAAGAAACCAGCTCGGTTCGGCATCGCCAATTCGATGCCTCCGATCGTTGAGATGGAGTTCGCATGGGTGCGCTCAAATTGCGCAGGCTGCTTGGGCCAGCGGTGTGTCAAAGGCTGGTCGCTTTGCCCGAAGAAGACAAAAGTGTCGCCACGCTGCGCATGCGGCCATCGAGCCAGTTAGTTTCATATTCTAAACTCCAGTGTCCTGAATGGTCGCTGCTCGTTCGTCATAGAATTAAAGTGAAAACCAAGTGCCATCAACAACAGGAGAGAAATTCCAGGTGCCCAAACGAAAGGAGAATTGACCGTGACAACGAGCAACATCAATCACCCCAGAATCGTGTCTCGGGATGAATGGCTTGCAGCCCGCAAGGAGCTACTGGCCAGGGAGAAGCAATTGACTCGCCAGCGTGATGCCGTCAGTGCCCAGCGCCGCGAGCTGCCCTGGGTGAAGGTTGAGAAAAATTATGTATTTAGCGGCCCCAACGGCAGGGAAACACTCGCCGCCCTATTCGGGGGCAAGAGCCAGTTAATTGTATATCACTTCATGTTCGGTCCGGAGTGGCAGGAGGGTTGCCCGCGGTGCTCGTACAACATGGACCACGTAGGCGGTGCTCTGGCGCATCTGGCGCAACGCGACGTCACATTCGCAGCGATTTCACAAGCGCCCTTTGCCAGAATCGAGGCGTTTAAGAAGCGGATGGGCTGGCGTTTCAACTGGGTGTCGTCTTATGAAAGCGATTTCAACTATGACTTTCATGTGTCGTTTACGAAGGAGGAAATGGCCAAGGGCAAGGTCTATTACAACTTCGATATGACCGTTTTTTCGAGCCAGGAAGCACCTGGAATCAGCGTGTTCTGCAAGGACACGGCCGGCGAAGTTTTCCACACCTATTCGGGTTACGCGCGCGGGCTCGACATACTAATCGGCACGTACAACTACCTCGACTTTGTCCCCAAAGGGCGTGATGAAGACGGTTTGGATTCGATGTCCTGGGTTCGGCACCATGACCGCTATGATGATGTTTTACTTGGCTGAGGCATGGAAACGTACGACGACGACCTTAGAAAGTTCGAGACGGATGGGGCCGCGGCGTTGCCTGCCGCCAATGACCGGGGCTACGTGGATCACGACGGTGCTCGGATCTGGTACACAACGTACGGGTCTGGCGCGCCCGTGATCATGCTGCATGGGGGCCTGGGCCATAGCGGCAATTGGGGTTATCAGGTTCCAGCGCTAGCCAAGTCTGGGTATCGCGCCGTTCTCATTGATAGTCGGGGACACGGCCGCAGCACGCGCGATTCGCGGCCCTTTACGTATGAGCTGATGGCTTCCGATGTCTTAGCCGTGATGGATGTATTGCACCTGGGAAAGGCTGCCGTTGTGGGCTGGAGCGATGGCGCGTGCATCGCGCTCATCCTCGCCATGAAGGCTCCCGTGCGCGTCGCGGGTGTATTTTTCTTTGGCTGCAACATGGATCCGAGCGGCGTAAAGGAGATTACGGAGCCAAATCCGATCCTCGACCGCTGTTTCGGCCGACACGCAAAGGACTATGCCAGGCTATCGGCCACGCCCGACCAATTCAAGGCATTTGCCGAAGCAGTCGGCCTAATGATGAAAACGCAACCGAATTATTCGGCACGCGATATGGCTGAAATCGGCGCGCCGGTCACGATCGTGCAAAGCGAGCACGATGAATTCATTAAGCGCGAACACGCTGAATATCTCGTTCAGAGTATCCCGCATGCAGAGTTTTTAGTTCTGACCGCTGTGAGCCATTTTGCGCCGCTACAAAGGCCAGAGTACTTTAACGACGCACTGCTTGCTTTCCTCCGCAGGATTGGCCCTTGAAACGATTGGGGTTTGCAGGCTGGCTGAATCTGGCGGGCCCGAGGCCGATCTGGGATGGATTTCCGCCAGGACGCGGCAATCGTCCTCAGCCCAGAGTTCCAACTCTTGGAAATAATGTTATAGGGGTTAAGCCTTGAAGGGACCTGGGACATACGGCTCCTGATCTTCGGTTGACGGAGGTCGATATTTGACCTGTCCCTCGCTTTCATTCACGTCTTGCAAAAATTACCCTAACTTCACTTCAGCCTCGCCTCAAACTGATGAAGGTTCTATTAAACTGATAGGCGACCATGAATATCCTTCTCCTGTCGATGCCTGATTCATTCGAACATATGCCTGCCGCAGGAGTGCGTATGCCAAATGGGGCCCTGTCTTCTCTGGCCGGTAATGTCGATTCTCACCATCAGCTGGGCGTCGCGGACCTGATCTTGGTGCAACGGCGCGTTCGAGAAACGCTCGTCCGGTTGGTTAAGCAGCTGGAGCCTGACTTGGTTGGGTTGTCGATCATGACTTTTCAGCGCAAGACAGCCAAAGCCATCATTGACCTGATCCGGGCATTAAAGCCAAACGTCCAGATAGTGGTCGGGGGCTATGACCCCACGCTGGCTACCGAATCCTACACCGGATCAGGTCCAGGGCAGGTTGACTTTATTGTCCGAGGTGAGGGGGAAATTACCTTTCGAGATCTGCTTCGGGCAATCGAAAGCGGCTCTCCTTATGATCACATCCCAGGGCTCTCCTATCGCGTCGGTGACAATTTTTATCATAATCGAGAACGACCAATCAGTGATTTGGACAAAAGCGAGATTCGACCACCGAAACGAAACGCGCGTGTCCTGTCCGGCTACACCATGCTCGGCCGCCAAATCGACGTGATTGAAACCTCTCGCGGCTGCACTTTCGATTGCAGCTTTTGCTCGATCGTCGAAATGCGCGGTCGAAACTTCGAGACATTTTCGTTCGATCGAGTCATCGCAGATATTCAGGATGCTTATGACCATGGCGCACGCTCGATTTTTATAGTCGACGATAATATCACCCTGAACGTAAAACGGTTTGGAGGTCTTTGTGAGGCCATTATTGCGGCCGGCTTGAACTCGATCGACTACTCGGTTCAAGCAATGACCTCGGCTATTGCTAACTACGGCGAGCGGTTGGCACCGTTGATGCGCAGAGCGGGTTTTCGATACGTATTCCTTGGGATCGAAAACGTTGTCGATTCCGATCTCGAATTCTTACGCGCTAAATCGAAGAATACCCGGCGCGAAAACGGACGAGGAGTGGGTAACGCGGCGATCAAAGCCATCGAGTATATTCATCAAAATGGGATGTATGTGATTGGTGGACTGATTGTGGGGAACCCGAGCGACACGCGTGAATCGATACAGGCTAATCTGCTCTTCGCCCAGCGTTACATCGATTGGCCTTACATCCAACATCCAACCCCCTATCCGCGCACTCCGATGACCAACGGGTTGCGTGAGAGGGGCCTGATCACCAGTGATCGAGTGGAAGAATACGACGGAACGACGGCCGTAGTGGCTTGTGAAAACTTAACCGGCAAGGAGATTGAGTTTTTGCGTTGGAAAGTGGAACGCTGGATGAGAGTCCGCCATCTATCTGCACTTTTTTCACATGACCCGCTTTTCGTTTTGGTGAATTTTTTGGGCATTCTCACATTTAACTTCCGGGGAACCTCAGTGCGATCACTGCTCGGTTTCGAGAAAGAGGAAGCGGTCTTCGAACGTTATCGCGCAATTCGAGAAACGGAACGCGTGTACGTCTGAATGCCTCTGGCCGCCGCGAACGCTGCATCAAAGTTTCCGAGTAAAACACCGTCGCCACCAATGGGAAGGTGCCGTCGTCATGACAGAGCACACCGCTGAACTAGTACGGGAGAAAGTGATACCGTATATCGCTCTGAGTCGCAGCGGATTTTAGCGACCCTGATCCGATTACTCGGCGACTTCGAGCTGGCCAAGGACGCGCTTGCACGATGCCTTCAGGGCTGCGCTCAAGCAATGGTCGGCTGGGCCGGTTGCTAGCCGAGTTGTTACCGGAGCCGGAGGTGATCGGACTCCTCGCGCTGATGGGGAGAACGGAGGAAGCTCGAGCTTCCTCCGAAAGGGCGCTCACCCTGGCTCGTCAGGAGCCGGAACGGAAATTTCCTAAACGGCGATTGGCTGAGTCAGGCTGAGATGCAGGTTGGTTGTCGATTTCCGGCATTCCCGAACGACTAGCTGGTGGAAAAACAATTCAACCGAGGCAAATAAAAGGAAAAAAATGCGATTCATGGTAATAGTCAAAGCCACCAAGTCTTCAGAGGCGGGCGCCCTCCCGAGCGAGGAACTCCTGGCCGAGATGGGAAAATTCAACGAAGACCTGATCAAAGCTGGCGTGCTCCTCGCGGGCGAAGGGCTGCAGGCAAGTTCGAAGGGAGCACGAGTCAAGTTCGAGGGCGAGCAGCGGACCGTGATCGATGGACCATTCGTTGAAACCAAGGAGCTGGTCGCCGGTTTCTGGCTGTGGAAGTGCGCCTCGTTGCTGGAGGCGATCGAATGGGTCAAGCGCTGTCCCAATCCCATGCCAGGCGAGGAAG
Source organism: uncultured Verrucomicrobiae bacterium (assembly GCA_963736745.1). Taxonomy (GTDB): domain Bacteria; phylum Verrucomicrobiota; class Verrucomicrobiia; order Chthoniobacterales; family JAFAMB01; genus JAFAMB01. The sequence continues at coordinate 3,471 of CAVTQD010000030.1, read as the reverse complement.
CCGTGATTGAAATTCGGCAGGTGTTCGAGCCTGAGGACTTCGGCCCCGCAGTCACCCCGGAGAAAGGTGTTGAGAAGGGCGCGCGGGAGATGCGCGTACCGGTCGAAAAGCGATAGGTGATGCCGAAAATCAGGAGAAAAATATGAAATACATCTGCCTTGGATACATCGAAGAGAAGAAGTGGGAGACGATGTCCGAAAGCGAACGCAACGCCATGATGGATGAGTGCTTTACCTACGACGACGCGCTGCGGAAGAACGGTCACTTTGCCGGTGGGGAAGCGCTTCAAAGCCCTCGAAACGCCATCACGCTGCGATGGCAAAGCGACAAGGTGTCCGTCACCGATGGACCATATGCCGAGACGAAAGAGCAGTTGGGCGGAATTCTAGTGCTCGAAGCCACGGACCTGAACCACGCAATCCAATTGATGTCGAAGCATCCCGGGGTAAAGGCGGGCCCGTTCGAGATTCGTCCGGCCGCGGACTTGACCGAGATGATTCGCGAAAGCGAACGACGGCGTGCAGGTGTAAAGTGAGAATTCAGTTCAATTTTACGTGATGGACGGAAGATTAATAGCTGGATGTGCAGATCTCCTGGCTCCGTCTTCGTCCTGCCAAAGCCGGGCGAACGTTCCGAGGAAATGCCAATCGTTCGGCGGTTTCCATCGCCCTAAACCCGGTCGCTACCGCAGCGTTTTCATGCAAATGATTCAGGCTGTCTAGCCCCACGATCGCGGTATGCACTCCGTTCAAACAACTGGGCTAGACCATAGAGCTTTGGTGCGCCAGAGCGCATTGCAAAGCACTATCAATGCGGGGCAGACACGGTTGGCGTCGAATGGACTCCAGGCTCCGGGGCGACTCGAAACTGAACGAGTAAGTCCGACGGCGCCGCCACCCTTAGTGCCGGAAATGACTTGCGGTTTTTGAAATTCAAGAGCCAACTGTTTGGTGATGGAGAAATGGCTCCAAGAACGCGCTTTTTGCGTGCGAAGAACTTTCAAATGGCAGATTTTACTCCTATGCGTCGAGCCTATTGTTGCTTCTTAGTCATGTTCGGTTTCGTGCTCGGATGTAGCCAGAATGATTATAAAACAGCCGGCTTCCCCGGCGATCAGGATCGATTCCTCCCAGCATCGAGGGATTATGACCAACGAGAGCGAGTCGACGATTCAATGAATTTTAGTAGAGGGAATTTCGACCCTTACGATCCTGATCCGGATTCTTTATACTATTAGCCTAAGGTCACCTCGGGGGATAAAAGGAACGTACGGAGATTTTGCTTCGAAACACCCTTTTAGATGTAGCAGCCTGGACCGACTGCTGGAAATAGCTTCCGACCCTTTGCCGCCCTGCATACTAAAAGCGTGGAAACTGATCCAGTTTGAGAGTGGAACATCGGCGGGTCTGACTTATCCAAATTGCTCGGAGCTTCCAGCGCGAGTTCCTGCATTTCAATATTTGACCTGTCCCTCCGTTTTGTTGAGTTTCGAGGAAAGTGCCAAACTTGGCGTTTGGTGCGATAATTCTTTTCGTCTTCACCAGATCGACTACACTGAATGCCTTTCATCATTAAGCAGTAGATTGTACCCGAAAGAGTCCTTGATAGGCGTTGATCATGGCGGTCATTCTGAATAGTGTACCAAAATCCGGAACGCACTTGGCGAAAAGATGTTTCGACACGATCCTCGGAGTAAGCAGATACCAAGGTCATTTCGACCTTAGGTTGAGCGACGACGACTTTGTCGAAAGGCTGGTCGAATTGCAGGGACCGGTCTGGTGTACGAGTCACCTGCCGTACCGTGAACCGTTCGTATCCTTGATCTCCCGTTTCCAACATAAGCACGTCGTCCTTCTGCGTGATCCCAGGGATGTTGCGGTGTCTTTCGCGAAATATGTGATGGCTGAGCAGAGTCACTTTCTTCACTCCTTTTTTAAATCGCTCAGCGATGATGATGAACGACTAGTGGCAACGATCGGCGGAGCCTGCAACGGCGTTTTTTCTTCCTCGCCGGTTTCCCTGGATAACATTAAGAAGACCTTCGAGAAATTTACTCGCTGGCTTTCGACGAACCCTAGCTGTGACATTCGTTTTGAAAAGCTCGTGGGACCAGCAGGAGGCGGTTCAAGGGAAGATCAAGTTCGAGAGATTTCCAGAATTTGCGGTTTCTTGGGGATGAACCTTAGCTACGAAAAGGTTTTGGATGTAGCGGATCAATGTTTCGATCGCAACAGCGCGACATTCAGAAAGGGCGTAATTGGAGATTGGAGAAATCATTTTCGTGCGGAACACAGGGAGATTTTCAAAGCCGTGGCTGGAGACGTATTAATTGATCTGGGCTATGAACGAGACTCCGATTGGTAAGCCGAAACCCGAGGGTGCGGCAGACACTTGCAATCCCTGAGTTCCGCGAGCAACGCTCGTCCGCGATCCACTGACCGTTTGATGTCTCTTGGCAGTCGGCTGACGAGATGATTGAGAAATAAGAAATGCAGGCCGGGCCTTTGGAGGGTTACAGACTGTTTATGGAGAAAGACGACAATGAGTTATTTCAGGAAGCGCGAAAATTGTTCGAAAAGCGGGATTATGCAGGGGTCGTGAAAACCGTTGGGTTAGTGGCGCAGGCCGGTCGTCGCGATCTGGGTTTGGCGCGGATCCTGGTCCTGAGCTATAGTGCTGTCGGGCGTCATGATTTAGCTTTGGAGTGGTCCGAAAAGGCATTGCAGGAAAATCCTGAAGACGACGAGGTCTCTCGCATAGTCGCTGCCATCCGGAACTCGTTCGAGCCAGACGCCAACACATCCGAGAATGAGCGAAGTTCTCGCTGGGCAACTGCGTTACCTCGGGAGACGTTGAAACAAATTCAATCCGGTGTGCACCGGATGAAATACCGCGGGATTCAAATGCTGAAGAACCCGTTCGATATCGCCATCTACATGCAGCTGATTTGGAATCTCAAGCCCGGAACGATTTTTGAAATTGGTACGCATTCCGGCGGCGCAGCGACCTGGTTTGGAGATTTGCTGGCCAACTATGGTTTGCCTGGTCGAGTAATTTCCATAGATCTCCTCAAGCCGACCGGCGTTGTGCATCCGAGGGTAACTTTTCTGAATGGGGATGCGAGAGTTCTCGAGGAAGTCCTCGATCGGAACTTTTTGGAGTCTTCACCTCATCCTTGGTTAGTCATAGAAGACTCAAGCCACGAGATCATAACGTCGGAGGCAGCCTGGCATTTTTTACCCCTTTTTTTTCCCCCGGAGACTATCTCGTTATTGAGGCCGGAATTATCTCTGACCTTTATCCGGATGCATATCCCCATTATTCCAGTGGCCCGCACGTCGCCATTCGCCGCCTGCTCGCCGAATTTTCTGACCTTTACCAGGTCGATCGATACTATTGTGATTTCTTCGGCCACAACTTTACCTGGTGTACCAACGGGTTTATTCGCCGGAAGTAGGAGGCGATAGCGTC
>CAVTQD010000029.1:0-235943 GCA_963736745.1 uncultured Verrucomicrobiae bacterium | reverse complement strand
GATTCCCTAAAATCGCATCTCGCCCGTATATACTGGTCCTGCTCCGCTGAACGGACTCGCCCGCAACCATAGCTTCATTCGCAAATCAGGGCCAAACTTGAGAGCAACCAAACTCTAATCTTTGCTTTCTTTGCTACCTTCTGTTCAAATCCTCTTTGTTTTTTTAGCCGCCTTCCAATTGGCTTTGGATCTTATCAAAAAAAAGCAAACGTTGTCACGGAATCGAGCCCGGTACGAAATTCAATGCCACCCTTTCCGGGCGACCGGGTCACGAAAAGGCTGGTTACCTTTTCGGGCGTGCGGGCGATCGTTTTGCCACCCCGCAAGACCAACAGGCGGGCCGCCTTGAGCCGAATCGCCTCGAACGGATCGGCAGCCTGCAACAGGACAAGATCAGCCCGGCATCCGGGAGCGATACCGTACCGGTCAAGGTGCAGGATCTTTGCCGCGTTCACCGTAATCGCATCGTAGCATGCACGAATAGCGTCCAGCGCCGTCAGATGGCCGACATGCACTGCCATGTGTGCGACCTCCAGCATGTCACCGGAACCGAGCGCGTACCAGGGATCCATTACGCAATCATGCCCGAAGGCAACCGTTACACCACAAGCCATCAATTCAGGCACACGGGTTAATCCACGACGCTTGGGATAGGTGTCATGACGCCCTTGAAGTGTGATGTTGATCAGCGGATTGGCGATCGCTGCCACATCCGCTTCCGCAATCAGGGGCAAGAGTTTGGAAACATAATAGTTATCCATCGAGTGCATCGAGGTGAGATGCGAACCTGCCACACGACCGCTCAGGCCGAGCCTCTTCGTTTCTGCCGCAAGCGTCTCGATATGGCGTGAAAGAGGATCGTCAGATTCATCGCAGTGCATATCCACCAGGAGACCGCGTTCGGCAGCGATCTCGCACAGGCGTCGAACCGAGGCGGCACCATCCGCCATTGTGCGCTCAAAGTGGGGAATCCCACCCACGACTTCAACCCCCATATCGAGAGCGCGCAACAAATTACTTTCGGCGGTCGCCGATCGATAAATCCCGTCCTGCGGAAAGGCGACCAGCTGAAGGTCTAAATAGGATGCGACACGTCTCTTTACCTCCAGCAATGATTCGACGGCGATCAGACGGTCGTCACAAACATCGACGTGGCTGCGAATTGCCAATAGGCCTTGTGCAACGGCCATATCGCAGTAAGCCAATGCCCGGGCAATGACCGCGTCATGGGTCAACCGCGGTTTCAGCTCCCCCCAAAGCGCGATACCTTCCAACAACGTCCCTGACCGATTCATACGCGGCAGGCCGAGGGAAAGTGTCGCATCCATGTGAAAATGCGCATCGACAAAGGGGGGTGACAACAACCGGCTCCCCGCATCGATTTCTTCGGCAGCCGTCGCCTGCAGCTGCGGTTCGACAGCCACAATGCGATCCCCTTCTATCCCGATATCGATGCCGGTGCGGCCGTCCGGCAGATTAGCGCGTCGAAAAATCAAGTCCATTAAGGAAGTTGTCAGTGTCAGTTGTCAGTTGTCAGTACAGAAAATTGCGAGGCCAAGTCCGGACGTGTCGAATATGGCGGATAGCCACGAATTGTCGACAAAGAGGGTGCGAGCGCCGAGTGTCACCGAAGTGTTGACTACGCCCTGACCCCGCTGACAACTGGACTACTTGCCTCACCAATTTGGAACGAGTACTGCCGCTCCGCGAATTCGACCTGACCGCAAACGCGTCAAGGCTTCGTTTGCGTTCGACATCCAGAATGATTCCGTTTCGGTTCGGACGGGGACCGTCGGAGCAAGGCTCAAGAAGGATCGGGCATCGGATCGGGTCAGGTTCGCAACGGAAAGGATGCTTCGTTCTCCCCAAAGCAATGAATACGGAAACGACGGAATATCACTCATGTGGATTCCGCCACATATTACCCGGCATCCTTTTCGCACGGCGCGCAGCGCTGCGATAACCAATGGTCCGACAGGAGCAAAGATGATCGCCGCATCCAGCGCATGAGGCGGAAGCTCATCAGATCCGCCCGCCCATGTTGCGCCCAGCGAAAGGGCGAACTCCTGATCGGTTCTCTTGCCAGGCCTTGTGAACGCATAGACTTTGCGTCCCTGGTGGAGAGCGACTTGGACTATAATGTGTGCGGCGCCTCCGAAGCCGTATATTCCAAGGTGAACGGCCTCTTGGACGGAACCTGCCATCACCAAAGAACGATAACCAATCAGGCCCGCGCACAGAAGAGGAGCCGCCTCCACGTCGCCGTAAGACTCGTGCAGCGGAAAACAAAATGTCGCTTCGGCCACCGTGAATTCAGCGTACCCGCCATCAATCGTGTAACCGGTGAATCGGGCGTTGTCGCAGAGGTTTTCCCGGTTTGTCTTGCAATACTCACAATGACCGCAGGTCCACCCAAGCCAAGGAATCCCAACGCGTGTCCCCACCCGAAATTGCTCGACCTCGGAACCGCATTCCACAATTTCCCCGACAATTTCGTGGCCCGGAATGAGAGGAAGTTTTGGGTTCGGCAATTCACCGTCCACGACATGGAGGTCGGTCCGACAGACAGCGCAGGCTAGCACCCGCACCAAAACCTGTCGGGCGCTCGGGGAAGGTGTGACGACCTCGCTTTCGCGGAGAGCAGTCCCGGGTCTTTCAAGAATCATCGCGCGCATGGGAGCAATCAATGGGCGGAAATCCGTACTAAATCTAACGGAAATCCCGTGAAGCGCTGCATCGTTTTTTTCGCCTGCGCCGAGGGAACGTCGCGCTGGCCAGCAAACAGAAAATCTGCGGACCAGAATTCGGTGATTTTCACTTTTGACCCGTTCTTGAAACTTCCAATTCCGGCTTCTAATATGGCGTTTTCTCTCAATGAAAACGTCGGAAGACCACCCGCTCGCGGACCGGTCAGGATCTCGAGCGAAAGCGAGTGGAGCGGACTTCCTCATGAAGCCCTGGATCAAAACCAACGGGTTTATTGTTGGATTGCTCGCAGTTGTTCTGTTGGCGTTTATTTTTCCGGAACCTGCAGCGCGCAACGGATGGTTACATCCGGATCTGGTCCAAAACATCGGCATCGCTCTGATTCTGTTTCTACAGGGCCTATCCATGCCATTGGAAAAGGTGAAAAAAGGGGCCGGGAATTGGAAACTGCACGTGATTATCCAGAGTTTCACTTTCCTGGTCTTTCCGCTAGTCGGGTTGGGATCTAACTTTGTTCTCCAATGGATCTGGCCGGACGAGCCGGCGGCGGTCCGAGACGGTTTTCTCTATTTGTGTGTCTTACCTTCAACAGTCTCCACATCGGTAGTGCTGACCTCGGTGGCGGGTGGGAACACCGCTGCGGCAATACTCAGCGCGGCTTTCTCCAATATTGCGGGCGTTATTCTAACGCCACTCCTGGTCAATCTGCTTATGCATGCAGCCGGCAAAACCGCGTCCGGCTCGCTTGGACCGCTTTTGCTGAATATTACAATGCTGACCCTCTTGCCGTTCGCGGCGGGAGTTGGACTTCGCCGATTCGTTCGTGACTGGGTCGATGCCAACAACAAATGGGTGAACAGAATCAGCAACACTGTCATCCTATTCTTCGTCTACAGCGCCTTCTGCGAGTCCGTAAAAGAAAAAATCTGGCATCAATATGGACTCCTTCTGACAGTCCAGATCCTCCTCTGCGTCGCCTCGCTCTTTGGGGCTGTTTCAATCCTGATCTATTTCGCCACGCGCCTGGCGCGGCTGAATCGTGAAGATGCGATTGCCTGCTACTTCTGCTCCGTGAAAAAGACGCTCGCGATGGGCGTTCCACTTGCGATGCTCATCTTCGGCTCACGAAGCGACCTGAGTCTGATCCTCCTTCCAATCATGTTCTATCATCCCTTCCAGCTCTTCACGAACGGTATCCTCGCAAACCGCTGGGCGAAACAACGAGGTATCGGGTCGACATCTTGAAATTGTTCTCCTTCGTCCTTCTCGATGCCATTGCGAGTCGCGCCGGTCGATTCCTCCGTTCGCGGGTCTTCTCCGATCGAACCCACGTAAACCGGCAACTTTCAAAGACCCGAGAACGGCGACGAGAAGGAGAACGATTCGAGAGTGCTCGATGATTCCTCGCGGAGACAGGGCTATGACCCTGTCTCCGCGCGCTTAACATCTGACTATTTACGCCGATACGCCGACACGTCCCCGTGAGCGGCCCGTCCGAGCGATAAATTATCCGATATGCCGCACGCCAATACTCCTAACAGGGCTTACTTTTTAAACCATGGAATATGATCTGGCGCTGTCGGACGTCTCCGTGGCAGTAGCTATTCCCAAGACCTGGTCATGGAAACCGCGGAGCGTGCTTCTGTGGCCAATGCTCACTATCGTTGGACGCCAGGAGGCAGCGCGCAAAAGTCCGTAAAGCTGCGCCTCGGAGCGTTCATCCAGCGCCGAGGTCGCCTCATCCAGAAACAGAAGCGCCGGCTGGATCAAAAAGATCCGAGCAAAAGCAAATCGCTGCTGTTCCCCCGGCGACAAGCGCTGAGACCAATCCCGGACTGCACCCAGTTCACCAACGAGCGCTCCGAGGCCTGCCTGTGTCAACGCACTGGCAAGACTCGTCGTCGAAATGCTGTTGTTGTCCCCGCCTGGGTACAGCAACGCGGCGGTGAGCGTTCCCAGCGGCAGATACGGTCGTTGCGGCACAAAAAGAACCCGTCCTTTCGGCAGCCTGATTTCGCCTCGACCATATGGCCAGATCCCGGCGATGGCTCGCAGCAATGTACTCTTTCCGGCGCCGGTGGGCCCGGTAATAAGGACGGCTTCGCCCCGGCCGGCGGCAAACGCAACCCCACGCAAAAGCGGGGTGCCGTCGGGGAGATTCAAATCGACTCCTTCCACAACAACCCCAGCTTCTCCCCGGCGAACGACGATTTTGTGCGGTTCACGCGTCGCTTGATGGATCGCAGAGAGCCGTTCCTCGAATCCGCTCAATCGCTCTGTTACAGCCTGCCAGGCAGCAATGTTGGTGTACGAAGTAATGATGAAAGAAAGTGAACTCTGAACCGACGCGAAAGCGCCGACAACCTGCATCAGGCCGCCCAACCCGATCTGCTTTGCGAAGTAGCGCGGCGCGACAACGACTATAGGAAAAATGAGCGCAACCTGGGCGTACCCCGATGTAAACCAAGCCAGACGCTTCTGCCGCTTCATAATCTGCCAAAAATTCTCGAACACGCTGCGGAACCGTTCCTGGAAGACGCCGAGTTCCATCGCCTCACCGCGATAGAGAGCGATACCCTCCGCGTTCTCCCGCAAGCGCACCAGGCTGAACCGGAAGTCTGCTTCGAAACGTTGCTGGTCGAAGTTCAACGGGCACCAGCGGCTGCCCGATTTTTATCGTCAGCCAGGTACCTGCGCCCGCGTAGAGCAACGCTGCCCAGACAAGATAGGCAGGGATATGAAGCGTTCCCAATGTGCCAAGCGGGAGATCGACCGGTCCTGAGAGTCCCCATAGGATGACTAGAAATGAAGCCAGAGAGACGACGGATGTGAGAAGGCCAAGCGATAGAGTCAATACGTACGAGGTGAATTGATTGAGATCCTCGGAGATACGCTGGTCCGGGTTATCCGTCGCGCTCTTGAACTCCAACTGGTAGTAAGCACGATCGGTAAGCCAGGCACCAAGATATCTCCGAGTCAGCCAGCGACGCCAACGTATCTGCAGCATCTGGTTGAGATAGAGCGCATAGACCGCCATCACGATGAAGAGCGCAGCCAGGACGCAGAAGACGCCCAATTGGTGAAAGAACTCGCCGCCGTCCAATTTCTGGAGCGCGTTGTAAAACGCATTGTTCCATTCATTAATGCGCACGCTGATGTAGACGTTGCCTAGGTTGAGCACAATTACAGCGAGGAGAAGTCCCCAGGCGGACCACTTTTCCTCTGATACCCAATAGGGTTTGGCAAGTCGCCACGCTTCACGCAACGCATTCCGCTTTGACCTTTCCATCATCCTAATTCCGGTGCCTCGGGAGAGACAATGGTCGTTCTGGCTGATTTTATAAGCATCGCTCCGCTCCTGGTTATCGAACGGATAGCTAACCCCGTTCGCCTGACCAGGACATTGCCCCGACATTACAAATCCGTCAGGTCGGCAGACTGGCGGAACGGGCTCGGCGGAACGGGTCGGCGGGTCGGGGGTCGGGGGGTCGGGGGGTCGGCGTCAGCGAAGCATCCGGCAGCGCGCGGCTATTGGGAAGCAAAGCGGGACGCTTTGCTTACGCCGACCCGTTCCTCCTACGTTCCATAAAGCCGGTCTCCAAAGTCTCCGAGTCCGGGCAATATGTACTTTTGGTTATTCAATTCGCGGTCCAGCGCAGCCGTGTAAATTTTGATGCTGGGTTCGATCGCTTCAACCGCGCGCACACCCTCCGGAGCACAAACAATACAGACAAGACTCAAGTCTTTCAGGGCGGCACCGTGGGTGCTAACAGCCTCGATCGCCTTGACAGATGAACCGCCAGTCGCAAGCATCGGGTCAAGAATCATCACCCTTTTAGTACCTAGCGGAGGCAGCTTGCAATAATAGCTTCGTGCGATAGCCGTTTCCTCGTTACGTTCGAGACCGATATAACCGACACTCACGTCCGGCAGCAAATCGGTGAACGGTTGCACCATGGAAATCCCGGCTCGAAAAATTGGCACGACGACGATCGGTTGAGATAGGACGCGGCCTGCGTGCGGTTCGAGTGGAGTTTCCACGACTGTTTCTCGTGTCGCAAGATCACGCGTTGCTTCAAAGGCAAGTAACAAGCTGATCTGGTACGCCAGTGTGCGAAATGTTGCCGGTCTCGTAGTCCGATCCCGAAGATGCGTTACCACGTGAGTTCCGAGCGGATGATTGAGAAGATGTAGCATGGATGAAAGATCTATTTTAGATCCCTGTTTCCAGTTGTCCCGCAAATTTCAATCGCGTAAACCTCTCGCCGCAGCCTCAGCTATGCGCTCAATATGTGCTCTGAAATCGGGATCTTCGCCCTCCAATAACTCCAGGAGTGCGTGCCGAAAATCGGCCCGCCGACACCATTCGCGCATGTAATCTTCCCAGGACGACCATAGACGGCGAGTCTGTTTGTTCATGCGCTCTTCGTACACGAGGATATAGGCGCGTTCAAAAATCGAGACCAGAATCCCGAATAACGCCAACTTCCGCTCCATTTGTTCTTCGCTCAATTGGGCGAGAGGCGCGCTTTTGCGGAGAAGTTGAAGGTCTGAGTTGTCCAGAACCAGCTTGAGGAAGCTTGTGTACTCGTCAGACAGACGCTGATAGATCTCTTCTTCGTCGACAAATCGCTCTTTCCGGCGCTCGATAACAAACACCAAGATGGCGAAGGGCAACGCGAACGTTTCTACTAAGTAGAACGAAAATTCGACAGCCTCCATCCAGTTCATCCCGCAAGCTCGCCGATGATGCTTGGCGTGGCTAGTGCACCAGGTCAGTGACTGGTGCAGTAGTGCACGCTGTTTGTGTTGTTTGGGTGGAATGGACAGGCCGATCAGGAGTCCAGCAGATCGGGGAGGTCGGCCAGAGAATCGAGGATTCTGTCGGGACAGACGGATCGGTTTCAAGCTGTTCAGGCCGGAACTTTCCGGTGCGAACCAGGACGCCGGAACAACCCGCAGCCAATGCTCCCCCTATGTCGGCCTCCAAATCGTCCCCGATAACGATCGTATCTTCGGGAGCTACGCCCATGCTTTGACAAGCAACACCAAAGAATTCGCGCGCAGGTTTTCCAATCAGGACGGCCGTCCTTTGTGACGCATACTCCAAAGCCGCTACTGTAGCGCCGACATCCAGGCAGAGCCCATCTCTGCCGCGAAAATATCGATTTCGGGCTAACGTTATAAAAGCGACTTTCTCATCGAGGAGGAAGCGAAAGCCGCGGTTGAGCGCGTCATAGCTAAGCTCCTCCCCGAGATCGCCGACGAGCACCACTTGCGGCGCGCGTTCGACGAACTCGATCCCCTGCAAATCCTCCCGCAGTGAATGCTTCAACAGAGGGTAACAACGAGTAAGGCCACGCTGCAGGAGATATTCACGGCCAATGACCGGCGCCGTGATGATAGCGTGGGGCGGAAGGTCCAAGCCAAGGCTTGCATTCGGGTCAGAATGGCCGAGCGGGGCTTGCTGGTCGTGTTGGTGACGAGCCGGAAAGGCACATTCCTGACACGCAGCAAAGCTAATGCTTCCGGAACACCGGGAACCAGACTCTGCGCTTCCATCACCGTACCGTCGATGTCGATCAAAAAGCCGCGAACCTGTGCGGGAAGCGTCATGCCAGTGTCCTCAGCACATTGCGGGCCGCAAAATCGGGGTTTTGCAGAAGGGCCGAAGCCAGAGGCGAGTCAGCCTCGCTTCGATCTCGTCGCTCCAGACCATGGATTGGCTTCGACGGCGCCGGAAATGGCCGGTGCCGCTTGTCCGGCACTACGAGATTCGCCTGCTCAGGCGACTTGACCGGATTCTGGGGATATTGGAGACTTGGAAACCATGCGCGCAGTTGTCATCGGCGGAACCGGGCACATCGGGACTTATCTCATCCCACGATTGGTTGCTTCAGGCCACGACGTCTTCAATATCAGCCGAAGCAAACGCGCGCCATATCGTGATCATGGCGCATGGAAGCGGGTAACAAACATTGAATTGGACCGTTCATCAGAAGAATCCTCGGGCAGATTCGGAAAACAAATCCGTGATTTGCGACCGGACGTGGTGATCGATTTGATCTGCTTTAGTGTCGAGAGCGCGCGCCATCTGGTTGAAACGCTTCGCGGCGAGATTCAACATTTTCTTCATTGTGGCACAATCTGGGTGCACGGACCTAGTGTCGAGGTTCCTACCACGGAAGAAATGCCACGCAAACCCTTTGGCGACTATGGCGTGCAAAAAGCCGCCATCGAAGAGTATCTGCTGAGGGAATCCCGTCTGTCGGGATTTCCCGCCACGATCTTGCATCCGGGACATATTGTCGGACCCGGATGGGCGCCGTTGAATCCGGCCGGCCATTTTAATACCCAGGTTTTTGAGCGCCTCGCTCGCGGTGAAGAAGTGCCTCTGCCTAACCTCGGGCTCGAGACAGTGCACCATGTCCATGCCGATGATGTCGCGCAGGCGTTCGCGCAGGCAATGAATCACCGGAGCGTTGCGGTTGGAGAGAACTTCCACGTGGTCTCTCCGGCCGCGTTGACCCTCCGAGGCTATGCCGAAGCTGTTTCTGCCTGGTTTGGGGAGAAAGCCAGACTGCGATTTTTGTCATGGGATGAATGGAAGGGCACCGCCTCAAAAGAAGATGCCGCCGCCACCTGGGATCACATCGCCCATTGCCCGAACTGTAGCATTGCGAAAGCTCGCCGGCTCCTGGATTACCAGCCCAGATACAGCTCCTTGGAAGCCGTTCATGAGTCGATGGCCTGGTTGATCGAGCATCAAATCATTAAGGTGTGAGGCCTTTGGCGTTCAAAGTTCGCAGGGCGCAGGGCGCGGTCTTCAAAGTGTGAACTCTTTCCTAAGAGTGTTCCCTATAAAATGACTGGCCGGAGCAACGCCGGTTGAACGGTGAACCGTGAACGCGGAACGTTGGATTGAACGCCTATTTCTGAGATAAACTTCTGATGACCGAACCAATGATCGCCCCCGCGCCGATCTCCTGGGCGCTCTCACTCACGCTGCCAAGATAGGGCCTGAGCGCATGCGCTAAATTTGACAGCGGCAGCGATTGAAGCCAGATGCGGCCTGGTCCCGTGAGCGCGGCAAGGAAAATCCCATCACCGCCAAACAGCATGTTGCGAATACCCGGAATCCGAGTGATTTGAAACTGCACACTTGCCTCGAACATCCCGACGTGTCCGGGATGGACTCGCATCGTCTCGCCCTGACGGAGATCGTAGCTCACCACCTCGCCGTCCAGTTCGATCCACGCCAGGCAAGACCCAGCCATCTTTTGCAGCAGAAAACCGTCGCCGCCGAATATTCCGGCCCCAAGCGATTGTTGGAATCCGACACTCAGTTCCACTCCAGGAGTCGAACACAAAAACCCGTGACGATGAATCATGTAAGTCTGTTCGGGCCGAACGTCGACCGGTAAAATATGACCCGGCACCCGGGTGGCGAAAGCCAGCAAACTATTCGGTTATGAAAAGCGATCCACCACCCGCAACCCGCTTAAACACTCCGAACAATCCCCCGCCCCCAAGCTGAGTCCCAGTCTTAAGCTGGATCGACCCGCTCATCCAGGACAATTCTCCTGAAACAGCCAGGACACTTTCGCCAGGTTGAAGTTGGAATTCGAGAACCGGTAACGTTGTGCCGATGACACGATGATTCATGATTAGGGATTGATCCGTCGCAGTGAGCGCTTGGCGGGTATACCAATCACGGACTCCCCGCAGCAGGTCAACAGAGAAGCAGAAGATCCCCTATTTCACCCGAGCAGAAGACTTCGTTCGATCATTTCGCGGGAGTGGTTGCATAATGGCCCCTGGTGATATCGCATGAACCCCCGACCGGGCTGCAGGACAAGTTCTGTGTAGCTCACTGTCGCTGCGTTCTCGCCATGCATGCAGATACTCAAAGCGCTCGGTTTCGGCAAATGCGACTGGTGAAGCGCGCGCAGCCATGGAAGCGTTCCGGCATCAGTTTTTTTCCATTCGTTCTCGCAGATTTCCGCTCGTGTTGCATGCACGATCGATTCATCAAAGCCGGACGAAAACCAATGCTGTGCGGTCCAATGATGCTTTATGGTGAGGAGCTGGTCCTGATTCCAACGAAACTCTGCAACTGAATGGTCGCGCAGTGCGATCGCTATCACTCGAAACGGAGGCATTTGACGAATGGGAAGCGCATCCAGCATCAAATAAGACACACCGATGTCGTCAGCCGCCAATAATGTTCTGACCACCACGCCACGGCTGACAACCCGGTTCTCTTGCCGCGTCGGAACCGCGTGCCAGTTGATCAGTGCCAGTGAAAGGCCAAGATCATTCACTCCGATCCAGGTTCCGCCATTCGGTTCTCTGGGATAGATCGAACTCCGGTTTCCGGCGCGATACAAGTCGGGCGGGAGAGCTACGGATCGGCGCAGCGACTCGTCACGGTTCATGCCAAGATAAAAGCCTTGTGAATTAGGAATAAAAGAGATGGTGCACATCAGACCACCGCGTAGAAGAACTCGTTTTTGCTCACCGAATGCTCCCTGCCGAGACAGAGAGCAGCCACCTTGAATCCCGAACAGCCTAATTGTCTAAATTCCATGCTAAATGCTCCGTCGTATTGGTCGAATTTAAATCAGTGATCGATCTGGTCGCGATGCTACGCTAGCATCCTTGTGCTGAAACACTTCCATAAGTCCACCTGGCTGGTTCGCATTTTGCAAGACAATATCGCTTAACCCGCCTCAATCGCGGTCGATACTCAGCTATTACGGAGTTTGGCATCGTCCGCCGGACATTATTGCAATTATCGAAACCTGAGGACCTACGAAGACGCCATTGCGGAGAGATTCCAAGGGCGGTAGCTTTACTGTGTCTGAGGGCGCCGAGTAATCAACAAACGATGCGGATAGCTGATTCCAATATAACGCTCGCCAAGACGGTGAGCGGAAGGCTGTGTTGCTGAAAGCCTTGCAGGCAATTGACTCCCTCCAGTCCAGGCTCGATGCGGTTGAGCGCGACCGCAGCGAGCCAATCGCTATCGTCGGTCTTTCTTGCCGTTTCCCTGGTTCGCAGGATCCGGATGCGTTCTGGCGTCTTTTGAGCGGGGGTATAGATGCTGTGAAGGAAGTGCCGAAGGATCGCTGGGACAAGGATGCATATTATGACCCGGATCCATCGGTGCCGGGCAAGATGCACGCCACTTATGGCGGTTTCCTGGATCAAGTCGATTTGTTCGACCCAGCCTTTTTTGGAATCTCAGGCCGGGAAGCTGAGAGCATGGATCCTCAGCAGCGACTTCTGCTCGAGGTCACTTGGGAGGCATTGGAGAACGCGGGGATTGCCGCGACTCAATTACGCGGTTCCTCCACAGGAGTATTTGTCGGTATAACGACCTCTGATTACGCTCGTCTGGCAGTCGCGGACGATTCGACCGACCTGGACGTTTACACAGCGACCGGCGGCGCGCTCAATGTGGCTGCAGGTCGCCTCTCTTATGTGTTCGGTCTGAATGGTCCGGCCATGGCGGTAGATACGGCATGTTCCTCTTCGCTGGTCGCCGTTCACTTGGCCTGCCAGAGTCTGCGCGAACGCGAATGTGATTTGGCACTGGCCGGCGGGGTAAATGTGCTCCTCACACCGGAACCTTTCATCTGTTTCGCGAAATGGGGCATGATGGCACCGGACGGCCGGTGCAAGACTTTCGATGAGCGGGCAGATGGTTTCGTAAGAGGCGAAGGATGCGGGGTAATTGCTCTCAAACGCCTCAGCGATGCGCTGACGGCGGACGACCGCGTTCTTGCCCTCATCCGCGGGACGGCTGTCAATCAGGATGGAGCCAGTAGCGGTTTGACGGTTCCCAACGGTCCTGCGCAACAGGCGGTGGTTCGAGCCGCGCTGAAGGCTGCCCGTTTGCAGCCTCATGATCGTGGATTACATCGAAGCTCACGGCACCGGCACCACCCTGGGTGATCCGATCGAACTCGAAGCCTTGGCGGCGGTGCTCGGGAAGAATCGCCCCGCAGATCGACCACTGCGCGTCGGTTCGGTCAAAAGCCAACCTTGGCCACTTGGAATCGGCTTCAGGTATCGCCGGCCTCATCAAAGTTGTGCTCTCGATGGGACACGAAGAAATACCGCGGCAGCTTCATTTCCGTAAACTCAACCCGCGGATCTCCTTCGGTAGTGCGCCAATCGAAATTCCCGTCAATGCGATTGCATGGCCGCGGTCCGAGCGTCCTCGCATAGCCGGGGTGAGTTCCTTCGGGTTCAGCGGCACTAACGCACACGTCATCTTGCAGGAGGCTCCGACTGCGAAGGAATCGGCTCGGCCCCACCGCTCGCCGGACCGCTCGGCTCACCTGATGGTGCTGTCCGCGAGCTCTGAGGCTGCGCTGCGGGACCTCTCGCTAGCATACGCCGAACATCTTGCGAAAGAACGCTGCACCGCTCGCTGCCGGATATCTGTCACACGGCGGCGATTGGACGCTCAGCCCTTCCTCACCGCCTGGCGTTTCCTGCTCCGAACATCGCCGTGGCAAGGGAACTACTCGGCTCTTTCGCGCAGGGGAAGTCAAAATCCGAGATCGTCTCAGGTCGCGTTCGCTCCGATTCCAGAGTCGCGTTTCTCTTCACCGGGCAAGGGGCGCAACATACGGGCATGGGACGAGATCTGTATCGAACTGAGCCCGTGTTCCGCGATGCTTTCGATCAAGTGTGCGCTTTTGCTGGGTGAACAACTGGATCGACCGTTGAAGGAAATCGTCGGTTACGACACGAACGATTCCGCGCCTGCGGGTATTCTAGACGAGACCGGCATACACACAGCCGGCACTCTTCGCTTTCGAATACGCGCTGGCGTCGCTGTGGCGTTCGTGGGGTATCGAGCCCGCGGCAATCGTGGGACACAGTCTGGGCGAATATGTTGGCGCTTGTGTTGCCGGCGTACTCAGTCTGGAAGACGCATTGCGTTTGGTAGCCATGAGATCGCGCCTTATGCAGTCGCTGCCGCGAAACGGTGCGATGGCCGCGGTGTTTGCCGGCGAAGACCGGGTGCGCGCGGCGATCGCGCCTTATATCAGATTCCGTTTCCATCGCTGCTACCAATTCACCGTTGAACACGGTGATCTCCGGAAAAGCGGACGATGTCCGTGCAGTGTTGGAACGACTGCGACAGGAAGGTGTGGAAGCAAAGCCGCTGACGGTCTCTCATGCATTCCACTCGCCGCTGGTCGAGCCGATTCTGGACGAATTTGAACAATGCGCACGAAGCGTAGAACACCGCGTGCCGGTCGTGGACCTGGTATTGAACGTGACGGGATGCCCATTGAGCGAAACGTTGCCGCTGGATGCCAGCTATTGGCGCAGGCACGCCCGCGAAACGGTGAGGTTCGCGGAATCGATCCGCAGTCTTCATGCGCGCGGAATTCGGGCCTTTCTGGAGATCGGACCTGCGCCGGTGCTCATCGGCATGGGCCGGCAATGTGTGGAGGATTCAGAGACGACCTGGCTGGCCTCGCTGCGCAAGGATCTGAGACGACCTGGCCCCAAATGCTCTCGAGCCTGGGAGCGCTCTTCGTGCTCGGCGCGAAACCGGATTGGGGCGCGTACGACCGACCGTATCGACGACGTCGTGTCGCGCTGCCGACTTACCCTTTCCAAAGGCAACGGCACTGGCTTCCGGTTGCCTCTGCCGATTCCGCCCGCAAACGGACTCAGGCGGCCGGTCATCCGCTGCTGGGCATGCATGTACCATTGGCCGGCCGTCCCGGTGAGCATGTTTGGTCTGGAGAGATCAGCCTGGAACGATGTCCCTGGATTGACGACCACCGCGTACAAGGGGTGGCGGTGATGCCGGCCACAGCTTACGTCGAGATGGCCATCGCCGCCGCCGTCGAAGCGGTTTCAGAGCTACCGATGGTTCTCACGCGGATCGAGATCGAGAAAGTGCTGATGCTCCAGCCGGCAATCGAGTTTGAAATCCAAACGCGGCTCGAACAGCAGGATGCGGGTATCATGGTATTCCAGGTCCACAGCCGAAGGAAGGACACAAAAGGGGATTGGACGCTACATGCCAGCGGCGCACTTCGGGCGGGTGGAATCGCGATGCCGGTGGAGAACGTTTGACGCTTCCCAACGAGATGCGTTCGAAAAGCGCTTCACGCGTTGTCTCGATGGTTCGGAGTTCTACCGACTCCACAAGAAGCGCGGAAACGAATGGGGACCCTGCTTTCAAGGTGTCAGCCGTGTCTGGCAGGGCCGGGGAGAGGCATTGAGCGAGGTGACGGTTCCGGCTTGGCATCCAGGGCGAGCTTTCTCGTTATGTCTTTCATCCTGCATTTTCCGATAGTTTAGGGCACGTCCTGACAGCGACGATTCCACTGGAAAAATCCGATGGCAGTCTGGGCGGCGCCTTTGTAGGCGCCGGGATCGAGGAACTTCGTGTGTATCGGCGGCCGGAGGGCAGACATTTCTACGCATACGCACAATTGCGCAGCAATGAAGCCGCTCCCGAAAATACCTTGGTCGGTGACGTCAAGGTGTTCGACTTCTCCGGGAACCTCATTACCGAGACCATCGGGGCGCGTCTATGGTACTTGGACTCAGCGCAAAAACTCGATGTGCTCGAATCGGTGGAAGACTGGTTGTACGAGCCTCAATGGATGATCAAGGATACAAGCCGACGAAATGAGCCCTGAAGCCTCAATGACGGGAACCTGGATTATCTTCCGGGATCAACAAGGGATCGGCGATGCCGTCTGCGCGCAACTACGGAGCGCGGGGCGACATGCCTCTGCGTGGATCACGGTGAGCAACGTTCGCAATCGAACGACTGCGTTGATGACGATCAGGCCCGACAACGCAGACGATTATGATGGGCTGCTGCGTGCCGCGGCTCGACAGGGTTCTGTCGTGGAGGGGATCGTGCATCTTTGGAGTCTTGACGCCGCAGATCCCGAAAAGGCGGATCTGAAAGCCGTGCAGGAAGCCCAGACGCTCGGCCCGGTCAGCGTCCTGCATATGGTTCAAGCGCTCGATCGCGCGCAGCAACCAGCGCCTCCCAAGTTGTGGTTGATCAGCCGGGGTGCGCAGCCGGTAGGTGAAAAGGCCGTGCCCCTTTCAGTGCTTCAATCTCCGCTTTGGGGTTTGGGCCGTACCATCGCCATGGAGAGCGGAGACTTCTGGGGCGGTCAGGTGGACCTGGATCCGGCTGATACCCCGGCAGCTGCAGCCGTGCTGCTGCTTCGTCAATTGTGCGAGCGTAAGGGTGAGGATCAAACGGCATTTCGCGATGGCCGCCGGTACGTGCCTGCGGTTGGCTCGGCGGACGAAAATGATGTCAAAGCCTGAACAAGTTCGCATTCGGCCGGACGCAACGTATCTGATCACGGGCGGTTTGGGCGGAATCGGGCTGATCATTGCCCGATGGTTGGTCGCACGCGGCGCCCGCCAACTGATTTTGGCTGGGCGCAGCTCGCTCCCGGCTCGCGAACAATGGGACGGAGTCGCGAGCGGAACCATCGACGGCGCCCGCATCACCGCAATTCGCGAGCCTGGAGAGCCTTGGCGCGAACGTCCAAACGGTCGCTGTGGACATGGGTAACGAGACATCGGTACACGAGCTCGATCAGCCAATGTCTTACGCGCGGATCAACCGCCGCTTCGCGGCGTTTTTCACGCCGCCGGCGTGATGCAGAACGAATTGCTGGGCAATCCAGAGTCCGGAGCAGATGCGAGACATTCTTGCCGCGAAAATGGTTGGGGGATGGCTCCTGCATCGGTTGTTGGCGGATGTTCCTTTGGATCTGTTCGTGCTTTTCTCCTCGTTTTCATCGCTCTTAAGTTCGCCGATGTTGGGAAGTTACTCGGCCGCCAACGTGTTCCTTGATGCCCTCGCCCATCATCGCCGGGCGATAGGGAAAGTGGCGCTTAGTGTTAACTGGGGCCATGGGCCGAGGCCGGCATGGCCGCTCGATTTCTAGCCAGCGAAGAGTCCAAACGCCATCGGACGGACGGGAGCCACCAATGGCGTAGGCGTCTTATCTACGCAACGCGCATTGGAAGCCTTGGAGCGATTGCTGGAAGACGGTGCTGTGCAGGCTGGTGTCATGCCGATCGATTGGGCGGCATGGCAGCGGTGGTCCTACGGCAGCCTCGCCGTTGCCTCCCTACCTTTCGCTGCTGGTTTCCGGAAGCGATTTTGGAACGCCAGACAAGACCGCCGACGGAGAGCAGCCGCGAGCGCATTCTGGCCGCTCAACCGGAGACCCGGGCGGAGATGGTGGGTAGTTATCTGGCGAAGCAAATGGCCCGCATTCTCAAGGTGCCTTTGGCTTCGGTCGAATCGCGATAACGCCAATATTGAACATGGGATTTCGACTCGCTAATGTCGATTGAATTAAAAACCAGATCGAGGTCGATCTGGGGGTGAGCGTCGCGATGGCTCGGCTCATCCAGGGCCCCACGCTCTTCGAACTTACGGATTGGGTGATGCAGCTGCTCGCGGTAGCGCAACCTGCCGACGCGACTTCCGCCGTTGGTTCATCGGTCAACGAATTTGAGGAGGGAGTATTGTGAGCGAGGCAACGGAATTGCTGGACTCCCTCGCCAAACAGGGCGTGGTCCTTTGGGGAGAAGGAAGCCGACTTCGTTTTCGCGCTTCGAAAGGGACTCTTACCGAAGCGATGCGATCGCAATTGACGTCGCACAAAGATTCGGTGCTAGCCGCCTGGCGTGAGCGTGCCGGCCAGAGCGTCGTCTCGCATCCGGCTGCGCACGGCCAGCGGGCACTTTGGTTCCTTCATCAGTCAAATCCCGGGAGCGCCGCATATAACGTGGTGTTTTCAGCCCGCGTTCGTTCGGCGATTGATTTGCCGGCGTTGCGTCGTTCTTTTCAGGCTTTGGTGGACCGACATCCGTCGCTGCGCACTACCTTTTGCGAGGAGTCGGATTGTCTCGTCCAACAGGTGCATGGCTATATGCCGGTCTGTTTCACCGTTCACGATCGGACCGGCATCGATTTGCCGATCGCTCCGAAAACAAGTTCAGGAAGACTCCCAGACTCCGTTCGACCTGCGAAACGGCCCGCTGATGCGAGTCGATCTTTTCACGCGGGCGGCGGACGATCATATCCTTCTTTTGACCGTCCACCATATCGCGGCGGATGGTTGGTCACTCTTCCTGCTGCTGGACGATTTGCGGCAAATTTATCCGGCGGAGCGGGAGGGCGGCGCGCCACCCCCGCCGCGTCCGGTGTGCGACATTCTCGAACATTCGCGATGGCAGGAGGCGATGCTGGCCGGTCCCGAAGGTCAGGAGCACGAGGCTTACTGGTTGAGCAAGCTGGCGGGCATTCTTACTCCGCTTAGTATACCGACCGATCGCCCGCGGCCAATCTCTTTGTCGGACCGGGGCGCGTCGCTCCCGATCGATCTGGGAGCCGAATTGAGCAACGCGGTGCGCACGCTGGCGGCGAGAGAGGGCGCCACTCCGTTTGTGGTGTTGCTCACGGCCTACCAAACTCTTTTGCACCGTTATACCGGACAGCAGGAGGTGATTGTCGGATCGCCCACCTACGGACGCGACCGTGCCGGAATTCGCTGATGTGGTGGGCGATTTTATCAACATGATCCCGTTGAAGGCCACGTTTCATGATGACCCGCCGTTCGAGCAACTTCTCTCGCGCATGCGCAAGACCGTAGTTGAAGGTATTCAGCATCAGGATTACCCGTTTCCGCTGTTGGTTAAGAAATTGCAGCCGGACCGGGATTCTTCCCTGTACGCCTGTTTTCCAAACGGTGTTCATTCTGCAGAAGTTCAAGCAGATTGCCGGTCTCGAGGGTTTTTTTACTTAAGCGGAAGGTCGATGTGCGCGCGAAGTTTGGCGAGCTTGTGCTAGAGCCGTTCCCGATCCCGCAACAGGAAGGGCAATTCGAGATATCGCTCGAGTTGGCTGAAAAGGACGGAGTCTTCCAGCGGAATCATCAAATATGATTTTGGTCTCTTTGATTTAGCCACCATCCGTCGGCTTTGCAGATCATTACGTAGCGCTGATGAGTGCGATAGTGGCCTCGCCTGAGACGAGCTGTGTCTCGACTGGCGCTGCTCTCGCCACTGGAACGTGAGGAGTTGACGGTAGGTTTGAATGTAACCGACGAGGCCATATCCCAGCGATCGGACTGTGGTGGATCTGATCGGCGACCAAGTGGCGAGGCGACCAAATGCGAAAGCTGTGAGCTTTGAAGGCGCCTGGTTGACGTATCGGGAATTGGACATCCAATCCACGCGGCTGGCGCGATATCTTCAAGCGCTCGGGGTGGGACCGGAATCGCTGGTGTGTGTGTATTTGGAGCGGGGACTTGAGATGGTGGTGGGGGTATTGGCAGTGCTTAAGGCCGGAGGCGCGTACGTGCCGTTGGACCCCGCCTTTCCAGTCGAACGCTTGCGTTACATGGTGGAGGACTCGGGGGCAAAAGTGCTGGTGACACAGAGAGCGTTGTCCGAGGCATTGTTTTCGGGACTCAATCTGGTGCGGGTGTGTCTGGACGAGGACAAAGATCAGATCGACCAGCAGAGCAGTGAACCGTTAACGCCCGTGGCCAAGCCGTCGAACCGGGCGTACGTGATTTACACTTCCGGTTCGACGGGTCGCCCCAAGGGCGTAGAGATAGAACATCGGGCATTGACGAACTTTTTGTGGTCGATGGCGCAGGAGCCGGGGCTCAATGAAACCGATGTGCTATTGGCGGTGACGACTCTATCGTTTGACATCGCGGGTTTGGAATTGTTCTTGCCGCTGATTACCGGAGCGCGAGATTGAGTTGGCGAGCCGGGAGACCGCTAGGATGGCGTGGCTTTAGTTCGCACCATCTCAACCTCGGGCGCGACGGTAATGCAGGCGACGCCGGCCACGTGGCGGATGTTATTTGAGTGGGGCTGGACAGGGAGATGGTCGTCTGAAGGTGCTCTGCGGCGGAGAAGCGATGGAGCGGGATTTGGCGGCACGGCTGGTTTCCACATGTGGCCAGGTCTGGAACATGTACGGCCCCACGGAGACGACGATCTGGTCGTCGGTGGCGCGAATCGAGTCGGAGGAGGTGACCGTTGGGCGGCCGATTGCCAACACGCGAATGTATGTTCTGGATGGGCATGCGGGAGCCGGTGCCGCGTGGCGTGGCGGGCGAGTTGTGGATTGGCGGAGAGGGCGTGGCCCGTGGATATCTGAACCGGCGGATTTGACCGGACAACGTTTCGTCGCCGATCCGTTCCATGAGGGGGAGCGGATGTATCGGACGGGAGATCTTGCGCGGCGTCTATTCAGATAACGGCTCGAGTGTCTAGGTCGGATAGATAGCCAAGTAAAGATTCAGGGGTTATCGGATCGAGTTGCGGGAGATCGAGGCCGCTCTGTCTTCGCATGCAAGCATTCGGGATTGTGTCGCAGTGGCCCGTAAAGAAAACACAGGCGTGAATGCGCGCTCGTTGCTTACGTGGTCCCTAGCGGCGCTCACCGCCCGGCAGTCGAAGACCTGCGTACCTACCTTCAAGCGATCCTGCCCGATTACATGATTCCTTCGGCTTTCGTCTATATCGATGCGGTTCCACTTACGCCAAATGGCAAGGTGGACCGCGATGCATTACCAATCCGCTGAAGTCGACTTGCGAAGATCAAACGTTGATCACGTGCCGCCTCGCAATCAAGTCGAGCGTGCTCTAGCCGAGATATGGAGCGAGGTGTTAGGTGTTAAACAAGTAGGGGTTTTGGATCATTTCTTTGAGCTGGGCGGCCACTCACTTTCGGCCACGCAGTTGATCAAGCGCATCCAATCCAAATTCCAAATTGACCTTCCTCTGAGGACCATTTTCATCGAGCCAACCATAGCGGGTATGTCCAGACATATCTTCTATGACGAGATTACCAAGCGGTACCAATATATAAGCCAGATCCGCCGCTGGAATCGATTAGTGCCGGCGCAACCATTGGGCTCGCGAATTCCGTTCTTCCTGGTCGCTGGATTCCTGGATGCCGATGATATCTTACGCATCCTCTCCAACCTGATTCCTCACCTCGGCCTCGATCAGCCGGTCTTTGGCTTTCAGCCTCGCTGGTTCGACGGCCATTCAGAGAGGTACTCGTCTACCGAGGAAGCGGCGGCTGAGTTTCTGGCGGAGCTGCGCGCTTTTCAACCGCAAGGGTCCCTATCTGATTGGGGGTGACTGTACCGGTGGCGTCGTAGCGCTCGCCATGGCTCAAGAACTTCTGCGGCTAGGTGAAGAGGTCCGGCTGCTTGGTCTTGTTCGATACCGCACGGCCAACCGCCTTTACTGATCTTAAATCTAAACCTAAATCTTGCCAAGCAACGATGTAAACATATTGCGAATGTTATCGGACAGATCATACGCGGGAGCCCCCGTTCAAGTATCCAGCTCTTGCGGGATCTGGGTCACCGTAAACTCAGATCGATGCGGCCGAAGACCGTCGCAGATGAGTCGGCGGCTGAACGCATCTACCGCATGAGTATCGACTATATACGGACCATCTACCGCTACCGCGTGAAGAAATATCCAGGTCGAATTGCCCTAATAGTAAGCGAGGAACTTTACGACTCCAACAAAAGCATGGGCTGGAACGGTGTTGCGGTGGGCGGCTTGGAAATCCACCGAACTCCCGGCGATCACTCGACCCGGTATGAGCTTCACAGCAAAGAGCTCGCAAAACGACTTCTTGGATGCCTTGAACGCGCACAGGCAGCACACGCCCCAACGGAGTCTTCTCTTGATCATGGCACCGGCATAAAGAAGGCTGATGCCCTGCTGCACGCGGCAATGATCGTCTCTGCTATTACATCCTCTTTGTAGTCAATTAGTACTCCATCAATGTTCCCTCAATACGACCCTTTCGCACCATGGCAGCAAAAATTGCAAGACTGACAGGTAACAGGATTGCGGCCATCAATGCTAAAATCAGAAGTGGGTGGGCGATCATTTCCAATGAGCTACCCCTTCAACATTGTTAATCTCAGTGCGTCGAGAGAATAGGTGATGGGAATTAGGAAAGAAACCCTTTGCAACCAATGTGGCAGCACTTCAACAGGAAAATAGGCGCCACCAAGCATGGTGCCCATTCCGCCAAGAATCCAGGCCAGCGGATCACCCTTTTTGAGCCACAGGATTGTGGCCGCCGATAACACTCCGAATGCCACAAACGTCAGGATTGAGAATACTAAAACAAGCATCGTCGCCGGAATGTTCATATGACTGAGATCCACGCCCATGATCAGGGCCCCGGCAGCTAGAATCAGCAGAGGCTGGGCCGCTCCAGACAACAACCCGTAGAGAGATGACAACAAAACAATGGTCAAAGCGTCCGTTTGACTGCTAAGCATGGCTTCCAGGCAACCGCTTAGCTGAGCCGCACGGATAGATTCTGAGAACATCCGAAGCGTCAGCTGAAAATAACGGGCGAAGGCCAGGCCAACAACGGCGAAAGAGAGAAAATTGCCGCCGTACCGGCCTAAATAACGCGATTCTCCTTGGGCAACGAGTTCATTGAGGAAAAAGAAAAAGATCAGGATCAACATCGAGTCAACGACGTTCATGACAAAGTTCATTTTGTAGCTCGACTCGATCTGGTAGTCCCGGCGGATGAAGGCCATGGCCTTGCGGAGCAAGAGGGTCATGATTCTTTCGGTGTTACTTTTTGCCGGTAATAGTCGGAGAGAGTAGTTCCACGCGCGGTCAGATCCGATATACGGTCGAAGGCCATCATTTGTCCTTGGTTAATAATGAGCACTTTTTCGCAAAGTCTCATCGCCTCCTCAAGTCGATGTGTTGCGATTAAAAGCGTTTTTCGTGATCCTTTATGGAGCCGCTCGATGAGCAGATCATTAAGGTCTTCGCAAGCAAGGGGATCGAGCGCTCGGGTTGGTTCGTCGAGTATTAACACTTCCGGTTCGGCAATAAGGCCCCGCGCGAGCGCAAGACGTTGTTTCATCCCGGACGAATACGTGGATACGCTTTTATCGACATGCAACTCAAGTCCGACGAGATGAATCAGCTCCCGGATCCGTTCTCGCATGGCCTTTCCGCTCAAATTATCGAGTGCCGCAAAGAATTCCAGATTTTGCGTCGCATTCAAGCGCCAAAAAAAACTCCGCTCTTCATTCATTACGAATCCCACCGATTTCCGCGCCGCGATATTGTGGCGGAAAGTATCGTATCCGTTCACTACGATTTCTCCCTGAGTTGGGAGCAACAGGCCCCCAATTAGCTTAAGCAGCGTAGTCTTGCCTGCACCATTCGGTCCCAATAAGGCAATCCGTTCGCCTTTTTCTACTTCAAGGCTTACCGACCTGAGAGCCGTAACGAAGCGGCGATGCCGAAACGGGTGCAGTAACAGTTCGCGATAACGTTTGGGCACGGGAAACTGCATCGTGACATCGCGTGCCAAAATTAGATTCGGAGCTGGATCCAGAGTACGACTCAACATTCGGCGAACAGGCAGATATCCCATCCGATTGCCGGAATGCAAGCGCATAGTCAAATGCCGCAACGTGATGGCTAAGTAGAATTTCGATCCGGCGTTCCAGCGAGCAGCCTGTCCATTTCTTTATGGCCCTTTGGTTTGGCAATTGGCGGTCTTCAGTTAGTGTATCTTACTAGAAGAGTTGCGTTGGCTCATTACACACCGAAATCTCTATCCGGCAGACCGGCAAACGACATCGCGGCCGGAGCCGATCGAGAGTATGTTGTAAAGACTTACTTTGGAGAACCGATATAAATAGAACTGTTCCATTAGTGAAATTCAGGATCGGCACAAAGTGATTGAGGAATCAACTGCTCCGAATCAACCAGAAGTGGATGCTCTGATAAAGTGGTTGGTAGGGGAGCTTTCCCAAATCCTGGATATCAGTCAGGAAGCGCTGGCCGCGGACGAGCCTTTCAGTTACTTCGGACTCGATTCCGCCAAGGCGCTAGGTTTGATGGATCGACTCGGTGCATATATCGGCCGCAAACTTCCGATCGCGCTTGTCTGGCGATATCCGACTATCGGCGCTCTGGCTGCTCACCTGTGCGACGATACACCATCAGAATCTGAAGAATTTACTCACCGTTTAGCTACGCCGCCGCCTTGGAACCAGCCGGTCGCCGTTATAGGTATGGCTTGCCGTTTTCCCGGGGCGGCCGATCCTGCCGCGTTCTGGGATCTGTTACGAACCGGACGTTCAGCTTTCCGCGAAATCACCTCCGACCGCTGGGACATCAACGTGTGGTACGACCCGGATCTCGGCAAACCGGGGAAAATGAATGCGCGCATGGCGGGGCTGTTGGATCGGATTGACCAGTTTGATCCGGGCTTTTTCGGAATTTCGCCGAGAGAAGCCATTCAAATGGATCCGCAGCAGCGATTGGCTCTCGAATTGACCTGGGAAGCGCTGGAGAATGCAGGAGTCAAACCGGATGCTCTGCGCGGCAGCCGCACGGGCCTTTTCGTCGGGGTGTCTTGGCACGACTACGAAACGATTGCTCGGAAATCGGGTGCAGAAATTACCGCCCATACCGGCACAGGCCAAGCCTTCAGCATCGTTGCCAACAGGATTTCGTACGCGCTGGGGCTTCAAGGGCCGAGTATCGCTCTGGACACGGCCTGCTCTTCCTCGCTGGTCAGTGTGCATCTGGCTTGCCGCTCTCTGCAAGCCGGGGATGCCACTCTCGCTCTCGCCGGCGGCGTGAATATGATCATCGATCCCGAAACGATGGTCGCACTTTCCAAGTTCGGCGGTCTCTCACCAACGAGCGAATTGCGTGCGTTTGACGCTCGCGCCAACGGCTTTGTGCGCGGTGAAGGCGGGGGATTTGTCGTGCTTAAATCACTAAGCCGCGCCTTGGCTGACGGCGATCTTATTTATGCTGTTATTCGCGGGACCGCCGTCAACAATGACGGAGCCAGTAACGGCCTCACCGCACCGAATCCCCAAGCCCAGGAAGACGTGCTCGGAGAAGCATTCGCACGAGCGGGTATTCGAACCGCGGACGTTCATTACGTCGAGGCTCATGGCACCGGAACGCCGCTGGGTGACCCCATTGAAGCACATGCTTTGGGAACGGTGTTTGGCCGCGAACGCGCCTGTGACCAACCCCTGCTGATCGGCTCGGTTAAAACCAATATCGGTCACCTTGAAGGAGCATCCGGCGTCGCGGGGCTGATCAAGCTGATACTTTCTATCCATCACCGACAGATCCCGCCCAGCTTAAATTTCGAGACGCCGAATCCGCATATTGATTTTGTGGCCTCTAACCTTCGAGTTGTCACCAAGCTTGAACCTTGGCCCGACTCCAGGAGGTCGGCAGTGGGGGGCGCCAGCGCGTTCGGGTGGGGAGGCACAAACTGCCATGTGGCCGTTGAAGAAGCGCATCGCAGCACTGCGCATTTGATGCCGTTGAGTGCGCCTGATTTGAGTGCTTTGAAAACGGCCGCTGAGAAACTGCGGACATACCTCGATTCCAGTTCACCGACCTGTCTCGTTGCGAGACGTCTGCGCGACTGCCGCCGCGCGTTGTGCCGTCCAACCCGAAAGAGTTGCCATAACCGCCAGATCAGTAAGTGAACTCAGCGCTCAGCTCGAAGGATTTCTCCTGGGTCAAAAACGCCCTGGAGTTGCTGTCGGCCAAAAGAAACCAAAACAACCGAAGTTGGCATTTGTCTTTTCACCCCAGGGCTCGCAGTGGGCCGGGATGGGCAAGAATCTCATGGCCGTCGAGCCTGTTTTCCGGGCAAAATTAGCGGAGTGCGATCGAGCGATTGCCAAGTTTGCGGGATGGTCCCTGTTTGATGAGTTGCTGGCTGCACCGGGAGACTCCCGACTGAACCGCGCTGAATTTGTCCAACCGACGCTCTCTGCGACGCAGATAGCGCTTGCTGAACTTTGGAGCTCCTGGGGCGTCCGACCGGATTTCGTTGCGGCGCACAGCCTCGGCGAATGGGCTGCGGCATACGTAGCTGGCGCTTTGAGTTTAGAGGAAACGATGAGAGTGGCCGTGGAGTCCAGTCGAGCTCAAGCGCAGACTGGCACAGATGGCGGCATGGCGATTGTCGAGCTAGATGAGGCGGAAGTTAAGGAAAGAATTCAAAGATGGTCTGGCGAGGTTTTTGTCGCCGGCTGCAATGGCCCGACCTCGACGATTCTTTCCGGGAATGCTGACCGCCTGAAATCCATTGTCACGAATTGGAAAGAAGACGGAGTCAAGTGCTCGCTCATCGACGTCGATGTGGCTGCGCACAGTCCCTGCATGGATTCGGCGCTCGAAGGCTTTAAAATCCTCGTTGAGCGGCCTGCGTCCTATCCGAGCCGCTATCCCGTTCGTGTCTTCCGTCAACGGTGACTACCTTCACGGTTGGGAGATGGGGCCGGAGCATTGGGCGCGAACCGTTCGACAGCCTGTGCTTTTCACTCAGGTCATTGAGCGGTCTGGCGCACGATGGATGCACGATCTTCCTGGAGATAAGCCCGCATCCGCTGCTGAGCGGCGGCATCCAGCAGACTCTGCGCGCTTCCGGCGTTGATGGTCTGGCGCTCAGCTTCGTGCCGACGCGGCAATGATGAGCGCGGATCGCTGTTGAACTCCCTTGGCACGCTGTACGCACTCGGTTGGCCCATTGCATGGCCTGCAGTCATGGGCGGCGGCCGCGACGATCTTTCGCTTCCAATTCCCGCGGCACCACAGCAGGACGGGATCGGCGATCGCGCCGTCGGCAGAAACGCCCTTACTGCTTCCTCTTTCCGGGTCACACGGCCAGAAGCCCTCCGAGATCGCGCACGATCCCTTGCATATTACCTACAACGAATCATGACGTGGCCACTAAGCGACATCGCCTACATGGCAGCCGTACGCCGGGACCATCTGGAGCATCGTCTGGCTGTGGTCGGAACGCGACGCGAAGAATTGTGCTCTGCCCTGGAGGCGTTTCGGCAAAGATCAGAATCCAGTCAATTTGGTGGCCGGCCGCGTGCGCTCCACAGACAGGCCGAAAGTAGCTTTCGTCTGCTCCGGGCAAGGTGCCCAATGGTGGGGCATGGGTCGCGAACTTCTGATCTCCATGCCGATCTTCCGACGGGAAATCGCGCGATGTGCCGATGAGATGAAACGGCATGCCGCCTGGGATTTGCGGGAGGAACTGACGCGTGATGAAGGCAGTTCGCGGCTCGATGAAACGGAGATTGCCCAGCCTGCCTTGTTCGCCCTGCAGGTGGCGCTCGCGGCCGTCTGGCGGTCCTGGGGCATCGAACCCCATGCTCTGGTCGGCCATAGCGTGGGTGAGGTCGCAGCGGCACAACTGGGCGGCGTGTTGTCGTTCGACGACGCGGTGAAAGTTGATTTGCCATCGCGGCCGAGTGATGCAGCGCGCAACGGGCCTGGGAAAGATGGCTGCGATCGAGTTGCCGGAAGCGGAAGTCGAAGAATTGTTGGGCCCCTATCGTCGACCATGTCTCTACCGCCGCAGTTAACAGCCCGACGTTCAACCGTCATTTCGGGTGAAGCAGCCGCAATTGATGAGATCGTAGCCGCGGCCAATAGGCGCGGCGTCCGTAGCAAAGTTCTGCCGGTCAACTACGCGTTCCACAGCCCGCAAATGGAGCCGTTCGCAAGCTGAGATGGCGGAAGCAGTTTCAGGCCTGACAACGCAAGTCGCGTCGGTTCCGGTCTATTCGACCGTGACGGGTGCACAGGCTACGGAAGAGGACTTCGACGCTGTCTACTGGGGACGAAACATCCGTCAGACCGTCCGTTTTGCCGCGGCCGTGCGGGCCATGCTCGATGCCGGTATCAATACCTTCGTGGAATTGAGTCCCCATCCTGTCCTGTCCAGCATGGTTCTTCAGTGCTGCTACAACGTTGCCGCAGAATGTGCAACTCCTGCCATCGCTACGACGAGGTCAGCCGGAACAGTTCCAGATGCTCAAGTCTCTGGCCGCCCTGTTTGCAGCGGGAGCTGAGATCGATTGGCAGGGAGTTTATCCGCAAGGCGGCCGGGTCGTTCCGCTGCCGCTTTATCCGTGGCAGAGAAAGCGGTTCTGGCTGGATCAGGCGCACCCGCTGAAACCCGACACCGTCCGTCCAAGCCGAGGTTCCGGCCAACTGGTTTTACGAGGTTGGCTGGGAGGAAAAACCGCGAGCCGACGACACGTCTGTCCGCGGCATTGCCCTGCGATTGGCCTCGCCGGAAGCACTGGAGGCTGGAGTCAAATCGCGCCTCGCCGACCTTGAGGATGAAACGCGCCTCGTTCACAGCGCGGAAGCACGGGACGACATCGAAAAGTTGGCCGCTGCATTTCGCGGCCGCGTCATTGATTCGCCTGGGCCTTGAGTATTCGCCTTCCCGACGCTTTACCGCCGCGTCCCTTCGCGAACAACTTGGAGTGCAGACTCGGCACGCACGGCTCCTCACGCGGATGCTGGAGATGCTCGGTAGAGGAGGGACTCCTGAAGCAAAGCGGCGCGCAGTTTGAAACCACCCTCGCTTTCCAGACCCTCTCAACCTCACTCGCGTCGCTCGCAGATCAGGCCATATCGTTGCGCCGGAAGCACGCAGAACTTTGCGGCTGAATTTGAACTGCTCGCGCATTGCGGAGAGCAATTATCGAGAGTATTGCAGGGCGAAGTCGATCCCTTGCAACTGCTCTTTCCTGCCGACGGCTCAGTCAATGCCGAACGGCTTTATCGCGACTCGCCGTCGGCTCGATTCTACAACCGACTGATCGGCGAACTCGTTGGAAACGCGGTTCGAGACGTGTCGCGCGGGGACACCGTGCGCCTTCTCGAGCTCGGCGCCGGCACGGGCAGCACCACCGCTTGCGTTCTGGAGCGGTTGTCGGCAGTCCGAACGAAATACTGTTTCACGGATATCTCTCGCATGCTGTTGAAGGAGGCGCGCGCCAAGTTCGAACGCTTTCCCACGGTTCGCTACGCGATGCTGAACATTGAAAACCCACTGGACATCCAGGAATTCAAGTTCGGCGCCTTCGACATCGTGCTCGCCGCCAATGTCCTTCACGCAACAATCGACTTGCGGACCACTCTCAAACATGTCCGGCAATTGCTCGCGCCGGGCGGTCTGCTCGTGCTCGCTGGAAACCACGGCTCCGCGGCGCTGGCTGGATTTGATCTTCGGTCTCACTGAGGGTTGGTGGCGATTTGCCGATACGGAGTTGCGGCCGAAAAATGCGCTCCTTGAGTACGGATAAGTGGCTGGCGTTGCTCAAGGATTCCGGTTTCAGGCGCAACGGCGGCCGTCGGCGCGGAGTTTTCAGCGGGCGATCTCCACGAGCAGACCGTGCTCCTTGCAAAAGCAGACGAGTCCGCCCGAGTCGACAGCTACGCCGGAGCGCGCACCAACAGCGCTCTCATCGCCACGCGGTCGAGAGCAAACCGAGCTACTCTCGGCCGTGGGTCGATGGCTGGTTTTCTCCGATTCCGGAGGATTGGCTGAGCAGGTCGCGCAACGGCTGGAGCAAGCGCGGCGGTGAATGTGTTCTCGTGCAGGCAGGTGATCGTTTCGATGCGTCGAATCCACGCCGGCCGATCATCAACCTCGACGAACCCGAAGACTATCGCCGCCTCCTCAAAGACGGAACATCGTGGCGGGGCGTGCTGCATGCCTGGACCCTGGACGCCGTATTTGACGAAGCAAACGCTCTCCCTGATCTGAATCATGCGGAGCATCTGGGCTGCCGCAGCACATTATTTCTTGTGCAGGCGCTTGCCGAGATGGCAAGCTCGCAACCGCCCAAAATCTGGTTACTCACCCGCGGTGCGCAACCGGCCTGGCCACAGATCAAAGCTGAATTCATTCGCTCAGGCGCCGGTATGGGGTTTGGGCCGGACAATCGCGCTAGAACATCCGGAAATGTGGGGAGGGCTTGATTGATGTTGCGGCGGACGGCGATCCAAATGTGCTTGCAGGGCGCATTGCACTTGAGATCTGCGCCCCTGACGAAGAAGATCAAATCGCCCTCTCACGAAGACCTTCGCCTGGTGCCGCGACTCTTGTCAACACGACCGCCTTCACCGACGCCCATGGCCATCAAGCCCGAAGTTTCTTATCTAATCACCGGCGGCCTTGGCGGACTGGGTCCGCACATCGCAGCATGGCTTGTTAATAATGGTGCTCGACATCTGATTCTGTGCGGCCGGAGGGAGCTGCCGGAACGCAGCGCCTGGGAGGGATTGAGTCCCTTGCACCTGTCTTACGAACAGGTGGCTGCGATCCAGAAATTGGAAAAACTGGGAGCTACGGTTCACATTGAAAAAGTTGATGTTTCCGACCGCGGGCAAATGGAAGAGCTGTTTGAAAGCTTCGCGTTCATCCGCGCCCCTTGGCCGGAATCATCCACGCTGCAGCCGACATCAAGTTCTGCCCTCTGCGAGAGATGAGTGCGGATGCTTTGCACGCTGCGATGCGAGCGAAGGTCGAAGGCACCTGGTTGCTTCACGAACTCTCATGCCGTTTGCCGCTGGACTTCTTCGTGCTCTTCTCGTCGGCCACGGCTCTCTTTGGCGCGAGTCGTATCGGACATTACGCCGCCTCGAATCAGTTTCTCGATTTCCTTGCTCACTGGCGCCGCGCGGCGGGTCTGCCGGCGCTCAGTATCAATTGGGGTGCATGGGAAGAAATCCGTTTGCTGGGTGAAAAGCGTGATGAAGTGGGACGCTTTGGTCTGAAGGCCATGCCCTCCAATATGGCTCTCCAGGCCATGTCATTTCTGACTGCCGAGGGCGTTGCCCAGCGGATGGTAGCTGATGTGGACTGGGAACTCCTTAAGCAGGCGTTTGAAACACGAGGTCGCCAGAGCTTCCTCGAACATCTTAGTGTCAAGCCGGTAGCCAGACAGAGGACGGATGTAGCAGGCACTGCCTGGATCGAACGCCTGGGTAATATTGCACCCGAAGACCGGCGAGAATTAGTTGCAAGCCTCGTCGCACGAAGAAACGCGTCATGTTCTGGGTCTCAACGCCGAAGAGCAACTTGACCCGGATCGAGGTCTGTTTGAGTTGGGTATGGATTCGCTGATGTCCGTGCAACTGAAGGGACGCTTGGAAAAATCCATTGGTCGCGTGTTGCCCGCAACTCTCACGTTTACCTATCCGACGGTTCACGCTTTGACAGACTTTCTCCTGGGCGATGCGCTGAAGCTTTCAACCATCGTTGCGGTCGACGGTGCATTACGCAACGAAAGCAACGAGAAATATCCGCTGCACGAGAACCTCGCGGACTTGAGTGACGACGAGATCAAAAACATGTTGAGCGAGGAGTTAAGTTCGTTGTTCCCGGACTTGCGGTGACTGACGAGTTGAAAGATCGGACAAATCCGTGCGCAAAACAAAATGAGTGAACAAGTCAAAGGTCAGGGAGCCGACGCTGGAACGGCAGGCATTGGCCGCTCTGCGCAAGATGCGGCAGAAGCTCGATGACATCGAGCATGCTCGCACTGAGCCTATCGCGATCGTGGGCGTTGGATGCCGACTGCCCGGCGGCGCCAATCATCCCGAAGCCTTTTGGGATCTGCTGCGCAACGGCGTGGACGCGATCTCCGAAGTACCGGCCGACCGCTGGAAAATTGAGGAATATTTCGATCCGAATCCGGGTACACCCGGAAAGACCTATTCCCGATGGGGCGGGTTCATGGACCAGATTGACCGCTTTGATCCGGAGTTCTTCGGTATCTCACCACGCGAGGCTGTACACATGGATCCGCAGCAACGGATCTTCCTGGAGGTGGCTTGGGAAGCCCTCGAAGACGCTGGTATCCCCCCTCACACGCTCAAAGGCTCGAGCACCGGCGTGTTCGTCGGCACGACGATGACTGATTATCTTCAGCAACATCTCCGGTACGGCAATTCCAGCGATCTGGATGCCTATATCATTTCGGGCAACACGATGAACGCGATTTCCGGCCGGCTCGCCTATTTCCTCGGCACCCACGGCCCTTCTATCAGCATGGACACGGCCTGTTCCTCCTCGCTGGTGGCTGTGGATCGCGCCTGCCGCAGTTTGCGGGACGATGAATGCACCTTGGCAATCGCCGGAGGCGTCAACCTCATCCTCGCTCCGGAACTCTTTGTCTGCATGTCCAAGTGGGGAATGCTTTCGCCCGATGGCCGGTGCAAAACATTCGATGCGGCGGCGAACGGTTTCGTGCGCGCCGAAGGCTGCGGGATCATCGTTTTGAAGCGTCTCAGAGCGGCCCTGGCAGACGGCGATCGCGTCCTGGCGCTGATCCGCGGCTCGGCCGTAAACCAGGACGGACCGAGCAGCGGCCTGTCCGTGCCCAACGGCCTGGCGCAAGAAGCCGTCATTCGCCAGGCCCTTTGCAACGCGCATCTTGAGCCTTCGGCCGTCAGCTACATTGAGGCGCACGGAACCGGAACTTCCTTGGGCGATCCGATTGAAGTCGATGCTTTGGCGCGCGTCTTCCAGCCTGGCCGAAACGCAAAGGAGCCGGTCGCACTCGGTTCGGTAAAGACCAACCTCGGCCATTTGGAAGCCGCGGCCGGGATTGCGGGCCTGCTGAAGGTCGTGTTGATGCTCGGGCACGGAAAGATTCCGCCGCATCTGCATTTGAAGCAGCCCAGCCCGCACATTGCGTGGGAGCAATATCCCTTCGTGATTCCCACCCAGATCACCAACTGGGAGTCGATCAACGGAAGGCGCATCGCCGGTGTCAGTTCGTTCGGCTTCAGCGGCAGCAATGCTCACGTGATCCTCGAACAGGCGCCGGAAACAAATCCTTGCGGAGGCAAGATGGAGCGCCCATTGCAACTGCTGACGATTTCGGCACGCGATGAACACGCGCTGCGTGCCTTGGCGACGAACGCGTCGAAGCGCGTCTGACAGCGTCAGCCGCACTTGTCCTTTCCTGATGTGTGCTTTACCGCAAACGTCGGACGTTCGCATTTCGGTCGCCGGCTGTCCGTCCTCTCTTCCACGGCCGAGGAAGCGCGTGAGAAGCTGACGGCTTTCCTTGCAGGGGAACACCCTGCCGGCTTGATGACCAGCCGATTGTCGGTCAGCGGGCGGCCAAAATCGCGTTCCTTTTCACCGGTCAAGGCGCTCAATATGTCGACATGGGGCTCCGACTTTACAATACGTCGCCGACATTCCGCAAGCGCTTTGATCGAGTGCGATGAACTGCTCCGCCCCCATCTGGATCGACCGCTCCTGTCGCTGCTCTATCCTCGGGAGCAACAGGAGTCGTTGCTGGATCGGACGATTTACACGCAGCCAGCGATGTTCGCACTGGAATACGCCTTGTACGAACTGTGGTCTTCGTGGGGTTTGCAGCCTAACTTTGTGCTGGGTCACAGCGTGGGCGAATACGTTGCAGCGTGCGTCGCCGGGATCTTCAGTCTCGAAGACGGGCTGAAGCTCATCGCCGAACGCGCGCGGTTGATGCAAGCCGAGCCGCCCGGAGGACGGATGGTGGCCGTGCGCGCCGCTGAAGAACAGGTGCGTGCCGCGATTGCACCGTTCACTCGCACGGTGTCGATTGCCGCGATCAACGGACCGCACAGCGTTGTTATTTCCGGGGCGGCGTCCGATTTGGAAGTCGTCATGAACCGGTTGGCCGCCGACGGCGTGCAGACCAAAGACCTGAATGTCTCGCACGCCTTCCATTCGCCCTTGATGGAACCTATGCTGGCGGCGTTCGAAAAAGCTGTCGCCGCTATTCCTCTTCAACCACCCACGGTGCGGTTGATCTCTAACCTCACGGGCCGTGTCGCGAAAGCCGAGGAAATCACGCAACCGAAATATTGGCGGAATCACCTGCGCGAACCGGTGCGGTTCGCAGCCGGCATTCAAACGCTCGCGAATCAGGCTGTGACATCTTCCTGGAACTCGGCCCAAGTCCTGTGCTTCTCGCCATGGGACGACAGTGCGCGACGAAATCAAATGCCCTCTGGCTGCCAACCCTCCGGCTGGGTCGTGACGACTGGTCGGAATCGCTCGCAGTCTCCAGGCGCCTCATCACGCGGGCGTTTCAAGTGAACTGGAAAGGCTTCGACCGTGATTATCCGCGACGCAAGATTCAATTGCCGACCTATCCTTTTCAACGCGAGCATTTCTGGTTTGAATCAAAATCACGACCCTGCTGACGAGCTGCGAGCGAATCACCTTCCGGACCGGACCGAACGCGCACCCGTTGCTAGGCGCTCCATTCCGTTCACCAGCCTTGAAGGATGCGGTCTTCCAATCCCAATTGAGCGCCCGACATCCCAGCCTTTCTAGTCGACCATCAGATTTGCGGGCGCGTCATTCTCCCGGCAACGGCATACGTGGAAATGGCACTGGCGGGTGCGCACCGTCTTTTCGGTGAAGGCGCGCACAGCGTTGAAGACCTTCGGCTGCACGAGGCGCTTCAATTGGATTTCCACACGCCAAACTCCATACAGGTGATCTTCCAAACGAAGGACGCACAATCGGCTGCATTCGAAATGTTCAGCGCTCCAGGTGACGAACAGGATGCTGACGCCCTATGGACCCGCAATGCCCTTGGTCGGGTTGCGAAAGCCACAAACCCGAGACTCCGGGACAAAAGCGCGGACCTGCAAGACCGTCCGTGAATCGCTGCACTGAGTACAATAGATACGACGGCGCTATACCAAGATTTGATCGAGCAAGGCGCTCAGAGTTTGGTCCTGCGTTTCGAAACGTTCACGCACTGTGGCGAGGGACGACGGAAACGCTGGCCGAAATCGCCTCGCTGAGTCGTTGCATTCCAGGCCACGCTTTATCACTTTCATCCAGCGCTGCTGGACGCCTGCTTTCAAGCCGCTGTTCAGGCCCTTCCCGACGGAGCGAACTCGATCGCAAAAGATGAAGCCCTGTTACCGGTAAACATCGAACGTGTTCAAATCTTTCGAGACGTTCCGACTACGCTCTGGAGCCACGGTCGCTGCGAGGAACGCCTGAATCCTGGGGGCGTACGTTCACATTGGATCTGGACGTTTATGATCCGGAGGGCCGTGCTTTGGGAGAGATCGCCGGGTTGCAGTTAAGAGCGTGTAAACGCAAAACGCTCGACCGGACTCTAGCGGACAGCCGAACAGGACTGGCTGTTCGAGATTCAATGGCGAGAGGCGCCACTGCCTGAAGGAGCCACGCCTGAACATGGCGGCCTGCTTAGCCAGCCGGGAAGCTGGTTGGTCCTTGACGATGAGCGAGGAGTGGGTGAATCCCTGCGAACACTGCTGACTTCGGCGGGACAAAGATGCGTTCTGGCACGACCCTGGTCCTTCGTTCGTTCGCCAAGGAGACGATCAATTCGTGCTCGACCCGGCGAATCGGGCGGACTTCGAACGTCTACTCGAGGAGGCCGGAATGCAAAGGCGAGAAGCCGCTTCGCGGAGTGTTGCATCTGTGGAGCCTGGACTTTCCGCTTTTCGACACGATGACGAATCGGGATCTGGCACGCTCGCAGCTTCTGGGTTGTGGGGCAGCGCTTCATCTCTGTCCAGGCGCTCGCTTCACACAAGTCCGATTCGCCGCCCTCTGTTTGGCTCGTAACGCGAGGAGCGCAGGCGGTGCCAAATTCATCGGCTCTGGTCAACGCAGCGATGGCATCGTTGTGCGGCCTGGGGCGCGTGATCGCTGCCGAACATCCCGAACTGCGTTGCCGGATGTTGATCTGGACCAACCACGCCCCGACGACGATGGCGACGTTCTGTTTGGAGAACTGGCCCGGGGAAATTTCGGTGAGGATACTATCGCATTTCGCAATCAATCCCGTTTGGTGCCGCGGCTCGCCCGATTACCATAGGCAGACGGCAACCGGAGCATCTCCGCAACAAATCTCCGAGCCGGTCCAATTGGAAGTGTCACAAGCCGGCATTCTGGAGAATCTGCGCTGGGCTTCCGTGGAACGCGCTACTCCTGGTACCCGGGCGAAGTGGAAATCCAGGTGCAGGCGACCGGATTGAACTTCCGCGACGTGCTTTGCGGCCTCGGGATGTATCCCGGCAAAACTGGTGCGCTCGGCGCCGAGTGTGCGGGAGTCGTTACACGTGTAGGCGACAGCATCGAGGGACTGGAGCCGGGCGATAAAGTGATGGCGATCGCAACGGGCGGCTTCAGTACCTACGTGACGGTGCGTGCGGACCATGTTGCTTCCCTGCCCGTCGGCGTGTCACTCGCCGAAGCGGCGTCGATTCCAGTCGCTTTCCTTACCGACGATCTTATGGTTTGCACCATTTGGCTCGCATGAAAGCCGGCGATCGGGTGCTCATCCATGCCGCAGCCGGTGGCGTGGGACTGGCTGCTGTCCAACTGGCACAGCGGGCCGGCGCCGAAATCTTCGCGACAGCAGGAAGCCCCGAAAAACGAAGCCATTTGCAAACGCTCGGCGTAACCCACGTTTTCGACTCACGTTCTCTGGATTTCGCGAATGAGATCATGAGCCAAACCGGCGGACGCGGCATGGACATCGTTTTGAATTCGCTGGCCGGTGAGTTTATCGCAAAGAGTGTGTCGGTGCTGGCACCCGGAGGCCGCTTTCTGGAACTGGGCAAGCGCGGCATCCTGACCAGGGAGCAGTTCAGTGCAGCTGCGCCCCGATTGCGAATACTATGCTTCGATCTGGGAGACGAAGCCCTTGCGGATTCGTCGTTATTACCCGGCATGTTCAAGGATTTGCTCGCGGCGTTCGCAAAAGGAGAATTGCGCCCGCTTCCGCTCACCACTTTCTCGAATGAGCGTATCGTTGACGCTTTTCGTTTCATGGCGCAGGCAAAACATATTGGAAAAATCGTTGTCACGAAACCGGCATCGAGACGCCACCGTCCAAATCTCGTCGAAGGAGCTCCGGTTGCGTGACGATGCCACCTACCTGATCACTGGCGGTTTGGGCGGCCTGGGTTTGGAAACCGCGCGCTGGATGGCTCGCGAAGGTGCGCGCAACATCGTGCTCATGGGACGCCACGCGCCCGATCCGAAAGCGAAGGTCTGCTCAATGAGCTGACTCGAGGCGGCGCCCGAATCGCAATCGAAAAGTGCGATGTGTCAGACGAAGCGGAACTGGCCGCATCGCTCAACCGGATTTCAAGATCGATGCCGCCGCTCCGCGGAGTCATTCACGCGGCAGGTGTGCTGGACGATGGGATGCTCGAGCAACAGACTTGGGCCCGATTTGCACGTGTCATGGCGCCGAAAGTGCGTGGAGCCTGGAATCTCCATCGTCTCACGCTTGTCATCGGAATTAGATTTTTTTGTCCTGTTCTCTGCGGCCGCCAC
Source organism: uncultured Verrucomicrobiae bacterium (assembly GCA_963736745.1). Taxonomy (GTDB): domain Bacteria; phylum Verrucomicrobiota; class Verrucomicrobiia; order Chthoniobacterales; family JAFAMB01; genus JAFAMB01. The sequence goes on along the minus strand of CAVTQD010000029.1, from coordinate 198,964 downwards.
TCTCATCGGTTCGCCAGGACAGGGCAATTACGCTGCGGCAAACGCATTCATGGACGGACTGGCGCATCATCGAAAGGCAAAAGGATTGCCGGCCTTGAGCATCGATTGGGGCGCTTGGGCTGAGGCCGGCATGGCGGCACGCCTGGCAAAGAAGGATGCAGAACGCTGGACCGATCGGGGACTGCGCCTGATTCAATTGGACGAGGGCATGGCGAAACTAGGCGAGATGCTGGTCAGTTCACGCGCACAGATCGTCGCTGCCCCGATTGACTGGTCGAGATTTTTTGCGGCAGCTGTTTCCGGCCGGACCTCCTTCGCTTTTCTCGGAGATCAATCAATCCTTCAGGGAGAACAATATCCACGGGCGAACAGACTCGTCCGGACGATGATAATTTCGTCCGTCGCCTCTCCGGCGAGCCTGCCGCGCGCCGGTTCGCGATATTAATGGCGCACGTGGAGTCAGCAGCGTCTCGAGCGCTGGGTGGACGGGCGGCAAGTCGCTTGATCCGCAGCGTCCATTGCACGAGCTGGGTCTCGACTCCCTTATGTCGGTTGAACTGCGCAACGCGTTGGCGGCTTCACTAGGCCGTTCTTTATCGGCCACGCTGCTGTTCGACTATCCAACTGTCGAATCGCTCACCCTTTACCTTGCGAAGAACGTTTTGAACTTCGAGCTCGGGGACCAGCACCTCATCCGAAGAACGAACGTTGCACCAGAAAACAAGGATCTGGCAAGACTCCGAGAAATGTCCGAAAGCGAAGCCGAATCCCTGCTCCTGGCAGAACTGGATCAGTTGAAAAAATAACGAAATCATGAGCCCGGGCCAGGAAACACAAGAACAACTCTCTCCGCTGAAGCGTGCGATCCTGGAGCTTGCGCGAAATGCGCACAAAGCTGGACGAAGCGGACCGGCGCCAGAGGGAACCCATCGCCATTGTCGGCATCGGAATGCGCCTGCCGGGCAAAGCTCGTAACGAATCCTCGCTCTGGCGGATGCTGGCGGATGGAACAGACGCCATTTCGGAAATCCCGGCCGACCGCTGGGACATCGATGCCTATTACGATCCTGATCCCGATAAACCGGGCAAGATGAACACCCGCCATGGTGCATTTCTCAAAGGGGTCGACCAGTTCGACGCGGAGTTCTTTGGCGTCTCGCCTCGTGAAGCGGTCAGCATGGACCCGCAGCACCGGCTGTTGATGGAGACCACGTGGGAGGCTTTAGAAAATGCAGCGATCTGCCCGGACCGACTGGCAGGCAGCCAAACCGCCGTGTTCGTCGGCTGCAGCAACAGCGACTATTGGCGATTGGTCTATGACGACGAGGAGCGGATTGACGCTTATTCCGCGCTCGGCAATGCCTTCAGTGTCGCCGCCGGCCGGCTCTCCTATTTTCTCGGTGTGCACGGCCCTTCCATGGTCGTCGACACTGCGTGCTCCGTCCTCGCTCGTGGCGGTGCACCTGGCGTGTCACAGCTTACGTTCCGGCGAATGCACACTCGCGCTCGCGGCGGGAGTAAATCTCATCCTTTCACCCGAGGCCAATATCAACTTCTCCAAGTCGCGCATGCTCGCTCCTGATGGGCGCTGCAAGACCTTCGATGTCAGCGCCGACGGCTACGTCCGCGGCGAGGGCTGCGGAGTTGTGGTCCTGAAAACGTTGTCCGCGGCACAGGCTGACGGCAACCGCATTCTGGCGGTGATCCGAGGCTCGGCGGTCAACCAGGATGGTCGCAGCGGCGGGCTTACGGCGCCCAACGGCCCGGCACAGGAAGCGGTGATTCGCGCGGCACTCGCTGCGGCGGGCGTTGCGCCCCACGAAGTCAGTTACCTGGAAGCGCACGGAACCGGGACGTCGCTCGGCGATCCGATCGAAGTGCGCGCCGCGAGCGCAGTGCTGTGCAAAGATCGGCCTCATGGGCTCCCGCTGGCGATCGGTTCCATCAAGACCAACATCGGCCATCTGGAGGCGGCGGCCGGTGTGGCCGGGTTGCTTAAAGTGGTACTCGCACTTCAAAAAAGGCAAATTCCGCCGCACCTTCATCTGAAGAAAAAGAGCCCGTACATCGACTGGGACAGCCTGCCGATTGTCGTTCCTACCAGCCTGACGCCTTGGGTACCGGTGAATGGCAAACGCATTGCCGGCGTAAGTTCGTTCGGATTTAGCGGCACCAACGCGCACCTCATTTTGGAAGAGGCCCCGGAAGTCAGTTAAGCCGCCGGCTGAAATCGAGCGTCCGATCCATCTTCTGGCGTTGTCTGGCAAGAGCGACAAGGCACTCCACGAACTTGCGCAAGAGGTTTCCTCCGTCTCGAAAACGCAGACCCCGATACGCTCGCGGATATTTGCTTTACCGCGAACGCGGGCCGCTCTCATTTCACGCACCGAGTGGCGGTTCTAGGTGAGAATACCGAACAGGTGCGGAACGGCCTGCAGCGCATTTATAAGGCACGATTCGGTTGCCAACGTAGTCGCCGGCGAAATAACCGACTTGAACTTGCCGCCCATCGCGTTCCTGTTCACCGGGCAAGGATCCCAGCACATCGGAATGGGCCGCGAATTGTACGAAGACCTCGCCGACCTTCCGACGGGCAATGGATCGCTGCGACGAGATCCTCCGCCCGCATCTTCAAAGACCGCTCCTTTCGGTGCTGTATCCTGAAGCAGACGATGTTTCGCTGCTCGACAATACGGCTTACACCCAGCCGGCGCTGTTCGCGATCGAGTACGCGTTAGCCGAATTGTGGCGTTCTTGGGGCGTTCGGCCGACGTTCGTGATGGGGCACAGCGTGGGAGAATATGTGGCAGCCTGCGTCGCCGGCGCTTTCGGTCTTGAAGATGGTCTGAAGCTAATCGCGGAACGAGGACGCTTGATGCAATCGCTGCCAGCCGGAGGTCGCATGGCGGCAGTCTTTGCAGGTCGCGAACGCGTTGAATCGGCTATCGCTTCGTCGAATGCGGTTTCCGTTGCCGCAATCAATGGTCCCGAGATCGTTGTGATTTCCGGCGACGGAAATCAAGTCGAAGCGATTCTCAAGCGGCTTTCCAAAGAGGAGATCAAGAGCAAGGATCTGGCTCGTTTCCCATGCATTTCATTCGCCCTTGATGAACCCGATCCTGGACGAATTCGAGAAGGTCGCGTCCAACATTGAGTATTCCGACCCGACAGTGGGATTTGTTTCCAATCGTGACCGGAGAACTCGCCGACTTGCGTTTGATCGGGCGCGGCCGACTACTGGCGTCGCCATGCACGCGAGCCGGTCCAGTTTGCTGCGGCGGTCAAGACGCTTGAGGAACAGGGCGTGAAGATCTTTCTTGGAACTGGGGCCCGATCCGGTGCTTCTCGGCATGGCGCGACGCTGCCTGAAGGAAGGAGGGCAATTGTGGCTACCCTCACTCCGTTCCGGACGCGGGGACTGGCTGCAGATGTTGGAAAGCTTGCAGGCTCTCTATGTCGCAGGCGCTGACATTGACTGGGCAGGATTTGATCGTGATTACCCGCGCAGACGCGTGAGCCTTGCCGACCTATCCATTTCAACGCCGGCGTTATTGGCTGGATCAAGGGGACAGCCGGCAGAAGGCAATCCGACACGACCCCGAGAATTCCTGGCGGAGCCGCGGCGACAGCCGCCTTGCGCCAGTCGCGTCAGACTCCCATTGGCGTGAACGTGGAAACCTACGTCGGCAAATGGCACTGCCTGGAACGCCTGACGACCGCACATGCTGTGAATACATTGCGTACCCTGGGCGCGTTTGCACGTCCTGACGAGGTTCACGATGCGGAGTCGCTCGTCCAGGCGGTTTGGCATTCCCGCAATCTACAAACGCCTGCTGCAGCGGTGGCTGGAGCGGTTGGCCGCGGCAGGGATGTTGCGCGCTGTCGGCGGAAAGTTTGTCAGCGCCGCGGACCGTTGCAGGATCCGGATCTGGCTTCCCGCATTCGCGAGACAGAACAGGCACTCGCGGATGATCCCGATCTGCTCGCCTATATTCGCAACTGCGGCGAAAAGCTCTCACAATATCATGGCGGGCAAGGAAAGTCCGCTCGAAACGCTTTTTCCCGGAGGCTCTTCCACGTTAGCGGAGCGATTGTATGCAGGCGCAAACATCAACCGTTACGTCAACGCAATCGCGGGCGCAGCCGTGGAGGCGGCAGCGCGTGCATCGAAGGCCAATCGGCCATTTCGGATCCTTGAAGTGGGCGCAGGCACCGGCGGCACCTCCGCGACGATACTGCCTCTTCTCGACCCTGATCGGTGCGCGTATGTGTTTAGCGATGTCTCCGATCTTTTCCTGATCGCGCGCCCGCCAGAACTTCGCAGTCTTTCCTTTCGCTTCTTTTGCCATGTTTGATTTGGAGAAGGATCTCGAAACTCAGGGCTTCGCCTTGCACTCGTTCGACGTTATAGTAGCTGCAAACGTCGTGCACGCGGCCCGTGACCTTGACGGGGCATTGAAGCGGATGAGCCTGCTCCTGGCTCCCGGTGGCATCCTCCTGCTGATCGAGGCCACTCGCCACCACGGATGGTTCGACTTCACCACCGGGCTCATCGAAGGCTGGCAGCATTTTGCCGACGAACTGCGTCGCGACCATCCGCTTCTCACGCCAGAGCGGTGGAAGGAGGCGCTTTTGGAACGCGGCTTTGCCGAAGTGATTGCGTTTCCTGAAAACGGCTCCCCGGCGGAGGTGCTCGGCCAACACGTGATCCTGGCGCGCACTCCTGATTCCGAGGATTACGACCGCGCAGACGGCGAGCCATTTGTGGCGCTCCCGGCTAAGGATTGGACACCAAACGCGGTGGTGGCCGATCGCGCCGCAAAAACTGCCGAGCGCATCCGCGAGTTTCGGAGCAGCCTGGAGTCGGCGTTGCCCGACGAACGGGAGGAGTTGATGAACGAATACGTCCGCGCCCGCGTGATGGAAGTGCTTCGACTGGACGCGGACCGTCGCCCGGGCATCCAGCATCGGCTCATGGATCTGGGGCTGGACTCGCTCATGGCCGTTCAACTGCGCAATCTGCTGGAGTCTGGGCTCGGATTGGGCGGTTCGCTGCCGGCCACGCTGATGTTTGATTATCCGACGATTGGATCTATCTCCACCTTTCTGTTGAATTGCACGTCCTCCGACGGCCGGGATTTACTGCCTCATGCGGTCGAAGAGCGGCAGCCGGAACCGACATCGCACCGCGCACAGGAGATTGAAGCACTGTCGGATGATGAAGCCGAGGCTCTGCTTTTAAAACGACTGGAGCGAAAGTGATCTCGCGTCCGATTGACCTCTCCACATCCACGATGAATACAACGGAACTCTCCCCATTAAAGCGCGCCTTGCTCGCCATTGAAGAATTGCAGGCCCAGCTCGACGCCGTCGAAAAATATCGGCATGAACCCATAGCGATCATAGGGGTCGGATGTCGCATTCCGGGTGGCGCCAATGACCCCGAGGAGTTCTGGCGAGTTACTGCAGCGAGGGACGCAACGGGGTAAGGGAAATCGCCGCGGATCGCTGGGATGTCGACGCGTACTACGATCCCAATCCTGATACGCCCGGCAAAATCGCCACTCGTTTCGGTGGGTTCCTGGACCAGGTGGATCGCTTCGAGCCGCAATTCTTCGGGATTGCGCCGCGAGAAGCGCTCACGATGGATCCCCAACAGCGTCTTTTGCTGGAGGTGAGTTGGGAGGCGCTCGAACACGCCGGCCAGTCGCCGGCCGGACTCGGTCACACCCGCACGGGCGTTTATATCGGTGTCTGCAGCAACGACTACGCACAATTGTTGCTCGAAGCGGGCAATCCGGCGCTGGTAGACATGTATTACGCCTCGGGTATTGCCCATAGCATTGCCTCGGGCCGGTTGTCCTACGTGTTAGGGCTGCAAGGTCCCAGCATTTCAGTAGACACGGCCTGCTCGTCCTCTCTGGTCGCGATTCACCTGGCCTGTCAGGGCTTGCGCAACCGGGAATGCCGTCTCGCACTGGCCGGCGGAGTAAACGTGATTCTTTCGCCCGAAATCTTCTCAGCGCTGTCGCGTGCGCGGATGTTGGCGGCCGATGGGAAGTGCAAGACATTCGACGCAGCGCGCCGACGGTTTTGTGCGGGGCGAAGGTTGCGGCATGGTGGTACTAAAACGCCTGGAAGACGCTGTCGCCGACGGCGATCGCATCCTGGCGTTGATCCGTGGTTCGGCGGTGAATCAGGATGGCCCTAGCAGCGGACTCACAGCCCCCAACGGCCCTTCCCAGGAATCGGTGATCCGTGACGCGCTCGCCAACGCAGCGGTCAGCCCGCAGGACGTCAGTTATGTCGAAGCCCACGGCACAGGGACCTCGCTCGGCGACCCGATCGAAGTGCAGGCGCTGGGTGCGGTGTTTGGGCCGGGGCGTGAAGACTGCGACACCTTTGCTGATTGGCTCTCTTAAAACCAATGTCGGTCATCTGGAGGCGGCGGCGGGCGTGAGCGGGCTGATCAAAGTGGTGCTCTCCTTGCAGCATCGAGAGATTCCGCAAGCACCTGCATTTCCAACGGCCTAGTCCTCACATCCCCTGGGACCGGCTGCCGGTGAGAGTCACCAGCGAGCGGGCAACCGTGGCCTGCTCTTCACGGCAAACGCATCGCCGGCGTCAGTTCGTTCGGATTCAGCGGGACCAACGCGCACGTTGTTCTGGAGGAAGCGCCGATCGTTTCACCGAAAACATCGAGCAACGAGCGCCCTTTGCATTTGCTGACCTTTCTGCTCGCACTGAACCGGCCTTGTCCATATTGATCGAGCGGTACGCGCAGCGCATGGATGACCGGAGAACAGGTCGTCCTTGCCGATCTTTGCCACACGGCCAATGTCGGCCGCGCCCACCTTGCGCATCGGCTCGCTTTGACGGGTTCGGATGCCGAAACGATGGCAGAGAAAACTGCGGGAAAGTCGTTCGGGTAAGTCGCCCTCCGGTATCGTGCGAGGTTCTTGGGAGGGAACTGACCGTCCGAAGATCGCCTTTCTGTTCACGGGCCAGGGTTCACAGTACCTCGGCATGGGCCGGCGGCTCTACGAGACCTCGCCAACGTTTGCCCGCGCACTGGATCGCTGCGACGCCGTACTGCGCGACCGTCTGGGTCGTTCCCTGCCGGATGTGCTTTACCCACCAGACGGTGCATCCTCTCCGCTCGACGAAACGCAATTTACGCAACCCGCTTTGTTTGCCGTTGAGTACGCGTTAAGTGAACTATGGCGTTCCTGGGGAGTGCAGCCCACGTTCGTCCTCGGACACAGTGTCGGCGAATACGTTGCGGCTTGCGTGGCCGGCGTGTTCAGCGTCGAAGACGGGTTGGCACTGATTGCCGAGCGCGGCCGCCTGATGCAGGCCCAGCCATCCGGAGGCCGCATGGCTGCAGTCATGGCTCCGGTCGAAATGGTGCGAGACGCGTTAAAGCCCGTGGCGGCACGTGTCTCGATTGCGGCGCTGAATGGACCGCGTCAAACCGTGATCTCCGGACCCGGTGAAGATGTGAAGGCGTTGCTGGCCCAATTCTCCGCGGCAGGCGTCAAGTTTCGCGAACTGGTCGTATCCCACGCGTTTCACTCACCGCTGATGAACCCGGTGCTGGAGCCTTTCGAGCGGGCGGCGGCGAAAGTTTCCTTCGGCGCGCCGCGATTACGGCTGGTGTCCAACCTGACTGGCCAGGTGACTTCGGCCGCGCAGATGGCTCAACCAGCCTACTGGCGCCGACACATTCGTGAGACGGTTCAATACTGCTGCTTCGATGCAGACCCTGGCCGACGCGGGTTGCACGGTGTTCCTCGAGATCGGGCCCAACCCGGTGTCTGCTCGGACTCGGCCGCGGCTGCATAGAACCGGAGGGAGCTCTCTGGCTGGCGTCGATGCGGTCGGGACGTGACGATTGGGCAGAGATTGCTGGCCAGCCTGAGTCAACTTTACGTGCACGGTGTGGATGTCGATTGGGCGGGATTCGATCGTGATTATCCGCGACATAAGGTGAGTTTGCCCACTCTATCCCTTCCAGCGGGAACGATACTTTGTGGACCGAGAAATCCCGCGTCGCCGGCGACCAGCGACCGCGCAGGCGCTGCATCCTTTGGCCGAGCGATTCATCGACTCGCCATCCTTGAAGGACATCGTGTTTGAAACCAGCCTCAGTGCCGCGTCACATCGGTTTCGTTGAGCGATCACCGCGTGTTTGGCAGAATCATCTTCCCGGCGACCGGCTACCTGGAATCGGTGCGCGCTGCCGCGCGCTTGGGCCTGGGCGGAGGGAACTGGGCCGTCGAGAACATGATAATCGGTGAAGCTCTGGCGCTGGATGACACCGAGACAAAGCGCTTACAGGTGGTCTTTTCGCGCACGGGAGACGGTGCCGCGCGCTTTCAAGTTTTCAGCGCGGGAATTGGCGCAGGACCGTCCGAATCCGCCTGGCGGCTGCATGCCTCCGGCTCATTGCGCAGGTTCGCAGATTCGGATGCCCCGATCCAGGATCGATTTCGAGGCGCTCAAGCGTGACGCCGACGAAATTGGAGCCGAATCTTTCTATGCCGATCTATAACCGGAGGGGGCTGGATTTTGGCTCTCGTTTCCGCGGGGTAAAACAGGTCTGGAGCCATGCCGGCAAAGCCTTGGGACTGATTGAAGCGCCGCTTGCTTTAGACGCTGAACCGATAGAGTACGGCCTGCATCCGGCACTGCTTGACGCTTGCATCCAGGTCATCGCCGCAGCCCTGCAACGCGCAAACGATGACGAGACAGAAACTGCGCTGTTTATGCCATTGGGAGTGGAATTCTTCCGGCTCTTCGCGCCCGCTGAAGGAAAACTATGGAGCGTAGCCACGGTTGAAGTCAGCGCGGAGGCTCAGCGCGAGACGATCAAGGCGCACATCCAAGTAGTCGACGAACAGGGACGACTTGATCGCGGAACTACGCGGGATGTCCTTCAAGCGTGCGGACCGCGCGACACTTGAACGTGCGATCCAGAGAAGCATCGACCACTGGCTTTATGAAATAGCCTGGAAACCGTTGGATGAACAAGCGCCTGCTGGAGTATGGGCTCCGCTCCCGGAAATTGACGGCTTGGCTGGATCGCTACACAACCATCTAGACTTTTTCAGTCAGGCGTCCGGGTTAAATCGCTTCGAAGAGTTGCGGCCGCGCCTTGATGCTGTTTGCAGTGCCTTCATTGTCCGCGCGTTGAGGGAGGCTGGAGCGAATCCGATTGTCGGAGTTGAGTTCGAACGCGAAAACTTGGCAAACGAACTCAAAATCATTCCGACGCACCGCCAGTTGTTTGGCCGATTACTCGAAATCTTGGCGGAAGACAACGTACTGGAGCTTGCGGATAACCGAGGTCGATGGCTGGATCCGATTCCGGCATTGGACATTTCTGCGACAATGGATGAACTAGGAAAGAATTTCGCGGAATTCGAGGCCATTCTCGCGATGACGGAAAGATGCGGTGCGCGGCTGAGCGCGGTGCTCATCGGGGAAGCGGATCCAATCGATTTGCTGTTTCCTGCCGGTGACCTAACGACGGCAGAGAGCCTCTACCAGCATTCGCCATCCGCACGAACATTCAATCCTCTGGTGCGCGAAGCGATCCAAGCGGCGGTGAACGCATGGCCTGCCGACCGGCCGATACGGGTCCTCGAAGTCGGTGCGGGTACTGGGGCAACTACTGCGCACATATTGCCGTTACTACCGTTCGGCCGTGCGCACTACGTCTTCACCGACCTGTCACCGCACTTCCTCGCACGGGCGAGGGCTAAGTTTGCGGATTATCAATGCGTGAGCTTTCAACGGCTGGATCTGGAAGACGATCTTTCTGCTCAAGGGCTCCGTCCGAACAGCTTCGATATCATTATCGCGTCGAACGTGATTCATGCCACATCAGATGTAATGAACACACTGGCAAGCGTGTGCAGCATGCTTGCTCCTGGGGGGTGGCTTCTCATGTTGGAGGTGACACGCCCGCAGCGTTGGTTCGACGTCACCTTTGGCCTCACCGACGGCTGGTGGCGATTCCGCGACGATTTGCGCACGCACTACCCGCTGCTCTCGCGGGCGCAGTGGAAAGGACTTTTGGGGCAAGCTGGTTTCGATCACACCCTGATCGTTCCCAATACGAGCATCGAAAAAGAGGAAACAGAAGACCAGGCGATGCTGATCGCACGCGCCGCAGATAATCGTTCCGGCGTCATCTCAAAGCGACCGGCCGGCACCGCACGGCGCTGGCTGATATTGGCTGATCGTGCAGGTATCGGGCAACGACTCGCTGACCGTCTCGGCGCTCTTGGGGATCGTTACACGCTCGCATTTGCCCATGACGGTACGAACAAACCATCTAACGATGGAGAAGCGCTGGACCCCGCATCACCGGCGCAATCTGGAAAATTTCATAAACCTTCAGGAGTCCGAGATCGAAGGGCCGCTTTACGGTGTGATTTACCTTTGGCCGCTCGACGCTGCCCCTTTGGACGCGCTGGATCAGACCAACATTGATCTCGAGGCACGACTTTGGTGTGGCGGTGCATTACACCTCGTGCAAACATTGGCGCGACACGCCGGAACGAAACCGCCGCGATTGTGGTTGTGTACCCGCGGCGCCCAGAGGGTAGGTTCAACTGACGAAACGTTGTCGCCGGTGGGAGCGACCGTGTGGGGCTTGGGAAAAGTAGTCGCACTCGAACACCCTGAACTGCGCTGTGTGCGGATCGATCTGGATCCGGATGGCGCGGAGAATGAGCTCGAAATGTTGAGCGCAGCTTTGGACGCCAAGGACGACGAAGATCAAGTGGCGCTGCGCGCAGGTCGCCGCTGGGGAGCACGGCTGCAGCGCGTCAAGAAATCTACCTCGGACGCCGATCCCATCGCACGCCTCTTAGGGAAGCCTTACCATTTGACTTTCGCGAGCCGAGGCTCACTGGAGAATCTGAAATTGGAGATAACGGACCGTCGCCCTCCAGGTCCGGGAGAGGTGGAGATTCGAGTTCATGCCACCGCCTTGAACTTTCGTGATGTGATGAACGTGATGGGGCATTATCCCGGCGATCCGGGACCTTTGGGGGCGGAGTGCGCGGGAGAAATCGTGGCGGTCGGTAAGGAAATCAGCCATTTCACGATAGGTGATGCAGTTGTGGCCATTGCGCCTGGTAGCTTCGCCGGCTATGTAAGGGCGCGCGAGGAGTGGGTCGCTCTGAAACCGGACCGGATGAGTTTCGACGAAGCTGTAACTGTGCCGGTAGCGTTCATGACCGCACATTTCACATTGAATCATCTGGCAAAGATTCAAGCGGGCGATCGTGTGCTGATTCACGCGGCTGCCGGCGGTGTGGGACTGGCGGCGGTAACGCTGGCCAAACGTACCGGCGCCGAGATTTTTGCAACGGCCGGGTCGCCGGAAAAGCGAGCTTTCTTGAAGTCATTGGGTGTTTCGCACGTCATGGATTCGCGATCCCTGGGATTCGCCGACGAAATCATGAAAATCACGCATGGGCACGGCGTGGACGTGGTGCTGAATTCGCTCGCCGACCAATTCGTGGATCGCAGCTTTGAAGTTATCGCCCGGAACGGACGATTCCTGGAGATCGGCAAACGCGGAATCTGGGAGCCGGAACGGGCGGCGAGGCTGAACCGCGGCATCCAATACTTCATCGTGGATTGGAGCGTGGACGCGCGGAACAATCCAGCGCTGATCGGGTCGATGCTGCATGAACTGATGGCGGCGTTCGATCGTGGGGAACTGGAATCGCTGCCTCATCAGGTGTTTCCACTGCGGGAAGCGAAAGTCGGCGTTCCGTTTCATGGGACAAGGAAGACACACCGGCAAAGCTGGTGGTGTCACACGAGGAAATGCTGCGTCCGCAAAATTCAGACTTTAACCTCGATCCACAGGGGACCTACTTGATCACCGGCGGCCTGCGTGGTCTCGGACTCATGACGGCGCAATGGCTTGTGGAACGCGGGGCGCGCCACCTCGTCCTGACTGGTCGTCGCACGCCGGATTCTGAGGCCGGAGAAGCTTTGCGGGCAATGGAGGCCCGCGGCATCCATGTGCGAGTGGCGCAAGCCGACGCTTCGGATGCGGGAGCTATAAAGCGGCTTCTGGAGGAGACGCGGAACACTATGCCTCCGTTGCGCGGTGTCATCCATTCGGCTGGTGTGCTGGACGACGGTGTGCTGCTGCAACAGAGCTGGAATCGGTTCGCGACAGTCTTCGCACCAAAAGTCACCGGGAGCCTGCTACTGCACCGGCTGACGGCGACCGACTCGCTCGATTTCTTTGTGTTGTTCTCGTCTGTCGCAGCTGTCTTCGGCTCGGCCGGCCAGGGCAATCATTCCGCGGCGAATGCGTTCATGGATACGCTAGCTGCCGCGCGTGCAGCGAAGCGCTTGCCTGGTTTGAGCGTGAATTGGGGGGCGTGGACAACCGCCGGCGCGGCCGTTGACCGGGACGTGACATGCAGGCGCAGTAGACAGAGGATACGGGGTGATTGATCCCACAGGTGGTTTTCATGCGCTTGAGATCGCTTTAACCGGCGGCCTCTCACAGCTGATTGTGTTTCCGGCGGATTGGCCCCGTTTCCTCCTCAATTTCTCACGCAACGGACAGTACCCGCCATTTTTGAACAACTTTGCAAGGCGTGACCGGCGGAGCAGCCGGCGCCAGACAATCGGGCGGACGGCGGCGGCGGCATCGGAGATTCCATCCTGGGTCCAGCGTGGCTCGTCAGACCAGCAGATCGCCGTCTCTTAAGAGATCGCCTGGCAGGCTGCGGCGCCAAATCAGCGGCGCACCCTGCTTATCGAGCAAATCCGTCGTGACACAGGTCGTGCGCTCGGACTTGAAAACCTGGAATCGCTGCCCAACAACAAACCGCTGGGCGAGCTTGGACTGGACTCGCTGATGGCCGTTGAACTCCGTAACGCGCTGGCCGGCACCGTCGGGCAGAGCCTCCCCGCGACTTTGCTGTTCGATTATCCGACGGTGGAGGCCTTGACCGAATATTTGAGCCAACGCTTCCCGGGGCTTGAAGAATCGCGGAGCATGCCGGCCCAGCCGCGATCGCCTATATCTGCGGGATTGGATGTGCTGGAACAGATCGAGAATCTTGATGATGATGAAATTGAGCGGCTGCTAAAAGAGCAGAGAAACGGAAAAGCTGTGAGTGATTTTCTTGATCGCGTCGCGAAGCTGTCACCAAAACGCCTCGCGCTGCTAGCCTCGGACCTCAACGCGAAACTCGAGCGACTCAACCAACGAGGCGTTGAACCGATTGCCGTCATCGGGATGGGTTGCCGTTTTCCGGGCGGTGCAGACGATCCGAAATCGTTTTGGCGATTGATGATCGAAGGTCGCGACGCCATTAGCGAGGTGCCACCCGGACGTTGGGACATTGACGCGTTTTACGATCCTGATTCCGACGCGCCCGGGAAAATGAGCACGCGCTGGGGCGGCTTTCTGGACGGGATCGACCAATTCGATCCGGAGTTCTTCGGAATCTCGCCGCGCGAAGCGGCGGGAATGGACCCACAACAGCGGCTTCTGCTCGAGGTCAGCTGGGAAGCACTGGAAAACGCCGGACAGAATCCTGATCGCCTGGCCGGTTCGCAAACCGGCGTCTTTGTCGGCTTGTGTAACAGTGACTATTTCTGCTGCGATTCGAGAGGGCCCGAGCTTCAGTCGACGCGTATGTGGCGACGGGCAACGCACACAGTGTCGCCTCGGGACGGATTTCTTACGTCCTCGGATTGAAGGGTCCCAGTCTCTCCGTTGACACGGCTTGCTCCTCGTCCCTGACAGCGGTGCATCTGGCCTGCCAGAGTTTGAAGGCGGGTGAATGCCGTATGGCGCTCGCGGGAGGAGTTAATCTGATTCTGATGCCGGATACGACAGTGATCTTGTCAAAGTCGCATATGATGGCGCCTGACGGTCGGTGCAAGGCCTTCGACGCGGCCGCAGACGGCTTTGTCCGCAGCGAAGGTTGTGGCATCGTTATGCTGAAGCGCCTGTCCGACGCGCAAGCCGACGGCGACAATATCCTGGCACTGATCCGTGGTACAGCCTCCAACCAGGACGGCCGTAGCAGTGGTTTGACCGCTCCGAACGGCCCCTCACAAGTAGCCGTCATTCGCGAGGCGCTGGCCAACGCTGGACTTCAGCCGGGTGACATTGATTTCATCGAGGCCCATGGCACAGGCACTTCCCTTGGAGATCCGATCGAAGCTCGCGCGCTCGCGGAAGTTTTCGGCCCGGGACGCGGATCAGACTGTCCGCTGCGCGTCGGCTCCGTGAAGGGCAATTTCGGGCATGCGGAATCGGCAGCCGGCATTGCCGGCCTAATCAAAGCCATCCTGGCGCTGCAGAACGGCAAAATTCCCCCTACCCTGCATTTGAAGAAACTGAACCCGCACATTGACTGGGATGGTTTGGCCATTAGCGTTCCCACCGTAACAACCTTATGGAACCGGGAGAGCGGCAGGCGTGTTGCGGGAGTCAGTTCGTTTGGCTTCAGTGGTACCAACGCGCATGTAATCCTCTCCGACCCTCCAGCAAGCGTGCCAGTTGTCAGACGACTCCGCTCAGCGCGCACCCAGACCTTCGTACTGCGCCGCTGCAGTTGCTTCCGTTGGCCGCCCGAACTGAATCGGCGCTGGCCGAGCTCGCACGGAAATACGAACAATTTCTCAGCGAAGAGGCCGATCTCGATCTGGCCGATGTTTGCTATACCGCAAGTACGGGCCGCGCGCATTTTGAACATCGTCTAGCCGTGGTGGCGGCAGATCTCCCCGAAGCTAAAGAACGACCTTGCGTCAGTTTCAGCGCGGCGAAAAGCATGGTCGAATTCGAAGGAGACGCGCGATCAGTTCCGCATCGCCAGGTGTCGTGTTCATGTTTACGGGTCAAGGATCACAATACGCCGGCATGGGGCGCGAACTGTTCGAGACGCAACCAGTCTTCCGGCGAGAACTCGAAAAGTGCGCCGAAATCCTGAAACCGCTCCTCGATAAACCATTGCTGGAGGTGCTCTTTGGCGAAGAGAGAGAGTAACCATCCGCCAGCATCTCCTGGACGAAACACAATACACTCAGCCCGCGCTTTTTGCGCTGGAGTATGCGCTGGCGGCCATGTGGCGTTCGTGGGGCGTGGAACCGGCCGCAGTTCTCGGTCATAGCGTGGGTGAATATGTGGCGGCCTGCGTTGCGGGCGTGTTCAGTCTTGAAGATGGACTTCGACTTATCGCGGAACGCGGGCGTTTGATGGCCACACTTCCCTCGGGAGGAGCCATGGCCGCGGTATTTGCCGAAGAGTCCCGCGTGTCCAAGGCGATTGTGGGAACTGCGACTGCGATCGCATGCATCAACGGTCCGGCCAACATCGTGATTTCCGGTGAGGGCGTTGAGGTAGGCGCGGTTTTAGATCGGTTGACAGAGGAAGGCATCCGGAGCCGCCGGCTGGTTGTTTCGCACGCTTTTCATTCGTCGTTAATGGACCCGATTCTTGACCCGTTCCAGCGCGCCGCCGAGGACGTTCGTTACTCAGAGCCGCTGATTGCGATCGTATCAAATGTAACGGGCAAAATCGCCTCACCGGGGCTTATGTCGCGCTCCGAGTATTGGCGCCGGCATATTCGCAATCCTGTACGGTTCGCAGACTCGATCCGCGCTTTGCGCGAATCCGGCCAATCAGTCTTCCTCGAAATCGGTCCCCATCCTGTCCTGACGGGCATGGCACGCATGAGCGTGCCGGAAGTCGAAGTCGCCTGGGCTGCGAGTCTGGACCGCGAAGCCGGAAATTGGGAGAGCCTGCTTGATAGCGTATCCACCTTGTATCTGCACGGCGTCAATCTCGAGTGGGCTGGCCTGCACGCGATGCGCCGGCCCAAACGCGTCGCATTGCCCACCTACCCGTTTCAGCGCGGACGGTATTGGCTCGAACAGGGGAAGAGTGGACAGCCAGCACTGGCAATCAGTTCACTTGAGGAAGATTTACCAACCCATCCCTTCCTGGGTAAGCGTCTCGATTCTCCAGCCATTTCAGGAACAGTTTTTGAAATCGAGATGGGTATCGAGCGCCCCGCGTTTCTCAATGATCACCGGATTTTTGGACGGCTCATTATGCCCTCACCGGCGTATATCGAGATGGCGTTGGCTGGTGCCGCGAATAATCTCGAAGACTGGACAAAGCTGAATCCGTCCCTTGCGAGGTCTACGGACCTGATCATTCGCGAACCGCTTTTCCTGCCCGAAGAGAATTCCTGCCTGATCCAGTCGATCTTCGAAGAGTCCGCAGAACAAGACATGGGCTTCCGAGTTTGCAGCAGGGAAACCTCAGCGGAAGCCGGGGCACCTTGGCGGACGCACGTTACCGGCCGCGCACGCGATTGGCATCGCATCGCCGCAGCCGGACATACACGACCTGGAAACGTGAAGAAGTCTGGACACGGTGTTCTGAAGAAATTGATGCGCGTGCTTATTACGACTCACTTATTCGGCTCGGCCTCGACTTTGGAGATCGCTTCCGAGGCATCGTTCCGGATCCGGCGACGTGATGGCGAGGCTCTAGCTGAAATTCGTTTGCCCGAATCGTTGGCGAACGAGAAGGAGCCCTTACCTTATCCATCCCGCCCTGCTGGACTCTTGTTTTCACCTGCTTGGCGCAGCATTACCCGCAAACGAGTGTTCAAAACGCCTATCTCTTAATCGGACTTGAGCGCTTCACGCTTTTCGCGCTTCCTCCGGAAAGTTTTGGAATCACACTGTTCTGCGGCCCGGCTCTGGATCAGAAGTCTTCAGCGGCGATATCTGGCTCTATGGCGACGATGGACGGAAGGTGGCGGAAATTTTGGGGCTCCACCTCAAACGCGCGACGGACGCAGCCATGTCACGCGCAACCGATACTCAAATCCGAAAGTTGGTTCTATGAGGTTGCCTGGCGGGAGCAGAAGACGTGCGCGGAAAAAAAGGATGACCAATACGGTCTGACGGCAGATTTTATCCCGGCGCCTGTTTTATTGGCTGGAAAAGCGCGAGACGAATTGCGCGAACTTGCCATCTCCGAGAGGCTCGGCATTTATGCCGAGCTGATTCCGAAACTGGAAGTTCTCAGTGCGGCATTCATCAATCGGGCGCTATTCCGCATGGGATGGTCACCGCTGATCGGGTGACCGCTTACACGACGCAAGGGCTGGCGGAACAACTAGCCGTTATTCCAGCCCATCGGCGCTTGTTCGAACGGCTTATCGGTATCCTCGTCGAAGAAGGCGTTCTGAAGCCAGAAGGAGATAGCTGGATCGTACTCGAAGCCGCTGGAGTGGCAATCTTCCGATCTGCAGTTGGAAGCGGAAGCATTGAAACAACAGTTTCCGGCATGTTCAGCGGAGGTCACTCTCACGGCCCGGTGCGCAGGAACGGCTCGATGAGGTGTTGCGTGGAACTTGTGACCCATTGCAGCTTCTTTTCCCCAGCGGCGACTTTGATACTGCAAATGCCTTGTATCGCACCTCGCCGTTTGCGCGCGCCTTGAACACTGCCGTGCGCCACGTCCTGGTCAGGGCGATACAGGACGCGCCCGAAAGACCGGACGGTTCGCATCCTCGAAATCGGTGCCGGAACGGGCGGTACGACGTCGTTTCTTTTCCCGCACCTGCCCTCGGAACGCACACGCTACATCTTCACGGACGTTTCCCCTCTATTCCTGACCCGCGCGCGGGATGAATTCCGGAACCACCCGTTCGCGAAGCTTTGAACTTCTGGACATCGAGAAGCCGCCTGTTGCGCAAGGATTCAGCGAACGAGTCGTTCGACGTGATTATTGCCGCCAACGTATTGCATGCCACGCGGGATCTCCGTGAAACTCTCGGAAATGCGACCAGCCTGCTCGCCCCAGGCGGGTTGCTTATTCTGCTGGAAGGAACCGGTCGACAGCGTTGGGTCGATTTGACTTTCGGGCTCACCGAGGGTTGGTGGCGGTTCGATGACACAACGTTGCGGCCTGATTACGCTCTGGTCTCAGCTGAACAATGGAAGTCTTTGTTTAAGGAAACAGGTCTGGAGGCTGAATATTCCTCGGCATCGCTCGGAGAGAGCGACTTCGTTCCACAGGCAATCCTGATCGGCCGAAAACCGTTGGCGACTCGAGAAGCCTCACGATTCAACAGTTTCCCCAGGGTTCTGGGTTATTCTGGGCGATACAAAGGGAATTGCAGAAGAAGTGGCATACGCTGATCTCGCAACGGGGAGAAGAAAGCGTGCTTGTCTCTCAAGCGTCGGAATACAAATTCGCCGACGGTTCCCGGGCAGCGCTCGATCCTCTGCGGGCTGAGGATTTCATCCGCCTGTTCTCGGATGCGCTCGCGGGTCGCAAGGGTCCGCTGAGAGGCGTTTTGAACTTGTGGCCTGTGGATGAGGAAATCACGGAAGAAACAACGCCATCGCAATGGCTGAGCCGCGCAAGCACGTTTAGGTGGCGGCGCGCTTCACGCCACTCAAGCATTTCTCTCACTTCAATCCGCAAGCATTTCGCGAGGAGCGCGGCTTTGGTTCGCGACTAGCGGAGCACAGGCCGTCTTATCGAAGGCAACTCCGCCGCAAGTTCGTGCCAGCCCGTGCAGGCCCTTGTGTGGGGACTGGCGCGGGTAATTTCGCTCGAACACCCTGGGCGCTTCGGAGCCGTCATTGATCTTGATTTCGCAACTCCCCACGGGATTCCGCAGCTGCCATCTGGCGCGAAATCGAGTACGGCGCCGAGGAAGACGCTGTGGCCTACCGGAACGGTCGACGGTCTGGTGCCCCGCGTGGTTCGCACCGCCGAACCGCAATCACGAGCCGCTGATACTTCGCGGAGATGGGTCGTACCTGATCACCGGCGGTTTGGGCGGGCTCGGGTTGCAAATCGCGGATTGGATGGCTGCGCGGGGTGCGGGTCACATCGTATTACTTTCACGGCGCAATTTTCCGGAACGTTCCCTCTGGGGGCAGTTGCCTGTTGAAAATACATATTACGAAACTGTTCGGAGCATTCTTGGCGCAGAAAAGCTAGGGGCGCGGATCACCGTAGCGCAAGGCGACGTGGCCGATGAAAACGGGATGCAGTCGCTTTTCCAACGTTTCGGCAAAGAAGATCCTCCATTGCGAGGAATCGTCCATGCCGCCGTGGACATGACGAGTCGTCCCATCAGCGATCTGGACCTGGAATTATTTCAGAGGATGTGTCGCGCGAAGGCGCTGGGTGGATGGATCCTCCACCGGCTCACGCTGCCATATGGAACTGGATTTCTTCGTCTTGTTTTCTTCCACAACGGCATTGTGGGGGGTGGCCGGTCTCGGGCATTACGCCGCGGCCAATCAGGCACTCGACCTGCTGGCACAATGGCGGCGTGAGCACGGGCTTCGCGCGCTGTCCGTCAACTGGGGAACCTGGCAAGAGATGCGCGTCGCAAGCGAAGCGGACAAGGAGCAATTCGTGCAGGCAGGTCTTCACCCAATGCCCAGCCGCCCAGGCGTTGGGAGCACTGGAGCGCCTCGTCTCGACGGATCGAGCTTCGGCCGTCGTGGCATCGGTCGACTGGAACGCGCTACGTGCTGTCTACGAAGCGCGTAGAGCGCGGCCGCTGTTTGCTGAAATGCGATCCCTGTCCTCGGACCGAAAACGGAACCAAGTACTTCCAGGAAATCCAACGCCGCGGACTCGAAGGTCGGCCTTCAGCTGCAAAGCGCTTCGCCCGCACGCCGTCGCGATATTTTGATCGCGCATCTGCGCTCCCAGATCAACAGCATTCTAGGATTCGATCTCTCGCGGGAGATCGAGTTGGAACAAGGGCTCTTCGACATGGGCATGGATTCCCTCATGGCGGTGGAGCTAAAGGGACGAGCTGGAACGAAGCTTGGGCGTTCCGCTTCCCTCGACACTCACGTTTAACTACCCAACAATTCGAGCGCTTGCCGACTACCTTCTGAGTGACGCTTTGGGGTTCGATTCCGAGCCGACTCAGCGAAAAACCGCCTCGTTGCCCACGCCGGCTCCTGGCAAAGCTGCATCCGTCGGCCAGCTTTCCAACGAGCTTAGCGAAGATGAGATCTCTGCTCTGCTCCTGAAGAAGCTGAAGGAGTTGAGCTGAACCTAAACTCCGAAGTTTGGATCCTCGTCCTTATAGTCGGTCCGAAGTTATTCATCGAGCCGGGGACGAAAGCTTTTTTCCGGCTTTCGAGCGTGAGCGGCCCCGGATTGTGAATAACTTCGCGGCAAGCGCATCGTCAGGTTACGAATTCTCGTCCATTTCAGAGAAGATGAATTCGACGAGACTTTCGAACCTGGCGGTTGTGCTTGGGTCGGGCAACGAATACTCAGATGAGGACGAATCGTCTCGTGAGACGATTACGTCTGGCTATAAGGAATTCGCATCCGGCTCGGGCCGCGCGAACGACCACTACCCCCAATTCTCGAATATGAACGAATCTGTCTCCGAGCAACCGCTTAGCCCCAAAGTGGCTGCCTATGTCGGCATCGATTGGGCCGATCAGAAACATGATGTGGTTCTACGCTCGGCTGGCGATCCGGCCAAGCCCGAACATCAAGTTATTAAAAGTGAAATCAACGCCTTGGCCGGTTGGATCGCTCAGATGCACGAGCGCTTCGGTGGAAAAGGTAGAGTGCTTGTCTGCCTGGAACAAAGTCGTGGAGCGCTCATTTATCAGTTGATGGCTTATGAGCTCTTCCGAGCTCTATCCGATCAATCCAAGCCAATTGGCTAATTATCGTAAAACCTTCTTCAGTAGCGGCGCCAAAGATGATCGGCCCGACGCAGATCTGCTCAGTGAACTGGTAATGTGCCATCGTGATCGGCTCAAAGCCTGGAAGCCTGATGATCAGTTGACCCGCGAACTGGCTTCTCTCAATGAAGGTCGACGTAACGCGGTCGATAGGCGGACCGAGCTGGCCAATGAAATCAAGAGTCAGCTCAAGCTCTACTTCCCTGTGGCGCTCCAAATTCTCGAAAATGACATCACCACCGCTCTGGTGGCCGATCTGCTAGTGCAATGGCCGACTTTAGCAGAGCTCCAGAAAGTCTCTCCAGGCAAGCTGCGCAAGTTCTTCTATGGCCATAACAGCCGCCAGGAAAAGAAAATCCTCGAGCGCCTGGCACTGATCAAGGAAGCCAAGCCCTTGACCACTGACGTGGCCATCATCAGACCCGACGCCCTGAGAGTTAAATTGCTGGCCCGGCAACTCAAGAGTCTTTTGCCTTTCATCGCTGAGTACGAAAGGCGGATCGCTGAACTTTTCGGCTCTCATCCCGATCGCTTCCTCTTTGACAATTTGCCCGGAGCCGGCCCTGCACTGGCCCCACGATTGTTGACGGCCTTCGGCACCGACCGCGACCGGTTCGAAGTGGCCGCCGACTTGTTGAATTTGAGCGGCATTGGCCCCGTGCGCATCGCCAGCGGAAAAAAGACCGGCAAGAATGCCAGCGTCCACTGCCGCCGTGCCTGCCCAAAGTTCCTGCGCCAAAGCTTCCATGAGTTCGGTGAGTGCTCCATCCGTTGTTGCCCTTGGGCCCAAGCCTGTTACCAAGCCCAACGCGGCCGTGGCAAAGGTCACCATGCCGCTGTGCGCGCAGTGACCTTTAAATGGATCCGGATCCTCTTCGCTTGTTGGAAACAGCGCACCCCCGTACGATCCCCAGCGCTACTTCCAAGCTCTTCAAACTCGCGGTTCAGACTACGCCCAAACTACCGCCTGACACACCCCCCGAAACTGCGAATTAACGTGTGAATAAAATCGTGAAAAATATTGACGAACCAACTCAGATGTCTCGTCGTCGTGGCCGTCCTTGATCAGTCGGCGTTTTCTGCAGCGAAGAGAGTTCGATTGTCCCGCAATTATTTTGTCCAGTTAGTCTGAGTGTCACACCTCGGGATTCTCGAGGACGAGTCCTCAATTTCGGAGTTTGGGCTGAAAGGAGGCACGGCTCCCTCAGCGTCCGGCAATTTCAATGATGGCTAGCGCGTGCGGTTCCAGCGAAATCGAGAGTTGCCCGTCCATAAGTTTTGCGGTCAGGGGTGGAGGCAACTTGGCCGCTTTGCGCAAGAGGTCTTGTTGGTCCAGGCTCGGGAAATCAGGACTACCCATTGCATGCCATGTTTTCAATGGTGAGCCATGATCATCATCCACCAAAAAGATCCTGACTTCTTCCGGATTTTTTTCTAAACCTTGCACTTGAATTTTGACGGCTTTGGATTGACCGCTTTCCCGCGGCGGGATGTAGTTCCAAAGCGCAAGCACAAGAGCACCGTCTGCGGATCGCCTTGTCAACAATGCCGAAGTGCTATCGAGTGCCACTTGCTGATCGCCCAAATAGTGCAGGATCTTGAATGCGTTGAATGAGGCTTTGGGAATCCGGCCGGTTGCTATGAGGCCGAAGCCACTATTGAACACGCTTTTGAAAACGCCTCCCTCCTCAAAGAAAGCGTCCGTGAAAGTCCAATAGGACATCTCCGTCGCCAAACCACCGGCACACAAACGAATGTTGTTGGCCAGCCAAGCGCCTACATACGGTGAATCCAATTGCGGTCCGACGAAACCGGCATTGTATTCGCTCCAGATGATCGGCAATTGGGGCCGGGCAGAGGCCTTGACCTGTTGGTAAACTTTGCGCACTGCCAGCGCTACCATTTGTGATTGTGGAATAAATTCGTCTATTCCGAAAACATTCAGCGCTGTGTCATTCGGATAGACGTGGGTCGAGACGAAGTCGACAGGCACTTCCTTTTCCACGCAATGTTGGATAAAGCGGTCGACCCAGGCGGCTTGCGCGGTGGAAGGTCCTCCAACCCGCAGCCGCGCGTTTACATCCTTTAAAGCGAAAGCGGCCATATCGTAAAGGTCGTAATAAGTTTCCTCCTTAGGTTCTCCCGTCCAGAAGTCGATGTTAGGTTCGTTCCAGACCTCGAAATACCAATTCGCCACCTGCTCGATGCCGTATCTCTCGACCAAATGACGAGCAAACTGAAAAATGAGCTGGTACCATTGGTGCGGATCGCGTGGGGGCGCCACATTGGGATGATACCAGAATGGATGCGGGCTCGGTCTCTCACCCATCTCTTCAGGCATAAAACCGAGTTCAACAAACGGATAGACACCAATCTCCAGCAAACCGTCATATATCAGGTTAATGCGCGTAAAATTGAGTCTCAGATTGCCCGCGTCATCCTGGCCGTCATAAATACCTGCCTGATGCTCAAAAATGCCGTGAAATCTGACGTACTTCACGTCCACAATTTCTCGCAGTGCCCGCAGATCACTTGCGCCAATCTTCGCAGAGAGTCACGGAGGCATGGCAGGAGCCGAACATATGTTCCCAGAAATGCGGAAATGGCGTCACGGGACTTTGTGCGTCGACAATGATTTGTTCTTCCATACAGAGGATTCAAATTTTTCCAAAGGGTCCAAGGGCACAGCAATGATTTCACCACAGAGACACAGAGTTCACGAAGAAAACCGAATATCCAAGCCGCCCAACCTTAATCCAACCCGACTTCCGGACTCCGCGTTCTCCGTGTCTCTGTGGTGATGCTGTCTTCCAACGTGCCTTTTTCGCTTCTTCATGGCGCTCTCGCTGCCGGAGCGCATTTCGATACTGGGAAAGCATATCTCGGATCCGGGACACCAGCCCATGGTTTTCTTACCCATCGAGGGCCCGACCCCTGGGAGAATTGCCGCCAAAAGTTCGTGGCACGAACGCTGCTTTAACCCATTCTTATGAGCGGCGAATTAATCCAACCGACCCAGGATCGGGACCGGGTGACTCTGCGGACCGAAATCGATAAAGGATTGAATAAATTGAAGAAGCAAGAAGGCGCGAAGATGGCTAGAAGAAAGCGGATTTTACTACGGTCCTATTTGAGCCAGCCGTTTGAAGAACTGCGGAACAATCACGCTCGCCATGAGATTGGGATGGGAGTATTCTGGGTCGTACTTGCTGCGGTATGCGGGGCCCTTGGCTGGGTATTGCTCACAATTTTGCTGAAATGAGCCCGAGTTTATGCATAACCAGAATCAGCGGAAAAAACGAACCGGATTTGAATCTAGCTAAAATAGTTCGCCCTGTGGCGGCGATTGACGTTTCGCTTCTTCCTCAACTTCCGCCAGCAAGCGTCCTGAACTCACATTTTTTCAATCCGGCGACATAAGCCGGATAGTCAGGCCGAATCTTCAAGTCCGTTACCGGAACCGGGAGTTCGTGATCAAGTTCGAGTCGCACCATCTGGCGGTTCTGATCGATTCTTTCGCGGTTCGCAGCTAATTTTTCTCTAAGCTTAACATTCGGGATGCGGTCAAGATTCTCGAGCAACCGCGCTGATCGTTCCGAACTCCGCGAATCAAGTTCGCAGCGGTCTTTTGACCGATTCCATCGATTCCGGGTATGTTGTCCACGCTGTCCCCGGTGAGAGCGAGAACCTCGCCGATACATTCCGGCGGCACACCCCATTTGCTAGTCACTTCCGAAACTCCGAGGAGAGCGTGCGAATCTTTTGGGCTTTTGAGATCAACTCTTGTTTGTGGAATAGACTTTGACCGAATCGTTCACCAGCTGAAAAAGGTCTTTATCGTTTGTCGCCAGAATCGTCTGAATCTGCTTGCTTCCCGCAGCGATCACATAGCAAGCCATCAAGTCGTCTGCCTCAGTATTCGGCTTGGCGATTGAGGCAAATCCCATAGGCGCACAAAATTCGCGAATAAAATCAAGCTGCGGGATCATCTTTTCGGGCATCGCCTCGCGCTGCTGTTTGTATGCAGGCTGCAACGCCAGGCGCTTCGCCGGAAGCCCTTCGTCCCAAAAGATTGCAGCCAGGTCGGGTCGAATATCCTTCAGCATTTTTCGAACGGTATTGACAAAACCATAGATCGCGTTGGTAGGTTCGCCGCGCGAATTTGTCAGTGATTGGATCGCGTGATAGGAACGATAGACGTAGTAATGGCCGTCGATCAGGAGGAGTCTCACGTAGAACCAGTAAGCAGGGTCTGGAAGACTTCCAGAAGACAGGAACTCAGAAGTTGCAGGAGTTCAGGAGTTGCAGAATTCGGGTGCGAATCCAAATTGCGATGAAAGAATTCGAGGAAGTATCCGGCTTGACTTCTGAGGTACTCGACGTCCTGCAACTCCTGCACTCAGTTCATCCAGTTTCAAATTCGGATCGGCATCCTCGCTCAGGTCAGATCGATATCCCCGCAGGTAGCGTTCAAGCGCTGCGTATGCAATCATCGCGGCGTTATCGGTGCTGAAAGACGGACTGGCGAGCTTCAGATCCAATCCAGCAGCGGCGGCTGCATCTGCCATTTTCGAGCGGAGCCGCGAATTTGCAGCTCACGCCGCCGCTGACAGTGATCAGATTCATTCCGGCGGCTTGGCCGCCCGAATCGTCTTTTGCACCAGCACATCAACTACGGCTTCCTGAAAAGAAGCACAAAGATCCGCTTGAAAATCACCGTCGAGCTTCGGCAATAGATAACGAACAGCGGTTTTCAATCCGCTGAAGCTGAAATTGAAATCCCCGCTGGTCAACATGCTCCGAGGAAGGTCGAATCTTTTCGGATTTCCCGTGTTTTGCGAGACGATCAATCTCCGGACCTCCGGGATATGGCAATCCGAGAAGCTTGGCCACCTTGTCGAATGCTTCGCCAGCAGCATCGTCGAGTGTCCGTCCGAGTAGACGATAAGAGCCGACCTCGGTTAAATGAATCAGCATCGTGTGCCCGCCGCTGACGATCAGGCCAACGGACGGGTAACGGTCCGTCCGGCTCTCCGGAGGAAAGGTGACAACAGATGACCTTCCAGATGGTTGACGCCAAGAAACGGCCTTCCCAGGCCGATCGCCAGACCTTTGGCAGCGCTGTAGCCGACCAGAAGAGAAGTCAGAAGTCCCGGGCCGCGCGTGGCGGCGACACAATCAATTTCGGACAGTGAACAACCGGCCCGTTCGCACGGCTAACTCGATGAGTGGGCCGATTCTGGGCAAATGATTCCGGGAAGCCACCTCAGGAACCACCCCGCCATATTTTTTGTGCAGATCGATCTGGCTCGCAATCTCGGAGGCCAAGAATCTCCCTCCGGACCTCGAAGAATCGCTACCGCTGTCTCGTCACACGATGTTTCGATCGCTAACACCAACGCCCGGCTCACTGCTGATTCGCCTGGGGCTGTTTGTCGTTCTGATTGTAAATCATTGCTCCCTTCAGAGCATCGACAGCGCGATCCAGCTGAGGATCTTTTTGTTCGTTGACAATTTTCTGCTCGTCCGGGGAGAGGAGTCCATCGCGATGCCGCAAAAGCAGTGCGCGCTCCTGATCCGCGGAAAGCGACGCCTTAATGTTGGGCGTTACCCCTTTCTCGTGGATGACCTGCTTGCTAGGCGTGTAATATTTCGCCGTGGTCAACCGCAGCGCAGACCCGTCCGGCAACTGGATAACGCTCTGCACCGAACCCTTCCCGAAGGTCGTTTCGCCGACCAGGATTGCCCGGTTCAGGTCTTTGAGTGCGCCTGCCACGATCTCCGATCCGCTCGCGCTACCGCTGTTGACAAGCAGGACCATCGGAAAGTTAGGACGCTGCTTCTCGCTTTCTTGCTGGTGTCATACTCCCGTCGCTGCGAGGCGTCGCGTCCCTCAGTGTAAACAACCATCGTCTTGGGAGGGAGAAAGAGTCCACAGACATCCACGGCGCTGTCAGCAAACCGCCCGGGTTATAGCGCAAATCAACAATCGAGCGCCTGCATTCCCTTGGCCTGCAGCTCATTCAATTTCTGGTCTAATTCCTGAGCCGTCGGCTCGTTAAACTGGGTGATTCGCAGATAACCGATTTTAAAGTTCCCAGTGATCGATTGATCGAGAATCTTCGCGTCCTTCACGCTGGCAACCTTGATGATTTCCCGTTGCAAAACATAGTCCCTCGTCTCTTTGTTCGAGGGTCGAAAGATCGTCAGAGTAACCTTCTGGCCGGGATCCCCGCGCAAGAGATTGATCGCATCCTGAAGACTCATCTTCTCCGTCGTGGTGCCGTTAATTCGCAGGATCTGATCTCCCGGCAAAATCCCGGCACGAAAACCGGGACTGTCTTCCATTGGAGAAACCACCGTGATAACGCCATCCTTTGTCGATACGACAATGCCGAGTCCGCCAAACTCGCTCCGGGTCTCATTCTGCATGTCCCGGAAATCAGTCGGCTGCATGAACTGGCTGTGGGGATCCAGGCTGCCAAGCATTCCACGAAGGGCCGAGTAGGTCAGATCTCTGTATCCAATCTTATTCGGATCGACGTAGTCCTGGCGAATCAACTGAAGCGCCCGGGTGAAAACCGTCAAGTTCTCGTACCCTGCATCGTCTGAATCGGCAGCGGCACTCGAGGTTAAAACCCTTACCCCCACTGCGAGGTTAAAAATCAGCAACAGGCCCAAGAAGCCGTACAAGAATTTTGCGCTTCATCGAAGCTGAACCTTAGCACACGTTTTGCCCTGTGCGAGTAACCAATCAGCAAAGTCAGGGTCCATGAAATGCCATCAAACCGAGGGGCATCCGTCTTTGCCGGCAAGCATCTGATTGCCTGTTCGAATATTGTTAACGCGCATACGCGAGCGGTCCCACGAGCAATGATAAATCCGCAACAAGATCCCGGTCCTACGCAGCGTCCTTGTCCTGCTTCCTTCGGATCAGGGAGCACGTTTGCCTTCCACGACAGCGCGATTGATCACGACGTCGGCAATATCCTCCCTGCTCGGCACCTCATACATGACGTCGAGCATGATCTTTTCAAACATCGAACGCAGAGCGCGCGCGCCGGTCCCTTTCGTAACCGCCTGATGCGCCAAGGCTCGCAAAGCATCACGGGTAACGACCAGATTGACTCCCTCCATGGCCAACAGTTTCGTGTACTGTTTCACCATCGCATTTCGCGTCTCGGTCAAAATCAGCATCAACTCGTCCTCAGTCAATGCATCAAGCGCCGTAACAATCGGGAGACGACCAATAAATTCGGGAATCATTCCGAAAGAAAGCAGGTCCTCCGGCTCGGTGTTTCTGAGAGTTTCTTCTGGTTTGTTTTCCGTCTGTCCGCGTCTGGTTCGGAATGGAACCCAAGAATTTTGTTGCCTAGTCGCCGGCTGATAATTTTTTCGAGGCCGACGAAAGCACCACCGCAGACAAAAAGTATTTTTTCCGTGTTGACCTGGATATATTCCTGGTGCGGATGTTTGCGCCCTCCCTGTGGCGGAACGTTACAGCTACTGCCTTCCAGGATCTTGAGAAGCGCCTGTTGGACACCTTCGCCGGAGACATCCCGAGTGATGCTGACATTATCTGTCTTTCGCCCGATTTTGTCGATCTCGTCGATGTAAACGATGCCAATCTCGGCACGTTTTACGTCATAATCGGCATTCTGCAACAAGCGCAGAATGATGTTTTCGACATCCTCACCGACGTATCCAGCTTCAGTCAAAGTTGTAGCATCCGCAATGCAAAACGGCACATCGAGAATCCGCGCAAGGGTACGCGCCAAAAGCGTTTTTCCTGAGCCGGTCGGGCCGATCAAAAGGATGTTGCTTTTCTCGATCTCGACGTCGGCGTATGGATCCAATGAGAGATCCTTGCTTCCGTTCGACTGCAGGATCCTCTTGTAATGATTGTGAACCGCAACGGAGAGCACCTTTTTCGCTGACTCCTGGCCCACGACATACTGATCCAACTGCCGGCGGATTTCAGCGGGTTTCGGCACACGCAGACTGGTCGTCTGGCGCCTGGCATCTTCGTTGAGTTCCTTGTCGAGGATGCCTTTGCAGACGTTTATGCAGTTGTCGCAAATGTAAACGCCGGGACCGGCAATGAGCTTGCGCACCTCCGCATGGCTCTTTCCGCAGAAAGAGCACATTGTCAGGTTAGATGCGCGAGCCATATTTTATCCTTTTACTCGTCCAAACCTTTAAATCGTCCAGTTAGATAAACACTTAAGCTGGTAATGCGGTTCTCGGCAGTTGCTCGGTAAAGCTTCCGGAACGACGATCTTTTCGCGATTTTACGACTTCGTCGACGAGCCCGTACTCCTTGGCCTGCTGCGCGGTGATCCAATAGTCGCGATCCGAGTCTGCTTGAATCTGTTCTTCGGTTTTGCCGGTGTGGTGGGCAATAATGCCGATAAGCCGCTTTTTCAAGTCTAAACATATACTCAACCGTACGCTCAACGTCACTGGCCGGCCCTTGAGCTCCGCCGGAG
Source organism: uncultured Verrucomicrobiae bacterium (assembly GCA_963736745.1). Lineage (GTDB taxonomy): Bacteria > Verrucomicrobiota > Verrucomicrobiia > Chthoniobacterales > JAFAMB01 > JAFAMB01. Next base: position 169,706 of record CAVTQD010000029.1, on the reverse strand, counting down.
ACCTGATGGAGCATGACATCGGAATTCGGCAATGCGTACCGCTTGCCTTTCGTGCCGGCGGTTAAAAGAACCGCCCCCATGCTTGCGGCAATGCCGACGCAATAGGTGGCCACGTCACAGGTAACGAATTGCATCGTATCATAGATGGCCAATCCGGCTGTCACCGAACCACCGGGCGAATTAATGTAAAGATTGATCTCGCGCTTCGGATCCTCCATCTGGAGAAACAGCATCTGAGCGACAACCAAATTTGCTACATGATCGTCGATCGCTGTTCCGATGAAAATGATTCGATCCTTCAGTAGCCGGCTGTAAATGTCATAACTCCGCTCCCCTCTCCCTGTTTGCTCAATCACCATCGGAACGAGAAGAGAATTCGGCGGCGAATTATAAATGTTGCTAGACATGTTCTTGGAGCCTCTAAATCAGCTGTTCACGACCTCTTCGGGCGCTGATTTCGACGTTAGCATTCGAGGTTAGGAAATCAAGGACCTTACCCATCAGCACCTCCTCGCGCACTTGACCCAATCGCTCTTTTTCTTCAAGTTCCGACATCATTTTGTCAAATTTCACTCGATATTGATTTGCCAGAATCTGAACGCGTTCCCGGAGTTCCTGACCGCTTCACCTCGATCCCTTCTTTTTCTGCGATTCTTGTCAGAATGAAGTTGGCCTTCAATCGATCTTTGGCGTTGCGCGAAGCGACGCTAATGATGTTCTTCTGATTCTCCCTCAGAATGTCTTCGCTGATTCCGCGCATCTGATTATGCTGCACGATTTCGGACATGATCCGCCGCGTCTCATCTTTTACGTAGCTCTGCGGCAATTCGCATTCGACGCGAGAAACAAGGTAATCGATGATCTGATTCTGCGTAATTGTCCGCAGCTCGGCGCACCTTTTCGGCGAGCCAGTTGTCCTTTCAAGACTCTCTCGAATTTTTCGAGAGTCAAACCCGTCTGCGACTTGGCCGGCGAACTCGTCGGTAAGATCCGGAAGTTGCATGCTCTTGATTCCCTTTAAGCGTCACATTGAAGTCCAACAGGCGCTTGCCAGCTCTGCCATCGGATAATCGTCCGGAATCGCGAGTTCGAACTCCCGCATCTTCACCGGTTCGCATCCCAACCAACTGATCGCTAAAACCTTTCAGGAAGCTGTTCTCGTCCAGCTTGATCCAGAAGTCCTTGCCGCCGGCTAGCATCTTCGGCGCCCTTGGTTCAGCCTCCAGCAAAGCCTGACCATTCAAAGTCGTGGCATAATCGATCACGGCGAAATCACCCATCTCAAGAGTTCGTCCTTCGACCTCGGAAAATGTGGCGTGCCGCTCTCGAAGTCTTCTGAGATTCCTTGTCAACCTCTTGATCTGTGATTTCAGCCCGGGGGAACCTTCACAGGGATTCCTTTGTAATCCGGAAGCTCGAACTCGGGAGAAGTGATCAAAGTGGCTGTGAACCGCATGCTTCTTTCAGGAGTGAACTCGACGTCATCCACTTCGGAGATCGACAACACTTTCAGGCCCTTTTCACGGATTGCCTCTCGCGTCGTCTCGGTCACCAGCTTTTTCGTCAATTCCTCCTGGATCTCCTTGCGGAATTTCGCTTCGACGACGTTCTGCGGAGCCTTGCCCGGGCGAAAACCCGGAATTCGCGCGACCTGCCGGAATCCTTTCACGACTTCGTTCCATTCCTTCGTGACACGGTCCGGCGGCAACTCGATATGCAAAGAGGCGATACAATTTGGCAGATTTTCAACTTCAACGTTCATGGAATTCCTCAAACCTTTCAGCCTAGTGCGGATCGAAAAGTCGCGCAACGGGATGTCGCCTTGACTTTTAACTTTGCTGTTCAGATCGGATTCTCGCAGCCTCTCTGAGGCGAACCTGTTGCGGCTTTTGCCACAACTCAAAACGCAAAACTCAAAACCCGATATCTCCGATCCAACGCTCCACTTTGGAGCCCTCAACAGGGCCAACAATACCAAGACCCATCCGTTGCGGGGCGAAACAGAGATTCGCTACCTCCTGGATCTGCTCGGACGTGACCTCCTTAAATTTCGCCTGCACTTCTTCCGGATCGACGACCTTGTCGTACGCTAGCAATGACTCTCCCATCCACATGATCTGATTAGTCGTGCTCTCCAGTCCCAACTCGTTCTGTCCAATCGTGTATGCCTGCGCTTGCCGAAGTTCTTTTTTGCTCGGCGGCTTGCTTCGGAGCTTATCCAGTTCTCGATGGATCGCGCGCAAGGCGCTCCGCAACTTCTCAGGCTCGAGCCCGACACAGATGCTGACCAGACCCGAATCCTCAAGGACCAATGTGCCGCTATGGACCGAGTAACAATAGGCGTAACGCTCCCTGAGCTGCTGGAACAGTCGGGAACTCATGTTTTCGCCAAGAATCACGCTCAACAGCTTCATTGCATGCCGCGATTATCTGTTCGGCTCATGGCATGATAGCCTAACGCCAGGTGGGTCTGTTCCGTTTCATCCTTTGCAACGAGAACGCGCTGATCGCGCTTCACTTCGTTCCATCGCTGGAAAGCAGGAGGCCGGCCGCGCGGCAGCTTTTTTAAGCTTGTTTCGGAAATACCTGACCGCTTCCTCATGGGAGCAACGACCGGCAACCGTGACAACGGTGCTAAGTCCGTTGTAATTCTCCCCGATGAACTTCAGCAGGTGCTCCCGCTGAATCCTGCAAATCGACTCGACCGATCCAGTCAACGGACGACCAAGAGCGTGCCGAGGCCACATTGCCTCCGTGAGCAGTTCCTGCGAAAACTGGCCCGGCTGATCCTTATACATCAGGATCTCTTCCCGAATTACGTCCCTCTCTCGATCGATTTCCTGCTCCGCGAAAAGTGGAATTGACGTACATGTCAGAGAGCACATTTGCCAAGGTTGGCAGATGCTCGGACGCCGCCTTGGCGTAGATACAAGTATGATCTTCCGTTGTGAAGGCGTTGATGAAGCCTCCAAGACCTTCCACTTCTTCCGTGATATCCCTTGCGGATCGTTTCTCTGTGCCTTTGAAAAGGAGATGCTCTAGAAAGTGAGAAATCCCGCACAACTCCTCCGGCTCATGGCGGCCGCCGACCGCGATCCATATGCCGACACTGACACTCTTCATCTCCGGCATCTCGCGCGTGGCGATCCTGACTCCGTTTTCCAAACTCGATGTACGGTACTGCATGCTACTTTCAGGCCAAGTTCGACAAAAATCAGGTTAATGCGCCCACCCGGCCCAAAAATTATAATTTAACTTCCCTTAAATTCATCATTTTTTCCGCTAAATCCAGATCTCTTGGAAAAGTTATTTTAATATTCCAATCGGGATTCTGCAGCAAACGAACGGGATAACCCGCCTCCTGCAGGGCTGAAACCTCATCGGTGACAGTGCGGCCGGAGTCAACAATTCGTTTGTAAGCATCGAGCAACCAGTCGAATCGAAAGACCTGCGGCGTTTGCATTGCCCAGAGCCCGGAACGATCAACGCTTTCCAGTACATTTTCCCCCAGATCCGCTCTTTTTATTGTCTCCACGATCGGAGCGGCAACTGAGACCGCTCCGCATTCTCGAGCCAAAGCCACGCTTCGACTGATTAGGTCCGGAGAAACCAGCGGACTGGCAGCATCGTGAACGGCGACGATTTCGCAGCCTTCCGACAGATGAGAAATGCCAGTCCAGACTGAAAGATATCGTTCAGGTCCGCCATCGACCAAATGATTGACTTTGGTAAACCCGAAAGCATCAACGACCTGTTGAAACTCGGCTCGCCGATCCGAACTAACGACCAGCATCACCTCTATCGATATCGTCACATTGTTCAAATCGGTCGATCGAGTGAACAACGACCGGCTTGTCGCCGATCAGACTCAACAATTTGTCAAATCCCATTCGCTGACTGCTGCCAGCAGCTACAATAATGGCGGAAACCATGGGGAAAGTAATCAGTAATGTCAGTGTCAGTCAGTGTCAGTGGGAGAGGCCGCGCGGCGCGTTGTTTGTTCAATAAAAGGTGGAAAACCGCTAATTTCGAGATGTCAGACTTCATTCGGCGAAGTCCCCACGGAGACCTGACAACTGACACTGGCAACTGATAACTGACTGACACTGGCAACTGACAACTTCTTTTAACCGAGTGCTTTCTGGACCGCTTGGCTGAGGGTTTTCCCATCAACCCGGCCTGCTGCTTTTTCGGTAGCAATTTTCATGACCGCTCCCATCTGGGCCTTGGAAGTGGCTCCAACTTGCGCGATTGCGTCTTTCACAAGCTGATTCATTTCATCTTCTGCCAGCGGCTTCGGAAGATATTCCGTTAAATACTCAATCTCTCTACGTTCTTTAGCTGCCAGTTCCGGCCGTCCCCCTTTTTCAAAACTCTCGATGGAATCCAGTCGCTGTTTCAGCTGTTTCCTAATAACGCCCACGGCTTCGGAGTCCGCAAGGCCTTCGGCCGCCCCGCGCTTCTCGATCGCAGCATTCGTCAGGGCAGACTTTACCATCCGCAACACCGACAACCGCTCTGCGTCCCTTGATCGCATGGCGTTTTTCAGGTCGGCGTCGATCTCTTCCTGGATAGTCATGAACTGAATTTATGCGGCTAACGTCTCTCCTGCAAATTCGTCGTCCGGGAAATAGGCTGACGTGTAAACATCAGCACCCACCTGCCGCCCGCGAGGCGGTTTGAACATCTTCGTCAGGGCAACCCACGCTGGGCAGACCGAAACGAAGGAGAGACCGAGACCGAGTGCGATTCCTGGCGTTTCAACAGATCGTCGAGCAAATGGTACCCTCGAGCTTTTCTCTGGAAATTCTCGGAGTTACAGCCGAAAGTGCGCGCGTGATGCGTCCGGTTGTTTTGTTCGCCCCTCTCCTGCTGATGCTGAGCTTCCTCGTTGAGTCGCGTGCAGCAGTCGATTTGCCCTACGGAAAGGTATTCAAGGGCGAATCCGAGTTTGAAGAGTTGGTTCAAAAAGCACAAAACGAAAACTGGCGCTCTTTGCCACTCGGACAACGAACCGCGGCAGTCGGCATAGCGCTTTTAGGAACTCCCTACGCGAGCTATACGTTGGAAATCGATGACCGTACGGAATCCCCTTCTGTGAATTTGCGCGGAGTTGACTGCTGGACCTATTTCGAGATTTCGCTTGGGTTCGCCCGGATGTTGGAACTTAAGGCTGGCGGTTACTCGCCTGCGGACCTCCTCGCGATGATAGAACTTGATCGCTATCGGGGCGGCCAGTGCAACGGAATGTACACCTCGCGGCTTCACTATCTTGAGGATTGGATCTACGACAACGAGCGCCGGAACCTGGTGACGAATTTAACACGCTCGCTTGGCGGTGTTCCGATTCGGGGACGCTATCTCAATGAGATGAGCAAGTATTGGCGGGACTCGCGATATCTCCGGAATAACCCCCGACTTGTACCGGAAATGCGCCAGATTGAAGACAGGATCTCAAGCCGAACGATCTACCACATTCCCAAAAGAGAGGTCCTGGGAATCGAATCAAAAATTCAGGATGGCGATGTCATTTGTATCAGTGGAAACGGTCCGGAGGGTTTCACTGAACATGTTGGACTGGCGTATCGTGATCGCGCGAATGTCCTTCACTTCATGCACGCATCGAAGGACGCACGAAGAGTTATTATCGACGTGCCACTTCACAGCTACCTTTACCGATACAGAAAATTTGCCGGTATCATGGTCGTCCGCCCGCGGGAAGTTTCACCGTCTGCAATGGCCGAAGTCGTTGCCAAACGTTAGGTCGTTCAGTGTTAATTGCCTGCTTGTCGGCATCCAGGTCAAGCAAGGGGCAAGAGATCGGTGTCCGATTATCTAGAATTTCAGCGGAAATCGCTCGAAAAGCCACTCCGCGTAGCGCGAAGGTCCGCCTGAGTCGAGAAATATCGCATTTTCTGATGAAGAGTTTACCGGTTGCTATATGTTCAAATGAGTATGGCTATTTCGGAACCGATAGAGCTGGGAATGCTGACACTGGATATTCATTTTTATGGCAGGTGATCCGAACAATCGGGAGACGCGTGGACGCGGCGCTCAGATCAATCCGGCAAACCGGTTTGAAGCGCTGCACTACGAGGCGGAGGATTGGTGCGAGCCGGACATGGAAAAGCCACCCGTACGCACCCAATTTTTCCAGGACGATTCGCAAAGCGTAATCACCTACAACAACAGTCCTGACGTTGGTTTTGATGCCAGCCTGAACCCGTATCGCGGATGTGAGCACGGCTGCGCTTATTGTTACGCGAGACCAACTCACGAATACCTGGGATTCTCGGCCGGAATTGATTTTGAAAGTCGTATTCTGGTGAAGCCAAAAGCCGCGGAGTTATTGGCCGCCGAGTTGGCGAGGCCTTCGTGGACACCCCAGCTTCTCGCACTCAGCGGCGTTACGGACGCCTATCAGCCGATCGAACGAAAACTTCGAATTACCGAGTCTTGTTTGCGCGTCCTGGTTGAATTTCGCAATCCGGTAATAGTCGTAACAAAGAACCATTTGGTCACCAGGGACGTGGATCTTCTTCGGGAATTGGCAAAAGTCAACGCATCGTCGGTTACGATTTCGATCACAAGCCTTGATTCGAAGCTCGCACGAATTTTGGAACCGCGCGCCTCAAGCCCTTCTCAAAGACTCGACGCCATCGCCAAGCTGCACCAGGCTGGTATTCCGGCTGGAGTCAACGTGGCTCCGATCATTCCTGGCATCAATGAACACGAGATTCCGACGATAACGGCAGCGGCAGCAAAGGCCGGAGCGCGGTTCGCGTCTTACACAATCATTCGGCTCCCGCTCGCCGTCGCACCTATTTTTGTCGCCTGGCTAGAGACCCATTTTCCGGAACGGAAAGAGATGGTTTTAAGGCGAATCCGCTCAATGCGAAATGGAAAATTGAACAACGCGGATTTCGGAGCTCGAATGCGCGGCGACGGCCCCATGTCGGAACAGATCCGTCAAATGTTTGACGTCAGCTGCCGCCGGTCGCGCCTGAACCGAGCATCCACGGAACTTAGCATCACATCGTTTCGGCGGGTGTCGCCAAATCAGATGGATCTCGCGTTTTGATGGAGTTCCGCCAGCCTTTGCCGGGCAACACTCTGTTTGCACCCCATTGGGAACAAAGTGTTCCACTTGACCGGAACCCTGAAGGCGCTAGTTGTCCCGAATGCGTTCACTTGCTGTTTTGTGGATTTTCGTCCGAGCATTGGCTTCGATTTCCAACGCTGAGGATGCAGCCGGTTCGGCATGGTCGCAACTGCAGGTACTAAGCGACAAGGCGAATGAAAAAGTGCCCGTCGGCACAAACGCGGTAGAGTTTTATGCCAGCCGCGAGAAAGCGTTGCACGACGCTGCAGCGGAATTTGTGAAACAATTTCCAAACGATGTTCACGAGCCGCAGGCGATGCTTTGGAAAATTGAGACAACCGATTACTCCGAGTCTGCCGAAAAAAGGATCGCTCTGCTGCAACAGAACGAGCGAGACGCAGAGCGCATCGTTGACGACCAGGCGTTGTCCGAAAAATTACGATATCAAGTCCAGGGCATCATCCTCGCTCAGTGGTTGGACAATCCGGACCTGATCACCACGCGCGACCAGGCGGCTGACATCGAGGATCGACTCGCTGATCTGGTTCGGAAGAATCCGGAAGAACCGCGGGTCGTTTCCTTCCAACTGGCGAGAGTGGATTTGGTGCTTCGATTCGATCACGAAAAAGGGGTGACGCTCTTACAGGAGTTGACCAAAGCGGCCGATCAAAACCTTGCGGCGGCAGCGAAGGTTCGACTGTCGAAGGAGCAAATGATTGGCAAACCGGTTGATCTTCAATTCACGGCGGCGGACGGATCATCTGTGGATCTCCAGGCGCTACGCGGCAAGATAGTGCTGATCGATTTCTGGGCGTCATGGTGCCCTGATTGCATTCGAGAGATGCCGGCGGTTCGACAGACTTACCAAAAGTACAAAGATAAAGGCTTCGCTGTCGTCGGTATTTCGCTCGATAAAGACGCACAGGCTCTATCCAACTTCGTTGCGAAGAAATTGATTCCCTGGCCACAGTATTTCGACGGCAAAGGATGGGGAAACGAGTTTGTTACCAAGTATGGCGTCCGCGCGATTCCGGAAATGTGGTTGATCAATCAGCGGGGCGACGTGGTAAGTACCGATATTTCCATTGGACAGCTTGATCAGAAAATCGAGCGAACTGATGAGTCCGGGAGATCAGCTGAGTCGGAACTAGAAATTGAGCAACTTTGTTTTCGGAACCATTCCAATGTTCCGAGTTTACGATTCGCGATTCAACCCCTACTGTTCGCCAGCATGAGTGACGGAACTCCCGCGATCGGAGTTATTGGCGGCAGTGGCTTATATCAGATTGAAGGTTTGGAAAGAACCGAAGAGATCGTAGTGAACACGCCTTTTGGACAGCCCTCCGACTCTATTCGTCTCCGGTTATCTTAATGGCCGGCAGGTTTACTTTTTGCCGCGGCACGCTCGCGGGCATCGGCTGCTTCCGACGGAACTGAATCACCGCGCGAATATTTTCGCGCTCAGGTCATTGAATGTCCGCTGGATTCTCAGCGTCGGCGCCGTCGGGAGCCTCCAGGAGAAATATCGCGCCAAGAGACATCGTTCTTCCTTCTCAATTCTTTGATCGAACCAGCCGCCGCTCGGAGTGGACTTTTTTCGGAGATGGAATCGTTGCCCATGTGGGTTTTGCCGATCCGGTGAGCGCGAAGCTCCAGACGATCATCGCACAGGAAGCGTCAAAACTCGGCTATACCGTTCACAACGGAGGAACCTATGTGAACATGGACGGACCTGCATTTTCGACGCGAGCGGAGTCGGAATTTCATCGCAGAATGGGCTTCGATATCGTCGGCATGACGAACCTCCCGGAGGCCAAGCTGGCGCGAGAAGCCGAGATTTCGCTTGCCTCGATCAATTTCGTAACCGATTACGACTGTTGGAAAATCGAGGATGAACCAGTAAGCGCTCAAACTTTGATTGGGCACTTGGTGGCGAACGCAGAAGCGGCTCGAAAGATCCTCCCAAAGGTCATCGAAGAGATTCCTCGGGAACCAAATTGGCCGGAACATCGGGCACTCGATATTCGCCCTTGTAACCGATCGGAAGCTTTGGCCAGAAGCGACGGTGAAAAAACTGGAAATAATTCTTAAGCGATTTCTGTAATAGTATGCGTTTTGGAGCGGAATTCTCTCTCTTTTTATTAACCGTCCTGGCTGCTAGTGCCCAGGATTCAACTCCACCCCTGGCGCCAATGCCTTCTCCGGCAAAACCCGCGACCTACGCTCAGGTACGCGTCGATCAGCCCTACATCGCGATGACATTCGATGACGGGCCAAGCGCCGAAAATACCCCGCGATTGCTGGAGATTTTGAAGCAGCGCAATATCAAGGCAACGTTTTTTCTGATCGGCCAGAATGCCGCCTCGAACCCAGACATTGTTCGACGCATCCTTGCCGATGGACATGAAATCGGAAACCATTCGTGGACTCATCCTCAACTCTCCAAACTCTCCGATGACCGCGTGACGACGGAAATCACTAAAACTCAGGACGCGATCAAGGAAGCAAGCGGGTTTACCCCTACCCTTCTTCGACCGCCCTACGGGGCGATCACCCCTCGCCAACGAGAATGGATAGAGAACCAGTTCGGCCTGAGTATCATTCTCTGGTCGGTCGATCCGTTCGACTGGAAACGGCCGGGCGCTTCGGTTATAACGCAGCGCATTTTGAGCCAGGCCCGCCCGGGAGCGATCATTCTCTCACACGACATTCACAAGCAGACGGTCGATGCAATGCCGGCCACGTTGGATGGGTTAATTGCGAAAGGGCTACAAATTTGTCACTGTGAGTCAGTTGATCGCGAATGAATAAGCCGAAGCCGGCATCCGCTGAAGCCGGCGGAGGATCGAGCGGCCACACTCGACGAAAAGCCGGAAAGGGACGCTACCGCCAGCGCCGGCTGAAGCTCGGAGGCGGCTCCTCAGCACAGGGAAGACCGAAGATACTTCAGAAAGCAGCGTCCCTCCCAGTCCCGCCGGAGAGGGTCAGTAGGAACCACGCCTGAAGCATGGTCGCCGAAAAATACCTCGAACTCCGTTCCCAACTCGGGACAACTCTGGGGTCGTTAATCACTCTTGCTCAGCAAATCGGCGCGCCGGAAGACACCCTGCGCAACCTGCAAAACCTCGCTACGAACCTTGGCCAGCCATTCCTGTTTGTCGTCGTCGGCGAGGTTAAGGCCGGCAAATCTTCGATTGTTGAATGCGCTTTTCGGTCGCGAATTTTGCAAGGTCGATGTGCTCCCGGCCACTGATCGCATTTATGAGTTCAAGTATGGCGAAAAGGAATATGATGTCCAAATTTCCGACCACGTCACTGCCGCTACATCGGCCGAATCGATTTTCTGAAAGATTTCAACATCGTCGATACCCCTGGGAACAAACACGATCGTCGCAAATCACCAGGAAATTACGGAAAATTTTGTTCCAATGGCCGATCTGATCGTGTTTGTTTTTTCGGTCACGAATCCGTGGGCCGCCTCGGCCTGGGATTTTTTGCGGTTGATCGGGCAACAGTGGAAAAAGAATATCGTGTTCGTGGTCCAGCAAGTCGGACCTGAGGGACCCGCACGAGGTGGAGATCGTCTCCAAGCATCTCGATCAGACTGTTTTGCAAATCCTGGGAGCGAGCTGTCCAATTTTCGCGGTGTCGGCAAAGAAGGCCTTCCTGGCAAAAACCTCGCCGAACGTGCGATCGCGACAAATTGTGGAGTGAAAGTCACTTCGGTCATCTGGAAGATTGGATTACCGAAACTGTTTCACAGAGTGAAGAACGCGGTGGAAGTTGCGTTCGGTCGCGCAAACCGCGCAAGTTGTAGCGGGTGGATTGCGAGCGCGACTGCAAGGTTCGTTGGATATGCTGAAATCGGATCAGGAAAAACTGGCGTCGATCCGCGAGCACCTTCGAATCGCGGAAAGGACAATCACAACGGCAGGTCGGAGGATTTATCCGGGAAATCGAACAAGCTTACGATGCCTGCCGGGAGCGGGGCGAAAAAGTGTTAGAGGAGCGACTTACCTTTGGGCAGACACTCAAGATGATTTTTTCTGGTGGACGATGGGAGAAAGATTTTCAGGATCAAGGTGGAATCCGAGGTCAAAAAAGAAGTCCAGAGCAAGATCGAGCATGCGTTGAGCCTTTTGGAATCGGATCTTCGGTCGATGTGGCAAGATCTTCAGGACAAGGTAAACGTCCAGTTTGGCTCGGATACGAAGAAACAGGTTCGGGCAGTGATGCCCGGGTTTCTCACCCAGCGTCAAGAGATGCTGCAGCGGCTTCAGCTCACTTTGTTGGAGCAAATGTCTGATGCCAAGATCAAGGAACAGTTGCAAAGTCTCTTCGGAGAAACCGCTCGATGGTTGCGGGTGCCGACGAGCGTGGCGGCCGCCGGCGGCATTGCAACGATTATCGCCGCCCTGACACACACGGCGTTGCTGGATGTCACCGGCACTGTCGCGGGATTGGCAGCGCTTAACCGGCACACTCTATGCCGTTTGGCGCCGAAGAAAAATTCTGCGCCAGTACCGCGATCAAATGAATGAAAAGCGTGGAGATCTCACTCGAGCTGTGGAACCTCAACTGAGTCACGCCATTGAAGCGTTTTATCACGAAGTCGGCCTAACGTTCTCTCCGCTGGAAAACTTCTGCGACGCCGAATCCAAACGCCTCGCACCGTTGAGGGATCGGATTGAGAGCCTTGACCAAGCAATTGGCGCCATCAAGAGTCAGCTTGGCTGAGGGCGGTTTGCGCATCTCTCTTGTCGATGAGTCGATTCTTCCGGCGATTGATCAGCGCCATAGCGATGTGGGCGATCGCGCTGATTGCGCTCTTTTCCGGGAACGAGACGATCTTTTTGCTGCTCATCGGTCGCTCGGTATGGCAGGGCTCTGGGAATATTTTCGAATGATAGAACGATCCGGCATACGCTGTTTTACAGCGTTTGGGATGGCGTGCGGCGCGGCCTCGTTCATCGGCAGTTTTTTCGCATTACGCACGAACAGCCAGACCGCAGCCTACGATTTCGAAAATATTGTGCTGCTGGTGTTTCTGTTTGGGGTCTTTGCCCGCCAAATGTTTCGGCCGACCGGGAAAAATGCTCCGCTCGAGACGATGGCGTACACGCTCTTTGGGTTGCTGTACGTTGCCTGGCTATTCAATTTCATGACCAAGATTATTTATGTCATTCCGAGAACGCGCAGGGCGCCACTCTTGGCCAATTTTATGTGCTTTATCTGGTCGTGGTGACGAAATTCGCTGATATGGGTGCCTATCTGATCGGGAGCCGGATCGGGCGGCACCAGATGATGCCGCACATCAGTCCCGCCAAAACGTGGGAAGGTTTTTTTGCGTCCCTGGTTTTTGCGGTCGCGGCGAGCTGCTTATTGATCTTTTTGATGCCTAAACACCTCGCTTGGTTGAATTTCTTTCACGGGACGATCCTCGGTCTCCTGCTCGGACTTGCGGCGGTCGTGGGAGATTTGGGAGAATCGATTATCAAGCGAAGTACCGGCGTCAAAGACTCAGGAGCGTTGCTGCCTGGAATTGGCGGAATGCTGGACCTGATCGACAGCCTGCTGTTTACTGCACCCTTACTGTTTTTCTATTTACGATTTTTAGTTCGATGAGAAAACGCCGAGTTATCCTCCTCGGATCGACGGGATCAATCGGAGCAAGCGCAATCAAAGTTGCCGAGACGATGCCGGATCGGATGGAGATTGTCGGGATGGCAGCTAATCGCAGCACCGAAAAGTTGGCGGAAGCTGCCAACCTTTTGAGACCGGAGGCCGTCTGTATTGTTGATCCGGCCTCATCTGGACGACTTGCGGCGCGCCTTAACTTACAAACCAATCGTATTCGCGGGCGAGGAAGGCTTGATTGAGCTATCGACTCTATGCAGGTTCGGACCTGGTTCTGGTGGCCATTGTCGGCACCGGCCGGTCTCCGACCGGCCCTGGCTGCAATCGACTGCGGGAAGGACCTTGCGATCGCCAGCAAGGAGATCCTGGTGATGGCAGGCGAGATCGTGATGAGCCACGCCGAAACAAAAATGTGGCTATCCTGCCGGTCGACAGCGAGCACAACGCAATTTTTCAATGCCTGGAAGCGAAACGGAGCGAGGAGATAGAAAATCTCATTTTGACCGCTTCTGGCGGCCCATTCCGCCGATTGCCAGCCGACCAGCTGGAAACAGTCACCAAGTCGGATGCCCTCCGGCATCCGACGTGGAAAATGGGCCAAAAAATCACCATAGATTCGGCGACGCTATTCAATAAAGGGCTCGAGATGATCGAGGCTCGCTGGCTGTTCAACGTGCCGATGAGCAAGGTCCAGGTGGTGATTCATCCGCAAAGTATCGTGCACTCGATGGTCGAATTTGTGGACGGCTCGATTCTCGCCCAGTTGAGCCATTCGGATATGTGTTTCCCAATCCAATACGCCGTGACGTGGCCCGAGCGAGTACCCACATAGCTTAAAGCCGCTCCGGTTGGCCGAAGTAGGCAGACTCGAATTCGAAGAACCCAGGTACGACGTCTTTCCGGCCCTGAATCTCGCCCGAAAAGCGGGCGAAGCCGGCGGTGTTCTACCCGCAGTTTTGAATGCCGCGAATGAAGTGGCAGTCCAAGCATTTTTAGACGATCAAATTCCATTCGCGGAAATCTGGCGATTGGTGCAGAATGCAATGGAACATCACGCAAATTTGGCGAGACCCAGCCTGGATGATATAATCCAGGCAGACAAAGAAGCCCGGGAATTCGTGCGCAGAGCTTTAGGTAATCGCTAGTTTATGATTTTGAACATCTTTCGTGTCATCCTCACGATCGTTGAGGTCCTTCTCATCTTTAATCTCCTGATCATCGTGCACGAGCTGGGGCATTTTCTGGCCGCTCGCTGGCGCGGATTGCACGTCGACAAATTCGGGATTTGGTTCGGGCGTCCAATTTGGAAAAAGACCATCAAAGGGGTCGAGTACAGCATCGGTTGGATTCCCGCAGGAGGATTTGTGCTGTTACCGCAGATGGCGCCGATGGAAGCGGTCGAAGGCAAATCCGGGACGCGCGCGAGGATCTCTCCCCGGTGAGTCCGCTGGACAAAATCATCGTGGCTTTTGCAGGCCCACTTTTTAGTTTTCTATTGGCCCTGGTATTCGCAGTGATTGTCTGGGCGGTTGGCAAACCGACCGCCGAAGCTGATGCGACGACAACCGTCGGCTACGTGGCGCCGGAAGAACCGGCCGCGAAGGCGGGATTCCATGCCGGCGATGTGATCCTGGAAGTCGACGATCACCGCGTTTCCCGTTTTGCCGGGTTGGTTGACAGTATCACTTGGTATGTTGTCCGCAGCGAAGGCGAAACCATTCCTTTTAAAATTCGACGAGGCAACAAGATCCTGACCCTCGTTTCAAGCTATACGCGGCCGGAGACCAGAGGTTGGGAAAGGAGATCGCTTCGCCAGGTCGGGATCGCACCGGCGATCACGCCGATCGTGTTCAAGGTCACGGAAGGTTCCGTAGCCGCGCAGGCGGGATCAAGCCGAATGACGAGATCCTGGCAGTGGGCGGCGAGAAGCTTTATCATCCGCAGCATCATTCTGGAATGGGAGCAGGCTCATCCCGGCAAGCCATTGCCGCTGACCATCTTGCGGAACGGGAAGACCATTCAGCTGACGATGGCGCCATCGCGGCCGACGGTCTCCGCTGTGATCAAGAACAGTCCGGCGGATGTTGCCGGAATCCAGGCCGGCGATCGTATTCTGGCACTGAACGATGTGCCGATTTACGACCCGACGGAGATCATCAAGCGCGTCGAAACCAATCCGACTGTTCCCTTTTCTCTGACGGTCGCGAGCGGTCCGGAGAGCGGACCGTGCGGCTTCTGCCAGCGACACCGGACGGCCAGAACAAACCAATTATCGGAATCGGCTTTGCCGGCGACTCGGAAGGCATCCTCTGGGACGGAGGCGGGAAAATGACCGTCGTTCACATCTCTCCGATTGAACAAATTTACGCTGCCGTGAAACCATCGGCAACACGATCGGCGCCCTTCTATCACCGCAATCCGACATCAAGCTTCAACACATGAGCGGCCCGATCATGATCATGCAGACCTATTATCGTCTGTTTGACAGCGATTTTGGCTGGCAGCTGGCGCTCTGGTTCAGCGTGGTTTTCAACGTGAACCTTGCCTTGATCAATCTTCTGCCGATCCCTATCCTGGATGGCGGCCACATCGTCCTGGCATTGATCGAAGGGATCCGCCGCCGACCGATCAATATCCGGCGTACTCGAGGTCATCCAGGGCGCGTGTGCCCTTCTGCTGATCGGTTTCATGCTCTACGTCTCGTTTTACGACGCGCAAGATTTGCCTTGGAATTCGAATCATAAAGCAAAATTCAGCGTGCCGGCCAGACCGGCTCCGCCCGAAAATCAATGAAACACGCTTCCATTTTGCGCGGACCCATTTAGTTACAGACGCCGACTAACACGTGAAGTCAAAGTCGGCAAAGTGGGGGTCGGAGGACATCATCCGATCCGGGTGCAATCGATGATCACTTGTGACACGATGGACACCGAGGCCTGCATCCGCCAGACGATGGAACTGGCGAACGTCGGTTGCGAAATTGTTCGAATCACCGCACCGACGGTGAAGGACGCGCAGAATCTTCAATATATCAAAAGAGGATTGCTTGAGAGAGGTTGCGATGTTCCGATCGTCGCGGATATCCATTTCAAACCTGAAGCAGCGATGGAAGCGGCTCTCTGGGTCGAGAAAGTTCGGATTAACCCTGGGAACTACGCCGATTCCAAGAAATTCGCCGTAAAAGAGTACAACGACGAACAGTATCGCGCCGAACTGGACCGGATCCGTGAACGTTTCACCCCGCTGGTTCGGCTGTCGCAGGAACGCGGCATCAGTCTGCGGATCGGGACGAATCACGGTTCGCTGAGTGACCGGATCATGAATCGGTACGGCGATACGCCGCTTGGAATGGTCGAGAGCGCTCTGGAGTTCGCCAGAATTGCGCGGGATCTCCAATTCCATGATCTGATCTTCTCGATGAAGGCAAGTAATCCGAAGGTTATGATCGCTGCCTACCGGTTGCTGGTGGCTCGCTTGCTCGAGGCCGGGTCCAGACTGGAATTATCCGGTTCACCTTGGAGTGACCGAGGCCGGCGATGGCGAAGATGGCCGCATTAAGAGCGCGATCGGGATAGGGTCATTGCTGGCCGATGGAATCGGCGATACGATTCGCGTTTCTCTGACAGAAGATAGCGTGCACGAGATCCCTGTCGCTCAGGCACTGGTCGCAGAATACAACCAGCGGGCCCCCGACCAAGCTCGATAGAGACCGGTCGGAACGTGACTCTTCCGTTTGACCCATTTACCTACGAAAGGCGGGCCGCGACTCAAATCGAGGTGAACGGGATCGGAATTGGCGGCGAGGAAACCATCCGGGTGATCGTACGGCAACAGACGCTCGACAACGTTGTTCATAAGCTCAAGAAAATGGGCGATTTCCAGCCGGAAGGCATCTTGGAATCCGCAAATCTGGCGGCGGTCGATCCGACCGATTCCGCAGCAATCGCCGAGCTCAATACCTCCAGCGAAGCCCGATTTGTCACGATTAAGGACGAAATCGATTTGCCTGTGATCAAAGCTTACCGTTTGCTTGCGACCAAGCTTTGGATGCCCGTCATCCGATTCTTGTTGAAGGACACGTTTTTTCCTTCGTCCGGCCCGAACCGCGACTTCCTGAAAACGCTTCTCGAGTCTGCGAGCAACCTCGGAGCGCTGCTGTGTGATGGTATTGGCGACGCAATCCTGGTCCAGGGAGAAGCAGCGCCAGGCCAGTCGCTTCGTCTGGCCTACAATATTTTGCAGGGAGCCGGAGCCCGAATATTCAAAACAGACTATGTCGCGTGTCCATCCTGCGGGCGGACACTGTTTGACTTGCAAACAGACCACCGCGCGTATCAAGGCTGCAACGAACCACCTGAAAGGCGTGAAAATCGCTATCATGGGTTGCATCGTGAATGGGCCCGGCGAAATGGCGGATGCGGACTTCGGTTATGTCGGCGGCGCACCCGGCAAGGTAAATCTCTATGTCGGCAAAAAGTCTGTGAAATTCAACATCCCGGAAGCCGAAGCTGTCGATCGATTGGTGGATCTCATCCGGGAACATGGCCGATGGGTCGACTCTGCTTCCCAGGAAGCGCCCCCGACCGCTAATGGCTGTCGAGCTCTGCCTCTATGACTTCTTAGATCGGAGCCAGTGGAAAGGATCGAAATTTCTCGTGAGTGCGCCCCTTCGGTGATGGCGTGGGCTTGGCATGATCCATGTGTGACTTCGTTCGTCCGCTGCTCGTTTCTTTGGCCCCGGCTATTGAAACGATGAAACTTCGTTGACCAGATCCATGCGCGTCCCTCTTCTCCGACCGCTGCGATCCAATGATTGTCTGGAGACCACCCAACAGACCAAACCGCTTTGTCGGTGATCAGCAACAGAACTTGTTGCTTACCGTTGGGATATTCCACACAGTTCACGCGCCCATCCTCGCCGCACGAAACGAGCCAGTCTCCTTTCGATGACCAGGCCACCCGCCTTGCTCCTCCAACCCCTGAGAGATGCAGTTGAGCAGCGAAAACCGGAGCGCCGTCCGCCACAGAATGGACAATGACACGGCCATCCTGGTGAGCCGTAGCGATCCACCTGCCGCTGGGCGAGTAACGCACTCCATTGACCTCATCCAAACCGTATCCAAATGGAGCGGCGTAGTTCGGCAGCACATCCTGGCGACGCCAGCGCAATACTGCCGACTCGGCGTCGAAGAGAAGCAACCGGCTGCCGCCCTGACCCGTCGTCACAGCGAACAAGCGTCCCTTTGGCGACCAATCGACGCCCAAACCGTCGCCATCGAGTTGAATTGAAGCCCGCAGATAACCCTGCAACATCCCATTCTTTGGCGAGCCCGGTGTAGTCCACCGCCATGAGCGAAGTGCCATCGGGATTCCAGCCGATATCCAATATCCAACCACCTTGGAACAGTTTTTTTTGCAGCACGCCATCCTGCCAGAACTGGACGGTGCCATCCTTGCCGGCGCACGCCAGCAAAGTTCCATCCGGCGACCAAGCCAGACCCCAGATCTCCTCTTGCCCAGTGTCGAGCGTTCTTTCGACCGCGAAATTCGGGGCGCGACAAATTTGAATCGGTGCCTCGTCCGCCGAACGCGACAAGCTCGCTGTTCGGAGACCAGGCCACACTGTAAAGACCAAGGTCGAGTTTAGAAACCCAATCGGGAGCGGGCGGGGTTTGATTCCGCTGCGGAAGCAATTGTTGGCCGTCAGTCCGAGCGCAAAGGGAAAAGCGATCAGAAGAGCGAAGATATACTTCCCGACCATGGATTGTTTGCATAACCGGGACAGCTAGATTTCGTACTCCGCTAACTCCAATTGCAACCTGGGAATCAAAAAGTCCAACAACCGCCCGACCGACTCCTTCACGGATTCACGATCGGTATGAATTGTGATTTCCGGATTCTCAGGTTCCTCGTAAGGGGCGTCAATCCCGGTGAAGTCCTTTATCTCACCCGACCGAGCACGTTTGTAAAGTCTCTTCGGATCGCGGCGTTCGCAGACTTGCAAAGGAGCGGCGACGTAAACCTCAATGAATTCTACGTCATCACTCAGGATCGCTTTTCGCGCTCGGATTCGATCCAAGCGGTAAGGAGAAATAAATGAAGTGATGACAATCAGCCCGGCATCCGCCATCAACTTCGCGACTTCGGCAATACGACGGATGTTCTCCACTCGGTCGTCCGGAGAAAATCCAAGATTGGAATTCAATCCGTGACGAATGTTGTCTCCATCGAGGACATAGACCTGCATGTGGCGATTGAACAAATTCGTCTCGAGAGCACGGGACAAGGTCGATTTGCCCGAACCGGATAAACCGGTGAGCCAGATGACCATCCCACGATGACCGTTCCGTTCAGTTCGAATTCTTTGATCGATCCTGCCCTCGGACCAAAAGAGGTTTGTGCTCTGAATGGGCTCACGCTCGACGTAAGTCCCTCCGAAAATAATCCCGCCTCCCGGCCACATCCTGTTCGTCCACGATGACGAAGCGACCGGATGTGTCGACCTTTTCGTGGTTGTCCATGACCAGCGGTGATCGTGCCTGGATCGTTACTTCCGCCACCTCATTCTTAACCACTGAAAGTCGTAAGCCCGAAAATGTATCCAAAGAAGTCGCATCGATCACGCGATCGACCGATACCAATTGGCACTCGATCTCCTGAGACAGCAATTTCACCTTGTACCGCCTGCCAATGGAAAAGGGCCTGTCGCCCATCCAGAATAGCGCGCCCGGAAACGATTCGTCTCGATCGGAGTCTCGGTATCGTGCGAGCCGATATGTCCTCGTTCGACGAAAATTGGGTCCGTCAGGATCAGACCCCTATCGATTCTCCTGCCGATGCCGAATCTTTGATGGGCGCATTCCATCGTTCGATCGAAGCCACACTGGAAGCTTTTGTTATTGGGCGAAAAAACAATGTGATCGCCTACTCGGATAGTCCCCGACTCTATTCTGCCGGCGACAATCCTGCGCTCGTCAAATCGATAGACATCCTGGACAGCAAACCGCAAGGGACCGTCAGCCTCCGCGCCGCGGAGCAGGAAGCCGGTCGAGCGCGCGCAAAAGGGTTGGACCTGATACCATTTCGCAACACCGCTCAACGGCTCGAACCAGATTCACTCCATCACGAGCCGCGATTGGAATAAACCTGAGCGGTCGGATCCCGAGTTTCTCAAGAAAATCGCGATACTCCTTCTCTATTTGCAGATAAACAGACTCGGAATAATCCACCAGGTCCATCTTGTTGATCAGGACGATCACCTGATCCACGCCTAGCATGCTCAGAAGATAGGCGTGCCGCTTGCTCTGTTCCTGGACCCCTTCGTTCGCCGCAATCAGCAGCAACGCCGCTCCGGCGCTGGCAGCACCAGTCACCATGTTCTTGAGAAACTCTTTGTGCCCAGGCGCATCGATGATCACGTACGAACGGGTCTCCGAACGAAACCAGATTTGCGAGACATCGATTGTGATGTTTTGGTCTCGTTCCGCCTGCAGCGCATCCATCAGAAATGCCCATTCAAACGGCATCCCACGGCGCCGGCAGACTGCCTGAATCTGTTCGAATTTCCCATCCGGCAGTGAGCCAGTGTCATGCAAAAGGCGGCCCACCAGAGTCGATTTTCCGTGATCGACGTGGCCGACAATGACGATACGCAGCGCGTGAGCGCCTGAATTTGGCGTTGGGTCTGGACGTTCTCACATGTATCCGCTGGCTCGAAGCCGTTCAAAAGCGTCCTCTGCCTCTTGGTCCTGAGCGCGAGTGCTCCGCTCCGAAATCTTGGTATGTCGCAGTTCCTCGATGATCTCCGGAACGGTCCGAGCGTTCGACTGTATCGGTTTCGTGCAGGGCGCGCAACCCAAGCTCCGATACCGCATCCCGTCCCTGGAGAAATAAAGATCAACGACCGGTATCCTTTCGCGGTGGATATACTCCCACACGTTCACTTCCGTCCAGTGCAGCAGCGGATGGATGCGGATGTGCGTTCCCGGATCAAAATCGGTCTTAAATTGGTCCCACAATTCCGGCGGCTGATCCTTAAAATTCCACTCGAAGTTTTTGTCTCGTGGCGAAAAATATCGCTCTTTTGCCCGTGTTCCTTCTTCGTCACGCCGAATGCCAACAATCACAGCCTGATAGTCTTTTTCCTCAATTATCGCCTGGAGAGCATCCTTTTTGAAGAAGACTGCAACACTCGACACGCGTAATCCGCCCATTCGGGAATGTTTCGCCGCGCTCCAGCACCGCTCGATTCTGGCCGACAATAAGATTAATACCCCACTCCTTCGCGAGCCGATCCCGAAACGCGATCATCTCCGGAATCTTGTAGCTCGTATCGACATGCACACAGGGAATCGGAACATGACCAAAAAACGCCTTCCGCAATCAACCAAAGCATCACCGAGGAGTCCTTGCCGATGCTCCATAGCATCGCCAGCCGCTTAAATTTGCGATAAGCCTCCCTCAAAATGTAAATGCTCTGATTCTCGAGCGCATCGAGGTGCGCAAACCTGGATTCCATTTCTAAATTTTTTCCCCTAGAAAAGTGTGAATACCGCATTCGGTCTTGTCAAATCCAGTCCAGCGTCCAGCACGCTCATCCTGCCCGGAGATCACTGCGCTCGTACATGGGTAGCACCCGATACTGCGAAATCCACGATCCACTAAAGGATTGTACGGGATTCCGTGCAACCGGATGTAATCCCAGACCTCTTCCCGAGACCATCGAGCCAGCGGATTGACCTTCAAAATATTTTTCTCCCGGAGTCGATCAAATTCATAAAGCTCCAAAATCTGCGATCTTAGCTCTTCCCGCCGACTGCTCTCGACGGAGCCCGGTAATCCAGGCATCGAGCTGACCAAGTTTCTTCTGTAGCGGCTCGACCTTGCGCAATGTGCAACAGAGATCCGGATTGCCCACTCCAGAGGTCCGGAGCGATCTCCTGGGCCTGTTGCTGCACGGTGAGTTCGGGAACCAACGCTTCAATCGCAATTCCAAAAAACCGTTCCAGGCGAGTCTTCAATTCCAGCGTTTCGCGAAAAAGCAATCCGGTATCAATCGTGAAGACCGGCAATGGTATTCCGGCAGCCACGGCCTGATGAATCGTGACCAGACCTGCCCCTTGAAAACTTGTCCCGATCGCAGCCGAGTCCGAATTGCTCGAAGGCCCACTGCAGGACCTCGGTCGCTGAGACAGACTCAAACTCTGCGGAAAGAGAACGATTTCCGAAGGATTGAAGTTAAGCGCGGCTTGCATTTGAACTACTTCTCTATATACAAATAGGGAATTATCAAGCGGTTTGTCCCGTTTTCCTGACGCTTGCCAACGGTCCTGTTCACTCTCAGCGGCGACGCGCGCTTCCGTCGCGTCGCAGACCTATCAGGTATGCCCGTTTACGCAAGTCAGGCGCTCAGATTCTTTACAGCCTCGGACCACGCTTTCGGATGTCATGCCCAGTTCAGTCATTACCTTCCCGCCCGGCCCGCTCATACCGAATCGATCAATACCGACCACCTTGCCATCCAATCCGACGAAATGGTACCAAAGGATCGTCACTCCGGCCTCTATCGCAACTCGCCTTCGGCACGACGGAGGCAACACTTCATCTTGGTAACTCTGCTCCTGACGCAGGAACCGCTCAGTACAAGGCATGGATACGACTCGAACGCCGTCGCCCAGTTGCTTTGCTGCATTGATCGCGTGCTGGAGTTCGCTGCCGGTCGCCAGAATAATCGCATCGAGCTTACCAGCTTCTTTGTGCGCAACATATGCTCCTTTAAGCACCCCTTCACGCCGCAAATCCAGCGGCACTTCGTTCTGAATCGGAATGCCTGGCGGGTCAACGCTATCAACGTTGGGCCATCTGTCCGCGAAATAGCCGCAGCGAACGCTCCTGCCGTTTCCTCCGGGTCACCTGGACGAATCACGTCGAGATTGGGAATGACGCGAAGTCCGCTGACTGTTTCCACCGGTTCATGGGTTGGGCCGTCCTCGCCAACTCCGACAGAATCGTGCGTAAAGATATATACGACCGGGAGTTTCGCGAGTGCTGCGAGGCGAATTGAAGCCCGGCAATAGTCGGCAAACACCAGGAAAGTCGCACCGGATGGCCGGAAAATGCCGTGATACGCAATCCCGTTCATAATGGCGCACATGCCGTGCTCACGAATGCCGAATCGGATGTTCCGGCCCGCACGGTTCTCGGGATTGAAATCCTTGTCGCTCTGAATGTAATTGAGCGTCGATCCGTAAAGATCGGCGCTGCCGCCCATCAAGAGCGGCACATGCCTCGGCAACCGGCTGTAACACGTCGCTTCCCGCCTTCCGTGTCGCAATCTTGCTGTCTTGCGGGAACGCTGGAATACGCGCCACCAAGTCTTGCGGCATCTCGTGATGAATCCCGCGCTCCAATAAGTTCGCCAGATCCGGGTTCGCTCTTTTCCAAGCGCTGAACTTTTCCTGCCAATCAAGGTATTGCTTCTTTAGCACCTGCCTATGCCCGGCAAAATAATTCGTAAACTTCTTTGGATACGTAAAACTTCTCGTCCGGCAAACCCAGAGCTTTGCGTGCGGCATCAACATACTTCACGCCGGCTTCTCCATGAGCTTTGTTTGTACCTGCGACCTCGGGTATGCCCTTGCCGATCAAGGTCCTTGAAATGATAAACTGCGGCTTGCCTGTGGCGGCATTCTTTGCCTTCTCGAACACCGCAGAAACGCTTCCATATCGTTGCCGTCGACAGTCTGCACGTCGAATCCGTAGGCCCGAAATCGTTCAGCGGTATCTTCACTCTGAGTCATCTTTGCCATGGCATCGAGAGTGACGTCATTCGAGTCGTAAATAAGAATCAGATTGTCCAGTTTCTGGTGCCCGGCAAATGCCGCTGCCTCGGCGGCAACGCCTTCCTGCAAGCAGCCATCTCCCGCCAGGCAGACGATCTTGTGGTCAAAAATCGTGTGTTCTTTCGTGTTGAATCGGGCCTCGGCCATCTTCGCCGCAACCGCCATTCCGACAGCATTTCCGACGCCCTGTCCCAGGGGACCAGTCGTCGCTTCAACCCCGGGAGTTTCGCCGAATTCCGGGTGTCCCGGAGTCTTGCTGTGAAGCTGCCGGAAGTTCTTGATGTCCTCGATCGAGAGATCATATCCGGCGAGATGTAGCCAACCGTATAGGAACATGCTACCGTGACCGGCGGATAGGACGAAGCGGTCGCGATTGATCCACGCCGGATCTTCCGGAAAATAGCGGAGCGCATGTCCGAAGAGGACCGCTCCGACCTCAGCCGCACCGAGCGGCAAACCTAGGTGGCCGGAAGCGGCTGCCTGAACAGCGTCCATTGCCAGGCCGCGTGCCTCAGTTGCAGCCCGAGAGAGAATTTCAGTATTTAGTGCCATTGGGATATTTCCTTGATGAACAATCTGTTACAGGGTGCGCAAACGACATCTGGACGAACTGACCTTAAAAAAAGAGAGAAATCCAGAGAAGTTTTTACTGGTCAGAAATCTCCTATGAGCGTAAGTAATCGCCCCTTTTTTGAATGCCATGAATCAGTCGGTGTCTCCGCATAGGATTACCGTCGGGAAGTCTCCAAGAGTCGACTCTCGATCTCTTCGCCAAAGCCGGCTACCAGATAACCGGCTCAAAAAGATCCTATAAACCGGCTGTCGACGATCCGGAACTGGAGATACAGGCTGCTTCGAGCCCAGGAAATCAGCCGATATGTCGAGCATGGCTATCTGGATTGCGGAATTACCGGCAAGGATTGGATTGAAGAGAACAACTCCGACGTCGAATTGATCGGAAAACTCGAGTATAGCAAAGCCACCTCGAGCCCTACGCGCTGGGTCCTGGTCGTACCGCAAAAGTTCGCCAATCCAATCGGTAAAAGACGTGCAGGGAAAGCGCATCGCGACCGAGGCAGTCGGCTTGACGACCCGTTTTCTGGAATCCCGAGGAGTTAAAGCCAGTGTGGAGTTCAGCTGGGGCTCAACCGAGGTGAAAGTTCCTGAACTGGTCGACGCCATCGTGGACATCACCGAGACAGGCACCTCCTTGGCAGCCAACAATTTACGAATCATAGAAGTCATTACTGAATCGTACCCGCAAATCATCGGCAACCACGAATCCATGAAAGACGCCTGGAAGAAGAGGCAAACTCGAACGGCTGGTCTTGCTGTTCAAGGGGCGCTCAATGCGCGCAACAAGGTTGGGCTAAAAATGAATCTGGAAGACCATAAGCTGAAGAATCTGTTGACAACGGCTCCCGGCGCTGCGGAATCCTACGGTTTCTCCGCTCGCGCAGTCGGGCTGGGTCGCCGTCGAAACCGTCATTGACGAGAAAGTTGTCCGGGAGATCATTCCGGAGCTTAAAGATTTGGGAGCCGAAGGGATCATCGAGTATCCGTTGAATAAAGTTGTTTATTAGGTATCAATTCACCACTGGCGGCTGGTCCGGAGGCTGTTCTTACCAGCATTTATCGATCAAAATATGGGTTCACTCAAAAAGAGAAGAAAAGCGAAAATCGCCAAGCATAAGCGCCGCAAACGCATGAAGGAAAACCGCCATAAGAAGCGTTTGCGATACAAGTCCTAAGTCCTAGATTAGCTCCATGAGTATCTGGAGGCCGGCACGCCTGCTGCTGTGCATCGGAGCAAGTGCCGGCACGGCATTGGGCGCGTTTGTAATCGCCAGGAGAAGCCGAACCGGCTCCCTGTCGTGATGGCGTCCAAGGCGACTCCGCGCCCAGGTATCGAAGTCTGGAAGACACCTTCTATTCGGATATCCGCCCTGCTACGCCGGAGCAGCAGCTACCGAAGAGCCTCGAGAAAAAGGCCGACGCTCAGGCCTCTTACATGGAAGGGCTGCTCCTGGAAGAAGAAGGAGACTACGAAGAGGCCCTGACGGCATACACCCGGTCCTTGCAACTCGATCCGGGCGGCAACCCGCAACTCGCCGTGCGCGTCGCTCACGATTACGCGAAGCGCGGAGACGTCGCGAACGGAATTGATGTGCTCAAAGACTTGGCAAAAGCGCGTCCGAACGAGCCCCTGGCTTACCTCAACCTCGCATATTTCTATCTCAAGCAGCTGAAGAAACCGGAACTGGCGGTCAAATACGCAGAGCAGGCCGTTCGAAGTCGATCCGAAGAACTTCGCCGGCTACCAGACGCTTTTCGAAGTCTATCTGGCGCTTAAGCAAAAGAATGAGGCCGAATCCATTCTGCTCAAGGCGCAAAAACTGGACAGTAAAGACCCGAACTTCTGGCTCAGCTCTGGTCGATCTTTCAATCCAGTTGTACGGCAACAAACAGGAAAGTTTTCCTGCCCAGCGCGTGGCCGCGGTAAGATCCTTTGCTGAAAAAGGCCGCCGATTTCGCCGGCAACGACGGAAACATTTACGCCAAAATCGCCGATGATTATGTCCTGATCGATCAAGTGGCCAGCGCAATCCCTTTTTATCTTCGAACTCTTGAATTGAACAAAGACAACGCGGACGTGCGTTACAAACTTGCACAAAGCTTTCTGAAAACCGGCCAGCGAGACCAGGCGATCAGGAGCTTGGAGGAGATGCTGAAAGCAAATCCGCTAAAATTCGAAATCTACGAATTCCTCGCTCGTTTGTACGAAGAAGCAGGAAACAAGGAGCGAGCGCTTGCGAACTACGAGCAAGCCCTCCTGCTGGCACCGAACCAGCCGGAAAATTACCTGCATACGGCCGGGTTCAACTCGAGCTGAAACAATACGATCAAGCGATTGGTACCCTGGAAGAAGCAAGACGCCGGTTCCCAATTCCGCAAATCACCTACAGCCTCGCGATCGTGCTTTCAACCGCCAAGCGTTATTCCGACGCTCTGCCGATTTTCGAAGCGGCATTGCAGGAGGCCAAGTCGAACCGAAGAGGAATTGATCGACGGAAGCTTCTACTTCAATTATGGGGCAACGGCAGAACAGGCTGGGTTGGTTGAGAAGGCTGCGACGCTGCTAAAAAAGTCGATCGAACTTGATCCGTCAAAGGCGGCACAAGCCTATAATTACCTGGGATACATGTGGGTTGATCGAAATCTGAACCTGGACGAAGCCGGTTCGATGATTAAAAAGGCGCTGGAAATCGAGCCCGAAAACGGCGCCTATCTCGATAGCCTCGGGTGGTTTTACTTTAAGAAAGGAGACTTTGCCAGAGCACTGACTGAACTCTTACATGCGGCTGATCTGTTCAATCCCCCGGACCCTGTCGTTTACGAGCATATCGGAGATACTTACCGGTCGCTCGGTAACAGTCCTCAGGCTCTGAGTTATTGGCAAAAAGGCCTTGAACCTGGATCCGCAAAACCAATCGCTCACCTCGAAGATCGACCAGGCGAAAGCGAAGATGACTTCCAATTCGACAAATTCGCCTGCGCCAGTTTTGCCCGCGCCATCTGCGACTCCAACTCCCACTCCGGAGTTAGTCCCTTCTTCGCGATAGAATCTCACGCGACGTCGTCCTGTCCCCGAAATACGAGGTATTTCGAGCGACCAGGCCACTAGGCAGGCTGCAATTCCGGGTCTCGTCTGACAAGAAAGGGCTCAACGCGCGCATAAACCTTCGGCGACACCAAAGCAACGACGCTTACGTGAGATTCCTCGTAACCCGTGTCGATCACTAGGCTCGTCCGGTGAAGGAGCGAAAGAAGATCCGTGCGATCGAGTGGCAGCGCGAGCTCCACTTTGGATACGCGATCCGCCAGTAGATCCGCCATCCGATGCAGGAGCTCCTTCAAGCCTTCCCCAGAGCGCACAGAAACGAAAGCTCCGTCAGGAAAGTGAAGCCGCAGGGTGTGCAACGTGGACTCGTCTTTCACCAAGTCGACCTTGTTCAGAACCGTGATCATCCGCTTCTCGTCAGCGCCCAATTCCCCGAGCACCCGCATCGTTGTCTGATAAAAATCGAATACTCGGGGATGACTAGCGTCGAGAACATGGATCAGGAAATCCGAGAGTACGGCCTCTTCAAGTGTCGCTTTGAATGCTTCAATCAAGCGATGCGGCAAATTCCTGACAAACCCAACCGTGTCGGTGAGCAGCAAGCTCTGTCCGGACGGGAGAATCACACGACGAGTCGTGGTATCTAGTGTCGCGAACAGCTTGTCTTCAACGAGAACTTGCGCACCCGTCAGTTTATTCAAAAGAGCCGACTTACCGACATTCGTGTAACCCACGATTGCGGCACTCGGAAGAGGTAGACGCTCCCGCTGTTTGCGCTGGGTTGCCCGACGCAGGCGAACAAGCTTTAAATCGCTTTTCAATCGATCAATTTGCGCGCGAACTAATCGGCGGTCTGTTTCCAGCTGCGTTTCGCCCTCCCCTTTTCCGCCCAAACCTCCCCCTTGACGGCTGAGATGGCCCCAGGCTCGGGTGAGTCGCGGCAGTGAGTATTCCATTCGAGCCAGATCCACCTGCAAGCGCGCCTCTTTGGTCTGAGCCCTCCGGGCGAAAATGTCGAGAATCACTTCCTCCCTGTCGATGACTGCCATTCCCGTCAGCGCCTCCCAGTTGCGTTGCTGCGCAGGACTCAGTCCGTTGTCGAAAATGATGACGTCTATTTCGAGTTGCTTTGCGCGTTCGAAGATCTCTTCTGCCTTTCCGGACCCGACGAAGTACCGCGGATTACGCTCCTGAACCCTGACCAGCAAACAATCGATGACCGGAATATCCAGGGTTTCGACAAGAGAATTCAACTCCGTCAAAAGGCTCTCAAACTCTTCTTTTTGCTCTGCCTCCTTATAGACGCCGACCAATAATGCTCTCTCGACCTGTTTTGGTTTTTCTTTGATATCGAACATCAGCTATTTCTTGAAAAATGCGGTGACAGCGGCCACGACCAGTTCGACCTCGCTGTCGGTTAACTCAGGAAAGATTGGCAACGCAAGAACCTCTTGGGCCGCCGCTTCAGATTCCGGGAACGGACCTGCCCCAAGGTACGCAAAACATTTCTGGCGATTCAACGGAACGGGGTAATATATTTCTGTTTCGATCCCGGAAGCGCTCAGGTATTCGCGTAATTCGTCACGCCTGGCGGCACGGACAACAAACTGGTGATAAATATGTCCGCGATCACCAAGTTCCATGACGTAGGGTTCATCAGGCATATCGAGTTCCGGCGCTAAATTCGCAAATTCATTCCGGTAGTGTTGTGCAATCACCCATCGCCTTTTGGACCAGCCCGCTACATGCGGCAACTTTTTTAGAAGGATCGCTGCCTGCAGAGAATCCAGACGAAAGTTCCCACCCACGTATTCATGGTGGTATTTCGGATCCATACCATGGTTTCGAAGGACTTTCATGCGGTACCCCATCCGATCGTCTCTGGCGATTATCATTCCAGCGTCTCCGAACGCTCCGAGGTTCTTGGTCGGATAGAAGCTGAAGTAACCAAATTCCCCGATACCGCCTGCGTGCTTGGGTCCTTCCGATGATGGATATTCAGCACCGATCGCCTGAGCCGCATCTTCGATCACGGGCAACGCATAACGTGCGCAGATCGCCTGAATCTCGTCCATCGGACAGCAGAGACCGAATAGATGGACTGGAATGACGGCTCTGATCCGAAGCCCTTCCCGGGTACACAGCCTGCTTCCATCAAAAGTGCATCGCGTGGCGAAAAACAGCTCCAATTTTTCGGGCGACATACTGAACGTCTTCGGATCAATATCTACGAACATCGGTTTCGCTCCCTGCCGCGCGATGCAGCCCGCGGTAGAGAAAAAGGTAAACGGTGTTGTGACAACCGCGTCGCCAGGTCCGATCCCCAAAGCCATCAGGATTAAGATTTCGGCGTCAGTACCGGATGAAACTCCGACCGCGTGGCCTCTTCCACACAGCGACTCGATCGCATTCTCCAACTGTTCGACTCTGGTTCCCAGGATGAACGCTTGAGCGTCGCAGACAGCAGCAATCTCGCTTAAGATCTCCTCCCGCAGAGAAACAAACTGCCTTTTGAGGTCAAAAAAGGGTACTTTGGTCACTCGCCTGACGTCCAGTATCCGCTGCCGAGCGCCGCCGTGCAACCAAATTGAGGGACGACCGCAGGAGCGTAACGGCGAACAATCGAGAGCGTCAGCAAGTCTCGTCGCTGCCTGTTTGGCCCCGCTCTGCTTCTGTTCATTGCCAAATTTTGACGTTCCTTGTTCTTGAGGCATACAGCCGCCAACAAGAGTCAATACGAACTAAAGCGGAGATTACTATGAGACATTTTGTACTATTTATCATTCTGTCGTTTGGCGCATCTCTCGCAGTGCGCGCGGATGATCAGGGTCCCGTCGAAAAAACTGGGAAAACCGTGGAGAAGGCCGCCACAAAAACGGGCGAAACCGTTGAGCATGCTGCAACTGCCACCGGCAGCACCATCAAGCATGGTACGCAGGCCACCGAACGCACGGTTGGGAAAGAGTTGAAGAAAACGGGAAATACTCTGGAAAAAGCCGGTGGCGCCACGACCGGATCCTCCAGGCATCATGCCAAAACAAAGGGGACTACGGCGAAGACCACCCCAAATCCTTCGCCGACACCTGAGAGCTCGCCGGCTGTCTCGCCTTCCCCAACTCCAATGGAATCAGTGCCGACTCCGACTCCCGCTGGCACGCCAACTCCGGGTGAGTAGCCTCCACGCAGGGATCGCGCTCGCGCGTCGCAGAGCGATGGCCGACGAAGCGACGGCAGCGATCCCAGAACGTTTGCCGGCACCGTCAGACCGTCAGCCGCAGATTTCGCCTCGGAGGTCGTACACCTGAGTGCCGGTGATCCGGACTTTCACAAACTCTCCAACCGGGCCGCTGCTCGTCAGCAGTACGCGGGTATCCACTTCGGGCGCATCCCCCTCGCTCCGAGCGACCAACGGCTGCTCGACAAGCGCCTTTATCTCCTTCCCAATCATGGCCTCCGCTAGTTCGCCCGCAATCTTCTGTTGCAGCCGCATTGCGCGACGATAACGAGCGTTTTTTGTCGCAGCAGGCAACTGTCCGTTCATTTTAGCGGCACGAGAGCCCTGCTCCTGGGAATAAGTGAAGATTCCCAAGCGCTCAAATCGGGTCTGCTCGATAAACTCCAGCAGCGATTCGAAATGTTTCTCTGTCTCTCCCGGGAAACCAACGATGAAAGTAGTGCGCAAATGTAATTCCGGGTATCGTCGCACGAATCGCCTGAATCAGATCTTCGATATGCTGCCGCGAGGTCTCTCGCCGCATCAGCCGGAGCATTTCCTCGTCAATATGCTGCAAAGGCATGTCAATATACTTTACCACTTTTGAACTGGCGGCGATTGCTTCCATCAACTCCTTGCTCCAATGCGCCGGATGAGTGTAGAGAAGCCGCACCCAAAAATCTCCCGGAATTCCCTCGATCCTCTCCAACAACCGGGCCAAGGTCGGGCCACGCGAAGAATCGATCGGGTTGGCGAGGCCCTGCTTTCTGGTCCCAGAGATCCATCCCATAGTAGGTGGTATCCTGGCTAATCAGTTGATCTCCTTAACTCCTTCGGCGACAAGTGGCGAATCTCGGCCTCCACCGACTCGATCGACCGGCTGCGATGTCTGCCACGCATCTGGGGAATCACGCAGAAACTGCACGGATGATTACATCCTTCCGCAATTTTCAGGTAGGCAAAATGCGAGGGAGTCAATCGAAAACGCGGCGTGGCGTAATCCGGTATGTATCGAGACTTGGGAGTAACAAAATTCAATGGCGCCCCGCCTTTTCCCTGCCGGCTCGACGACCTTGCTTGAACGATTTCCCCGGCTTGGGCATATTTGATCGAGTCCCATGAATGCGTCCACCTCCGGAATTTCGCTTGCGAGCTCAGCGGCGAATCTTTGCGACATGCAACCGCTCACCACCAGTTTCTGGCCGGGCCGTTTTCGCAAACCACGCTCCTGATGAGCATCCAATATCGCTTCGATTGACTCCTCTTTAGCCGAGTCAATAAACGCGCAGGTATTGACGATCACGACGTCTGCCTCTTCGGCGTTCGCCGTCACCTCCATGCCGTGCGCCAAGATATCGCCAAGCATGATCTCAGCATCAACCAGGTTTTTAGCGCAGCCGAGGCTGATCATCCCCACCTTCAGCGCGGGCACGGTGACGAAAACATCGGCAGCAGATAGATGGACGACTCAAGATTCCAGGAAACCCATTTCAATCAATCTATCACGATATCATCGGAGCTGCCCGGGACAAGCTGACCGTCCTTTCGCACTTCAACGGCCCCTTTTTCCGAGACGTGCACCCAGAATCGTTTTCCCTCAACAATTATCGGCCGACTGTCCGGCGCCGCGATATCCCTCAAACACGGGTTGAGTCCCCTCTTCGTCCTTCGTCACTTTGACGTAAGTCCGTCTCAGGACGCGGACCTCCAACTTCTTTTCCGGAAGAGTCGAAAGACTTGTCCTGGTCGGCGTCGTCGACCGGGGTCGCGGATTGAGGCGCACCAGCGGGAAGCGCCCTTCTGACCTCGATCCCACCTTCAATCCGCGCCTGCACCGCGAACGGGTCGGCGTTGCCGCCTCTTTCACATCCCCTTGCTGGGGGCTATGGCGAGGCAGACCACAGGTGCTCTTCGCCGGGAGATTGCACCGCCAAAGACTGCAGCGAATCAGCAGCCGATTGGGCGGGAACCGCCGGTCTTGGTGGATTCTCCGCTGCCGGTTCACCGGCTTTCGGCGGTAGTACCTCGATTCGTTCCAGCCACCCTTGGGATGTTAAGCGCCAGATACGAAAAAACCGGGACCCCACCAGCACGATTAAAACGAGCACCAACTACCACTGGCGGCGGAACACGGAACCCTTTGGCCTGGATTCTTCGTGGTCCATCGCGGTTGATGCCCTTGATTCTGGGCCGGCAACCGAGCTCAGATACTGGTAATCGCCCATCGAAATCGGCCTTGCGGAAATCTGGAACTTCTCCAGTTCTTCCTGGATATCGACCCCAAGGAATCTGGCATATTTCGCCAGGAAGCTTTTCGCGTACGTGAGGTTGGGAAAGTGAGCATACTCGTCCGCCTCCAGATCGATGATGCGATCCGGCCGAATCTTTGTCTTCTCGGCTACATCTTCGATCTCGAGCTTCCTGGCAAGTCGGGCCTGCTGCAATTTCCTTCCGACCGATTCCACCATTTTTACAGACTGGTTTTAAATCCACTCCCGTGCAATACTATTCAGCGGAAACATCCAGATTACATTCATGTACTTTTACACGAGCGCATCCAAGTCCACTAATATCTCCCGTGGTTTTGCCCCGTCACCTGGGCCCAAAATGCCCCGGCGCTCCAAGATATCAACCACTCGAGCAGCGCGGGTGTAACCCAGGCGTAAGCCGCCGCTGCAGCATCGAAGTAGACGCCCGCTTTCTCCTGTCGGATAATTTCAAGGCATTTTTCCACCAGCATCTCGTCTTCTTCGCTCACTTCCTCTTCGGCTTGCGCCGAGGATTCAAGCTGATTCTGGATCGCCGGGTCGAAGGCCGGAGCGCCTTGAGCAGAAACAAACTCGACCAGCTGCCGAATCTCTTCATCCGTCACGAGCACACCCTGAGAGCGGATAAGCCGTGAAGTACCTGGCGGCCGGTAAAACATGTCCCCCTGTCCCAAGCAGACGTTCAGCCCCATTTTCGTCCAGGATCACACGGCTATCGAGCGCGGATGCAACCTGGAAAGCAATTCGAGTCGGAATATTTGCCTTAATCACCCCGGTAACCACATCAGCACGAGGCGTTTGCGTCGCGACGATCATATGGATTCCCGCCGCTCGCGCCATCTGCGTGATTCGAGCAATGGCGCTCTCCACGTCAGCGGGCGCGGTTTGCATCAGATCCGCCAATTCGTCAATGATCACGACGATGTAAGACATGCGATCCGGGATCACCAGATCGTCATCCCTTGGCACCCTGATTCGCGGCGCTTCGGATTCCAGCGAGAGACTATCGGAATCTGTCGGACACCTCCGGTTCCGTTGTCAGGCCCAGTTCCTCGTTGCGATTTCGGTTTCGGCCGCGCATTAAACCCCGTTACGTTCCGAACACCGACCTTCGCGAAAATCTTGTAGCGGTTCTCCATCTCGTTCACTATCCAGCGCAACGCGAGCAATACCTTCTTCGGATCGGTAACGACAGGCATCACCAGATGCGGAAGAGCATTGTACATCTGCATCTCAACGACCTTCGGATCGATCATCACAAAGCGAAGATCATCCGGGCTGAACTTGAACAAAATACTGGCGATAATCGCGTTGATGCAGACGCTCTTGCCGCTACCGGTGGTCCCTGCCACCAACCCGTGAGGCATTTGCGCCATGTCCCCTAAAATGATCTTCCCGTACACATCCTTGCCGAGCACAATCGGAATTCGGTGTTTGGTATGCGTCCATTCGTCCGATTCCAGGATCTCCCGGAGCGTGACTTTGACCTTTTTCGAATTCGCAATTTCGATTCCAACCGTATCTTTTCCCGGGATAGGCGCCAGAATGTTAATTCGCTCCGCCCTTGTCGCCCGCGCCAGATCGCGCTCCAGGCTGGAGATCTTATCTACCCGCACTCCGCGAGCCGGATACACTTCGTACCGCGTGATCGTGGGTCCCCGGGTAATATCTCCCGGACTGGCATCGATGTTGAATTGCTTGAGCGTATCGATGAGAACATGCTGAATCAGTTTCAACTCCGAAGGATCTGCCGCCTTTCGCCCTTCGAGATCGATCGGTTCCAGCAAGCATTATCAGAGGGAAGCTCATAGTTTTCGATATGCTGCTCAGCCATTGCCGGAACCGGTTCCTTGTCGCGTCCTTTCCCTTTCCCTTCCGCGAGCGATGGCTTCGATCTGTTCGGAATCGCCGCCGAAGAGTCGATAATCTCTAGGTTCAGGATAGACCGCGGCCTCAGACTCAGGTTCTTCGGGCAGAAATCCTTTTTTCTTCAATTCTTTCTCATGTTTGCGGATTTCTCGCTCGATCTTTTTCTGATTCGCTTCCAGACGCTCTCTTTCGTTGGCAGCTTGCATCCGGCGCCGCTCTCTCTCTTGGACCATTCTCAGGAAAAAGTCTTTAGCGCCCTGGATCGACTGCTTGACTCAAATAGATCGGCCGGATCCCTGTCAACCAGACGAGACTGACGAGATAAACCACCGACAAGAGCGATGATCGATCCGATCTGGCCAAGCATACTTAAGAGGAGGACTCCGAGCCAATAGCCGGTCCATCCGCCCGGCCCCATGATGTTAAATTCGTGTCTCCAGGTGTGTAGAAACCAGGGCTGCAAATGCAGTACGGAGGCTCCGCTGACGATAAACGCGACAGCCCACGGCAGACGTTTTATGATACGAAATCCAGGCAGAAACAGCTTCGCTCCGCCGAACCCTAAAAAGATCGTCGCGATAAGATATGACGCAGCACCGAGCGTCAGATACATGAATCCCGCGATGATCGCTCCGGTCGGGCCGATAAAATTTTGCGCTGGATTATTTGGCGGACTCACCGAGCTAAACCACACCCAGGAAGGAACGTCCTTCGGTGTGTAGGAAATCAACGCCAGGAATAGAACCGTTCCGGCACCGAGTAACACAAGACCCATCACTTCATTCCACGCGTTATGCTTTTGCGACTGCGCCATGTCAGCTCCCAGTGTAATTCCTAGGTTTTGGGCTTTCAATCCAGAACGACGCTATTTCCGGTCGCGGGCAAATACGTTCCAAAAAGCGTTGAACTCGAACGAATTCGGATGTTAGTTGATTCGACATCGCGACCCGTTCGACCCGTATGACGTCCTTCAGTCCTTGCCTCTTTCAAGTACCGACTATGGATGCCGAATGCCTCACTTTTCAGCCCCTGTACATGGAACGAATTTGGGGTGGTCGCAAATTGCAGACCCATTTTGGTCGCGAACTCCCGAGCAAGAACCCGATTGGCGAGTCTTGGGAACTTGTCGACCGCGAAGACGCACAGAGTGTGGTTTCCGAGGCTGAATTCCACGGAGTCTCTTTGCACGAACTCTGGGTGCTCACCGCCACGAGATATTTGGCGACGGGTACGACGTACCCGCGTTTTCCGATCCTTGTGAAGATCCTGGATGCCTCTGATGTCCTTTCCGTTCAAGTTCACCCGCCGGCTCATTGAACGGATCGAGCTCTTCGCTGAACCGAAGACGGAGTTGTGGTATTTCGTTGCCGCCGAAGAAGGCGCCGGCATCTACGTCGGCCTGAAAAACGGGACGAGCAAAAAGGATTTCGAATCAGCTCTGGCGAGCGGCGTTGTCGCTGATCTTCTTCATCGGATTCCGAGCCGAGCAGGACAGTTTTATTTTTATCCCAAGCGGCCGACTCCACGCGATTGGTGCAGGCAATGTCATCTTCGAGATTCAGCAGAATAGCGATACGACCTACCGCGTCTTTGATTGGAACCGGCTCGGATTGGACGGCAAGCCGAGGCAATCCACGTCGAACAATCGCTAAGATGCATCGATTTCGGCGACTTTGAGCCAACTCTTGGGCAATGTGAGAATGAGACATTGGTTGCCTGCGATTACTTTCGAGTCGACCGGTGGTCACTGGATCAGGGCCGCCAGGCAAATTCCGAGCCAAAGTTCGCAATATTTCAAGTTGTCACCGGGAAAGTCTCTTTCGGTGCGCGCATGTTTCGTCGTGGAGACTTGTTCCTGGTCCCTGCCAATAGCCATATGAGCCCGGTCACGCCGCACGATGGCACGGCAACGGTCCTTCGCACCACCGCTGTAGGCGAGTCCTGTCCCCGTATTAGCAAGTATGTCGTCTCGGATCACTAACGGCATGTCGGCGTAACGGGCAGCCGGTGCCAGAAGCGGAGCTTTCGACTAAAGCCTATAGATTGCCGACTAACGAATACCGATCGAGCGATGACGATTGTGGTTGCGGCTGCGCCGAGCCGTGATAAATGCGAGATTGGCAGCTTAAAACTAACTGGCCAAAATTGACGATGTTGACAATCTCACACTAGGGTCGGCTTGTGAAAATTTTCACAAAGTCAGCTCTCGCTGGATTGGGCACAGCCGAAGCTGCAGCGCGCCGTCGAGCTGATTAACCCGCATCTGTACACTGTCGAAGAACGAATTCGCGAACAGGCCAGGGCATTCGATCCAGCGATCGAAGGCTATCTTGCATACGCTTGTGGCAGCAGCGGAAAACGACTTCGCCCGACCTTGGCGTTGCTCTCCGGCGCAGCTACTGGAAATAGTCTGCCCGAGTCATGTCGATCTGGCCGTGATCCTGGAACTCATCCACCTCGCTACTCTCGTGCACGATGACATCATGGACAGCGCCGATGTTCGGCGTGAGCAGGCGACCGTCAATGCCAAATGGGGCAACACTCTGGCCGTCCTGCTCGGAGATTGTCTGTTCGCCCATGCTATGAAGCTGGCGGCCGCGTTTCCAAACAGCGAGATCTGCCGCCGGATCGCTCACGCGGCAACCGATGTTTGCGCCGGTGAAATCATCCAGACGCAGCGCAGATTCGATCTGAATCTGACGATCGGCGAATACTTCCAGGTGATCGAAATGAAGACCGCCGCCTTGTTCGCCATTGCGACAGAGCTGGGGGCATTTATCAGCGAAGCGAGCCCCGAAGTGATCACTGCAATGAAGGTTTACGGTCTGAAACTCGGAACGGCTTACCAGATCTACGATGATTGCCTCGACATCGCCGGCACCGAGGAAAAAGCCGGCAAAACTCTCGGCTCGGACCTTCGAAAAGGAAAGCTCACGCTCCCGGTGCTTTATTTATTGCAGATGGTGGACCGGGACGAGCATCATCGTTTCAGCGAAGTTTTGATCCGCAGCAACGCGGAGGAGTTGGATACCCTCGCGGAAGAAGTCGTCAGACGTGGCGCGCTTCGTCGAGCGGTCGATACCACCAAACGCCTTGTGGAAGAAGCGCAGTCCGAACTCCAAAAGACGCCGGTGAACAAATACTCACTGGCCATGCAGGATATCGGCGATTTCCTTTCGAATATCGTTGACCAGTTTGCCGCAGCTGCATAACTTTTTCTACGCATGTTTTTGTTCTCATGCGTAGCTTTACCATTCACGAATTACCGGATCAGGAGAAACCCCGTGAAAAGCTTCTCCAGCGCGGCATCGATTCTCTGACTGATGCCGAGATTCTCGCTATCCTTCTTCGCACAGGAGTTCGAGGCTGCAATGTCATCGAACTCGCCCGAGAAGCTCCTCAACCAATATGGGACCCTCGCTCAATTATCCCGTTGTCCCATCGCCAGAGCTGTCTAGCTTCAAGGGGGTCGGCTCGGCCAAGGCATTGCACCTCGCCGCCGCATTCGGGCTCGGGACGAGATTGGCCGCAGAGCAAGTCATTTCAGAACCGCTCAATCATCCCGAGGCCATCTACGCGTTGCTCGGGACGGAAATGCGTCTCCTTGACCGCGAGTCGCTTCGCGTCGTCTTACTGGACACACGTTTTCGCCTGATCGCGATTCAGCGAGATCTCGAAAGGAACTCTGAACGAAAGCCTTGCCCATCCACGCGAAATCTTTAAGCCCGCAATCAGCCATTCCGCCTACGCATTTGTCCTTGCTCACAATCATCCGTCGGGCGATCCGGCACCAAGTGACGTCGATCTGAGGCTTACACGACGAGTCGCCGAATGTGCTCGCATGCTTCAGATCCAGTTCCTGGATCATCTCATCCTCGGTTCGCCGCAGCAGGATCGACCGGGATACTTCAGCTTCAAAGAAGCCGGCATTCTCTCCTGAAATGGGCTCCAGGAGGATCAAGAGTCAGAAGTTGCGGAATGCTCTGAAGACTCCATCCCGCCCTGCGGCTCAATTGCGTTTCTGATTCTGCGGACCATGGTAAGAAGGGCCAAGCTGTTCCTTCGTGTACTCGATGAATCGATGAATAAGGGGCTCAAACCGCTCTTTCCGCCAGGCCATACCGTACCGAATCTTTTGACCGTAGGGCCGGATCGGGATGAATTTGACTCCAGGCGCCGGCTGCCGAGTGATGTGTTCGCCAAAAATCGAGATGCCGAAGCCGGCGGCAACGTATTGAACCGCGGTCCTTGCTCGATCCACTTCCTGAACCACCTTTGGCGTAAATCCGACCCGTTGACAAAGTCGCGCCAACCAGGAGCGGTAACTGGGCGCATTTTCGCGCGAGGTTAGGATGAATCCTTCCTCTTTCAATTGTTGGAGGCGTATAAAGGGACGAGTTGCCAGCGGATGATCGCTGGGCACTCCGACCATCGGTTGTTCTTCGGCAATACATTCAACCCGCAAACCCGGTGGCGCTTTCCCATCGATGGCACCGATGACTCCCACGTCTAGCCGGTGCGTCGAAAGAGCCTCCAATTGCGCTGAGGGTACCATCTCCGTCAGGGTCACCTCAACGTCAGGATATTTCTCGGCGGAAGCGTTTCAGCACTTGCGGCATCCACTCGTGGCTCTGGGCCCCGATGAATCCGATCGCCAGATGACCGGTCTCCGCCCGACCGATTCTGCGCGCCTGTCTGGTGATTTCTTCGAGATCGGTGATGATCTTCTTCGCTCCCTGCAAAAAAATGTGCCCGGCGCCGGTCAGTTCAACGCGCCGGCTGTTCCGTTCCAGCAACACCACGCCAACGGCATCTTCCAGAAGACGGATTTGAGCACTCACCGCGGACTGCGCTACATGCAGCACTGCAGCTGCACGGGTGAAGCTAAGTTCCTCGGCAACCGCAACAAAGTAGCGTAGATGACGAAGTTCCATCCCAGGAGTGATAAGATCTCATCGATCAGTTAAACAGATTACAGCTAGCAAAACAAGCTATTTCTCTTATTGCTAAGAGCTGTTAGAAGGGTAGCAGATATGAAACTAATAACGGCGGCGGCGGATATCTCTTCGGATTCGGGAGTTGCAACGCTTTCGCCGAAACGATTTGAGCCGGAGCTCAGCAGGCCTTCGAGCCCTCCACGAGTACGGTTGGGGCTACAGAAAAAGACACCGGCCAACAAATGGATCTCGCTGGCTGTTATCCTCGTCGGGCCGTTTCTGGGGGTGATCGACTTTTTTATCGCTAATATCGGAATTCCTTCCATTCGCACCTCTTTGGGCGCCTCCTTCAGCGAGATTGAACTGGTGATCGCCGGCTACGGCTTGACCTACGCCGTCTGCTTGATCACTGGCGGACGCCTCGGAGACATCTTATGGCAGAAAAGTGACGTTTATCCTTGGGATGGCCGGTTTTACCGTGACGTCGGCTCTCTGCGGCTTGGCACCCACAGCGGGGTGGTTAATTTTCTGGAGATTGGTCCAAGGCTGCACCGCCGCGGTCATGTTTCCGCAAGCGCTTTCTTTATCCAAGTCAATTTTGCGGGCCCGTCGAAACGGCTTGCCTTCAGTCTCTACGGCGCAATGATCGGTTTTGGATCGATCGTTGGGCAGTTACTCGGCGGATTCCTCATTCAGGCCAATTTGTTCCATCTCGGCTGGCGACCAATCTTCCTGATCAACCTGCCGATCGGGATCATTACGATCGTCAGCGCTTCGATTGTGCTCCGGAATCGCGCGCGCAAGCGGCGCCGAAGTTAGACCTGGGCGGCGTCGCAATCCTAACCGTTGGTCTCGCGCTGTTTTCCTATCCCTTTATGGAAGGCCAACAGCAGCGGATGGCCCTTTTGGGCATGGGTTTCGCTATTCGCCTCGTTTCCTGTCTTATGGGCGTTTTATCTTTTCGAGCGCAGGCAATCCGCGAGATAATCACTCTCCTCTGATCGAGCCTCGGCTCTTTCGGGACGCGGGTTTGTTGTCGGATTAATGGTGACCTGCATCTACTTCGCAGGCCACTACCTCCATGATCCTCGTGTTGAGCCTTTATCTTCAATTCAGCCTTGGTCTGAATCCGATGTACGCCGGGTTCGCCCTTGTGCCATTTTCCTTCGCGTTTCTGCTCGGCTCGGCTATTTCCGGCAAGATCAACGGTCTACCTCGGCGCGGCTTCACTCCATCTCGGTGTCGCTATCCTGAGGTCGGGATCGTTGCTCTGGCGTTGGAGGCGGGCAGGGCTCCAGGTCATTTGACGCCTGAGCTTTGTATTGACTTGTTTCCTCTATGGGATCGGGCGCGGAATCGTCACTTCACCTCTTTACAATACGGTGCTAAGCGGCATTCCGCATAAGGATGCCGGCGCGGCGTCCGGCGTAACCTCTACGATGCCCCAACTGGCAAACTCCGTTGGCATCGCGCTCATTGGTGCAGTGGTGTTCAGCACGATTCCAAAACATGGTGCCACCCCTGCCGACTATGCTCATGGCTTTGTCATTTCCTCGTTGATTAACCTTGTGATGCTTCTGCGCAGCCGCTGGCTCATTTTTTTGATCCCGAAGAGCCGCGGCCGCGATCTAAGCCCGGTCGAACATGCAGCGGTGTAAGCCTGAAGGTCGCAAACGCCGTCCTTAAGCGGAGGCTCCACCTTTGCCAGTCGAATCCGGAGCGACTTAGCGTTCGTAGCTTTCGCTTCCTGGATCGACAAGCAGCCTGCTTTCCTGCTAAATATCCCGGATGATTCACCCCACGGCCGTCATTGATCCGAAAGCTCAGATTGATTCCGATGTTGAGGTTGGTCCGTATGTGTTCATTGAAGGTCGCTGTTCGAATCTCTTCCGGCACGGAGATTCAAGGCCATGCGGTGATCACCGGTTCGGTTCGGATCGGCAAAAACAATCGGATCGGGTATGGGGGCGTGATCGGTTCGTTTCCCTCAGGATCTCAGTTTTGATCCGAACGCAACCTCCGGGTCGAGATAGGCGACAACAACGT
Organism: uncultured Verrucomicrobiae bacterium; assembly: GCA_963736745.1. Lineage (GTDB taxonomy): Bacteria > Verrucomicrobiota > Verrucomicrobiia > Chthoniobacterales > JAFAMB01 > JAFAMB01. The sequence goes on along the minus strand of CAVTQD010000029.1, from coordinate 128,171 downwards.
CATCCGGGAATACTGCACGATCCATCGGGGCACGAAGGAAGGCACATATACTCTCATCGGCTCGAACAACCTTCTGATGGTGGGCGCACATCTGGGACACAACACTGCGGATTGGGGAACAACGTCATCCTGGCGAATAATGTCTTACTTGGTGGATATGCCGAAATTCACGATCGAGTCTTTATCGGCGGCGGAAGCGTCGTCCATCAGTTCACCAGGATGGGCGCCGTCTCGCTGCTGCAGGGTATTTCCGGCGTCGGCAAAGATGTACCCGCCGTTTTCTATCGCCATCGGCAAAGACGGTGTTTCCACGATCAATGTCGTTGGGCTGCGACGGGCCGGATACGGTCCGGCATTGCGTAAGGAAGTGAAAGACGCGTTTGAGGTCTTGTACCAGAGTGGATTAAATTAAGCCAGGCTCTCGAGGAGTCCGAGAGGCGCTCGTGGTCGAACGGAGGTTTCGTTATTCTGGGATTTCGTAGCGACCTCGAAACGCGGAATCTGCCCGATGGTTCGATGGGGAGAAGTCGAGGGAAGCCACTTTGAGGCGGCGATGAGGGATAGATCCGATCGTGAGAAGTCAGCGGGGCGGGCATTGGTCCACGCCTTGGAGACCGGTGACAAGACGACCACGAGACGAGGACAGAGGTGCGGGCCGGGGCCTGAAGAGTTCCCAAGCCGTCCTCGTTCACGTCCTCGACTTCTTCGGCGTAGGCCAATGCAAATGCTTGGCCCTCAAGCAGGAGTCTCGCGTCCTCAGACGCGGAACCCCACTCCACTCCCTTTTTGTTTGATCATTTTGAAGCCGGTCGTTTACATACGGCAACTTAATGACGAAAGCCCTGCGCCCCCTGCGATCGGGCTGACACTCCTTGCTTGTGGGTTGTGCGGAAAACTCGGAAAAGAGGTAAATCGAGTGAAGGTCAGAAGCAAGGTTCCAGTCGGCGAACGAAAAGTTGTCAAAACCACTGCATATACCGATTCGGAATCCGGACATCGCAGTTACGGCGTCAAAAATGCGATCGGATCTCGTTTGCAGTCGGGCAGCATGAATAGCGCGGCGGCGGACTGGTCACGCTTTCCGATCGGCACCAAATTCCGGATTGTGGATAACAACCAACTGTATGTGATCGACGACTACGGTGCCCGCTTTGGTTGGCACCGATACCATCGATTTGTACGTGCCATCGCGCCGACTTATGAATCAATGGGGCGCGAAACGCGTAACGATCGAGGTGCTTGAAAAGGGTTCGTACGAAAAAAGCCTAGAAGTGTTGAAGCCGCGCCAGGGGAAGCCGGTATGTGAGGCAGATGGTGCAAAAATATCCAAAAGCAAAATCGAAACAAGCTTTTAGCGCTTGAAAGTTTTTGTGACAGGTGGCGCGGGTTATGTAGGAAGCGTCTGTGTTGAAGAACTGCTTCGACGGGGCGACGAAGTCGTACGTTTTCGACAATTTGTCAGAAGGTCACCGCCTTTCGATCGATTCACAGGGCGACATTTATCCAAGGCGATCTGACTTGATCCTAAATCGATTTCGCTCGCGATCAAGACATCCGGTCCGGATGCAGTCATGCATTTCGCGGCCAATGCGCTCGTGGCCGAATCCATGCTGGATCCGTACAAGTATTTTCAAAACAACGTGTACGGCGGCCTGAATCTTCTCCAGTGCGATGATTGAAAACGGCGTGAACCGCATCGTGTTTTCTTCAACCTGCGCGACTTTCGGGACGCCCGACCGGATACCGATCGATGAAAGCATCGCCACAGAACCCGATTAACCCATACGGGGAGTCCAAACTGATGTTTGAGAAGATTCTCCGCTGGTTTGATCAGATTCACGGTCTCACCTTTGTTGCCCTGCGCTACTTCAACGTCGCAGGCGCTTCCGAAAGATTCGGCGAAGCACCACCGGATCGAAACGCACTTAATTCCACGGGTCCTGCAAGTCGCCTTGGTCGCTCGCCACACGCTGAGATTTACGGGGCCGATTTTCCGATCTCCGGACGGGACCTGTATCCGGGATTACGTCCATGTTCTTGATCTTGCTTCAGCACACATCCTTGCCCTCTCAGCTCAGAAGAGCGACTTTTTAACCTCGGAACCGGCGGCGGAACATCAGTGAGAGAAGTCCTCGATGCCTGCCGAAAAGTGTCACGGACATCCAATTCCGGCTGTCGAAAAACCTCGACGCGCCGGCGATCCCCCTCGTCTGGTTGCTGCTTCGGAAAAAGCAAAAGAAGAACTCAATTGGAAGCCGCAGTTCGAGAATATCGAAGCGATCGTCGAAAGCGCATGGCGGTGGCATGTTGCTCATCCGGATGGGTTCTCGGATTAGCCCAAAGCCCGCAGAAAGAGGCAAATGACAGATTTCAGAGATGATTGATTTCAAGGAATTTGGCATTGTCCGTCTCAAGAAAGCATCTGGAACAAAAATGCAGCTGCCAAATACCATCTGCCCTTCTCTGCCAATCTGCGGAACCTGGGGTTCCAAATTCGGATTTTAGGTCAAAGCGGCGGGGAAATAGATGCTTGCGGGGCTTTGCATAGGTTCAGTGCGAGTCTGGATCTGCGCCCGATGTACCGGATCGCAGCCGCCCGAAGGGGATTTTTCCTTGCATTTCAAGACACCAGATGTTGGCCTTTGTCTTATTTTATCCGCCTTCACAATCCCTCATGAGGCTCCAGATTCTAGGTCTGTTTTTTGTGCTTTTGCTGCCGACGGATCTGTTTGCCCAGGCAACGCCTCCACCCGCATCTGCCGACTCCATATCCGACACCGGCTAAAGCCGGCCAAAGAATCGGAGTTTAATCCGTTGCTGCCGTTTCAGAGCGGATCAGAAGACCGGGTCGATTCCCGTTGAGATCAACTCGCAGCAAACCCGATTTGAGGGCGGAATTGCTGTCGCGGAAAGGGATGTCGTTGTGCGGTACGCCGATGTCACCATTTACTGCGACTATGCCGAATACAACCCCTCGACGCACGAAATCATATTGCGAGGCAATGTCCAATTATTCCGGGACAGATACGCATTCACAGCCGATCGCGCCATCTACAACCTGCAAACCAAAGCAACTCAAGATGACTGATTTCGGCGGTCCGAAACAGCCATTTCAAGTCATCGGCGACACCGTCGTTTCTCTTCAAAGAAAATGAATACACGATCCTCAATGGCTTAATAACGACCAGTGACACGTCGAAACCAGATTACCAACTCCGTGCTCGGACAATCCGCATCTATGCCAATGATCGGATCATCCTCTCGAATGTGACTCTGTTTCTGGGTCGTACACCCATTTTCTGGTTTCCTTACATTTACCAATCGTTGAATGACCAGTTCAGTTATAACCTGGATCCCGGTTACAACTCGACTTGGGGTGCGTATTTGCTCACCTCAATAACGTTTCCGATTGCGACGAACGTGAGCGGGACTGTTCACCTTGATTTGCGAACTTCCAGGGGCCCGGCACTCGGCGGGGATGCGCACTACCACTTAGGCGACAACAACGAGAGCTACGGACACCTGCGTCTCTACGGAATGTTCGACCAATCGCCCAACATCAATGAAACCGCGCTTGGCCGCGCACCAATCAGTGCCGGACGGTATCGGATTCTGTACCAGTCGCGGACCTACATCACAGAGGATCTATCGGCGGTCGTTGATTTCAACAAATTGAGCGACCAATATTTCCTGCAGGATTTTTACCCCGCCGTTTTCGCATACGATCCACAGCCGGATACTTATTTCGAACTCTTAAAGCGCGGCGAGGCCTACACGCTGAATGTGCACGACTCGTGTTCAAGTGAACAACTTTCAGGAAACGGTCGAACGACTTGCCCGAACTTAGCTGGGAGGTCGCGCGAACACCCCTGTTTAATGGACCGATTTTCTACGAGGCAACGACCAGCGCATCATGGCTGCACCGTGCCTTCGCTGCAAAAACTGGCAACCAATCGATCGATCTGCAGGCTGGAGCGCTGAATCCGGACTACAACAGTTTTCGCATCGATTCCTTCCACCAATTTCTTTACCCCAAAACCTATTTCGGCTGGCTCTCGGTGGTTCCGAGCGTCGGTTTCCGCGGGACCTACTACAGTACGACCGGAAGCTTCACGGAATCTGATCCCAGTAACCCCCTCCCGGAGGGGCTTCTTACCGAACACGGCGGGCGCGTAAGGTTTGCCTTGAACGCTGATGTGGAAGCATCCTTCAAGCTTTCGAAAGCTTTCGAAGGAGTACAAGAGAGATCGCTTGGGCTGGACGGACTGCGACACGTTATCCAGCCGTACGCAGACTTCTCATGGGTTTCTCAACCGACGGTCTCTCCCTCAGATATTCTTCCGTTTGATCAATACATTCCGAGTACGCGACTGCAATCGATTAATTTTCCTCAGTATCTTTCTATCGATTCGCTCGATCGCTGGACGATTCTGCGTCTGGGCATGCGCAACCGGCTCCAGACCCGCCGGGATTCGTCAACACTCAACTGGCTCGATGTCGACACCTATTTTGATGTCGACTTCGATAATCCGCTCGCCCAGGTCATTCCTCCGTCAACTACGAGTGTTTCCCGTTCCAATCCGCTCGTCCCCTCAAAGCGAGCTCTTCTCCAACGTGTTCAACCGGGTCCGGTTCCAACCGGTACCCTGGCTCTATCTTTCCGTCGATTCGCAGGTTCCTCTCCTGGACAAAGGGTTTTGGGAAATCAATACCGCTTGCGACTGGATGGTAAACCCGAATATCGAGTTCCGAATCGGACATCAATATCTGCAAAGCAATCCATACTACCAGGATAGCAGCGAGCTCTCCTTTTACACCTACCTGCGGTTGAACGACAACTGGGCCTTCAGCATTTACGAGGATTACGAATTCAAGACCGGCTTGCTGAATCAACAAACTTACGCACTCCATCGGGACCTGAGCAGCTGGGTCGGGGCGCTTGGCCTGAATATCACGAACAACGGCACAGGGAAACGCCAGATCGCGCTCGTTCTCACGTTTACGCTGAAGGATTTGCCCCGGTTCGGATTGCCGCTCAACCTGAATGTGGGTAACGCTATCGGCGAGTGAGGGAGGATTTTACACCCCTCCGTTTGGAGGACATAACCGATAAATTGCGCCTGGCAGGATAATATTGTGCTGGACAAAATGCCGAAGCGGGATATCTCAAAAGCTCCTTTTCTAAAAGCGCACAATGGATATCGCGATTATAGGCTCTGGATATGTCGGTCTCGTCACGGGCGCTTGCTTCGCGGATGTCGGCCATAATGTCATTTGCGTCGACAACGACCAAAAAAAGGTCGAGAGCCTCCAAAGCGGGTATATCCCCATTTACGAGCCAGGCCTTGAAGAAGTCGTTCATCGCAACGTTTCCGCCCGTCGCTTGCGATTCACGAACAGCATCGCTGATGGCGTCGACCATTCTCAAGTTGTTTTTATTGCGGTGCCCACGCCTCCTCAACCCGATGGCAGCGTGGATCTCACCTACATCGAGAAGGTTGCGCGCGAGATTGCGGAAGTCCTTAAGGGGTACCGGGTGATCGTTGACAAGAGCACCGTGCCCGTCAAAACCGGAGAAAAAGTTGCTGAAACTATTCGGCGATACAACAAGACCGGAGTCGAATTTGATGTCGTCAGCAATCCTGAATTCCTCAGGGAAGGATGCGCTGTCGCCGACCTCATGAATCCGGATCGAGTCGTAATCGGCTCAAACAGCGACCGCGCGTTAGCCCTGATGCAGAAGGTCTATGAGCCATTCATGGCTCCGATCATGGTGACCGACGTTAACAGCGCCGAGTTGATCAAGCACGCGGCAAACTCATTTCTGGCGCTGAAAATCTCCTACATCAACGCAATTTCGGCGATCTGCGAAGCGAGCGGTGCGGACGTCGAGAGGGTCGCCGACGGGATCGGCGCCGATCGACGAATTGGCCGCAGCTTTTTGAACGCAGGTCTCGGTTACGGTGGATCTTGTTTTCCAAAAGATCTGGCAGCTTTCATCGCCATCAGTGAACAATTGGGGCTGCCTTTCAACCTTTTGAAGGAAGTGCAACGCGTCAACGAGGCGCAGCTTGAGCGGTTTTTGAAGAAAATCAGAGACACGCTCTGGGTGCTAAAGGATAAACGCATTGCCGTATGGGGACTCACCTTTAAGCCGGATACCGACGATGTTCGCAACTCTGTTGCCATCGATCTGGTCAACCAACTGTTGCGAGAAGGTGCAATCGTCCAGGTATACGACCCAAAAGGACTCGAGAGAATTGCTGAATTAAATCTGTGCAACGGTGCCATCCTGGCAAAGTCCGCGATTGAGGCGGTCGAAAATGCCGAGGCACTCGTTCTGGCGACCGAATGGAATGAGTTTCAAAGCGTCGACTTTGTGCAGGTCCGAAAGCGCATGCATACGCCGATCGTTTTCGACGGGCGTAACCTGTTCGACCCCAGGATCATGGATGAACTGGGTTTCCGTTATTTCGGCATCGGACGCGCGCCCGCCCATTGACCGAGATCAGCTAACCTGCAGCCACTTGCAGGAACCGGCCGCGGCCCAACACGTCTGAGCCCCAGCAATGCGCTGAAAGCAAGTGTCGAGAACACTTTGTCTTTAATTCTGTTCATCCGCGCCATCCAGGTTTCACCAATAGACGCGATTTCAGTAGAACTTTGCCTGAATTGTGGAAGCTTAATAAGCTGTCCCGCACTTTTTTTCGCCTCCAGTGTTACGGTCCCGCGGGACGCTGGAGAGGAACAATGGTAGGCAAAAATCCGCGCCTCTGCTGTTTAAAAGCGCTTCAGCGTTGGGAGACTGGTCGAGAGTTTGCTGACGAGGTTCTTCATCAGGCGCTGCAGCGATCCGGGTTGAATAATGTCAACAGGTCCTTTGTTACTGAAACCTTCTACGGCGTAATCCGTAATCGATCTTATCTCGATTTCATTATCCACAGGTTCCGGCCCGCTGGTCTTGACATGCCAACTCGCCAGGTTCTTCGGTTGGGAGTTTATCAGCTCTATAAGATGCGAATCCCAGACCACGCGGCCGTCTATGAGACCGTCAATATCGCCGGGCCCGCCAGGACATTGGTGAACGCTGTCCTGCGTAAAACAATCGCCGAAAAAGATAATATCCTCCAGCAGCTGCAGGATGCACCGGTTCACATCCGCTATTCGCACCCCGAGTTTCTCTGGCAGAAATGGGAATCTCGGCATGGAGGTAAGCTCGCGGAAGAGCTTTGCGCCTGGAACAATGAGCCCGCGAAGATTTACGTGCGAGCAAACCGGCTCAGAGTGACGCCCGGAGAGCTGAATGAGAGTTTTCCAGAGGCAAAAGTTGTCGACGTTCATCCTGACTGTCTGGAAGTCCATCGTCTGCCCCTGTCCTGGATTTCCTCTGGAGTCGCTTATGTCCAGGATCCCAGCACACTTGTGGCATGCGATTTACTTGATCCTAAACCGGGGGAAGTGGTTCTCGATGCCTGTGCGGCGCCCGGCGGTAAAGCGGGATACATGGCGCAAAAAATGGAAAATCAAGGTAACCTTGTGGCTTGTGACTATGACAAGCTCCGACTCGCCCGGCTCGAGCAAAATCTGATCCGGCTAGGTGTCATCAATTCAACCATCGTCCTGATCGACTGGCTTCAACATACATCTCCTTTCAAGTCCGAAACCTTCGATGCAATCCTAGTCGATGTTCCTTGTACGAACACCGGGGTAATCCGGAGACGTACCGATGTTAGATGGCGCTTGACTCCGCAAGACTTCCCGCGAATGCAGCATCTTCAAGCTCGGATCGTCAAGGCGACAACTCAGTTTCTGAAGCCCGGCGGCCGTCTCGTCTACAGCACTTGCAGCATGGAACCGGAAGAAAACGAAAGAGTCGTCGATTATATCGATAGAGAGATCCCAGAGCTTCGCTTTGCGGAAGCTAGATCATCCATGCCGATCCACGACCATCTTGACGGAGCTTTTGCCGCTCTGTTTATCAAAGCATAGCATGGATTCCAAATCTCAGGCTTTCAAAACCCGCCGATGACTTCCTTGCCCTTCGGCCAATCGAAGGAATAATTGAATTCTAAGACTTTTTTGACTTTCGGCTGAAGCTCAATATTCCAGCTCAGCTTGCCTGAGTCTTTGTCGAACGTGGCCGGCTTATCCGAAAACGCGCCCTGGTTGACAACGATTTCGGCATTCCTGGAGACAGGAAGTTGATCATAAATCACGAGCTTGACCGGATTGGACCGGAAATTTTGCATTGATATTTGGTACTTTCGATCTTCGACCTCTCTTCGGTTCAGAATCCCGGTTTCAGACCGCTTGCCTGCCGACTCCTTCCGGTCAACCTTGATCGAATCATCCTTGCCGACGTACAGGTCAAAATCCGAACCGGCCGGCACCAAGCTCAGCGGAATTGTGCCGGTGAATTCGGCGTCCCGAAAAACGCTTACGGGACCGGGAAGCAGCAAAGCGTCACTCGTATTTTCCAGATGCAGCTTGAGGAAGACGCCTGGATCGAGTTTAGGAGTTGTGACGTACTCCGGGCTTCCCGCCAGATTGAGCAGCAACACGTTCGTGCGATGAGACTGTCCGTCAGCAGGAATAGTCACCGGCAGTTGGACCTCATACGCGACCGCCAGGCCGTTCTTCTCCACTTCAGCTTGTGCATCGCTGCTTTGGACAGCTTGTGCCTTCGATCGAGCCGGCTCCCCGGGAGCCGGCATTGGCGCATTCATAGGAAGCTCGGCTCTCGAACCAACTATCGGTTCTTCGGTTTTGAAATCCACGAATGCCGGTGGCAACTCGGGCATTCTGCCATTGCGACCAGGCTGGGCGGTTGAGAGAACAAGCTGCACATTGTTCCAATCCTCCCCGGTTTCTTGCCGCACCAGAGCATTGTACAGGAGTTCCACCTTGCCGGTTCCCGAATCGACTCGGGCGTCGTAACTCGGGTTCCAGTAAGCCTTCTCGATGACATAACGGACAGTGAAATCGGCCTTCGCTGCACCCTCGGCTTTCACGCTCACTAGCAGAGTGCGCTGCGATTTCTGGGCCGCATTCTTGAGCGCATCCAGCTCTCTCCTTATCCGATTCAACTCCGGCTCGAGCTGCGCCTCGGAGCGTTCAAGAGAAAGAATGGTTTTCGCCAGGTTGGAGACTTCTTCGCCATAGAAAGTATATAGCTTCCGAATTTCATCGAGGTTAACCGATTCCTTGTCCCCTTTTCCCAAGCCAGTGCTCAGGTTGCGAAAAAAATTTCGTTTTTCCTCCAGCACGCTCTTCTCTGACTGAAGCGATTTTTTCTGGTCTTGAAGCTCCTGCAATTGCCGTTCAAGATCCTGCGTCTTTGGGATCGCGCTTGACGCAAGAAAATCTTCGCGGATATCGATTCCTTCGATAGTCAGGGCCACGCCCGATTGAGCGCTGACCACAACTGAATCCTCTTCCAAGCCAGCCGGCAGGCCTGAAAATTGCAGTACCGATCGTCCGATCGGCAGGCTCACGGCTCCTGTTCGCGTTATTCGCGCGCGATCGGGATAAACGGTAACTCCGGTCACGGACGAACTCACGGGAGATGCCCCTTGCCCATAAAGAGCGCAGAACATTCCCATGGACGAAAAAGCGAAGGCCAAAAGGGGCGAAATCCTCATAATTGATTGGCAAGGTTGGACCCACCTCGCTGCTCAAACGTTCAAGCGCGAGCCCGCCGACCAAGCGTTAACGAGATTGGGCGGAGAGGCGCCAATCCAATCACTTCTGACGAAGGACCTCGTTCTGCTTACCGAGAACAATGACCTTTGGCCGATGCGTTCCCGCTTCCGCCGGATCGAACAACGCAAAACTCATGATCGTCAAGATATCTCCTGGTTTTCCGAGACGCGCGACGGCTCCGTTGAGCGCAATCGTGCCGTGACCGCGAACCCCATAAATCACGTATGTCTCAAATCTTTCGCCGTTCATTATGTTACCAACCAGAATCCGCTCGTACTCTTCGAGTTCGACCAGTTCCGCAAGATCAGCGGAAATGCTCAAGCTGCCTTCGTAATTCACATCCGCCCCAGTGACGACGGCCCGATGAATCTTCGATTTGAGGAGCGATATATACACGGCTCGCAAAGTAGCGTTTTATTTCGATTTGTCATCTCAGATGGAGGTTGCTCGCTCCTCTCCTGATAAGAAAAGTTCAGCGACTGATCATCGCAAAGGGGCCTCCGTGTCGCACTGAAGGTCCGGATCGACGGAGCGCATCCCGATCAAATCTCAGATAGTAATCGCGCAAGTTCCGCGACGGGCCATTGGCCCGGCACCACGGCCTCACCGAGTGAACCGTACGCCAGACACGATCCCAAACGAGCCAGGACGAGCCTCGATAACTTGCCAAGTTTTCCCATTCCCATCGCAGCGACGCGTGACTCTGGATTGCGCTCGACCAGGCGAATCAGAGTTTCCACGTCCGACCATCGCGCAACGTTGGTCGCCACTTTGAAGATATGATTACTGCGCTCGGGGCAACGAGCGAGCATCCCCTGGAGCTCTTCGAGCGAAGGCGTCTTCAGAAAGTCGTGAAAAGAAACAATGACTTCCTTACCGGTAGAATCTGCCTCCCGAACAAGGTCTGAAAAGCGGCTCAGGTTGCTGAGTTCAACATCGAGCAGGTCGCACAGCGGCAGCCAATATTCAAAAAGTTCAACTCGCGTCTTTTCAGGTAGAGCATTCGCCCCGCCCTCGCTGGCATCCCGCACGGTGACGATTTTTGGGAATGGAACTTTTGCCACAAGAGCTTCAAGTTCCCCAGGAAAGCGATAGAGCAGGTCGATGCGCAATTCGCATAAGTCGAAATGCTTGGCGGGCATGTTTAAAACCTCATCAAAATCCTTGAGAGAAGCGATCACGGCCACAATCGAGGGCCTGCGTGGGATTGTCAGCATAATGGATAGAATCTTTCATCGTCCCGGCGCAACTCGTGCGCTCAAAGAAGATTGCTATGTTAGTTTTTGATAGAATCTCAGGGCTTCGATCTCTGGAGCCAGCGTCCGCAGAGGATAAACTCCTTTCACTCCGCCGGACGCAGGGTCCTGAATCAAATAGTCAAAACCGGCTTTACCCACGATGACGACGAAGTGCGTAATGCCGTTCGGCAAAAGAATACGAACAATAACCGGGTTGCCGCGCCCGAGATTCGAATCAATCAGAAAATAGGAAGGCAAATCTTCGTAGGCGTGCCGCACCAGACCGGGGTGATAATCGGCTGCCTTTTCCCAATACAACCAGCCTTGCCGGGTATAACCACCACTATTGGAGAGAAAGGCGTTTAATCGCCCCGGATCAATGTCCTGCCCGTAGAATGCCAGGACCATGGCTGCGGAGCTGACGGCACACCCCTCCTCTCCCATCGTCGAGCCTGCTGGTCCCAACTCGTCGTCTGCCCACCTTGGATCGTCCTGAGCAAATCGCTCGACCGGTAACACAAGCTTCGAGAAAAAATAGAGCCCTCCAGCAGAAGGTATTTTTCTGGTTCCGACGTAGTAATACCAGGCACCGAGAATGACCATTACTCCGACGATTCCCGCCAGAACATAAACGCCCGCCCTTCGAAATCTCCTCCAAGCCCCGGAGAGAGTCCGATCAGCCTTCGAGACAGCTATATTAACCGATCGCATCTGCTTTTTGGTGGACCAGAATGCCACTTAGCGCAACACTTAGTGGAAAAGGTTGGAATTATTATTTTCCGCATTCCCTTCGGCGAAATACGTATCTCCGCAGATTGAAACTACCATTTTTCTAAATGATTGACATGACGCACCAAATCAGTGGGACCAGTGCGTGCATTAAAATCTCTCCTTGGATGCTCGATCCTATTCGCGCTGCCGTTGACGTAACTGAGAAATTTCGATGAACGGCCACTCGCTAAAGCGCAATCAAAGGAACCTCAAAATCCTCTTAGTCATTGGTCCGATCTTGCTCGGCAGCATCTTGTTTATCGTCTCCAGGCGGATTTACGCGGATCATCGCGAGGCGATGAATCTCTTGAAGCAGAGTTACGAAGACCGGGAGCAGCTCAATGGATTGCGCGATGATTTGGACGAATTGCAAGCTGGAGAAACTGGTTTTTTGCTCACTGGCGATCAATCGTACCTTCGGGCGCATCAATTCTCCTACGACGACACCTCGTTTCGTCTAGCTTATCTCAGCGCTTTGTATTCGGATCGGCCAGCTCAATTGGACCGATGGCAACGATTGCGCACGCTTGTAGAAGCAAAATTAGCTCAATACCGCGACGTCACTGCGCTCAAAAAGTCGGGGCAGGACGATCAGGCGCTTCGGCTTGCCAACGGAGATGGACGTACATCTATCATCGACCAGATTCGATCGATCATCGCCGAAATGAAAGTGGCCGAAGATGGGAAGCTCAGTGACCGTAAACGCGCAAATGAATCAAAGCTCGATACAAGCGACGCCGTCTCAACTGGTCTGCTTTTCCTTAGTGCCACAGTGGTTATCTACGCGGGTGTATTAATTTTGAGAATTCGGCAACTGCAAAGCATCATCACTATTTGCGCCTGGACACAAAGGGTTAACTTCAATGGTAAATGGATGCCAATGGAAGAGTTTTTGTGGCGCCGGTTTCGCGTCAAGGTTTCCCACGGCATTTCCGAGGAAGCATTCGAAGGGATCATGGGAATGGTCGGCAAAAACCTCACCGTCTCAGACAGCCGCACGGACAAGTCAAACGGGCCGAAGACCCAGCGAGATGTCGATAAAGGACATTAGCAGCAATTCGCGAAGGTCGCGGAGAAGGGAAGTGCAGGACACAGAGAAAGGCGATGCCTCCGTGGTAAATTCGCTGCTCTGTGCCAAGGACACAGAGAAAGGCGACTTAACCACAAGGACACAGAGTTCACGGAGGGGTCCGGAAATCTCAGCTGCCAATCCTTTCTCCGATCCAATTTCCAAGCTCCGTGTTCTCTGTGTCTCCGTGGCAAATTCGATTCTCCGCGCCCTCCTCTTCCTCCCTCAGCGCCCTTCCCCAGTGGTTTATCTGCTCTGCTTGCTTCCCTTTTTCGGATCTTGCGTGGCGACACCCCGACTAGGCCAATCGAAGGCCACGCTATGGAAAGTTCAGGGAGATCACAACAGAGTCTATCTGCTTGGATCGATTCACGTCCTTTCAAAGCAGTCCTATCCTCTCAAACCAGTTCTCGAGCGCGCATTCGATGATGCCGACAAGGTCGTGTTTGAAATCGATCTAAGCCGCTTCACCAAGAAAAGCTTCGGGCAGGAATTCAGTCGGACCGCTTTTTATCCCCCCGGACAATCACTCTCGAAAAAGCTCACGCCTCAGACGATCGAGCTCTTGAACGACTTGCTCCCACTTTACGGGTTGTCGCTAAGAAAGGTAGAGCATTTAAAGCCCTGGTTTCTCGCCGAGGCCTTAAGTTCGCGCACGCTCGAGATGGTGGGGCTCAGCGATCGACTTGGGATCGACCTATATTTTTACGGCAAAGCGAAAGCCGCATCCAAACCGGTGCTTGGGCTCGAAACCCTCCGTGATCAAGCAGAGATTTTTGACCGATTCAATGATAAACAAAACGAGCAATACTTGCTAAGCACTCTCTCCGGGTTACCCGCCTACGCTAGAGATGATTCGGCAACTGATTAACGCCTGGAAAGACGGGAACGTACAAATGCTCGATCGACTTTTAAATCAAGATAGGCAAGCCGATCCGGCAACCCACGATGTTCTCTTCTCGCAGGAGAAATTTGAAATGGTTGCCGGAAATCGAACGGTTCGCTCACGGAAACGGCAACTATTTGATTATTGTCGGAGCCGGACACCTTGTCGGTGATGACGGTATCGTGGCGCAACTGAGACGAGCAGGTTACTCCGTGCAGCAACTGTAAGCCCGCAAAGGCTTCGAGCCTGATACTCGTTGGACCCGGCCTCTATGCAGCAGATTATTCACCAACTTCGCTGTGTTCGGCTTTCAACGCGTCAGAAATTTTTTCGACCTTAATCAGGTTCGTTTTCCCGGGCATATTGTAAGGCGTACCTGCCAAGATCGTCAGTACATCTTCCGGTTTAGCACCCAGAACTTTAGTCGCTGCATCGACGCTCAAATGCACCAGATGGGCTGTCCCTACGACGGGTTCGTAGAGCAAGGGTTGTACCCCCCAGATCAATGCCAGTCTGCGACACACCTCCTTTGAGGAACAGAGCGCAAGTATCGGCATTTTAGGTCGATGGCACGCGACCCGGCGAGGAGTACTTCCCGACGCGGTCGCAGCGATAATCGCTTTGGCCGTGACCGAATTTGCAATGGCGTGCGCCGCATGTCCTACTGCCGCCTCCAGGTCCGCCCGATCCGGAATCGATGGCGGAATTGGTAGCTCTCCTGTGATCCATGACCCTTCGGCCCGGGCAGCGATGGTGGCCATCGTCGCAACCGCTTCGACTGGAAACCGGCCGACAGCCGATTCCGCGGAGAGCATGACAGCGTCGGTACCGTCCAGAATCGCATTGGCAATGTCGGCAGCTTCCGCCCTTGTCGGCTTATGGAAATTGATCATCGATTCCAACATCTGCGTCGCCGTGATCACCGGCACCCCCTGGTCACGACAAACGGTGATTATCCGCTTCTGCGCAATCGGAACATCTTCAAAGCTCATCTCCAGTGCCAGATCCCCTCGGGCAACCATCACGCCATAACACTCGCGAACAATGTTCTCAATATCGTCAAGCGCGTTCTTCCGCTCGATCTTGGCGATGACCGGAATTGATGCGCCTCGCTCGGCCAATGCTTGCTTGAGAAATCGGACATCCGATGATGATTGCACGAAAGAGAGCGCCAAAAAGTCGAGTTCCTGGGAAACCGCAAAATCCAGGTCTTGGTAATCTTTGGTTGTCAGCGACGGTAACGAGACCAGCCGGTTCTTGAGGTTGACTCCCTTGTTGCTTTTGAGTTCGCTCCCGCGGACAATTTCGCATACCACGTCTCCCGTCGCCCTGATCTCCAGCACCTGAAGTTCGATGTTTCCGTCGTCCAGCAGCACAATGGTACCAGGAGCCACATCCCGGTACAGCCCTTTGAAACTGACGGCGATCTTCGCCGGTGTCCCAACGATATTCTCCGATGTCAAGATGATCCTTTTTCCCCGTTCCAGTTCAATACTGCCGTTCTGCATTTCTCCGACGCGAATTCTTGGACCGCGCAGATCCCCAAGGATACCAACGAATGCCCCCATCTCGTCGGCCACTTTACGAATCCGTTCCACTAAAGGCTTGGCGACCTTCCGCCGAGCGATGGGAAAAGTTCAATCGTGCCACGTCCATCCCTGAATCAATCAAGCGGCGAAGCATCTCTTCGCTATCGCTCGCCGGCCCTATCGTCGCCACAATCTTCGTTCGTTTCGAAAGTCCGCCCATTGGCCAATTCTGACCGAAGCACAATCGGAGGACAAGGTCGAAGCGAGGCAAAGAAGCAGTCAAGCCCAGCTGGGTTCGGCTGCGCAGCATCCGCCGTCTTCATCGTCGTTTTGCCTTCGCTTTGTTCTCCGACTCAGACGAAAATGACTTCCGCGCAAAATTTAGCGTCGCCTTGGGAGCGGCTATGGCGCAAAAGTGGACTAATTAGCCGAGATGATTACGATAGCGAAAGAGATCCAGGTTCCCCAGACGCGTCGCGATTGCTTTCCGCTTTCGTCGAAGAGGTCAAAAAGCGTTACGATTCTCCTCCCGCCGATGTCGGAATCTTCGATCCCGGACTGGTTTTGGTCCCAAGAAGCGTTTTCCTCGTCGCACGCCGAGATACAAAGGCTGTTGGATGCGGAGCGCTTGTCCCGATGGACGAATACTTTGTTGAGGTCAAACGAATGTTCGTCGCCAGAGAAGAACGAGGCCTCGGAATCGCCACCATGATCCTGGATGCACTCGAGCGCCTTGGCCCGGGAATTTGACTACGACGCGATGCGGCTTGAGACAGGCGATAAACAGCCCGAATCCATTGCGCTCTATGGAAAAGCAGGCTTTTATCGTATCCCCAATTTCCCCCCGTTCGAAAATGATTCACTCCGCGGTTTGCTTTGAAAAGAAAATCTAGAGGCGGAATTCGAAAATCCGAAATCAGAAGTCAGGAGGCAGAATTCAGGAGTCAGAATTCAAGAAAAAGATCATAATTGCCTCGCAAGGTGATCCATCCCCTTGCGACTCTTCCAAGTAAATCGATTAGTGGCTGCTGACTCCTGACTTCTGTCTCCTGACTTCTGAATTCTGAATTCTGAATCAGCTTCCCTTCGACGACGTCGAATCCAGCGAAGCGCAGAGCCTTTACTGCATCAGCCAACTGCCGATCGCGAACCAGGACATAGTCTGTTTCGAACGTCCCGACGGGGAGAATACCTATATTCGACTGTGCCAAAGGGACTGCGACGGAGACCAGGCTCCCGACAAGATCCAGATCCAGAGGACCAACAATCTTGAATCCTCGCCAACCTCGACTCGCCTGGCACTCCAGCGGGAACAAAGTGCTCTTCACAAATAACTGAAAGTTCATCCCGAGTACGGCTGATCGAGAGGAAGGATTCACCGGTTGCCCACTCTGGAATCGGGGCACCGGCTCGAGTCGACATACTGCAAGCCGCTCTGCCAGTATGACCAGTTTTAGCAAAGGAGGATTCATCGGGCCGGCAACATGGCACTAAAACTGACCCAGTGCCAATGAGAGTTTCAGCGAACCGCCGCTGATTCGCCGGGTCCAAGGGCCGCCTCGCTGCGAAATGTTTGCTTTTCGTCGGGTTGAATGCATCCTTTCGGACTCTTCCTATGCAACGGTTACCTGGATTCCGTGATTTTTATCCGGAGGAATGCGCCTTCCGGAATTACCTCTTCGACAATTGGCGCCGTGTAGCGAGGTCGTTTGGATTTCAGGAGTACGACGGACCTACGCTGGAACCGACCGAACTCTACAAAAGAAAGAGCGGGGAGGAGCTGAAAACGCAACTTTTCCGTTTCGTTGACCAGGGCGATCGGGACGTCTGTATGAGACCGGAGATGACCCCGACTTTGGCTCGTCTGGTTGCGGCCCGGGCGCGGGAATATCGGAAGCCGATCAAATGGTTCAGCATTTCTCCCTTTTTCCGATTTGAAAAACCGCAGAAAGGCCGGCTCCGGGAGTTCTATCAAATTAACTGCGACATTTTAGGGGATAACTCTCCGGCGGCGGATGCCGGAACTGATCGGGCTTGCCATTGCCTTGCATCGTGTCTTCGGTTTGACCGAAGACGATTTTTTTGTGCGAGTCAACAATCGTAACCTCTGGGCAGAATTCCTGATCAAGCACCAACAGCCAATCGACCAGTTTGTCCGAGTTTCTCTCGATCATTGATAAACTTGAGCGGGAGCGAGAGGACGTCACTGCACGCAAACTCCAAGATTTTCGCCTCGAACTCGCCGAAGTCCGGGAATTTCTTCGAACGCCCGCCGCATCGGTGCCCGGCCTTAGTGACTTGTTTCGCGAACTTAAAGTGGCGCGGCCTGGAAAACATTTGTCGAGCTGGACCTGACGATTGTCCGTGGTCTCGATTACTACACTGGCCTTGTTTTCGAGATTTTTGACCGCAAAAAGGAAAATCGGGCGCTCGCCGGCGGCGGACGGTACGATAACTTGATTTCAGCCATCAGTGAAGGCGAAACGAACCTCCCCGCTGCCGGTTTTGCGATCGGGGATGTGACATTCTCCAACCTGTTGCACGAACTCGATCACACGCGCAAACGGATCGACGATGCACTTAAGGCGCCCGTTGGCGTGTTCATTATTATTGCCGACGAAACCAGGCGCCCGGATGCGATCGGACTCGCCAATTCCCTCCGTCAGTCTGGGATGATAGCCGACTACTGCCTCCAGCCGGTTAAAGTTGCGCGACAATTTCAGCAGGCGGAAGCTGTCCGCGCCAAATACGCTGTTGTGATCGGTCAAGAATGGCCGCAGGTACGCGTCAAACTGTTGGCGGAACGAACTGAAAAAATCATATCGAAAGATGACCTTCCCGGCCTCTGGGAAGCAAGTGAGTTATCCCAATCGTAGGAACTATGTACCGTACTCATCATTGCAACGAACTCAGGAGCTCCGGACATCGGTCGGGAAGTCAAACTTGCCGGCTGGGTTGATTCCACGCGCGATCATGGAGGTGTAATTTTCGTTGATCTCAGAGACAGGGAAGGGCTCACTCAGGTCGTTTTCGGCCCGAAGAATCTCCGGAAGTCGCCGCTGTCAGCGCACACGCTGCGAAATGAAGATGTAGTCCAAATTTTCGGAAGGTCGCTCGCAGGGTCGACGGAACACATAACCCGAAGCTTGCCACAGGCGAAATCGAAGTTGTTGCTTCCTCTTTAAACATTCTGAACCGATCCGAGATTCTCCCTTTTCCGCTCGATTCAGAGGTCGGCAACGAAGATCTCCGGCTGGCCCACCGCTATCTTGACCTGCGCAGGCCCTCGATTGTTCGAAACCTGAAAGCCCGCCACCTCGTTGCCAAAGTCACACGGGACTATCTGGACCGGAATGGGTATCTCGAGATCGAGACTCCGGTCCTCTCAAAAAGCACCCCGGAGGGTGCTCGGGAGTTTCTTGTTCCCGAGCCGCTTGATCCCGAATCATTACTATGCCCTTTCGCAATCACCCCAGCAATATAAGCAACTACTGATGGTCGGCGGGATCGAGAAATATTTCCAGATCGCAAAATGCTTTCGGGACGAAGATCCGCGCGCGGATAGAATCACCGAACTAACGCAAATCGATCTTGAAGCTTCCTTCGTCGAGCGAGAGGATATCGTTCGGCTTATCGAAGGTCTTTTGAAGGAGATATTCCGCGCGACAAGAGGCGTCGATATTCAAACTCCCTTCCTTCAGCTTGACCTATCGCGACGCAATGGATCGATATGGCATCGACAAACCGGATCTGCGGTTTGGGACTGGAGCTCGTAGATTTGAGCGAGACTCTTTTCGGATTCGCAATTTAAAGTATTCCGCGGAGCCCTGGATAACGGCGGCGTCGTGAAATGTATCAACGCTAAAGGATTCGCCAAGATTACGACCGGTCAGATCGAAGAACTGACCAACCTCGCGAAAGAATCGGGCGCGAAAGGGCTCGCTTTCATTAAAAGCCGAGGGAGGGGAATGGAAATCACCGATCGTCAAATTTTTCATCAGAAACCGGAAAAAGAGGCTCTGCAAGAAAAGTCTGGGAGTTGAGGAAGGCGACCTGCTTCTGTTCGGGGCTGATCAGTTGGGAGATCGTTTGCGCCGTTCTCGGGCGGATACGGTTAAAGGTCGCGGAGATCCAGAAACTGATAAAGGATTCAAACGATTTGAAGTTCCTCTGGGTTTTCGACTTTCCATTGCTGGCTTTTGATCCTGCGGAAAACAAGTGGAGCGCGATGCATCATCCATTTACGCGACCTAAGAAGGAAGACCTCCTGCTTTTGGACGCCGGCGAGTACGGAAAAGTGCGAGCTGAGGCCTACGATGTCGTGCTGAACGGTGTCGAAATCGGCGGTGGCAGCATCCGAATTCACGAACAAGATTTGCAGGCCAAAATGTTTCAGGTGCTCGGGATAAGCGCCGAACAACAAAAAAAACTGTTCGGCCATCTATTAAAGGCCTTTACGTTTGGCGCTCCGCCGCATGGTGGGATCGCACTTGGGGTCGACCGATTGGTGATGTTGATCACCGGAACATCGAATATCAGAGAGGTCATCGCGTTTCCGAAGAATAGTCGCGGCTTCGATCTGATGATGGATGCGCCCAGTGAAGTTCCGGACAAGCAACTCCGCGAGCTTCATATCCAGAATCGAAAGACCCAGTAGGCGAAGCGTCCGCGCTTTGCTTCTTCCGAGTGCCTGGAAATCGAACGCTTTACTACCGTCGCAAAGCTTATTATTGACGAAGCTTCCCGCTGTGCACCGTTCTCAAGAAAGAATAGAAAGGGACGCTTTGCTTACCTGACTTGTAAGCAAACCGTCTCGGTTTGCTTTGGAGGTCGGAAACGAGGGACAGCTCAAATATCCCAAACCGAGCCTCAGAGACAAACCGCCCCAGGTTTGCCCCGGATGCAGGAGGAGGCAAAGCGAGACGCTTTGCTTACACGTTCTGCTCGCTAAGAGCCCGCCGGTTTCTTGTCGGCGCCGTTCTCGGGTTGTGCGTTCGGAGCAGGCGGAGTATTTGCGGCATTCTTCTTAATGCCCAGAAGCTCCACCTCAAAAACGAGCGTTGAACCCGGAGCGATGTCGTCGCCGGCGCCTTCATCTCCGTACGCGAGATCCGAGGGGACATAGAGCTCCCATTTCGAGCCGACCGGCATCATTTTCAGCGCCTCTGACCAACCCTTGATCACGCCGTTGACTGGGAAACTGAATGAGCTCCCATGCTTCGCCGAACTGTCGAATTCTTTCCCATCAATTGTTGTGCCCTTGTAATTTGTTTCGACTACATCCGCATCTGTCGGTTTATCTCCAGAACCCTCTTTGATCACCTTGTACTCAAGTCCGCTGGCAGTCGTCTTCACACCCGTCTTTTTGGCGTTGTCATCCAGAAATTTCTTGCCGTCGGCCTTGTTTTTCTCGGCAACTACCTTCATTTCTTCCTGCTTCTTGGACATCGCCTCCTGCTGCTTCTGCATCATCTTTTGTTGAAATGCCTGGAGCGTTTGTTGCAACTCCTGGTCAGTCATAGCCATCGGTTTGTTACCCAGGACGTCCGCAATCCCTTGAGAAAGTGCCGATTCATTCAGGTCGAGCTGGAACTTTTGCAGCGTCCGCCCGATATCGACACCTAAACTATAACTGACCTTGTCTTTATCATCCTTAAAAGCCGAAGTTGGGGAGGGACTATTTGCGAGGGAAGGACTCGGTTTGGCGTCTTCGGCATACGAAGCAAATGCCGAACACATCAATAGAGCCGCGAGAGTAATTCGAATCCGTTTCATGGTGGTGGCGTGCAGCCTCAACGCAAAGCTAACAGGCCGCAACCCATTTTTGAGCGGTCAAGAATCAGCTCGTTCGAACAACAATTCAGGCGGCTATATGCCGGCTTTGCCGATTCTAATTGCTCTGGTCCTGCGCTCGAGAGGAATCCTCATCCATCTCGTCAGAATCATCCTCTTGCGGAGTTTTCTTGGACGGTGGTTCTCCTTTGAAAAGCTCCCGCAATAAATCACCGATCATTGGGGCCGCGACCGTCCCGCCATGCGCCATTTCGCCGGGAGCACCTTCGTACAGCGCAGCGAAGGCGTATCTGGGAGAAGCGTCCGCAGGTGCGAATCCGGCGAACCAGGCAGCGGTCCGTTCCTTCTTTTTCGGTCCCCACTGAGCGGTTCCGGTCTTGCCAGCTACTTTGACGTTCTTAAGTTCCGCGGCCTCGCCTGTCCCACTCGAAACAACTTCCATCATTCCTTTACGTAGTTGCTCCATTGTGACGGGACCGAGCTTGAGAACATCCTTGGCCCGCGGAGCGTAAACGTAGACTACTTCATTGTTCAGCGTCTGCACCTGCCGCACGATTCTGGCTTGATAAACAATCCCCCCATTGGCGAGCGCGCCCATGGCCTGGGCCATTTGCAGCGGCGAGATCAGAATGTCTCCTTGCCCGATGGAGAGGTTCGCCAGATCTCCCCCTAGAATATGCCGATGGTAGGTCTGCTCCATGTACTCATCCGTAGGGATTCTACCATCGGCTTCGCCGTTCAAAAGGATTCCGGTGCGCGCGCCCAATCCAAATCGCTTAGCCCATGTCACCAACGCGCGCGATCCGATTTTCTGGCCGGCTTGATAAAACCAGGTATTGCAAGACTGCGTAAGCGCTTGTCGAAAGTTGAGGTCCCCTGAGTCCGTCTTCTTCCAGTTCCTGAAGACGATGTTGCCCACCTCCAAAGAAGCTGGACAATCGAATTCGTCCGTAGGATTGAGAGCATGCGTCTCGAATCCCGCTACTCCGACGAACATCTTGAACGTTGATCCAGGCGGATACGCGGAGCGATACGCGCGTGGCAGCATCGGAATATTCGGATCGCTCGTTATCTTTTTGAATTTTTCTTCCGAGATCGTGGGAACGAAATCATTTGGGTCGATCGTGGGCCAGGAGGCGAGCGCGAGGACTTCCCCCGTGTTCGGATCCATCACGACAATGGCACCTCGTTTAGCTCTTTTCTGGAGAATCTTTTCAGCCAGCCGCTGCATATCAACGTCAAGGGTGGTGACGACGTTGTATCCCGGCTCCGGTGGTACGGCAATTCGTTCTCCCGATTTGATTCCGTCCTTGTCGAAAGTAAGATTCATCTGACCCGGCTTACCGCGCAGCTGATCGTCGAATGTTTGTTCGAGGCCCTCTCGGCCCTCGCTCTCTGGCCAGAGCGGCTCGTTATTTTGGAGAATTCGTGTGCTCTCCCGACTGGTGCGACCAGTATATCCGACGACCTGACCCGCAAGAGATCCTTGCGGGTAGGTACGCACATAAATCGCTCGCAGTGTCAGCCCAGGTGGCACTCTGCCTTGCGCCTTTTCCACTTCTTCATTCGATAGATCAGTGGCAATGTCGAATGGAATAGCGCCCCGATTCCGGTAGTGCTGGACGGCGGCATCTTCCGAAAATCCAATCGGACGACTGGTTAATCCATGGGCAGAAACAACTGCACGATTCACAAAATCGATCACCTGCCGATCAGTAAAATCAAAGGGCGTCGGGAAAACGATGCTCAGATTGTGGCTGACTCGAGTTTGAGCCAACGGGACACCGTTTCTATCCGTGATCTGGCCTCTCGGCGCCGGGATGGTCAACGCGTAGGTTGCGGCCTGACGCTGCGTCTCCCAACTCGGAGTCAAATGCGTTGGATTTGGCGGAGCCGTCTCCTGTGACCACCCGCTTGAAATCCGACACAGCACCGCGGCACATATTCCAAATATCAAGCGACTACACATGATGAAGAGGCTAAACTCAACACCCGCACCGAATACGCGCAAGGAGTTTCTGCAACCGCAGGTACGGCGAGAAGTCAGAAGCCAGAATTCAGCAGTCGGGAGTCAGAAGTCCGGGAGCAATTCGGTCCAGGTAGAAGAATCCTGATCTAAAAGTATAGCTTTAATTCCGAGATCGTCATCTTCGGGGCGACTCCTCCTGGCTCCTCATCTCTGCAAAAACTGAAAAATGACTTCGGCAAGCCTGGCGCTGATGCCATCCACCTGCTCGATCTCCGCCACAGACGCCTTCCGTAGACGTTCTACCGAACCGAAACGCTTTAGCAAGGCTTGCTTCCGGTTCTCACTGATACCAGGGCAATCGTCCAGAATGCTTTCCGCAATGCGCTTCTTCATCAGGAGTTGATGATATCCATTCGCGAACCGATGCGCCTCGTCGCGAATCCGTTGAAGAACTTGCAACGCACCCGAATCATCCGGCAACTGCAGCGGCATCGGCCTGCCAGGTCGATATACTTCCTCAAATTCCTTCGCCAAGCCGATGATCGGAATATTCTGAAGACCCAGACGCTGAAGTTCCTTGCACGCGGAATTAAGCTGGCCTTTGCCACCGTCGACAATGATCAGATCCGGCAAACGCACCAGTCGTTCGGGCATCGTGCGCTGGATTCTTGCGACAGACTCGTCCACTGTCTCCTGACTGAACTCGGCTAATTCTGGCGCCGCACCCCTGTTCTCCAAAAGCACGCGCGAATAACGGCGGCTCACAACTTCCGCCATGCTCGCAAAATCATCCTGACCTTCGACGGTCCTTATGCGATACCGCCGGTAGTTGGATTTGTCTGGAACGCCATTACGAAAGCTGACCATTGAGGCCACAATATGTGTGGTGGAAATGTTGGATATGTCGAAACACTCCATAACGGTCGGCGGCCCCGGCAGGAGAAGCGCATCGGCTAAGGCCTGCAGATCTCCCATCGGATCAATCGATGTCGGCAGGGAGCCGCGCGTAAAGCGTCGAGCCGGCCTCGTGGTGCGACGCAAATCATCCAGCATGTTTCGCATCTCCGCAGCCTTTTCAAATTCCAGGTTTTCGGCGGCCTTCTTCATCTGCTCCTCGATCTGTTTCAGCATCTCCTGACTCTGGCCCTCAAGAAATTCGCATGCTTCGAGAACACGCGCTTTGTAGGCATCGAGAGTCACGCGACGGATGCAGGGTGCAGAGCAGTTTCTAATGATGTGATCCATACACCGCTTGTAATCGGTTTCCCCTGGCTCAAATACCCGGCAGGACCGGATACCGAACCGTTTCTTCATCCACTTCAACGTGGTGCGCAACGCTCCGGCATGCGCAAACGGTCCGAAATATCTGTATCCGTCCTCCTTCTTCAAGCGAGCCAACTGAAAACGAGGAATTGGATCGGAGAGATTCACCTTCACCAACAGAAAGCGCTTATCGTCGCGGAAAGAGACGTTGTACTTCGGACGAAATTCTTTGATGAGCTTGCCTTCAAGAAGAAGAGCCTCCGGCTCGCTTCGAACTAAATGCACTTCGAAATCCCATATGCTGTCGAGCAAGGCGCGCGTCTTCAGATCTGCGGTCATCCGACGCGACGGCATAAAATACTGGGCGAGCCGTTTTCGCAGATCCCGCGCCTTGCCAACGTAGATGACGCGTTTGAGGCGATCCTTCATCAGGTAGACGCCTGGCTTATGCGGAATTTCGCGTAATTTCTTGTTCGGGTCCGGCTTATCTGCGAGGAAGAGCCCCTCCATGCGGGCAACGGTACGCTCGTGTTTGCGAAAGCTCCAGCGGATATCCGGGAGAGCTTCTTCTTACGTCGTATTGCATTTAAGTGAAGCGCCCATGATGCCGTAATAACAAAAAAGACGGATACATTCGCAACGTGCGGCATCTCCAGGTGAATGGAACGAGTTTGCACTTCGCCACCAGGTGCATTTAAATAGGGAGCTAATAGGAATGAATTGGTTTGTTCTCGTCATCGTCCCGCTGCTGGCACAGGCGGTTGAGTCAACACCGTCACCTGGCTCCGCGCAGGCGACGTTGCTGCAGCTATTGAAATCAGGGGGCTGGGTCATGTTGCCCTTGATTTTGACCTCAGTGATCACGCTCTCCCTGATATTTGCCTGTTTGTTCAGCTTGCGACGCAGAACAGTGGTGACGCGCCGATATATGGAAACGGCCGAGGCGCTCCTGCGAAAGCGCGACTACCTCGGATTGATTGCGGTTTCCAATCGTCATTCGGAAGCTGTGGCACGGATTACAGCACGGACGTTGGACTTTGCTACGAAAAATCCGACGGCGTTACCCCAGGCCATTCGTGAAGTAGCTGAGACGGAAGGCTCCCGGGTCGCCAGCAGTCTAAGCAATCGAATCGTGTATCTGGCCGATATCGCGACGCTTTCCCCGATGCTCGGACTGCTTGGAACCGTTATTGGGATTATTAGTTCTTTTGGGGTCCTCGCCAGTAATACCACCCAGCCCCGTCCGATGCTGCTCGCCCGTGGCGTATCGGAAGCCCTGGTTGCAACCGCTTCAGGCTTGGTTATTGGAATCATAGCGATGGCGTTTTATGCCATCTTTCGAGGTAAAGTTGCCTCCATGATTTCAGATTTGGAATCGGCCACAGCCCATATAGTGAACATCATTACGTCCCAGAACCCAATCCGCCGGCCAGAGCGGTCGAGGGTGCTAGATAGCGACGAGATCTAACCTAATCCAATGAATTTTCGTAAACACGCGGAACCCAGGATCTTGGGGTTTTTGATCGCGCCGATGGTCGATATTCTTCTGGTCGTTCTGGTGTTTTTTATTGTCACCTGGAATTTTGCTCTGAACGAGAATGAACTGGACGTCCGAGTGCCGACTGCCACCAAAGCGAATGAAGCGCAGCCCTACGTTGGTCAAGTAGTGGTCAACATCGCGGCCAATGGAACAGTAATCGTAAATCGCCAGCAAAAGAGTCCGCAGGAACTTTTGAACTTGCTCAAAAAGCTCTCCCAACTTTACCCAGACCAGGCTGTCATTGTGCGGGGCGATCAAGCCGTCGACTACAAGCATATTGTCGATGTGCTTGATATTTGCCGGCAAGCAGATATCTGGAACGTTGCATTTGCAACGGGTAAATCTGACCGATGAGATTGCTTCCCTGGCAAATACTTATCTGCAGCATCTGTTTTGTATCGAACCTGCAGAGCCAGGAAGTTCGTCGCGCGCTCCCGGTAGCGCCGACACCTGGGCCGGCTCCGCGCGCACTGCCGGTTTTTCCGGACCAATTCACGGGGCAGCAGTCCATCCTGGACGAGAATATGCCCTCGGGGCAGACTGCGGAACCTCGTCACCCCGCCGATAGTCCCAAGGACGCAAAGGCCTCTTCCGGCAGCCCCGCCGAGCCCGATCCAAAAACCAGAGATGAAGCGGACCAGGACGAGATCCGGTTGACGCCGGGTCAGGGACCGGATTCGCAGAACGCCGACCCGGCTAAAGCTGCACTTGCGATTGCAGACGGGCTCTACATCCGAAAGCTGTTCGATCTGGCGGTGCCGGAATACGAGAAGTACCTCGGCCAATTCCCCTCTGATTCTGGTCGGCCGTCCGCCATGTATCGTTTGGCAGATTGTTATGCGAATCTTGGCCAGGAACAGCCCGCGCTCAATACGTATCGCTTGCTAGTCGACGAAGTTGGGACAGGCGAATTTGTCGGCAGCGCGGCGTTCCGGCTAGGTTCGCGAGAGTTCGACAAGAAGAACTTTCAGGAAGCATCTCCATTGTACGAAAAGGCATACATCAATGCGAAATCACCTGAGATCAAACTGACCGCAAGATATTATCAAGCCAAATGCCTGGAATTGACCGGCAAAAAGGCGGACGCGAGTATCGCATACGCAGACGTCGCGAAATATGCGGGCAAGAATCCGTATCGCGATGCAGCGCGATTGTCCTTGGCGTACTTCGCACTCGAGAATAGTCAGAAACAGCAGGCATTCGACCTCTTCAATCTCCTCGGAACAGATGCTGCCAAACCGGCAGTCAGGGCCGAGGCTCTGACGCGCGCAGGAATTTTAGCGGCCGATCTCAAGCAAAAGGACAAAGCCGACCAACTCTTCAAGGCCGCGATAGCATTGAACGCAGAGGGCAAATGGAAGCAGATCGCGGAGCTGGAACAGATGAAGCTGCAGTATGAAGGAGACAAATTCTCGCAAGTTCTCGATTCATACGCGAAAAGCACAAATACCCTGGGTGACGAGACGAGACCAAGCGTGATGCTTTTGGTCGCAAACTCTTACCGCCAGTTGGGAAAACAGCAGAAGGCACTCGAGCTCTACAATCAGCTGATCCACATCTATTCGAACACTCCTGAAGCTTACGACGCGCGCTATCAACGACTGGTTTCTCTCGACGCGATCAAGGATCCGTCTCTGGTCACGGAGGTCGATTCCTATCTCGCCACAGGGCCGAACCGAGACCGAGCCGACAAGGCCAAACTTCTGAAAGCTCAAACGCTGTTTCAACAAAGGCGATTCGAACCGGCAGCAAGACTTTACCTCGAGCTCACCAATTCGTCGCTCGCCGATCCTTACAAGGCGGATTGTTATTACGCCGCCGGATTTTCATTCCTCCAACTGAACGATAACCCGTCTGCAATCCACGCGTTTACCGGTTTGATCGATAAATATCCAAAGCATCGGATGACTTCAAAAGCTTTGTTGAAGAGAGCCTTGCTGTTCCAGGAGGCAAAGAATCTCCCGGCCGCCGTGAACGATTTTAACAAGATCATCGCTGACTATCCGGCATCGGCGGAAACAGAAGCCGCGCTCCTTCAAAGGGGGTTAACTTTGGGCCAACAGGCGGATTATCAGAAGATGACAGCCACATTCCGCCAGTTGCTGAAGGACTATCCGAGCGGTACCGGAGCGGCTCAGGCCAACTACTGGATCGGCTGGGCAGCTTTTGAAGCCAAGCATTACGAGGACGCGATCACTCCGCTATCCAAGGCGCGGGAACTGAATCCCGACGAATTCGCGGAAAAGACCACTCTCCGTCTGATTTTGTGTTACCAGAATCTGCACAGGAAATCGGAGGCCGCGAAAGAGGTCGACGGATTTATCCAGAAAGATCCTCAGCGAATCTCGATGGTCCTGGATGTCTGTCGATGGCTCGGTTCCGAGTTTTACAACGACAACAACTTCGAACAAGCGGCAAAATACTTCGGGCTAATGACCAAGAACATGGAGCCGGCCAAGGTCGATAAAGGCCTCTGGCTGAACTATGCCAAATCGCTCAACGACCTGAAGGAGTATCAGGATGCAAACGGTGCCGTTAATCACTACCTTGAACAGGCAACCGATCCGGGTGATCGCGCGCAGGGGTTCCTTGTGTTGAGCAGTGCCCAACTCGGAGCCAAAGATCTGGATGCGGCAACCAAGTCGGCGGAGGAAGCGTTGTCGCTTCAACCGGAAGGCCGACTCAATGCCGAGGCAAGAATGCTAATCGGGGACATCGAGTCTGCACGGGGCAATTACGAAAATGCGGCGCGTTCTTACATGAGCGTAGCCCTCTTGTACGAGGATCCGGAAGTCACCCCGCGAGCTTTGGAACACGCGTACGAAGCATTTCAAAAGGCCGGGAACGAACCTCAAGCGACAAAGACTCTTTCGGAACTTAAGACCCGATTCCCAAATTACACCATGAAGGTCTCGAACGCAGGGTAGCGTGTGCTTCCAACCCGAATCCGAATTTGAAACCGCAGACTTCACAAATTAGAAGCGAAGTGCAGACAGTCTCCGTTATCTACAATATGGTTCCGGATGAACTCTTGCGTCGGATAACGCTAAACTTCCTGCCTTCGGTCATGATATTTGTGGTTTAACTTTCTTCTAAGAATCCCTTCCCGGAAATGACGTTTGCCCGTCTATTTCGCTCATCGGATCGCCCCAGGAGTCGAACGATAAATCAGTTTGTTGCGTTACTGGAGCCGATGCAGGACGCGAAATTGGCGCGATTGGCCAGCCAATCACAGGCACTCACACGTCGGCTATTCGGACGAACAATGCGCCTGTTCGCTCCGCTCTATCTATCGAGCGAGTGCATTAACAACTGCCAGTATTGTGGATTTTCACGGGATAATCCGATCATGCGAGTGACTCTTTCCACGGACGAAGTGGAAACGGAAGCTAGATACCTGGTTCGCCAGGGCTTCCGCAATATTCTGCTGGTTTCCGGCGAACATCCAAAGTTCGTCTCGAATGACTATCTCTTCGATGTTGTCACCAGAGTGGTTTCATTTGTCCCCTCCGTCTCGATCGAAGTTGCGCCCATGGAGACCGAGATTACCGACCACTGGTTTCGGCTGGTGCCGAGGGCCTGGTCGTCTACCAGGAAACGTATGACCGCGCAGCCTACGCCGCAGTTCACACTTCCGGACCAAAGCGGGATTTCGATTGGCGATTGGAAACTCCGGAACGCGCGTATGCGGCTGGTTTCCGGCGCATCGGGATCGCTCCGCTATTTGGGCTAGCGGAATGGCGATCCGACGCGATCGCCCTGGCTGAACATGTCGAGTACCTCCTCAAAAAATGCTGGCGCTCGCATTTGACTGTCAGTCTGCCCCGGCTGCGGCCGGCAGCCTGGCGGATTTCGTCCTCGATATTGCTTTTCGGATCGGGATCTCATCCAAGTGTTGTGCGCGCTTAGGATTACATTTCCGCAGTTGGGCATCGTCTTGAGCACGCGCGAATCCTCGGATTTCAGAGATGCCCTGATGCCTATTGGTGTCACGATGATGAGCGCCGGAAGCCGGACCGAGCCGGGTGGTTATACCGGACAGGGTACGCATGCGCTGCATTTGACGGTCAAAGGACGGGTTACCCAAACTGCTTGTGGGAGTTCGAAGGCAGATGGCCAATTCGAAGTGGAGGATACCCGATCTCCTGAGGAGGTCGCAGCAGCGCTTCGCGTCAACGGTCTGGAGCCCGTCTGGAAGGATTGGGATTCGGCGATTCTTTCTTTATGAAGCTGACGCTGAATGGACAAGTGCGCGATCTGGAAAACGGGTCGACTCTCTCGGAGCTTCTGGCTTCACTGCAACTTGCAGAAAAACTGGTTCTGGTCGAACTCAATGGCCATGCTGTACAACGCGCAGACTTTCCAGAAACAAAACTCGGCGAGGCTGACGCCATCGAGATCGTACGCATGGTTGGCGGCGGCTGAGAAATGGTTATTCAGGAGTCAGAATTCAGGAGCCAGGAGGTAAAACATCAGGAGACAAACGCCTATGGCTGGGAAATCGATCCTTCACTATCCTGACTCCTGAATTCTGAAGCCCTATGCCTCGTATCGCTCAGGAAACCGTTGAACAGGTCGCTGCCGCCTCGGACATCGTGGCGGTGATCGGAAGCTACTTCCCCCTCAAACGGGCCGGAACAGAGTTTCGGGCAATCTGTCCGTTTCATCAGGAGAAAACGCCGTCTTTCTTTGTGAGTCCGTCCAAGCAATCGTACTATTGCCACGGTTGCGGTGCCGGAGGAGCTGTATTCCAGTTTCTGATGCAGTACGAGAATATCGATTTTCCGGAGGCTGTGCGTCGTCTGGCATCGCGAGCTGGAATCGCAATTATCGAAGATGAACTCAGCGCCGAGGAAGAAAACCGACAGAGTCTGCGTAAACGTTTACTTCGACTCCACTTCGAGGCCACCGCCTGGTTCCACAGCAATTTGCTTCGCACCAAGGCAGCGGCGCATGCGCGGTCTTATCTCAAGAGCCGGGGCATCAACATTGAGACAGCCAGGCGTTGGCAGATCGGTTACGCGCCTAATACCTGGGATTCACTGGTTCACTGGGCAACCGCCGCGGGGTTCGTCAAAGAGGAACTCATCGAGAGCGGGCTGGTAAAGCTGCGCGAGGAAGGAAATCCGGGCTCTCGCATCTATGATCGATTTCGGGATCGGTTAATGTTCCCGATCCACAACGACTTTGGCGAAGCTGTTGCCTTCAGTGGGCGGATCCTCGATCCGAAGGCACCGGGTGGCAAGTATGTCAATTCACCGGAGACGCCGCTCTTTTCAAAAGGAAACCTTTTGTTTGGACTTCATCAGTCAAAGCGATACATCGCGAACGCGCGGCAGGCGATCGTTCTGGAGGGTCAACTCGATCTCATCACCACCTTCGAAGCTGGCATCCAAAACGTGGTCGCTCCGCAGGGCACCGCCTTAACCGCCCGGCATGCCGCCCTGCTTCATCGTTTCGCGGACGAAGTAATCTTGTTCTTTGACGCTGACGTGGCCGGTCAGAAAGCAGCCGAGCGCGCACTTGAAGTCCTTTTCGGCGCAGGGCTCCAGGTGAAAATCGGCGAAATGCCCCCGGGAGAGGATCCAGACTCGCTGATCCGCAAATCGGGTAGCGACGCGTTCCGTGCCCGGGTGGAATCGGCCGAAGAATTTTTTGATTTCCAAATCAATCGCAAATTGAGCACAGCGGAATCGAAAACAACTGCCGGCAGAGTTGCATTCGCGCGGAAAATGTCTCAATTTATTAGTGTTGTGCCCGATCCCGTCCTGCGAGACACGTTAATCAGCAGGCTGGCTTTTCGCCTCACGATTCCACGGGAAACATTGCAGCAAATGGTCCGTTCATCGGCTAGGGAAACTCAAGGAAAAACTTCTGAAGAAGATGTTTTAACCTCCCGGTTGTCAATGCCGCGGCATGATTTGGCTGTCATCTGCAAAGCCGCTCTCGTTGTTCCCGATCTCTTAAGGGAAATTCGGCAACAGCCTTGGAGGTCCATCTTGCAACATGTCGATGGTACCGAATTAATCTCGAGAATATTTGAATCGGCCCTCGAGCCGGGAGAACCCGCCAGTATCGCTGCTTTTTTCGGTTCGATACCAAAATCGGACGCTGCGGTCTTATCTCTTCTCCTTGCTAACAAAGAGTTGAACGAACAAATGGGCCATTTGTACTGGACGCAATTGGCCGCCGCCGAGCTTCAGCGCAGAAAGCGGCAGATTGTAACTGTGCTTCGGCTTGCCGGGGACGATCTGACTGTACAGCAACATGCAAACGAGGAACTTAAAGAAATCCTTGACCTCGAATCTCGGTTCACAGATATTTCGCGACTTCCGAGCCGGGCACCGTGAGAAAAGTGGATCCATCCGATAGCAATTGTTTCTCATTCCCCCCCTTGTCGGAGCCGCGAAAGTATTTGTAGGTAGTTGTGGCAAAGTTCGTAGGTGGTTATGGCAAAGCTTACTTCTCAAAATTCATCCAAATCGAAAAGTGCCAAAACAAAAACCGCCGACGACGAGAAGAAACCTAAGGGATCCAGCAAAAAAGCTGCTTTTGCCGTAAAGAAAATTTCTCAGCTTGCGACAAAAGACAAAATTCGGCCGGAGACATCTCAGGAGCTGCACATTTCCGTCGTGTCGACAAACGGACATTCCGGATTAGCGTCGAAGCTGGTGTCTTCAGATCCGGCTCTTGACCTCCAGGAGAGGGTCCGGGACATGGTGAAGCTTGCCAAGGAACAAGGCTACGTCACCTACGACGACATCAATGAGGCTCTACCTGAGAACATGGCTGATCCGGAGGAAATGGAGCAGCTCATCAACCGGCTTCGGTCGATGGAGGTGGACATCATCGATGCATCCGAAGTCGATCGCTATAAGGACGGCAAAAAGGACATAGACGACGAGGAAGAGGAAAAAGATCAAAAGCTCGATATTCTCGATGATCCCGTCCGAATGTATTTGAAGCAAATGGGGCAAGTTCCCCTGCTGACGCGCGAACAGGAAGTCGAAATCTCGAAGCGGATCGAAGACGCCGAAATGATGGTCCAGAGATTCATCAACAGGTTCGGCTTCACGTCGAAATCGCACCTGGATCTGGCGCAGAAGTTAATCGAGGGACGAGAGCGATTTGACCGAGTTATTCTCGATAAGAAAATCGAGAGCCGCGAACGCTACATGAAAGGGCTCCCGAAGCTTTGTTCGCAGATTGAACGAACAAGCGGCGAGGTCGCGGCACTATACCGCAAGCTGATGGAAGCTCGCGAGGCAGGAAAGGAATTCTCTGTGAAATCGGAATTTCAAAAGGCGCACACCAGCCTGATGAAACTCTACCCGAGATTCTACTTCAAACAGAAGGTCACCGAGGAGTTTGTCCAACTGGCGGATGATTATCTGCGTATACTGAACAACTTGCAGAACGAAATTACCCGGACCGAGCAGGGATCGACGACGGCCGCGCGAGACCGGTTGCCTGACTACCGGAGCCGTTTGCGCGAGCTCGAATACAAGCTCTGGCTTAGACCCGAAGACTACATCCGTCAGCATTGCGATCTGAAAGACTGGCTCAAACGGGCTCTTCGAGCCAAAACGGAGATGGTAGAAGCCAATCTAAGGCTGGTGATTTCAATCGCCAAGAAATACACAAATCGCGGCCTCTCATTTCTCGATCTGATCCAAGAAGGCAACATGGGCCTGATGAAAGCCGTCGAGAAATTCGAGTATAGACGCGGTTACAAATTTTCCACCTACGCCACTTGGTGGATTCGCCAGGCGATTACCCGATCGATCGCGGATCAGGCCCGCACAATCCGCATCCCCGTGCACATGATCGAGACGATCAACAAGCTGATGCGGGTACAGAAGCAGTTGGTTCAGGAATATGGGAGAGAGCCTACCCCCGAAGAGGTGGCTGAGGAAATTCAGCTACCTGTCGAGCGTGTCCGTGCCGTCCTCAAGATGGCCCAGCAACCGATCTCGCTGCAGAGCCCAGTAGGGGATAGCGACGACACCAGCTTCGGCGATTTCATCGAGGACAAGGGCGCCGAAAATCCCAGCGACATGACCGCAATCGTCCTGCTTCGGGAAAAAATCCGGGACGTCCTGGACACCTTGACCGAGCGTGAACGCCAGGTTCTCGAACAGCGGTTCGGCCTCGTGGACGGTTATAGCAGAACTCTCGAAGAGGTAGGCCGTCAATTTCGTGTCACACGCGAACGCATTCGGCAGATCGAAGCGAAAGCACTGCGAAAGATGCGCCATCCAACGCGAATCCGGCAACTTGAAGGATTCCTCGAAGCCGGGGAGTAGGACTAGTGCACCAAGTCAGTGACTGGTGCACCAGCGTTCGACGTTCGCCAGCGTTTGAGACCGCATTCGGTGGCCGTTGTCATCTGCCTCCTAAATTAACGTGTTACCGATGTCCTGACTGCGCCGCGCGCCGTTGAACGCTGAACGTAAAACCTCCTTGAGCGGGAAGTCACTGCGTTGTACTTATACTTTGCTTTCGGATTAAAGAGGCAGCTGCTTGGTCTGATTGAAACTTTAGGCAATCTGTGGTGTTCAATTCAACGCAATGAACGATCCAGAACGCGATCAACTTTGGAGCTTGCTTGGAAAGGCGAAGGTCGAAGAGCCTTCACCATTCTTTGCTGCCAAAGTCGTCGCTTCGGTAAGAAAGCTGAAAGAGGATCGCAGAGTGTTCTGGACAAATTGGTTGCGGTTCGGTCTGCCCGGAGCGTTGGCGGGCGCGCTGGCAGTCTTTTTGACCGTTTTCAGCGTTCGCGTCGAACACAAGATCGAGTCCAAACCAGTGATTGTAACACAGATCTGAGCCAAGCGACCTCGAGTTGATAGCCGACCTGGATTCTGCGCTCTCCTCCGAGGAATCTTCCGTATGGTTAGATTCTTCGCCGCATTGATTCTCGCGGGTTTCGCGGTCACGGAGAGTCAGGCGCAGGTTGTTTCCACCTCACCGACCTCCACTGCGGCGCCGCAAACAAGCCCTTCCGTTTCCACTAGTGCCGGCCGGTTTGAGCTCTTGCGCAAGGCATTCGAGCAGATGTCAACGGAACAGCAGGAGAGGATCCTGCAAAACTTTCATCGCTGGCAGGATCTGAGCCAGGATGAGAAAGAAGTATTGCGCCAAAGAGAGCGTGTGCAACGTCAAAAGCTGGAAGCTTCAATCAATGAAGCCTACCAAAAGTCCGGGTTGCAGCTCAACGACGAGCAGCGAGCGCAATTCCACAAGCGTTACCTGCAGGAACGACGTCGTTTGGAAGAACAACTCGTGCATGACTTGCAGGAGAAACGCCAGGCTGGCAACGCCGCAATCATCGAGATGCTAAAAAAAGAATTCTCCAATCCGAAACCGCCGGCTAGCACAGCTACTCACTGAACCAGCGACCCTTCCCGGTCATCGATCGCCCATCCGCTTTGAGATCGTCAAAGCCAGCCTATCTCGTTCGACGGCGAGTTGGATGGTAATCCGCGGCATGATAAGAACTCCGGACAAGCGGCCCGGATGCAACGTAATCGAAGCCCTTTTGTTCGGCGACCTGTTTATATAGTTCGAACAGCTCAGGGCGGATATACTCAAGAACCGGCAGATGATTTGGAGTCGGCCTGAGGTATTGCCCAAGAGTCAGAACCTGGACATGCGCCTCGCGCAGATCGTCCATCGCTTGAAACAACTCCGCCTCAGTCTCCCCCAGTCCCAACATTACCCCGCTCTTAGTGACCGCGCCCGGGTCCAACTCTTTGGCCCGTCGCAACACTTCCAGGGACAACCGATACTTTGCACGCGATCGTACCGCGGGCGTCAGGCGTTCGACCGTCTCCAGATTATGATTAAAGATGTCGGGTTGCGCTTCTAAGACGAGTCGAAGAGAACTCTCTTTCCCATTGAAATCCGGAGTCAGAACTTCAATGACGATTTCGGGATCCAGGTTTCGGATGGCCCGGATCGTTTCCGCGAAATGGTTTGCTCCACCATCGGCGAGATCGTCGCGGGCGACAGCGGTTATCACCACATGCTTCAATTTCATGCGCCGGATCGCTTCCGCCACGCGTAGAGGCTCGTCTCCTTCCAAGGAAAACGGTTTAGCGGTAGTGACCGCACAAAAACCGCAGGCGCGAGTACATCTCTCCCCGGCAATCATGAACGTGGCGGTTCCTTGACTCCAGCATTCCCAGCGATTTGGGCACTGAGCGGATTCGCAAACCGTGTGTAGCCGAAGATCTGAAATCAGGGCTTTCGTGGAAAAAAAGACCGGACTTGACGGCAATCGGACCTTGATCCACGCGGGCTTTTTCGACTGGTGCAACGACGGATCGATTTTCGAGCAAGACATCGGTGAGGCCAAGCTACCGACTCGAGTGTCGAAAAGCAACTTGAGGGGAAGAATTCAGGAAACCAGAATCAAGGAGCGTCCTCCAATTGCTGCAACTCCTGGACTCCTGCAATTCCTGGGTTAACCCCGCTACCGGCGATTTTTGGCTGCCGGTTTCGGTTTTGCGGTGCGGCCACTTCCAAATCTTCCGCCCAGGACTCGCATTCTTCCCTACCGCTTCGAGAACTGGAATCGCTTACGCGCACCAGGTTGGCCCGATTTCTTGCGCTCCCTCATCCTCGGGTCGCGTGTAAGGAGTCCTTCCTCCTTCAATACGGGCCGCATCGCAGCATCATGCGCGAGGAGCGCACGCGAAATCGCCAGACGAATAGCTCCGGCTTGCCCTGTAATCCCGCCGCCCGTCGTCCTCACCTTGACGTCAAATGTGTTGCTCGTCTTGGTCACCTCAAACGGCTTGAGCACAGTAAATTGCAGGGACGGAGTCGAAAAATATTCCTCCAACGGGCGACCGTTCACCTCTATTTTTCCCGACCCGCGAGAAATACGAACCTGCGCAACTGCTGTTTTGCGGCGACCTGTAGCGGCAAATACCTCTGACATATTAAGGAATAGGATTAGGGAACCGGGATGGGCAGCTGTGCTTCATGCGGATGCTGCTCCCCTTTGTAGACTTTCAGTTTGGTGTACAGCGCCCGCCCCAGACGGTTGTGCGGGATCATCCCTCTTACTGCGTGTTCGATCAACAACTCCGGGCGACGATCTCGACGACGTCCGGCCGTTTCTGATTTGTGTCCACCGACAAACCCGGAAAAACTTGTAAATTTCTTTTGGATTTCCTTCTTGCCGGTCAGACGAACCTTTTCCGCGTTGATGACGACCACAAAGTCGCCCGTATCGATGTGCGGAGTAAATATTGTCTTCCCTTTGCCACGGAGAAGATTCGCCACCGTTACCGCGACCCGACCAAGCGACCGGTCCTTCGCGTCAACGATGTACCATTTTCGGTCTATCTGCTTCGACTTGGCTGAAAATGTCCTCATGAAATCCTTCGAAAAGAGCCCGGAACCTAGGGTTAAGCCGGCCTCATGTCAACGGGATTCTGTTCCCGAGCCAGGCGCGTTGCCAGGTCGCCTTGCAAAAGCGCATTCAGCCTCGATCATAGGTCCATGCGATTATTCTCCCTCACCGCGACGATTTGCTCCATTTTTTTTGCCGCTGTCGCACAGAGCCAGGATGTTTCGGCATTGATCCGTAAGGCTGATGAACTCGATGCGCAAGAACGGATCGACGACGCGATCGCAGTCCTGAAACAGGCAGAAAAAATCAGTCCGAATGATCCCGGCCTGCTTATCAAGTTGTCGCAGGACTATTCAGACAAAATCGATGATACGAAAAATCGGTCGCAAAAGTTGGCTTTCGCGAAGTTGTGTTTGGAGTACGCCAAGAACGCCGTACGTGTAGCGCCGGACAATGCCGACGCCCATGTCTGCCTCTCCATCGCTTACGGAAAGATGACCGACTTCGTCGATAACAAAACCAAAATGGAATATTCCAAGGTCGTAAAGTCAGAGGCAGAAGTGGCTGTTAAGCTGAATCCGAAAAATGACCTGGCTCTGCTCATACTTGCTCGCTGGAATTTCGACATGGCCACTCTAAATCCCATTCTTAAAGCTATCGCCCAGACGTTGTATGGTCAGCTTCCACCAGCATCGAAAGAACAAGCCGTAGACTACTTTCAGAGGGCCATCGCCGCGGCGCCAGAGCGAATTATCCATCATGCCGAATTCGCGCAAGCATTGGAATCGATGGGAAAGTCGAAGGAAGCCAGAGCAGAATGGTTAAAGGTCCAAGCGCTCAAGCCAACCGATGCCGAGGATCGCCGATATGTAGCCGAGGCGGAACAAAAGTTGAAATAACCGGGCGTTCTCACCCTCAAATCTACAAAATGATGGATGGCAAACTTTCGAGCCCTGAAGGATAGGATACCGTGGCGCTGGCCAGCAGCAAAATCTAAATCTCTAAGGATTTGCGGTTAATGCAGAGTCTCATTTCTATTTGCGAACAACAGAACCAGCCAGCCGGCTAACATCCCGAAGCCGCCAAGCGGCGTGATCGCGCCAAACCATTTGAAATTGGTCAACGCCAAGATATAGAGCGATCCGCTGAAAACGATCACCCCGCTGAGAATGAGATTAAATGCAGCTCGCGGCACCGGCCGCCATCCGCTCAGGACGAGGAGCACCAGCGCGTGCACAAGATGGTAGAGCACCCCGGTCTGCCAGATCTGCGTCATTCCTGACTTTTCCAGCAAACCGCGGAAAACATGAGCGCCGAAAGCACCACACAAAACGCCGGAAAAACCTAAGAAGGCTGCAACACGTTTCGCTATGCGGTCGCTCATGGTCATTTCCCTCGACGCTCACCGAATATCGCAGTGCCCACCCGTACAAGAGTCGCGCCTTCCTCGACCGCGATCCGATAATCCCCACTCATTCCCATCGATAGTTGAGGAAGAGGAAGCCGGAACTCCTTCTCCAACCTCTCGCGCAGCTGCCGCAATTGAATAAAATATTTCCGCGAATTTTCCGGATTGGCCGCCAGTGGCGGAATGGTCATCAGTCCTTCCACCTGCACTCGGTCGGCGCGTGATATCCGTTCGACGTCCGATAGCAGCCGCTCGGGGGCGAATCCGAATTTCGAGGATTCCCCGGAGACGTTTACCTGCAGTAACACTCTGGGAAAGAGACCAAGATCCCCGGCAATACGCTGAATCTCATCCACCAGTTCAACTGAATCGACGCCATGAATCAGTTCAAAAAGAGGCAAGGCCTGACGGATTTTGTTGCTCTGCAGATGGCCGATCAAGTGCCAGCGCAGTTTCGCCGGTAGATCGGGAATTTTCGCCTTCGCCTCTTGAATCCTGTTCTCGCCAAACAATACTTGGCCTGCTTCAACAGCCTGCCGGATCACCTCTGCAGGATGCGTCTTGCTGACAGCCAAGAGCTCAACGCTCCCGGCGGGGCGCCCCGATGCCCGTTCTGATTCGGCGATATCCATTCGAACGGATTGCAGATTTTCAGCGATATTCGCACCCATGGATGCATCCTTGGTCGAACCTATTCTGGGCGGGCCGTCCTATCAAAGTTTTTGCTGCGAGCACTAACGCTCCCATAGTCCCATCGCCATGGCGCCTCCCAAGAGTAGTACAACGGCATCATAGGCGGTGATTGGCCCGACCGATTCGTCAATAACACCGTTCGCCACGCGATGTCTTGAAAGCACGATCGGACTCAGGTGCTTGCTGATATCGCCGGTTGCCGGCAGTGCCATCGCATCGAAATATCGATTGAGAGCAGGCATCAGGAGAATTCCGAACACGAGCATCGGCCTGGACGCCTCATAGACTCTCTCAAAGCCTGGCTTCGTATCGAGGTAAGCAAACAAATCGTACGGTTCAGCCACCAGCTTAGCGATCGACTTGAATTGACTGTCCGTTTTCAATCCAGGAGCCTGGCTCTGCAACCGATGCACGAACTCTCCGAAGCTCGATTGGCTCCCTGAGATCAGGAATTGACCGCCGATGAGACCGAAATACGATCGCAGCTCTCTCGTTCACCTGCATCACATAGGCGGGCACCGATGCGACCTCAATCTTTCTGGAGCAATCAGGAAACTTTTCCGTCACAATCTGGTCCATCAAGTGTCGAAATTTGTCTGGATCGGTCACTTGAAGCGAAATTGCCGTACTCAGCGAATCTGCCTTCGGCTCGCGATCAACGATGATTTCTGCGCCAGAAACCAGATTGTCGAGATCTCGAGGTTCGATCCCGAACGATCTCGCTTGGCCCATATAGTTTCGGATGGTCTCGGCCAACTGGGATTCCTCTGAGAGCTGACCGCACCACTGCCAAATCTCGGAAAAACCCACTTGCGTAGCCAAGTAACCGATCGTTGACGGGCTCGTCATAGCAAATCCCTTTCGATCGAGGGGGCTGCCATTGGGAGGGGTACCGGTGAAGGTAAACACCGTGTCCCGCAGCCGCGTGCCAACGATGGTCGTCGCCGCAAGCAATGCTCGAACTTTTCCCTGGCTCTCCTGGTCATGAAAGCGCCAATGCAAACCGGCCGACGGATCGAGAGAAGGTCTGCCCTGAATAAAAGAAAGAAGATCATAGCCGATCGGAGCGTTTGCTCGACATTCCTGAAACAATTTCAGCGACTGCAACCCTCCAGACCGCATCTTCGAATTCCGAACTGCCTCAAGCAACAAGTCCGTGCTGCGGCCCAGCAGGATCCACGAACCGGCCCTGGCACAATAAAGCTGCGCCTCAATTTTGCCGGCTCCTCCCGCGTCGATCCCAGCGGGTTCCAGATTATTGATTTCTTTGATGGTCTGCCCGAAGAGTGCCTGCGAAACATTGCTGATCTCACGTCGCCATGTGGTTTGATCAACGGAAGTTTGCAGACCGCAAATCCATCGGTCATGATCGGGCTCCGTCATTCCAAAGAAAAGTGCGCTACACCGCAAAGACGCGAACGATCGCCAGGCGTTTTGGTAATTCGGCGAGGCCTTCGAGATCGGTTGCCTCAGGAAATGTTGGACTGACGGTTCGCCCAGAATTCGGCAAAGAGCCGCTTCTGGCCAACGCTTAGCCGTCTGATCTATATTGGGCAACTCGAAGTAGATCACGCAGTCGGCCGGCGCAATCTGGCTAGGTGACGACGTATATCGATT
Organism: uncultured Verrucomicrobiae bacterium; assembly: GCA_963736745.1. Lineage (GTDB taxonomy): Bacteria > Verrucomicrobiota > Verrucomicrobiia > Chthoniobacterales > JAFAMB01 > JAFAMB01. Next base: position 87,328 of record CAVTQD010000029.1, on the reverse strand, counting down.
TTGCTGCCAAAGTAATATCCCAATCGAGACGAGTAGTAAAACCGCCCCTCCGGCGATGACTCGTTTCATTGCGAAGCTTGGTAAGAAAAACACACTCAGCCGCTTTGTCGAAGTTTCCGCCGATCAGGCGTTGAAACCAAATTCCGAATTTGAAACCACAAATTCAACAGATTTCGCAGGATGGAGGAGAAGTGCAGACCGTTTCTGTCAGCTATCTTTTGTTCCAGATACATTCTCGCGACGGATAATGCCAAGCTCCTTGGTCACAGTCATCTACGAAATCTGCACCGCTATAGGTTCAAATGTTGTTTTTTGGCGGAGTTTCTTATGGAGCTGGCAGAGCAGTGCGCGCTCTGCTAGATGTTTAGGAGGCACAGCGGTACGCTTACCCTCGCCGATACTCCGACACGCCGATGCGCCGAAACCGCATCATTCACGCGGCGGCGGACTGCGTTTTCGTCGAGACCGCCTCCACCCTTTCCAGCTTGGGCCGATTCCGGCGACACGATGATCGATACTGGGCAAGTGCCCGCGCCCAAGCAGGGTTCATCATTTCCGAAGGCGTCTTCCAGATCAGGTTATGCATAAAGGCCAACGTTTCGCCGTCAGCCAGCAGGGCCCGTTTTTGCTGAGGTGTCAATGACTCTGGACCTTCTTTGAAAAGTTTGGTTGCCAACGATGCCACATAGCCGCCGATCGCCGGAGAGCCGATATCACGAGTGCGTTGAAGCGCAACGTGCACGGCATTATAAAAAGGATCGAGAACCGCATGGACGAACTGATCCCCATCGCGGAGCTGCAACTGAAATCGCACAGAGAGTTCCTGCGAAGGCTGGAGTTCTTCAGGAGTCAGAAATAAACCACGAAAGAGATCGGTACGACCACTGAGCTTAGCGACCGGAATTGCCAGCAATAACCCGATGAGCATCGGAGAAAGCCAGGCCAGATAACTGGGGGCAATCCACCACGCCAACGCACCGAGCCCAACTCCAGCGATCGGCAACGGCCAATACTCTTGAACGATTTCAACCCAGCGTGGCCCGGCACCACCGTCGCGCGTTTGAGTATGCCATGTGACTGTTTGTCCGCCGATGTTTCGGAGAACAAATCGCGTGTGAAACCAGACCAGGACCGGAGCGGTAAGAATCGAAAACAGTGTCTCCAAAAAAGCGCTGAGCAATACTCGAACTGGGCCACCGAAAGATGCCATCTCCTTTGGCCGCGTAAAGAGATGCAGCAAACTAAGAACCTTTGGGCCAAATAGCAAGATCAGCGTCATCAGAAAGAGCACACTGGCCGAAGCGACTGAAAAGGTTCCAACTCCCTCACGCAGACGGTCGATTCCAGCTTGCAACCCGCCAAAAAGCACGAACAACACCAGCAGAGGAGCGGAAGCATAGGCAAGAATCCCCTGAATCAGGTGAATCCGACTAGTTGCTCGAATGTTCTGGGCCAGCAGAAACCAAAAATGTTGCAAGTTTCCCTGACACCAACGACGATCTCTTTTGACGTATTCGGTCAAATTAGGGGGCAACCCTTCGTAGCTTCCGTCCAGGTCATAAGCGAACCACACTTCCCATCCCGCATTTCGCATCAGAGCCGCTTCAACGAAGTCATGGCTCAGGATCCTCCCGCCCAGCGGCTCCTTTCCCGGCAAACCAGGGAGGGCGCAGCTGGCAAGAAAAGGCGACACCCGAATAATCGCATTGTGCCCCCAATAGTTGCCTTCACCCTGCTGCCAGAAATTCAATCCAGCCGCAAAAATCGGGCTATAAACGCGCGACGCAAACTGTTGAATCCGACCAAATAATGTTTCTGTCCTGATCAAGTCGCGGCATTGTCTGGATAATTCCAGCGCGCGGATTGGCCTCCATCAGTCGGACCAAAGAAGAAACTGCCGCACCGGTCATCAGACTGTCAGCATCAAGCACGACCATATAACGATGGCGATGACCCCAGCGGCGGCAAAAATCCGCGATGTTCCCGCTCTTTCGATTCACCGGAAGTTTCCGACGGCGATAATGAATTTTGCCAAACCCATTCGTTTGACGACAGATGTCCGACCAAGCCAACTCCTCCTCGACCGCTTTCGCCGGATCGGTTGAATCACTTAGAATATAAAAATCGTATGAATCGAGTTCATGTCTTTGCTGAACGGACTGGTACAAGAGCTCGGACGTTCCCAAACACGGTTTCAGCGTCTTCGTTATACACCGGCATCACGACCGCCGTGGAGGCCAGCGGAGTCTCCTCATCCAGTGTATTCGTGATTTTCAGCGGCTCCTGCCCTTCGGCGAGAACCAGAAATCCAAGAAACGCCTGAGTAAATCCAAACGCCAGACTAGCGAATAATATCCCGAACAAACCTACATCTCAACACTTCCAGAGGCGTCCATCCTCTGGCGCCGACGATGTCGATCATCAGCCACAAACCGAGTAAAGAAATACCGAGCGTGACCAAAGCGACTCCCCAACGCCGTTGCCCGACCTTTTTTTGAAATGCTTCCTGAGCGGTCTCCGACCGGATCAATCCGACGAGCTTCCCTGACCTGTGATTTTCACTCATAATCCTGACTTGAAACTCTGACTTACCCCCCACCTCGGAAGTCTTGCTCAGCCACCCGCCCTGTTCGTGCGCGACTATACAATCGGTTGCGGAAAAATCACTATCCTTAAAGACTGGCGAAAACCAGCAGCCCGAAAATTGCCAACCCGATCACCCAACCGACAATCCGATTCGCACCTAAAGGAGAAAGCTTTCCGCAAGTGCGATAAGCCTTTTTCCAGGCGACGAAAATTCGAGCGGACGAGCCGTGATGCTCGCCACTTGCAGATTTGGCGCCGCCTGGAAGCCTGACTTCGCGCAAGCGCTTGGCGAACTTCCTCTGACATCTCTTCCGTCCGGCCAAGGAATTTCCCATCGACGTTCTCGGTCAAATAGAGGCGCACCCGCTGCTCGATCAGAGCGGCGATCCTCCGAAACCCCTTCATCGATCAAGTGTCGAAGTGCGTAATCGAGAGTTTTTCTGGGCCTCGTCGAACGCGAGTTCGGTGGCTGGAGTAAAGGGTTCTCTGCGTTTTCGGGCAATCGCCCGTTCAAAACTCGAAAGCAGAATCAACTCCCGATCGATGCTGTCCGGCGTTTTGAGCGCATCAAGGTAATCATTGATGCGTTCCCAAGCCTCTTTCCATTCCGGCGAAGAACCGATCCCGATCCGAAGCAAAGCTATATATTCAGGAGATATTGCCATTTCTCAGAGCAGAATGTCTCACGGCGCAATATAACACAGCTTATATCCATTGGTTGGGAATAATCGGGGTCGAAAATTGTGAAGCCGACCAGCCAACCGCGGTCGGTCGGGGTGAATTGGACATCTTTAACCTGGGCGCCTTGACCCACCAGAATGTACGGACGCAGCTCACCCACGGGAATCGTCTCACCACCCTCGGGTTTCCCGAATTCGATCGCAAAACGTGTTTCGTTGGAGCCTGGACTGGGTCGCACGGTCGTCGACAACACCCGAAACTGATTAGTGTTCGGTTCGTCCCCGCGCCACTTCAACTGGTAAGCAAATTCCAAACTCGCTCCCGGCTCCGGCGGATTTTGAGGTTGCCAACCGGCTACGATGTTATCCGAGTATTCGTCGCTGCTGGGAAGTTCAAGAAGCCGGACAAACCCGGGCCCGAAATCGCTCTTGGGAATCACCGTAAGATTCGGTCGCATATGGTATTCTGCTTCGCGATCGAGATAATCATTCACATTACGATCCCGCTGCACCAGCGAATAAGAAAGCACATTGGAGAAGAGGCGCACACTGACTGACCGAGGATTGCTCAACGGCGCCCAGATTTTTTCGCCTGAGGAAGTGTCAAGCAACAGCCCGTCAGAATCGTGAACTTGCGGTCGAAACTCGCGCCGATGGAAGTCTGTTTTGTTCATTGAAAACTCGGTTTTGCCCGTTGGCTGATAGTCGGGTTTCAGCGTCGGTTTATTCACCGTATTGCCGCCGAAATAGAACATGCTGGTCAGAGGCGAAAGAACAAGCACCTCCACCTTCTTCCGAATGAAAATGGTCGCCTTGATGTCCATCGTCGTGATTGCCCCAAACCGAACAACGAACTCGTACCCGCCCGTGACGCTTTCACTGTCGAGGAGGGCATAGAACTCCAGAAAATCATCCGACGGATTTGGCCGCCGCATCCAAAACTCGCGAAAATCAGGGAATTCTTCCGGTCCATTGATGCCGGTATTGACTGCTAAGCCCCGTGAAGAGAGTCCCCAGTGCAGACCTTTGGCGATCGCACGAAAATAGCTGGCGCCGAGGAACGACATAAACTCGTCCTGAATGCCCGGCTGACTAGATGGGACATAGGCCTTAAAACCAACAAAAGTCTCATGCCCGCTGAACTTGAGCGGTTTGTCATAGTAAAAGTATTCAGGGGAAAATGGGATATCCCGAAGACGATCTTTCTCAATCTCCTCGAACAGCACGCGCCGCTTGAAGTAATAGCCTGGATGGAAAAATCCGAGCCGGTACGGCGAATCTCGCCATACAGAACGTTCCGGAAGGAAACGGATCCTGCGATAGAGATCGTAGTCCAGGTTTTGCAAATCGGGCGAAAGCTCCTGGTTCTGGATCGCGAACGGCTGTTTGGAGAGAGCTTCGGCCTTCTGAACCACGTCCCGATAACCAAATACCCTCTCCTCTTGAGCAACTGCCGCGCGCGCCAAAACCAGAGCGAGGAGCACCGTGAAAATTTTCATACGCGCATCGACGATCGCAATACGATCTCCTCCAAGTCAACCTGCAAAATGCTTTTGGTTCACAGGATTTGGCTACATTTCAGGCGCGCACGCATGCAGATCGCTCTTCGACTGCCTGCCGGTCGGGTGTAAAACATGAGGAATCCGATGCAGGCGTTTCTCCAACGGCCAGTTGTGCTGCTAGCAGACCGACATATGGCCCCAGAGTCAGTCCGTACCGCCCGAGTCCCGTTGCCAGGACCAAACCAGTGATCGCTGCGGGCGGGCCGAGCAACGGCAAGCCGTCCCTGCTCATTGGGCGGAACCCCACCCGGATCTCCTCCAGCGTTGCGTTCTTCAAACCAGGCGCGATCCGCAACCCCTCCTGGAGAACCTCTGCGACACCGCCCGCTGTAGCGCGGAAGTCAAACCCGCAACCGGTTTCGCGCGTTGCTCCCACCACTATTCGAGAACCGCAGAACGCGAGCATGTAGTAATCGCTCAGGACGGGCACAATGACAGGCAAAGCCTCCGTGTTCGTCTCAGAGACTTTCAGATGCAGGATCTGGCCGCGTTGCGGCTCAACCGCAACGTGGAGGTTAATCGGTCTGCATAGTTCGGCCGACCAGGCGCCCGCCGCTACGATCACTGCGTCCGCGCCGATAAATTCTTTCGCGACTCGCACACCAACAACGGCGTCGCCTGAGCGCTGTAAAACCGCGGTGCCAGAAAGTTCCCGAGTACCGGCTTTTCGCGCGGCATTCAGCAGACCAATTCGGAAACTCTCCCCGCATACTCGAGCAGCGCCGCTCAGATAAACGCCTGCCAATGCGGAATCGAGGTAAGGAAACAATTCGGTGGGACCGCCAGCTTCAAGCAAGCGAACCTCCCCCACCTCTCTGTTTCCCTGTTCCAGATGCCTTTGCAATCGGCGGACGACCGGATCGAGCTGCTCGACTGAGTGGCCGACAACTAAGCCTCCAACCTTTTCGAAACCGACCCCGTTTTCACCCAAAGCACCGAGTCTGGCTGAAAGTTCTGGATAATATTTTACCGCCGCGAAGGCGAGCATTTGGTAGCGTGGATCCTGGTTGTGCGAAAGCCAGGGACAGATAATTCCGGCGCCCGCCAGAGTGGCGCGCCCGGGCACGTTTCCGTCGACAAGAAATACTTCAGCGCCAAACTGCGTTAGATGAAATGCCGCGCTCGCCCCGGCGATTCCGGCTCCTACCACCACGACTCTCATTAGACCGATAGCTTCAGCTATTCTGGTCGATCGCGCGAGTCCGGTCTTTCGTTCTGCATTCCGTCAATGCAACTAACTCAGTGTTCGCAGTTCGACGTTAGACGATGGCGCGTTTTGCTCCTTCAACCCCGGGTAAACCGAGACGGTTTACTTACTGCGGCTCGTTGAACGCGTTTTCTTGCGGGTATCAGTGCACTAACTCGGTGTTCGCAGTTCGACGTTGGACGGTGGACGGTGGCGCGTTTTGCTTCTTCAACGCCGGGTAAACCGAGACGGTTTACTTACTGCGGCTCGTTGAACGCTTTTTCTTGCGGGTATCACTGCACTAACTCGGTGTTCGCAGTTCGACGTTGGACGGTGGACGGTGGCGCGTTTTGCTTCTTCAATACCAGGTAAACCGAGACGGTTTACTTACTGCCCCTCGTTGAACGCTTTTTCTCGCGGGTATCAGTGCACTAGCTCGGTGTTCGCAGTTCGACGTTAGACGATGGCGCGTTTTGCTTCTTCAACCCCGGGTAAACCGAGACGGTTTACTTACTGCGCTCGTTGAACGCTTTTTCTTGCGGGTGTCACTGCACTGATCTAGTGTTCGGCTGAACATCTATGGCTGAACTCACCGCGCGCCAGCAGGAAGTCCTCGATTTCATTCGACAGCAACAACAACAAACCGGGTTTCCACCTTCAAGTCGCGAAATCCAAATGTACTTCGGGTTCCAAAGTCAAACCGCTGCGATGAATCATCTGCGGGCGCTGGAACGAAAGGGTGTGATCAAACGAACGCCGGGAAAGGCTCGCTCGGCGGTCGATCCTAGTTTCCGGTTTTTGCCCGGATTGCGGTCGATCCCGATCTTGGGCCAAATTCCGGCGGGCATGCCGAGTGAAGCCTTGGAATGGAGCGGTTCCAAGTTAGGGGTCGATCTGGCAGCGTTTGGGGTTGAAAGTGGGGCGGAAGTCTTTGCCCTCAGGGTACGGGGGGACTCGATGATTGGGGCTCAGATCGCCGACGGCGACACGGTTCTCCTTCAGAAGCGGGTCCCCAAAAATGGGGAGATCGTCGCGGCGCTGATAGACGGTGAGTCGACTCTGAAACGTTATCTGCTCGACCATGGCGAACCATTCCTTAAAGCGGAGAACCCGCTATATCCGGATCTTCTTCCAGCTGAAGAACTCGTCATTCAGGGGGTAATGATTGGCCTGCTGCGGAGGGTACAATAGTGTACCCTCTCCTAAATCTCTTGTTTTCGCAGCGGTCCGCAAGAAAAGCGTTCAACGAGCGCAGTAAGTAAACCGTCTCGGTTTACCCGGTGTTGAAGAAGCTAAACGCGCCATCGTCCAACGTCGAACTGCGAACACCGAGTTAGCTAGTGCACTGATACCCGCAAGAAAAAGCGTTCAACGAGCACAGTAAGTAAACCGTCTCGGTTTACCCGGTGTTAAAGAAACTAAACGCGCCACCGTCCAACGTCGAACTGCGAACACCAAGCCGTGAACGCCGAACGCTTTTTGTTGCCAGCGGCGTTTCCTCATCCAAGATTGCAGAGGTATGCCGGAGATCGTTTTCGAAATCGTTTTTGCTGACTCTAGGTGGTGGTTTCGTTCCCCCTTGAGAGAATCTTCGTTTCCTTCAAAAATTGAGGCGATCGAAGCCGCGCTTCGTTCAGCCCGTTCCCAGAGCGAGGTCTGTCTACGCGTACATCACGAGAACGGACCGGTGGAAGGGGAACTGACCGTCACTTCAGCGAAGCCACCTCCTAGCTCGACCAGAATGCACGTGAAACCCAGGAGGGAAGTCAATCGCGACACCGCCCGAAGTATTTACTATTATTCCAGCCGGCCAACCCAACTGGTCAGTAAACGAATCGACGAACTGGAACTGGAAATACCTCTAGAAGCGCTCGTTTACCGCGGAGGCGCAGCATTGACGATCATCGGTCTCACCCTGCTGCTCCTGAGGCGAAGGGGAAGAGCTGCCTGGGCCCTCGCTCTCGCGATCGCCGCCCTTCAACTGCAATACTCTTATCAGGGCCGCAACGGATTAACTGACATTTTACGCAAGCGCGGCTACCGTTCGCGCAAAGAGATCGAAGCCGAAAAATATTCACTTGAAGCCCTTCGAGGTGACTTCGCCGCTTTCACGGAACTCTCCGACCCAATCGAACGGGCACGCAAGTGTCTCGATATTTTTCTATGATCCGCCCTTTGGTCGCTCTTGGCCTGCTGCTCTTGAACTGTTCGCCGCTCTTTGCACAAATTGATGCGCTTACCAAAAGAGACCCGAACAATCTCATTGTCTCCTTATTGAATACAATGCCCAAAGGCGGCGGCTACTCGGCAACTTCCGGGGCCACACGAGATCTCCAATCTGCGGTACAAGTAACTGGAGGCAGACTTTCTGTGAAACCGGCGGCCGCTCGAGCAACGTACTGTTCCGGCGCGACCTACCTGGTCTTCATCCAAGCGCTCCAAGAGCTGCTGCCTGAATCGCTGGTCGGAGAGAACGTGGCCGAAGCGCTCGCAATCAAGGGGCAACCGGACGGAGTTGGAGTCTGGGGTCGCTGGAACGCGAACGGTCCCGGCACTGCCTGTCTATTTCGTGAGCTGAGAATTGGCCACAATTTCACATCTTTCGACGAAGCCAGGCCGGGTGATTTCATGAAGATCTTTTGGACCGATGCAGTCGGGATGCGAGAGCACGGCCATTCCGTGATTTATCTGGGCAAACGGGCAGTGAATGGAATCGAGACGATTCGATTCTGGTCAAGCAACAAACCCGGCGGCTACGGGGAAAAGGCGGTACCGCGCTCGCGAATTTTTTACGCCATTTTTTCGCGCCTTGATGCGCCGTCTAACATTGAGGGCTCCCTGACTCTTCCACGGAAGAACGGTTACCTTGCGGGTCTGATTGCCAGGGAGTCTTCAATCAGCGAAGCGCTCGGGGAGTCCGGAATATCTCGCTAGCGACAGACACGGAATTCGACCGTTCACCCGACCGTCCCAAAGGCCGCGCAAAGGTCCAATTGGTCCGCCCGAAATAGAATTTGCATTTCACCAAAATTCGCCCACCATTGGCGGGTGCGAGGCCCCCGGCGCGCGCCTGAGGGTTTGAAAATGAGCAAAGAATCTTCCAAGAAAAAGAGTGGCTTCCGAACAACAACTGGTCCGGTCCCGTCCGAGAAAACTCAGGGACAGGAATCCGAAGGTAAGGCTTCCGTTGAACCGGCTGACAAGCTGAAGTTTGAAGATTTAGGATCGTTGCCGACCGGATACGGAGAGATGTTTTTGATCGCGCGTGATCCACACTGGCTATTCACATATTGGGATTTTGATTACGCGAAATTTCCATCACCACGAAAACTGTTTATCCAGGTCTATCGAAACAATGAGCTCGAATCCGTCGTCGAGATCAATGAAATCGCGCGCAACTGGTATATCCCGGTCCAATCAGCCGGATCCGAGTACAGCGTGGTTTTCGGATACCGGGATGCGAATGACGTCTGGGCAATCGTAAGCAAGGCGGGACCTACTCAAACGCCGCCAGAGTCGATCAGTCCGAATTGGGACACGCAGTTTGCCACGGTTCCATTCCACCTCAGTTTCAATTTTTTACTCGACGTCGTATCGGCCGCTCGATCGGAAGGCCAGCCGTTGACAGAAACGTTGGCTCGTCTTCAACAGGCAGCCATCGGTGGCGAGAGCGGCCCTTCAAGTTGGGGCGGCGAACAAGTCAAGGTCTTGGAGACACTGCTCGGAAAAGACTTTCTTGATCGTCTCTTTTCCATGAGTTCGCAGGATGTGCTTCAATTTCTTCACTCTGAGTTGAGCGGTCGTTTGGACTCGGAATCGGCTAGTGAACTTCTTGCAAAGGGCCGTTTGGCTTCTTTGCTGGCTCCTGGGGAGTCAAGTTTGTTCAGCTCGTCGATCCGGGAATTTTTGCAGCAGGAGGTTTCGAGCGGAGGAGTCAGCAGTTTCGGGAACGTGGAAGTTGGGGGAGCCTCCTCACAACTCGGCGGGCTCTCCTCACAAGTCGGCGGTGCCTCTTCGCAGCTCGGCGAGCTGTCTTCTGAAGTTCTGGCCGGCGGAAGCGAAACACTGGCAAGTTGGCAAGCCGGAGTTAGAGCGATTATTTCGAATTGGGAACAATCCCTCAGTCTCATTGGGGCTTGGGAGCGAAGTAATGGCGAGCTGGCACGCCGGTCTGGAGCGAGATTGCCTCTAGTTTCACAAGTGACAATCACTTCGTACGGTCTGAGCAGCGAAACCCTGGCCAGTTGGCAGGCAGGTGTCACCGAGATTTTCGCGAAATGGGAATCGGTGTTGAGTTCCTACGGTGTGAGCAGCGAGATGTTGGCCAGTTGGCAAGCTGGCTTTCGTGAGATTACGTCCAGCTGGGAAACTCTGCTGAGCTCGTACAGTCTGAGCAGCGAAATGCTCTCCAGTTGGGAGACAGCGTTCGGGTCCTATAACGTCAGCTCTTTTTCCTTTGGTTCCGAGCAATTATCGAGCTGGAACCTCTCAAGCTGGAGTCGGTTTGGAGTTCGGCCCTTCAAGCTGGAGCGGTTCAGAATTCGGCCCTTCAAGCTGGAGCGGCTTGGAGTTCAGCCTTTCAAGTTGGGGAGAGTTGGTTTCCGAAAGCAGCCTGTTCAGCGGGATCGGAGCAAGTTGGAGCGGGCAGCCTTTCGGCCAGTCCGAGCGCGAATTTTTCATGCACGTGAACGCAGAGGTGATTTTTTACGGCGGCACCGATCCGCAGGCAAAGGTCACGATTGCGGGGAGACCCGTTCAACTCCAACCAGATGGAACGTTCCGGTACCATTTCAAATTTCCGGACAACGATTTTGAAATCCCCATTGTCGCTATCTCGCCGGATGGGGTTGAAACGAGGTCAGCCGTTCTTTCCCTGCGACGCGATACAGCCCGGTATGGAGATGTCGGCGCTACGGCGCAGCCTGAGTACTTAGGCACGCCCATGGGCGAGAGACATTAGCCTGCATTCCGCTTCAGTGCAACTTTCGTACGGATTCTTTCGTGTGGATAAGACGAAGGATATCATTACCGAGCTGAAAAGATCCTACGCCATAGAGTTGGAGACGATGCAGAATTATCTCGCCAACTCGATCGACCTGGAGGGGGCGGACGCGGAAAGCATCAGGAAATCGCTCGAAGAACAGGTCACTCTCAAACTGAAACACGCGCGGCGCCTGGCGAAACGCATCAACGTACTGGGCGGCCGTCTTCCCGGGTTCGCTTGAATTGCCGCGAAATCAAAATTTGTTGCAACCACCGTTGGACAACGCTGATGCGATGGCAGTTATCCGAGGAGTCATGAGTGCCAATGAAGCATCCATCAGCAGTACCAGAAGATCATCAACCTCACAGAGGGAATCGACTACGTAACTCAGGATATGGTGATTGATCTTCTCTCGGACGAACGAGAACATCGCCAGCTGTTTCTCAGCTTTCTGACTCAGGACGACTTGCCGAATGTGACCCTTCCGCACATTCAGGCTATGACTTCGCCTCCTTTCTGTATTGCCGGATGCCATAAAAAGGACCGGCTTCTTGAGCGCTACTTTGAATATCTTGACGTCGAACGAAATGCATCACCACGGACTGTCATAGCCTATCGACACGCCCTGGCAAAATTTAGGGATTTCGGAGGCGACAAAATTTCGTGGGTGAATCTGCACAGCGCAACAGTTCCGCGCCTTTCTGCTCGACTGCATGAAAAAGGGCATGGCCAGGTCGTATGTCCGGCTCACGTTTGCCGCACTGCGCAGCTTCTACAAATACCTTGTCGAACGGGAGGGTTTTCGCGAAAACCCGCTAAGGGAAGTGCAATTGCCAAAGATGGAGAAGAAACTTCCGATTGTTCTTTCTGTCACGCAGGTAGACGAACTTTTGACGACGCCGAATAGAGTTCAGCGCCAAGCTCAAGCTCCTGTCTGGGCTGCCGCACGCGATTCTGCAATCATGGAACTTTTCTACAGCAGCGGTCTCCGACTGAGCGAACTCGCCGCTCTGAATGTCGCCGATGTCGATACCTTCAGCGAAACCGTCCGCGTCCTTGGAAAAGGCCGGAAAGAACGAATCGTTCCAGTAGGACAGATTGCATTGAAGGCGATACAGAAATACCGGTTTGAAGCAAACGTGCAGTCCGGCCCGTTGTTTCTCAGCAAATTAAGGAAACGGATCGTCTGCGCGGTCCATTTGGTTGATGCTGAAGAAGCATTTATCTCAAACATCCATCCAACTGCGTGTCAGCCCACACAAACTTCGCCACAGCTTTGCAACGCATCTTTTGGATAACGGCGCGGATTTGCGAAGCGTGCAGACGCTACTCGGACACGCCAACTTGTCGACAACACAAATTTACACGCATGTCACGATGGAGCGCGTGAAAAAGGCCTATGACGAAGCGCATCCACGCTCCTGAACAACCATTTTCAAGCGGCAAACCTTTGACCATGCCCGGCTGGCCTGGAATCAGCGGTTCAATTTTCCAATTGACGTTCGCCCGCGCGCATTGACGTTCGTTGGTGTCTTGCGTTCCTGGCGCTACGGCGCCTGCCGTTTCGTTAATGCACCGGCACCCCGTTTTCCACTATGACGACTGTTTTCCTAATCCCAGCCCGATCCGAAATCCAAGAAGAAGATACATGGGATCTTACCCATCTATTTAAAACAGAAGAAAAATATCGAAGGTCATTTGCTGAACTGAGAGATCGTTATACGGACATCGCGCAGTTCAAAGGCCGTCTGGCAGAATCGGCTGACACGCTGCTCGCCTGCCTGGACTGCGACAACCGCCACGAGCAAATTGCCGAACGACTCAGCCATTACTCCTCGCTCAAATATTCCGAAGATAGTTCGGACGATAAAAACCTTTCTCGTCGCGCAGAGTTGACCAACCTGCTCACCAAGGTCCGCGAGGCCGGCTCCTACATCAATCCGGAAATCCAAGCGATTTCCGATGATCAATTTCAGCGCTTTCTGGACGACCCGAAACTGGCGGATTGGAAGATCTCTCTCTCGAAACTTCGCCGATACAAGCCTCACACACTCTCAGAGCCCGAAGAACGGCTGCTGACTCTCGCTGCACCTGTCATTCGCGGCCATTCGGACACATTTTCGCAGCTCACAAACGTCGACATGAAATTCGGCGTTCTGACGACTGATGATGGCCAGGAAATCACCCTTTCCCAGAGCACCTATTTGTCGTTTCTCCACAAACAGGACCGGAACCTGCGCCGGAGAGCCTTCCTCCAGTTTTACCTGGAATTTGAGGATCACAAATTCAGCCTGGCCTCCGCGTTGGCTTCATCGGTTCGAGCCGACGCTTTCTCTGCAAAGATCCGCAATTACCCCTCCGCTCGCCACTCATCGCTATTCGGGGACAACATCCCTGTGACTGTATACGACAACCTAATCGCGACGGTTCGAAAAAATCTTCCGGTGCTTCACGAATACTACGATCTCCGAAGGGAACTTCTGAAACTCGATGATATTCACCAGTATGACACTTTCGTACCGCTGGTCCCGAAGATTCAAACCAACGTCAATTTCGATGAAGCTATCGATCTGGTCGTAGAGGCCCTTAGTCCACTCGGCGCCGAGTACGTAGGCGCGCTCCAAAACGGACTGCGTTCCCGATGGGTCGATCGCTACGAAACAAAAGGGAAAAGAAGCGGCGCATTCTCCTCCTCGAGTTACGGCAATCCTCCTTATATCCTGATGAACTACAAACCGGATGTGTTTTCCGATGTATTCACTCTTGCCCACGAAGCAGGGCATTCGATGCATTCCTGGTTTGCGCAGAATCATCAGCTCTTTCAAGATTACAGTTATCCGATCTTTCTTGCGGAAGTAGCTTCGACATTTAATGAAGAACTGCTCACGCATCACCTCCTTGAGAGAGCGCAGGAACCAACGATGCGGGCTTACCTCATCGACCGTCAGATCGAAGACGTCCGGCAGGTCCTGTTTCGCCAGACGATGTTCGCCGAGTTCGAAAAACAGGTACACGAAATCGAGGAAAACGGCGGCCCACTGACTCTCAATGTGTTCTGCAAAGTCTACCGCGATCTGCTCGAGGCCTATTTCGGTCCGCGTTTCGTGATCGATGACCAACTCAGCATCGAGTGCCTTAGAATCCCACATTTCTACTCGGCTTTTTATGTTTACAAGTATGCTACCGGAATCTCCGCCTCGATCTCATTGGCGGATAGAGTTCTGAAGGGAGGCGCTCCGGAGGTTGCTGCCTACTTGAGTTTCCTGAAATCGGGAGGAGCAAAATTCCCGATCGACACGTTACGAGAGGCAGGCGTCGATATGCAATCTCCCGAACCAATCGAAAATGCAATGAACCTATTCCAAAAGAGGATCGGCCAGCTTCGCGAATTACTGGCATAAAGAAAAATTCAAACAAGTACCGGTGCCTCTTCAGTGAAATAGTTAAACAGTGTCAGCCGTTGAATTAGTCCCACATTCCTATCCTCGCGAGCTTTCAGAACAGATCTGGTCGCTATGGATGCGGGCAACTGGGGCAGATACCATTCTTGATTCCGCCGAGAGGCTGTATGCATTTATCAGCGTCGCCTATCAGGCAAGCCTTCTCATGGAAGAAGGTCGCCCTGTCGAGTGCCGCATCGCCCTTCTAGGGCGCCGAGAGCTTGAACCCGCCGGTCTGGCCCGCATCGGGTTTCATGCCGTTCGCTTCGCAAAACGCCGAATGTTTGGAGAGCAGGAAATCCGCCGATTGGGGCCTGCGACCGGTTTTTACCGATCGATGATCGCGGTCGAATGGTCCCCTCAAAGCGGGTTCAAAATCTCCGGAATGATCCACACGGGTGCCTGGTCCAGGGATCTGACTGTAGCCGTTGACTCACTCAACCATCCAATTCCAGATTGGCTGATCATCCATGTCAGAGGTCCAGGAAACCTCGTAATTCACCGCGGTTCTGAGCGCATTGTGACCTTACTCAACGGCCGAGTAGAAGGTCACGGATTCGACCTGTTTGCCTCTTCCTGGTTTCTCCAGCGTTATCGAACGATAAGTGAGGGATTTACAGGAGTCATTACACCAAACCTGCCGAATTCGGTCGTTATACGTGATGATCTCGCCGAACAAATCGGGGTCGCCTTCATGCGCAGAGTCATCCGGGAGATTCGGAATTCCAGGCACGGCGGCACGATGGTATTCGCACCGAGATTCCTCATGGGGGACCTTCTGAAAACAGGCGGCCCCTTGCGTGCAAAGTATCGGATCGAAGAAAGCTGCACGGCGTCTCCCTTTGCTCTCATTCTGGAGGAAGTCACAAGGCGTCTGGCTCTATTTGCCGTGGCTAAAGGAGAAACGTCCGCGGGCTGGCAAGAGTACCTGGCATGGTACGAAGAGTTTCCATACACGTTCAGCCAGCGATTTGTGGAACTGGCTTTGTGGCTTTCTGATCTCACGGCGGTCGACGGCTGCCTGTTGGTCGACCACAAATTCACCTTATTTGGATTCGGCGTTGAGATTCAGGTTCCTAGTTTTGAAGACGAAATGGTGCATCGGGCCCTCGACATCGAAGCGCAAGATTGCATCCTGGAGTCCATGGAAGGTGCCGGCACCCGGCACCGTACAGCCTATCGCCTTTGCCGCGAGTATGCGCCATGCCTGGCAATTGTGGTTTCTCAGGACGGCGCAGTCAAATTCGTCGCGAATCACAAGGACAAGGTGACCTACTGGAACCACCTCGACTTCTAAATCGCATTTCGGCGACGTTGGATTTCTGCCATCAATAGGCGGCCTGAGCGCCCTTGATGTTTTTCTTCTGGATCCAGGGCATCAGTCCGCGCAGGCGTTCGCCGGTCTTCTCGATGGAATGTTTTTCCCCCTCCTTGAGAAGTCTCTTATAGTTCGGCAGACCGGCTGCGTATTCCGCGATCCAGCCCTTGGCGAATTTCCCGCTCTGAATATCCTTCAGAGCCGCTCTGCATCTTCTTCTTTACGGAGCTGTCAATCACCTTCGGACCGACCGAGACGTCACCCCACTTTGCGGTTTCGGAGATCGAGAACCGCATGCCTGCGATCCCTGATTCGTACATCAGATCCACGATCAATTTCAATTCGTGCAAACATTCGAAATAGGCCATCTCCGGCTGATAGCCGGCTTCCACGAGCGTTTCGAATCCATTTTGAACCAGCGAAGTCAGGCCGCCGCACAAGACCGTCTGCTCCCCGAAAAGATCCGTCTCTGTTTCCTCTTTGAATGTCGTTTCAAGCACTCCCGCCCGGGTCGCGCCAATCCCTTTCGCCCATGCCAACGCCAATTTCTTCGCTTGCTTGGACGGATTTTGAAAAACCGCGATAAGCGCCGGAACCCCTTTCCCTTCCAGGTATTGCCGGCGCACAATGTGCCCAGGGCCTTTCGGCGCAACCATGATTACATCCACTTCTTTCGGAGGCTCAATCGTTTTGAAATGCACCGCAAAACCATGGCTGAACAAAAGCGTTTTTCCCTTCTGAAGATGAGGTGCCACTTCGCTTTGATAGATCGACGCGCTCTTGAGATCGGGAGTCGCAAAGAAAATGATGTCAGCCTTTTTTGTCGC
The DNA here is from genome assembly GCA_963736745.1 of uncultured Verrucomicrobiae bacterium. Lineage (GTDB taxonomy): Bacteria > Verrucomicrobiota > Verrucomicrobiia > Chthoniobacterales > JAFAMB01 > JAFAMB01. The sequence continues at coordinate 70,745 of CAVTQD010000029.1, read as the reverse complement.
TTCACTAACTTCCATGACCTGGAAACCGTGCTCCTCGGCTGCCCGAATAGACTTGCTGCCTTTGTACAAACCGACTACCACTTGTACGCCGCTGTCCTTGAGGTTGAGCGCGTGCGCGTGACCCTGGGATCCAAATCCGATCACCGCGCACACCTTTCCATTGAGGTGAGAGAGGTCGGCGTCCTTATCCGTGTAGACTTTTGCTGGCATATTTGAATTTGATTTAAAAGGGGGGACTTATTCCACTCGAGCCATGGCGACTTTGCCCGTGCGCGTCAAGTCGCTGATGCCAAAGTTCTCCATCAGTTTCAGAAACTTGCTGATCTTGCTTTCGTTTCCAGTAATTTCGATCGCCAGACGCTTGGGCTGAACGTCGACGATCTTTGCCCGGAAAATGTCGCATATCTGCATGACTTCCGAGCGATTCGCGGAATCAGCATTGACACGAAGCATCACCAACTCACGATCGACGTAATCTCCATCCCGAAAATCCTGAATCTCAATCACGTCGACCAGCTTGTTCAACTGCTTTGTAACCTGTTCGAGAACCGTGTCATCTCCGCGTACTACGATCGTCATTCTGGATGCAGAAGGATCATTTGTCGGCGCAACATTCAGACTATCGATGTTGAATCCGCGCCCACTAAACATGCCGGCAATCCGGGCAAGAACCCCGAACTTGTTTTCAACCAGAACAGATATCGTATGACGCATAATAAGGGAGAGGAATCATCCTGGGAAAGCGTCCAAAATCAATAAAAATCCTGCAATTATATGTTTTCTCGGAACCAGTTGTGCTCCCTTTGAACACGTGCAAGTATCCGCAGACCTTCGTTATGACAGTATTTACTCCACCCGAAAAGCGATACGCGGGATACATTTTTGACTGCGATGGTACCCTGGCCGATTCCATGCCGATTCACTATAGCGCTTGGGCAGACACAGTGGAGAAGCTCGGCGGGCAGATGCCCGAAGAACTCTTCTATGCCCTGGGAGGATGGCCAAGCAGTAAGATGGTCGAAAATCTGAACGAACGATTCGGTACGTCACTCGACCCGGAGATTGTCGCGTTTGAAAAGGAGCGTCTTTATGTCGAGCGGATTGCAACGATTCAGCCCATTCCGGAAGTCGCAGAGTTCGCGCGTCAAGTCTCAGCCTTTGCGAAGGTATCTGTGGCCTCTGGGGGGGTGCTTCCAGTTGTCATCAGTACCCTGGAAACGATCGGATTCAGCGGTTTTTTCCCAGTCATAGTCACGTCCGAACAAGTCAAACGAGGAAAGCCGTTCCCGGATATGTTTCTCGAAGCCGCCCGCCGGATGGACGTTCAGCCTTCCGACTGTCTGGTGCTCGAGGACAGCACCTCGGGTTTTGAGGCCGCGACCGCCGCCGGAATGGACTATGTCAAGGTGGGAAGGCTCCAGCCCAAATCGCTCGTTTAAGGTCTCAAAACACGGTTTGAAGCGCCGAGCCGCGGCGGTCGTAGCTATTTGAATACATGTTATTAAATGGGGCGCCTGCCCTTTGTTCCAGACCCCAGAGGAGAAGCCTTTGGGCGTCATCGAACAATAGGCGGTGGGTGCCACCAAGTTGAACAAGGATTATATCTTTGCCGCCCTCTGATGCGCTGGAGACTAGACATCGACCGCTCATCTCCGTGTACCCCGTCTTCATGCCTGTAAATATTGAGGAACGCTCGACGAGCCTGTTGGTCGGCTCCAGAAAACGCCGCCGGCCTGAACTATAAGTAAATGTAAGACCCGGTAGTCGCATGAACTCGCGCAGTGTCGGATTGTGATAGGCTGCAAAGGCGATCCGCGCCATATCACGCGCGGTCGAAAACTGACCCGGCTTAGGCAGGCCGTTTGGATTGACGAAATGGCTGTTCCCTGCCCCAAGTTGAGCCGCCTTCGCGTTCATCAATCTGGCGAAAGACGAAACACTGCCGGCATCGTTCCGGGCAAGGCATACTGCCGCATCGTTGCAACTATGCACCAGCATCGCGGCCAGGAGTTGCCTTTTGGTATAGACTTCACCCGACCTGAATCCGAGCTTGGTCGGTTCAACCGCGCAGTCCTCGGGAGCTACCCGAACTGAGTCATCCAATCCCCCATGTTCCGCAACCAGCAAAGCGGTAAGAAGCTTCTGCGTGCTGGCGACCGGTCGCTGGACATCCGGGTTCTTGAAAAAAAGCACCGCGCCGGCCTTTGCATCAATCATGATCGCAGAACTCGCAATGGTAATCGGCGCGCTTGAAGGATATACAAGCAAAGCCGACATGGACGAGGGCGTCCGTGCCACGGCAATATCTGGGCCCGGGCGCGAATCCCCCGGAGCGGTCGGATAATCTACCGATGGCGCCGAGTCCGCAGGCAGATTCGCATCGAGCGGCAGAGCTCGGCGCACCTTCGGGTCGCGAGCGCAGGCCTGCTCGCATCCCGCCCAACCGACCGACCAGCCAAATACCAAAAGCAAAATCCAACGCTCCAGCATAACTCGCTTTTTATTCCAGATTCGAGCTTCGCACAACAGCTGCGGAATTCAGGATAAAATTTGTTCATTCTTTTTCCAGATCCAGCTATTATCGGCCCGCATGAATTTTCGCGTTGTTCGCCAGGTCGCCTGCGCGACTCTGTCGATTCTCTTCGTCGGTTGCGCCGGGCGCTCACTTCCGGAATATGAAGCTCCCTTGCCTCGCAGCCAGTTCATGAAAGTGCGGACCACCGCTTACACCGACACCGAGAGTGATCATCGGCGTTATGGTAAATCCAGTGCCATCGGCACGACGCTGTTAGCCGATTCTGTCCGCAGCGCGGCCGCCGACTGGGCCAGGTGGCCCGCCGGCACGAAGTTCCTGATCCTTGCCACTGGTCAGGTCTACCAGGTCGACGACTACGGTTGGGCTTTGTCCGGGCGAAACACGATCGACCTCTATTGCCCGTCCAGAACGGAAATGGATGTCTGGGGTGTTCGTCGCGTCACGATCCAAATTTTGGAATGGGGCGATCCCTGGAAAAGCTACCATGTGCTGAAACCGCGTCGCGATTACGCACACGTTCGACGGATGCTGCAGGAAATCCGGAATTTTTACTAGTGCATCGTCTCATATGTAGCTGGCATATGGCCGCAGGTCAGTTGGCCGTTTTTCAAGGCGCAAGCGACGAGCATATCTAGATTGATACGTAAGGAGCGAGCAACGCGGAAAAACAGCCAACTGGCCGCGGCCCGGAGGGTTGCGTTGAAAATGGGCTGGCGGCTGCGTTGCTCGTGGGTTACGTATCGATTCAGATATGCGCCCTCCTCACGACTTGCCCGGCGGCCCATTTTGAACGCAACCATATGCCAGCTACATATGAGACGATGCACTAGTTCTTGGGAACTCCAACAGCGTCCCACATAAATGCCAGGACGTCGGATTCTTCCTCGATGATTTTGCTGATCGGCGTGCCCGCCCCGTGTCCGGCTTTCGTTTCGATTCGAATCAAAACAGGATTCGTGCATCCTTGCGCAGCCTGCAATGTGGCGGTGAACTTGAACGAGTGACCAGGCACCACCCTGTCGTCATGATCCCCAGTAGTCACTAAAGTGGGCGGATAGCATGTTCCCTCTTTAATGTTTTGGAGTGGCGAATACTTGATCAAATTCTGAAATCCGTCAGGAGCGTCAGAAGATCCATAGTCGGATTGCCACGCCCACCCAATCGAAAATTTTTGGAACCTCAGCATATCGAGAACGCCAACCTCCGGGACCGCCGCCCCAAACAAATCGGGACGCTGTGTGAGCACAGCGCCGACCAGCAACCCGCCATTTGAACCGCCCACGATGGCGATTCTTTTGGCATTAGTGTATTTCTCATCGATCAAGGCCTGCGCAGCGAAGATGAAATCATCAAACACATTTTGCTTATGTTCCTTCATCCCTGCCTCATGCCATTCCCGACCATACTCTCCGCCGCCTCGCAGATTAGGGAGAGCAAAGACACCCCCCTTTTCAATCCAGCTCGCACACGACGCCCCGAAATATGGAGTCATCGAGATGTTAAACCCGCCGTAGCCAGTCAGGTAGACTGGGAGATTCCCGTCCAGCTTAAGCCCTTTTTTACCTACGATGAACATAGGAACTTTGGTGCCGTCCCTTGATGCATAGAAGATCTGCTTAGTCTCGTATTGCGCCGGGTTAAAATTGACGTTCGGCTTTTTGAACACCGTGTTCTCGCCCGTGTTCACGTCATAGCGATAGATCGTTGATGGGTAGAGAAACGATGTGAACAAGTAAAACAGTTCAGGACCATCTGTGTCCCCGGACAGAGCCCTTACTGTTCCCAGCGCCGGGAGGCCGATTTCGTTCTCTCGTTTCCCGGTCAGATCGAGGACGAAGAGCTGGTTTTTGGCGTCCACAAGATATTTAACGACCAGCTTTCCACCGACCAGCGTGGCATCTTCCAATAGGTCCTTTGACTCTGGAACGATTTCCTTCCATTGATCGCGGGCCGGATTCGTCAGATCAATCTCGACGATCTTATACCTCGCAGCGTTGAGATCGGTGACAACAAATAGCCGGTTCCCAATCGAGCCTGCGATTTTGAACTCCGCTTCGGCCTTATCGACGATCGGTTGGAAAGGCGCGTCGATCTTCGGCGCCTTGGGATCCCCAAGATCTTTGAAGTACAACAGGTCTCGCTGATCAGTGCCCTTATTGACCAGCATCAGCAGGAATCGGCCGTCATGCGAAACCTCGCCGCCAAAGGCCAGATCAGGAGCGTCCGCACGTTCGTAGATCAGTCGATCCTTCTCCACTGGATCTCCCAACAGATGATAGTAGAGCTTTTGATACGCCAGCTTGGCGAACCTCTGATTTCCAGAAGCCTTTGGTTCAGGGAACTTTGAATAGAAAAATCCTTTGCTGTCCTTGGTCCAGCTCGGGTTGGAGAAATTGATCCATTTGACGACGTCCGGAAGATCCTTGTCAGCGTCAATATCGTGCACCCGGATCTCGTTCCAATCCGAACCACTCGCAGCGACCTCGTAAGCCAGAAGCCGGCCATTGTCACTGACCGTGGTACTCGTCACAGCCACAGTGCCGTCGCTCGCGAGTTGATTGGGATCCAACAATACCGTCGGTTCGTCGCCCAGCTTTCTGAGGGTGTAAATCACGCTCTGATTTTGCAGCCCGTCGTTCTTGCGATATACATAACGATGACCCTCCCATTTTGGCACAGTGTATCGCTGATAATTCATAAGCTCCGTTAGCTCTTCCCGGAAGGGAGCGCGGTCAGGTAACTTCTTCAGATAAGCAGAAGTCAGATCGTTCTCAGCTTTCACCCATGCGACCGTTTCCGGCGAATCCGTATCTTCCAGCCACCGATACGGATCCGGCACTTTGGTCCCGAAATAGTCGTCGACAACTCCGCCTTTCTTCGCATTCGGATACTCGATCGGCTGCGAGACAGCCGCAGTCGCAATCATAACCAGCAGCATAAAGGCACGAAACATGCCGGCAAGGAAAGCACGGAACATCTTTGAGTTCAATGCGTCCTAAATTTGATGGATCAGGAAATTCGCCCACTCTGGCCGGTTCCTTTCGCAACCACTTTACAACCGGTAGACCGCACTCCATATTCCCGCCCTTATGTGGCTGAGTATTGTCATTCCGATTCTGCTTGCGATTCTTGTGATCGTCTGTGTCTTGCTGACACTTGTCGTGCTGATGCAGCGGCCAAAAAACGAAGGGCTGGGAGCGGCCTTCGGTAGCAGCATGACGGAAAACATTTTTGGCGCTCAGACCGCAACCGTCCTCACCAAGGCTACAGTTTATCTAGGTTGCATTTTTTTTGGTGTGACTTTGCTGCTGACCGTATTCACGGCGAGGCAGAGTATGGAGCGCCGAGTCGGTGTTCTCGAGAACGAGGTACGCAAAGCAGCCCTCTTACCCACGCCGAAAACGACAGTCTCCCCGAGCGCCGCAAGTTCGCCTCAGGCATCGGCCAGCGTCGCCGCTTCTTCCACTCCGGCTGCTTCTGCGAGTCCGGTAGCTTCTGCGATACGGCTTCTGCGACTCCGGTGGCTTCTGCGCAGCGCCTGAGTCTTCGGCCAGCCCCTTCCTGCGCATCTGCGTCTGCCCCTTCTTCGAGCGCAGAGCCGATTCCTCGTCCAGCCCTGCCCCGAATTCGAAGACAGCTTCTCCCGCACCATCGGTTTCGCCGGAGCATTAGGTTCGGTTCCCCACAAACCACTGGAAGAGGGGGATGGGGTGAGGAATGAAATGACACGTAATTTTTGCTCCTCCGCAGCCTTCCGGAAAGAGCCGGATCAGTGCGACTCGGCAGTGTTTGGTTGGACCAATCTGCTTTCTGCTCCTCGTCCTTGTGATCGGCTGTGGCTCGGACAGTCCACGAGCCGACCTCGTGATACTCAACGGGGCCGAACCGGAATCGATCGATCCAGCTGTCGTGACCGGCCAACTGGAAGGTCGCATTTGTTATGCACTCTTCGAAGGGCTCCTGCATTTCGACCGTTTTGGAAAGCCTCAGCCGGGCATTGCCGAGAGCTGGGATCTTTCGAGCGACGGCAAAATTTACACATTTCACCTCCGAGCCAATGCCAAATGGAGCAACGGCGATCCTGTCACGGCAAATGACTTCGTCCAATCCTGGAAACGGGTTTTATTGCCGGAAACCGCTTCAGAGTACGCGTACCTGCTGTACCACATCAAAAATGCACAGCCGTTGAACGAGGGAACTCTGAATGATTTCGGCGCGGTCGGCATTAAGGCAATCGATGATCGAACATTTCGAGTCGAGCTGGAGACTCCAGTTCCCTATTTTCTGGATCTCTGTTCCTTTGCGACCCTTCTTCCAGTTCATCAACCAACAGTGGAAAAGTATGGTGATGACTGGATCAAGCCTGACAAACTGGTGAATAATGGCCCGTACCTGCTGAAAGAGTGGCGGCTGAATTACAGGATCCGATTGCGAAAGAACCCGCTGTATTGGGATGCCGCCCACGTGGCTTTGAACACAATTGACGCGTTGCCGATCGACAATTCGATCACCGCGTACAATTTTTATGCGTCAAAGGTGGCCGATCTCATTCTGGATAAAGGCCTCACGCCGCCATCTCTTATCCCGGAGTTGAAAACGCGTCCAGATTTTCACGCGGCCCCTTTCCTTGGAAACTATTTCATCCGCTTCAACGTTACCAGAAAGCCGCTCGACGACGTGCGGGTTCGCCAGGCATTCGCGATGGCAATTGACCGTGACCGTATCGTTGAGAAAATTACTCAGGCCGGTGAACCTCCGGCATACTCTTTTACTCCACCTGGAACCGCGGGCGGATATCAACCTCCGAAGATGTTCGGTCGCGATGTCCAGAAGGCACGCCAGCTGCTGGCTGACGCCGGATACCAGGGCGGAAAAGGATTTCCGACAGTGACCTACCTGTACGACAGCAAGAAATTAAATGAAGACATCGCCGTTGAAATCCAGAACATGCTGGCCGACACGCTGGGCGTTCATATAGAGCTCCAAAAACAAGAGTGGAAGGTCTACCTCAACTCGTTAAGCCGCCTCGACTACGATTTCGCAAGATCAAGCTGGGTCGGCGATTACAATGATCCTAACACCTTTATTGACTGTTTCGTGTCCGGTGGCGGCAATAATCGGACCGGTTGGCGCAGCAAAGAGTACGACGACTTGGTCGCCGCCGCCGCCTTGGAACCAGACAACACTAAGCGTTTACAAATCTTTCACCGGGCGGAAGATATTCTTCTCAATCAGGGAACACCAATTTGTCCGCTCTACTATTATGTGGGGATTCAGATCTACGACGGTCAAAAGTTTGGCGGTATTGAACCAAACCTGCTGGATGAACATCCTTTCCGGGAGATGTACCGAAAACCGCTGAATAAGTATTGAACCCGTGCAATTGAACCTCTCCGTCGAAGCGCGACCTATCGATACGCAGAACTGCCGTTACCCTCCTCCATCAGTCGCCGGTAAGCCATCTGGTCATCGTACATCCGTTTGAACACCTTGTATTTGCGACCATGATATTCGGCAACGTAGCTCTCGGAACGGATTCGGTCGGCGGCAGCGTTCATCGACCTCATCGCTTCCAGGATGTCCGGATATGCCCCGGAAGCGACCGCTCCGAGAACGGCCGCACCCAACAGCACGGCCTCCGGCTCCTGCGGAAGGACCAGATCACAACCGGTGATATTGGCGTGCTCGCGCAAAAAGACATCGTTCTTTAGACCGCCACCGCAGGCAAAAATCCTTGAGATTGCGTATCCCTTCGTATCCATCTCCTCCAGGATATGACGCAGACCATATGCAATAGCCTGGATCGTCGCGAGGTAAATCAAGGCGAGATCGTCCACCGTGGCCGATAGCTTTAATCCACTAACCATGCCGCGCAATGTCGGGTTAGCCCTAGGCGATCGGTTGCCATGGAAATCCGGGTAGACGTGAAGCTCCTGCGTCAATTCTGCCTGGGAACTTAGACCATGTTCGCTTTGGAGTTTGGCAAGTCGGTGATTGAGAAAATCAAATATTGAGAGCCCCTGGGAATCGGCTTGCTTCTTCGCCTCCGGGTATGCGCCGTGAGTGTAGATCATATGATCCAGAACCGCTCCGGTCGCTGATTGACCAGCCTCGGTAAGCCACAGACCGGGGATCATCGCCGAGAAATAAGGCCCCCAGACGCCCGGTATAAACCTTGGCTCCCGAGAGACCGCCATGTGACACGAAGATGTCCCCGCGATCACCGCGACCCGGGAATTCAGAAGTTCAGGGGTTAAGGTTTCTCCATTTTCCACCGCTCCGAGCACCCCAAGGCCGCCCGCATGTGCGTCGATAATTGACGCGCCGACCGCGGTCCCCAAGGGCAGGTCCAACTCTTTGGAGGATTGCTCGGACAAACCGTTGCCGACAGGCGAACCCATCGCTCGTACCTTAGTACCGATGCGCCTGTACTTTTCCGCTACCAGGTCACTCAATCCAATCTCCTGCCAGTACGAATCGCTCCATCCGGCCAGATCTCCCGCGTCTCTTTTGTGGCCTAAGTAAGTCCATTTGCAGACCAACGAGCAGAGTGACCGCCCTGTATCCCCAGTCGCCCGGTAGGTCAGAAAATCCGGCAAATCGAAAAAGTGGCCGGCCTTATTCCAAATCTGCGGTAGATGCTCTTTTAGCCACAAGAGCTTTGGTGACTCCATTTCCGGGGAAATGACGCCTCCGACATACTCTAAGACCTCGTGCTTAGTCCGATTGATGCGCTCAGCCTGTTCAACGGCCCGGTGATCCATCCAGACAATCACATTCTGCCTGTCATCACCCGTCGGACTTGCCGAAATCGGCCGACCGTCATTGTCCAATACGACCAATGAACAAGTCGCATCGAATCCTAACCCTGCCACAGCGTCTCCGGCAATCCCGGCTTTTGCTACGGCGGTTCGAACCACTTCGCAGCAGCGCGCCCAGATATCGTCCGAAGATTGTTCCACGTAGTCAGTCGCGGGTTTCCAAATCTGAATCGGCGCAGACGCACTCCCTTTCATGTTGCCGGTCGCGTCAAACACGCCTGCCCGTGCACTTCCGGTGCCTACGTCGACGCCAACAAAAAATCTCTCTCTGGGGGAATTTGGCATAGAGAAATGGTTAATTCCGGCCCGCGCTATTGCCAAGCTTTAGTTGCCCGATCCAGAGGCTTCCGGGTTCGATCGGGCGCGGTCCTCACAGGTTGCCTTGCGACCGAAATATGCCATGCTGTTCCCTTCGCGGAGCCTCGAGAGATCTATACAGAAGGAAATGCTGAAAGAGAGAGTAAAACGCGTTCGGTACTGGATAGAGTGGTTACTCGTGAGCATTTTTGGCGGGCTTGTTCGGGCCTTGCCATTTGCAGTCGTGCAAAAAATCGGGAGCGTCGCAGGGTCTCTCGTATTCTGGGCAGATTCGCGGGGCCGCGCTGTCGCGCTCGCTAATCTCAAGGTGGTCTTTGGTTCCGTGCTCAGCCTCAATCAGCGGCGTCATATCGCCAGACGATCGCTGCAGGTCTTTGGAAGGAATTTTCTCGAGCTGTTCTGGACAACCAGGTTGACCAGCGGGAACGTTGATAAATTCATTTCTTTTGAGGATCCGGAAAGGCTTCGCGAGCTAGTTCAGTCTGATGTTCCCTTCATCGCAATCACCCCGCATTTTGGGAACGTGGAATTAGCCGGCATGTTTATCGGGCTCAAGGGAAGATCGCTCGTCATCATCTCGCAACCGTTTAAAAACGAGCGTTTGACACCGATTTTTCGAAAATTAAGGGAATCTACCGGTCACAAAATCATCGTCCCTGACAATGCCGTAGTACGGCTGTTGAGTGCGCTACGAGCCGGCGAGTCGGTCTTTTTGTTCACCGACCTGACACTCAAACTCAGAGACTCCGCGGTCCTCATCGATGGATTCGGTCTAAAAATGCGCGTGACTCAAATCCATGCCTTCCTGCATCAGCGAACCGGATTTCCAATTGTCCCTTGGGTGACCTTGCCGCGAGGGGATGGCGGCTACAAGGTCCGGATTTTGCCGTGGCTCCGATTCCCTGCCAGCACCTCCTATCAGGAGATTTCGCAAACCTGCTGGAACCAGTTTGAGCCGATCATTCGGGAAAACCCGGACTATTGGCTTTGGGCCTATAAACACTGGCGCTACATGCCATCGGCCCCGGGACGCCAATATCCATTCTACGCAAACCGATCGGCGCAATTCGATTTGGAAATTGAAAGCCAGGAAAACCCTGAGAAAGCCAAGGCTCTCGGCGAGCAGATACGCAAACATGCTAGACGGCAAAGGGAGCGAGAATGAAGCAGCATCGCGCCGCAGTTGCGCTTTGGTCAGAATTTCAGTCAACCTCCGCAAGTCTTGGACAGATTCGAAGAGTTCCTCTTTACTCGTTTGCAATTTTTCACGATGAAGTAAAATAGACGCCTGATTGACCGTCCGTATGAGAACCTATTACGTTAGAGCTCTATTTGTTGGAACAGCGATCGGATTCGCCTTTCTCACTGGCTGTGAAACCCTCACGACTTCTCTCTCAAGAAAGTACGAAGTGGTTGCCTACAAACCGAAGAATCCGGGCGAGGTTCGCGTAAAGGTGTCACTGCAAAATCGCATGGTCTATGTCATGGAGGGAAATCGCCCCTTGCTTGTAACACCGACCACGATTGGAAAAGCTGGCGCCACAACACCGACTGGGTCGTATCATGTGACGGACAAGATTCGGCGTAAGAGATCTATGACCTATGGCTTTTGGGCAAGGGGCAGTGATGTTCGACCAGGGACCAGCGACCATTCTCCAGGCTCCGGTTATCACTATGTTGGCTATCCGATGGCGTACTGGGTGGAATTTAAGCCGGCTTACGGTTTCCACCAAGGAGCCGTCTGGCCGATCCCCCATTCGCACGGATGCCTGCGGTTGCACCCCAACGCAGCTCCAAAGTTTTTTGCACTCGTTCACGTAGGAACGCCAGTCTACATCGCTCAAACGCAGCCCGAAGATGAGACAGTTGGAAAAACCGCACCGCGTCCCTCGGACTATTCCGATCCTGACCCTCCGGCGACCTACATGGTTTCCGACGCTGTCTTCGCGCCGCCGCAGGGTCCGCTGCTGCTGGACCGATAAAACTCCGTGCACAGCCGAAGATTCGGCTATTGTTCAACATGTCCGCAGAGTCCACGCCTGCTATTGCCAAACCGAAAAAGATCAATCTCCGAACACCTGATGTCATGGCCAAGGTGCAGGAGCAGGTCGAGTCGCATTACCGCAGCGTTGTCGTCGAACGGATCCGCGCAAATGGCGGTATTTTGACCGTTCGCGACACCACGGTGCGGTTGGCAAAGCAGTTTGGCTTTTGTTACGGCGTTGAGCGGGCAATTGATCTCGCGTACGCGGCACGGAAGGTTTTCGCTGGAAGTCGCGTTTTCATCCTGGGAGAGATCATTCACAACCCGCTGGTCAACGAGCAGATTGCGGCGATGGGGATCAAGAATCTGCTCGGCAACGGACGCGAAGCCGAAATCGACGAACTTACGGCGGAGGATGTCGTCATCGTTCCGGCTTTCGGAACTGATCTGATCACTTTAAAGAAGATTCAGGATCGCGGCTGCCAGATTGTCGATACGACCTGCGGCGACGTGATGAGTGTTTGGAAACGCGTTCGTCAGAATGCAGTCGAACAGGTAACGTCGATCATTCATGGGAAGGCTGAGCATGAAGAAACAAAGGCGACCGCCTCCCGCGCGCTCGGACTTGGGCGCGGCCACTATCTGATCGTCCTGACCCTCAAAGACACTGATTATGTCTGTGATTACATTCGGCATGGCGGAAACAAGCAGGAGTTTTTGGATCGCTTCAAAGACGCCTACTCTCCCGGGTTCGATCCGGATGCCCATCTGGAGGCGGTCGGAGTAGCAAATCAGACGACCATGCTTCGCGGCGAAACCGAGGAAGTCCAAAGAAGAATACGGGCAGCGATTCTCGACCGTGACGGTCCGGAACTAGGTTCCAAGAGCTTTCGGTTTTTCGATACCATCTGTGGAGCAACCCAGGAACGCCAGGATGCTCTCAACCGGCTTTTGCAAGAAAAAATGGATCTGTTGCTCGTTGTCGGTGGATACAACAGCTCCAATACTTCGCACCTCGCGGAAATGGGGGAAGGCAAACTTCCGACCTATTTCGTCCGTAGCGCAAGCAAACTTGAGTCGTCCAAACGCATCACGCACTACAACCTCCACGAAAAACGAGAAATAGTGACCGACAACTGGCTCCCGAGCGGTCCGACCATCGTCGGCATCACTGCCGGTGCTTCCTGTCCAAACAACCTGATCGAAGACACGATTCTCCGGGTTTACGAATTGAGGGGTGTGCCCTCGAACGATGTTCTGGCAGCTTAACGAGCGAGTTTCGCGTGGAGTCCTTCCTCTCCGCCGTACACCATTTCACCGCGTTGCGAATCAGCAGGGTGGCTTCTCGTCCAATCGACGCAGCCGTTTTGGCTTGGCTCCCTGTGGTCGGGATTCTATCAGCGCTCCTTGGAATCAGTTTTTACATTCCGCTTGCCACCCTCTATCTCCCGATGGATGTGGCTGTTGTCCCGGGATTGATTGCAATCAGCTGGTTACGAGGGTTCAAGCCGGAGATAGTTTTCTGCCAGTTATGCGACATCATCTTTGGTTACCGCAAACACTTTACCGTACGTCCGGTCTCGAGCGTCCCGGGAACTGCGTGTCTCTTTTTTGTAATCCTGCTCAAGTACTCCATCCTTCGGCAGTTTTATCTTTTGGAATCAGTTCGTTTGCTAAGCTACGGTACACTGGTCGGCTTCATCGCTCCCCTTCTTAGGCCGACCAAGGAACACCGTTGGCTGTTGATTCTGGGCTTGGCATGGCTCATCGCAAGCGCTCTGATGGTATTCAGCGGCTCAAAGAGCTTAATGAGCCACGACTTTCTCCAGGACTTCCGTGGACCCGCACTTTCATTCGCTTTGGTCTATCTGGCCGTAAGATTGACTTTTTCGATCGTTGAAAAAGCAGCGCCGCCGAACGTGGCCTCATTTCCCGCAGAAATGACCGCTTACCTCTCTTTCCTGATCGTCCGCTACCACTTCCTTTAGCCCAAAGCCCAAAATTGCTACCCACGGCGGTCGGCAGATATTTGACCTGTCCCTAATCGCCCCTTGGACAGTCCCTCCCCTTGGACAATTGGGGACAGGTCAAATTTCGGCGATCTCATTTGGGACGCGGGAGGGCAAAGTCATCGGACGCGGTTAACTACTTGGCTCAATCGTCAGTCACGGCGTAGGTTCCTTTCGGATGAGCGCCCAGGTTCTGATCGTCGACGGCCACAGTATTATTTTTGCTTGGCCCGAACTGCGGGTGCTGCACGACTCCAAAACTTCTTCGGCTCGAGACCGGCTAACCAGGATTTTGACGGAATTTCAGGATCTGACAGGAACGAATGTTGTCCTTGTATTCGACGGCAGAGGGCCCGTGATCACGCAAGAGAACGAGCCTGGAGGAATTCAGGTGTTCTATTCAAATACCGGCCATACCGCGGATGATATCGTCGAAAGGCTCGTCGCGAAGTACGGAACGGTTTACTCGATCACAGTTGCCACTTCCGATCTTCTCGAACAGCAAACAGCGATCGCGTTCGGCGGGAACTGCATCAGCGCCGACGGGCTTCGAAAACTGGTCACCGATGCACGAAACAACTTCGCTCGTGAATTAAAGCGCCGAAACGCTAAGTAGTCGCAACGCTCCAGACGGCGCGTGCTTTTCACCCGCCGGCACTTGAGGGCTGTTCGTACGCTAACTAACTAGGCAAGGGCTTCGCCCTTGATATCCCATTGTGATGTTCAATGTCGCAGAGGGATTCACCGCCGTATGTTCCTGGTATCTCACCACACAGGAGCAGGCGATGAACACCTTCTGCGAACATCACCAGAATAGCATAAAATTCGGCTACCGTTGTTTTGACCGCATCCTTTTGAACGGACTGATTCAGCCCTTCCAGCAACCCGAGAGAGTAATCGGCTTCTTTAATGCCTATCGCGACGGCGAGCGAGTTACTCGTAACCGACTACGTGATATCGCCCAGCAATTTCAGAACTGGGTCAAGAACCGTTGCCAAAGATGGGGCGCACCTGTTCTGGATGCGCCGATGGGAAGGCGTGACGACTTCGTCGATCCCTACTTTAAGCACGCCAAGAAAGATGAGGTAGTGGTTATTCTAAAAGCTAGGGAACCGGCCCGGATCATGATTGCCATTGGGGCAGAAGATCGCTGGCACCTCCAGTTGGCCCATCGCTGGATTGTCCAATATAACTTTTACATTAACGACCATCATTGGGGTCGAATGTTCGTTCGCATCTGTCCCTACCTACCCTTTTCAGCACGCGTTTGCCTCAATCAACACCATTGGCTGGCTAATCTGATGCATGCCGAAGGAATCAATTTTAAGCAATATTCCAATGCATTCCTCAATTGCAGCCACCCACAGAAGCTCCAGGAATTGGCAGATTCCTTGACCGTACACGATCTGCTGAGCTGTGGACAAAAATGGCTAGCTTGCCTGACTCCATTCTTCAAAGACAGCGAACGCAAAGAAGCCGGCTGCCAGCACCGGCTTTTCTTCTCCCAAGTGGAATATTGCGACAATCTGATCTTTCACCGGCGGGCCGCCTTGGATCAACTCGGCCAGAGACTGCTGGATGCCAACCGAACGATCGGGCAGCCCAAAAAGATTACCACCATCTTCGGCCGCAAGGTCACCAGGCACTATAAGGGAAAGCTGCAGACCATCATCGAGGATCTTGACCTTCCTAACCCAGTGATCCGTAGCCACTACGGCAACGGCTTTCTTAAGCAGTATGTCCGCGATCACTTGTGCCTGCGAACCGAGCTGGCTACCAACGACGTCACCGACTATGGGGTCAAAAAGGCTGTGGAAAACTTACCCCCACTGCGAGATAAGCTGGCTGGCATCTGCGACAACTATCTCACTGTCCAGCAGGACATCCTGGAGACCTTTGTCGACCGAGGTCAACTGCGTAAGTTGACAGAGCCTACAGTTCTTCCCAATGGTAAACGCATTCCCGGCTTGAAACTGGAAAATCCACGACAACTGGCTTTGATGCATGCCCTGGTACGCTTTGCTCACATCGCCGCGGGAAGCACCTTTACGACCGCTGAGCTTTATCCCTTCGTTTTGGCCGCTCTGCAAATATCTGCCGACCAATACAGTCTCGCGTCGCTTCGGTACGATCTTTCCAAATTGAGAGCCAAAGCGTTAGTCGAGAAAATCCCGAAATCGCGCCGCTATCGGCTCTGTCCACAGGGCTATTCCATTTGTCTGGTGTTTCTCAAACTCTTCGAACGCATTTACTCACCGCTCGCTGCCGGGTTACTTCAGCCCTACCGGGCCGACTCCAAACTTCAGCATCACAAGCGAACCCAGTTGGATCGCCTCTATCAAAGGATCGTAGACGATCTCGATGAGCTTCTTGGTGCTCTTGGCCTCAAAGCTGCCTGAAACAACGAGAACAAAATTCCCGCCAGAATCAGCATAACGGGCTAGTCACCCGGCTTTGTAGATGTGGATCGTAGCGTCGAGCTGCTTCACGAGCGCCTCAGCGACTTGCATCGGCGATTCAAGCGCCGCAAGCAATCCTAAGTTTGGCAAGACCACCAAGCTACACTGTTTGGCTATCTGCTGGAGACGATAACCCGATTCCAGTGGCGGAATAACCGCCTTTTCGCCCCAGACCAGCGTCACCGGTTGAGACAACTCGCCCAAGCGCTTTTCCAGTTCGAGATTAAATCGACGCGACATCCACTGAAAAATTGCTCGTTCAGCTCCGAATTGCTGGGCGCAGTTCGTTAGCACTTCGATCATCTCATCGCTAATTTTCTCCGGGTCCGCAAATCCAAAACTCTTCAACCATGCGCGAATCTGAATCCGCGTGGAGAGGTAACGCCGATAATACAACCTGTTTACAACTGGGATCCTGGAGAACAGACCATAGTGCTTCGGCTAGACGCCGCAGACCGGAGTCCACCCCGCCTGTCGGCATCAAGAGAATTAATCGGTGGACCAGATCAGGGTGCTGCGCGGCCAGAATCGTAGCGAACCCGGCACTGAGGCCGCTGGCAACAATCGCAGCTCGTTCTCCGCCACATTTTGCTCGGAGTAACTTCAGCCAAGAGCCGGACATGATCGACAGCAGACAATGCGGCGTCCGGGCGCTCCGATTCTCCAAATCCGAGGAGATCCACCGCCAGCACCTGATGTGTCTCCGCGAAATGCGGATACACCTTTGACCATTCATAGGAAGACGCGCCCACGTAAACGCCGTGGAGAAAGACCAGAGGGCCGCCCTGACCCGACTCGTGATAGACCAGCTGACCGCGACTCGAATAAAAGATTCGGGTAGCAAAAATCGCGGGCGAGATCGCGTCTGGAAGTTTTGGCTTCGCACTCGGTCGCAGTGCATACCGCAGCGCCAATACAACTCGCTCCCAAAAGCCCCGCGCCGAGGCTCACCCCCCAAATTTTGCGCCCTCGAGCCAATAGCTGTCTCCACATCTTAGTTGAGCAGCTTTACTCGGCACCTTGCCAGAACCTGGAGTGATTTGTCCAATCACCTTTCCTTTGGTGAGTGACAGGACTTCGGACGCATGCGATCTTCGAGACCACCAGGACCATCCCAATCCCCATGTTGAAAACCTCGTACATCTCCTCAGTCGAAATTCCGCCGCCCACGCTGGATCAGCCCGAATATCGCCGGGACCTTCCACGAAGATGTGTCGATCAAGAGCGTCGCAAGTGGCCGGGAGGACACGCGGCAAATTATCGACCAGGCCGCCACCGGTGATATGTGCGGCGCCCTTGATTCGTCCTTGCGGGATCGAGGCCATGAGAGGCTGATAATTCCTGTGGATCCGAAGGAGTTCCTCCCCGAGCGGTCTTGCGAGGCCTCCAACTTTTTGGAGAAGATCAAGCTGCATCTTATTCAACAAGACCTTCCGCGCCAGAGAGTATCCATTCGTGTGCAAGCCATTCGACGGCAAGCCAATCAGGATGTCCGAGGGCACGATTCGACTGCCATCCAGCATCTCCGTCCGGTCAACCAAACCGACGATGCAACCAGCCAGATCGTACTCCCCGGTGTGGTACAGATCTCGGAAGCTGCGCGGTTTCTCCGCCAATCAAGGCGCATCCGCCCTCTTTACACGCTCTCGTGAATCCGGAAATCAATTGATCGAAGACAGACGGGTCAAGGCGTTCAGATCCTATGTAGTCGAGAAAAAACAAAGGGCGCGCACCGGTAACCGCGATATCGTCGATGCAATGGTTCACGAGGTCCTGAGCGATCGATGCGTGCCTGCCCAGCGCGATTGCTATTTTAAGCTTGGTGCCGACGCCATCGATACTCGAGACGAGAACCGGCTCTTTCATCCCCTGAAATCCGCCTTAAACAGCCCGCCAAATCCGCCTATCCGCCCCAGGACTTCCGGACCAAACGTCGTCCGCACTCTTTCCTGGAGCCCCTTCTTGACGCGATTTCCCAGCTCGATGTCAACGCCGGCGGCAGGCGTACGCCTTCTGCTTCTCCACTTTTCTCATTTCAATCCCGCAAAAAGCTCGGGATGCGATGCGGCTTCGCTCAACAAACGTGAACGCGCCTTGCGAGGTTCGATGATAAATTTATCCAGCTCGGGATCGGTCGGGACCGGATAATCGCCATTAAAACAAGCCAGACAGAATTCGTTCATTGGCAACCCGGTCGCTCGGACCATTCCTTCGATATCCAAATATCCGATCGAATCGACACCCAGATATTTGCTCATTTCCTCCGGTTGCAAACTGGTTTGCCAAAAGGTTTTTCGGGTCAGGAAAATCGATGCCATAGTAGCACGCAAACTTGTGCGGCGGGCAACTGATCCGGAGATGGACTTCCTTCGCACCCGCTTCTCGTAGATTCACTACCCGCGCCCTCGCCGTGGTCCCGCGAACGACCGAATCATCCACCACCACCACCCGCTTCCCTGTCACTAATTCTTTGATCAGATTCAGTTTCACCCGGACATTGAAATCGCGGATCAGCTGCGTGGGCTGAAGAAATGTGCGGCCGATGTAGTGGTTTCGCACAAAGGCGTGTTCGTACGGAATCTGCAATTCGTGACTGAAACCAAGCGCCGCATAGTTCCCTGAATCCGGAACAGGCACGACGATGTCTGCATCAACCGGATGCAACTTGGCGAGCTCACGCCCCATCGCAACGCGCACCTTGCTCACGTTTCGATCGTTAATGAGGCTATCGGGACGCGCAAAATAGACATACTCAAACATGCAAAAGGCTTTGCGCTCTTCCTTAAACGGCCATTCTGATCTGATCCCGTCGTCGTTGATAATGACGACTTCTCCAGGCTCAACCTCACGAATGTAATTCGGCGTGGATGAGATCGAAGGCACAGGTCTCCGATGCCAGGATAAACGCATCATCCAGTTTCCCCAACACCAGTGGCCGAAAGCCGAACGGATCTCTCACTCCGATTATTTCTTGCTCCCCCATCAACACGAACGAGAAAGCGCCTTGTACCATCCGCAAGGCGCTCAGCACATTCTTCCGTCCAGTGGGCCGGGCAAGAAGATGCAGAATGATCTCACTGTCTACCGTCGTCTGGAAAATCGAACCGCTCGATTCCAATTCCTCGCGCAACACCGCTGCGTTCACCAAGTTTCCGTTATGCGCAATCGCCAACTGGCCCCGCGCACAATCGACAACCAACGGCTGCGCATTTTTCAGAGTGCTCGATCCGCTGGTCGAATACCGAACGTGACCGATCGATCTGGTGCCTACCCGCAGCTGCTGCAAATCCTTCTCCTGGAAGACCTGGGAAACCAGACCCATGCCCCGGTGAATGTTAAACGGCTTATTGGACCCTTCGGCAGTCACCATCCCGGCGCTCTCCTGCCCACGGTGCTGCAACGCAAATAATCCGTAATAGGTCAAAAGAGCAGCATCCGGATGACCATAAACGGCGAAAACGCCGCATTCGTGTCGTGGCTTTTGCGGAATTATTCACGTTTCAGCTGGGCAGCTCATGGCGCGCTCAATCGAAAAGTACCATGCTTGATGAAGTTGGGCTACGTCCCACCGAAGCGTTTGTTGCTCCGTTGCAGACGACGAGGTCCGATCCCCCAACCTCTCCCGACTCGACCAAAAGGTATTTCTGCGGCAGCGCACACCGCTTCCGTCGCACCGGCATCTTCCGGCCGGACAGAGATGATCACTCTCGATTGCGATTCGTTGAAAAGGATCTGGTCAAGACGCTACGGCCAGTGACCAAACCGCGCCGAAGCACCGATTCTTCGCTCGCCGGAAATGCAACACTCGGCCAGCGCAACTCCTAAGCCGCCTTCGGAACAATCATGGGCACTTTTGACGAACCCCTCGTTGAATTAAGTCCAGCACAACAGCCTGCACCCCTAACTCCAAGTCATAACTCAGTCGCGGAGGCAAACACTCTTTTCGGCCATGGACGATCGTCATGATATTGGCTCGCGCCCATTTCCTGGCCGATCGGCACCGATCAAGTAAATGACGTCGGCCTCGTCGCGGAAATATTGCCGCGTGATCCAGCGTTCCTCACCGATGACGCCAACCATCCCCACCGTGGGAGTAGGATCGATTGCGCCGGTCGGATTCTGATTATACAAACTGACGTTTCCACCGGTGACAGGCGTGCCGAACCTACGGCAGGCTTCAGCCAGACCCTCGACGGATTCGCGAAGTTGCCAAAAGTTTTCCGGACGATACGGGTTCCCGAAGTTCAGGTTATCCGTTACCGCCAGGGGTGTCGCACCCGAACAGACCAGATTCCTGGCGGCTTCAGCAACTGCAATTCGGGCTCCCTCGCGCGGATTCAGTTTGCAATAAAGACTGTTGCAGTCAGTTGTCGCAGCAAGATACTTGTCCGCTTCCCGAACGTAAAAAACGGCCGCATCTGACCCTGGCGGGACAACTGTTCCCGCCCGAACGGTATGATCGTATTGGCGGAACACCCAGTTCTTCGAAGCGATCGTCGGATGCGCTAAGAGTTGAACCAAACTCGTCTTGTAGATCAGCCATCGGAACATCTTCGATCCGCAATTCCGGCGCGGCCTGGATCTCGATAGCCTCGCGCTCGTAGACCGGCGCGTCATTGGCGAGTTTGGCGGCCGGGATCTCCACCTCGACCCGCCATGATTCAACACCCGCATCATTCCGTCGTCGGTGACTTCGCCCACGAGCGCATACGGCAAATCCCATTTTTCAAAAATCTCCTTCACCTTCGCCTCCTCGACCCCGCTGAACGATGATCAACATTCGTTCCTGGGATTCGCTCAGGAGAATTTCATAGGGCGTCATCCCCGGTTCCCGCTGCGGTACCAGTGCCAAATCGATCTGCACTCCTGTGCCCCCGCGACTCGCTGTCTCACAAGTTGAGCAGGTCAATCCCGCGGCCCCCATGTCCTGAATTCCAGCAACGCAACCGCTTGCCAGGAGTTCGAGGCACGCTTCCAAGCAGGAGTTTGCCTTTGAATGGATCGCCAACCTGGACTGCTGGTCGATCCTGCTTCGATTCCTCCGTCAAATCGCGCGATGCAAAGGCCGCTCCGGCCAAACCATCCCGCCCGTTTCCGATCCGACATAGAATACTGGATTTCCGACGCCTTTTGCCGCGCCTCGAGCAATCTGTTCATGACGAAGAATCCCAAGGCAAAAGACGTTCACCAGCGGATTCCCTTCATACGATTCGTCGAAGTACACTTCTCCGCCAATCGTAGGAATCCCAACGCAATTTCCGTAATGTGAAATCCCGGCCACCACCCCCGCAAACAGTCGCCGATTTTTTTTCGCTGCGGGAGTATTCCCCTGAATTGGACCGAACCGCAAAGAGTCCAGAAGAAACACCGGCCGAGCGCCCATGGTGAAGATATCGCGGATAATCCCTCCGACCCCCGTCGCCGCACCCTGGAAAGGTTCGACCGCGCTAGGATGATTGTGACTTTCCATCTTGAAAGCAACGGCCCAACCATCCCCAATATCGATCACACCCGCGTTCTCTTCTCCAGCCTTCACCAGAACTTCCGGTCCGGTGGTCGGAAATTTTCTAAGTTCGAGTCGCGTGTTTTTGTAGGAGCAATGCTCGCTCCACATCACGGAAAAGACGCCCAGCTCGGTGAAATTCGGCTCCCGGCCCAGAATCGCTCTGATCCGTTCGTACTCTTCCTCCGTTAAGCCGTGATCACGGACCAGCTCTGGCGTAATCTGAGTAACCATTTATCGGGAGACAACAGGTTCCAAGGCTTCCGACCAGCGAACTCGAAAAGCAATTTCCCATCTTCGCTGCCAAGCCTGCGGTCCCATGCGCGATCCGGATGCGGCATCATCCCGACCACATTTCGCGCTTCATTGCAGATACCTGCTATGTTCAGCATCGATCCGTTTGGATTCGACTCCAGAGTCACTTTTCCCGACTCGTCGACATAACGAAACACTACCTGTCTTTTCAGACTCGAGCTTCTCAAGCGTCGCTTCGTCCGCAAAGTAGGAACCCTCTCCGTGCGCCACGGGCATCCGCAAAACGCTTTGTTCTTTCCAGTTTCGCCGTGAAGGGGGTCTCATCTGTTTCTACCCGCAACCAAACCGGCTTGCAGACAAAATGCAGAGATTGATTCCGGATCAACGCGCCCGGCAGCAACCCAGCCTCACACAATATCTGGAACCCATTGCAGATCCCGATCACCGGCATTCCTTCGTTCGCGGCGCGCACGATGGCCCTCATGATCGGAGAAAAGCGGGCGATCGCTCCACACCGGAGATAGTCCCCATATGAAAATCCGCCGGGCAATACGACTGCGTCAAAACCGGATACAGAAGTCTCTTTGTGCCACAGATATTCGGCCGGACACGAAGTCCGTCCGTCAATGTCCGCAAACAATCCTGGTCGCAGTTTGAACCGGGAAATTGAACTACCGCGATCTTCATTCGTGTGTCTCCGGCCATTGAATGATATTCAGATCGTGTAGTCCTCGATAACCGGATTCGAGAGAAGATCGCGGCAAACCTCCTCCAGCTTCACTTCATCAGGAGGCGTCCTGAATTCCAGCTCCAGAAACTTGCCAACTCGCACGGTGTCGACCGTATCCAGGCCAACATCCTTCAACGCATTCCGCACGGCGACTCCTTGCGGATCCAAAACGCTCTGCTTTGGGCATCACGATGACGTGCACCTTCATGAGAGCACCCACCATCGAGGGACAACCCCACTTCGACAAGCTAAATTTGTTGCCGCCTGGCGGTCCAGTTCAGAGACGCGAGACTGGACACGGGATGTCCAATTGGTAAACTGCCATCATTATGCCCCTATTGCGGAAATGGCTCGGATTGAGCGTAATCGCATTGGTTTCAGCCTTCTCAGCGTTGGCTGACCAACAATCTGCCGGCAACACTACGGCCTCAGATTCCCCTCTTTCTGCCGACGAACTGAAAAATGCCGCTTCGGTGGATGCTCTCACGGTCCCGACACCGGGCGAATTTTTTAAAGCAATCGAAAAAGGAGGTAAACCAAATTGGACCTCCCAATATCGACCGCCAATCTCGATCAAATCGACCGATCGGGCCCAAATGGCGCTGAATCTCGGCACCCTCATTGCCGACGGATATATCGCTGTCGAAGCGCATGACGGTCAGCAGGTCAAAAACGTTGGCAAAGATGTTCTTGCTCTGGCGAAAAAACTCAGCGTTTCCCAGAGTGTTCTTGCCCGAGCGCAGAGCATCGCTCAGTTCGCTGAAAATGACGCGTGGGATCAATTGAACGAAGAATTGGAAGCCACTCAGAACGAAGTGAAAAAGGCGCTGGAGGAGAATCGCGATACGGATCTGATCACCCTGGTGAGCATTGGAGGTTGGATTCGAGGAACAGAAGTTGTTACCGGCCTCGTTCTCCAGAACTACAATGCCTGAAGACGCCAAACTATTGCGCCAACCGGCGCCTGGTCAGTTATCTCAAAGAACAAACTAACCGATCTCCCCGGGAAAATTCAGAAAGGATCCCCTGGTTCAAAAGGTAAGCCGAGATCTCGATGGTATTCAAAAGATGGTCTCTTTTTCGGCCGATCACGTTCCAACAGAGGAAGAGGTCAAAGATCTCAATCTCGCGGCATCGAAAATTAACCAAAGAAATCGGAGCTCCGGAATGATTCGCCTCATTTTAACCGCGCTGGCTGCCTGCCTCGTCATGTCCTATCGGGCCTTGCGGATACAGACGACCAAGTCGCGACTCGCAGTGATGTATTCGACTTGGCCGGAGCCTTTCAAAACGACGGATTCAAAATCCGGGATGGCAACTTCTTCGGGAAAGTCTCGAAGGATCATTCCCGAAGTCGTCGCTGTCAATCTCTACAGCGGCAATGCCTACTGGTTCACCGCGTCGACCGGACAAAAGGTGGAAAAACTGAAAGTATCGGTATTCGACGATACAGGAAAACCCGTCAGCTATCTGCCGTACCAATCGGGCACCCGAGCTGCCGCCGGTTTTAGCCCGGATGCAAGCGGCTTATACTATGTGAAAGTGGCGTTAGAGGAAGGCCAGCCTGCCACCTTTTGCTTGATTTACTCCTACAAATGAAATCTTCTGGCCAACTTCATGCCAACGGATGTGCCTAAGGTTACGGAAAAGACTTCAGGACCTACGGTTAAACAGTTCTCCGATCTTCCTGCAAAATAAGGTCGGAGCGCTGCTGGAGGTGGTGAAACTCCTCAACGCAAACGAGGTCCATGTTCTTGCTCTGAATTCCCAGGATTCGACCGATTCAGCAATCGTTCGGATCATCGCAAGCGATCCTGACGCCGTCGAAAGCCTCTTCGACCTCCACGAAATTGCCTACAGCATTTCGGAAATCCTGGTCGTCGAGATGAAGGAAGTCGCGACGGATCTTGAAGCGGATGCTGCAAGGCTTCTCATGGCCGAGGTCAATATCCAGGTCTGTTACCCGATCCTCATTCGGCCGCACGGTCGATCGGCCATGGCACTTCACCTGGATGACCTAGAGTGCGGCTGGTCAGTCCTGGCCGGCGAAGGGTTCAGAATTCTTAGCCAGACTGATCTTTCAGCGCTAAACACGGCCAGGCCACAGACTCGCCTGTCGTGCATAATGCCCGACATCGAGCTCCTTTTCATCTGACCTTGAATATCCACTGCAGTTCGTGCGTCGGTATATTGGCATGAACAAATGCTTCGTCGTTGCCCTAGCCGTGACCAGCCTTCTCGTCGTCGGATGTGAGCAGCAACCGGCCGCGCCCTCCGGCGGGACAGCCTGCAAGCTCTCCATCGCCTAACAGACCGCAACGCCTCAGTCCACCCCGGCATCGGCTGCATCGCCGTTGACCACGCCGACCCCGGCTGCAACTCCGGAATCTCCAAGCGACCCCGACAACGACTCCCGAAGCCAACACTCCGACCGCGACCCCGGAAGCCACTCCGGCCGCGACCCCGGAAGCTACTCCGACTGCGAGCCCGGAAGCCACTCCGACTGCGACCCCGGAAGCCACTCCGACTCCGCCCCGGCAGCTACTCCGACTGCGACCCCGGAAGCCACTCCGACCGCGTCCCCGGAAGCTGCTCCGACCGCGACCCCGGAAATCACTCCGATGCGACGCCGACGGCTTCGGAGACATCTCCTGCAACAACTCCGGGTGTCAGTGCGCCGTCGCCCACCTCTTCTCCGTCCGCCGCCGAAGCAGATACTCGACCGACGTTGAGCAGCCAGTCTGCCAACGAATATTTGCAGAGTTATGACGCCTATATCAGCGACTTCAAAACGGCTTATCAGGCGATGAAGCAGGGCGACATGACCAAAGTACCAGTCTGTGATTCAACGCGCGCAGGAACTTCAAACCAAAAGTGAGAAGCTTGCCGGCGAACTCAATCCCGAAGAAGAGCAACGGTTCGCCAACTATCTGAACAAAAAGGCCGACGAACTGGCTCAATTCGCCAGCCAGAACCGCTAAGCCGTGTAAGCTAAGCGTCCGCTTCCCTTGTAAGCGGTGAGACGTGACAAAGGCGGCGCCTTCGCTTACCGGCGTGATCAGGCTCAAATTTGAATCCCAAATTCTGCGAGCCGACGCTCGAACTCGGCGTGCTCGCTCAGGTCGTATTGAATCGCGTGAAGTCCCAGATCCGAAGCGGAATGCACGTTCGCCGCAAGGTCATCGATGTAAACCGTACTCTCCGGCGTCAAGTCAAATTGCTTAACAGCAATCTCAAAGATCTTCCGGTCCGGCTTTGCGCATTTTGCCCGGAACGAATAGACTCCGTCCACAAAATGCTGTAAAACCTCACAATTTCGTATGCAGATAGGCGAGATGAAGTTCCGAGGTGTTCGAAAGCAAATAGAGAGGAAATCGCCTCTTTAGACTGCAGAATGCGTCCGTTCCATCGGCGGATTCGAATTGAAATATACTGTTAAAAATCGCTATGAATTCCTGCTCATCCCCCTGAAATCCGATTGCGCGAATGGCCAAGCGGGACAAACATTCTTCCGCGGTCATTTCTCCCGACCTCGAAACGGATCATCAGCCCCCTGAATTCCTTTTCTGCATCTGGTTTTTCAGGTTTACGCAGCCGGCTTCGGAGCCGGCCGTGACAGCCGCTTGCCAATCGAATGGAGATGATAACATTGCCGATGTCGAATATCAGTGCCTCGATCTTCATTATGCAAGCTTCATGTGATACGCCGGAAACGGCAGCATTCCTTTCCTGGATTCCTCGCTCGCGTGGTCGAGACGAGCTGCCTGCTCCAGATCCCCGTATCCGAAGCCGATGCGATGATCACGATAAAGTGTGATCGAAACATCCCGATTAATACGGATACATTGCTTAACCGTTTCCGGGTCTTTCCCGCAAAATAGGACGGTTTTCCATGAAAAAATATGCTTCGGCTTGTGAAAATCGCTGTTGGCAACAAATGGCAACCGCTTTAGTCCGATCGGGTTAAAGATATCGTCCCGGTTCGCCACCTCCCATGCATCAAGTAACGGCGCGTATTGATCGATGTTGTCCCAAAAATAAAGCGTATTCTTGCCCCAATGGGTCTTGAACTCGTGAGGATGCGACGCAATCGCCAAGGCGCCTTGGCCGTGGATTTCAGCGATTGTCTGAGTGATGCTGAGACCCGGATCGATCGGCCTTTTTAAATCGACTGCCAACAGATGTGCCGAGCTTCTTTTGGTGAGGCCATCTTTGTTGAATTCAAGTCCGGCCATCAAAATCATCCCATATTTCTCTAGCGCCCGTTTCTTTTCGCGTTCAATAGTCTCGAAGTATTCTTCCACCTGGTCCAGCGTCAAAACCAAGCCGCTCAAATTCGCCATCTTCCCGAGCAAACTTGTGTGATCGCAGATGTGGTCCGTTACACAGAGCACATCGAAACTCCGTTGACCGTAGAAATCGACCAATTCGCGAACGGTCAGTTTCCCGTCTGAATAGATGCTATGCGTGTGCAGATCGCAAAGCAGAATAGATCGGCCGTCTCTTCCCATCGGCTGCGCTCGGAAGAAATGCGGCAATTTCTTCGGCGGCGCGTTTTCAGGTACAGCCAGCTCGAGAATGAAACGTGCAATCTGAAGCGACGCATCCGGCTTGCTCAACTTCGAAATATTGGCCACCCAGCTCTTCAGCCGTTTTTCACTCCTGATTGAATGCGCTGTTGAGCGCTTCCAGGATCGCTTCAGGATCCGGAGCGATGCAGCCACATTCGTTCTCGACGATCAGGCGAGCGTTCCCCTCCTCCTGGCCAGGTACAACCTGGCTGATGATCACCGGAGTTCGCGCAGCGATGGCCTCCTGAACGGTTGCGCCTCCCGCTTTCGTGATCACCAAGTGATGGCTCATCAAAAGCTCGGGCATCCGATTCGTCCAGCCGAGTATTTCCACCGGATGCGCCTGCGCTTTGACCTCGCTCTCGATCTCCTTTCGAAGCGTTCGCATCCCGTCCGACGGTGACCGTCAGTTGGATATCGGCCCGCTTGCACAGGCGACGCACCAGGGCAGGAGCCTCCTTCTTGCCGGAATTGATCAAGTAAAAATGCGCCGAGGCCCGTTCTCACCAGTCCCGATACCGATCGTCGGGCATCTCAGCGAAACGGTAAGTGACCGGAAAACCGAAAATCCGGATCTGCTGTTCGGGAACCCCTGCATTTCGCAAGACGTTCGCCGTATCGTCGTTTGCGACCAGGAAATAGTCGCTCACGCACCGGTACCAGACCGAGTTCACCGTGATGGAATCTGTGATCACGGTGATCTGCGAAAAATTTCTGGGCCGTCCGTCGGCGTAGATCGCGTCGATGACGTAATTGTAAATCGGGATAGGTCGACACCACGGCGTCGGGCTCCAGATCCGCAAGCACATCGCTCATCGCTCGCTTCATCTTCGCGAGCATCATCATATTCGATTCCACGAACTGGGTCCCGTCGATGACGTTGTAAATCTTGCCCCAGACTCGCGGCGTCCGATTGATTGCAGCAATGTAGGCTTTTCGAAACCAATCGTTCAGCTTACCGTAACAAGTATCGAAAAGATCGAGCACCTCCACCTTCGCTTCATCCGGCGCAATATGTTCAAGAGCGTCACGAATATTGCGCGCCGCGGTATTATGTCCCTCACCAAAACCAGCGGTAAAGATCAGGATTTTCTTCATCAATCTGGAAAAAAGTTACGGAGCCGTTTGCGTTCCCGCGCCTGAATTTGCTTAGATACACATTAAAGCGTTGAGGTTAAACGATAGAAACGACACCTGCCAGCGAATTTGGAGATCGCCGGCCGCTTGGTAATGCTGCCACGAAGCACACGGTCCAGTGACTATTCTGGCGAGCGGATACACCTGAAGGAGCAACGATTGGAATTTTATAATCCCCGTACAATCAGTTCTCAGGTGCGCAGGCTGAAGGTTCCTCTCTTGTCAGTGCTCTTCTTGTTGGCACTCGGATCAAATCAAGGCATCACGCAACAATCAGACGAAGAAAAACGGTTGCGCGAACTCTTTTTGAAAAGCCGCCAGAAAATGGAGATCGTCGCAAGCCCGACTCCCTCTCCAAAACCAACTCCGAGCTCCGGCTCCTTCCCCGCTCAAACAAGCCATTCCTCGCCCGACGCCGGAAGCGACCGCTTCCAAAGCGACTCAGCCCAGCCCGACTGCAACAGCCTCTCGGCGACGCCAGCCGAAGAAGAATCCGGGCCAACTCCCTCTCCGCAACCCGAGTCCGCGAGGAACACGAACCGCCATCAACTCCTCCTATCGAAAAAGAGACTCCCTCGCCAACTCCGAAAAAAAAGCGAGCACTGGTTCTTCTTTGGCAAGAGAGACGATAACGAATCGATCGTTGTCCAAAAATCCGGAGCGGAAGCAGAGAAAGACCTGGTCCCGGCTCCTGGCGGCGGAGGTGTCCGCTGGCAATACCTTACTCCGGCAGTCCGCAAGGCGATTGACGACGCCCGTGTCGCGCGTAACCGATGGAAATACATCATTGTGCATAACAGCGGGACCCGTCAGGGCAACGCTCGAATCTTCGACTATTACCATCGCTATGTGCGCCGGATGCCAAACGGTCTTGCCTACCATTTCGTCATCGGCAACGGCACCTCCTCCGGAAACGGTCAGGTCGAAATCGGTAACCGCTGGGTCCGGCAACTGAACGGCGGACATGTGCACAGCGATTATCTCAACTATATCTCAATTGGCATCTGCCTGGTGGGCGACTTCAATCGCGACCTGCCGACGAAGGCGGAATATGAGGCCCTCGATGAATTGGTCCGGTATCTCCGCCGGCGCGTCGGCAAAGTCGATGGAAGATATTCAATCGTCCGAGGACACAAAGAAATTAATCCTCGCCCGACCGATTGCCCAGGAAACCGGTTCCCGCTTAACTGGCTTCACAAATCGTTCCCGGACTAGTGCCATTGTTCGGATCTGCCGGTGCCAGACGCTGAAGCGCATCCACCAACACCGCTCGCCAAGCTTGACGAAGTTTGTGAGTCACTCGCTTCGCCGCGCTATTAGAGAAGCTGATGCATATTGGAATTACCGGGGCGTCTGGTTTTCTCGGCCGGCAAATTATTCAAGCCGCTCTCTCTCGCGGCCATGTTGTCACCCCGTTTTCAAGACAACCGGGAGCGCCGGTTCCGGGCTGTGAACCGGTCCGGTCCATTCGGTCCAGAGATCGACCTGAACGGGATCGAAGCGATCATTCATCTCGCAGGCGAATCCGATTCTCGGGCTTTGGACAAAACAAAAACGAAACAAGATCCTTCGCAGCCGCATCGATGGAACCCGGTGGGTCGTCAATGCGATTGGGCGGGCACGGAACAAACCTTCCGCCCTTATCAGCGCCTCCGGAGCAGGAATCTACGGAAATCGTGGAGAAGAGACCTTGACCGAGTCCAGTTCAACAAATTCGTCCAATTTCCTCGCTGAAGTCGCAACCGCTTGGGAGGCCGAGGGCTCAAAAGCCGAAGGCCGCAGGCGCCCGATACGTTCCAGTCCGAATCGCCCTGGTACTCGGAAAGGAGGGCGGAGCGATTCCATTGATGAAAACCAGTGTTTCAATTTGGGGCTGGGAGGCAAACTCGGATCCGGTAAGCAATGGATGTCGTGGATCCATGTCGCGGATGTCGCCGCGCTTTTTCTTCACGCTCTTGAAACTGAATCCGTTCGCGGCCCGCTGAACGGCGCCTCCCCAAACCCGGTTCGCAACGAAGAGTTCACCAAGTTCATGGGCGAGATTCTCAGACGCCCGACCTTCCTTGCAGCTCCTGAATTTGCTCTGCGGATGCTTCCGGCTAACGAAGCGTCGCTTGTCCTCGACAGCCAAAGGATCATCCCGGAGAAAGCCCTTCAAACCGGTTTCCGATTCCGTTTCCCCGATCTTCGAAACGCGCTGACAGACATCTTAACCTGACCCTTGGGCGTTCTCCGGACCCCTGGGCCTTCTCACGCTACCCATTCAAAAATTCCGTGCTCTCGCCGCCTCCCTGGTGAATTCTTTGTTCGTGACCTCCGTCGTCCTCCTTGCACTCCTCCGGACAGAACACAATCGCGCTCGTTTACGACTACGACCAAACTCTGAGCCCCTATTACATGCAGGACGATGTCATTTTTCCCGCTTTCGGGATCGATACGCAAAAATTCTGGAGCCGTTGCGCCGATTTGGTGCAGTCAGAAGGGTACGACAACGAACTCGCGTACATGAAATGTCTGCTCGACTGCCTCGCGACGGATCGGCCCACCAATCAAGAGCTCAAACATCTCGGTGCCAAAATGCACCTTTACAAGGGTCTGCCGGAAATGTTCGAAGAGTTCAGTATGGATCTCCTCGAAGAACAGCATTCTGCCGCCGGCATCCACGTTGACCACTTTGTTGTTTCTTCCGGATTGAAGGTTCTTATTGAGGGCAGTCAACTCCGTCCCTACTTGCGAGAAGTCTTCGGTTGCGAGTACGCTGAGGACGCCGAAGGAAAGATCAGTTTTCCCAAACGTGTCATAAGCCACACGCAAAAGACTCAATACCTTTTCCGAATAAACAAAGGCATGCTGGACATGTCACAAGATGTCAATGACCATATGTCGGACGAAACCCGTCCAGTCCCTTTTCCAAACATGATCTATATCGGGGATGGTCCAACTGATGTTCCCTGCTTTACTATCATGAGAAAAAATGGCGGCCATGCCATAGCCGTATACAACCCGGATGACCCGAGTCGGGCCAGTTTCAAAAAATGCTACGATCTTTCGGTGCACGCTGATCGCGTTCGTCATATCGCGCCCTCAGATTATCGCCGTGGAAGTCATCTTCGGCTCCTGTTGGAAGAGATAGTGGGGGAAATCGCTGATCGAATACTCTCCACCCGCAAAAGCGCCGGGTAACCGGCCTCGTCCAAGCGCCCGGACTTCGGTCCTGAAACGAATCGGGCCCGCACCCGTCACAAAACACGATCTCTTGAAATCTGACTCAAGTTTGGCTCGGGAGAACCGATTTACTTCGATAACTCAAACGGTCGATGAAATATTCTCCTCAACAATTGAACGAAGTGCTGCTTGCTGCGACACCTGACCAACTCGCTGAGTTGCGCGCCATCAGTGAGGTATTCGATATCTCTATGGACGAAGTTTGCACTGAGGTCCTGAAACTGATCAACGCGAAATTTCCCCTGCCGGATTTCATTTTCTCCAACAGCTAACGTTTCGCACTTCGGCGTATTTCATCCTGAGCGATCGCATCTCATCTTGCCTGTTTTCTAGTGTTGAACCGATCTTTCGCGTAGTTGCTCCCGCCTCCTCGTTTCGGAAAGAAATATGGGGACAGGTTAAATGCGCGGCAGATATACAACAGGGAGCAGAGGGGCGAAGTGGTCAGGCAATTTTCTCGATACGGCTTTATTTAAAGGAGCCATTCCGAACCGCCTGGCTCAACGATTCTATTCGATGTACCGAGAGAGGTTTTTTATTTCCTGCCGCTCATGGCTTTCACCATTCACGGCCTCTCGCGGTTCAGCTTGAAGGAGGCGAGAGTTGCGCCTGGTCTCAGTACGAATCCGTCTCTCAACCTCCAATAAAAGGCTGAAAAGACTTTGACCTGGCTGCGCATTAGTTAGATCTCGCAGCCAAACGGAAAGAGATTCTAAGAGCGCACGGTCGCTGGGAGGAGATTTCATCGAACTCGGTGAACGGGTAAATTATAGGCGTAAATGTATTTCCCCGCACTCAGGAGGTTCCCTGAAAGATGGCTCGGGTAACTTCTTCTAACCGGGGCAGAAAATGTTCGTAAGCGTCACATGGCGGACCTTAATTAGCACGCGATCAGTCACCCCGATTCAACTAATATCACAGTCGGCCGTGAGCCGTCGACCAGGACATCACGGAACATCTGGGTTGGTCGGTCAGTCATCCCAACAGCAAGCCATCGGCTCGGTCAATCGCCTTGTTCAGATCTTGGACGCCCTGAGCGCAATCGCCTCCCTGTAGTGTCAGCGGCTTGCTGTCCGCGATCTGCCGGAAGTGCCGAATTACATGGACCAACTCGACCAGAGCCAGCTGGTGATGCCGGAGTGCTTTCCGCACGCCGTCTTTAACGATCCTGCCTTCGAGGTCAATCGTCTTTTGTAGCCGGGGGCCGCATATCGAATCCCACAGTGTCTTTCACGGCCCACCGGATCTCTTGAAGGTTCTCCCAAGCCCGGCGTCTCGAAGCTCTGGACGCCTCCAGTTCGTCCAGCAGTTCCTGCAACTCTTGTGGCGTCATGGTAACCGTGAATGGCGGCTCGTTCATCAGTCGACCGGTTTAGGGCTGAAACGCTCCACTATCTCAATCGCCGGGATGGCCCTCTGCAACGAAGGTCTGATCGAACCTGAAGATCCCGCTGGGATTACCGATACCTGCAAAACGGCGATCCCGTGAAGCTGCGCCTTACAGAGGTCTATCTGTCTTCCGTCTAAGCTTTCCAGTTGAGTGCTGACTTGCTCGTGAGTGGGCCTTGACATGTATTTTTCTCTTGATCGCTTTTTGCGCTGGAAGGGGGGTGTATCAATTTCCGGTCGTTACCCTTGACTGGATCAGGCGCGCTCTACAAGGAGGGCGCGTGTCGTTTAAGCCGAGCGCGAAAAACGGTAACAACTCCGACCAGCGCTATCTACAGAAAGTGCAATCGCAAGCCGCGAGGCAGGCGGTGGCGTTCAACAACTGGGAGCCCATTAAGGTACATTGGGCAGGGCAGTTTGACGATGTGAAAAAACAAGCTGAGCAAAAATGGAACCAGAAGTTTACGGACCAGGCCGCGAGATTGCAGAGCTTGCACAAGGAGCTATTCGCCTTACTGAGCAATGATCCGAATCCCCAGGTTGTGCTGACGCCGAAACTGCTCGAGCTAATTGGTGAATTCTTTACGGCCCCCGTTTCAAACATGATGGATAGAAATAAGCTTTTAGAGCTGTTTGAAACGGAGATTCCGCAATTGAAAAAGAATTTCGCGCCGCCACCTTTTGATCCGAAACGCGATAAAGTGAGGCAAATTCACCAAGGCTTGCAGCAGCACGCGTGGACGGAATTCAGCAAGAGGTTAGACGCTGTTAACACCAGAAAACGAAAGTTCAGCAAGCTCTCGCTTTTGATTGCCGGACCAACGGTAGATGATCTGGCTCTAGCGGGCGTCGCAGAAAAGTTAGGGTTAATCGGCGCCACCGCCCTCCAGGATCAAAGGGCAGTAAAAATCAACCTGGGCGGAAAGCAGCGCGGTAAACTCTTTTACCACAGCACCGCTGCCTATTTAAACGGGCTCTCCGCTATTTTCTGTGGATAACTAAATTCGTTAGGTTTGGCCACGTGATAGCGCTACGCTACGCCTGTTCAAGGTCGAATCCGGCATAAACGGCCTGCTCCCCCTCGATTTATTCCGTTTCTCGCTTGAGCAGACTTCGCTCCGCGCTGGGAAGGTTACTGTCTTTTGCGTTCGAGAGCCTCTGCGCTCGTTCCTCGCTACGGGCCTCTGAAGCGCAAAAGCTCTTGGTCTGTTATCCTGGAAGCCAAACAGGAGGGGGTTGGATTTGCATTTGGGTGACCGTGGACTCAATAAGAAGGGATGACACCGGAGGAGCTTTTTACCGCAGCACTGGGATTGGGTCGGCAATGGCGAGTGGCCGAATGCCGCTTTGAGGGTGAACCCAAACGCTTGGAATTACGACTCGAGCACGTGCCCGGGGAACATTTCCAGTGCCCGGTCTGCAAAGCTTCGTGTGGAGTCCACGACGCCATCGAAAGACGCTGGCGGCATATGAACTTTTTCCAGTACCGCTGTGAGCTGGTGGCCAAGGTCCCGCGCACTTGGTGTCGCACCGATGGGGTCCATCAGGTGCCAGTCCCCTGGGCCCGGGAAGGCAGCGGTTTCACCCTCTTGATGGAAGCGCTCATGATGCTGCTCAGCGCGGAGATGCCCGTCGATGCGATGGCTGATTTAATCGATGAGCACGATACCCGGCTGTGGCGGGTCTTGATGCATTACGTTGAACAAGCTCACTCAAAGAGCGACTGGAGCGCCGTACGAAGGGTCGCCGTCGATGAGACCAGTGCCCGGCGCGGACGCCGCTACGTGACCAACGTGCTGGACGCTGAGAACTCACGTCTGCTCCTGATGGTCGAGGGACGCGGTGTCCAGGCCCTGGGAGCTTTTGCCGAGGCGCTACGCTTGCACGGCGGGGACCCCTCCCAAATCGAGGCGATCGCGATGGATATGAGCACCTCCTATATGAAAGGGGCCAGCCAATACTTCCCTCAGGCCAGGATCGTCTTTGACAAGTTCCACGTCATGGTGCTGGCTGGCAAAGCCCTCGAGGAGGTGCGCCTCCAATTGCAGCGCGAGGGAGCCCAGCTCAAAGGGGCGATGTGGACTTTACGCGGCAACCCCTGGAATCTCAGTCCAGAGCGTCAAGCGCATCGTAAAGACCTCTGTCGCCACTACACTCAACTTGGCCGTGCGATGAGTCTGCGTGAGACTCTCCAAGCCATTTACGCAAACTCCGACCGCCAGCTAGCCGAAGCTGAACTGCGGTGGTGGTGTGGTTGGGCAGCGCGCAGCCGCCTCTGGTCTTTTCGCCATTTGGCCATGACCATTCGTCAGCTATGGGATGGGATCCTGGCCTACTTCGATACCAAGCTGACCTCCGCCGCAATCGAGGCCGTCAACGGGATCATCCAGCTAGCAAAACGAATGGCTCGTGGCTTTAGAAACTTCGTCTACTTCAGAACCGCAGCCTACCATCGAGCCGGTCAGCTTAATCTGGATGTCCCAAACATGAGTTAACTTAGCAATTACCCACACCAAACAGCGAGGGACCTTTAAACGGAAGGGTTTACTTCTTCCTGGATCCGAATTACGGAGTATTTGCCTACGCCCAATGGCGACAGGTTATGAAGGCGATCCTCTACCTTTATACAAAAGTCTATAACTGGACGGGAACCCCTGCGGTGCAAGATATTCCTTTCCCGCGCTTTAAAATGCAGTTTGACGTATTTGGCCCCAAAGCCTGACCTTGCTTTGGGGGTCGATTTTCTCTCCAGGGCCCGGCACCGGTTTCAAAATCCTACCGAGAACCCGCCGGTCACCGCGTTTGAGTTGTAATGGGCGCGCCCCATATCCACTAAATGTTCATCGTGAGGAAATAATCTGAAGAGGAAAATCCTGTAAGGGACAGCCCAGCAGTTCGGAAAGGCTGAATTGGGTCGCGTTGCTTAAACTTTAGTGCTAGCTAACGAGCTAACGATCAGGTTTCAGATACGAACCTCGCTCATAGTTGAACATGGAACCAAGGAATTATTCGTATGCAGCAAAAGGGCGATACAGGGTGGGTGCTATTGAATTTTTAGGTTTTGAATTACGCTGACTAACGGCAGCTTTTGTTTGAGAGTCAAAACCTGTGCAAAAAGGTCGCCCATTTTCTCCACTCTTTTGAGCACCTCTTTAGATTCAAAACTAAGACTCGCTGCGTTACGTTTCCGAACAACGGCCTCCACTTCCTCCCAAGTTACGGGAGTTGAAACGGTAGGATAGTCCTTTGCCCGGAGCGAGTATACGTTGACGGTGGTCTTATGATCATCATTCTGGCTCCAATCGACAAGCACCTTTCCCGGGCGCAGGTTTTTTTGCATTTTTGAGACAACAGTTTCGGGCGACTGCGATTCCAGCAACTCTGCGATGGCGTGTGAAAACGCCTTGGTTTTATCGTACGTGATGCCGCTATTAATGGGAATGTAGACTTGCAATCCTTTTGACCCGGATGTTTTCGCGAAGCTTCGCATTCCCAGCGCATCGAATAGCCCTTTAACCCACAAACCAACCTTACAGCAGAGTGCGATGTCGGCAGGCGGACCCGGATCAAGATCGAATGCAATAGCCGTCGGACGGCGGAGTGAGGGGGCTTTGTGCAAAAAAGTATGAAGCTCTAAGTCAGCTAGATTGGCAGCCCAAATAAGGGATGGCAGATCATTAATAACGCAATAGTTGATCTCTCCGCCTTCGGATTTTGCGACCTTGGTTGTCTTGACCCACTTAGGACGATGCGCCGGGCATTTTTTTTCGTAGAAAAAGATTCCCTCGACGCCATCCGGATATCTCTTGAGTGTAATCGGTCTGTCTTTCAGGTGAGGAAGCAAAACGGATGAAATTCGAACGTAGTAATCAATGACCTCTCCTTTGGTAAAACCCGCTTTAGGATAGAAAATTTTATCGAGATTAGTCACGTCGACCTTCGTTCCGTTAACGTCGAGACTTTGCCTAGCGACCATTTAAGATGCTTTCTCCCTCACTACTTCCTTCGCATCCTTGTCCTCTCGGAGCCCGAGAAACACGGGCTGCCGGAGACGACTATCCCTAGTCCACTCCTTGAATCTGATCTGGCAGACGATCGTAGGCTCAATCCAATGGCAGAGCTTCATTTCCGAGGCGGTTACGCCTTGGCCATAGCGTCCGAGTCGCTTTTCCGGGAGATCCACAAATGGGCACGTTTGGATTGGAACTTTCCTAAACATCCCCAACAGGATCCGAAGAATTTTTTCGTCAAAGCCTGTTCCGACTTTCCCGGCAAACTTAAGTTGATCGCCTTCATAGACGCCGACGAGGAGCGCGCCAAAATGACTACGGGAGCCTGCTGGTTCCGTGTATCCGCCAATGACGAATTCCTGCTCCTGCTGAAGTTTTAATTTGATCCAGTTGCCCGTGCGTCGTCCCGTTTCATAAAGAGAACCAGCTCGCTTTCCGATCAACCCTTCGAGACCAAATCGACGAGCTTGATTCAATAGTTTCTCGGCGTCCGTACCCAAAGAAGCAGAGTACCGGATATTTCCCGGCGTTTCCTTCAGCAGCCTTTCCAGTCCAGCTTTTCGCTGTTCAATTGGAAAATTGCGAAGGTCCTTTCCATTGAGCCGCAGCAGATCAAAAGCGTAAAGAAATATGGGCGGGCGCTCCTGACCCAGCTCGAACGCTTGAAGCAACTGAAACGATGAACGCCCTTCTTCATCCAAGGCTACAATCTCACCATCGATGATTGCATCCTGGACATCTAACCTGGAAAGCCCATCCATTACTTCCGTAAACTTCCCGCCAAACTCCTTTTCATTCCGAGACACCAGGCGTGCCTCGCTGCTTCCCCGGAGGCCCAATGCGCGAAAACCGTCAAACTTAATCTCATAAATCCAATCGCCGAACGGTATTGATTCGACCAGCTTTGCTCTCATCGGTTCCACAAATTTCGGGAGAGGCAAGAGAATTGAATTTGATGCTCGTTTGGCGACTCCACGCGACTCGCTTTTGGATTTGGACTGCCAAACCCTGTCGCCTCTGGCCAACTCCTTCATGCTCCGACCAGAAAGCACGGAGGTATCGTCGAGCTTCTTAGAAACCGGCTTCATATCCTCACCGGCTTTTATCAGCAGCCACTGCTTTTCGTCTCTGAGCCGAACCAAATACCATTCGCCAGTAAGCTTTGTTCCGGTTAATACGAAATGAAGCTTTCCGCCCGCTAAGTCTTTCGTGGGTGCCTTGCTCAGAGGCTCGAACGTTCCGCGATCCCATACCATGACCGTGCCACCGCCGTATTGGCCCTCGGGAATCGTTCCTTCAAAATCGATGTACGAAGTCGGATGATCCTCCACTTCGACTGCTAAATGTTTCTCTCCCTTTACATAGGGAAAGCCTTTCGGAACTGCCCATGATTTGAGTTTGCCGCCAAACTCGAGTCGGAAATCGTAGTGCAATCGCGTGGCGTCGTGCTTTTGAATTACAAAGCGACGGCCTGAACTTCTCGACGGACGACCAGCGCTTGGTTCGGCTGTTTTTTTGAAATCCCGCTTTTTGGCATACTCTTTTAGTGACATTTCGTACTCCACCTGTGATCGCTACCCAGAAAAGCGGAGAACCGCGAGATCTAGCGAGGCTTCCACCGAGCAGCATCAATGCAAGCAACAATGTGGCCAAGCCAGCCCAGAAAAAAGAACCAAAGCGCTGCACTAATTACGAAATAGAGCAATGCAGCAATAA
The DNA here is from genome assembly GCA_963736745.1 of uncultured Verrucomicrobiae bacterium. Lineage (GTDB taxonomy): Bacteria > Verrucomicrobiota > Verrucomicrobiia > Chthoniobacterales > JAFAMB01 > JAFAMB01. The sequence goes on along the minus strand of CAVTQD010000029.1, from coordinate 32,082 downwards.
GCCTCCCTTGAATTAGTTGGCCTAGACCAGGAATGAAGAAGCTGACGAGCGCGGGAATGAAATTGCTTGAAGATGTTTTAGTCATTGTTCGGAAATTCGGTTGTGAAACGGTTTTCGGTCTTGAACAATTGTCCGGCGAAAGCTGAGCAGGTCACGTCGAGGAGTAATTCACCACAAAGACACCGAGAGCACGCAGTCAAAATTTCGAATATTTTGAATCCTAGAGCCCGTGCTGCCTCCGCTCTTTGGTAGATTACTCCTGTCCGTGCCCTTCTCTCTGGGCTGGCCCCTGGGGGTCGGGCGGATCCCTGATCGACGCATCATCCACTTTCCAGCGCTTCTCTTTCCCCGCCCGCGTGGTTAAAATCAGCCTCTGCGGCAAAACGTTCTGACGCTTTAGCGTTCGGCTTTCCATGAACACCACTGACAACTCTTCACCCCTGCAAACCCATCAGGATCCGCCGCCGGCAAGACCCAGGCGCAAACGCCGCCGCGAATCCGCGCATGATTCCACAAATGGCACCTGGTCACAAGACCGTTCCGACCCGACAGCTCTGCTGAACGCGCTCACCGGGTTAAAGAGCGGTGATTTCGCGGTCAGACTTCCATTGGATTGGACCGGCACGGCTGGGAAAGTGGCTAAAGCCTTCAATGAAGTAGTTACCTCAAACGAACGTACGGCCGAGGAACTAGTTCAACTCCGCCGGGCGGTCGGGGAGACCAAAGTTCTCCTCGACGCTCTAACGGCCCTTAAGTACGGCGATTTCTCAGTTCGGTTGCCGTTGGATTGGGTCGGCATTGCCGGTAAGACGGCCGACACGTTTAACGAAGTCGTTACATTGAACCAGCGAATGGCCAGAGAATTGGTTCGACTGCGGCAGTCCGTTGGCCGCGAAGGGCGGATCAATCAACGAGCTTCACTCGGGGAGGTCGAAGGGACCTGGGCAGAATCAGTAGAGTTAATCAACGACCTGATCGCTGATCTGGTGCAGCCGACGAGTGAAATGGCCAGGGTGATCGGCGCCGTGGCCCAGGGAGATCTTTCTCAAACTATGGCGATCGAAATAGAAGGTCGTTCTCTCCAAGGCGAGTTTCTTCGAACCGCTCGCACGGTAAACACCATGGTAAACCAGCTGAGTTCCTTTGCCTCGGAGGTCACCCGGGTCGCTCGAGAGGTGGGTACGGAGGGTAAGCTAGGCGGTCAAGCTGAAGTACGTGGAGTGGCGGGGACCTGGAAAGATCTGACCGACAACGTCAACCTGATGGCCAGCAACTTGACCAGCCAGGTCCGGAACATAGCCGGCGTCACCACGGCCGTGGCGAATGGCGATTTGGCCAAGAAAATTACCGTCGACGTTAAAGGTGAGTTTCTCGAACTCAAAGACACGATCAACACGATGGTCGATCAGCTGCGTTCGTTTGCCTCCGAGGTGACTCGGGTTGCGCGAGAGGTGGGCACGGAAGGAAAGCTTGGTGGTCAGGCCAGGGTCGAGGGGGTCTCCGGAACCTGGAAGGACCTCACGGACGGCGTCAACTCAATGGCCAGCAATCTCACCAACCAAATGCGCAACATTGCGGCTGTCACGACGGCGGTAGCCAATGGGGATCTATCCAAAAAGATCACTGTCGACGTTCGGGGCGAAATCTTAGAACTCAAGAACACCATCAACACGATGGTTGACCAGCTGAATTCGTTTGCATCGGAAGTGACACGCGTGGCACGCGAGGTCGGCACGGAAGGCAAGCTGGGCGGTCAGGCAAACGTGCAAGGTGTTGCCGGCACTTGGAAAGACCTGACCGATAGCGTCAATTTTATGGCCGGCAATCTTACCGCACAAGTACGCAACATCGCAGCCGTCACGACGGCGGTGGCCAACGGAGATTTAGCGAAAAAGATAACGGTCGATGTGCGGGGCGAGATCTTGGAATTGAAAGACACCATCAACACGATGGTCGATCAGCTTGGTTCTTTCGCGTCAGAAGTCACACGCGTTGCTCGTGAGGTGGGAACTGAAGGCAAACTAGGGGGACAGGCTAAAGTAGAAGGCGTCTCCGGCACTTGGAAGGATCTCACTGACAACGTTAACTTAATGGCCGGTAACCTGACCGCTCAAGTCCGCAATATAGCAGCGGTGACCACGGCGGTGGCAAAGGGGGACCTATCGAAAAAAATTACGGTCGCTGTACGCGGGGAGATTCTGGAACTGAAAGACACGATCAATACGATGGTCGACCAGCTTAGCTCTTTTGCGTCGGAAGTCACCAGGGTCGCACGCGAAGTAGGTACGGAGGGCAAATTGGGCGGACAGGCGGACGTGCGCGGTGTCGCCGGCACTTGGAAAGATCTGACGGACAGCGTGAATTCAATGGCGGGGAATTTAACCGCCCAAGTCCGCAATATTGCCGAGGTTACCACGGCGGTCGCCAAGGGAGATCTCTCGAAGAAAATCGCCGTCGATGTGAAAGGTGAGATTCTCGAGCTGAAGAACACCATCAATACAATGGTTGATCAGCTTAGCTCTTTTGCGTCCGAGGTGACACGCGTCGCTCGCGAGGTGGGCACGGAAGGAAAGCTTGGCGGGCAGGCGCAAGTACGAGGAGTTGCAGGTACCTGGAAGGACTTGACCGACAACGTGAACTTTATGGCCAGCAACTTGACGGGTCAGGTGCGCAATATCGCGGAAGTTACCACGGCAGTCGCAAAAGGCGATCTCTCCCGCAAGATCACTGTCGACGTCCGCGGAGAAATCCTGGAACTCAAGAACACCATCAACACGATGGTAGATCAGCTTGGCTCATTCGCTTCGGAAGTTACCAGAGTCGCCCGCGAGGTTGGCAGCGAGGGCAGACTCGGAGGCCAAGCTAACGTCCGCGGCGTCTCTGGCACCTGGAAGGACCTGACGGACAGCGTCAATTTCATGGCGGGCAACCTGACCAATCAAGTGCGCAACATCGCGGCCGTGACAACGGCGGTCGCGACCGGCGATCTTTCCAAGAAGATTACGGTCGATGTCAAAGGGGAAATCCTCGAACTAAAAAATACGATCAACACCATGGTCGACCAGTTGAACTCGTTTGCCTCTGAGGTAACCCGGGTCGCACGCGAAGTGGGGACTGAAGGCAAACTTGGCGGGCAGGCAAAGGTAGAAGGCGTTTCGGGCACCTGGAGAGATCTGACCGATAGTGTGAACTTCATGGCGAGCAACTTGACAAATCAAGTTCGCGGCATCGCAAAAGTGGTCACTGCGGTGGCCCAGGGCGATCTCAAGCGCAAGCTTCTCGTCGAAGCTAAAGGCGAAATCGCGGAACTCGCTGATACGATTAACAACATGATCGACACCTTGGCGACGTTTGCCGAACAGGTTACCACTGTCGCTCGCGAAGTTGGCACCGAAGGCAAGCTTGGGGGCCAATCGCATGTGCCAGGTGCAGCAGGCACCTGGCGCGACCTCAACAGCAACGTCAACCAACTCGCCGCAACACTGACGACTCAACTGCGTGCGATCTCGGATGTGGCGACCGCCGTGACCAAAGGAGATCTCACTCGTTCGATCACGGTCGAAGCCCAAGGCGAAGTCGCACAGCTCAAGGATACGATTAACGAGATGATCCGTAATCTGCGGGACACGACGCTGAAAAACAGCGAGCAAGATTGGCTCAAAACGAATCTCGCCAATTTTACGCGGATGCTCCAAGGCCAGCGCGATCGGATGGCCGTAGGCCGGATGATTCTCTCAGAACTCGCTTCCGTAGTGGACGCTCAGCAAGGTGTCTTCTACCTGGTCCAGCACAGCCAGACTAGTGGAACATCCGAGGGTGACGTGAGGATAAAACTGCTTGCTGGCTACGCTCACCGGGAGCAGACAAACGGAGATGCAAAACTACGGCTCGGCGAAGATTTAGTCGGACAAGCAGTCCTGGAGAAAAGACGTATCCTTTTAACAGATATACCTGGGAAGTACGTCACCATCGGCTCCGGGCTTGTTGAAGCGCCTCCAGTGAACATCATCATTTTGCCTGTCGTTTTCGAAGACCAGGTCAAAGCCGTAATCGAGTTAGCCAGCTTTCAGCGTTTCAATTCCACTCACCAGGCTTTTTTGAATCAGCTCACGGAGAGCATCGGCATTGTATTGAACACGATCGAAGCGAACTCCCTTACTGAAGATCTGCTCAAGCAATCGCAGTCGCTGACCAACGAACTGCAGAGTCGTCAGCTCGAGCTGCAGAAAACAAATCTTGAACTCGAGGAAAAGGCTACGCAACTCGTCGAACAGAACGCCGAGGTCGAACGTAAGAACAGTGAAGTCGAACAGGCTCGGCAAGCCCTTGAAGAGAAAGCGGAGCAACTCGCCGCGACTAGTCGGTTCAAGAGCGAGTTTCTGGCCAACATGAGCCATGAACTCCGGACCCCGCTGAATAGTCTGCTGATTCTAGCCGATCAATTGGCGGTTAATCCCGACGGTAACCTGACCCCGCGCCAAGTTGAGTTTGCCAAAACTATTCACGGTTCAGGAAAGGAGCTGCTTCGCCTTATTAACGACATTCTTGATCTTTCCAAGATCGAATCAGGCACCGTTACCCTGGATGTGGGACCGGTTGTGCTGCGGGAAGTCTGCAGCTCGGTTGAGCGCACTTTCCGGCCGGTCGCGCAGAGCAAAAACCTCTCCTTTACCATCGATTTGCATCAAGGCTTGCCTCTTGCCTTGCAAACTGATGCTCAGCGGCTCGAGCAGGTGCTCAAGAATCTGCTCTCGAACGCCTGCAAGTTTACCGATCGCGGTTCTGTTGTATTAAAGATCGCGCCCGCGACAACCGGCTGGAGTCTTAACCATCCGACACTGAGTAACGCGTCCAATGTGGTGGCATTTAGCGTCATTGATACGGGCATTGGGATTCCGCCGGAAAAACATGCCATCGTATTCGAGGCCTTTCAGCAAGCCGACGGGTCAACTAGCCGCAGATACGGGGGTACGGGGCTCGGACTCGCCATAAGCCGTGAAATTGCTCGCCTGCTCGGTGGCGAAATCACTCTTAAAAGCGAAGTGGGTGAAGGCAGCACTTTTACCCTTCATTTACCGGTTGATCCGCACGGGTCCGTTGGAATACAAGCCGCCGCTCCCGGGACGGCTGTGGCCCATACCTCGTCGGGCTTCATGCCTTCCTACACTCCAAGCATTGCGGTGACCAAAGAGTTTCCCGCCGCCCAATCCGTCGCAGCAAAAGCGGCGGATGATCGGTATAATATCCAACCTGGTGATCGCGCTTTGCTCATAGCCGAGGATGATCTCGATTTTGGTGCGTTCGTCTGCGAAGTGGCACGTGGGAACGGTTTCAAATGTTTATTGGCGCCGGATGGGCACAGCGCGCTGGCGTTGGTGGTCGAGTTTCAACCTGACGCCATCGTCCTGGATATCGGCTTGCCGCATCTGGATGGCTGGCGGCTGTTGGACCGCCTGAAATCCGATTTGGGCACCCGGCATATCCCGGTAGCGATTGTTTCTGCCAACGACGAGTCGCAGCGCGGCTTAAAGATGGGCTCTCTGCGTTATTGCACTAAGCCGATCTCGCGCGATCAAATCGAGAAGATCGTCGCGGATTTGCGCGGGTATGTGGAACGCTCGACCAGACAAGTTTTGGTCCTTGAAGATGATCCGGCGCAGCAGATGAGTATCGCGGAACTCATCCGAAATCCTAAAGTGCAAGTTACGCCGGCAGGAGATGCAGAGAACGCTTTGGCATTGCTAGCGGAGAAGCAATTCGATTGCCTGATCCTTGATCTTCGCCTGCCTGGACGCATATCCGGCAATCAGCTTTTGGAAGAGATCCAGCGACAGCCTCTTTACCGCGATCTTGCTACCGTGGTTTACACAGGCAAGGTATTGTCGGTCGAAGAGGAGAGCCGGTTGAACCAATTGGCGCGGTCAATTGTCCTAAAGGATGTCCGTTCACCAGAACGCCTGCTTGATCAGGCGACGCTGCGATTGCATACTCACGTAGCTGACCTGTCCGAGCATCAACTCCAGCTGTTGAAAACTCTCCACAGCGATCAGGGGCTGTTATCAGACCGAAACGTGTTGCTGGTAGACGACGATATGCGCAACGTCTTCGCCATGACAAGCGTCCTGGAACGTTACGGGATGAAAGTACTCCCCGCCGAAAGCGGCCCTGAAGCGTTAGCGAAACTCGAAGCTCATCCGGAGGTTGAAATCGTGCTGATGGATATCATGTTGCCCGAGATGGACGGATATAAAGTGACTCATGCAATCCGTCAGCAAGAACGATTCAAAAGCTTGCCGATAATTGCCTTAACTGCCAAAGCGATGAAAGGCGATCGTGAAAAGTGCTTGGAAGCAGGCTGTTCGGATTATCTTTCAAAGCCGGTCGACATTGAACAGTTGCTGTCGGTATTGCGGCTTTGGTTGCATCGTTGAACCGTACGTGCTCTTATCCAATTATGGTTTAGTTCCCACCCTTTTGAACGGCACCAAGCATTAAAGGACCAGCCGCCTATGAAAAATGCCGCCGATAGAGAGGCATCTACGGTTAGATCGGACGTATGCGCACTGGCCGACGACCGCGTTAATATACTGCTGGTTGACGATCGCCTGGATAAGCTCATGGCATTGGAGACTATCCTGACAGGTTTGGGGCAGAACTTGGTTCTTGCGCGCTCCGGAACGGAGGCCTTGCGTTACCTTCTCCAGGAGGAATTTGCGTTGATTGTCCTCGATGTGAGCATGCCGGGAATGGACGGATTCGAAACCGCGTCACTCATTCGTCAGAGAAGTAACTCGGAGCTGACACCGATCATCTTTATCAGCGCCATCAATTACTCTGAAGTCCATTTGTCGCGCGGCTATTCGCTGGGCGCCGTTGACTACATTTCCGCGCCGATCGTACCAGAGATTTTGAGGGCAAAAGTTTCTTTCTTTATTGAGCTTCACAGAAAAACAGAGCAGCTCAAACGGCAGGCCGAGATGCAGGTAGAATTGATTCGGGAACAAGCTGCCCGAGCAGAAGCCGAAGCGGCAAACCAGGCGAAAGATCGCTTTATTGCCATGCTCAGTCACGAGTTGCGCACCCCTTTGACACCGATTCTTTTTGCGGCATCGTTTCTAGGTCAAGATCCAACGGTGCCAGATCGTATCCGCGAGGAGCTTAAAATCATTACACGCAATGTCGAACTGGAGGCGCGATTGATCGACGATTTGCTGGATGTCACCCGAATCACCCAGGGAAAGTTAAATTTGGCGTTTGAAACCGCGGACGCTCATGAATTGCTTCATTCGGCCCTTCGAATCTGTTCCAGCGACATCTCCGCCAAAAACCTTAGAATACGGCTTGAACTCGAGGCAATCGAACATTGCATCCGTGCGGACGCCGCCCGTCTTCAGCAGATCTTTTGGAATCTAATTCAGAATGCCGTTAAGTTTACGCCGCCGGACGGTCAGATCACGTTGCGTTCAAATAATCCTCAAAGCAGCTGGTTTCGGCTGGAAGTCATAGATAGCGGGATTGGAATTACTCCGGACGCTCTTTCGAGAATATTCGACCCGTTCGAGCAAGCCGGCGGAGCTGGTTTCGGCGGTCTAGGTTTAGGATTGACGATCTCCAAAGCGATAGTCGAGCTGCACGGAGGCAGAATCTTCGCATCGAGCCCAGGGACGCATCATGGTGCAATGTTTGCCATTGAACTCCCGCATGTTGTTTCAGAGTCGAGCGAACGAGCGTCTGTCCTAATGAACAAGGCGACTCCCATCGCAAGCGTAAGGCAAAACAATACTAATCATCCGCGAATACTCCTGGTCGACGACCACCTCGATAGTATTCGACCCATGCAGCTGTTTCTCGAGGCGATGGGTTATCAGGTGACGACGGCACAAACCGTCGAGACTGCTCTTCGAGCCGCCACGCAAAAGAAATTTGACCTGCTAGTGAGCGATATCGGGTTGCCGGATGGCAGCGGCGATGATCTTATTCGGCAACTACAGGACAAGGGTCAAAAACTACCAAGCATCGCCCTGAGCGGGTACGGAACGGAGCAAGATGTAGCACGCAGCCATTCAGCAGGATTCCAAGTCCATCTCACGAAACCGGTTTCGCCTGAGGATCTTCGGACGACTATGGATAGACTACTGGCCACCGTCGCGCCCCCGCTTTCTCGTGGGCATTTGCCATAGGCGAGCCTCGCCATTGATACCTGAGCATCAGACTTTGCGATGGCGCCGAAGACGAGTACGATCACGAGAAGGATTGGGAGAGGAAGAGAGAGAATTCATTCGTTGCGAACGAGGGGATCATCGGTGTCGAAGCGCGTGGCGGCATTTTTCTCGATCCCCCCGGTCCTCCAATCGCACTCGAGGACGCGTGCATCAGCCACCTTCCAACAGACTACAGATTTCGTATACCAATCGCTCGGGGTCAATTGGCTTTGTTAGAAAGCGCGCAAACCCTGCCTGGAGAGCTTTTCTTCGTTCTTCTGCTTCAGGGCGACCCGTTAAAGCAATTATCGGAATATCTCCGCCTTCTTCAGGAGCCAATTGGCGGACGTGCTCCAATAGTTCATACCCATCCATCTTCGGCATCGCTAGATCGGAAACTATGACTTTCGGATGATGCCGGACGACTAGATCCAGACCATCTTGCCCGGCAGTCACAGCCAACACTCTTGCCCGACGAAACTCTAGGAACAGTCGAATTGCGTCGAGCGTGTCCTTATGGTCATCCACCAGAAGGACCAGGCACCCCATAAGTTGGCTCTGGCTGTGGTTACGATTCATTGCTACCTCTCCGATCTCTAGTTCGCTGATCGGATTAGAATTGGTTCCCTACCAGTTAGTGCAACGTCTCGCGTACAATCGGGATTGATCGTTCGAACTGCTACGTGACCAATGCCGTCAAACACTTCAAGTGGAAAGGACCTGGCAAGCGTCGTATTCACGAAAAACCTGGTTCCCGTGAAATTGAAGCGTGTCGCCCATGGTTACGTGCGGAACTTGACTCTCTGCAGCCCAAGAACCGGGGCCGCTGGATGCCCTCTCTTTTCCATTCCAAAACGTTGATAACGGTTCATCCCTCTTCCGTTCTTCGGGCTCCCAATCCAATGGCCAAGGAAAAGGCCTACACTGATTTCGTCGCTGATCTCAGCCTGGCGGCGGAAGCCTTGCGATAAAGTGATAAGCAGTCGCGAATGCCGCCGAGGCGATAGAGTCTTGGACCTGTCGATTGATACGTCCGGTCTGATACCCACTCGCGAATGTTTTCGCAAACCACTCACACTCCACAAATCGACGGGACTTTCTAAATATGCCTAGCTTTGATGCCACCGTTACTGAAATTCGTGAGAATCCCAACGGAGGTTGCACCGTTATCCTTCGGCCCAACGAGCTTGAGACCACCACCGATCTTAAGAGTGTCTTGATCGAGCCAAAATTCGCGACAGACGGCGGAACTATCCATAGCGACTACATCGAGCTTCATTGTGCAGAAAAGCCGCCGGTCAACGAAGGCCAATCACTAGTGGTCCGATCCCTTGATCCCCACGGAGAGTAAGGTGGACGCGTTTGGAAAGGCCCCCAGCCTGTTCTGCATCAGGGTGCGCCAAACTCTGTCCAAATAATGGTTAGTTGGACAAAGCAGTCCTGGATCGGAGCCGCTCTCCGGACGAATCATTTAGTCGTGATGATCTCGACATCGCCGAGCCGCCGGGGGATCGAGACACCCACTGTTTCGTGGTGCTTTGTCAACTCCAGGTCGACCTGCGCGGATCCGACTTTCAAACCTCGAATACGAACGTAAGGGACCAGTTCAGGCAACATTGGATGAACAAAACGCACGACACGATCAACCGCAAATATTTCCATTCCCAAACAGGCTTGAAGCACCAAAAAGACAGCTCCCGCTGCCCATGCCTGGGGTGCGCAAGCCACCGGGTAAAGCGTCGGCGCCTTTCCTTGCCGCTTCGAGAAGCCGCAAAATAGCTCGGGCAATCGATGTGAATCCAAAAAGACAGAAGCATCAAAAAGACCGGTCAGAACCTGAACCGCCAGATCTTTATTCTTTGATCGGCTCAGACCGTACGCAATCAAGGCATTGTCATGAGGCCAAATGGATCCGTTGTGATAAGACATCGGATTATATCGGACCTCGCCACTCGCGATCGTTCGGATTCCCCAGCCCGAAAAGAACCTCTCCGACCCCAACTCTGCGATGATTCTCTCGGCATGGTTGTCCGAGGCGATTCTGGTAAATAAGGTGTGTCCGGCGTTAGAATTTCTGACCTGACACTGTTGCTTATCTCCATCCAATGCGATGGCGTACGACGAGATTTCCTCACACCAGAATGATTCGTGGAAGCGCTTTTTAAGTGAGTCCGCTTCCTGCCGCAGTACTCGGGCTCTCTCAGATTTACCCAGGGCTTCGGAAACATCCGCAATCTCCCGTTTGGCCGCGTGTACGTAGCCTTGGACTTCGCAAAGAGCGATCGGTCCTTTCGCGATACTGCGATCCGCGTGAAATATCGAATCTTGGGAGTCTTTCCACCCTTGTTGCAATAATCCGTGCGGGGTAAGGCGACCGTACTCGACAAAACCGTCGCCGTCTCGATCTCCGTAATGGTCGATCCAATCCAGCGCCTTTTCGATGTTCGGCCACAAGCGAACAATCAGTTCTCGGTCCCCCGTGCGCTTGAAGTAGGCTGCGGCAAGGAAAATGAACAACGGTGTAGAATCCACGCTGCCGTAGTACCGACGGAACGGAACTTCATTCACTCGGGCCATTTCGCTTTGGCGAGATTCATGCAAGATCTTCCCCGGCTCAGCATCCAGGCTAGGGTCGACGCCTGTCGCTTGAGTCGCTGCTAGATATGACAGGACGCCTTTAGCGATCTCCGGACACACCCAAAGGTACTCCAGGCTTGTGATAATACCGTCCCGACCAAAAATCGTGCTGAACCAAGGCACGCCGGCGTATGGATACATCCCTTCGGGAATTGTGGCGACCAACATTCTCAAATCCGCCACAGATCGATTGATCCAGTCATTGAATTGCTCGTTTGAAGTATATAACCCGACCTCGGCTATTTCCGCCCCTCGGGTAGCAAGTTGATCAGCAGCTTCTCGTTCCGAACAAAAACCGAGTGTTTCTCCGCCGGTACTGCATTGGACGCAGATCGTAATGTTAGATTGCTCACCCGGCGCGAGCCGGAGCGGAACCCGCATTTGATTGGTCGTTATCAGCGCAGGAGCACCGTTCAACTCAACTCGAGTTTCACGCCGCAAACCGTCGAGGCCCAGATATCCCAGAGCGACGGCCGCCGCTCCCACGCGGGGTTCAAGAAGTTGTCCGCGCTTCTTCCTTTGATGGCCTCTTACTTCGAATATATCCGCAAAATCAGCCTCGAACTCGAGGACTAAGTTCAACAGCGATTGCCTCAACAGCATAATTACGCACCTCGATTCGTTGAAAGCAGCTATTTTCCCACAAAAAGTTTGAGCGATAAAAATGCAATGTTCCTGCATGCCGATCTGTTTGCCCGGATAAAAGCAGTCCCGCATTTGTTAGATCGGCTGCCAAGACAGCATTGTCGAGCCGGACGGAGGAACTCAGCAACAGGAGCGCACCTTCTTCTAAACGTAGAACCAATTTCGATAGATGCCTCATTTCCCTGTAGAAGAGGCCCTGCTCTGTCGAAACCATCGTGCGAAAATCACCGCGTCGGTCAAATACTCCAAAGATATCACCAGACATCAATACTTTGGTCTGATTGTCCGCGAACGAGGACTGGGCCCGGACGTAATACTGATTCCCGACTTCGATAATGTCCAACATTGGTTCCCGCCTGCATGCCGTCAGGCTGCTGGTCGAATCAGTCTGAGTTCCCCGCCACTATCCTTTTCGCGGTCGGAAAGAAGTCTTTCATAAAGGGTGACGTATTCACGCGCCATTCTCCGCGCGCCGAATCGTCTTTCAAAACTGTCACGACACGCTCGACGGCTCAATGAAGATATTTTTCTGACTGCGCTGCACGCAGCGTCCAGACTCTCAACGATAAAGCCCGTCCTCTCGTGTTCGATAACTTCTGGCACGGAACCATTCGAAAATGCAATTACAGGGGTTCCGGTCGCCAGTGATTCAATCATGACCAGACCAAAGGGTTCTGGCCAATCGATGGGAAATAAGAGAGCCAAGGCATTGCCCAAGAATTCGTTCTTCTCTTCCTCACCTATTTCGCCGATGAACTCCACCCCTGGATGATTAAGCAGCGGTTTAATCTCGTCCACAAAATATTGTTGATCCGCTTTATCGACCTTGGCCGCTACTTTGAGAGGAAGTCCAGTTGCTTTGGCGATCGCAATAGCTCGATCAAGCCGCTTCTCTGGCGAAATCCGACCTAAAAATGCGAGATAACTACCCTGCTTTTCGTGGAACGAATATAGGCGCTCTGGAATTCCATGATATACGGTTCCACACCAGTTCAAGCCACTCCAAAGGCAGACGCTGCGCGTCGGAAATAGAGACGACCGGTAGATCTGAAAAACGTTTGAATAAGGCAACTAAATCTCCAAGATCCAGTCTACCGTGTAATGTAGTGAGGCTGATGCCTTTGTGCCGCCGAGAAAGAGGCAAATGCAGATAGTCGATATGAAAGTGCAGGATGTCAAAGCGCGAAGCTTCGGAAAATACCATCTCCAGCAGCCGCACATGGTGCATCGTGGGATCTTGCACTCGCGTGCTCCGATGCCGTAAAGCTTCTTCGCTAGCAACGACCAGCCGCGCCTCAGTGACCGAATCTCCACTCGCAAACAATGTCACGTCGTGGCCGAGTTCTACTAATTCTTCCGTTAGGTAAGAGACGATCCGTTCTGTACCTCCATACAACTTAGGAGGAACGCTTTCGTACAATGGAGAGATCTGCGCTATTCTCATTTTCTGTCCACAAACTGTTCGTACAATATTTTGCTCGCGACCCCTGCCGCCACGATTGGCCAATCCGCTGATAGCGTCCCGTCGCATCAGCATCGCCTATTCAAGCCGTCAAACCCACGAGCCTCTTCGCCGAAACACTGTCTATACGACTGCTAACGATTTACCCAGGTCGAACCCGGGTTTTCGAATTGGCAGCCAGAATTCCGCGGCGCGAGTCTTTGTACCGCAGGAGCCTCGCCGCCCGCGAAGCCGGGTGTTTCGCGGTGCGATCGAAGTGGGAAGCCACAAAAATGCGCGTCCACAAATTTGAGAGGTATTTAAAAGCCGAAACATAAAACCTCTCGAATCTGGCTACTTTACCGCGGCAATGTTAATCACGGATTTTGCAAGCTTGGTAAGCGTTCTATCTGTTTCTTCTTCCTCGCTCAGCGTAGTTTGAAGAAGCTTCGCGGCCTCCTTGTCACCGATCAATTCCGCAAAGGTCCTGGCGGTCCCGTAACCTGCCATTTCGTAGTGCTCAACCCGCTGGGCTGCGGCGATTAACCCGCATCCTTCACCTCCTGATCGGCTTCTTCCTTAATTATTTCAGAGCCTTCAGCGACAATGCCTTCCATCCCTTTGCACTTCGCTCCCCGCGTCGAATGTTTCTGCTTGGTTAATATTTTTTCCAGGCGGATGGCGTGCTCTTTGGTTTGTTCGAGGTGTTTCTGAAAGCCTGCTGCGAGGTCCTCATTGCTGGCTGCCCTTGCCATTTTTGGCAACGCTCTAATCAGCTGTTGCTCAGCGCTGTAAAGATCTTTCAATTCGTGAATATAAAGGTCCAGAAGTGTTTCAAGTTGCATATGACCCTTTTTCGCAGCCAGCACGCCGAGCGGATCTGTCTGCTCCCGGGCAATCGCGGACAAAACGGAGAGACTTTCCCGAGAGTAGAAAAGACTAGGGGTTTCTCCTCCATCTGCCTGATACTCAACCCCGAAAAGAAATGCCACACTCTCAGGAGTCTTACAGCGCCGAAAAACTGGTATGTCTATCGCAAGCCCAACTGCACAAAACTCAGGAGAAGTTTTTCCGCATCTGCAAATTCTTTTGGGCTGCTCGCTCCTGGCACTGTCATTGTGCATCCCTGTCGTTATTTACACTGATCATGTAAAGCGTGCAGCAGCGATGATCGCCCCGATTCTTAATTCTTCTGCAGCCGAAACATTCGTGCCAGCAAAGATCGCTGAAGCAGGAGTTCTTGAAAGGGATATACCCAGAGCGCAAATCCAGGATGCAGGCTTTTTCTTGCGACGAGCCAATACCTATCGGCAGGAGTCGGTTCTAACAACAGTTCGGGCCCGGAGCGTAGAAGCGGCGATGAATTGGCGTCCCAAAAGCCGGAAATGAGCAGACGAAATATGCGCAAGTCGACTCCGGGGGTACAGCTGCGGAGCATCGCTCCAATTCTCTCCAGAACCTGGTCCGGAAATAACTCTCCAAGGCGCGTCAAAGCGGCCTTGATTTCGTTTTGGAAGCGGGTTTCCAAAACATCCCTTAAGCACCATAATTAATTAAGTGGAAGATAATTACGGTGTTGGCGATGAAGAGAAAGACAGATAAAACAGGCTCCAAAAGAGGAGCGGAACCCTTGAAGCCCGTGGAGGCTAAAAATCGTTTCGGTGGTGGGCATTGGCGCCTCTGCTGGCGGCCTGGAAGCATTTTCTGAATTATTGAGGAATTTGCCGACCCAGACCGGTATGGCGGTTGTTTTCGTACAGCATTTGGACCCTCACCATCCGAGTCATCTGGTCCAAATTCTGAACCGGGAAACGACGTTGCCGATAAAAGAGGTGACAGACGGAGAACTTTTGGAACCGAACCACGTCTACATAATGCCTCCAAATCGCGAGATGACATTGGAGAACGGCGCTCTCCGCCTGTGGGCTCGCACGGAAAATCGCAGCAGGCATATGCCGATTGATCGCTTCTTTGCTTCTGTCGCAGAACAGCAGGGGTCCGGCGCAATCGGAGTCGTTTTATCAGGCACGGCCTCGGATGGAACGCGGGGTCTGAACGCAATTAAAGAGAAGGGAGGGATAACCATAGCCCAAGATGAAAGAACCGCCCGCTATTTCAGCATGCCGAGCAGCGCCATTTCGTCTGGAAATGTGGACCTGGTGTTGACACCTCGGGCGATTGCGGAAGAGCTTGCCCGCTTATCCGGGCATCCGTATGTCAAAGAACAGGCGGAGCCGAAGCCGTCGAAGGATGGAAAGGACAGGATCTTAGCGCTTCTGCTCGCCGCAACCGGAGTGGACTTCGCCCAATATCGCCAGACGACGCTTCTCCGACGCATTCAGCGGCGTATGATCCTAAATCGAACCGAAGAATTCGACACTTATGTAGATTTGTTGCAAA
This sequence comes from uncultured Verrucomicrobiae bacterium, assembly GCA_963736745.1. Classification (GTDB taxonomy): domain Bacteria; phylum Verrucomicrobiota; class Verrucomicrobiia; order Chthoniobacterales; family JAFAMB01; genus JAFAMB01. Next base: position 16,758 of record CAVTQD010000029.1, on the reverse strand, counting down.
AAAATTCGGCCGAACTGGAAGCGCTCTATCAGGACGCCTTAATCCACGTAACAAGTTTTTTCCGAGAGCCTGAAGTCTTCGAGGCCTTGCGAAAAGACGTTTTTCCGGAACTGGTTAAGGATCGAGACAGGGAAGATCCAATTCGAATTTGGCTTCCTGGAAGCTCGACCGGGGAAGAAGTTTATTCTGTCGCGATCAGTCTCTTCGAGTTCCTGGAAGATTTGCCAGTGCGGCCGGCCATTCAGATTTTCGGTACAGATATAAGCCAGCGGGTGATCGAAAAAGCCCGAAACGCGATCTTTGGCGAAGCCATCGAGTCTGAAGTTTCGCCTGAAAGATTGCGCAGTTTTTTCACCCGGATGGATCGCGGCTATCAAATCAACAAGCCGATCCGAGACATGTGCGTGTTCGCTCGCCAGGACATCACAAGGGATCCTCCATTTTCCAAGATGGATTTAATTAGCTGCCGAAATGTCATGATTTATTTTGAGCCGGAGCTTCAAGACAAGTTGATCCCACTCTTTCATTACGCTCTTAAACCGGCTGGGTTTCTTCTTATTGGCACTGCGGAAAACATTGGACGGTTTTCCAATCTCTTTGACACTGTAGCGCAAAAATCGAAGCTATTTCGCAAGCGGACCGGCAGCAGGCCTTCCCACCAATTGGCGGTTTTGCCTTGGTCCCAATTCGTCCCTCTCCCGAAATCCCCAAAGCGGAAGCCCAGGATAGGCGCGCGTGATGCCATCAGGAAAGCGGAAAAGACATTGATGGATCGGTTCTGTCCACCGGCCGTTGTGGTTGATCAAAACCTGGAAATTTTACAGTTTCGCGGGAGCGGTCACCCCCTTTCTTCAACCGGCATCCGGCCAGGCAAGCTTAAATCTTTTTAATATGACACTCCCGGTTTTGGAGTTTGAGCTTCGCTCGTTGATAGATCGGGCGAAGAGCAGCCGGGGTCATGTGCGCCGAGAAGATCTGCAAATTGAAATCGGGGGTGCCACTCAGAGGCTCAACCTGGAAGTCATTCCTGCGGGAGGGCCGAAAGTCGAAGCCCCTGTTTCATCATCGCCTTTGTAGCGATACCGGACCGCTGCACCGGAGGCTGCACCCGGAGATGCTGATGACGCTGATGAGATTGCGCATCGCCCAAATGGAAAGCGAACTGGTGCGCGACCAGGGAACATATTCAATCGGTGATCGACGAGCGGGAAGTAGCTAACGAAGAGTTGCGGTCGGCTAACGAGGAAATTCAATCAAGTAACGAAGAACTTCAAAGTACCAACGAAGAACTTGAGACTGCAAAAGAAGAGCTCCAGTCGACCAACGAAGAATTGACCACCCTGAATGAGGAACTGCGACACACGAATCTTGAACTCGGCGAAGTTAATAACGATCTGCTTAATCTCTTGAGAAGTGTCAATATCCCAGTCGTTATGGTGGGTCGGGATTTGCGGATTCGTCGTTTCACTCCGGCCGCGCATAAGACTCTGAAACTTATTCCTTCTGATGTCGGACGATTGATCACAGATTTGCAGCCGGACATCTCGATCCCGGATCTCGAAAAGGAAATACGGCAGGTGATCGATTCTCTCATCACCAAAGAGATCGAAGTCCAGGACAAAACCGGACGCTGGTATTCATTGATGATGCGTCCCTATGAAACGATGGACAATAAAATATCCGGAGCGATTTTAATTCTCTTCGATATTGAGGAAAGTAAACGGAGCCTATTCCAGAAACAGCAAGCCGCGGACTTTGCCAATGCGTTGCTTGAGACCGTCCGGAGCCCGTCGCTGCTGCTGGATGGAAATCTCCGAATCAAGCTGGCCACCTCACCTTTCTACCGCCTGTTTCAGACCACACCGGAGAAAACAGAAGGCCGGCTCTTCTACGAAATTGGAGATGGAGAATGGGACACTCCCGAACTGCGGTCATTGCTAGAAGAGGTGTTGCCGAAAAATTCACGCGTGCAAGATTTCGAACTATGGCAGGAAGTTCCCGGAATCGGCAAACGAAAGCTGATTCTGAATGCCGCGCGAACCACGGAATTGGTCGAAAAGGAGTACTTCGTCATTGTCTCGATTGAAGATGTCACACCGGCAACCTGACACTATGGAGTCATCTGCCCGACGGTTCACCTTCTCCATAGAATATGATACCGTGCCTTCCTAATGGTTCGCCGGCCGACGTGCCCGTCCATTTCAATTGTCAGCCCGATTTCCCAGCCTTAATGAGGGATTGGACTACTCTCAATCAATTGAGGCGGATCGATCGGTTTATCCAAATGAACTTGAAATCCCGCTTGTTGCGTCTTTAACCGGTTCTCAGCTCCGGCAAACGCCGTCAAAGCGATTACCGGCACGTTTTTAGCCGTCTCGTCGTCAAGGGTTCGAATGTGACGAAGAACCGCATAACCGTCCATTTCGGGCATCATCAGGTCGCATAAAACGACATCGGGATGATATTGCAAGACCGCCTCAACTGCTTTCGCACCTGCGTCCAAAGAAATTACTTTGGCGCCATGCAGCTTTAAAACCTGATCAATAAACGCCCGAGCATCCGCATTGTCGTCCACCGCGACAATGGTAACATCATCTAGTATCCGCACGGATTGCTCTCGATAATTCGGAATTGAGTATTTATCTGGCAGATTTGCTGATTGGGCGGAAGTGATCGGTAATTCAATAGTGAACGAAGCACCTTGTCCCGGCCCTTTGCTAGTAGCAAAGATTTTCCCCCCATGCAGTTCGACGATATGTCGGCTGATGGTCAACCCTAGTCCCAGCCCGCGGTCTTTTCTTAAACTCTCATCCGCCTGGCTAAACCGATTAAACAGACAGGAAAGAAACTCAGGCGAAATTCCAATCCCGGTGTCCGCCACTGTCAGACGCACCAGAGAATCTGATTTTTCGATGCCAACCTCGACGCTTCCCTTGGAGGGGGTAAATTTTATCGCGTTAACGAGCACGTTCAATAAGACTTGCTCCAGTCTGACTGGATCTCCATACATCGCAATTTTGGGTAAGCTGAAGAATCCACTCTGTTCACCAGGCGACACACTCTTTTCCTCAGCCGACGGTCGAACGTTATCGATGGCACTCTCAAGGCAGGCCAGAAAATTGAACGCTCGCGGCTCCAACCGAAGCTTCCCCGCGACAATGCGGGAGATGTCCAGCAGATCAGCAATGAGATTACTCTGGGCCCGCGCATTGCGTTCGATAACCGCAAGGCCTTCCTTTTGCACCTCCGCTTTCACTGAGTCCTGTTTCATCAAAAATATCCAGCCAAGAATCGCGTTGAGAGGAGTTCGTAACTCATGGCTTAGAGTGGCAAGAAACTGATCCTTCGACTGATTGGCTGCCTCCGCCTGGATCAAAGCGCGATTTCTTTCTTCCTCTGCCGTTTTCCGTTCGGTCAGGTCCAAAGCGGTGATCATCCGTGCCTGTCGTCCGTGGTTCATGTTTCCCAATTCCACTGAATAGAATAACCACCAACGGATTTCGCCATTCTTAATTCGAAGAGCCAATTCCACCGGACTGCCCGCTATACCATCGCCGGCACAGTAGATTTGCTCCAGCATTGCCCGCGCGCGCGCCCGATCCCAAGAAACTGCTGCCCAAGCGTCTAGTGTTGGGATCTCCTCGATTGAATAGCCGGTAATTCGGTGCCAAGCCCGATTCAATTCCATTACCCGCCCGTCATCCGAGTGGATCATTATCGGAATCGGAGCGCGTTGCAGAGCCCATCGTAATCTCTGGTCACTTTCGGCCAGCGCTCTTTCATAGAAACGGTGATCGCTTAGATTACGCACTATCCCTAGCAAGCGCACCGCCTTCCGGACAGGCTTAATTCCCGCAAAATGGTTCACCGAAAAAAAAGCCCGCCCTCGAAGCAGCACGTGCCGAACAACTCCGTCCGCGCTAAGTAACTGCAGGCGCATCTTCAGTTCACCATCTCCGTCGGGATCGCAGGCGTGATCGACCCGCCTCCGGTCGTCCCATCGCATCATTGAAAGCCAATCTTCGAACTGAAGCAGCTTGCTTTGCGAAATCTTCGGGTATCCCATTATCTCAGCACAACGCTGGGAGATAAAACCTGTCCCTTGCTCGAGATCAAATTCCCAAGTACCGATTCCGGTAGATTCCACGGCAAGATTCATCCATTCTGCATTGGAATCTCCGCCCCATCGTGACTCACTCTCAGCGGGACCGTCCATAGTTACACCTTAACAATCCATTCTGTTTATTGTATCCGATTCCACCAGCAAATCCATTCACTCGTTAGCTTTATATTGCATGATCAGGATTTTCTTTCGTTTTCCTAGGATCCCCGGGAAACAATCGGAGGGGGGATTGGAGGGGGTTGCGGATCTGGATGTGGTGGCATCGGGTCTGGTAATGGAGGTTGGGGTTGCGGGACCTCTGGTTCAAGAAATCCAACTCGGAGAGATATATTCATCAGTTGAAGTTCGCTGCACAGCCCCGCCGTGGCTGCCTTTGCGGCCGACATAACTTGAACACCGGCGCTTCGAATACGGTGCTTCCTATGAAAAATATCAGGCTCCCGCCTGATTGACAAACCCGTTCGGCGGATGAATGCGTAGCAAGAAAACCGCTCAAAAAGACTTCGAATCAGGGGAAATCAAGATGTTCATGGAACTAATAGGAGAAGGGTCTCCAGCTCTCTCTACACAAAGCGAAGAACTGGAGCTAGTGCATCGTGCCCAACAAGGTGACACTGTGGCGTTCGCCGAACTGGTGACCAAATACCAGAATAAGGTTTTCAGCCGGGTTTTTTGCATGATTCAAAGCGAGGAGGACGCTTTGGAGATTTCTCAAAAAACGTTTATCAGAGCTTGGCAAGCCATCCGCGACTTCCAGGGCAAATCAAGCTTTTACACTTGGCTATACAGAGTGGCCACGCGAGCGGCTATCGAATGGCTTCGGTGTCCTCTACCGCGCTTCGTGGAACTTGAACGCCGATCTACGGGCTCCCCGTGGGGATCCGGAGAGCGAAATCCAAAGATATGAAGTTCGACAAATTGTTCTCGCTGCGGTTGCGAAATTATCGCCCGGGCAGCGGGCCGTAGTTATACTGAAAGACCTAGAGAATCTTCAATACAGCGAAATCGCAGAGATCCTCCAATGTTCAATCGGAACAGTGATGAGCCGATTGTTCCACGCCAGACGAAGACTCCAGGCCCTTTTGCGACCACTCTATGAAACTCTCCATTGAGATAACCCTTCTTCTCTAAATCCAAAATACCGTCCCGTTGCGAGCTGTCGTGTGTTTACAGAAGAATTCGCACTTCCAGCAGCGGGCGTTGGCCAGATCACGCCGAGAAGAATTCTTCTTGAAGAATTAGCGCGGGCTCGATCTTCACTTCTGACTCTCGGAATCGGATTCTCAGTCTCGCACGCAGATCTTTATAGAGCGAAAAAGCCTCCTTATCTCTGCTGCCGCTATAATGCTGGAGATCTGGGCAATGTGAATATCGTCGCCTTTTATCATCCGCTTCTCGGTGACTGGGAATTGATGGAGAAAGACGTCCAGAGGTACCGGCAACGCGTACGCTCCGCGATCCGAGAGGAAATGATTCATGCTCTACAAATCATTACGGTCAAAAGGAAATACGACCAGTGCGCGTGGCGGAGACGCCGTTATCATTCAGCGGAAAGCTTTTACGAACATTTACTCGGGGTAATAATTGATGAGCTCGCGACTATCGCAGAGGGTAAACAAGCGGTTTTGATTGCTGCTCAACTTTACTATGAAGATTGGAGCATCACCTCAATGGAACGGCTCAAGCAGACCGATAGAAAATTGCACGGCAGGGATGGGTATCTGGCAATTGAACTCATCCGCCAGTTGGTGCAAATCAGATGCGGGGAGCTGACCAGCGAAGAGGCCAAGGGAAGTGCGTGGGACAAGCATCGCATTTTCTACGTCGGAAACCTTGGTACCACGGAAAACCTTTTAAAGTCCATGGCCGAAACCTTGCGGCAGTCAGTTCCTGAGATTGGTAACGCTCAGCCCCACCCTTAGCAGAAGCGTTAGGCGAAATCGAAGAAACTATTCAGGCAATTGATGATACCCGCTATCCCCACGCGACACCAGCTAGCGGAAACGTGTCAGCGGGTCAGCGTTTGCAATGCGTCGTCCGTGCAGACCCCCGCGTAGATCCGACGGGCGGCGCTGGTGCGAAGTTTAGGTCGAGCAAATATGAAAACACTATCTCATTTCATTCTAACGGTAGGAGCCGCGGCATGCTTGGGCGCATGCACCAGCGAGGAGGTTGTCTCCACACCGCCTCCTCCGACAACTACAACCACCACCTTCAGACGTACGACGACGGTGACTGAGCCAGTTCCGCCCGCTGAGTCAACAACTACTACCGTCGTCACACCATCTCAATAATGGGATTAATATTGGGCCGAGACGGAAGTTCCCAGCTAAATAGGGAGTCTAGTGTCCCGTAAGAATTACGCCCTGTCTCTTCATTAGGGAACGCCTCAACGCGCCGGAGCGCGTCCCTACCATCGCTCCGAAATCCCTCATCAAAAATCGTAATACCCCCGCCTGGCCCAGTCTAAGCTCATCCTTCTTACTTTGGCGTTTCCTGTTCCTTCTTTGTCTTCGTCTCAGGCCGCGCCGGCGGTTTGACCATATCTTCGTCCGCTCGCCCTCGCGGGTCCTGCCCCTCTTTTTCCGGGTGATTTTTACGTCGGTCCCGGATAATCCTCTGTATCACTCATAACACCAGTTCGCACCAGAGATCCCTCCTGGTTGCTGGAGCGAGTGCGGACCCCTTTTTTCGCCGAATGCGATTTTCGGTCCCGTTGATGCCGAGCTATTACCGCGTCTGCTCTGAAAGCCACCATTTCGAAACGGCTTTCGCGCTTGAGCGCTTACGATTCCGAGCTTGTTTTGGTCGGGAATTCGAAATCGCCGACACCAATCGATCGTTATCTTCCGGAGAACTCGTCTTGATGTCGTCGCATGAATTCGTCAAGAGCCCTCTGCACCATTGCGGAGGGGTCACTAGAAATTACAGCAGTGCAATTTCCGCCGACCCACTCATCCATGACGTCCGCCACCAGTTGCTGCTTGGTGATACCTAGAAACTCGCATTGCTTCGTTAGCCAGTCGAACTGCCGTGAACTGACCACGATTTGCAGCGAGCCGGCGGGTTGATCAGGCTCCTCCGGTGATGGCTCCGAGTCTTTCGTTCGCACAGTTTAGTTCGCAACAGAACAGCGATTTGGATTCAGGCGAAACGTTTGGGGAAACAACCTCTAATCAACCTCGGCCGTAAGAAAGATCCAGCTTCCGAAGGAGCGCCGAACTTGCTCGCAGCCTAGTCGCGCCCCTTTATATGCACCCAAAGCTTAGTTCATGAAAATCGCACTCATCTACAATCCAGATGCCGGAATGGGACAGCTCGAGATTGACGATTTGAAATCTCTTTTCACCGCGGCCGGCTATGAGCTGCTGTCTGTGTCAACTAAGAACCGGCAGTGGCATCGGCTCTTGTCCGAGCCGCTCAGCCGAGTTGTTATTGCAGGCGGTGACGGCACCGTCAGAAAAATCGTACCACTATTGGCCGAACGTAACATTCCCTTCTCGATCCTTCCATTAGGCACCGCGAATAACATTGCGACAAGTCTTCATCAGATGCATTCAGTCAGGCACCTCATCGCAGGCCTTAGCTCGGCTCGTCCGAAGTGGTTGGATCTCGGCCTTGTTCGCAGTGAATCAATTCGCGAACCTTTTATTGAGGCGGTCGGTGTCGGTTTACTGGCCGAGCTGATGCGCCAGGCTTCTGCTGAGAAGAGCACGGGCAGATTGGCAAGCGAAGAGACCCCGGATAAAAAGGTAGCCGCCGCGTTAGAAACGCTGGCAACACTAGCAGATCACTATCCTGGCACCGATTGCGAGTTCCTCATTGATAATAGTTCGATTTCTGGTTCCTTCTTGTTGGCAGAGATAATGAATATTAGTTGCATTGGTCCAAATCTACCATTAGCGCCTGATGCGGATCCAAGCGACGGATGGCTTGAGTTGGCTTATGTACCACTCGAGCAGAGGGATACTTTCCGGAGGTATCTGAGCCGCCTTCGACAGGGTGAACTCGATCGCGTTTCCATTCAACACCCTACGCTGCCAATCCCTTGACTTGCGGATTGGCAATGCACCTATTCACATTGACGATCAGATATTCGAAAGCGTCACGACACCGATTAATATTCGGGCTCCAACCGTCTGTCTTGGATTTTCGGTCGGTCGAAGGCTGACTATCGGTTTTTACCTTAAATGGCGGCTTTCCCGGCCCTATCTGCCCCGGCAACCGCCACCGGCTGCAGCCTATCCAATTCGCTATCATCGGTAAGATCGAGGCGCAGCGGCGTAATAGAGATCCAGCCGTTGTCTACGGCCCAACGGTCCGTACCGGGTTCGGGTTCCTGTATAGGAACAACCGTAAACCAATAGTGCTCGCGGCCCATCGGGTCTTCATCCAGCACCATTCTGCCATCGTACTGCCGAACAGATTGGCGCGCCCAGCGAATTCCATCTGCATCTGGGGGGATGTTAACATTCAAAAGGCGCGGAGAAGACTCCTGGATCAAGAGTTTCAGGACCTTATCGACCTGAGGCCGCAGCTCTTCGAACCTTGGGTCATCATCCTTTGTGGGTGTGCTGAAGGCTATTCCGCGAAGACCTAGCAATACAGCCTGCTTAGCTGCGGCCAGAGTCCCGGAATGCCAGATTCCCGTTCCCAGATTTGAACCTAGATTCACGCCTGACAGGACCCAGTCCACTTTCTCCCACAGGTGCACTCCGAGAGCAACGCAATCCGCTGGCGTACCATTGACGCGATACGCGTCAAAGTCTTTTAACGGTGTGCGGCGATAACTCAGCGGGCGGTTCGATGTAATTGCCTGTCCCATGGAGGATTGTTCAACGTCTGGCGCTACAATTCGTACCTCTCCATATCGGCTCGCCGCCTCTGCCAGGACCGCAATACCGGGGCTGTAGATTCCGTCATCGTTCGAAACCAGAATACGCATCTTCACGCTCTGTTATAGGGTGGTGCTACGCTTCCAATACCTGCGTCACAAATCGACCGAAAAAAGTGATGAAACGGGCGCCCTCCGCCTTGAGTACCTTTTTCGCCAGCTTCCGCGTTTCATCATTTTCAGCCATGCACTCCGACCACCGTTCGACCGTTCAGCAATGCTCTTCGATATGTTTTGATATATTCAGTGTCCCTATCCCCCATGTCGACTCCGGAAGTCAGCAGCTTGGACTATGAAACCCTTCTTTCCGATGGCCGCCTCCAGTTTTTTCGCGTCCTCCGTTCCTGTGAGTACACCAATATCCTCGGAAGAAAACCCATTTTGGCTGAGGATCTCGACAATGCCTCTTGCTTCTTCCAGATCATTAGCAATCGCTAATACTTGATTGGCAGGCAGTGTTAGTGAATCTCGATCGTCAAATTCGCTTGCTTCTTTCATTATTGAATAGCACTTCACAGCAACCATGCGCGCGTACCGGCCCGCTGCAGAGTCGGAGGTCGTCCTTGGATTCCATCCGGCAACGAGCCGATTTGCGCGATTACACCAGCATCCTCCGTTACAGACCCGATGTCGCCCCCTATTATTTCCTCGGCGGCCAGGCGCGCCATTCGTTCGGCAACTTCACGCTCCGTCTTTTCCTTGCCGCCGGTCAAGCTTGTCCCGGAAAGCAAATTTGGACACACTTCAACGACAATGGTTCGACTCGCGAAGTCAGATGGTGCGCCTTTCCAGCCCTCCAATAAGATCTGAAAAAAGAAGGGTGCAGCAGCCATAAACGATATCACCGATTATAGGTTTGGAGTCCTCAGTTTCGCCTGCATTTACAATCTTCCTCTAGATCGCACGAGCTATTCGAAACGGTTTCAATTTTTACTCGATTATATATTTTATGAAATGAAGTCCGGGGTATGAACTAGCGAGGCGTTGGACGAAGCGTGCGCACAAACAGTGATAATCTCGCCAAAATTAATGTTGGTCAAAGGCTGGAAAAAGCGCGTTTCTGGAAGCGGGCAAGCCAACTACCGCCATCCGCCACCGCTCACTCTTATTGAAGCTGGCGCCGTCGCGACCCGAAGATGACGTCCTTCCCGTCCACCAGGAAGCAGTGACGGACCGAGGGTTAAACACAAGCGGCAAGCCGGACGACATTCCGGCGTTTAGGCGAAAAATGATTGAAGAATTCGCAGAGGGGTCGTCACCAGGCAGGCGCAATCAACAAATGATCGCTGTGTTATGCTCGAATTTGCTGGATCTTCTGCATTGTCCGTTCGATCTCGACGAGGGCCTCAGCCAACGTCGGACTGAGACTTATCAGTTTTGGAATTGCCTGCCGCAACGTTCCGGCCATCGACTTTAAGAGATTTTCCGTGGTACCAAAGTTCGTTGTGTTGAACAGTCGCCTTTGATCCCAGGCTTTGCCTTTGGCCTCTTCGCTGGTGAGTTCGCCGAACCTGATCTGCACAAGTTGCCGGATGAGCTCACTAACGAGATATCCGTCTCGACCGTGAAGCCTTTTATCCGTTTCTCGAAGTTTTTGCATTGAGGTGATGCTCCAATCCTCATAATAGAGCTGAGCTGCTGTGCAGACGACTTCCTCACCCTCACGGCATGTGGCCAATTCGTCGATAATCTTGCCCAGAAGATATTGGTAATAGCCTTCCGCCGTCCTAAATTGGCGCCTCAGGTCGAGCGACCCGTCGTACCTGTTTTTCACTGTGATGACCTGAGTCGAGTGAATCATCTCCTCTCGGATGGCCGAGCGGATGCGCATTCGGTAGGCCTCGGCATCCCTTTCCATGACATCCCAATCCGCAATGAGCGGATGGTAATAGGCAACGATGTTCACATCCCCCAAGTTTCCCACGTTGTAACAGCAAGCGAAATAAGGGGGCTTTCTAGGTTTGCCTGCTCTTTTCCGCCTTTTCGCGCGGGAAACCGAGAAGCCGATCCTAAGGGCCCTTAAGGACGGTTTGGCGCGTGTAATTTCGCTGGACAGGATCTTCTTTGGTGCAAAGTCCGCAGTCGCAAAGGTCTGGTGCAACTCTATAAGGTCTGGCATGGCCAAGGTCCTTGAGGCAATTTGTTCGGTCTTTAAGATGATCCTTGCTTTCTTCTCCTAGGGACACGGACATTCCCACGGCGTCCAGTATCGTTTGTCCCTCAACAAATACACAGCAAGCTTCGTGCCAGATTCTTATGGCACCTCAAATCAATTTCGTCGAACGATCCTGGCTGCAGAAGTCCAAGCAGTTCCGCAAATTCTCAGATAGGTCTGATCAATACAATCCAAATTGAAAATAAAGATACAAACAGCTCACCGCGATTTGCCAAGCCTGAGAAAATTAGGGCTCCCTCTGTGACCATGATGGGAAACACCGGGGGCTGTACGTCCACTTCAATCGTTCATTTCGAACTCCGCACAAAACTCAGTCATGCTTATCTCACTCGTTTCCACAGACTAGAATCAGGGTGGCGGGAATGTACGGTTGGGAAGCAGACGATTACTTGCACTCAGAAATGCTTATAAGAATTGGTTACGACATCGCGCTCAATTTTGCCTTTCCGACCGCGCTGATCCATTTGCTTCATGTCCATCCGTCGCGGAGGTCCGATCTGGTCGAGCCCGAAAGCGTTCTCATCGATCCAGATCTTTCCGTCGAGGAATACTATGACGGGTTCGGTAACCATCGCGGACGTATTCTAGTCCCCGCCGGCCGTGTCCGCCTAACCAGTGAGGCCGTCATCCGTGACAGCGGTGAACCCGACGCGTACGCACCGGACGCAGCGCAGTTGGATATCCGTGAAATCCCCACAGCTGTTCTTGAGTTCCTATTGCCGAGCCGATATTGCGAGGTTGATAGCGAGCTTGCCGATTTCGCCTGGCAGGCTTTCCGCAAGACGAGACCTGGATGGGAACGGGTTCAGGCGATTTGCGACTTTGTTCACGGGCACATTCGATTCGACTATCAGCAAGCTCGTTCTGATCGCACCGCGCTCGAAGCTTTTCGAGAGCGGGTCGGAGTTTGTCGCGACTTTGCCCACCTGGCAATCACGCTCTGTCGATGTCTGAACATTCCAGCGCGATATGCAACGGGCTATCTGGGAGACATCGGAGTGCCGCCCGTTCCTGATCCGATGGACCTTAGCGCCTGGTTCCAGGTTTACTTTAAGGGAGGGTGGTATACCTTTGATGCCCGTCACAACCGTCGCCGAATTGGGCGCGTCTTAATCGGGTTAGGCTCTGACGCGGCCCATGTACCGATCACAATGTCATTCGGCAACCAATCGCTGGAAGTTTTCCGAATTTACACGGAGGAGATCGATTTGGCGGCGAATCCCGAGCCGCTGACCGTTAAAGCAGCATAGATCAATTGCGCGCGATGTTGACAGCGGAAGTCGGCTGATCTGTGAAGCCGCGCTATCTCAGTGAACGGACCCTTGGTTGACGTTGGACGCGCTCCGGCGCGTCCGGTCCTCCATGTCAGTCCTTTTTTAGAACGCTTCTTGGACAGGAGTGCCGCTCCCCTCAGAAGACGCTCGTTTGACAATATCTCCGGCCTGCGCTGCAATGACAGGAATGACAGCTACTGTCCGTTTCTCGAAGCTGGTTGAGTCCGCCGGGAAACCCAGCGTTCACCTGTTATGGGTGGACCCGGCAAAGGACTCTGTTTTGCAAAAGGCCATCCATGCTAATCGCGTGTTGACGGTGCGGCAACGGCCGGCCGATACGAAAGCCGATTACGGTACAGTAGGATTCGAGAAAGGCGTCTCGGGCCAGATTCTGATATTTCCCAAGTCGATCAAACATTTCGCTGATAAGCGGGTAATAGGAGTGAAATATGACCTCCTTGAATGGCCAGGGGTTCCCAAAACCCAAGAACCGCACCAGGCCAGGATGGTCGTTCGCTCGGCAAATCGCAAACCGAACGAAGAACACCAAGGTTCCTGCGGCAATGGACCAGCGCCCTGCGGCCGAAGAGACTGGCAACTGCCAGGTTAGTTAAGTTTCCAAACCCGGAGGGTGACGATGAAGATAGATCTGACTCCGACGTAGAAGAAATGAAAAACCAAGTCCGCCACGCGATGAAGCTCCTTGAGGAAGGCAAGCAGGTGGCAGCGTTCAATCTTCTCAAGCGTATCGTCAGCGGCTAAGGCTATTTTCAAACGAAGCTGCAGGCCCTTCTGCTGTGATATACATCAAATTACTATGAGAGCACTTTGGAAAGGCGCGATTAGTTTCGGTTTGGTCACCATTCCAGTCTCGCTGTATCCAGCGACCAGGCGTGAAGAATTGAAATTCCGGCTTCTTCGGAAGTCCGATCAGAGTCCGGTCAATTACAAACGTGTAGCGGAAGCCGACGGCAAGGAAGTGCCATGGGATCAGATCGTAAAGGGCTATGAATACGAAAAGGACAAGTTCGTCGTTATCAAGGATGAAGATTTTGCACGCGTTGATGTGGAGGCCACCCAGACGGTAAACATCATAAATTTTGTCTCTCTGGATGAAGTCAATCCGTTTCTTTTTTACAAGCCCTATTACCTCGAAAGTGGCAAAGGTGGCGATAAAGCGTATGTACTTCTTCGAGACGCTTTAATCGGAGTCCGGCAAGATCGCCATCGCCACGGTAGTGATTCGGACGCGCCAACACCTTGCGGCGATCAAACCTCAGAAAAAAGGGCTCATGCTCGAATTGATGCATTTTCCCGAAGAACTTCTCGACGTTTCCGAATTTAAGCAACCCGTCGAAAAAGCGGTTGGAAAAGCAGAGATGCAGATGGCGAAGCAGCTCATTCAAAGCATGACTTCGGAATGGAACCCTGAACAATACACTGACGAATATCACGAGGCCCTCGAGAAAATGATCGAAGAAAAGATCGAGCACGGGGACGAAGAGCTGCCCGTCCCCGCCAAAAAGAAGAAGCCGACCAACGTTGTCGACCTGGTCTCCGTCCTTCAGCAAAGCATTCAGCAAACCCAGGCTAAACCGAAGTCGGAGAATTCCACGAGGAAAACCCGAGCCCTCGCGCCGGAAGAAGGCCGCATAGTCCCCTCGATCGGCCCGGAAATGAATGCAGCAAAATCGCGCGACATCACCGGGCGATTTTGCTGCTTTTGTTCAAAGGAAGAATTGGGAGCACTTGGATTCCTCTGTTTAAAACGAGCCGCTGGACCAGGGGCGCCGCTATAGCGGCCTGATTTTCGCGGGCGGGGATTCACCTTCCAATGCGGCAATTCAAGCCGGCATTGCCGCACTCCTCAATAACTCGCTCTTATTATTAATCGTTCTCTCGCTTTACGGTCACCTTCTGCCCGGTCTGATGATCAAGGTAGATTTCCTCTTTACCTTTCTTCTCCAGCAATTCATATCGGGATTGGCTTTTCTGGACATCGTCAGAGGTAACCACTGTTTCCTGAGTAGTAGTCACCGGTTGGGCCTTTTGCACTGTAGTAGTTGTGGTGGTTGTCGTTTCCGGCGCCTGAACGATTGCCCCGGAATCATTCACGTAAACAACGTGTTCGCCGGTATCGCCCCGCACGGTAACCGCATATATTCCGTTCGTGTCATGAATGACTCGGACAACGGCCGTTGGGCCCTGAATGTGGGTCTCGCGAACCACGGTCGTTTGCACAGGCTGAGGCAACGTCGTGAATTGGATGTCATCTGCTCGCGCAACGGTGTCAAGGAAGGCCCCTCCTGCAATCAAAAGTGGTAAAATGGCTTTTTTCATATTTTTCTTTTCTTCTTGAGAGAATTGCAACCATTTCGCTTCTGGCCTCCTGGATGGATCCACGCGGAGGTGATTTCCGGAATGGCCCTGGTGTACCGTCTCCCGTAATCCCTTGGGATTTCAGGAGACCGGTTCACTAGAATATTCCAGCCGTTTTCAAGACGATATAGAACCAATGATACCGCGCCGCGCGTATATTTAGTGAACTCTATTTGGAGCATTACCCATGGGCACGATTCTGTTGATAATTCTGATTTTATTGTTAGTCGGTGCGCTTCCAACATGGCCTTATAGTTCCGGTTGGGGCTATTACCCAACGGGCGGATTGGGGCTGGTTTTAATTATCGTCCTGGTCCTTGTTTTGCTGGGAAGGATCTAGAAAGCGATTTTTGGCTTATTCTGAAGTGAGTCTGGGGAGCTGTGAGGCTTTTATGGAATCAATAGCCGACGACTATTATCCCGAAGGTGGCTTGTTTGGCTACTGCAGCGGATCCCTGCCTGCCAAAGTTCCCGCACGATGCCGATGTGCCTCGAGCTCACCACAGGATTCGTCTACGCACAATTTGGAGAGAGGGCAGTGCGGGGATAAGCGCTCAAACATAAAGTGATTGCGCCCCGATACAGACTGGAAGCCTATACTACATTACGCCGTCGCGTCGCTGCTGTGGGTTCGCGGAGGTACCAGCGGGAGGCCTTGAGATATCGCTCCAGACTCTGGAGAGCAAAGTACCATAGGCTTCCAGCCTGTATTTTGTTCGCACCGAGCGATGCCTTAAAGACAATCAGAACTGGTCGCCGGGCTTGCGAGCGCTTCGCCCGCCTATTGGATTGTGTATAAAGCTCAGGATTTTAAGCCAGGGAATCGCCACCCCACCATGATGCGCCCTGAAAGGCTGCCTGTTTGAGCGCCATAGTCTTGGACTATGATAACCTCTCTGACAAAAGCTTCGCCTGGGCCGCCTAACTTTGAACACAAATATTTGAACACCAATATACGCGCGACTGTTGCACTAGATTTTATTCTGCATCGGTACGAGATAATTGTACAATTTTCTTTGAGCCAGGTGGAGTCGAGTCTTCACTGCCCTTAAGGAGATTTGCCTTTTGGCAGCGATTTCGCGCTGACTCATCCCTTTAAAAAAAGCCAGGTCGATAACCTCTTGTTGTGCCTCAGGCAATTCTTTTCTACCCGGTTAAGAAGCACTGATAAGTCATGGACCTCGACTTCACTCGTCATGGTTGATGTCTCGCAGGTCAAAGGATTGTCGGTGTCGGTTTTAAACTTTCCGTCGCGCGCCGATAAGCGGCTCTTCGCCGTAATCGATCGAACGCGCGTCTGCGCGCCAATGTTACCAGTAGTCCGCGCAATCCCTCTTCATTCGGGTTGTAGCGATGTCCTTCTTCCCAGACCTGCAGCAAGACATCATGAAGAACGTCATCCACCTCTGATTCGTCGCGGATGACACCTAAGATTACCGTGCGGAGGAGAGCTTCATATCGTTTGTAGATGTCTTCCAGCGCATTTGCCTCACGGTTGACAACGGCTTTCATTAGCTGATCATCCGATGCCTCCGCCGATTGATTGAAATCTTGTTGAATTATCACGAGTTAAACCTAAAGGGTTGCATCCGATTGAAAATCGGTGGTCACCATGGCAGATGGCTCGGTGAAACCCTTAGGCATTTCCGTCAAAGCTGTCCCGGCGCCTCAGGGTATTTTGGATCCGTGGCGGACTTTGCACTCTCCCTGCTTAGGGGCAGACCCTGATTTCAAATTGGGAGAATGCTCGCTCTGCTTGAACTGTTACGGGATGGAAGCCAAAACCACTTAGAATTGTTCGCCGAACAGCTGCTCGCCGGCCAGAAAGAAAGCTGATTGCATGCGGCGCGAGACTGGGAATACTACGGAGGCAGGGATCGCGGGGCAGTATTAAGCGTCCGCCTGCGTCTAC